>NZ_BAFT02000001.1 GCF_000308475.2 Nocardia brasiliensis NBRC 14402 | reverse complement strand
AGGCCAAGCGGCAGCGCAGGCGCGACGGCCGCGAGGCCGGTCGCCGCCGCCCGCCGATCCTGACCGAGTCGGAGTTCCTGGCCCGCCGCGAGGCAGTCGACCGGGTGATGGTGGTGCGCGAGAAGGCGTTCCCGGATCATCCGACCGCGACGCAGGTCGCGGTGCTCGAGGACAGCATCCTGGTCGAGCACTTCGTCACCAGCACCGGGTCCGCGTCCATGGTGGGCAACGTCTACCTCGGCAAGGTGCAGAACGTGCTGCCCAGCATGGAGGCGGCGTTCGTCGACATCGGCCGCGGCCGCAACGGCGTGCTGTACGCGGGCGAGGTGAACTGGGAGGCCGCCGGGCTCGGCGGCAAGGAACGCAAGATCGAGCAGGCGCTCAAGCCCGGCGATCAGGTGCTCGTGCAGGTCTCGAAGGATCCGGTCGGGCACAAGGGCGCCCGGCTGACCACGCAGATCAGCCTGGCCGGCCGCTTCCTCGTGTACGTGCCGGGCGGCACGTCCACCGGGATCAGCCGCAAACTGCCCGACACCGAGCGCAAGCGGCTCAAGGAGATTCTGCGCGACATCGTGCCCAACGACGCGGGCGTGATCATCCGCACCGCGTCCGAAGGCGTGGCCGAAGAGGAACTGGCGCGTGACGTCGAACGCCTGCAGGCCACCTGGCGCACCATCGAGAAGGCCGCCGCGGGCAAGAACGACGGCGCGCCCAAGACGCTGTACGAAGAGCCGGACCTGTTGGTCAAGGTCATCCGTGACCTGTTCAACGAGGACTTCTCCAAGCTCGTCATCGAGGGTGACCGGGCCTGGAGCACGGTCGAGAAGTACATCGGCACCGTCGCGCCGGAGATGCTCGCCCGGGTCGCCCGGCACGAGAACAACGGCGTGGACGTGTTCGAGACCTACCGCATCGACGAGCAGCTCGCCAAGGCGCTCGATCGCAAGGTGTGGCTGCCCTCGGGCGGCACCCTGGTGATCGACCGCACCGAGGCGATGACCGTGGTCGACGTGAACACCGGCAAGTTCACCGGCGCCGGCGGCAGCAACCTGGAAGAGACGGTCACCCGCAACAACCTGGAGGCGGCCGAGGAGATCGTGCGCCAGATGCGGTTGCGCGATATCGGCGGCATGATCGTCGTCGACTTCATCGACATGGTGCTCGAGTCGAACCGGGACCTGGTGCTGCGCAGGCTGACCGAGGCGCTCGGCCGGGACCGCACCCGGCACCAGGTGTCCGAGGTGACCTCGCTCGGTCTGGTGCAGATGACCAGGAAGAAGCTGGGCACCGGCCTGGTAGAGGCGTTCTCCACCACGTGTGAGCACTGCCATGGCCGCGGCATCCTGGTGCACGCGTACCCCGTCGAGCCGTCCTCCGGCGAGGACAGCGCGGGCCGCGGCACGCGGGAAACCGGGTCGCGTCGTCGTCGCGGTCGCGACAAGGGCGCCGCTCCGGCCGCCCCCGCGGCGGCCGCCAACGGCACCGCCCCCGCGGAGTCCGAGGAGGACATCGCCGTCAAGCGGGCCCATCCGGTCGCGCTGGCGATGGCGGCCCACCATGGTGAGGACGCGGCGCACGAGGAGCCGAAGGCGGCCGAGTCGGGCGCGGTCGACGCCGAAGCGGGTTCCGCTGCGGCCGAAGCCGATTCCGCTGGCCACGGCACGGGGGCCGACGAAGCACGCGTGACCGCCGCTGCCGACGAGGTAACCGAGGCGGTCACGACCGAGGCCGTGGTCGCCGTGCCCGCGCAGGACGAGGAGACCGAACCGGCCGAAGTCGTCGAGGCCACGGAGGTCGAGACGCGCGCCGCGGCTCCCGTCGCACCGGAGCCGGTCGCTGCCGAGCCGAAGGTTTCCGAGCCGAAGGTCGCTGAGCCGCAGGCTGCCGAGGCAAAGGTCGCTGAGCCGAAGACCACTGAGCCGCGGGCTGCTGAGCCGAAGACCGCTGAGCCGAAGGCCGCCGAGAATCATGCGGTGACCAACGGCGTGCCGGAGCCGGCGCCACGCACCACCCGGCGGCGTCGGGTGGCCCGCTCGGTGGCCGCGCCCGCCGCGGACAGCAGCGGTGCGGTGTTCGTGCTGCCGACCGCGGACCACGCGCCCGCACCCGCCGTCGACTACACGGCCGATGTCCCGGTCGTGGTGCCGGAGCGCAGGCCGCGGCGGCGTGCGGTCGGGCGTCCCGCGGGGCCGCCGCCGGAAGAGTCGTAACAGCTGATCCGTCAGCCTGATTCGGCCGGTCGCACCCACGGGGTACGACCGGCCGAATCGTTTGCCGGTGGGCGGTTTCGCCGGGGCGCACCGCGCCGCGTAGACCGCGGCCGACCCGGCTGCCTGCGGGCCGAAACCCCTGGCCGCCGAGTTGCTCGCAGGCTGCCGGAGGCCGGATTGTGTCGTTGCCGGGGTGCTCTGGTAACCTTGGTCGGTCGCTGCCTGGCGATGGGCGTTATACCACGCCCCGCGCAGCAAGCCAGCCAAGAACATCTCGCGTCGCGAACTTGCGCCGCGAGAAGAAACATGACTGTACTTATTCGAGTGGAGGAAGCCGACCGATGGCAACGTACGCGATCGTCAAGACCGGCGGAAAGCAGTACAAGGTCGCGGTCGGTGACCTGGTGAAGGTCGAGAAGATCGAGGGTAAGCCGGGCACGTCCGTCTCCCTGGATCCGGTTCTCGTCGTCGACGGGGCAGACCTGACCACCGACGCCGCCAAGCTGGCCAAGGTCTCCGTGGCCGCAGAGGTCGTCGAGCAGACCAAGGGCCCGAAGATCCGCATCCACAAGTTCAAGAACAAGACCGGATACCACAAGCGTCAGGGTCACCGTCAGCCGCTGACGGTCATCAAGGTCACCGGCATCAAGTAAGACATCCCGAGGAGATTCAGCTATGGCACACAAGAAGGGTGCATCCAGCTCCCGGAACGGTCGCGATTCCAACGCCCAGCGACTCGGCGTGAAGCGCTTCGGCGGCCAGAAGGTCAACGCGGGCGAGATCCTGGTGCGTCAGCGTGGCACCCACTTCCACCCCGGCGTGAACGTCGGCCGTGGCGGTGACGACACCCTGTTCGCCCTCGCGGCGGGCGCCGTCGAGTTCGGCACCAAGCGTGGACGCAAGACCGTCAACATCGTCGTCGCGGAGCCGGTCGAGGCCTAGGCCTTACCTCTCCAGACAACAGCCGAGCGGGTCAGGGTCGCAAACCCTGGCCCGTTTTGTGTTTTCCGCAGGCCCCGTGCGTTTCCGGCACAGCCTCAGCCAACGACCAGTCCTGAAGGAGGATGATCGCCACATGTCCAAGTTCATCGACCGTGTCGTACTGCACGTGCGCGCAGGCAAGGGCGGCCACGGGTGCGCTTCGGTGCTCCGCGAGAAGTTCATGCCGCTCGGCGGGCCCAACGGCGGCAACGGCGGCCACGGCGGGAACGTGATCCTCGAGGTCGATTCCAACGTGCACACCCTGCTGGACTTCCACTTCCACCCGCACGCCAAAGCCGGCAACGGCAAGCCGGGCGAGGGCGGTAACCGCGACGGCAAGCAGGGCACCGACCTGCTGCTCAAGGTGCCGGACGGCACCATGGTGCTCGACAACGAGGGCAAGGTCCTGATGGACCTCGTCGGCGCGGGCAACCGCTACATCGCGGCCCGCGGCGGCCGCGGCGGTCTCGGCAACGCCGCACTCGCCTCGAAGGCGCGCAAAGCCCCCGGCTTCGCGCTGCTCGGCGAGGACGGCGAAGAATGCGACCTCGTTCTCGAATTGAAGTCCGTGGCCGATGTCGGCCTGGTCGGCTTCCCGTCGGCGGGGAAGTCCTCGCTCGTGTCCGTGCTGTCGGCGGCCAAGCCGAAGATCGCGGACTACCCGTTCACCACGCTGGTGCCGAACCTCGGCGTGGTGCTCAGCGGGGACACCACCTTCACCGTCGCCGACGTGCCCGGCCTGATTCCCGGCGCGAGCGAAGGCCGTGGGCTCGGCCTCGACTTCCTGCGGCATCTGGAACGGTGCGCGGTACTCGCGCACGTCGTCGACTGCGCGACCCTCGAACCTGGTCGCGATCCGGTGTCCGACGTGGACGCACTCGAAGCCGAACTCGCTGCCTACAAACCGGCGCTCAGCGCCGACGCCGACCTCGGCGACCTGGCCGATCGGCCGCGCGTGGTCATCCTGAACAAGATCGACGTTCCGGACGCCGCCGAGCTCGCCGAGATGGTCACCCCGGAGTTCACCGCGCGGGGCTGGCCGGTCTTCGAGATCTCGGCCGTGAGCCGAGAAGGTCTGCGGCCCTTGACCTTCGCGCTCGCCGATCTGGTGCTGCAGTATCGGGCGGCGCATCCGAAGGCGGCGCCCGCCCGTCCGGTGATCCGGCCGATCGCGGTCAACGAGACCGGGTTCAGTGTCATCGCCGATCCCGAGGAGCCGGGCGGCTTCATCGTGCGCGGCCCGCAGCCGGAACGCTGGGTCAAGCAGACCCAGTTCGACAACGACGAAGCCGTCGGCTACCTCGCCGACCGGCTCGCCCGTCTCGGCGTGGAAGACGAACTGGTCAAACAGGGTGCGGAGCCGGGAGCCCCGGTGACCATCGGCAACGTGACCTTCGAGTGGGAGCCGCAGATCTCGGCGGGCATCGACATGGTGCCCACCGGTCGCGGCACGGATATCCGCCTGGAACAGGACAACCGGATCAGCGCCGCCGAACGCAAACACGCCTCCCGGGTGCGCCGCGGTCTGGTCAAGGACGACGAGGAGTAGCGGCCGGTCCGGTGTCGGTGGATTCGATTGCGGCGCAGGGAGTTCGAGGGCTATGACGGGGAATTCGGGTGTGACCGAAGTGGATTCGGAGCTGAGCGAGGCGCGGCAGGCGATCGCGTCGGCGCGGCGGGTGGTCGTGAAGATCGGTTCCTCCGCGCTCACCAGTCTGGCAGGCGGGATCGACCTCGCGCGGCTCGACCGGCTCGCCGACGCGGTGGAGGCACGGATGCGCGCGGGATCCGATGTGGTGGTGGTGTCCTCGGGCGCCATCGGCGCAGGCATCGCACCGCTCGGGCTCAGCAGCCGGCCGCGTGATCTCGCCACGAAGCAGGCCGCGGCCAGCGTCGGCCAGCTCGCGCTCGCGCACGCTTGGGGCACCTCGTTTGCGCGCTACGACCGCACGGTCGGCCAAGTTCTGCTCAGCGCAGACGATTTCGCGCGCCGCGAGCACCACCGCAACGCACAGCGCACCCTGGACCGCTTGCGTTCGCTCGGCGCGATCGCCGTGGTGAACGAAAACGACACCGTAGCAACCGAAGAGATCCGTTTCGGCGACAACGACCGGCTCGCCGCCCTTGTCGCACACCTCGTCGGCGCCGACGCGCTCGTCCTGCTCTCCGATGTCGAGGGCCTCTACGACGGTGACCCGCGCAAGGGTGCCGCGAACTTCATCCCCGAGGTGCGCAGCAGCGCCGACCTGGACGGGGTGATCGCGGGCAGCGGTGGCGCGCTGGGCACCGGCGGCATGGCGTCCAAGCTGTCCGCCGCCCGCTTGGCCGCGGACGCGGGCGTGCCGGTGCTGCTCGCCGCCGCCACCGCCGCGGACGTCGCGTTGACCAGTGGCACGGTCGGCACCGCGTTCGCTGCCCGCCCGGTTCGCCTGTCCGCCCGCAAGTTCTGGGTCCGGCACGCCGCCGACAGCCGCGGCGCGCTGCTCATCGATGACGGGGCGGCCCGAGCCGTCGTGGCCCGCCGCTCCCTCCTGGCCGCAGGCGTCACCGGCCTGCGCGGCCGCTTCTACGGCGGCGACGTGGTCGACCTCGTCACCACCGACGACCGGATAGTTGCCCGCGGCGTCGTGGCTTACGACAGCACCGAACTCACCACCATGCTCGGCCACTCCACCGCCGAACTCCCGGAAACCATGCAACGCCCCGTAATCCACGCCGACGACCTCGTAAAGGTCTGAGCGGCCCGGCACCGCAACGCGAACCGATCCCACTCCGCGTGGCCTGGTGCCGCGTTTCGGGTGACTGTGCGCGGCGTGGTTCTGCGACTCGGGTGCACGGTCCGGCGTGCGCTGGTCCTACGATTCGGCGCGTCCTGCCCGGCATGCACCGGCACCACGACCCGCCCGCTCGGCCCGACGTGCGCTCTGCTGACGTGAAAACCGTTGCTGCGCCCAAGGTCTGGGTGCGCGACGACCTCGTTGTCTCCACCCGCCGCCGCAGGTCCCGAGGCCGATGATGGCCGACGTCGCCTGCGCCGCGCGCTCGCGGGGCTACGCGCAGAATCGGCGCCGCCGCGTGCATTCGGTGCCCGCGCTCTGCACAACCGCGCTGACTACGTCCGCCCCGAGGCGCTACATTTCGCACTGTTGCGGGGCGGTGGTGCTCGTCGGCCGACTGTTCGACCGGGCCGCCACGGCCGCGCACCCGCCGGTCCGGGTCGACAACGACTCGATGGTGGCACCTGAGCCGCTGGGATACGTGGCGGCCCAGGTGGATTGGGTCTACTTCTGGGACGGGACCACGCCGGGTTGGTTGGTGGTCGACGGGGGTTGCTGTTCGTCTTCCGAGGGAATGGGGCCGGTGACGCCCGGCTGGCCGCCGGGGTCGGGGAGGGTGCCCGGGGGCGGGGGTGGCGGCGCTTGTTGGCTCGGCGGTGCGGGCGGTGGAGCGTCGCGGGTCGGCGGGGCCGGCGGCTCGTGCGTCGGGGGCGGGGGCGGCGGCGCCTGTGTGGTGGGCGGCGGCGGAGGTGCTTGCTGTGTTGTCGGAGGTGGCGCCTGTGTGGTGGGCGGCGCGTCCTGGGTCGGCGGAGCCTGCGTTGTCGGCGGAGCCGGTGTGGGAGAGGGAGATTGGGTGGCCGGCGGCGCGTCCTGGGTCGGCGGCGGAGCCGGTGCGGGGGAGGGCGATTGGGTGGTCGGCGGCGTCGAAGGGTGTTGCGGCGCTTGTGATTCGGGGGACGACGGGGCCTGCGGCTGACCGTTCGGCGGCACCTGCGGTTGTCCGTTCGGCGCGGACGGGTAACTGTCCTGCGGCGTCGACGGCTGCTCGTCCTGCGGGAAGTACTGGGGCGCCTGGCGTTGTTTCGGTGGCGGCGGCGCCGACTGGATCCCGGGCAGCTGCGGCGGAGCGGGAAGCGCCGGAACAGCTTTGCCCGCCGTGCCGTACGCCGGTTTGTACACCATGTTCATGGCCAGCACCGCTTCTTGGCGCAGCGCCTCCTCCGCCATCTGCGCATCGATGACGTGCGCGGCTTCCAGGAGTTTGGCGACGGCTCCGATCGGCCCGGAACCACCGGGCGGCGCGACGGCGATCTTGACCGCCTCGGCGGCCGCGGCGACCCCGCCGAGGCGGGCGCCGACCTGGCCCATGATCGCGGCGAGTTCGTCCACCGACGCGGCGAAGCTGCGGGTGCTGGCGAACGCGGCGTCGGCCGCGGCGCCTTGCCACTCCATCGAATTCATCACCCGGTCGGTGCTGGTGCGGGTGAGCGGGAAGGAGGTGCTGAGCGTGCCCGCCACCTCCAGCCACGCGACCGACGCGCGCAGCACCTCGGCGGCGTCGATCTGCTGGGCCTTGGCGTAGATCTCTTCGTGCCGCATCGACTCGAAGTGCTCCATCGAGCTGATGTAGTCGGGGTCGACGCCGGTCATCGCGGCACCCGGGAGGCGACGGCGCGCAGTGCGGCGGCGTTGGCGGCGTCGGCTTCTTCGAGTAGTCCGCCGCTGATCAAGAACGCTTCTTTCATCCGGTACGCGGCTTCGATGTAGTGATCGAGCAACGCCGCGGCATCTCGCGCTTTGTGATTGAAGCCGGCCTGTAACTGCTGGGCGGAGACGAATCCGCCGAATCCGCCGAGTTCAGCGGCGGATTCGAGGCGCTGTTGCAGGTAGCTCAGCCGTTCGGCCTGCCGCTCGTACATCTCCGCACATTGCCGCGCCGCAGCCGGATCGAACTGGACTGTTCCTGCCTGGGCCGCCTGCTTGAACCGGGTGATATCGGCTCGGCTGGTCTCGATCGTCATCGCACACCCCTGAGATGGTCGGTCCGCCCCAGACTATCCCGAAGCCGAGTATCCGGTCAGCACTGGTCGGCGCTCGGCCGGACCGACCGGCGTCACGGCTGAATGCGTTTCTGCAATTGTGCGGCGATCTGCTCGGCCGAGGCGGGCGTGATGTGGACTTCCTTGCCCGCCCTGATCAGGTACCGCCCGTCGCCTTTGACGTCGATCCAGGTGTAGTGGATGGCCGGCGCGGGCGTGGGCTGGTCGAGGTGGGACTCGATCCGAATGTGGCCCTCCGCGGAGTGCGGCTTCAACAGCAGCTTGCGGATGCGTGGCGCGGTGGGGCGCTGGGCGACCACCACTTCCTCGTCGCGTACCGCCTCGCTGGGCGCGACGCGCGCGGGTTCTTGTCCCGGTGGGGTAGTGGGCAGCAGACCGGCGATCCGGGCCCCCAGCTTGCCGCTGTGCCCGATGGTGAGACGGACCCGGCCACCGAACTCCGGGGTCGAGCCCGGCTCCTGCAGGGCGAGCACAGCGCGGTCGTAGATGGCCGCGGCGAGCAGCCGCAGCTCGCTGCCCGGCGTGTGCGCACCGCCGATGGCCACGATCCTGGTCTGCGGCGCCGCGAGGATGCGCAGACAGGCGCTCAGGTCCGGGTCGGCGCGCAGCGGCAGCCGCTCGTCGAGGGTCGCGCGCAGGCGATCGGCCTCGTCTTCGGTGCGCGGGGTCTCCAGGATCCGCAACGGATACGGGTGCCGATCGAGCTCGGTTTCCCGCCAGACGTGGGCGAACTCGTCCGGAGTGAACGTCCAACTCACCGCCCGAATCACATCCTCACCGAACCCACCGACGCTGCTCGTAGCCTAGCGGTCGCGGTGCGGTCGGCGCACCGAGCACCTAGGATTGTGGGCTAACAATGCGGTGATTTCTCGGATATATCCAAACAACCCCTATTTGTTTTTGCTCGGCTAGCCCGTGTCGCAGCGCCTTGCTGCGATGCGCTGACCCAGGGGTGACGGGAGGAATCCGTGCACGTGCTTGGACCATGGACCGATACCGCGACGATCGCCGAGCTCGGCGGCGGCAAAGCGCGGGGCCTGCATAGCCTGGGGCAGTGCGGGTTTCGAGTCCCGGACTGGACCGTGCTCGGTACCGACGTCTTCGCGCGGTTCCTCGCCGACAGCGCGCTGGCCCAGACAGCGGACACCATCGTTTCACTCGATGATCTCGATACCGCCCTCACCGTCGCGGCCACGTTTCGAGCCGAAATCGCTGCGAAACCGTTGCCGCCGGATATCGCTGAACTGGTCGCCGAGGCTTATCGGCAGCTGGATAGCGGGGCGATTGCGGTGCGCTCGTCGGTGGTCGCCGAGGACGGCCCGGATCACTCGTACGCGGGCCAGTTCGACTCATTTCTGAACGTCAACGGCCTGGACTCGGTGCTGGACCGGGTCCGCGACTGCTGGGCGTCGGCCTTCTCGGAGCGGTCGCTGCGCTATGCGTTCGCGAACAAGCGACCGCCCGCCGCCGGTGTCGCGGTGGTGCTGCAACGGCTGGTCGCCGCGCGGGCCAGCGGCGTCCTGTTCACCGCGAATCCGATCAGCGGCGCCCGGGACGAGTTGGTGCTCAGCGCGGTCTACGGACTCGGCGAGGGGCTGGTGTCCGGTGCGGTGGACGCCGACTCGGTGGTGGTCGACAAGAGCTCGGGCACGGTGCTGGAGTCGGTGCTGGGCGAGAAGGAGCAGTCCTACACGGTCACCGCCGATCAAGGTTACACGATCGATCCGGTCGAGCCCGCTCGACGCGAACAGTCCGCGCTCACCCCCGCCGAGATCGCCGAGATCGCCGAACTGGGCGCGAAATTGGAGGTCGAGTTCGGCGCGCCGCAGGACGTGGAATGGGCGATCGACGGCGCGGGCCTCTGGTTCCTGCAGGCGCGCCCCATCACGACGGCGCTGGCCAGTGCGCCACCCGGCGCGGTGTTGCGCGGGGCGGGCGAGGTGGTGCCCGACGGTGAGCGCCGAATCTGGGACAACTCCAACATCATCGAGAGTTTCAGCGGTATCACCTCGCCGCTCACCTACACCACCGCCGCCGATATCTACGGCCGGGTGTACCACGGCTACGCGCGCTCGCTGCGCGTGCCGAGCGCGCAGGTGCGCCAGACCGAACAGTGGACTCCGGTGCTGCTCGGCTACTTTCACGGCCGGGTGTACTACAACCTGCTGCACTGGTATCGGATGGTCGGCATCGCACCGGGCTACCCGCTGAACCGCAAGGTGCTCGAGGCCGCGCTGGGCGTGGCCGAGCCGCTGCCCGACGATGTCGCGAAAACCTTGCGGCCGTTCACCTTCGGCAACCCGCTGGCCCGCCTGCGGTCGCGGACCGTGACCACGGTGACCTACCTGCGCCGGCTGTTCGGCATCGACGAGCTGGTCGAGCAGTTCATGACGGACTTCTACCGCGTCTACGACGAATACGACGCGATCGACTACACCGCGCTCTCCGGTGCCGAAGCCTATGCGGCCTACCGGAAGGTGGACCGCGATCTGGTCGAGCGCTGGGGACCGCTGATGGTGCTCGACGCCATCCTGTTGACCTGTACCGGCTTGATGTTCCTGCTCACCAAGCTGTTCCTGCCGAAGGCCCCGGAATGGTTCCTGTACGCGGTGGTCGGCCCCGGCGCCGACGTCGAGTCCGCGGAACCGGCCCGCGCGATGAAGGCGCTGGCGGACGCGGCCCGGGTCGACCCGGAATTGACCGCGCTGGTGAATTCGACTGCGCCGGAACAGATCTACCCCGCACTGGCCGATCACCCGGAGTTCCGGGCGCAGGTCGATGCCTATATCGATCGCTACGGATACCGGAGCCTGGACGAGCTGAAACTGGAAACGCCGGACCTGCGCGAAGATCCGGCGAGCCTGTTCGTCATGCTGCGCAGCGCGCTGCCCGACGCGCCGCTCGGGCATCGTGACGAAGCCGAGGAGTACCTGGACGCCCATCTGCGCGGTTTCCGCCGCCGGATCTATGAACGGTTGCGCGGCAAGGTGTCTCGTTGCGCGGCGCATCGAGAACGGTTGCGGTTCTGCCGGACCCGTGCGTTCGGCATGGTCAAGCGGATGATCCGGGCGATGGGTCGTGACCTGGCCGCCCGCGGTGTGATCGACGAGTTCGCCGACGTGTTCTACTTGACCGTGCAGGAGTTGCGCGGCTGCTATGACGGCGCCGATACCGCCTCGATGCGTGAGCTCGTCGCCGCCCGGAAGGCCCAGCGCGCCAGGGATGCCGGTTTGGTGGCGCCGGATCGCTTCGTCACGGTCGGTTCGGCGTTCGGCCGGGCCGAACTCGCGCAACAGGGTTGGGTGCCGGTCACCGACACCCCGGCGGCAACGGCGGGGACCGTGCTGCCCGGCACGCCGTCGGCCTCGGGCATCGTGGCGGGGGCCGCGGTGGTCGTGGACGAGCCGCGCGACGTCGCGGGTGGCATCCTGGTGGCCTATCGAACCGATCCCGGTTGGGTGGCCGCGCTGCCCTCGGCGGCGGCGCTCGTCATCGAGCGCGGCAGCCCGCTCACCCATGTGGCGATCGTGGCGCGGGAACTGGGCGTGCCCACGGTGGTCCAGGTCAAAGACGTCACCAAAGTGATACGGACCGGTATGCGGATCCGGGTCGATGGCACCAATGGCACCGTAACCGTGCTGGCCGAAGGAGATGACCACGATGCGTGACGACAAAGATGTTGCCGCCGTACGTAATTGGCTAGCCGAACCCGCGACGGGGGCCGGCATCCACCTGGCCGACGAGGCGGACGGCTGGGAATATCGCAGCTATGCCGAGCTCGCCGAATCGACCTGGTCGATCGCGGCGTTGATGCGAGCGCACGGCATGAGCAGTGGCGACGGCGCGTGCGTGATCATGCCGACCGGATTCCCCTGCGTCGCCGCGTTCTACGCGGTCTGGGCGTGCGGCGGGGTGTTCACGCCGGTCGCGCCGCCGATGTTCGGCGATCTCGAGCAGATCATCGCGCACATCGCGGGCATCCTGAGTCAGGCGCAGCCGCGGCTGGTGGTCACCTCGGTCGAGTTCGAGCAGCTCGTGCGCCAGGCGGCGACGGCGGCCGGGCGCACCGACGAGCCCTTGGTGATCAACGCCTCGGCGCTGCCCGAATGCCCGCCCGAGCAACGGGTATTCGGCGAACCCGACGAGTGTGCGCTGCTGCAGTTCACTTCGGGCTCCACCGCCGCCCCGCGCGGGGTGCGGGTGAGCTGGCACAACCTGGCGAACAACATCGCGATGATCTCCGCGCTGGTCGAGTGGGAGCCGGGCGAGGCGATGGTCTCGTGGCTGCCGCTCTATCACGATATGGGTCTGGTGGGTGCGTTCCTGACCACCGTCACCAATCAGGGTGATCTGTACCTGATGCGGCCGGACCAGTTCGTCCGCGATCCGGTGCGCTGGTTGCGCGCGATGGCGCACGCCCAGCATTCCCCGTCGCCGTCGTTCGCGCTCGGCTATGTGGCACATCGGGTTTCGCCCGCCGAGATCGCCGATCTGGACCTGTCCGGCTGGCGCACGCTGGCCGTGGGATCCGAACCGGTAGAGGTGGCCGATCTCCAGTCCTTCGCCGAACTCGCCGGACCGCAAGGCTTTTCGATGAGCGCCTACACGCTCGCGTACGGGCTGGCGGAGTCGACGCTGATGGTGACCTCGTCGGCGCGCCATCGTCCGATCACCGCGCTGCGGATCGATACGCCGACACTGCGTTTCGGCGAGCCGGTCACCGTGCTGGAGGAGCGGCTGCTCGACGACACCCACCGCGTCGAGGGCGCGGGCTGGATCACCGGGCTCGGCTACTCGACCCCGGAATCGACCGTCACCGTGGTCGACGACGAAGGCCGTCCGCTGCCGGACGGCACGCTCGGCGAGATGGTGGTGATCGGCGATTCGGTCGCGCTGGGCTACTCCGACGAATCCGCGTCCGCGTCCACCCGGATCCTCGACGGTGCGCTGTATTCCGGCGACGCCGGATTCCTGCACCGCGGTGAGGTTTTCGTGCTCGGCCGGATGGGGTCGAGCCTCAAGGTGCGCGGGCGGTCGGTGTTCATGGAGGACATCGAATCCCGGGTCGCGCAGGAAACCGGCATCACCAAGGGCAAGCTGGCCGCGGTCGCGATCACCGAGCCCGGTGCCCAGGGCATCGCGCTGTTCGCCGAATCGAAACCGGGCGATTGGATCGCCGAAGCTCGCAAGATCATTCGCAGCGAACTCGGCCCAGCGCAGACGGTCACCGTCGTCACCGGCCCGCGCGGCATCATCCGTCGCACCTCCAGCGGTAAACCGCGCCGTCGGCACATGTGGGAGCAGTTCCGCGGGGGTGCACTGGCCGACGCGGTCGCCCACGAAGAACAGGTCGGCGGCGATGCCGGGACGGTCCGCGCGTCAGCCGACCCGGACCTGCCGGTGCCGACCATGGCCCTCGACCGGGCGGTCCAACTGCTGGACAAGGCGCTGGACAGCGTTGCCGTGCCGCGGGATTCGACGGTGCTGTTCGAGGGGTCGCTGGCCGAGGGTTTCGGCAACGACGGGTCCGATGTGGACTTCCTGGTGCTCGCGCCCGGCGACGACGAACTGCCCACCCTGCCGACGGTGCTGTTCATCGACGGCCGCCGGGTGGAGGTGCGGACCCGCTCGGCTGCCCAATTGCGCAGGCAGCTTGAACAAGTCGCGCACGCCACCAGCGTGCCCGACCTGGACGAGGACCTGCTCAATCGATGTCAGCGGTTCCTGCGGGCCACCGTGGTCCGGGCCGGCAGCCAGGACGTCGGTGAATTGCGGGCACTGCTCCCGCATGCCGCGTTCACCGCCCTGCTCGCCGAATGGTGGCACGACCGCGCCCGGCATGCGCTGCGGTACGCCGTCGCGTTGCGGGCGCTGCATGCCCGCGACGAGGCGGTCGAGTGGGCCCGCGACGGTTTGCTGCAGGCGATGAAGGGCTGGGCGGCGCGCCAGGGCGAAAGCTACGTCGAGACCAAATGGCTGCCGCGCCAGCTGGATCGGATCGGTGCCGACGAGCTCGTGGACCGTTACCGTGCACTCGCCGATCCAGCCGCATGGGCAACCGGAGACAGCCGCGACGGCGGCGACGTGCGGCCCGACACCCCGGCGGGCGAACTGTCCGAGGACGAGACCTGGGCCCGGTTGTACGCGCTGGCCGGGGAACTCGGCGTGACCGGCGTCGTCGATGATCCCGACCAGATCCTGTTCGCCCGGATGCCCGAGGTCACCACCTGGCAGATCGGTCCGCGCGTGCACGTCATGCGGGACAGCAGCGAGGTTTTCGTGCTCTCCGACGACGCGGCGCGGGCGTGGCGCTCGGTGGTGTTCCGGCATTCGATCGCCGCGGTTCTCGGTCGCGCACAGCACGACGGCACCGCCGCCCTGGCCGAGTTCCTGCGTCTCGGTTTCGTCGGCCTGCAATGGCGTGGTGGCGAAGTGCTCACGCCCGCTTTGGCGCTCTGTAAACGGGTCAGACCGCACACGCCAGTGCCGTCCGCGATATCGCCCGCGCTCGGCGTGACCGGGGCGGTACGCGAGGCGGCGGTCGCGACGCTCTCGCCGCTGCCCGCGCGCCGGTTCACCGAGTGCGCGTTGAACCTGGTGTGGTCGAACATCGTGCTGGAGAACGCCAGAGAGGACCTGGCGGGCGCGCTCAAGAACGCGCAGGGCGCGGTCGCCGAGATCGCCGCGCACCGGATGATCGCGATGGCCGTGCGGGTGGCGTTGTCCGCCTACGGTATTCACCCGCTGCCCGCCGACGTCGCCCCGTCCTCGACGCTGGCTCGGCTGCTGCCGTCGGCTTCCCCGCACCGGGACGAGCTGCTCGCTCGGCTGGAATCGGCCCGGCGGGTACGGTTCTCACAGCTCGTGGACGATGGTGACACGCTGGCCGGGCTCGCTGTGCTGGACGAATTCGTCACGCTGGTACGTTCGGTGGCCGCCGACCCGGCCGCGACCGGCTTCCCCGCCTCCTTCGACTCGCGGGAGCAGTGGCGTCGCACGCTGGCGATCGGCTACGACTGGCTGCGCATCGCCGGCTATCTGAACACCGAACTGCCCTTGGACGAGGCCCGCGACCTGCTGGCCTCCGGTGGGCAGCAACCGCATCTACGCGACGAGGAGGTGCAGGCATGACCGCCGTGGCCGACGCCGCCGTGGCCGAACGGGTCCGTGGGCTGATCCAGCGGATGGCCCCGGACGCGCAGGCAGCTGCAGAGGACAGTCAGCGGCTCATCGAGGACCTGGGCTTCGACTCGCTGCGCCTGATGGAGCTGACCGTGGTGCTGGAGCGCTCCTTCGACCTGCCCCGCTACCGGCCCGAGCAACTCGTCGGCGTGCGCCGCGTCGGCGAGGTCATCACGCTGGTCGCCGGGACATTGGCCGCGGAGGGACGCGCATGACCGGGCGGGACACGGTATTGCTCACCGGCGCCTCGGGACTGGTCGGTGCGGAGGTCCTCGCCCGGCTGTCCGCCGCGAGCCGCCCGGTTGCCGCGGTGCTGCACAGCAATTCGCGGATCATCCGCAACGACGGCACCGTGCTCGGCGCGGGCCGCGCGGTGGCCGGTGATATCCGGGCGCCGGGATTCGGCCTGTCCGAGCCGGATCGGGCCGATCTGGCCGACCGCGTCGGCATCATCGTGCACTCCGCGGCGACCACGGCGTTCGACGCCTCGGCGACCGACTACGACGAGCTGAACGTGCAGGGCACCGCCAACGCGATCGAGCTCGCCCGCGCGTGGGACGTCCCGTTCGTCCACGTCAGCACGGCCTACGTGTGCGGCGAACGCAGCGGCACCGTCGGTGAGCACGACCTCGACGCGGGGCAGTCGTTCGGAAACGGCTACGAGCAGAGCAAGTTCCGAGCCGAGCAGCTGGTGCGGGCCGCGGGGGAGCAGGGCCTGCGCTGGGCGATCGTGCGGCCGGGCATCGTCACCGGCGCGAGCGGCACCGGCGTGATCCGCGAATACAAGAACCTCTACACCGTCGTCAAACTCATGGTCGAGGGCAAGCTGCGCTCGCTGCCCGGCCGATACGACGCGACGCTCGCACTGGCTCCGGTCGATCACGTCGCCGACGTGATCGCTGCCGCCGTACTGGATTTCGATTCCGCGCACGGGCGCACCTTCCACGCCGTGGGCCGGGACGCGCTGTCGCTGCGGGAGGTCTCCGACGTGCTGGCCGAGTACCCCTCCTTCGAGGTCGCGACGTTCGTGCCCGCCGGCACGTTCGACGAGCACGATCTCGACGGCATCGAGCGCGAGTACTACCGGCGCATCGGTGTGCTCTACACCAGCTATTTCCGCCGTAAGTTGCGCTTCGCCACCGCGAATGCCGAAGTGCTGCTGGGTAAACCCGCGCCCGCGAGTGGTAAGGAGTATCTGCGCTTGCTGTTGGACTACTGCCTGGAATCCGGTTATCTGGGCATGCCGCTGCCTTCGATCGAAGAAGTGCTGGCGGGCAACGACTTCGGCGGGGCGGACCGATGAGCCCGTCGCTGGAGCAACTGCTCACGGAGCTGACCCCGCAGCCGGAGAAGGTGACGGCCTACGCCGCCGACACCTACCTGTTGGAGACGGTCGACCAGCTCGATCGACTCGGCGTGGACGCCGCGAAGTTCGCCCGCGAGCATTCGCTGCTGTTGCTCAAGCCCGACGCGATCGTCGCCAGGGCGGTCGGGCCCACCCTGAAATGGCTGGCCGACAACGACTTCCAGGTCGTCTCCGCGTTCCGGGTCGCGGTGGACCGGCATCTCGCCCGCGCGCTGTGGTATTTCGCCTGGAACATCGCCTCGCCCGAACGCCGCACGCTGGCCGACCTGTTGGTCGGCATCTCGGACGTGCTGGTGCTCGTCGTCCGGGGCGAGGACGGGGCTTTGCCGGTCTCGGTGCGTCTCACCGAGGCCAAAGGGCCCACGGATCCGCGTAAACGCGAAGCCGGCCAGCTGCGATACCTACTCGGTAGACACAACTATTTACTCAACCTGGTGCATTCGCCCGACGACCCCGCCGACGTGCTGCGGGAGCTCGCCATCTACCTGGGCGAGCAGCGGCGGGCGACGGTGATCGCGCAGGCGGGGACGGGCGAGGATCGCTCGGCCGAGGCGCTCGCGCTCACCAATGGGCTCTACACGCAGGTCCCCGCACGCAGTTTCGATCGCGCGGAGGCGACCGAGCAGATCCTGCGTGACCTGGCACGGGCCGGTGCGCCGGCCCCCGACGACTTCGACCCACAGGCGGACGACGAGTGCGCGCGGCTGCTGTATGCCGCGTGGGCCGATGGCCGAGAACTCGATCCGTGGTCGGTGATCGTGCTCGGGTCCTATGTACTCCCGATGCGGGCCGGCACCCAGCAGCAGACGCTGCGACCGGTATCCGCCGAAGACTGGCAGGAGGGACGACCGTGACGGCAAATGTGGAAGCGGTGAAAACGGCAACCCATCTACGCACCATCTCGCGCGAGCTCGCGCATCGGTGCGCGGTGTCCGAGGTGTTCGTCACCTCGCTGGACGCCGTCGCCGAACACGAGTTCGTGGCCGGTGCCCAATTACCGCGGATGCACGCGTATTACAGCGACCACGCCGGGACGCTGGGTTTGCGCCACGATCCGCTGCTGGTGATGGAGGCGGCCAGGCAGGCCGCGATCGCGCTCAGCCACGAGTTCTACGGCGTCCCCGCCGAAATGGGGTTCATCGTACGCACGTTCAACGGCACCGGCGCGGACACCGCGGCGTGGACGGTGGGCACCGCGCCCGCCGACCTCGTCATGCGGGTGCGGGTGCCGCGCAGGCACGTGCGCGGTGACACGCTGCACGGCCTGGACATGGTGCTCGAAATCGACTGCGGCGGCGAGTCGATGATGACGGTCGACGGATCGTTCTCCTGGGTGACGCCACGGCAGTGGGCGGCGCTGCGCTCCGCCTTCCGCACGAGCCTCGAGCTCGGACCGTACGTCGGGGCGTCCGCGCTGGGGGATCGCGCCGCCGCCGCCGTTGTCGGCCGCGAGAATTGGCGCAACGTCGTGATCGGACCGCCGCAGCTGGACGGCAATACCGCTCGTGCGACGCTCGTCCCGGACCTGGGACATCCGTTCCTGTTCGATCACGAGCTGGACCACGTGCCGGGGAGTCTGCTGATCGAGGCGTGCAGGCAGACCGCGTTGGCGATGGTGTTGCATCGGGCTCCGCAATTGGAGTGCGTCGGAAGCTCTTTCGAGCGGTTCGTCGAGTTGGACCGGCCCGCGGAATGCGTCGCGGAGATCACCGGACAGCAGGCCGATCGCACGGTGATCCACTGCGAGATCCGGCAGGCCGATGCCGTGGCGGCCGAGATCGATCTCGAATTCGCCGACGACGAGCTGGCTTTCGGCGCCGGGCGACCGGAGGCAGGTCGTTGACCGGTACCGACCTGCTCACGACGACCCGGTCCACCCGCCGCCGCCTCGATCTGTCCCGTCCGGTCGATCGGGGAGATCTACTGGCGTGCTTGGACATCGCGGTGCAGGCGCCGAGCGGCAGTAACCGGCAACCGTGGCGATTCCTCATCGTGCAGGACGGCGAGACCAAGCGGCAGATCGGGGAGTTCTACCGCAAAAGCTTCGCCGCCAACATGTCCGGCCGTACACCGCGGCCCGACCAGCTCGGTGATCTCGCGTCCGGTCAGTACCTCGCCGATCATCTGGCGGAGGTGCCCGCGCTGGTATTCGTCTGCTCACTCGGCCGTCCGCCCGAACCCGCCTCGCCGCCGCGGCTGGCTAGCTTCTACGGATCGATCTATCCGGCGGTGTGGAATTTCATGCTGGCCTTGCGGGAACGTGGGCTGGGTTCCTGCCTGACGACGGCGCACCTGGCGTACGAGCGGGAAATCGCGGAGCTGCTGGGGATTCCGTACGCCGAGGTGACGCAGGTGGCCATGGTGCCGGTCGCGCACCTGCTGCCCGGGCGGGACCGGCCGGGACGGCGCACGCCCGCCGCCGAGTTGACCAGCTGGGATCGGTGGGCGTGACCAACCCACTGGTCTCGGTCGCGCGGATAGCGCGGTTCGCCGCGGTGATGTACAAACCGCACTATCTGCTGTACGGCGTGCTGTGGGTGCTGGCCTTGGAAGGCACGGCTTCGCTGGTGACACAGCCGGATTCGGCGTGGCGGCCGACCGGTGCCACCGTCGTCCGGATCGTCGTCGTGGCGTTCGTGCTGCTGTACCTGCGCATGGTCGACGAGCAGAAGGACCTCGAGTACGACCGGGTGCACAATCCGGACCGGCCGCTGGTGACCGGGGCGGTGAGCGCCGTGGAGCTGCGGATCGCGATGGGCGTCATCGCGGCCGGCGCGATCGCGGGCAGCCTGGCGCTGTCCGTCGGCTCGGCCGTGATGATCGCGGTGGCAATGGCTTACGGGCTGGCGCTGTGGGGCCTGGAACGCGGGTTCCGCACGGTGCGCGACGCCATCATGGTGAACCTGATCGTCACGTATCCGGTGCAACTGCTCGTCACCGGCTACGTGGTGGTCTCGGCCATCGACACCGGCGAGGTGCGGGCGCACTGGCAGGCCGCGGCGGTCGCCGTCATCTTCGCGGGCGCGTTCCTGCAATTCGAATTCGCCAGGAAGACTTCGCGGGAACGTCGTCCCGGCGAGATGCTGTACTCGAATGCGCTGGGCGCCAACGGGAGTGTCGCGGCGATGCTGTTGTGCGCGGTGGTCGCGGTGCTGTGCGATATCTTGCTGGTCCGGCCATGGGATTTCCCGGCACCCGGGTCACTGATCGCGTGGGTGCCGATGGTTTTGCTGGTGCTGCCCGGGTTCGGCGCGTGGAAGTTCCTGCGCTCGGCGCGGATCGACTATCCGTTCGGGCCCGCCGTGCTGTTCATCCTGACGCTGTATCTCACCCTGGTCGCGCAGGCTTCGATCCTGCCGTAGCGAACTCGTGCCGGTGCGCCTCGTCGTGTCGGCCGCCGTTCCGGTGCGACACCAGGGACGATCGGAGCTTCGGGCGATGTAACGCGGAGGAAAGGATTGCTGTGAGGACCCTGCTGCGGCGTATCGGTGGAGGCGGCTGTCTGGTCACGCTCGCCTCCGGGCTACTGATCGCGGGTTCGGGGTCTGCGCATGCAGATCCCGCCGCGTGCTACGTCGAGCCGGGGGTCACCGACGCCGTCGCGCGGTGCCACGACGGTGACGGTGCGTCCGCGCTCGAGGTCGAATGCCTCGGGTTGATGACGCCCAGCACGCCCGACGGCCAGATCTTCGGCGCCTACTCGGGCACCGCATCGGTGCCGTCCGCGGTCGGCCAGCCGATGCGCGCGTCCTGCATCTCCGACGACACCCTCGGCATCACCACGCGGGCTTTCGTGACGCCGAGGTAATCGTCCTCAGGACGCCTCGTATTCCGCGGCGGCCTGCTCGATCCCGGCACGCAGCGTCCGGGCGGTCCGCTCGAGCTGTGCCGCCTGCCCTGCCCAATTCTCCTCGGCCGCACCCAGGTACACGGCTCGCGCATGAGCGAACACCGGCCGGTGCTCCGGCGCGACCCGATCCACCACCCACTCGGCCGCCTTGTCTTTCGCGGCGATCACACCGGTGGCGACGGTCATCCATACCCGGGGCGAGCGTGAGAAGCACGTTGCGCGTATCCCTACCCGCCACTGCCCGAACGAGCCGGTCAGGCGGGGAGGGTGTCGCCGGGGAAGCTGAGGCAGGGGTGGACTTCGCAGTGCATCATCTGGGCCTGGACGCAGGGGTCCGCGTTCATGACTTCTTCGGCTTCCTCCGGTGCCACGGTCATGATGGCGATGCCGGCCACGGTGTCGGAGACGACCGGGCAGAGGATGGCGATGATGCCGTCGGCGCGCAGCGTCACCATGCGGCGCTGGTGTTCGAGTTCGGTTGCGGCGGCGCCGTCCATGTGTCGTTGCGGGCCCCAGTGCAGAATGGCGACGCTGTAGGGCTTTGCGGAGGCGGCCAGCTGTTGGATCTGCTCGTCTGTGATGGTTGTGGTCATCGGTTCCTCGATCTCGTCGCACGGTGTGATCGGTGTTTTCCGAGACTGTAACGAGGCGTAAGGATGTCGGGGGCCAGAGATCGGATAGCCGGTCGGCGAACAATACGAGCAATCAATCTGCTCTGGTCGCGGTGACCATGACGGTCGTGTATCGGCAGACGAAATCGCCTCCCGTTCGATCGATGACCGCGCCGAGGCCGGCGAGCACCTCGTCCAGTACAGCCGGTGCCAGGCGGGTCGTGGCGCCGGTGGTGGCGGAGTAGTCCAACCATTCGTCGCGGGTATAGCGCTGGGTCCACTCGAAACGTTGCTGTCGCGGCTCGTCGAACGCGGCTGTTCCGCGGATACCGTCGGCAGCTTTGTCGCACATCGCCGTGTAGATCTCGACGCTGGATACTTTGGGCAGGTGCGCGATGGGGGATTCCGGCACCACGCGGCGGAAGACCTCGGCGAGTGCCTGTTCCAGTTCAGGCGGTGGTTGTTGCACGTTCCAGAAAAGGGCGAGGGTGCCGCCCGGCCGCAGGGCATCGGCCGCCTTGTGCGCGCCCGCGACGGGATCGACCCAGTGCCAGGTCTGCCCGGCGACGGCGGCGTCGAAGCTGCGCCCGGCCGGGTCCCACCTCTCGAAGGTGGACACTTCGACCTCGGCGCCCCGGTGACGTGCGAATTCGGCCATGCGTTATCGGGTTCGACGCCGAGGACGGTGCAGCCGGCGGCTTGGAACTGGCGTGCGACGATGCCGGTGCCGGTGCCGATATCGAGGACGCGCGGTCCTGGACTGGCGTCGACGACCGCCGCGACGAGTTCTGCGGGATAGCGCGGACGGCACCGGTCGTAGCGCGCGGCATCGATACCGAATGATTCCGCGATCGCGCGGACTCGATGGGACTCGAGCTGAGGGGAGGGCGATTGCCCCGACGGTATAGTGGGCATGTGCCCACTGTAAATGGGCAAGCGCCCACTCGGCAAGGGTGGCTTCGACTGATGAAGGGAGATGTACACGGTGCCAACGGGAGTCGCCATGCGTGACGTGCGCGCACAGTTGTTCGACGCCGCCGAACGGATCATGCGCCGGGATGGGCCGAGCGCACTGACCAGTCGGGCGGTCACCACCGAGGCCGGGTGTGCGAAAGGCGTGCTGCACCGGCATTTCGCCGACTTCGACGACTTCCTGGCCGAGCTGGTGCTGGATCGTGTCGCCGAGTTGGAACAGCTCTCGGCCGCACTGTATGTGTCGGCGGGCACCGGCTCTGTCGTCGAAAACCTCTCGGACGCACTGACATCGATATTCGAGACGGTCGCGGTGGCGATCGTCGGCCTGGTCACGTTCCGGGACGAGTTGCGCGCCAGGCTACGTCACCGCTGGTCGACCGGGCTGCCGCTGCTGTCGGAGGCGACGGCGATGCTGGCGGAGTATCTCGCCGCTGAACGCGTGCACGGCCGGATTGCGGAGAATGCCGATATCGACGCGCTCGCACCCGCTTTGATCGGCACGGGGCACCTGCTGTTCGCCGACCGCACGGGACCGCCGCCGGATACCGCCGCCGTCATGCGGGTGGTGACCGCGGTGGTCGGTGGTGCGTTGACCGCCGAGTAGACATCCGGCAGGCGTACGCGGCGAACGAATTCAGCTCGGTACGGCCTCGAGAATATTGTCCGGCGACACCGTCGGGATCACCCGCTGCAAGGTGAACCCATAGCGCGCCAAGAACTCTCGATACTCCGCGGCCGTGCGTTCGCGCCCGCCGACGTTCACCAGCATCTCCAGATCCACGAACTTGCCCGGGTGCGGGTGATTGTTCTCCGGCAGCACCAGTTCGACGATCACCAGGCGCGCATCGGGTTTCATCGCCGCGCGGACCGCGCGCAAGATGCGTCCCGCATCCTCTTCCGGCCAGTCGTGCAGGATGTGCTTGAGGATGTAGACGTCGCCGCCCTGCGGCACCGTGTCGAAGAACGAGCCGCGCTCGATGGTGCACCGCTCGGCCACACCGCGCGCGGCGAGATGGTCGGCCGCGGCCTCGGCGACCTCGGGTAGATCGAACAGGACGCCGGTGGATTCCGGTGCGCTGCGCAAGATTTCGGCGATGAGCGTGCCCTCTCCGCCGCCGATATCGACGACGGTGCCGAAGCGGGTGAAATCGTAGGCGGCGAGCAGCGGCCCGAGCGAGAGGGTGCCGATGCTGGTCATCGCGTTGTCGAAGAGCCTGCCGAGTTCGCGGTTGGCCTGCACGTGCTCGAAGAACGACATACCGTGCAGCGCTTGGCCGACCGGCTTACCGGTACGCACCGCGTCGACCAGGTGCGACCAGTGGTCGCGGTGCAGTGCGGAGCCGAAGAACAGCGCCGCGTCGCGCAGCGAAACGGCACTGTCGCGGCGCAATGCCTTGCCCATCGGCGTGAGCGCATACCTGCCGTCGCGGCGACGGGCGAAGATGCCGTAGGCGATGAGCAGGCGCAGCAGCCGGTGCAGCCCGTCCTCGTCGGCTCCGACCTGTTCGGCCAGGTCGGCCCCGCTGCGCGGGCCGTCCGCGAGCGCGTCGGCGATGCCGAGTTCGGCGGCGGCGTGGATCGCCTGGGTGAGCCATCCGGCGGCGAGCAGTTCCATCACCGCGATATGGCCGGGTACCAGCTTGCGATAGGCGACCGCCACCCCGTAGCGGATCAGTTCGACGGCGCGGACCACCACCTGCGGCGGAACTCTCGATTGCCCGGGTGCCATGGGTGGCTCCATCCCCTCGACGGTCGGCACCGCCGGATCAGCGCGGTACCCGTGCCGGCGCCGTCGCCGCACCAGTGCTCACCGAGCTCCGCGCTGGTGCGCTGTGAACAACGCGCCCCACGTAGCGTACGTGGTCCGTATCCGCTCGGCAGGGCGATCCGGGCGCGGCCGGGGCGATGCGCTCAGAACGTCCAGCGGGTCGCGCCGCCGGGTTCCACCATGGACAGGGCCGTCGCCGACCGCGCGGTGATCCGGTAGACGTGCCATGGCGGCGGTCCCGCCGACGGCGCGCTGTACTCGGCGGTGAGCGCCTGCCCGGTCGCGTCGGGGGCGGCGGGCCACCCGTCCGCGGCGTACTTCGCGGCGACCTCGGCCACCACCGCCGGGTCGGTGACCTGACTCGCCGTCCCCTCGATGACCAGATCGAAGTCATGCAGCGAGAGGCTGACCGCGCAGCGCGGATCACGAGCGAGATTGCAGCCCTTGCGGCTTCGCGCGCCGGTCGTGAACACGACCGCGCCGTCGAGCCACAGCGCGCCCACCGCGGTCATGTGCGGACTGCCATCAGGATCGAGGGTCGTCAGCCAATAGGAGTGCCGGTTCGGACCGCCGGTGTCGGGCGCCTGCGGGATGTTCTGTTCGAGCTTCGCCCGCACGCTCGACCATTCCAGCGCGGGCAGCGAGTAGAGGTCTGCGAGATTCTTGGTGTGCATACCTGTTCTGACGGCGAGACGTCGCGGATCTCATCGGTTACGGAGCGAGATGCAAGACCACCGGGATCCGGGACGGTGCGGGCACGAAATCGCGGTTCGATGCGGTGACCTGGTAGAGCGGGTCAGGGACCGGCTGCCAGTGAGTGAACAGGGCGGCGGTGGCCAGGGTGATGGTCATCAGGGCGAAGTTGCTGCCGGGGCAGTGCCGGTTGCCGACGCCGAACGGCAGGATCGCCTTCTTGTCGATCTCCTCGACTCGGTCGGGGAACCAGCGGTCGGGGTCGAAGGTTTCGGGATCGGGATAGTAGTGCGGGTTGTGGTGGATCAGATACGGGCTGAACACCACCGTCGCGCCGTCGGGCAGGGTCGTCTCGCCCAGCGTGACGGGGCCGTCCGCGGTCTGCGTGCTGACCCACGGGCCCCAGAAGCGCAGCGTCTCTTGGATGACCGAGCGCAGGTACGGCAGTCGCGTGACGTGCTCGGCGGTGACCGGCCCGGCGCCCACGAAATCGTCCAGCTCCCTGCGTATTTCATCGGCGATCCGGGGTTGGCGCATGATCTCGTGCCACACCCAGCCGAGGATCGACGCGGTCGAGCCGACGCCGGCGGCGAGCATCAGCAGCAGCTCATCGATGATCTCTTCGTCGGAGAGCCGGACGCCGGTCTCCGGGTCGCGATGGCGGACCAACTCTGACAGCACATCGTGGAAATCACGGTCGGCACGGCGGTATTCGGCGACCACCGCACCGATCTGGGTGCGCAGCCGGTGCGCCGTGCGCGCGAAGCGGCGGTTCGCCAGCGCCCGCATCCGGCGCACCGGCGGCGGCAGCGCGGCCCGCTGGATGACCTGACCGAGCAGCCACGGGATGCTCTGTTGCACTTCGCGTTTGGCGCGCGCGCCGAAGTCCGCGGTGAACAGGGTCGAGGAGATGATGTCGAGCACCACGCGATGGGCCTCGTCGGCGAGATCGAGTTGCTGTCCGGGGCGCAGCGCCGCCGACCAGGTATTCGCGAGATCCGCTGCGACCACGGCATATTCGTTCAAACGACGTTGTCGCAGTGCGGGCGCGATCAACCGGCGGCGGAGCTCGTGCGGTTTGCCGCTGAGCACATTGGACGCCTCGCGGATGACCTCTGCGATCGCCTCGCGCAACTCCTCGCGGTGGAACTGCCCTGCCTCGCCGAAACCCACCGCGCGGACCAGCTCCGGGGTGGTGAGCAGGTAGGCCGGGCGCGGGCCGAGATAGATCCGCACGATCGGCCCGAGTTCGGCCAGCGAGGTGACGAAACGCAATCCGTCGCGCAGCGCGACCGCCGTGTGACCGATCAGCGGCAGCCGTCCCGGCGCGGTGGGCACGTCCGGAACCTGCTGTGTGGCAGCGGCATACACGTCCAGGATCGACTCGGTCAGCCGGGACTGACGCGCGGATTCGGTGTGCTCGGCGAGGATTTTGCGCATCGGCGCCAGCAGGTCGGGGTCGTCGGCCAATTCCCGCAGCGTGGCCGCGATCGCGGCCACCGACGGGTCGCCGGTGCGGATTCCGCCGCCCTCGGGCACGGTCTCGGCCAGATCGGGATCGCAGTAGACCACCGGAAGCCGCATCGCCGCGGCCTCCAGCAGGGCCATACCCTGTGTGTCGAAACCGGAAGAGGGGAAAAGCAATACGTCGTGGTTCGCCATCGCGGCAAGGCACTCGGCTTGGTCGACCGCGCCGTGCAGCCGTATCCGCGCCCCGAGTCCGCGCGCGTCGATCACCGCTCGCGCGCGATCCTCGAGATCGCCGGAACCGTAGATGTCGAACTCGCAGTTCGGCACCGCGGCCACCGCGTCGAGCGCCTCCAATAGCCGTTTTTCGGCAGACAGCCGGGCGCACCACAGCACGCGCAGCGACCCGGTTGCGGCAGCGGCTGTTTCGGCCGAGCGGGCGGCCTGTGCCCGATCGAGCAGCGCGTCATCGATGCCGTTGGAGATCACCCGCAGCGGACGAGTCAACCCGTGCGCGCGCAGGCGCTCGGCGAAATGGTTGGTCGGCACGATCACCCGATCCGCCGCCTGGGCTTGGCCGACCATGGTGTGCCAGGCGTGCCTGGCCGCCCGGGATTCGTCGTTGCGCGGCATCCGCTCGGGGTGCGCGACGAAGCGGCCGTGCAGCGCACGCATGGTCAGCGCGGCCAGGTAGGGGGCGGGGGAGGTGTGCTGGATGAACACGTCGTCGCGGCTGTGCACGGTGTGCACCACCGGAAGGCCGTGCCTGTGGGCAGCGCGCAACCCGGCGATGGCGACGCCGTAGGTGGTCTGGGTGTGCACGACGTCGACCGGGCGCCGCTCAGCGAACACCGCGTCGATCAGTCGGGCGTTCGACCTGGTCGGCAGCACCATCGCGAACCCGTTCACCACCACACCGCCCAGCGCGGACAGCACCACCACATCGGGGTCGGTGGCCGCGGCGCCGGGCAGCGGCGCGCAGAACAGGGTGACGCGGTGGCCGAGGCGTTCGAGCCCCCGCCGCTGGGCGTGCACCGAGGTCTGGATTCCGCCCATGGTGCCGGGATGGAAGTCGGTGAACAGCGCGACGTGCATGGCACCACGGTACGGACCGAGCGCGCGCTTCGGCGCTCATCAGCCGCTGGTTTCGGCCATTTCCCCGCTGCCTCGCTAGGTGGCCGGATCGGTGCGGGCGCGTTCGCGTTCGGCCGCGGTGGCCAGGTAGTCGCCGAGTTCCCGGCGCAGGGTCACGTCCAGCGAGCGGGCGAGCGTGGCGTGCACCGAGGCGACGGCCAGCTCCCGCATCTTGCTCAACATCGTTGTGGTGTCGGCGATCTCGCTGCTGGTATCGGGCAGCCAGCCGGGGCCGTGCTCATCGATGATGTGCTGTTTGGCGGCCGTGATCATGATGTGGGTGATGTCATCGATCCGGTCGGCCACCTTGGCGTAGATCTCGATGAGCGTGCGCAGTTCCAGCCCGTACTCGTGCAGTTCGGCGAACGAGGTGAGCAACTGCGTGTCGGTGAACACCACGGTGTCGCCCTCGAGCCGCACCAGCTTCATCTCGCGCAGCCGGTCCACCAGCTCATCGGCCTCGGCGCCGAGAATGGTGCCGATCAGCTCCCGGGGCACCTCGAACGTCTCGTCCTTCGACCACGAGGCCGTTACGGCGTGCTGCAGGCCGAGTACCTCGGTGAGGTCCTTGCCGGTCTCCCAACTGGTGATGAAATCGCCGATGTGCGCGGTGGTGAACCCGCGCTGCAACAGCGCGTCGATCAGCCGCAATCGCTCGAGATGCGAGTTGTCGTAGATGCTGGCCCGGCCGTCCTTGCCGATCGGCGGCGGCAGCAGGCCACGCTCCTGATAGGCGCGCACGTTGCGGGTGGTGGTGCCCGCGGCGCGCGCGAGGTCATCGATCCGGTACTCCATCGAACTCACCTCCTCGCCCGCCACGGTGCCGGAGCCGAGTCTATCGCCCCCGCCTCCGGCACCGATCACCTAAGAAACCGCCGCGATCCGCGTCGGACGCACCTGACCGGCCGACGGCACCACCGTGTAGTCGGCGAGGTCGACGGTGCGCAGCTGGTTGACGTACTGGGAGGCGAAGCCCGGGTACATCGTGGCGTTGAAACCGTCCTCGGTGAGATACCAGCTCTTACAGCCCGAGTTCCAGGTGGTGCCGGTGAGTCGGCGCTGCATGCCCTCGTTGTAGCGGTCCTGCCGGTCCTTGCGGACGTCGAGGACGCGCAGATCCTGCTTCAGAATGGTGTCGATGCCCTGCACCAGGTAGTCGATCTGGGCCTCCATGTACACCAGCGCCGAATTGTGGCCCGGCCCGGAGTTCGGCCCGAACGTGAGGAACATGTTCGGATACCCGGACACCGCAACGCTCTTGAATGCGTATGCGCCGCGCGACCATTCGTCGGCGAGCACCCGTCCGTCGCGGCCGACCACCGGAATCGGCGTGCCGGTCTTGGACACATCGAACCCGGTCGCGAACACGATGCAATCCGCCTGGTGCTCAATGCCTTCCGCGGTGCGGATACCGCGCTCGGACAGCGTGGCGATGGGCCAGGTGATCAGCTTGCAGTTGTCCCGTTGCAGCGCGGGGTAGTAGTCGTCGGTCATCAGCAGCCGCTTGCAGCCCGCCCGGAAATCCGGCGTGAGCTGCCTGCGCAGCCACGGATCCTTGACCTGCCTGCGCAATTGGGCCTTGCCGACCAGCTCGACCACCCGGGTGAGCGGGGTGTTCCAGACCACGCCGAGCGCGACCGACTCGTGCCCGTAGAACCAGGCCTGCCGGGCCAGCTGCTCGGCGGCGGGCACCCGGCGGTAGAGCTCCCTGGTGACCGCGTTGGTCCGCCTGTTCACCCTTGGCAGCACCCACCCTGGCGTGCGCTGGAAGACCTTGACCGAGGCGGCCTTGTCCACCAGCTCCGGAATGATCTGCACCGCACTGGCTCCGGTGCCGACGACGGCGACCTTCTTGCCGGTGAAGTCGTAGTCGTGATCCCACCGGGCGCTGTGGATCTTGTGCCCGGCATAGCTTTCGATGCCGCGAATGTTCGGGAAGCCGGCGTTGGCCAGCGGACCCGAGGCGAGCACCACGGTGCGGGCGAGCACGGTGTCGGCGCGGCCCTCGACCGAGATCTCCCACCGCCCGGCCGCTTCGTCGAAGACGATGCCGGTCACGTTGTGGCCGAACCGCAGATGCGGCGCGAGCCCGAACTCCGCCACCATCGTCTCGATGTAGCCGAGGATCTCGTTGCTGCCCGAATAGGTGTGCGACCAGTCCGGGTTCGGCGCGAAGCTGTAGGAGTACAGCCGGGACGGAATATCGCACGCCGCACCGGGATAGGTGTTGTCGCGCCAGGTGCCACCGATGGATTCGCCCCGCTCGAAGATGGCGAAGTCGTCGATGCCCTTCTGCTTCAACCGAATCGCGGCACCGATACCGGCGAATCCGCCACCGATGATCGCGACGTCCAGGGTCTTGTTCGTCATTGCCATCCCGTCAGGCCGCCGGCTCGTAGGTGACTTCCTTGACCCAGGTCGGGTCGCGGCGCAGCAGGGCCTTGGGCACCCGCGCGGTGATCTTCACCAGTGCGTCGGCGAACAGGTGGTACGGGTGGCCGCGGTCGATCACCCAGCCGCCGTGCATCTTCACGATCTGGTACATCGGCAGCCGGCGCGCGAACTCGCTGCGCTCGCCGACATTGGCGTAGCGCTTCAGCGCGGAGTACAGCTTCTCCTCGTCGACGCCCATCTCGACGATGTTGTCGCGCATCTTGTTCAGCAGCGGCACGTAGCTCAGCACGCCGATGATCAGCGAGGGCTTCATCCAGCCGCCGACCAGGTCGATGAACAGCTTGCGGGCCTGGGAGTGGCCGAGCAGATCCATCACCGCGAAATCGACGGCCAGATGCCGGGATTCGTCGTTGTTGATCTTCTTGAAGGCTTCCTGGCAGACCGGGTCCTCGATCTCGTCCATGATGAACTTGACCAGCGCGCCGTCGAGGGCGACCTCGAGCATCGGGATCACGGTGCCGAGGAAAGACAGCGACATGTCGTCGGCGTACTTGTCCAGGAAGTCGATCACCAGCTTGACGTTCACGTTCGGCTGCGGGATCTCGTCACCGTCGAGCATGCCCCAGCGCCGCATCAGCGCCAGCTCGGCATTGGCGTGACGCTGTTCCTCGGCGTGGAAGTACCGGTAGATCTCGCGCAGCGTTTCGGTGGGCGCCTTCTTCGCCATGGCGGCGAAACCGCGCGCGCCCACGTTCTCGATCCACATCAGGTCGGCCATGAACGGCTTGAGCCGGGCGTGCAATTCGGGCGAGATCGTCTCGGCACCCGGTGCGTCCCAGTCGATATCGGCCAGCGCCCACTGCCGGTTCTTGATCTTGGTGAGCATGTCGTCGAAGTCCATTGCGATGGCCATGTCAGACTCCTGTCTTGTCGGTGACCGAAGCGTGGTCGGTGGCGGGGGAGTTGTCCTGCGGCAGTACGCGATCCAGGAGGCCGAGAACGTAGGTGTACTGGGCGGGGAAGTAGCGCTTGAGCCGCCAGATCACATGCGCGTCCAATTGCGGCAGCACGTAGAGCTGTCCGCGATCGTGCGCGTCGAGGGTGTTGCGGGCGACCGTCTCGGGGGAGAATCCGGTCCAGCGCATCAAGGTGTCGGCCAGCCGCGCGGACTGCTGGGTGATCCGGCCGTCCTTGGCCACGTTGGTTTTCACGAACGTCGGGCACAGCACGGTGAGGGCGACGCCGGTGCCGCTCAGCTCGGCCGCCATCGTTTCCGACAGCGCGAGCACGCCCGCCTTCGACACGTTGTACACGGCCATCGAGGGCGCGGCGGTGAAGGCCGCCGCGGACGCGACATTGATGATGCCGCCGCGGCGGGCCGCGCGCAGCTTCGGCGTGAACACCTCACAGCCGTGCACCACGCCCCACAGATTGATGCCGAGGGCCCATTCCCAGTCGTCGAATCCGACCTGGCCGACCCGGGTTCCGCCGATGCCGACGCCGGCGTTGTTGATCACCAGGGTGACCGGACGCTCGAACAGTGATTCGGCAAATCGCGCAAGGTTTTCCACGTCTTCGCGCTGCGCGACATCGCAGCGGAACGCGTGCGCGACACCGGGGAATTTGCGCTCGATCAGGGCGACGGTCTCGTCGGCCCGCGCCTCGTCGATATCGGCGCAGATCACGTGGCCGCCGCGATTGGCGATCTCGACCGCGAAGGCACGGCCGATGCCGCTGCCCGCGCCGGTCACCACCGCTCGCGCGCCGTAGCTGCGCCGCGGTCGATTACCAAGGGGCAGCAGGTTTTCCAGTCCGAACATGTCAGCTCACCTTTTCCGAGACGGGGTGGGAGGCCAGTGCGGCGGACAGGAAGTCGGCCGCGCGCGTCAGGGCTCGGCCGGCCTCGGGCACCAGCAGCGGCAACGCCTGGAAGACGTGCATCTGGCCCGGCCAGACCTCTAGATCGGCGCTACCGCCCGCGGCGCGCACCATCGCGCACAGCGCCCGTGCGTCGGCGCGCAGCATTTCGGCGCCGCCGACCTGCACCAGCATCGGCGGCAATGCGAGGCCGTCGGGGATGCTCAGCCGCACCCGCGGTGCGTCGGCGGGCAGGCCGCGGGTGTACATGGCGGGCATCCGGCTCGCCGCCGCGGCCGTGATGAGCGGATCCGGTTGCTGCCGTTCCTGTTCGGCGGCGAGACCGAGGGTGAGATCGAGTAGAGGCGAGAACAACGCGACACCGGCCGGAGTGGCCATGCCGCGACGGCCGTTCTCCACGAGCAAGTCGAGCGCGAGGTGCCCGCCCGCCGAATCACCGGCGAGCACAAGGTTTTCCGGGGCATAGCCTTGCTCGAGCAGCCAGTTGTAGCCTGCCTCGACGTCATCGGCCGCGGCCGGGAAACGATGCTCGGGGGCGAGCCGATAGTCGATGACGAAGACGGGCAGGCCGGTCTTGCGGGACAGTTGGGCGGCGAGCGCGCGGTGGGTTCGGGCGGAGCAGATCACGTAGGCGCTGCCGTGCAGGTAGTAGAGCGCGCGCGGGCCGAACGACACACCGGCGGCGCGGACCCATTCCCCGCGCACCGCGCCGGCCTGTACCGGCGTGACCTGCGTACCGTTCGGCACCGGACCCCCGACGGCCATGAAGGTGGCGACGAGCTTGCGGGCGAACCAGACTCCCGGCGCGTTCATCGGCACCGCGCAGTTGAGCTGCCGCAGGCCGAAGCGGGTGGCCGTCGCGGCGAGCGTCGCCTGCACGGATGGTGCCGTGGGTACGCCGGGAACCGAGGTCCTCGTTGACCTTGTCATGTGCCCAGAATCATCCATGAATGTGCCAGTTGTCAATGGCACATTTATTGCAGGCTGTTTACTGGTGGTCTTGACCTGCAAAAACGACCGGGGTACCAGCAGGTCTGCTGGTACCCCGGTCGGGTTTCGGTGGGTTCAGGACGCTTTGCGCAGACCCAGGTACTGGAGGGCGGCGAAACCGCCGACGGTCGCCGCCTGCATGACCGCCCACACCGCGCCGACCATGTTCAGGTCCAGGGCGCCTTCGAGCAGGGCCGCGAGGCTGACGACGGCCCAGGCCGAATTGGCCGCGATCACGGCGCGGGTGGCTCCGGTGCTGATCGTGGACCGGGTGCCGATGATCGCCACCGCGAGACCGTACAGCGTGAGGAAGACGCCGATCGGGATACCGATCTCGGTGTTCAGGCCGAGCAGCGACTCCAGCGGCTTGGCGAGAGCGAGATAGGCCAGGCCGTTGACGCCGGTGACCACCGCGTCCAAGCGGAGCGAGAGACGGAGCAGCTTCGGGCCGGGGGCGAGCACGGAGGACAGGTAGGACGGGGCGGTGGTGGTCATGGCGGTGCCATCCTTCGGTGAATCAGATTGGGGGAGAGGGAGTTTCGATCAGGCAGTGGCGGGGACGCGGTCCAGGAAGCCGTACACGTTGGCGATCTTGCCCTGCTCGAGCACGGCCACGTCGAAGCCGACGACGACGGCGGGCGCGTCGGCCGGGCCGAGCTCCCAGGTGAACCGGACCTGGTCGTGATGCGCGTCCACCGGACCGGCCAGCCGGAACGTCCAGCCGGGGAATTGTGCTTGCGCGGCGGCGATTCCCGCGTCGATGGCGTCGTGGCCGATGACCGACATCAGGGGGTCGGTGTAGCCCGCGGTCTCGGTGAACACCCGGGCCACCGCGGCCTTGCGCGCTGCGGCGTCGGTGGTGTTCCAGGCTTCCAGGTACTGGGCGACGATGGTGTCCATGATGAGCTCCTTCGGGGCTGTGATCTGCGGTTTCGCTGTCGTTGTGCTGACACGAACTACGTTATGGCCGCAGGGGGGTGCCCCGAATCAGTCATCTATAAGTACTTTTCGCGCTTCTATACGTATGCCCAGTCGCTCGGCGTAGGTATAGGGCTAGTAACCGCGTTCCGGATCAACCGGCGCGAGCAGTTCCTCGCCCGCGACGAACCGTCGCACATTCGCGCCGACATGGTCGGCGAAGGCGGCCAGCCGCAACTGTGGCGGATTCGAATCATGCGGCGTGACAATGGCATTCGGCAGTACCCAGAGCGGATGTCCATCCGGCAGGGGTTCCGGATCGGTGACGTCGAGCCCGGCGCCGGCGATCGCCCCGGAGGCCAGCGCGGTGACCAGCGCGTCGGTGTCGATCAGGCTGCCGCGAGCGATGTTGACGATCCACGACGACGGTTTCAGTCGAGCCAGCACGTCGGCGTCGATGAGGTGGGTGGTCGCGGGCGTGGCCGGCGCGGCGACGACCACATGGTCGGTGCGCGCCCACACCCTGGAGAGCTGATCGGTGGAGATCGTCTCGATCGTGTCCGGGATGCCGGGGCCGGTGACCGGGTTGCCGGAGCGGTTCACCGCGATCACGTGCGCACCCAACGGGATCAGCATCGGGATCAGCGCGCGGCCGATGCCGCCCGCGCCGACGATCGTGACGGTCTTGCCGCGCAGCGACCCGATATGCGGGACGAAGTCCTGCTGCCGCCAGCTCGCCGCGCGCAGCTGCTCGGGCAGGTAACGCACCCCGGCGAGCAGCAGCATCAGCGCGTGCTCGGCCACGCTGGCCGCGAAAGCGCCTGCGGCGGAAGTGAATCGAACCTTCGGATGGTTCGCGATAATGCCCGCGTCGAACCATTGCTCGACACCCGCCGCGGGCAGCTGCACCCATTCGACCGAGGCGGGCAGCTCGTCGGGGAACTGTCCCGGCGTGCCCGCCCAGATCAACCCGCGAGCCTCGGCCAGATCGGTCACCTGCGCGCCGGCCTCCGCCACCGCCTTCGCCAACAGCGCGGGCGGTGGGTCGGCGGGTCCGATCGCTATCGCTGCTGCCGGTCGGTGCACGGAAATGGACCTCCTTCGAAGCAGTGCGACGGATTCGCGCGGCACCGTCGATCAGTGCCCCAGCGACGTTATCACCGCTGGCCAGACGGGCTCGGGTCACTCCTGGTCGAGGTCGGTTTCCTGCTCCAGGTCGGCGTCGACCTTGTCGCGGTCGGCCCACTCGAGCAGCCGGTCGATCTCGAAGACCGCGTCATCGATGCCCGCGTGCAGATCACCGAGTTCGGCGAAGCGAGCGGGGACGGTCCGCATGGTGAAATCCCGTGGATCGATATCGGGGATCTCGTCCCAGCGGACCGGGGTGGAGACGGTGCCCGCCGGCACGCCGCGCACCGAATAGGCGGCGGCGATGGTGTGGTCGCGGGCGTTCTGGTTGTAGTCGACGAACAGCATCGCGGGATCGCGGTCCTTGCGCCACCAGGTGGTGGTGACGTCGTCGGGTGCGCGGCGCTCGACCTCGCGGGCGAAGGCGAGCGCGGCGCGCCGCACATCCTGGAAACCCCACTGCGGCGCGATCCGCACGTAGACGTGTAAACCCTTGCCGCCGGAGGTTTTCGGCCAGCCGACCGCGCCGAGTTCGTCGAGTACCTCCTGCACGACGCCCGCGACCCGCTGCACTCGCGACCATGGGCAGTCGGGCATCGGATCCAGGTCGATGCGCCATTCGTCCGGGCTCTCGGTATCGGCCGCGCGTGAGTTCCACGGATGGAACTCCACGGTCGACATCTGCACCGCCCAGATGACATCGGCCAATTCGTGCACGCACAGCTCGTCGGCATGCCTGCCGTACCGGGGGAAGAAGACGCGCACCGTGGGAATCCAGTCCGGCGCACCCGCGGGCAACCGCTTCTGATGCACCTTGTCCCCGGACAGTCCTTTCGGGAACCGGTGCAGCATGCACGGCCGATCACGCAGCGCGCGGACGATACCGTCGCCGACGCTCAGGTAGTACTGCACCAGGTCGAGCTTTGTCGCACCGGACTCCGGGAAGTACACCCGGTCCGGGTTGCTGATGCGGACTGTGCGGTCGCCGACATCCAATTCGATGGCCGACGCCGCCGACTTGCTGGCCACGGGTCCGACGATAGCCGATCGAGCGCCCGCGCCGAGTGCATCGATCTGGTATGCATGTGAGTATGAGCAAGGCGACGCGTGTCACGGTGACGTTGGACCCGCAGGTGGCCGAATGGGCAAAACAGGCGGCCGACCAGCAGAAACGCAGCTTGTCCTCGGTGATCAACGCCTCGCTGCGGTCCGCGCTCGTGCACGACAGCCTGGCCAAGCTCGCCGTCGACGAGGAAGCCGAACGCGCCGCCGCCTACGACGACGTGCACGTCACCGAGGCCGCCGAAGCCGACGCCCGCGGCGCGGCATGAGGCGCGGACAGATCTGGCGTTACTCTCCGGCGCTCAGCGACGGCACCCCGCTGCCCAGACGCATGACGGTGGTGCTGGTCTCCGATTCCGCGGTGATCACCTCCCCGTACCGCTGGCTGCACGTCGTCCCGCTCCGCGAGGCAGACCCCGGCCACGTGCTCGCCACGCACACCGAACACGGTTGGGCCGACACCCTCGAACTACACCGCGCCTACCGCCCGTGGCTCGCCGAGCATCTCGGCGAACTCACCGCCGCCGAATGCGAATCCCTCGACGCCCGCCTCCGCGCCACCCTCAGCCTGTAGCGCTGCGGGTTGGCGTGCTGCCGCTAGGTCACCGAGGCGAGGGCGAAGGGGAGGACGGCGTCCGCGCCCGCTTTGCGCAGGGCGTGGGCGGCGAGGGTGAGGGTCCAGCCGGTGTCGGAAAGGGTGTCCACCAACAGGATCGGGCCTTCGACTGCGGTGAGGTCGGGGACGTCCCAGGAGTCGTAGAGGCCCGCGACGCGGTGCGCGGAGTTGGCGGCCGAGACCGGGGGACGGTCGGGGCGCGTCGGCAGCGTACCCAGATCGTCGAGGCGGCCCACTTCGGCGAGACGGGCGGCGAGGGTCGCGGTGAGCACCGGGTAGCGCGGGGAGGCGAGGGCCATGACGGAGGTGGGGCGGGTCGCCCAGTTCCAGTCGCGCAGTACGGCGATACAGGCGTCGAAGACCGCGTCGGGGATCGGGTCGTCGGGTCCGTCGAGCAGCGCTCGCAGGCGCTGGCCCCAGCCCAGGTCGGTCAACCTGCCGAGCACCCGGCCGGTCTCGGCGCCGTCGGTGATCTTGCCGGACAACGGAACACCGAGTTTCGCCATGCCCGTCGGCCACTGCTTGCGCGGGCTGAGGTCGAGTCCGGGCCGATCGAGGCGGGCCCGGGTCGCGGCGACCGCCGCGGCGTCCACCGAGACATCGGGACGGGTGCCGGTGCAGTTGTCGCACCGCCCACAGCCGGGTGAATCCGACGACGCCGCAGGCAGTCCGGGATCGTCGAGCTGGCGGCGCAGGAATTCCATCCGGCATTCGGCGGTCGACTGATAGTCGATCATCGCCTGCTGTTCGACCTCCCTGGCCGCGGACAACCGCTCGTAGCGTTCGGTGTCGTAGGTCCACGGCTGCCCGGTGCTGAGCCAGCCGCCGCGCACCCGGCGCACCGCACCGTCCACGTCCAGCACCTTGAGCACCATCTCCAGGCGGGACCGGTTCAGCTCCACCATCGGTTCCAGCGCGACGGTGGACAGGGGGCGGTCGGTGTCCAGTGCGTCCAGCACCGCACGCACGATGTGCTCGCGCGGAAACGCCACGGAGGCAAAGTAACTCCAGATCCGCGCGTCTTCCGGACCGGGCAGCAGCACCACCTCGGCCCGGGCGGTGCCGCGACCCGCGCGACCCACCTGCTGGTAGTAGGCGATGGGCGAGGACGGCGCACCGACGTGCACGACGAAGCCGAGATCGGGTTTGTCGAAGCCCATGCCGAGCGCCGAGGTGGCGATGAGCGCCTTCACCTCGTTGTTCAGCAGCGCCGCTTCCAGCGCTTCGCGTTCGGCCGGATCGGTCTGGCCGGTGTACGCGGAGACCGTGTGCCCGTGCGAGTTCAGCACGTCGGCCAGGTCGTGCGCGGCGGCGACGGTGAGGGTGTAGACGATGCCCGAGCCGGGCAGCCGGTGCAGCTGCGCGCTGAGCCAGGCGGTGCGTTCCACCGCGTCGTCGAAGCGGACCACCGACAGGTGCAGCGATTCGCGGTCCAGCGTGCCGCGCAACACCAGGGTGTCGGTGCCGATCTGCGTCGCCACGTCGGTGACCACGCGATCGTTGGCGGTCGCGGTGGTGGCCAGGACCGGCACCTCGGAGCCGAGGTCGGCGATGAGGGTCCGGATGCGGCGGTAATCGGGCCGGAAGTCGTGGCCCCAGTCCGACACGCAGTGCGCCTCATCGATCACCACGAGACCCGCGTCGGCGGCGAGCTTGGGCAGCACCTGATCGCGGAAGTCCGGATTGTTCAACCGTTCCGGGCTGACCAGCAGCACGTCGACCGCGCCCGCGGCGACCTGGGTATGTATTTCATCCCATTCGGTCATATTGCCCGAATTGATGGTCGCGGCAACCACTCCCGCCCGCTGCGCCGCCGCCACCTGGTTGCGCATCAGCGCCAGCAGTGGGGACACGATCACCGTCGGACCCCGACCGGCGCCCCGCAGCAGCTTCGCGGCGATGAAGTACACCGCCGACTTACCCCAGCCGGTGCGCTGCACCACGAGTGCCCGGCGCCGCTGCACCACCAGCGCTTCGATCGCGGTCCACTGGTCCTCCCGTAGCCGGGCCTGCGGACCGGCCAGCTCACGCAGCAGGGCTTCCGCGCGCTCGCGCAGGTCGGGTGCGGTGAGGTCGATCGCCGGGACATCGGTCGCCGTGGTCATGCGCTCCATCGTGCCCGACGGTACCGACACTCCTGGCGCGCGTCGCGTCCGCCCGCCCCCTGCGCGCCTGTCGCGTCCACTACCACCGGCGAGGGCGACGCGCCGAATCCCGTTCGAAACGGTCGGTATATCCGGGGTTCAGAACTCGTGATGTGCCTTACACTGCCTGAATTGCTGTGACGTCGCCGGGTCGAGTCCGGCGTCGGGTGGCGGTATTCACCGCATCGGGTGCGCTTTTCGTGGAGATACGAGGATTCGTCGACGCCGAGGACTTGTGGCAATGAACGAGCGGAGCAAACGAGGTGCGGCGCTGACCGACCACCTCCAGCTGCTGCGGGACTGGTGGCGCGACGGCGTCGACTATCGCTGGGTGGTGAACGCTCTGGAGTCCCGCTCCGCGCTCGGGGTGGTGAAGATCGCGATCGGATTGTGCGGCCTGGCAACGCCGTTCATCAGCGTGCTCACCGTGACCTCGCCGGCGGGCCCGGACACGCTCCTCGGCCGGACGGTGCTCTGGTGCATCGCGGCGCTGTCGGTCGTGTGGGTCGCGCGCTGGTGGTTCCTGCCCTGGCCGAACGTGCTGGAATCGCTGGTGCTCATCGCGGCCGGCGATGTGTGCGTCACGGTGGTCTGTCTGCTGAGTCCCGGTTACGTGGTGCGCTCGGTCGGCATGCTGCTCCTGCTGATCGTCGGGATCTATGTCAGCGCTTTCCACAGTCCGCGGCTGCTCGCCGTGCACACCGCGTGGTCGCTCGCCTCGGCCGTGGTGCTCGCCGTGCCGCTGTTCGGGGACGGCGACCCGGCCTCGGCGGCCATCATGATCCTCGGCATGGTCGCGGCGACGGTGGTGGCGCCGGGCCTGCAGTTCTGTTACTGGGTGCTGCGCACCGACATGCTGTCCGATCCGCTGACGACGTTGCTCAGCAGGCGCGGTTTCGAATACCACTCCTCGCTGGTGGTCGCTCGCCCCGGCCCGGTTCCGGTCTGTGTCCTGATGGCCGACCTCGATCGGTTCAAGGTCGTCAACGACACCTTCGGACATCACGCGGGAGACAAGGTGCTGGTGACGACCGCGGAACGGTTGCTGCACAACGCACCGGCGGACAGCATCGTGTCCCGGCTCGGCGGTGAGGAATTCGCGATCGTCGCGCGCCTGTCGCTGCCCGACGCGCTCGACGCCGCGGAGCGGTTGCGCGCCGCCCTCGCCGCGCCGATGGGATCGATCTCGGTGACCGCCAGCATCGGCCTGTCGATCGGCGAGGCGGACGTGGTCGGCTTCCACCGCACCCGCCGGCTGGTGCAGGATCTGATCCGCTGCGCGGACAGCGCGATGTATCAGGCGAAACAGCGGGGCGGCAACACCGTCGTGGTCGAGAACATCGCCGCGCTGTACGGCGTCGACACTCGCGACTCGGCGTGACGGACGCCGGGGGAGAATAGGTCTGGGAAGATTCCCGGCGCCGGGGACCCGCAGGAGGGCAACCATGTCGAGCAACTATCAGCCGCCCGCGGGCTGGTCACCGCCGGGCACGCAGTTCCAGACCCGCAGCGGCTTCGGGCGGACACTGATCGGGTCGGTGGTCGGACTAGTGGTGACGCCGATCGGGATCGGCCTCGCCGCGCACGGTGCGCTGGACACCCGGCAGTGGGTGCTGCTCGGCACCGCCGCCGACCGGTGGGGTTCGAACTTCCAGATCATCGGCGGCGCGGTGCTGCTGTTCCTGGTCGCCGCGCTGGCCGCGTTCTCGCCGGTCGGCACGGCCATAGCCGGCCTGGTGTGGGGTTTGATCCCCGGCCTGTTGCAGATCCTGTTCCCGGAGGACACCTATCGGCAGATCGAGAACCTGCCGGAGCTGTCCGACGATTTCCATCTCGCCCTGCACAATTGGGTGCTGAACGGTTTCGCGCTGATCACCGGCCTGTTCCTGATCGGCGCCGGGATCGCGGCCACCCTGCGGCGCAGGTAGATCCGGGCCGCGCGCCCACGGATGTGGTGCACGCGGCCCGGAGTCAACGGCTCAGCCCTTGACGCACAGCACCTGCCGCAGCGTCGCGACGACGTCGACCAGATCCCGCTGTGCGGCGATCACCTCGTCGATGTCCTTGTAGGCGGCCGGGATCTCGTCCACCACACCGGCGTCCTTGCGGGACTCGACGCCCTCGGTCTGCGCGACCAGGTCGGCGACGGTGAACTGCTTCTTCGCCGCGTTCCGGCTCATCCGCCGGCCCGCACCGTGCGAGGCCGACTGGAACGAGGCCGGATTTCCCTTGCCGCGCACCACATATGAGCGGGTACCCATCGAGCCCGGGATCAGCGCGAGATCGCCCGCGCCGGCCCGCACCGCGCCCTTACGGGTCACCAGCATCGGAACGCCGTCGATGAGTTCCTCCGCCACATAGTTGTGGTGGCAGGAGATCGGCTGCTCGAAACGTACTTCGCGCGCGGCGAACTCGTCCCGCACCGCGCGGCAGACCAGGGCGAGCATCACCGCACGATTACGCGCGGCGTACTCCTGCGCCCAGGTCAGATCGCGCCGGTAGGCCGCCATTTCCGGTGTGCCGGAAAGGAACACCGCCAGATCGCGATCGGGCAGGTCGACGTTGTGCGGCAGCGTGCGTGCGACGGCCATGTGCCGCTCGGCGAGTTCCTTGCCGATGTTGCGGCTGCCCGAATGCAACAGGATCCACACCGCGTCGTCCTGGTCGAGGCAGACCTCGATGAAGTGGTTGCCGCCGCCCAGCGTGCCCATCTGCTTGTGCGCCTTGGCCTCTCGTGCCCGCACGCCGTCGTCGAGCGAGGCGAACGAACCCCAGAAGCGATCCCAGCCCGTGCGCAGGGTCGCGGTGCTCGCACCCAGCGCGGTGACTTCGGCGCCGAGCTTGGCCACATTGACCGCGTCGTCGTGCGCGGAGAAGCCCACCGGCACCGCCGCCTCGATCCGGGACCGCAGCGACCGCAGGTCGTCGGGCAGGTCGGCGGCCGTGAGATCGGTCTTGACGCTCTCCATGCCGCACCCGATGTCCACGCCGACCGCTGCGGGGGACACCGCGTCCTTCATCGCGATCACCGAACCGACCGTCGCACCTTTGCCGAGGTGCACGTCCGGCATCACGCGGACGCCGTGGACCCAGCGCAGCGCGGCGATATTCCGCAGCTGTTGCAGCGCCGCCTGTTCGACGGCGTGCTCCTCGGCCCACATCAGCGTCTGCGCCCGGGTACCGCGCAGCTCGACGGGAAACATCGGTTCGATCCTCTCGTTGTCGTTACTGCTCAACGGTAGGGATCAGGTCTGCGCAGTGCACTCGATTAAATGCCGGTTCACCGTGCCGGTGTGCTCGGGTACGCCGCCTCGGCGTTGCTGTGGGCGATGCCCGCGGCGAGGCGTTCGGCGTCGGTGGTGGTGATCACGTCGTCGGCGATCCACTCGTCCAGGAGCCGCCCGAGACCGCGCCGCCACCAGAGCGCGCCGAGGTAGTGCAGCTCCGGCAGTCCGTAGCCGTCCGAGGAGTAGCACAGCGACCGGAACGGTGCCAGCTCCAGGGCTTCGGCCAGCACCGCCTGGGCGCGATGCCCCACGTACGGCACGGTGAGCCCGACATCCATCCGGACGTGCGCGAACGCGTGCGCCAGATACGCGGCGTTGCGATGGAACGGCCAGCAGTGCAACAGCATCACCGTCAGGCCGGTGTCCGCGGTCTTGCGCAGAAAGTCGGTGAGCAGCAACGGATCCGCCCGGTGCAGCCGCAGGTCGGTATCGCCGAAGCCGGTGTGGAACTGCAGCGGCAGACCGTATTCGGCGCCGATCCGCGCACCGAGACCGACCAGCCAGCCGAGCAGGTCGGGGTCGGCGAGCCTGCGTTCGGGCAGGACCGCGCGCGGCGGCCGATCCCGCAGCGGGAAGTCCAGGCCACACCGATAGGCCACGATGGTCTTGAGTCCCACCGCCTCACGTGCCCGCGCTCGCAGCCGTGACTCGATCTGCTCGAAGACCTCCCGGCCCGCGCCGACCTCGGCGATGACCTGCTCCGCGACCTGTTCGATGCGCACGATCTCGCGCACCTCGCCGTCGGTGAGCGCGCCGAAATCCGCTGTGCCGCCGCCATATCCGGTGTCGAGGAACCAGCTGGTCGTCCCGGTCGCGCGGAGCAGGCGGACCGCGGTCTCACGCCAGCCCAGCTCGGCCCGATGGGACAGGTAGGCATCCGCGCCCACATGCGGCGGTAGGTCGAGGGCCGGTGCGCACCAGCGGCGGACGGCGAGCCCGATCGAGGAGTCGAAGGTGCCGGTCGGCCCTTCGCTGAGCAACTGCTCGAAACCGGGACGATCGAGATCAGCGGGTACCACGCCGTGGCAATGATGATCGGTCAGGGTGAGTCCGTCGGTCAGCACGTCAGAACCGCCAGCGAGTCAGCGCGACAAGCTCTTCCGGGCTGGTGTCCCGGTAACGCGCCGCTTCGGCGCGGCGCACGGTGAGCAGGGCGTCGTGCAGTTCGGGGCCCATCGCGTCGGCGAGCACCGCAGAATCGGCCAAACGCTCGGCGGCTTCACCGGAGTTGGTCGGCAACCGTCGTACGCCGGCGATCATCAAGCGCTCGGCGTCGAAATCCACCGGGTCGCCGGTGATCTCGGCGGGCAGCCGCAGCCCCTCGGCGATCCCGGCCAGGCCGGCCGCGATGATCGAGCCCACGATCAGATACGGATTCCCGGTCGCGTCGAAGCATTTGACCTCAGCGTTGGCTGCCCACTCCTCGGTGCCGCGCACTCCGGTGACGAAACGCAGTGCCGCTTCGCGGGTTTCCCGCCCCCAGCACTGCCAGGCCCCCGCCCAGCGGGACGGCACCAGGCGTAGGAAACTGGCCGGATTGCCCGCGCCGACCGCGACCAATGCGGGCAACTCCCGGAGTATTCCGGCGAGGAAGGCCTCGCCGGCGGCGCGCATACCGTAGGGGCCCTCGCCGGTGGCGAACAGCGGCCCGTCGTCGTCCTGTGCCGAAAAGTGCAGGTGTGCACCGGAACCGGCACCGGCGGGGTCGATGCAGGGGGCGAGTTGAGCGCGCCAGCCGTACTGCGTGCTGACCTGCCGGATGGTGTGCCGTACCAGGATCGCGTCGTCGGCGGCACCGACCGGGTCGGAAGGCTGCACGGACAGTTCCAGTTGGCCGGGTGCGTACTCGGGATGGAACTGGTCGACGAGGATGTCCTGCCGCTCCAGCACCGCGACGAGTTCGCGCGCGTAATCGGCGACCTGTCCGAGCCGCACCAGGCCGTAGGCGGGCCCGTGGAGGGCGGGGGTGAACTCGGTGGTGTCCTGGCCGACGGACCACTCCGTCTCGAACGCCATGGACAGCCGTAGCCCCGCTGCGCGGGCCGCCGCGGCCTGACGCGTGGCGAACCCGCGTTGGCAGGCCACGAACGGGGTGCCGTCCTGGGTGTATTTGTCGGCGGGCGCCCAGGCCCAGCCGGGTTGGCAGGCGAGTTCGGTGAGCATGGACAGGTCCGGGACCAGCCGCAGGTCGCCGTCCGGACCGCCCAGGTATTTGCCGACCGTCATCAGGTCGTCGAACGCGAAGGTTTCGAAGCAGGGCGAGACCCCGACGCCGAACCGGGCGGCTTGCGCGAGCCGGCGCATCGGCACGGTTTTCACCCTGGTGATCCCGGCATTGTCGACGAAGGTGAGGGCGACGATATCGGCGTCCAACCTGCCGATCAGTGCCTCGTGGTCGTCCTCGGACGGTATGCGCTCCGGCATGGTCGGCATGAACGTCAACGATAGCCCGCGGGTCCGGTCGGGGGAACAACCCCGCCGGGTCGAACCCGGTGTCGCCCAGGGGATTCGCGTGCGGGGGCGGGCTGTTCCGGCCGGGAACGATCCACCGTTCGCCGGGTCGCCCGTCGGCCGGTGTCGTTCGGCTATTCGGCGACGAGCGCCCCGGTGATCTCCTCGGCGGTGGGAATGGAGGTGCTGGCGCCGAGTTTGGTCGTGGCCAGGGCGCCCGCGGTGACCGCCCAGTTCAGCGCCCATTCGGGGCCGCGATGCCAGGCGGCGGCGAGCGCGCCGGTGAAGGTGTCGCCCGCGCCGGTGGTGTCGACGACCTCGACGTGCGGGCTGGGCTCGGCGATCTCGCTGTTCGGCCCGCGATAGACCGCGCCGTCGCCGCCGCGGGTGACCACCACGTGCGCCACCGGGTCCAGCTCGGCGCCGAGCTGCTCGGCTTCGCCCGAATTGACCACTGCCACATCGACATTCGCCCAGAGTTCGGCAGGAAGCGGTTGCGCCGGTGAGGGGTTGAGCAGCACCGTCGTGCCGTTCGCCCTGGCGTGCCGGGCCGCCGCGGCGACCGTCTCGATCGGGATCTCCAACTGGCACAGGAGGATATCGGCGTCGGCGATGACCGCGAGGTCTTCTTCGGTCAGCTCGGTCAGCCGGGCGTTCGCCCCGCCGACCACGATGATGCTGTTCTCGCCGCCGTCGTCCACCACGATCGCGGCCACCCCGCTCGGCCCGGCCACGGTGCGCAGCCGATCCACGTTCACGGCCGCATCCGTCAGTGCCCGTCGCAGTTCGTCCGCGAACACGTCGTCACCGACCGCGCCCACGAACCGCACCGACCCGCCCGCCCGTTGCGCCGCGATGGCCTGATTCGACCCCTTCCCGCCCGGCACCATCGCGAACCCCGTCCCGAGCACCGTCTCCCCGGGCACCGGCCGCCGCCGCGTCGTCGTCACCAGGTCCATGTTGATACTGCCGAGCACCGCGATCGAGGCAACGTCCGTCTTTTCGGCCATGCGTCGAGGCTAGGCGGTCGCGCCGAGCGGTGGGATTCGCCCTGGACCGGGTCAGTAGGCTGTAGCCATGACGGTAGAAACGGCGTCCGATGTGGATGTCCGCGAGGTGGTGCACGAGGCCGCGCGCAAGGCTCGGGTCGCGTCGCGGGTGCTCGCCCAGCTGACCACGGCGCAGAAGAACGAGGCGCTGCACGCGGCCGCCGACGCACTGCTCGCGGCGGCCGACACCGTCCTCGATGCCAACGCCGAGGACCTGATGGCGGCGAAATCCGCGGGCACCGAGGATTCGCTGCTGGACCGGTTGCGGTTGACGAAGTCCCGGATCGACGGCATCGCCTCCGGCCTGCGCCAGGTGGCGGGGCTGCCCGACCCGGTCGGGACCGTGGTGCGCGGCTCGGTGCTGCCCAACGGTCTGGAGACCCGGCAGGTCCGGGTGCCGCTCGGCGTGGTCGGCATGGTCTACGAGGCCAGGCCGAACGTGACGGTGGACGCCTTCGGCCTCACCCTCAAGTCCGGCAACGCGGCGCTGCTGCGCGGCTCGTCCTCGGCGGCGCACTCCAATGCCGCTCTGGTCACCGTCCTGCGGGACGCGCTTGTCGCACAAGGCATTCCGGCCGACGCCGTGCAGCTGCTGCCCAGCGCGGACCGGTCCAGCGTCACCCATCTGATCCAGGCCCGCGGCCTGGTCGACGTAGTCATCCCGCGCGGCGGCGCGGGCCTGATCAACGCGGTGGTCCGGGACGCGCAGGTGCCGACCATCGAGACCGGCACCGGCAACTGCCACGTCTACGTGCACGCCGGCGCCGACCTGGACATGGCCGAGCAGATCCTGCTCAACGCCAAGACCCGCCGGCCGAGCGTCTGCAATGCCGCCGAGACCGTCCTCATCGACGACGCCATCGCCACTACCGCGGTGCCGAAGCTGATCGAGGCGCTGGAGCGGCACGGCGTCACCGTGCACGGCGACCTGCCCGGGTTGGTGCCGGCGAACGACAAGGACTGGGGCGAGGAGTACCTCACCCTCGACATCGCGCTCAAGGTGGTGGACGGCCTGGACGCGGCCATCGACCACATCAACACCTGGGGCACCGGGCACACCGAAGCCATCGTCACCGGCGAGATCGCCGCGGCCCGCGAATTCACCAGCCGGGTCGACGCCGCGGCCGTGATGGTGAACGCGTCCACCGCGTTCACCGACGGCGAGCAGTTCGGCTTCGGCGCCGAAATCGGCATCTCGACCCAGAAGCTGCACGCCCGCGGCCCGATGGCGCTACCGGAGCTGACCTCCACCAAGTGGATCGTGTGGGGCGAGGGCCAGATTCGGCCCGTATAAGTAGAGGGGCGAGCGGTCCGCATTCCGCTCGCCTCCGAAGGAAGGACTGCACGTGGCCCCCATTCCCGAGACGCCCCAGGAGCCGATTTTCACCTCGGTCGAGGATGTGATCGATCGGCTCGCCGAAACGGGCTATCTCGCCGACAAGGCCACGGCCACCTCGGTGTTCCTCGCCGATCGGCTGGGGAAACCGCTGCTCATCGAGGGTCCGGCGGGCGTCGGCAAGACCGAGCTGGCGCGCGCGGTCGCGCAGACCTCCGCCGCGGAGCTGGTCCGCCTCCAGTGCTACGAAGGGGTCGACGAGGCCCGCGCGCTGTACGAGTGGAATCACGCCAAACAGATCCTGCGTATCCAGGCGTCCAGCGAAAACGACTGGGAAGAAACGAAAGCCGACGTCTTCACCGAGGAGTTCCTGCTGTCGCGGCCGTTGCTCACCGCGATCCGCCGCAGCGAGCCCACGGTGCTGCTGATCGATGAGACCGACAAGGCCGATGTCGAGATCGAGGGTCTGCTGCTCGAGGTGCTCAGCGATTTCGCGGTGACCGTGCCGGAACTGGGCACCATCACCGCGAGCCGCAAGCCGTTCGTGGTACTCACCTCCAACGCCACCCGCGAACTGTCCGAGGCGCTCAAGCGGCGCTGCCTGTATCTGCACCTGGATTTCCCGGACGAGGAACTGGAACGCCGCATCCTGGCCAGCCGGGTGCCGGAGCTGTCCGCCGCCGTCGCCGCCCAATTGGTGCGGATCGTGCACGTGCTGCGCGGGATGCAGCTGAAGAAGCTGCCCTCGGTGGCCGAATCGATCGACTGGGGCCGCACACTGCTCGCGCTCGGCCTGCACGATCTGGACGACACCACGGTGCGCGCCACGCTCGGCGTGGTGCTCAAACACCAGAGCGATCACCAGCGCGCGCTGGCCGAGCTGAAGCTGGCCTGACCGATGCCCGCGCGATCGCTGCCCGCGCCGGAACCCGAGTTGCACGCGCCGCACGGACTGCCCGGCCACCTGGTCGGGTTCGTCGAGGCGCTGCGCGAACGCGGCATCCCGGTGGGTCCGTCGGAGACGGTGGACGCGGGTCGCGTGGTCACCGTGCTCGACCTGCTCGACCGTGACGTGCTGCGCGAAGGTCTCGCCTGCGCCCTGCTGCGCCGGACCACGCACCGCGCGACGTTCGACGGGCTGTTCGATCTGTGGTTCCCGGTCGCGCTGGGGGAGCGCACCGCCGCGCGTGACGAGGTCGAGATCCCGCGCAACGCGGCGGGCGAGGTGGATATCGCGGCGCTGCGCGAGTTGCTCGCGCAGTTGCTGACCGAGGAGTCGGCCGAGGCGAGACTGGAAGCGCTCGCCGCCCAGCTCGTCGATCAACTCGGTCAGTACCAGTCCGCCAGCGGTTCCTCGTTCTCGGCCTATCAGGCCTTGAAAGACGTTCAGCCGCAGACCTTGCTGGCCAAGATCCTGGCCGGGCTCGCGGCCGGACCCGACGTCAGCCCGTTCGACACCGAGATCGCCCGGCGCACCGCCCGCGGGCGCATCGACGGGTTCCGCGCGTCGGTGGAGGCCGAGACCCGGCGGCGGGTGGCCGAGCGGATCGGTCGCGAGCGCGTCGCCAGTTATGGCGTCGCACGGCAATCCGAGGACGTCGACTTCCTGCGCGCCTCCGAATCCGAGCTCGCCGAGATGCGGCGCAGCACGCAGCGGCTGGCTCGCATTCTTGCCTCGCGACTCGCGGTGCGGCGCAGGCACTCCCGGCGCGGCGAGATCGATTTGCGCAAGACGCTGCGCAAGTCGATGTCCACCGGCGGTGTGCCGATCGATCTGGTGAACCGCAAGCCGCGGCCCGGTCGGCCCGAGCTGGTGCTGCTGTGCGATGTGTCCGGCTCGGTGGCCGGCTTCAGCAATTTCACTCTGTTGTTGGTCAGCGCGTTGCGTGAACAGTTCTCGCGGGTAAGGATTTTCGCGTTCGTCGATCAGACCGACGAGGTGACCCGGTTCTTCGATCCGCGCACCCAGCTGGACAAGGCGATGGCGCGGATCTTCACCGAGGCCGGCGTCGTCGGCATGGACGGGCATTCCGATTACGGCAACGCGCTCGCCGGCTTCGCCCGGAACTATCCCGACGCGGTCACCGCGCGCAGTTCGCTGCTGATCCTCGGCGACGCGCGCACCAACTACCGCGATCCCGACCTGGAGACGCTGCGGTCGCTCGTGCGCACCGCTAAACACGCGCACTGGCTCAATCCGGAGATGCGCACCAACTGGGGGTCGGGCGATTCGGCCGCCGACAAGTACCAGGACGTCATCGAGATGCACGAATGCCGCTCGGCCCGGCAGCTGACCGCGGTGGTATCACGCCTGCTCCCGGTGTAACGATCCGCCGCCATCAGCGATCGTTAAGAGAACCATTGGGCCGTTCGGGCAGGATCGCCAGCCATGGTGGAAAGAACGCCGAACGGGGCGGCGGCGGTGGCGGACAGTTATGCGTTCCAGGTGGATCTACGGGGGATCGTCGATTTACTGTCGCACCACTTGTACTCGAGCCCGCGCGTCTATCTGCGCGAGCTGTTGCAGAACGCGGTGGACGCCGTCACCGCGCGGGCCGCGCGAGACCGGCTGGCGCCCACCGCGATTCGGATCAGTGTCGACGAGCGCGGCCTGCGGATCGCCGATCCTGGGGTGGGGCTGACCGAGGCGGACGTGCACCGCTTCCTGGCCACCATCGGCCGCTCCTCGAAACGGGACGAGATCGAGGGTGCGCGTCGCGAGTTCCTCGGGCAGTTCGGGATCGGTCTGCTGGCCTGCTTCACGGTGGCCGAGACGATCCAGGTGGTCACCCGTTCCGCCGCCGACCCCGCCGCCCCGCCGGTCGAATGGCTGGCCGCCGCCGACGGCACCTATTCGGTGCGCGTGCTGGAACCGAAGGTCTATCCCGAGCCGGGCACGACGGTGCGGCTCACCCCGCGGGCGGGCGCCGAGTCGTGGTTCGCGCCGCGCCGGGTGATCGAACTCGCCCGCGAATTCGGTTCGCTGCTGCCGTATGCGGTGACGGTCGAATCCGACGGCATCATCGTGCCGGTCACCGACGGACCCGCGGTGTGGCATCGCGACTATCCGTCCCAGGCCGAGCGCCGGGCGGCGCTGCTCGAATTCGGTGAGCGCACACTCGGTTTCGCGCCGCTGGACGTGATCGACCTGGACGCGGAGCTCGCGGGGGTCACCGGTGTCGCGTATGTCCTTGCCCAGCCGGGTAATCCGGCCGAAAGCAGTGCGCACCGGGTCTACCTGAAGGGGATGCTGCTCGGTGACGCCGTCCGCGGCCTGCTGCCGGACTGGGCGTTCTTCGTGCGCTGCGTGATCGACACCGACTCGTTGCGGCCGACCGCCTCCCGCGAGGGGCTCTACGAGGACGAGCGGCTCGCCATCATCCGCGAGGTGCTCGGCGATCGGGTGCGCGACTGGCTCACCGAGATCGCCGCCGAGCAGCCGCAACGGCTGGCCGCGTTCCTCGCGGTGCACGCGCTCGGGGTCAAGGCGATGGCCCGGCATTCGCCCGCACTCTTCCGGATCATGCTGCCGCACTTGCACTTCGAGACCACCGACGGCCGGGTGCCGCTCGCCGATTTCGCGCGCAACCACCCGGTCATCCGGATCACCTCGACGGTGGAGGAGTTCCGTCAGGTGGCCGCGACCGCGGCCGCGCAGGGCATCGGCATCGTCAACGGCGGCTACGCCTACGACCGGGAGCTGGTGGCGTTGCTACCGCGACTACTCCCCGATGTCGAGGTGGTCGACCTCGACGTGAATACCCTTACGGCGGCGCTCGATCCGGTCGACCCGGCCGAGGAACTGGCCTTGACCCCGGTGCTGACCACGGCCCGCGCAGTGCTCGATCCCCTGTCCTGCGACGTGATTCTGCGTGCCTTCCATCCGCTTTCGGTGCCCGCGCTGTACCTGGACGGCCGGGCCGCGCGCAACGAACGCACCAGGGCCGAGACCGCGCTCGGCGCGGACGAGCTGTGGTCGGAGATCCTCGGCGCGCTCGATGCCGCCGCACCGCGCGCTCAGCTGGTGCTGAACCACCACAGCCCGATCGTGCGCAGGTTGTCCCGGATCAGCGACCCCGCGTTCCTGAAGACCGCGGTGGAATCGCTGTACGGCCAGGCCCTGCTGATGACCCACCGCCCGCTGCGCCCCGCCGACACCGCGCTGCTCAACCGCGCCTTCGGCGAATTCCTCAGCTGGGCAACGCGTCGTGCCACCGGCACCGGCGACGAGACGGAGTGAACGTGGACACCGCCGAGATCAAGGACGCGCTGGCGCAGGTCTATTCGTTGCCGCACGGCCGGATTCGCGTCGAACGGCTGGAAACGCTTGCGGCAGCGGCCAAATCGGCCGCCGACCGGCACCTCGAAGGACGGGTGCTGCTGGAGCTGGCCGAGTCGTACGCCTACGCGAGCGAGCGCGACCTCGCGCCGGTCGCCTACGGCCGACTGTTGCAGATCTACGACCAGTACCCGGCCGAGCTGGGCCCGCTGACGTATTCGGTGCACTGGTACCTGAAATGGATGACCTGGGGGCTGATCGACAATCCGGCGATCCCGCTGCCGACCGTGCACCGCTGGTTCGAAGAGCTCGAAAATCGGTACCGGCAGCGAGGTTACAGTCTGCGACCGGTGTTCGCGCTGCGGGGCGAGCTGGCCCGCAAGCTCGGCGATGCCGAGCAGGGCGCCCGGCTGCACGAGCAGGCCATGGCCGCGCCTCGCGATGGCATGTCCGACTGCGAAGCGTGCGAACGCAACGAATGGGGTACCGGCAGTGCGGCTCTCGGCGACGACGAGGCCGCGCTCGCGCACTGGCAGTCGGTGCTCGACGGCGCGCACAGCTGTAGCGAGGAGCCGCACCGGGTGCTGGCGCAGGCGCTGCTGCCGCTGCTGCGCACCGGGCGCATCGCCGAGGCGCGGGGAGCGCACCTGACGGGGTATCCGCTGGTACGGCACAGCGACAGCCTGCGGCCGTCGGTGGCCCAGCACATCGAATTCTGCGCGCTCACCGGGAACGAGGGGCGCGGGCTGGAGATTCTCGCCGAGCACGCCCGCTGGCTCACCGAGCCCGGTGCGGACGTGGGCGCGCGGCTCGCGTTCATCACCGGCGTGAGCGTCCTGCTGCGCCGATTGCAAACGCTGGGTCTGGGCTATCTGCCCATCGGCGGGGGTACCGCGTATTCGCTGCTGGCCGAACTCGATACGGAGATCGCCGGCCTGTGCACCCGGTACGACCTGCGCAACGGCAACACCGCGGTGAGCACCCGGATCGCCGCGCGGTTGGCCGCGCAACCACTGGTGGAACGGCTGCCGCTCGGACTGCGCAGCAAGCAGCTCGAAGTCGTCAGCGTGCGTGCCGCGGTGGACGAGATCGCCGCCGCGGACTGCGTCGAACGCACGGTGGTCGCCGCGGAATGGGCGGGCAGCTCGGCCGACGACCGCCGGGCCGAGGCGCTGCGCCTCGCCGAACTCGGCACCGCGGAACTCGCCGCCGCGCCGGCCGCGGCCGAAGGGCATCTGCGCGAGGCGCTGGCGATCGGTGTCGCGGTATTGCCGGCCGAGCATCTGGCCCGGCTCAGTTCGCAGCTCGTCATCGCCCTGGCCGGACAACGCGGTCGCGAATTGGACCTGGCCGACGCGGCGGTGCGCGCGGGCGCGCGCTGGGAGGGACTGTCCGAACCGGATCTGCTGCATCACACGGTGATCGCGGCGCGCGCCTTCCACCGGGCGGCCCGGCACGGCGAGGCCGTCGCGCTGTTCGAGGAAGCCATGGCGGCCGACGTGCCCTATCCGGCCGCCGAGCTGGCCACCGTGCGCGCGCAGTTCGGGGCATCGCTGAAGGCGTTGCACCGGCACGAGGAGGCCGCGCGCCAGTTCGCCGAGGGCGCCCGGCTGGTGGAGCGTGATCCGGAACGCCGCGCGCTGCACGCGGAGCTGGCCTGGTCCGCCGCGACGGCGCTGGACTACTGCGAACGCCCCGAGGAGGCGCTGGCGGCGTATCTGCGTGCCGCCGAACTGTTCGGCGAACTCGGCGAGGTGGTGTCGCGGACCAAGTGCGTGCGCTCCGCGGCCTGGTTGCAGCTGTGGGGCTACGGCGCCGAACCGGACCGGCCGTGGTTCCGGGCGATGCACGCGCTGATCGCGGAGCTCGAGCAGGCCGCCCCGAGCGCGGAGGTGAGCGACGAACTCGCGGAGACGCGCAGGCAGCTGGACGAAATGCTGGACGGGGAAGCATCCGCCGAATAGCACGGCTGCGGGCGGTTGCCCGCAGCCGCCTGTCCGGCGGCTTACCGCCCCCGTCGACCGGCAGCCGACCGGTTAAGCTCGGCACTCATGCAAGAGACAGGCCGGCGCGGCCGCAAACTGGGTGTGATGGGCGGCACCTTCGACCCCATCCACCACGGTCACCTGGTCGCCGCCAGCGAGGTCGCCGACCGGTTCGACCTCGACGAGGTGATCTTCGTTCCCACCGGTCAGCCGTGGCAGAAGGCGGACAAACAGGTCAGCCCCGCCGAGGACCGCTACCTGATGACCGTGATCGCGACCGCCTCCAACCCGAGCTTCTCGGTCAGTCGCGCGGACATCGATCGGGAGAAAGTCACCTACACCGTCGACACCCTGCGCGAGATGCGCAGCAAGCATCCCGACGCCGAGCTGTTCTTCATCACCGGAGCGGATGCGCTGGCCAACATCCTGACATGGCAGGATTGGGCGGAACTGTTCGAACTGGCGAGGTTTGTCGGGGTGAGCCGTCCGGGGTATGAGCTGAATACCGATCATCTCGAAGAGCATCTGCGCGACCTGCCGGCCGACGCGGTGACCATGATCGAAATCCCCGCGCTGGCGATCTCGTCGAGCGAATGCCGTCGCCGCGCCGCCGAGAACCGGCCGGTGTGGTACCTCGTCCCCGATGGCGTGGTGCAGTACATATCGAAGCGGCACCTGTACGAGGCCGCAGAAGCGGAAGGTAGCTGAGTGAAAATGCGTAGCGAGGGGCGGGCATGACGGCATCGGTCGAGTCGGTCGAGATCGCGCAGGTTGCTGCGCTGGCGGCGGACGAGAAGCTGGCCACCGACGTCGTGGTGCTCGACGTGTCGGAACAGCTGGTGATCACCGACTGCTTCGTCATCGCCTCCGCGCCGAACGAGCGCCAGGTGAACGCCATCGTCGACAACGTCGAGGAGAAGCTGCGCGAAGCCGGGCACAAGCCGGTGCGGCGCGAAGGCACCAGGGAGGGGCGCTGGGCGCTGCTCGACTACGTCGACGTCGTGGTGCACATCCAGCACAACGACGAGCGCAATTTCTATGCGCTGGAACGGTTGTGGAAAGACTGCCCGGTGGTGCCGGTGGACGGCATCGGCGCGCCGGAGAACCGGCCCGCGGCGGTGAACGGTGACGCGGACAGCGACGCCGAGTGAACGAGGGGGAGTAGCCGGGTGGCAGTCGTGAACAAATATGCCAGCGTGCGCACGTTGATCCTGTTGCGCCACGGGCAGACCGAATGGAACGCCGCCGACCGGATGCAGGGGCAGATCGACACCGATCTCACCGAACTCGGTCGCAGGCAGGCGAAAGAAGCTGCGCGCGAACTCGTTTCCCGCAATGCCATCGCCATCGTCTCGTCGGATCTGCGCCGCGCCTTCGACACCGCGTCCGCGCTCGCCGAGCACACCGCCCTGGGTGTGGTGCCCGATCAGCGGCTACGCGAAACCGATCTCGGTGACTGGGAAGGCCTGACGCATCTGGAGGTGGACGCCGACTACCCCGGCGCGCGCCTGGAATGGCGTCGTAACCCCGGCTTTCGGCCGCCCAACGGGGAGACCAAGCTGGAGGTCGGCGCACGGGCGCTGCCGGTCGTGCGGGAATTACTCGTCGAGCGGCAGGACTGGCCAGGCCGGACTATCATCCTGGTGGCGCACGGCGGGCTGATCGCAGGCCTCACGGCCGCGCTGCTCGACCTGCCGCCAGCCAACTGGCCGGTCCTCGGCGGACTGGCCAATACCAGCTGGGTGCAGCTCAGCAGCCACGGTCCGAGCATCGACCAGCCCGGCTGGCGTCTCGACGTGTGGAACGCAGCTGCGAAGGTGGCCCCGGATGTCCTCTGAAGATCCGATTCGGCAGGTGCCGGACGAACTGTTCCGGAAAGCTTCGGCGAAACCGGAACGTTCGATCCCGGATGCGCTGTTCGGCCCGCCGCCGGAAGCCCCGGCCGCGGCGACCGAAACAGACTCCGACGGAACGGATTCGGGTACGCAAGACGCGCCGGGAGCCGCCGACGCGGACGACTCCGCCCGGCCCGCCAGTTCGGTGGACCCGCCCCCTGAAGTACGCGGCACCGCTGCCGGTACGGTCGTGATGGCCGAGCCCGACACGGGCACAGTGGAATCCGAAGAGCTCGACGCACCGGTCGCCGAGGTGGTCGACGCGGCCGAGTTGATCGCCGAATCCGCGGCCGACGCCCTGGATGTGTCCGGGCAACCGCAGGCCGTGGCCGACGCGTCCGACGAGCGACCGGTGCTGCTGGTGATCGCCGATTCGCTGTCGTACTTCGGGCCCAAAGGCGGTCTGCCCGCGGACCATCCGCAGATCTGGCCCAATCTCGTCGGCGCCGAACTCGGCTGGGACGTCGAGTTGGTCGGCCGGATCGGCTGGACCTGCCGAGATGCCTACTGGGCGTTGATCGGTGACCCGCGCGTGTGGGCGGCCGTGCCGCGCGCCCATGCGGTGGTCTTCGCGGTCGGCGGGATGGACTCGCTGCCTTCGCCGCTGCCGACCGCGCTGCGCGAACTGATCCGGTACGTGCGCCCGCCCGGCGTGCGCCGCGGAGTCCGCGCGACCTACAACTGGCTGCAGCCCAAACTCTCGAAACTCGGTCGCCCCGTGGCACTTCCGCCGAAGGTGAGCGTCGACTACCTGGAGCAGTCGCGCGAAGCGCTGGCGCAGCTGCGACCCGACCTGCCGTTCGTCGCGGTGCTGCCGTCGGTGCACGACTGCGCGGCCTACGGACGCGTACACACCGGGCGCGAACCCGCCGTGCGCGCGCTGCGGGCATGGTCGGAGCGCACCGGCGTGCCGCTGGTCGACCTCGCCGAAGCCGTGCGCGAGAACGTCTTCTCCGGCGACGCGAACCCGGACGGTATCCACTGGGGCTGGGCCGGGCACGAGGCCGTGGCCAACGCGATGGTGAAGGCTCTGCAGGAGGTTCGGTAGTCCGTGGCCGTCGTGGTCGTGACAGATTCGTCGGCCAGCCTTCCTGCCGAATTCGTCGATGAGCTCGAGATCGACGTCGTCCCACTGCATGTCCTGATCGGTGACCGCGCGATCCGCGAGGGTATCGACCCGATCGAGATCGACTACACCGCCGACACGGTGACCACCTCGGCCGCCTCACCCGGTGAATTGCGCGCCGTGTACGAGCAGGCCTGGGCGCGCAGCGGCGGCGACGGCGTTGTCGCGGTGCATCTTTCACGCCAGCTCTCCGGCACCTGGGAGGCGGGCAGGCAGGCGGTGCGGGACATGGACGCCGCCGATCGCGTGCGACTCGTCGACTCGCTCGGCGCGGGACTCGCCACCGGGCTGCCCGTGCTCGCGGCGGCCCGGCGCGCCCGCACGGGTGCCGCACTGGACATCGTCTACGACACCGCGGTCGCCGCATCGAGCCGCGCCCGCACGTTCATCCTGGTCAATCGGACCGAACAGCTGCGCCGCGGCGGCAGGCTGAGTTCGGCCGCCGCGTTCTTCGGCAGCGAGCTGGTCACCAAACCGCTGCTGCAGATCGTCGAAGGGCGCCTGGAGCTGCGCGAGAAGGTGCGTACCCGATCCAAAGCGTTCGCGAAACTCGTTGCGGCAGCGGTGGATGCGGCGGGGGAGGACGGTGCCGCGGTCGCGGTCCAGCACCTCGGGGCCGAAGAGGCCGCACAGACCGTCGCCACCCAGCTGCGCGAGCTGGTGCCCGGTATTCGGGAATTGATCGTGGCCGAGTTCGGGCCCGCCCTCGGCGTGCACCTCGGGCTCGGGGCCGTCGGCGTGCTCGTGCTGCCGGGCGGCTGCGCGTAGCCGCCCGGTCAGGGCAGGGCGGACGACGATCGGCGCAGCGCGTCGGCTCCGGACCGCACCGCTGACCAATCCGTGTCGGGTCGCTGGTTCAGCGCGCGGGCGAGCCAGCGTGCCCGGTCGTCCTGTTCGTACGCGAGGTGGTCGAGGTCGAGATCGATACCCGGCGGAGGGCCGGATGATTCGAACTCGCGCAGTCGGGTCGCCATCGCGGACAGCAGCGCGCGGTCGAATTCTATTACCGCGCTGCGGAATTCGTCGGTAGGTACGCTGACGCGGCCGGACGACGGTGCGGTGAACTCGATCTCGTGCTCCGGATCCGGCGGGTGGTGCCAGGCCAGGGTGACGGTGTCGGCGGTGCCGTCGACCGTGCGCCACCAGCGCAGATGCGGGCCGAACCAGAGGTAGCCGGTATCCAGGGTGTGTTCGCCGTACCAGGTGGTGGCGGCGTCGGCCTCGTCGGATTCGGACCACCGCCAGCCCTCGGCGTCGGCACCGATGAAATCGGCGAGATCCCCGGGTACCGGTTCCAGCACACTGGGCAGCAGGGCCAGCAGGTCCTCCCACAGCCGGGCAACGTAATAGGCGACGTAGCAGTCGAAAGGCGTCTCCACGCCGCCGGACTGCGTGCGCAGGAGTTCGGTGGTGCGCGCGGAATAACGCAGCAAGGTCTGCCCGCCGAGGTCGATGCCGTACCAACCTTCGGTCAGCGCGAACCACTGCAGCGTCCGGCGTTGCTCTCCCCACGGGGCGACTCGGTCCACCGGCGCCAAGCCGAAACGGAAACGGATCACCCGCCAAGTCTGGCATCAGCCCGCGGAATCCGAGTGCGCGCGCACCGGCGATCCGGCCGCCGGTCTGCGTGTCGTCGGCGAGTTGTCCCCATCGCACGGCGGTCCACAAGACAGGCGAAATACCTGTTCGGCCAAGCCCTTTGCCCCGCCCCCGAAACTACGTTCGCTCCCATGTCACGACAGCAAGAGCGCGACCGCACCCACCAGCGACTCGGCACCCTGACCGCCCGCGTGCGCGCCGGCCACGGCACCAGCCCGAAACCCTGCCCCGCCCGGCGACCGCACGTGTCCCAGGCGCTGGCGGTGAAGCGGTGGGAGGCCGAGGGGCTGCGGGTACTGACGGGAACGCACTCGGCACCGAGCAACAGCGCGCCCCCGATTGCCGAGCCCTCGCGTACGGACGCGGCACCGGCCGCACGGTCGAGCGGTGCGGACCCCTGCGATCCCGTGGGGGGCGACGCGAACGGAACCTCGGATGTGCATGCGCGGAACGGGGTTCCGGCAAGCGCCGAATCGCGAGGGGACGCGGACCGTGCCGATCCGGGTGCGGGGTTGCTGTCGGGCGCGGTGGATGGTGCCGACTCAGGACCAGGTGGGCTGGCAGACGGCGCGAAGCGACCCCGACTGGCGGAGGTGTCGGATGCGAGCCTCGGCGGGGACATTGCACGTCACATACCCCAGGTGAACTGGGCTCTAGGAGGTTTGGCTCCCGCGGCGGACGATGAGGTGCCCAGTGTGGGCGACGACATCGAGGCCGGAGGGTCGCGCAGGAACCGGAGGGAGCCGGTGGTTCAGCCGGGCGTGCGTCGAGGAGATTCAGGGCCCGAAGGCAATGGGGACGAGGAGGTGTCGGCCGCCGCGGTGGATCGCGGGAATGCGGGTGGTGACGTTGGGGTGGTGCAGTCGCGCACTATCCGGACGGAGCCGGAGGTTCTGTCCGGCGTGCACCGAGGAGGGGCAGGGCGTGAAGGCAGTCGGGACCGGAAGGCGTTGGCCTTCGCGGCGGACCGAGCGGCTGTGGGTGACGACGTCGAGGAGGTTCGGTCGAGCAAGGACCGGACGGAGCCGGCGGCTCCGTCCGGCGCGCGCAGCGGAAACGTAGGGCGTGAAGGCAATTGGGACCAGGAAGTGTTGGCTTCTGCGCCGGATTGCGAGGCTGCGGGCGATGACGTCGGGGTGGTGCGGTCGCCGGGATGGCTGACGGAGCCGACGGCTCGACGCGGGTGGCGGGATCGGTTGGTGCCGGAGCGGTTTCGTGGAATCCGAGTGGACCCCGGGCGGCGCGGGGTGTGCACCCTGCTGGCGGTGGGCGTGGTGGCGATGGTGGTGGCCGGAGTCGTGATCTTTCGCGAGCGGCCGATCGCGCGACCGGTGCCGCCGCTGCCCGCGGTGCACTCGACCGCTGACGCCGCGGCACCCGCTCCTCCGCCGGGTACGGCAGCGCAGAGCGGGACCGGGCCGAAACCTGTCGAGCCCGGCTCACCCGTGGGCGAGCTGGTGGTCAGCGTCGTGGGGTTGGTGCACCGGACGGGGTTGGTGCGACTCCCGACGGGAGCGCGGGTGGCCGACGCCCTCACCGCGGCGGGCGGCCCGCGTGACGGTGCCGACACGACCGGCCTCAACCTGGCCCAGCGACTCTCGGACGGCGACCAGGTGCTGGTCGGCCCGTCCGGCGCCGACCCCGCGGCACCGAAACTCGGCAGCGCAACGATCAGCGCGGGCGGTCGCCCCACAGCCCCCTCCGGCTCCGGCTCCGCCCAGCCCCAACCATCTTCGGGCCGCCTCGACCTCAACACGGCAACCGAAGCCCAACTCGACGCCCTCCCCGGCGTCGGCCCCGTCACCGCCAAAGCAATCATCACCTGGCGCACCACCCACGGCCGCTTCACCGACACAACCCAACTCGGCGAAGTAGACGGCATCGGCACAGCCCGCCTCGCCCGCCTCCGCGAACTGGTGCGGGTATGAGGGCTGGCGCTGTGGTCGAGGTGCGTGCGGAGGCGGAGGAGCGGGGGCCGGAGGTGCTTGATGCGCGGTTGGTGCCTGCGGCGTTGTGTTGTTGGGGGGCAACGATTGTGGCGTTGACTGCTGGGTGGGTGGTGGGGGTGTGGGTGGCGATCGCGCTGGTTGTGCTGGCGATCGGGTTGTGGGTGTTGCTGTTGTGGGCGATGGCGCACCGGCGGGTGCGGCAGCGGGCTGTGGCGGTGGTGGCGCTGGCGGCGGTGTTGCTCGCGGGCGGGTTCGCGGTGGCGGCGGCGTGGCGGGAACATCAGGTGGCGACGCATCCGTTGCGGGCGCTGGCCGGGCATTCGGTGCGGGTGCTGGTGACGGCGAGTGATGATCCGAAGCCGTTGCGCGGAAACGTATTCGGTGGTGACCGTTGGGTGCTCAGGGCGAACCTGCGGGAGTATCGGTACGGCGAGCGGACGGTGCAGGCCGGTGGAGCGGTGGTGATTCTGGCCGCCGGTGCGGGCTGGGCGAATCTTTCGCCGGGACAGACGGTGCAGTTCCCGGCGAAGGCCGACCTTCCTAGGCAGCGCGACCTCACCGTCGCGACATTGCGGGCAGTGGGAGAACCCAAGCCGGTGGGCGCATTGCCCTGGTGGCAACGGCTGGCTCGGTCTGTGCGTACCGACTTCGCGGAGGCGGTCACCCGCGCATTGCCCGCCGAACCAGCGGGGTTGCTCCCCGCGCTCGTCGTCGGGGACACCTCGGCACTGTCGGATCAGGTCCGCGAAGACTTCGAAATCGCTGGGCTGGAACATCTTTGCGCCGTGAGCGGGACGAACTTCACGATCCTGCTGGCAGTGGTACTCGGCGCAGTGCGCGGGCTCACCCTCGGTCCGCGTGCAGCCGCACTGGCCGCCGGGCTCGTGCTGGTGCTGTTCGTGATCGTCGCACGGCCCGACCCGAGTGTGCTCCGGGCGGGAGCGATGGGCGCGATCACCTTGCTCGCCTTGATGACTGGCCGGCGGAAACAGGCACTTCCGGCGCTGTGCGCGGCGATCATCGGACTGCTCGCCGTATGGCCTGCGCTCGCAGTCTCGATGGGCTTCGCGTTGTCGGCCTGCGCGACAGGTGCACTGATCCTGCTGGCACCGAGTTGGGCGGACTGGTTGCGCGCCCGCGGTTGGTGGCGTCTGCCCGCGGAACTTTGTGCGGTGGCGGCGGCCGCGTTCGTCGTGACGGCTCCGCTCGTCATCGCGATGACCGGAAAGCTGAGCCTTGTCGCGATTCTGGCGAACATGCTCGTCGAACCGGTCATCGCCCCGATCACCGTGATCGGGGCGGCCGCCGCGGTGCTGGCGTCCATCTGGTCGCCCTTGGCCGAATTGGTCGTGCACTGCGCGGCACCGCCGCTGTGGTGGTTGCTGTTCGTCGCCGAACACGCGGCCGCGGTACCGGGCGCGTCCGTAGTGGTGCCGGGCGGCCTGTCCGGTGGGCTGCTTGCCGCAGCGATCATCGTCGTCGGCATCCTCGCGTTGCGTTTCGCGGCCAGCCGCAGACTGGTGCTGACGGTCGCCTTCTGCGTTGCCATGGTCCTTATTCCGGTCCGCATCTGGCATCCCGGCTGGCCCCCGTCCGGTTGGGTCCTCGCCGTCTGCGACGTGGGCCAGGGTGACGGGCTCGCACTGTCCACCGGCGACGGCTCCGCAGTGGTGATCGACGTCGGCCCCGAACCCCGACGTATCCGAATGTGCTTGAACCGCTTGGGCATATCCCGCATCAACCTCCTCGTACTGACCCACCCCCACGCCGACCACATCGGAGGGCTCGCCGGTGCACTGGACGGCCGAGCGGTCGCAGCGATCGCGGTCGGTGCGCAGGAACTCGATGGTGCGCGGGAGCTCGATGGTGCGCGGGAGCCCGGTGGTGCCCAGGAACTCGACAGTGCCCACGAACTCGGTGGTGCGCGGGAACAAGGCGGTGCCCAGGAACAAGGCGGTGCGCAGGAACTCGATGGTGCGCGGGAGCTCGATGGGGTGCAGGAATACGACGGTGCGCCGGTCCGTCCCGGGCCGTCGGAGCCGGCACCGAACGTAGGCACGGGACGGATCTCGCGCCAGTCGGATGCCGACACCTGCGAAGCGCCTGGGGCACAAGGCGAACCGGCCAGACCTTCGACCGGGGCGGACCCGAACGGCGGTGAACTCGAAGCCGAGCGGTGCGTCCCGACAGTCGCCGGGTGTGAGCATTCAGGGGACGAACGTAAGGCATCATGCGCGTCCACCGATTGGTGTGCGACCGGTGGTGAACGGTGTCGGCGAACTGGTGCAGCACCGGCGATGCGCTCTGAAGGCGCGCGAGTCGAGAACCTCACCCAGGTGGCGGATATCGCACGGCGCGAACGAATTCCGGTGTTGGCGCTTGCATCCGGGCAAGTGCTGGAGATCGGTAGGGTCCGGTTGACGGTGCTCGCACCCGAGCTGACGGGCGCGCGGCCGACACCAGGTGCCGAAGCGGAGGACGCCAACGACCGGTCGATCGTCCTCGCCGCCGACACCGCGGCCGGTCGGATCCTGCTGACCGGTGATATCGAGGCCCCAGCCCAGCAATTATTACTTCGGCAAGGAATCGCACTGCGCTCCGACATCCTGAAACTGCCGCACCACGGATCCCGGACGACCACAAAAGAGTTCCTCGACGCGGTGCATCCACGCCTGACCCTGATCAGCGTCGGCGTCGAGAACACCTTCGGTCACCCGCACCACGGCATCCTCGCCGAACTCAACACCCTCGGCACCACCGTGCTCCGCACCGATCATCACGGCGACCTCCTGGTCGTCGGCGGCAACCCACCCAAAACCATGACCTCCCGATAGCGCGGTGCGGCCTGTAAAGCAGGCCGCACCGCGGTGGAAACACCGTTCGGTGTCGCGCTGGCCGGTCGTTTGATGTGGCTGCCGCGCAGTCATGTCGGCGAGAGATTCGATCGGCTCGACGCGGCGCTGACCCATCGGGTGGTCGATGCGAGTTGCCGGGTCTTGCGCGGTGTGTGGTGAACGGCGAACCTGTGGGGAGGCTGTCGGTGGGTCACCGTAGGATCGCTGCCGTGACCGACCACAACGAGCGTCAGCGAGTGAACCGTAGGCACGGTGCTTCGTCGGGTGGGGCGAAGGTGCGTGCCGGCGGGGCGAAGTCATGAGCGCGCCCGCACCGTTGCATCTGGTGCTCGGCGATGAAGAACTGTTGGTCGAACGAGCGATCGGCGCGGTCACCGCGCAGGTGCGCGAGACCGCGCCGGACCCCGACGCCGTGCCGGTCGACCGCATGCGGGCGGGCGACGCGAGTACCGCGGAACTGGCTGAGCTGCTGAGTCCGTCACTGTTCGCCGAGGACCGGGTCATCATCTTGGAGTCGGCGGCCGAGGCGGGCAAGGAAGCCGTCACCGTGATCACCGAAGCCGCGGGCGACCCGCCGCCCGGCGTGGTGCTCGTCGTGCTGCACTCGGGTGGTGGCCGCGCGAAAGCTTTGGTCCCCGCGCTGCAGAAAGCTGGTGCAGTCCAGCACGATTGCGCCAAACTGACCAAGTCCGCCGAGCGGGTGGAGTTCGTCCGCGGCGAGTTTCGCAACGCGGGCGTGCGCGTCGCCGGTGACGTGGTGCAGGCGATGTTGGAGTCCATCGGCTCCGATCTGCGCGAGCTCGCGGCGGCCTGTTCGCAGCTCGTCGCCGACACCGGCGGCAAGATCGATGTCGCCGCCGTCCGGCAGTACTACTCGGGCAAGGCCGAGGTCTCCGGGTTCGACGTGGCAGAACTCGCCGTCGCCGGTGACCGTTCCGGTGCGATGGAGGCGTTGCGCTGGGCGAACGATCGCGGCGTGCCGCACGTGCTGCTCGCCGACGCCCTCGCCGATTCGGTGCACACCATCGCCCGCGTCGGCTCCGCGGGCCGCGGCGATCCATTCAAACTGGCGCAGCAGCTGGGCATGCCGCCGTGGAAGGTCAAAAAGGCGCAGGCGCAAGCCCGCAACTGGACCCCCGCCACCATCGGCTCCGCCCTCCAGGTCGTCGCGACACTGAACGCCGACGTCAAAGGCGGCGCCGCCGACGCGAGCTACGCCCTGGAGCACGCCCTCACCCGCATCCTCGACCTACAGTCCGCAAACTGAGCCGGGGGCGCTGGAATACCCTGCCGCTCAGCTGAACTCGTAGGAGAACTGAGAGACCCGGAACGACTTGTTCCCCAAACTGCATCGGATGCCGTCGACCGCGTTGGTGCAGGTGAACCCGTCGTAGGTGACCGAGGAACCGTACGCCAACACGGCACCGCTCCAGCCGATGGTGCCACCGTCGCCACAGTCGAAAACCCGCGCCCTCGGCCGCCCTGAGATGGAAGACTTTGCCGTAGTAATGCGAAGTCGGCGTGCCGTCCGGAAAATAGCACCGAGCCGGCCGCTCCGGCGCCATGTAGTCGTATTTCTGTATTTCGCAGCGGACGTACCCGGCGCCGCCGTTGAACTCTTTCCCGAAGATCGCGCAGGAGATATTGCCGCTGGGGGAGGTGAAAAAGACCGAGTCGTCCGCGTCCGCGGTCCCGGTGAGGGCTGCTGTGGTCAAGGACGATCACCGGAAACAGACGCTCGGCTGCGGACACTGGAGGTTCCCCCAGCGCCTGGCGCATACCAAAATTGGATGCTAAATGTGTGCTGCACCACACCAGGTGGTTGTCGGAACGCCGTGTTCAAGTCCGGGTTCGCGCCGCGCCGCCGCTTCGATCCGTAGTCATCTGTGACGGCGAACTGGGCCGTAACGAGCGTTTTGTCCCGACTTCGCACCACAGCTGGAAGTGCTGAATTTGCCCTGCCGGAGGCCCGCTCGCACGGCGTCGACCAGCACGTTCACCCAAATAGCAAATTACTAGTTACTCATTTCGTGTCAGACTTGACAAGGTTATGGATGAACACTCGGCACCGGTCCTTCCGGTCGACGAATCCCGGCGGGCTCGTGCACGGCACTCTCGACGGTCGATTCGGAATGCGCATGAGCGACCGGCTCGCCGGGTCGGGCGGATCGTGGTGAAGGTCGTCATCGGTGGGTTGTCGACGGCGATGCTTGCGGGGACCGCGGTCGGGTGGGCGACGGAAGCCAGGTTCGATCGAGGATTCACCCGATCGGCGGCGCTGGGCGTGGACGCGCCGCATTCGCTCGCCGGGGACATGAATGTTCTGCTGATCGGCTTGGATACCCGGAAAGACCAAGATGGCAACGACTTGCCGAAGGAGATCCTCGATCGACTGCACGCGGGCGACGGTGGAGAAGGCGGCTACAACGCCAACACGCTGATCCTGGTGCATATCCCGGCGGACCTGAAAAAGATTGTGGCGGTCTCGATTCCGCGCGACGACTACGTCTCGGTGTCCGGCATTCCGGGCTACACCAAGGCCAAGATCAAGGAAGCGTACGGCTTGAAGAAGGCCGCGGTACAGGACGAATTGATCAACCAAGGGAGGACCGATCAGAAGACCTTGGAGCAGGCGGGCCGGGAGGCGGGCCGGGCGTCGATCGTGCAGGCGGTGCGCGACCTGACCGGCGTGCCGATCGATCGGTTCGCCGAGGTGACCCTCGCCGGCTTCTACGATCTCGCCGAAACCCTCGACGGCGTCGAGGTGTGCCTGAATCAACCGGTGCGGGACCTCGAGTATTCAGGGGCGGATTTCCCGGCTGGGCATCAGCGGCTCGATCCGGCGCAGTCGCTCGCCTTCGTGCGTCAGCGGCACGGTCTGGAGAACGGTGATCTCGACCGCACCCACCGCCAGCAGGCGTTCCTCACCTCGGTGGCGCTCGATCTGCGCCGCTCGGGCACGTTCACCGACGTGCGCAAACTGAACGCGCTGATGGACGTCGCGCATCGCGACATCGTCCTGTCCGACGGCTGGAACGTCACCGACTTCCTGCGCACCCTCGGCACCGCGGGCAGCCCGGCCGTCGAGTTCCGCACCCTCCCCGTCCTGCGCTACGACTCCATCAACGGCCAGGACGTCAACATCGTCGACCCGGCCGCCATCCGCCGCGAGGTCCGGACCGCCTTCGGCGAACCGGACCCCGCTACTGCTCTGTTCAAATCGGCACCCCCGCTCGAGAGCGCGACTGCCGCCGAGACCGCCGATCCCGCACCGGATGTCGGAAAGCCGGTGCAGGCCGCGATCGCCGGTGACACCATCCCGTGCGTGAACTGAGCCGCGTCCCAACAGCTCTGCTCAGATGCGGGCCTGAATTTTCAGATCGCCGGACACCACATTCCGAGTCATCGGCCGGGCCAGCATGTCGTGCGGGAAGCCGAGTTCGATCGCACTGACCTGCTCCAGGCGGGCCAGCTGTCCGGCCTCGAATTCGACGTCGAGCGCGCCGAGGTTGTCCTGCAGTTGGGCGGCGGTCCGCGCGCCGATGATCGGCGCGGTCACGCCCGGGTTGCGCAGCGTCCACGCCAAGGCGACCTGCGCGGGCGACCTGCCGAGCTCACCGGCCACGTCCTTGACCACGTCGGCGATGTCGAGTGTCCGTTCGGTGAGCGAACCCTGCGCGGCCGCAACGTTTTTGCGGCTGCCCTCCGGTGAGCTTTCGGCGTTGTGCGCGAGGTCGTCGCGGCTGTACTTACCGGTGAGCACGCCGCTGGCGAGCGGCGACCAGGGGATCACGCCGAGCCCCAGCTCCCGCGCCATCGGGATCAGATCGCGTTCGACGGTCCGCTCGGCCAGGTTGTATTCGATCTGCAGGGCGATGAGCGGCGACCAGCCGCGCAGGTCGGCGATCGTCTGCATGCGTGCCACCTGCCAGGCGGGCGCATCCGAGATGCCGACGTAGAGCACCTTGCCCGCGCGCACGAGATCGTCCATGCCGCGCAGGATTTCGTCGACCGGCGTGTGGAAATCCCAGGCGTGCAAGTAGAGCAGATCGATGTAGTCGGTGTTCAGCTTGCGCAGGCTCGCTTCGACCGAGGCGAACATGCTCTTGCGATGGTTCCCTCCGGAATTGGGGTCGCCCGGCCGCCGCAGCATGGTGTATTTCGTTGCCAGCACCAGGCTTTCACGGTTGTTCGCGGTGAATTCGCCGAGAAGTTGCTCGGAGGTGCCGTTGGTGTACATGCTCGCGGTATCGATGAAGTTTCCCCCGCGGTCGACATAGGTGTCGAAGATCTTGCGTGCCTCGTCCTGGTCGGCGCCCCAACCCCAATCGGCGCCGAAGGTCATCGTGCCCAGCGACAGCGGAGACACCCGGAGGCCCGAACGGCCGAGCAGCCGATAGGTATCGAGGGTGAGTGCTCCGGACATGGCCAGCTCCTTTTGTCGGTGCTTCCGTACTGATGAAAGCCAGTCTGGAACGGTGCAACGGCAACGGTAAGGGAAGGTTTTTCCTGGGAAGGCCAGTCCTACTCAGCCGTACTATCAAGGACGATGACTGGAACGGTGAACGCGGATCGAACCCATGAGCTGGCCGCCTTCCTGCGGGACCGGCGTGAGCGACTCGCCCCGGGCGACCTCGGCCTGCCGCAGCGCAAGCAGGCCCGGCGCACGCCCGGGCTGCGCCGGGAGGAGGTCGCGGAGCTGGCGGGGGTGAGCACCGACTACATCGTCCGGCTGGAGCAGGCCCGTGGCCTGCGTCCCTCGCCGGAGGTGCTGGAGGCCCTCGCGCAGGCGCTGCGGCTGAACGCCGACGAGCGCGCCTACCTGTTCGATCTGGCGCAGCAGCGGCAGCCGAACGCGGGCAAGCCGAGCATGGTGCCCGCACCGGCGCTGGCCATGCTGGTGGCGGATCTGTCGCCGCTGCCCGCGATGCTGATCAACCATCGCTACGACATCCTGGCCTGGAATCCGGAGATGGCGCGGCTGATCATCGACTTCGACACGTTGCCCGCCCGGCATCGCAACACCATGTGGCTGTGCCTGATGGAGCCGAGCATGCGGGACTTCTACGTGGAGCGGGAGCGGATCATCCGGGAGGGGATCGCGGATCTGCGGGCGGCCTGGGCGGCCCATCCCGACGACCAGGCGCTCGGCGACCTGATCGGGGAGTTCATCGCGCACAGTAGTGAGTTCGAGGCCGCGTGGGCCAGGCACGACGTCCGGGTGCAGGGCCGCGGCGCCAAACCGCTGCGGCACCCGATCGTCGGTCGGTTGGTGGTCAATTTCGAGGTGTTGATGCCGGTACAGGATCCGGACCAGCGCATCGTCATCTATCGCGCGGCGGACGAGGATTCCCAGGCGGCGCTGGATCGGCTGGCGGCCGATCCAGCACCGGCACCGGGGTCATTCGACCGAGCTGAGCACTAGCTCCTCGCCCTCGTCCACCTCGTCGTCGTAGCGGCCGTCCCACTCCTCGTAGGCCGGTACTTCCTCGTCCCTGGTGACGACCCACTCCAGCGAGTAGTTGCCCTCATCGTCGATGGGCACCATCACGTTCTCGATCTTCACCCCGAAGCCGAGCACCTCGGCTGCCCGGATCACATCCGGCAGATCCTCGGCACGGACCACGGTCTGATTGGCGTACACGGTAACCATGCGCCGAATGGTAGCTGGAACCACTGACAAGCTGTGGGCCGATCCGAAATCCCCGCAGATGAACAGTTCGCGCGACCGGCCCTGCCGCGGGCACGACAAAAACCGCCGTGGTCATCCAGGCCACGGCGGCTGCGTCAGTATGTGCGGTACCCGAATCGGTACCGGTGGATCAGAGCTTGTTCAGCGCGAGCGCGAGCGCCGACTTCTTGTTGGCGGCCTGGTTGGCGTGGATGACGCCCTTCGAGGCGGCCTTGTCGAGCTTGCGGCTCGCGAACTGGAGCTGCGCGGCGGCCTTTTCTTTGTCGCCGGCCGCAGCGGCCTCCCGGAAGCTGCGGATCGCGGTGCGCAGCGCCGACTTGACCGACTGGTTGCGCTTGCGCGCTTCCTCGTTGGTACGGATCCGCTTCAACTGGGACTTGATGTTGGCCACGCCTGTTTCCTCGTGTTCCTGTCGCTGAGTGATGTGCTGGGAAAGTTCCTACGCGTGCGTCGCACCCTGGGTAAACGGGTAACGCAACGCCGAAGGTCGAGGGTACCAGCCGCCGTCCGGCGCACGAAATCGGCACCGGTCGCCCCGGTGAAACGTACCGACCGGTCGCATGTGGAAAGGTGCCGAATGACCGGAAGGTCACGAGTGATGCAAGAAATTTACCTGTGTCTCACACAGCATTGCCGCTGCGTGTAGCACGATTTTTGCATGACTCCCGCCTCTCCGCCACGTTCGGCGCGACTCGCCGCGTCCGAACCGGTCGGTACGAACGGGCGGGCTGCCGGAAACGGCAAGGTCGCCTCCGCCGGGTTATTCGAGGGTTATCGCCCCGGCCGGTACGCCGCCGCGTTCGACGAGATGTTCGACGGCTCCGGTCGCGTCCGCCAGCCCTATCGAGGGCTGTTCGCCGCCCTCGACCCGATCGATGTGTCCGATCTGGCGGCCCGCTCGGCCGCCCTGGACCGGGCCTTCATCGACCAGGGCATCACCTTCTCGCTGTCCGGCCAGGAACGGCCGTTCCCGCTGGATCTGGTGCCGCGCGTGATCGCGGCGGCGGAGTGGGCGAAGCTCGAGCGCGGCATCAAACAGCGGGTCGTCGCCCTCGAACTGTTTCTCGCCGACGTCTACGGCGAACAGAACATCCTGCGCGACGAGGTGATCCCGAAACGACTCGTCACCTCGTGCCAGCACTTCCATCGCGAAGCGGCCGGCCTGATCCCGCCGAACGGGGTGCGCATCCACGTGGCGGGCATCGACCTCATCCGTGACGAGCGCGGCGATTTCCGGGTGCTGGAAGACAATCTGCGTTCGCCGTCCGGGGTTTCGTACGTCATGGAGAACCGGCGCACCATGGCGCGGGTCTTTCCGGATCTGTTCTCCTCGCATCGGGTGCGCGCGGTCGGCGACTATCCCGGGCATCTGCTGGCGGCGCTGCGTGCCTCGGCCGCACCGAACGAAGCCGATCCGACGGTGGTCGTGCTGACTCCCGGGGTCTACAACTCGGCGTACTTCGAGCACTCGCTGCTGGCCCGGCAGATGGGCGTGGAACTGGTCGAGGGCCGCGACCTGTTCTGCCGCGACAACGTCGTCTACATGCGCACCACGGCCGGGGAGCGGCAGGTCGACGTGATCTACCGGCGGATCGACGACACCTTTCTCGATCCGATGCACTTCCGGCCGGATTCGGTGCTCGGCGTCGCGGGACTGCTCAACGCCGCGCGGGCGGGCAATGTCGTCATCTCCAGTGCGGTGGGCAACGGGGTCGGCGACGACAAACTGATCTACGCCTACGTGCCGACGATCATCGAGTACTACCTCAACGAGAAACCGGTGCTGCCCAACGTCGACACCTACCGCTGCTGGCTCGACGACGAGCGCGACGAGGTGCTCGACCGGATCGCGGAGCTGGTGGTCAAGCCGGTCGAGGGCTCGGGCGGCTACGGCATCGTGATCGGGCCCGACGCCACTCAGCGGGAACTGGAGGCCTCGCGCCGACGGATCAAGGCGGACCCGCGCGGCTGGGTGGCGCAGCCGGTGGTGCAGTTGTCCACCGTGCCGACCAAGATCGGCAACGAGCTGGTGCCGCGGCACGTGGATCTGCGTCCCTTCGCGGTCAACGACGGCGACGAGGTGTGGGTATTGCCCGGCGGGCTCACCCGGGTGGCGCTGCCCGATGGCTCGCTGGTGGTCAATTCGAGCCAGGGCGGCGGCAGCAAGGACACCTGGGTGCTGTCCGGGCGGGACTCCCTGGCCGATCGGGAACTCGCGGGCGCGGAACTGGTCAGCGATCCGCCGCAATCGGATTCGCGCGAAGTGGGCCGCGACCTGACCGCCGCGCAGGCGAATCAGCAACAGCAGCAACAACAACAGGAACAGCGGCAATCGCGGCAGGGGCAGCGGCACCGGACGGTGAGCCCCTGATGCTGGCACGCAACGCGGAATCCCTGTACTGGATCGGACGTTACGTCGAGCGCGCCGACGACACCGCGCGCATCCTCGACGTCGCGGTACACCAGTTGCTCGAAGACGCGACCGTCGACCCGGACCGCACGTCACGGGTGCTGCTGCGGGTGCTCGGCATCGAGCCGCCGGACGGCACCCTGGATGTCTGGTCGGTCACCGACCTGGTCGCGTTCAGCCACGACGGCGGCTCGATCATCGACTCGATTGTCAACGCCCGCGAGAATGCCAGGGGCGCAAGGGAAGTCACCTCCAGCGAGATGTGGGAGTGCCTGAACGCCACCTATATCGGGCTGGCCGTCGCGGAGAAGGCGGCGCGCAGTCTCGGGCCGCACGAGTTCTTCCACTACGTGCAGGACCGCGCCGCCATGTTCGCCGGCCTGTCGGACTCCACGCTCAGCCGCGATGACGGCTACCGGTTCCTGCTGCTCGGCCGCTCCATCGAGCGGGTGGACATGACTGTGCGGCTGCTGCTTTCCCGCGCGGGCGACCGCACCTCCTCACCCGCGTGGGTGACCGTCCTGCGTTCGGCGGGCGCGCACGACACCTACCTGCGCACGCACCGCGGTGCGCTGGACGCCAACCTCGTGGCCGAATTCATCCTGCTGGACCGGCTTTTCCCGCGTTCGGTGTTCCATTCGGTGCGGGTGGCCGAAGCCTGCCTCGCAGAACTGGACCAGCGGCCGAGCAGCCGCGTCGGCGCCCGGCACGAAGCCCAGCGACTACTCGGCCGGGCGCGCAGCGAGCTCGAATTCCTGCCGCCCGGTGTGCTTTTGGAGGATTTGCAGAACCGGTTGCTGTCGCTGCAGAAGACCTGCCGGGAAGTGAGTGAAGCGATCGCATTGCAGTACTTCCATGCGGCCCCGTGGGTGGCGTGGACCGATCTGCGTAGCAGTCGAGACGACAATATGCAGGTCGAGGGGGAGCTATGAGCTGGCGAATTCGGGTGGTGCACACCACCGGTTACGTCTACGACGCGCCCGTGACGCGCTCGTTCAACGAAGCCAGGCTGACGCCGCGCGCCGACAGCAGGCAGAACGTGATCCTCAACCGGGTGGAAACCGTGCCCTCCACCCGCTCCTATCGCTACACCGACTACTGGGGCAGCGCGGTCACCGCGTTCGACCTGCACGCTCCGCACACCGAATTGGAGGTCACCGGCTCCTCGGTGGTGGAGACCGAGCCGTTCGCCGGACCGGCCGAGGAGCTGGACTGGGACGAGCTGCGCGCCGGGCACATCGCCGACCGCTTCGACGAAATGCTCGCACCCACCGTGTTCGTGCCGGGCGACCGCAAGCTGGCAGGCATCGCCCGCCAGTTGGCCAAGGGGCTGCCGCCCGCGAAAGCCGTTGTGCGCGCGGCGGAATGGGTGCATCGAGAGATGACCTACCTCGCGGGCACCACGTCCGTGCACACGTCCGCGGTGCAGGCGTTCGCCGATCGGCAAGGGGTCTGCCAGGATTACGCCCACCTGACCCTGGTGCTGTTGCGCAGCATGGGCATTCCCAGTCGCTACGTCTCCGGCTACCTGCACCCCGACCCGGCCGCCGAGATCGGCGTGACGGTGGAGGGACAGTCGCACGCCTGGATCGAAGCCTGGACCGGGATGTGGTGGGGCTACGACCCGACCAACAACATCGCGATCAACGAGCAGCACATCTCGGTCGGCGTCGGCCGCGATTACGCGGATGTGCCGCCGCTGAAAGGCATCTTCTCCGGCGGTGGCTCCACGGATCTCGAGGTCGTTGTAGAGATCACTCGTCTCGCGTAGCGTCCGGGTAACACCGTTGATCTTGAACGGCTCTGTTTTCGAAGCGGCACCACGGTTGGCACTGGCTACTCGTTGAACGCGGAAGGTGGAACAGATGTCTCCAACGGCTCAAGAAGTTGTCGAGGAAGTCGCCGAACTAGGGCCGATTCCCGAATCCAAGAAGTTCGGGGCGGAGGCGCTGGGTACCTTCGTCCTGGTGATCGGCGGTGTCGGAACGGCGGTGCTGGCGGGGGACCGGGTCGGCGCGCTCGGTGTGGCGCTCGCCTTCGGGCTCACGCTGCTGTTCCTGGTCTACGCCATCGGGCCGATCTCCGGCTGTCACGTCAATCCCGCGGTGACCCTCGGTCACCTGCTGCTCGGCCGGATCGGCGCGGTCACCGCGGCCGGCTACTGGATCGCACAGTTGATCGGTGGTTTCCTCGCCGGACTCGTGCTGTTCGCGCTGGCGAAGAACCTGCCGTCCTACGATCGGGCCGCGGCCGGGCTCGGTGCCAACGGGTGGGGACGGCACAGCCCGTCGGCGCAGACCGGGCCGCTCGGTGAGGTGGTCCTGCAGAACGGCTACGGCATGGCCGCGATGATCATCATCGAGGTGATGCTCACCGCGCTGCTGGTCTTCGTGGTACTCGCCTCTACCGACCAGCTCTCCGACGTGCCACTGGCCGGCCTGTCGATCGGCGTGACCCTGGCCGTCATCCACCTGATCTCGATTCCGGTGGACAACACCTCGGTGAACCCGGCCCGCAGCCTCGCCGTCGCGCCCTACCAGGACGGTGCCATGGGTCAGGTCTGGGCGTTCGTGGTGTTCCCGCTCGTCGGCGGCGCGCTCGGCGCGCTGCTCTACGGGCTGCTGTTCGGCCGCTCGCGCAACCTGTTGTCCTGACCGCTGATCGCCGGGCCCGGCCGGGCCCGGCGACTTCGGTTCAGTGCCAGGCGTATTCGGCGCACAGACGATGCGCGACCAGGTCGAAGGTCTTGCGCGGCAGGATGGCTCCTTCGCGGCGGATGCCGTCCTCGGGGACGTCGAGCACGCGGTCCAGCCGGACCCAGCTCGGCCGGCCTTCGGCATCCCAGCTGCCGCTGCCGATGCCGACCCAGTTGCGGTCGAAGGCGCGGTCCGCCTTCGAGGACAGCATCAGGCCGAGCAGCGTCCTGCGGTCGCGGCCGACCACCAGCACCGGGCGATCCTTCCCGTTGGCCGGATCCTCCTCGTACGGCACCCAGGTCCACACGATCTCACCGGGATCGGCGCGCCCGTCCAGCTGCGGCGAGTACACGATCTGCCGCGCCCGTTCGGCGGTCGGCACCGGCGTCGACGCGGTCGGCCGCACCCGCACCGGACGTGTCCCACGCTGGGTCAGCGAACCGACCAGACGCTCCACCAACTTCGGTCCCTGCTGCCGGACGATCCTGGGACCCTGCTCCTTCGCGATGATGCCGAGCTGCTTGCCGAGGGAGTTCCAACTTCGGGCCATCTTCGCAATATAACGGCGTACGCCGCGCTTCTCATCCGTGCCGCACCGTCGTCGAACGGCTGGAATTCGTCGATATGGGCTTGCAATACCGGATCGGCTGCTCGCGGTCGAATGAAGCCCCTCGTGACCAGGGCTGTGTCGGCAACCGAGACCACCCGGTCACTTATAGCGTTAGGGCATCGAATGTGTGAGCGCTCACGACAGGCGGCCATCCAGCTCTTCGAGCCAGGCGTCGAAGTGCGGGCATGGGGAGCGGAGTGCGGCGACGCCGAGGTCGGCGATGGCCAGCGGGCCATCGTTGATTTTTGAATATTGCGGGCAGTTCGTGCGTGCGGTCCCTGGCAGTGCGATCGCGGCGCGGGCCGCGACGACGCAAGCCCGCGAAGCTGCACGCCGACAACGCATATGATGCAAGGCTGCGTCGATGGGTGCGCGACCGGGGCATCATCGTCCGGATCGCCCGCAAGGGCATCGAATCCAGTGAACGCCTCGGCCGCAACCGGTGGGTGATCGAACGCACGAGCCCGTGGCTGACCGGCTACCACCAGCTCAACATCCCGGCCGCCACGCTCACCCGCTTCAGGAAACTGATGAAAGCTAAACCGGCGACATGAGACAACGGTCTCAGGTTCGAGACCTGAATTTCTCAATCGGATAGAGGGGTACGGTGGTAATGAGGACTCCGTACACCGCCAGTAGAACCACAGCGGCGGTGCTTAGCTCCCTGAATGGGTCAGCCAAGATATACGCGAGATAACCTAATGGCGGCAGACATAACAGGGCGCCGCCGCCGCCCCAGTAAAGGAATGTTCTGTTCAGCTGCTTCCTGCGGATCGGATCGGTCTTCAGATGGTCTGGGATGTATTCTCCGTAGCCTTCGGATTCGCTTGTCGCAGTTCCGCGAAACCCTTTCGAGGCAACATAAATCGACCCGAACAGAATTAGTCCATAAATCAGAGCCATAAAAAGCGGACGCATAATTTACCCCTGTAGCCCATCGCTTTGAGGTGCAGGCGGCCGGGAGAGCTATCTCCCGGCAGCCTACACATACTGGATGCTACCTCAGTCCAGTGGAGAGATACCGATTACCAGGGCGACGACTGCGGCAATCGCCTTCTTCTTGACACCTGGTGCCAATGCACTCCAAACCATCCCCACCCCAGCGCCGCTGAAGCAGCCGACTACGGCGTCAACGACGTATTGAGGTTGGTCTCCACCGGTAGCGACGTCCCTGAGAACGTCGACGGCTACGGAAGCCAAAGCCCCTTGGGCGCAGGACTTGACGGCCACGCCGCACTGAAGCTCCATGCGAGGAGTTCTGGATGATTCATGAGATCAGCCGGATTCGGGGTGGGCACAGACTTTCTCGCCGCTGCCTGCCGACCGGCACGGTCTCGTTGTCGCCGCCATTCCTGCGCGGCAAGATCACGAGACGCCTTTAGTGCGCTCTGGCCGATGCGCACGAACTGGTCGCGGATGCGCTTGGTTGCGGAGGTCTGCTGGTCGGCGATCTGTTCCAGTCTGGCAACGGAATTCATGGCTGTGGCTCCTGCTGGCTGCTCTCACTGGCAGCACCGACAGTCGGCAGGATGTTCGAGGCCCGCTCGCTTTCTCGCTGAAAGTGGAAGAACTGGCGGTAGCTCGACCAAGGAAGATTGCATCGGCTGTTCTGTTGCGGAGGAGGGTTAGCGGTTGGGGTGATATCTCAAATGTTGGGGCACCGGTCGGCAGGGGGCCGGCACTTGCAAGCTCTGCGCCTGTGGTGGGCTTCTGGGCGTCGACGGTGGCTGGGAACTCAGTGACTTTGGGGACCTCAGTGGTCACCGGGACTTATTGAAACACGCAGTCTCCCGGGGAAAGCGAACGCGTCACTGCCGCAGACTCCGGCGAATGCCGGTGAGGGTGACCGCGGCCGGTGGCAGCACCGTGATGTCGCCTGTGAGTGTTCCCACCTGGCCTCCTGAAGTCCGAGATCTGTTGTGTTACTTGGTTGGACGCCGCAAGTCGAAGATCGGTTCCATCAATCTCGAGACAGTTGTCGAATCGGACTGAGGCTGGCCCGCGACGTCGCTGCGGCCCGCACCCTGACTACGTCGGTGCGGGGCCGCTGCGGCGGACGCTCCGAGAAGCGGGTCAATTCCCGAAACGGCCACCGCCACCGCAATTTCGATACCTGCATCGGCACGATCGACGTGGCGATCCCCAAGCTGCGCTCGGGCTCCTACTCCCCGGATTGGCTGCTCGAACGGCGCAAACGCGCCGAACGCGCGCTCGCCACCGTAGTGGCGACCTGTTACCTGCTCGGGGTGTCCCCCCGCCGGAGGGAGAAACTCGTCGAATCCCTCGGTGTGACAAAGCTTTCCAAGCCCTCCGGGTATCGATTGTTGCCGCCGAGTTCGACGCTCAGGTCGAGGCGTCTCGCACCCGCCCCCTCGATCAAGGCCCGTGCATGTTCCTCAGAGGCCTGGCTCACAACTGAAGACGTGGCGCGGCGCTTTCAGGTCCCGGTAAAGACAATTGCGGTCTGGGCTTCCACCGGAAACGGGCTACGCTACATCAAGGTTGGTCGGTATCGGCGGTACCGATCGAGCGATATCGACGCGTGGGAGCACGCTCGCCTAACGGCGGAACGAACCCGCAGAGCTGCGTAGCGAGCTCGCGCCACTCTAGAGACCGGAATCCCCTTGTGCGAGATCCAGATACAGCTATCTATGAGTTAATAGTTCGGCATAGACGACCGTTCGGTTTGTCGGCAATGGTTCACGGAGCTCCTCGAATCCGGGCGACTATGAATGCCTATGGCAAGCCGGAGGGGGTAGGAATGGCAAGCATCCAAGTTCGTGAAATCCTAATGGGACCAGGGGTGGCCCAAAAAGAAGGTCAAGAGGTACATCGTTCGTTGGGAGCATTGCAACGGTGTCTCAATTCGAAAACCTTCGACAAGCGCGGTCGCTATGATATCCCTGATCCGGCCGAGTATTTCGAGAGTAAAATCGAAGGCAAGCTCCGATATGGCGAATACATCGACCTGACCTCGGAAGGCGGAACACCGAAGAGTATGCCGAGAAATGGCGGGATCGCGCTCGCACGGAAGGAACATTCAAGGCTCGGCAGCAGTTCATCAATAACCTGGGACCGCTCGCACAAGTTAAGCCTTGCGCAGGTCCAGTGCAGCGATATCTGTGATTGGACAGACCTGTTACTCACTGGGTGTCCCTGGTGTGAGAGAAAACCGATCCAGCTCTCGACGACCTCGTTGTATCTCCAGCACCTGACGACTCTGTTGCAAATCGCCGTTGATGACGGCTTGATCCTCGAGAACGCTGCCAGCAAGTTCAAGCTCGACAAAGACGACTACGAAGAGGGTCTGAAAGGCCCCACGGCCACCGCACCTGTGGCCCGGCCAGGATGATGCGCTGCGAGATGACATGGACGAAGCGCTCCAGGACATTACTGCGCAGCGATGGGATGAGAATGGGATGGCGTCGGACCTGGGAGCGATGGCTGCATAGCCGCATGGGATCATGGACAACGCCGAATCCCCCTTGTGACCAGGAGCCCCGTGCCTAGCTTTGCCGATACGACGTTCACCGATCCGACTCGGATCCGGAACTTCTGCATCATCGCGCACATCGATCACGGCAAGTCGACGCTGGCCGATCGGATGCTGCAACTGACCGGAGTGGTCGAGGACCGGCAGATGCGCGCCCAATATCTGGACCGGATGGATATCGAGCGCGAGCGCGGCATCACCATCAAGGCGCAGAACGTGCGGCTGCCGTGGCAGGTCGACGGCACCGACTACGTGCTGCACCTGATCGACACGCCCGGTCACGTCGACTTCACCTACGAGGTGTCGCGTGCGCTGGAGGCGTGTGAGGGCGCGGTGCTGCTCGTCGACGCGGCCCAGGGCATCGAGGCGCAGACGCTCGCCAACCTCTACCTGGCACTGGACAAGGATCTGACGATCATCCCGGTGCTCAACAAGATCGACCTGCCCGCCGCCGACCCGGACCGCTACGCGAGCGAGATCGCGCACATCATCGGCTGCGAGCCCGACGACGTGCTGCGCGTCTCCGGCAAGACCGGTGTCGGCGTGCCCGAGCTGTTGAACGAGGTCATCAAGCAGGTGCCCGCGCCGGTCGGCGACCCGGACGCGCCGGCCCGCGCGATGATCTTCGACTCGGTCTACGACACCTACCGCGGCGTGGTCACCTACGTCCGCGTGGTGGACGGCAAGATCATTCCGCGCGAGAAGATCAAGATGATGTCCACCGGCGCGCAGCACGAGCTGCTCGAGGTCGGCATCGTCTCGCCGGAACCCAAGGCGACCCAGGGGCTCGGCGTCGGCGAGGTCGGCTACCTGATCACCGGCGTGAAGGACGTGCGCCAGTCGAAGGTCGGCGACACGGTGACGGCCGCGCGCAACGGCGCCACCGAACCGCTCACCGGCTACCGCGAGCCGCGCCCGATGGTGTACTCCGGCCTGTACCCGGTCGACGGTTCGGACTACCCCGACCTGCGCGACGCGCTGGACAAGCTGCAGCTCAACGACGCCGCGCTCACCTACGAGCCGGAAACTTCGGTGGCGCTCGGGTTCGGTTTCCGCTGCGGCTTCCTCGGCCTGCTGCACATGGAGATCACCCGCGAACGCCTGCAACGCGAATTCGACCTGGACCTGATCTCGACCGCGCCCAACGTGGTCTACACGGTGGAGATGGAGGACGGCAGCGAGCACGTCGTCACCAACCCGTCCTACTGGCCGGAGGGCAAGGTCCGGCACGTATTCGAGCCCGTAGTGAAGTGCACGGTCATCTCGCCCAGCGAATTCATCGGCTCGATCATGGAGCTGTGCCAGGGGCGTCGCGGTGAACTCGGCGGCATGGACTACCTGTCCGAGACCCGGGTCGAGCTGCGCTACACCATGCCGATGGCGGAGATCATCTTCGACTTCTTCGACTCGCTGAAGTCGCGCACCCGCGGCTACGCCAGCCTCGACTACGAGGAGTCGGGCGTGCAGGAGTCGTCGCTGGTGAAGGTGGACATCCTGCTGCAAGGCGAGGCCGTCGACGCGTTCAGCGCGATTGTGCACAAGGACGCCGCGCAGGCCTACGGCAACAAGATGACCACCAAGCTGCGCGAGCTCATCCCGCGCCAGCAGTTCGAGGTGCCCATCCAGGCGGCCATCGGCTCGAAGATCATTGCCCGCGAGAACATTCGCGCCATCCGCAAGGACGTGCTCGCCAAGTGCTACGGCGGCGACATCAGCCGCAAGCGCAAACTGCTGGAGAAGCAGAAGGAAGGCAAGAAGCGGATGAAGACGATCGGCCGCGTCGACGTCCCCCAGGAAGCCTTCGTGGCCGCCCTCTCCTCCGACGCCGCCTCCGACAAGCCGAAGGGCCAGAAGTAGGAAGCTAGGTTTTCAGCCGCACCCGCAGGCGGGTGCCGCCTAGGGGGCTCTTGGTGAGTTCGGCTGTGCCGGAGTGGAGTTCGGCTTGTTGGCGGACGAGGGCCAGGCCCAGGCCGGAGCCGGGGGAGCCGGGGCCTTTGACGAAGCGGTCGAAGGCGTTGGGGCAGACGGTTTCCGGGATGCCGGAACCGTTGTCGTCGATCAGGATGTCCACTTCGTCGGCGTGGGGGGCCACGGAGATGGCGATGGTGTCGGCGTGGCCGTGCTGTACGGCGTTCGCGACGGCGTTGGTGACGATGAGCAGGACGCCGCCGGGCAGGCCGGTCACCGTGACGGGCTCGCATTCGGTGAGGGTGATGGCGGCGTCCGGGTAGCGGCGTTGCGCGTCTTGGGTCGCGCGGTCCAGGGTTTCGCACAGGTCGAAGGATTCGAACACGTCGGGCTCGGTTAGTTCGCCGACCGCGAGCCGCTCCAGGTCGGTGAGCGTGTTCTCGATCTGCTGTTCGGCGAAGAGCACCTCGGACAGGATCGCGCCGCGCTGTTCGGCGGGAATCTCCTTGGTGGCCAACACCTGTAGGTCGGTGCGCAGCGCGGTCAGCGGGGTGCGTAGTTCGTGCGCGCAGACGGCGGCGAAGTCGCGCGCACTGGTCAGCGCGCGATTGGTGGCGTGGTGTGCCGCTTCCAGCCTGGTCAGCATGCGGGTGATGGCGTCGGAGAGTTCCTCGGATTCCCGCGCGCCCCGGCCGGACAGCGGCGGCAACTCCTCGAGCGTGTCGATGCCATGGGTGGCGGTGGCGAGGCTGCGCAGCGGGCGCGCGGCGTAACCGGCCAGGAGCCAACCGAGTACGGCCGCGATGAGCGCTCCCGCCACACCGATGCCGAGGCCGATCAGCTGGCTGCGGTGAATGGCGGAGGCGACGACGTCGCGGTTCGGGTCCAGCGAGACGAGCACGCCGGGCAGTCCGTCGACGCGGGTGATCGCCACGTCCGAGGGCAGGTCGTCGCGCCGGATGGTGGTGGCCTCGTCCGGGATGTCGGCCGCGTGCGGCGCTACGGTCGCATACGTCGAAGGGCCCGCGCGTTCCGGCGCGGCAGGCGGCGGCGGTACGGCCGGTCCGGGCGGCCCCGGCGCCGGGAGTGTTTCCGCCGGAACACCGTTCAACGGGGGCGCGACCCGGACCGCCATCGAGGAGACGGTCTCGTCCAACTGCCGCTCGCCGGACGCGTTGAGCAGCGCGGCGAAGGTGATGGTGAGGGTGAGCGCGACGAGCGCGGCGACCACGCCGGACACCACCGCCACCCGGGTACGCAGTGACGGTGACCGTTTCACGGTTGCTCCCGCAGGACGAATCCGACCCCGCGCACCGTGTGCACCACCCGTGCCGCGCCGGGCGCCTCGAGTTTGCGGCGCAGATACGAGACGAAGACGTCGACCACGTTGGTGTCGGTCGGGAAGTCGTAACCCCATACCGCGGAAAGGATCTGCTCGCGGCCGAGCACGATCCCCGGATGGTCGGCGAGCAACGCGAGTACCTCGAATTCTCGTTTGGTCAGGTCGACGGGCTTGCCCGCGGCCAGCACGCGATGCCCGGCCAGGTCGATCTGCACCTGGCCGACCCGCACCGGCGCGCCGGCAGGCTCGGCGGCGCCGACCCGGCGGCGCAGCAGCGCGCGCAGCCGGGCGACGAGTTCGCCGAGGTCGAAAGGTTTGGTGAGGTAGTCGTCGGCGCCGCGTTCCAGGCAGGCGATCCGGTCGGTCACGGCGCTGCGCGCGCTGAGCACGCAGATCGGGATGTCGTTGCCCATCGCGCGCAACGCTGTGACCACGCCTTCACCGTCGAGTGTCGGCATGTTCACGTCCAACACCATGGCGTCGGGCGTCTGGGTGCGGCACATGGTCAGCGCCTCGGCGCCGTCGCTCGCGGTGAGCACCTCGAAGTCGGAAAGTTCCAGCCCGCGTCGCAGCGACGCGAGGACACGAACCTCGTCGTCCACGACCAAGATCCGGTGTCCGGTCATGGATCAACAGTAGTCCCGCAGGTCAGCGCACGCTGGCGGCGACGCAGCCTTCCTCGAGCGGTGCGGTGGCCAGCGGGGGCGTCCCCGGCGCGAGCGGTGCGGTGGCCAGCGGCGGCGTCCCGGGTACGAGCGGGTCGATCGGGGTGGCGGGCACCGCTTCGACCGGGCCCTGACGTTCGATGGTCACCCAGGGGCCGTCCTCGCCCTCGTTCGTGGTGATCACGACCTGTCCGTCCGGATCGTCGATCGACGGGCACACCACGACCTGACCGGGGCCGACCGGCTCGCTCGGGACGCCGGGAGCGGGCGCGGGGACGGCGGGCCGCACGGGCTGCGCCGAGGCGGCACCCGCCATGCCCGCGACCACGGCGGCGGTGAGCGCTGTTCCGCCCAGCACGGCGGCGACGCGGCGTCCGATGAGTGAGGTCATGAGGGGGTCTCCTTCAGCTCGATCCTGTCGACCGGGTGGCTCGACGAGTTCGACGTTAGGTACGGGATCTTCACGAGTCGTTGAGTAACTGTTAGAGAACTCTTAGGTCTGCCGGAATCGCTGGTGCGCCGAGTTCGAACGGGCAGAATCAGTCCTGGTCATCGCCGGTTTTGAAAGCGGCGTACGGTCTGCTCGACCCACTAGAAATAGGGCTTTCGTTCCGCTTTTGGGGATGGCAAGGTTGTGTTGCTCGCCACCGCTGGACTCTCTACAGTCCTGGGTAATGTGACAGTCGGGTTTTCCCGAAATAGTGTTAGGTGATCTTCACTCGGTCCGGCCGGACGCGTGAGGATGGCTGTTGGAACCCGAGATGGAGCTTTCATGACGCGTGACCTGCCCTTCGATGACGATGCCACCGAGGGAGCCGAGCGCACGGGTGACACCGCCTATCGAGTAGCCACCGGCGTCGCGCGCGTTGCCCGCGCGGGCGCCTACGTCACCGGCGGCGCACTGATCGCGGCGAACGGCGGCGGCGTGCCCGCCGCGCCCGGTTCCCGCCTGGACAGCATGAACACCGGCTGGGCGCACAACAGCGACCCGGACTCCGGTGCCCCCTCGCCGGTCATCACGTTTCCGGACCCGGTCATCGAACCCGCGCCGCTGAACCCGCAGCATTCGCCGAATCTGCCGGTCTCGCACGGTAATTCCGGTTTCGACCTGCCCGGCACCGCGGGCGGCGCGAACTTCCCGCTGCCGACGCTGCACGGCGACTACAACGGCACCGACGCCGGGCTGCCCGGCCTGCCCGGCACCGATTCCGGCCACGGCTTCGGCCTGCCGAGCCTGCCGAGCAACGCGGCCTCCTCCGACGGTGTGCCCGGTCTCGGCGGCATCCCCGGCACGGACACGGCCCAGTCCGGCGGACTGCAACTTCCGGGCACGCCCGGCAACGCCCCGAACCACGATCTCGATCTGCCCGGCGGCCAAGGCTTCGGCCTGCCCGGCCACGGGCTCGGTCAGGCGGGCCACGGCTTCGGCCTGCCCGGCGCCAACGGCTTCGTCGCGCCGGGCTCGTTCGATCTGCCCGGCGCGCACCCGATCGCGGGCACCCCCTCGGCCGGAACGCCGACGGGCGACGGTCCGTTCGACGGCGTCGGCGGTGACAACCTCGGCGTCTTCGTCGGCACCTCGTGGCAGGTCGATTTCGGCGTCGGCCCGAACGGCATCTACTTCAACTCCGAGATGAAAGTGGACGTCGGCGTCGGCCAGGTCGGCGACCAGCTCGACAACTTCACCGACTGGCTCGGCAGCGCGCTGCCCGCGCAGTCCGGCGGCGCGCGGTCGGCGACCGATCCGACCGACTCGAACCA
>NZ_BAFT02000002.1 GCF_000308475.2 Nocardia brasiliensis NBRC 14402 | reverse complement strand
AGCGGTCGCGGGNGCCCGGTAAGTCGTGGTGGCCCACTGCGGTTCCGGCAATGCGCGCCGATCGACCTTTCCGCTCGTGGTCAGCGGCAGTTCGGCCAGCACGGTGACGACGTCGGGGACCATGGTAGGACGGGAGTTTGTGCGCCGCGGCCGCGCGCAAAGCGGCCGGATCAGGCCGATGCCCTGTCGCGGGGTGACGTAGGCGGCCAACCGCACGGTTCCACCGTGCTCACTCTGGGTGACCACGGCACGTTCGACTTCATCGAATCCAGCCAGCACGGTTTCGATTTCGCCGAGTTCCAGGCGCTGGCCGCGCAGCTTGATCTGATTATCGGCCCGACCGACGACGATCAAGGCCCCGTCGTCGGCGCCATTCGGCAACCACCGCACCAGATCTCCGGTGCGGTACATCCGCGATCCGGTCGGGCCGAACGGATCCGCCACGAACGCCGCAGACGTCGCGCCGGCCCGGTCGAGATATCCGCGGGCGACGCCGGGCCCGGCGACGTACAGCTCGCCGACCACGCCCGGCGGCACCAGGTTCAGCCAGGCGTCGAGAACCGCCACCCGGAAACCCGGAATCGGTCCGCCCACCGAAACCTGATCACCGGCAGTCAATTCCGTGCCGGAGACCCACACCGTGGCCTCACTGGGTCCGTACAGGTTGTGCACGCTGCGGATGCCCGCGGCATCGGTGCGCGACCAGCGTTGCACCAGCGCGGGTGGACAGGCTTCGGCCCCGGTCAACAGGACACGAAGATCGTCCAGCCCGGCCGCCTCGATCGAGAGCGCGACCATCGGCGACAGGAAGCAGTGGGTGATGCGTTGCGCGCGCAGCAATGCCGCCAGCGGTGGCCCCGCGACGACGTCGTCGGGAGCGATGACCAACGCAGCGCCGACCGGTACCGCGAGCAGCAGCTCGAAGATCGCCGCGTCGAAAGTGCGCGCGGCGACGGCCAATACCCGGGAGTCGGGCGTCATCCGATGATCTCGATGCGTCGCCGCCACGATCGCGGACAACCCCGCGTGGGTGACCGCAACGCCTTTCGGAGTGCCTGTCGAACCCGAGGTGTAGACGATGTAGGCGGTGTTGTCCAGCCGCACCACGGCGAGCCGATCCTCGTCACGAATCGGGGTGGCAGGTTGTGCCGACAGATCCAGCCGGTCGAGGTCGAGCACGGCGGTCCCGGGCACTTCCCACTCCCCGGTTGTCACCGTGGCACTTTCCCCACTCGTGAGCACCACCACCGCCGCACAGTCAGCAAGGATGCCGCGATTGCGCTCTCGCGGCTGTGCCGGGTCGAGCGAGACGAAGGCGGCACCCGTTCGCACCACCGCCCACACCGCCCGCATCCAGTCCGCGGATCGCGGGATGGCTATGGCCACAACGGTTTCCGGACCGGTGCCGTAGTCGATCAGCAACCGCGCGCACCGGTTCGACCACTCGTCGAGATCCCGGTACGTCCACTCTCGTACCGCGTCCACGACCGCGGGTCGCGTCGGATATTCGGCCGCGGCGCGCGCGAGCACACCGGGCAAGGTATTCGACGCAGCGCAGGTACCGCCATCGGCCCACTGGCGCAACAGCATTCGCTCTTCAGACGCGAGCAGATCCAGGTCGCGCAGGCGGGCCGTCGGATCAGCTGCCACCGCACGCATGGTGCGCTGGAAGCGACCCGCGAAAGCGGCGATGGTCGAGTGATCGAACAGGTCCAGCGCGTACCCGATGGTGATGGGCACACCGCCGTCCACGTCACCGGTTGTGCCGGAGGGGAAGTCGGCGACCGTGATGGTGAGATCGAACCGTTCGACTCCGATATCGAGACTCGGCAGGGGCTCGACATCGAGCCCGGGCAATTGCGCCGAAGCCGGGTCCAGGTCGAGGTTCTGGAAGGCCAGCATCACCTGGAACAACGGATGATGGGCCTGACTGCGGGGCGGGTCGAGGGCCTCGACGACGCGCTCGAACGGGATATCGGCGTGCGCGAACGCAGCCAAGTCGACCTGACGGCACTGGTCGAGCAGGTCGGTGAACGAGCCTGCCTGATCGACCCGGGTACGCAGGACGAGGGTGTTGACGAACATGCCGACCAATCCGTCCAACGCGGACGCGCCACGGCCCGCGATCGGCGTCCCCACCGCCACGTCGGTGCTGCCCGACAGGCGGGTCAGCAGCACCGCCAGCGCGGCGTGCACCACCATGAACACCGTCACCTGATGGGCTCGCGCCACCGCCGCCAATCCGGCTACCGTCGCGGCGTCCAGCGTGCACGAACAACTACCGCCGCGTTGCGAGGCCACCACCGGCCGGGGCCGGTCGGCGGGCAACTCCAATCGCTGCGGCAGGTCCGCCAAATGACCTGTCCAGTAAGCGAGTTGGCGCGCACTCACGCTGTCCGGGTCGGACTCCGCACCGAGCGACGCGCGTTGCCACAGCGTGTAGTCGGCGTACTGCACCGGCAATGGCGAGTATTCGGGTGCCCGCCCGGCGCGGCGCGCGGTGTACGCCAGCGACAGATCGCGCACCAGCGGCGCGATCGACCACCCGTCGGCGATGATGTGATGCAGCACCACGACCAGCATGTGATCGTCGGACGCGCTGCGCAGCAGTATCATTCGCCACGGCGGCCGTGCGGATACCTCGAAACCCCGACGCACGATGCTCGTGACGCGCTCGGCGAGTCCGAGCGGATCGACTGTCTCCGTGGGCAATCCCGCGACACCCTCGAACGGCAGAATCTGCTGGCACGGTATGCCCTGTTCGTCGGGAAACACCGTGCGCAGGCTCTCGTGCCGGGCCACCACGTCACCGACCGCGGCCGACAGCGCCGCGACGTCCAGCTGACCGCGCAGCCGCAACACCATCGCGACGTTGTACGCGGGTGAATCCGGTTCGAATCGGTTGATGAACCACATCCGCGACTGGGCGAACGACAACGGTATTCGGGCAGGCCGGTCCCGCGGCAGCAACACCGGGCCCGGCTGCGCCGCGCCCGCAGCGGAGCGAGCAGCCAAAACAGCTGCCAGCCGGGCAGCGGTCGGCGCGTCGAACACGTCGCGCACTTCGACCGTCAGGTCCGTCGCCGCCGCCACACGTGCCGCGACGCGCGTCGCCGAGAGCGAATGCCCGCCCAGCGCGAAGAAGTCGTCGTCGGCACCGACCCGGTCGGCGCCGAGCACTTCCGCGAAGACCGCGACGACGATCTCCTCGGTCGGCGTCGAGGGGGCACGATAGGCCGAGGTGGCCAGCTGCGGCGCGGGCAGCGCACGGCGGTCCACCTTGCCGTTCGGCGTCAACGGGAACTCGTCCAGCACCACGATGGCCGCGGGCACCATGAACTCCGGCAGGCGCGCCGCGCTGAATTCCCGGATCTCGGCCACCAGGTCGGTGACCCCCGGATCGTTGGCGTAGGTACTCAACGCGGCCAACGGCTCGGTGCTCGAATAGATCTCGTCGAGCGCCGCGGTTTCGTCGGTACCGTGCATCAGCACCGCGTCCATCCGGCCGGATACCGGGGACCACGTGACGGCCGCCGTGAAGCCCAGTTCCGTGGCGAGCGTGCGGATCTCGTGCGGCAGCACGCCGGTGGTGGTGCTGCCCAGATCGAGATCGGCGACCAGCTCGTGCTCGGCCGCGCTGTCGAGGACGCGCGTGATCGCGTCGTCCACCGCGGTACCGCCCTGCGGTATGCCGACGACCCGCACACTCGCGGGACGCTCGGCCACCAGATGCGCGCGCAGCGCCGCCAGATCACCGAATTCGGACCAGGCCCGCTGCGGCACCTCGGCGACCGACCGCACCTGTGCCGGGGATTTGCGCAGGACCACGTCGTAGCGATATCGCGTCAGCTCGTTGTCGACCGGTGCGTACTTCAATTCGATATCCACCGCGGCCACCGCGGGGATCCGGTCCCGCATTGCGAGGAAGAACTCGGGGGCCACCAGCAATTCCTGCTCGGCCAGCAGCGCGCGCCGAGCCCGCTCGCGTACGGCCGCCACGGTGTCCGCGGCGTCGCTACGGGCCAGCTGTGTGCCGGTCGCGAATTGCCGCAGCAGCGTCAGATTGCGGATATCACCGAGGAACAACGCACCACCGGGCACCAGCAAACCCATGGCCTTTTCGATCACGTCGATCAGGTACCCGGCGTTCGGAAAATACTGCGCTACCGAGTTCACCACCACCACGTCGAATCGGTCCACCGGCAGGTCCGCGACGTCGTCGGCGGACTGCACCCGCAAGCGCACCCGATCCGCCCAGTCGACCGCCGATTCGGCCAATCGCGCCCGAAGATTGCCGATGGTCGCCGCCGAGAAGTCGGTGCACCAGTATTCGGCGCACTGTGCCGCCAATCGCGACATCAGCAAACCCGACCCGACGCCGATTTCCAGCACGCGCACCGGACGCAAACCGAGAATCCGGGTCACGACCGCGTCCCGCCATTCCCGCATCTGTGCCACGGGAATCGGCTGCCCGGTGTAACTGCTGTTCCAGCCACCGAAATCCGCGTCCAACGCCAGCGGCTCGGCCACCGCGTTCTCGGTGTCGAGGTAGCTTTCCTTGCCTGCGTACAGGTTGTCGTAGACCTGTCGCCAATGGTCGATCAGCTCGGTGGCCCGGTCGTCGTTGTCGGAAACCGCCGTTTCACGGTCGAGCACGACGTAGGCGACCATTTGTTTGTCGACGGTGTCTTCGGTTGGGGCGGAGGCGATATCGCGCGCGATCACCACCGCGCGTGAGACCGCCGGGTGGGCCACCAATGCCGCCTCTACCTCGCCGGGTTCGATCCGGTATCCGCGCACCTTGACCTGGTCGTCGGCGCGACCCGCGAACTCGAGTACCCCGCGACGGGTCCACCGCACCACATCGCCGGTGCGGTACATCCGCTCGGCGACACCGAACGGGCAAGCCGCGAACCGCTGCGCGGTCAACCCGAGCCGGCCCGCATACCCGCGCGCCAATTGCGTTCCGGCGACGTACAATTCGCCCGCTACGCCGACCGGGACCGGACGCAGTCGCGAATCCAGAACGAACACCCGCACATTCGGCACCGGCGCACCGATCGGTACGCGCTCGTCGGCGCTCCACCGGTGCGCGGCACGGATCTCATGGGTCGACACGCACACCGTGTTCTCGGTCGGCCCGTACGCGTTGGCGATGTCGATGCCCGGCCAGCGCTCCCGGAATCGCGCTACCGCAGCCGGACTCAGCGCGTCGCCGCCCGTGACGACCTGACGCACCGGACCGGCATCGAGTTCGGCTCCCGCGGTCGCGAGCAACTCGAACAGGGCCGTGGTCACGAACATCGTCGTGACGCGATGGCGGCCGACCGTGCGCATCAGCGCGGGGAGATCGAGCCGGTCGGGTGGCGCGATGACGATCGTCGACCCGGCCAGCAACGCGGGCCACAACTCGTACGCCGACGCGTCGAACGCCATAGACGAGTGCAACAGCACCCGATCGCCCGGACCGCCGGGCCATCCGTACAGCGCCATGTTGACGACGGCCCGATGGTCGACCACCACGCCCTTCGGCCGGCCTGTCGAACCCGATGTGTAGATCACATACGCACCGTCACCGCCCGACAACGAGGGCAGCGCGGCCGTGGCCCCGAATGCCTCACCCACATCGTCCACGCACAACAACGCGCGCCCACGCAACGGCAGTGCGGCCGCCCCGGCAACGGTCGTCAGCACGAGCACCGGATCGGCGTCATCGAAGATGAACTCGAGCCGGTCACGCGGATACTCGGCATCGATGGGCAGATACGTGCCCCCGGCCACCACCACGGCCAGTACCGCGGTCACCAGATCCACCGACCGCGGCAAGGCCACGGCCACCACCGAACCACGCCGAACGCCGCGGGCAGCCAGCATCCGCGCCAAATCGTCGACCCGCACCGCCAATTCGCGATAGGTGAGGTCGCCGTCGATGTGTGCGACAGCGACCGCCAACGGCTCGGCCGCGACGTGTCGAGCGAACAGGTTCGGCAGCGACATCGCCTCGGGCAACGGCGCCGCGGTGTCGTTCCAGACCCGCAGCACCTGCTCGCGTTCCTCGGGCGCGAGGATATCCAGCTGTCCCAGGCGCATCCCGGGATCGGCGGTGACGATGTGCAACAACCGCAGGTAGCGCGCGGCGAGGTCGGCCACGGTGGTGCGATCGAACAGGTCGGTGGCGTACTCGATCCGGCCCGACAACGACGGAACAGCGGCGTTGTCAACGGAATTCATCCGTTCGACCACGTCGACATGCAGGTCGAACTTCGCGGTACCGGTGATCGCCGGCACGATCTCGACGGCCAGCTCGGGCAGCCGCAGCTCGGGCAAGAGGTTGTTCTGCAACGCGAAAGACACCTGGAACAGCGAGTGATACGCCGGCGAACGCGTCGGTTGCAGCAGCTCGACCAGCCGCTCGAAGGGCGCGTCCTGATTCTCGTAGGCGGTCAGGGCTTTTCGGCGGACCTGGTCGAGTACCTGCTCGAAGGCGGGGTCGCCGGACAGATCCACCCGCAGCACCCAGGTGTTGACGAAGAAACCGATCAGATCGTGCGTCGCCTCGTGCGTGCGCCCGGCCACCGGGCCGCCGATGCAGATGTCCTCGCCCGCCCCGACCTTTGCCAGCAACACGGCAAGCGTCGTCTGCAGCAGCATCGACACCGTCACCTGGCGATCGTGGGCGAACCGGTACAGCCGCTCGCACAGCGCGGTATCGAAGGCGAATTCGAGTACGTCGCCGCGATTGGTGGCGATCGGCGGACGCGGGCGATCGGCCGGCAGCGTGATCGGCTGCGGAACATCCGCCAGTTCGCGCTCCCAATAATGGAATTGGGTCGCCAGCACGCTGTCCGGATCCGACTCGACGCCCAGGGCCGCCCGCTGCCACAGCGTGAAGTCCGCGTACTGCACCGGCAACGGCGTCCACTCCGGCGCCCGCCCTTGCCCGCGAGCGGTGTACGCGGCAGTCAAATCCCGCACGAACGGTGCGATCGACCAACCGTCCGCGGCGATATGGTGCAGCACCAGCACCAGGACGTGGTCATCGAAACCGGTGCGCAACAACGATACTCGCAACGGGGTCGATGTCGAGACGTCGAAGCCGCGCCGTACGAGCCGCGTCACGGCCTGGTCGAGGCGGTCCGGCTCGACGGTGCTCGTCTCGATGCGCGCCACGGCCATACCGGCCGGCAGCACCTGCTGGAACGGCACCCCGTCCTCGTCCGGGAAGATCGTGCGCAGGCTCTCGTGCCGGGCCACCACGTCCGTCAATGCCGCAGCCAGCGCGTCCTGGTCCAACGGCCCGCGCAGACGCAGGACCATCGGGATGTTGTACGCCGGTGAGTCCGGTTCGAACCGGTTGATGAACCACAGCCGGGACTGGGCGTAGGACAACGGCATTCGCCGCGGCCGCGGCCGGGCTTCCAGTGCCGGTCGCGCCGGGCCGGTGTCGGCGCACCGTGCGGCGAGCACCTGCGCCAGGCATGCCGGGGCGGGAGCCTCGAACACGTCCCGGACACCCACCTCGATCCTCAGGACCGCAGTCAGGCGCGAGGCCACCCGCATCGCCGACAACGAATGCCCGCCCAGCGCGAAGAAGTCGTCGTCGACCCCGACCCGGTCCATGCCGAGCACCTCGGCGAAGGCGGCGACAATGTGCTCTTCGGTCGGCGTCGACGGCGAGCGGTGTGCTGCGGCGGTGAAGACCGGCGCGGGCAACGTTCGTCGATCCACCTTCCCGTTGGGCGTCAACGGCAGTCGGTCCAGGACGACGATCGCGGCCGGGACCAGATACTCCGGCAGCCGATCCGCGACGAAGCGCCGCAGCTCGTCGGCGCCGACGGCCTCGGAACGCGCTCCGGCAGTGCGATCGAGCACGACGTACCCGATGAGCCGCTTGTCCACGCCCGCCGAATCCGCACCCGCCGTGCCGATCTCGCGCGCGATCACCACCGACTGCGACACGGCGGGGTGCGCGGTCAGCGTGTTCTCCACCTCGCCCGGTTCGATCCGGTACCCGCGCACCTTGACCTGGTCGTCGGCGCGGGTGACGAATTCCAGCACGCCCGCACGCGTCCACCGCACCACGTCACCCGTCCGGTACATGCGCGCACCGGACCCGAACGGACAGGCGCAGAACCGCTCTGCGGTCAAGCCCGCCCGGTTCCGATAGCCGCGCGCCACTTGTACTCCGGCCACATACAATTCGCCCGCGACACCTGCCGGCACCGGCCGCAGCCGCGAATCCAATACGAACACGCGCATATTCCCGACGGGCACGCCGATCGGGACACTGGCCCCACCCGCCCACTCCGGCGAATCGGGGATCTCGTAGGTCGAGACGCACACGGTGTTCTCGGTCGGCCCGTAGGCATTGACGACGTCGACACCTGGCCACCGGTCCCGGAACCGAGCGACTGCGCTGGGCCGCAGCGCGTCGCCTGCCGTGACCACCCGGCCCACCCGACCGAGTTCCGTTTCCGGCCCCGCGCTCGCCAGCAGCTCGAACAGTGGCGTCGTCACGTACAGCGCGGTGACGTCATGGCGAGTCACGGTCCGGCTCAGTTCCGCGATATCCGAACGGCCGGGTGGGGCGATGACGAGCGCCGACCCCGCCAGCAAAGCGGGCCACAACTCGTAGGCCGACGCGTCGAACGCCATCGAGGAGTGCAACAAGACCCGGGTACCCGGACCACTGGGCCACCCGTACACCGCCATGTTCACCACTCCGCGGTGTTCGACCACCACACCCTTCGGCCGACCCGTGGAACCCGACGTGTAGATCACGTACGCACCGTCGTCCGGCGACAGATCCGGCAATGCGCGCGGCGCAACAGCTTCCACGTCGTCCACACACAGCAGTGGCCGCTCCCCCAACGGCAGACCCGCCGCCACGGCGCCCGTCGTGAGCACGAGCACCGGATCGGCATCATCGAAGATGAACTCGAGGCGGTCCGCCGGATACTCGGGATCGATCGGCAGGTACGCGCCACCGGCGCACACCACCGCCAACACCGACGTCACCAGTTCGATCGAGCGCGGCACCGCGACCGCCACCACCGAACCCCGGTGCACTCCCCGGCCGGCCAGCACGCGCGCCAAACCGTCGACCCGCGTGGACAATTCCGCATAGGTCAGCTCGGCGTCGCCGCAGCGCAGTGCGACCGCCGCCGGTGCCGCCGCGACGCGTGCCCGAAATGCCGCCACTATCGTGGTTTCCGTCGCCGGGCAGCCCTCGCGCGAGTTCCACTGCGTCAGCAACTGTTCGCGTTCGGCAGCCGCCAGCAGGTCGATATCGGCGATCGCCGTCATCGGATCCGCACTCACCGCCTGCAAGACCCGCAGGAAACGTTCGGCGATGCCGGTTACCGTGCCGCGGTCGAAAAGGTCGGTAGCGTATTCGATCCGACCCGCCAGCACCGCGGGAGCGCCCGCCGTCCCGGGCAGTTCGATCAGCTCGAAATGCAGATCGTTCTTCGCGCTGCCGGTACCGAAGGCCACGAATTCGGCGGCCAGGTCCGGCAGTTCGAGCGCGGGCAGGGCGTCGTTCTGCACCTCGAGCGAGACCTGGAACAGCGGGTGATAGGCCGTCGACCGCACGGGATTGAGCAGTTCCACCAGCCGCTCGAACGGCGCGTCCTGATTCTCGTAGGCGGACAGGGCCTTACGGCGCACCTGGTCGAGCACCTGCTCGAAACAAGGATCGCCGGACAGATCCACCCGCAACACCCAGGTATTGACGAAGAACCCGACCAGGTCCCGCAGCGCGGCATCGGTGCGCCCGGCGACCGGACTGCCGATCGAGACGTCCGCGCCCGCACCGAGCCGCGAGAGCAACACCGCCAGCGCCGCCTGCAACACCATCGACGCGCTGACCCGATGTTCCCGCGCGAGCCGGTACAGCGCCTCGCGCAAGGCGGCCTCGATGACGAATTCGACGACGTCACCGCGGTTGCTCAGCACGGGTGGGCGCGGCCGGTCGGTGGGCAGCGACAGTGGTTGCGGGGCTCCCGCCAATTCTGTTTCCCAGTAACGACATTGCGCCGTCAGCACACTGCCGGCCGTCGACTCCGCGCGCAGCAGCTCGTGCTGCCACAGGGCGTAATCCGGGTATTGCACCGGCAGCGGGGCCCACTCCGGTACGCGTCCCGCACGCAGTGCCGCGTATGCCGTGGACAAGTCGCGTACCAGCGGGGCCATCGACAAGCCGTCCGCGGCGATGTGATGCAGCACCAGCACCACGACGTGCTCGGACGGGCCGCATTGCAGCACCGTCGCCCGCAACGGCAACTCCGCGCGCAGGTCGAAGCCGCGGCGGACCCGCTCCGCCACCACCTCGCGCCACCGTGCCGGATCTACGGCGGCCACCTCGAGTTCCGGTGCCGCCGCCGCGCTCGACAGCACTTCCTGATACGGCACCCCGTCGAAGTCGGGGTAGCGCGTCCGCAACGCTTCGTGGCGCGCGATCACCGCACCGAGCGCCGCGCTCAACGCCGCAGTGTCCAGCGATCCGACCAGACGGAAGACCAGTGGCACGTTGTAAGTCGGCGACTGGGGTTCGAATCGGTTGATGAACCACATCCGCGACTGCGCGAACGACAACGGAATACGCGCGGGTCGCGGCCGGACGGCGAGCTTCGGCCGCACCGGCCCCGCGCCGGTCTCGCGTTCGCCGAGCAGTCGAGCCACGCCGACGGCGGTGGGTGCGTCGAAGATGTCGCGCACACCGATCGCCCGGCCGGTCACCTCGGCCAGCTGCGCAGCCACCCGCGTCGCCGAGATCGAATGCCCACCGAGGGCGAAGAAGTCGTCGTCGACACCGACCCGCTCCACGCCGAGCGCCTCAGCGAAGGCCACGGCGGCGATCTCTTCCAGGGGCGACGCGGGCGCACGGTAGGCCGTGATCGGTCGGCGCGGCGCGGGCAACGCGCGACGGTCCACCTTTCCGCTCGGGGTCATCGGCAACTGGTCGAGCACCGTGATGATTTCGGGGACCATATACGCGGGCAGCCGGCGCGCGATCGCCTGCCGGACCGTGTCCGGATCGACGGTGTGGCCCGGTGCGGCAGTGAGATAGGCCGCCACACTGACATTTTCGATCCCGATGGCATTTCCGCCGAAGGGGGTGACGATGGCCTGCTGCACCTCGTCCAGGCCGGTCAGCGCGGCTTCGATCTCCCCGAGTTCGAGGCGCTGGCCCCGAATCTTGATCTGGGTATCGGCACGGCCGACGAAAGTCAGTGTGGCAGCGCCCTCCCCACGCCGCTCCCAGCGCACCAGGTCACCGGTGCGGTACATTCGCGCGCCCGCCGGGCCCTGCGGATCGGCGACGAAGGCCGCAGCGGTCAGGCCGACCCGGCCGAGGTACCCACGGGCCACGCCGGGGCCGGAGACATACAACTCCCCTGCCACGCCGAAGGGCGTGGGCCGCAGCCACTTGTCCAGCACCGCCACCTGGATCCCGGGTATCGGCGAACCCAGGGACACCTCGTCACCCGGGCGCAAAGTTGCGCTGGTGACCCAGATCGTGGTCTCACTCGGCCCGTACAGGTTGTACAGGCTTCGCCGGCCGGCGGTATCGCTCGCCGACCACTGCCGCACCAGCGCGGGCGGGCAGGGCTCACCCGCGACCATGAGCACGCGCAAGCCGTCGAGCCGCCGCGCATCGAGCGTCGCGGCGACGGCTGGAGTCAAACAGGCATGGGTCACATCATCGGCACGCATCAACTCCGTCAGGGCCGCACCGGCGAAAGCGTCGGTCGGAGCGACGACCAGCGCCGCCCCGACCGACACCACCGCCAGCAGCTCGAACACGGCCGCGTCGAAAGTGCGTGCCGCGACCGCCAATACCCGCGATTCGGAGTCGAGTAGATACTGCGCGCCGAGTGTGTCCGAAACCCCGGACAACCCGGCGTGGGTGACGGCAACGCCTTTCGGCGTGCCCGTCGAGCCCGAGGTGTACACGATGTAGGCGGTGTTCTCGAGCCGCACCGGAGCGCGCCAGCCGGTCTCGGCGATCGGGGTCGCATCGAACTCCCCCCGTTCGAGCCGGTCGATATCGACCACCTGGATGCCGTGCTGGGCCAAACCACCTGTTTGCGAGTCGGTTTCACTGCTGACCAACAGGATCGTGGCGGCGCAGTCGGCCAGAATGAACCGGTTCCGCTCGTGGGGATGGGCCGGATCGAGCGCCACGAACGCGGCACCGGCCTTGGCGACCGCCCACACTGCCCGCACCCACGCCGCCGAGCGGGTAACCGCCACTGCCACCGTGGTTTCCGGACCGGCACCGCAGGCGATCAACGCCCGCGCACAACGATTCGACCACTCGTCCAGCTCGCGATACGTCCAAGTGCGCGCCGCGTCTCGGACGGCAGTCCGCGCCGGATGCGCGGCCGCCGCCCGAGACAGCATGTGGGGCAATGTGATCTGCTCTGCGCCCGCGCCACCGGCAGACGATTCCCGCACCAACCGGAGCTCCTCGGAGTCGAGCAAGCCCACCGAGCGCACCGCGATTTCGGGATCGGCGATCACGCTCGCCAAGAAGCGGTCGAGGAAGCTCAGGAAACGCCGGTGCTGGGTGGCGACCTGCTCGCTGCTGTACACGCTGGGGTTGGCGAAGAAGTCGACCCTGGTGCTTTCGCCGCCGACCGCCGGGTAGACGTTCACCGACAGGTCGGAGATCAAACCCGGGCTCAAAACTTGCAACCGGCCGGTGATCTCGCCCAGGACGATCTTCGTGTCCAGGATCATCAGGTCGACCATCGGTCCGGCTGCCTGCGGAAGATGCCGGGCGGCAACCGATTCCGAGTCCTGCAGCATGTCCTCGTGCCGATAGCGTTGCGCGCGCAGCACGTCCATCAGGGTGCGCTGCGTCTGCGCGAGAAGCGACCCCATGGTCAGGCCGGGAGTCACGGTGATCCGGAAGGGCACGACGTTCGCGGTCATCCCGCCGGACCGGCTCATGGACGCCGTGACCCGCGCGGACACCGGCAAACTCAGCACCACGTCGTCGGTGCCGGTCATGCGCGCCAGATACAGGCCGAACGCGGCGAGGACCAACACCGCCGGGCCGGCCGAGCGCTTCTCGACCGCGGTGCGCAGCGCATCGTCGGTACCGGTGGACAGCACGGCGCTCACCGCGATCGGGTGCGCCTCGGCGAGTGCCACCCGATCGCCGAGCGTGACCGGCTCGGGCAGCTCGGCCACATACTTCGACCAGAACACCCGATCGTCGTCGAAGCGTTGGGAGGCACGGTACTGCTCGTCTGCCGCGACGATTTCGCCCAGCCGCCGAATCGTCTGCGCCCCAGGCTCGGTGCCCTCGACCGCGGCGGTGTAGAGCCGCGCGCTGCGCGTGAGGATGTTCAGCGCGGCGATGCCGTCCAGCACGATGTGATGCGCACGCAGGTACCACAACCACCGCCGCTCGGCGACTCGCACCAGCGCCCCGAGCACCACCGGGCCGTCGCCGAGATCGATGGGTGTGCGGTAGTCGCTGTGCATCCAATCCAGCGCCGCGGCAACGGGATCCGTGGCCGAGGCGTAGTCCAGACACCGGACCGAGCTGTTGGCGACCTCGTCCACCACCTGCCTCGGCTCACCGTCCACCTCGACCAGCCGCATGCGGCTGACCTCGAACTCGTCGAGCGCCCGCTGGAACGACGCGATCAGCTGCGCGGCGTCGAGCTCGCCCGCGAGTTCCACGTACAGCGCGTTCGACAGCGGCGTGGCGCCGGCCAACTGCTGCAACAACCGGATGGCGCGCTGCGCCGCGGTCAGCGGATACGTGGTCAGCTGACGGGCATGGGCATGCCGGGGTGATTCGTGGTCGAGCATCCCGCCTCCTGAAGATCCGAAGCTCACAGAGAACGTGCGCGGTGCGCGAGGGTGGCCAGCGACTCGAGCCCCGTGCGCACGGTCGGCTCGGCGACACCGAAGTCGATGAGACACGCGATCTCGTCGGCGCCCGCGTGGTGCAGGCTCGTCACCATCGGCAGGGCCGAATCGGGCGTGCCGAACAGCCCGCTGGTGCGGTAGTACCGCTCGAAGGCGAAGTCCAGCACCTTGTCTCGCGTCCGATCGGCCAACTCGTCGAGGGCTTGCGCGCCGCGCCGCCACAGGTCGACCGAATCGGCGAGGTAGCTCTTGAACGGGCCCTGCACCGTCTGCCGCACGGCGGTGTCGTCGGCACCGACGAAGGTGTGCACCATGACGGTGACCCGGCCGCCGTCGGCGTCGTGGCCGTGCCGGGCGCGCGCCTTGCGATAGGCGGTGATCTTGTCCGCCAGTTCGTCCACATCCTGAAAGAGCAAGGCGGTCAGCACATTCGCGCCGAGTTCGCCCGCCATCTCGAAGCGCTGTACGCCCCCGCTACAGGTCACCCAGGTGGTCAGGTCCGGCTGGATCGGGGCGGGAAAGATACGCACCGAACGTGATTCACCCGCGCCGTTCGGCAGTGAGATCGGTTCGCCGCGCCACAGCTGCCGGACGGTCTGCATGCCCTCGCGCATCACCTCGACCCGGCTGCGGTAGCGGTCGGGCGCCAGCACGAAATCGTCGGGGTTCCAGCCGGTGGCGAACGCGACGTCGACCCGGCCGTCGGACAGGTTGTCGACCACCGACCAGTCCTCGGCGACCCGTACCGGATCGTGCAACGGCAGCACTACGCTGCCCGCCCTGATCCGCACCCGCTCGGTGACCGGCGCCAGCGCCGCCGCCAGTACGGCGGGGTTCGGGTAGAGGCCACCGAACTTGTGAAAGTGCCGTTCCGGCAACCAGATCGAGGAGAATCCGTGGGCGTCGGCGAAGCGCGCGCTGTCGAACAACAGCTGGTAGCGCTGCGAACTACGCTGCTGCGCGTCACTGGCGAAGAAGAACAGGCCGAACTCGACGGCCGCACCGGCCCGGCGATCCGGTGTGCACGAGGCCACGGTCCCGGCGACGGCACCGGCATCGCGATGGTTGACCACCTCGTCGACCAGATCGGCGACGCACATGTCGCCGTAGATGTCTTCGGCGGACACCTCGATGCCGAATCGGTCCTCGAGAATCGTCAACAGCTCGGCCGCCTTGACCGAGTCGAGGCCCAGCGCGGTGAGCGGTGTCCGCGGATCTATCTGCTCGAGGCCTAGGCGCTGCTGTGCCCAACCGAGGAAGAATGTCGTGGTGTCGGCGCGGCCCTGCGACTCGCTCATATGGCCCTCGATCCGATCTCGTTGGCGTACAGGTGACGTAGCTGCGATCGCCGGATCTTCCCGCTGGTCGTTTTCAGCACCTTGCCCTTGTCGACGAATATCACCCGGTACAGCGCCACGGCGTGATCCCGGCTCACCGCGGACCTGATCGATTGTTCGAGCGCGGCCATATTGTCGTCCGCGATTTCCTCGTCGAGCTCCTGCACGACGATCAAACGCTCTTCACCGTTCACCTCGGTCGACAAAGCGGCGCAGCCCCCGCGACGCAATCGCGGATGGGTGGACTCGATACTCCACTCGATGTCCTGCGGGAACAGATTCCGTCCGTTGATGATCATCACTTCTTTGAGGCGGCCGCAGACAAAGAGGTGCCCGTCGGCCAGGAAACCGAGATCGCCGGTGCGCAGATACGGAGTACCGGCTTCGCCCGCGATTTCCGCCGCAAAGGCCCGCTCGCTCTCCTCGGTTTTGTTCCAGTAGCCGGTGGTGACGCTTTCCCCGGCCAACCAGATTTCGCCGACCCGACCGGGATCCGATCGCCGCGACGTCACCGGATCGATCACCGCCGCCGTCGCGGCCCCGACCGGGCCCAGATCGACCAATTCGCGCCCGTTCGGCGTCGCGACGACGAAACCCTTTTCCAGTTCCGCATTCGCGAACGAACGCGTGCGCAGACCCGAACCGGCCGGCCCGCCGCTCACATACAAAGTCGCCTCGGCCAGTCCATAGCCCGGGAAGAAACTCTCCCGGCGAAAAACCGCTCACGGCGAATTTGTCGGCGAATCGGCGCAGAATGATCGGATTGACCGGCTCCGCGCCGACGAACGCGACATCCCACCGCGACAGATCCAGTTCTTCGGCCTCGGCCGCCGACACCCGCTCGGCACAGATGCCGAATGCCAGATTCGGCCCGCCCGCAGTGGTATTCGCCTGCTCGGCCACCGCGCGCAGCCAGGTCAGCGGCTTACGCAGGAAGGTCATCGGCGCCATGAGCGTCGCCGGGTATCCGGCGAAAAGCGGCGAGAGAATGCCCAGCACCAGGCCCATATCGTGCGACGGCGGCAGCCAGTGGACCGCCGAACTGTGCTCGGTGTGCCCGAAGGCGCGCCGCTGGCATTCCAGGTTGTGCAGCAGATTGCGATGGCGCACCACCACGCCCTTCGGGCTGCCGGTCGAGCCGGAGGTGTATTGCAGATGCGCCACGTCGTTTTCGGTGGGCAGCGGCGTGTCGAGCAGCTGCCGGGCGCCGCCGCCGTCGAGCACCGTGCTGTCGAGGATCCGCTCGTCGGGCCAGCCGAGCAGCTCACGCGCCACCGCGGCGGCCTGTTGCGGCGCGATGACGGCCACCGCGCCACTGTCGCGGGCGATCGCCGCCACGGTCTCGGCATGCCGTTGTCCGGTCGGCACGTACAGCGGTACGGCGACCCGGCGGATCAGCAGACAGGCGAAGTAGGCGTGCACCATGTCCAGACCGGACGGGCACAGCAACAGGACGCGGTCGCCCGGCGCACTGATTTCCCGCAACCGCGTCGCCAAGCCGAGCACACGATCCAAGAGCCGCCCGTAATCCTCGGTTTCGCGGTGCCCGTCTGCGTCGAGAAACGTGTAGCCGACTCGGTGGGGATCTTCGACACCACGACGCACCAAGATGTCCGCCAGAGTCGACGGACGTTCCGATATTTGTTCGTAACTCATCGACCTTCGACCTCCCGAGTCAGCTACAGCCACACTGGACGAACGATATTCAGGCCTGCCGAAGCCACCCCCCGGCAGCACGTATCGAACCGGGCCGATCGGCCTGGCGAATGCCGCCGATACCGACAGCGAAAGTTACTACACCACCGCTCGTTACACGCGCCTCGTGCACTCGACTCCGGTCAGGGGAAAGCTCCGGGAACATTTCGTCAGTGGGACGGTAGGACGTATCGAACTGACGCGTATCACTGTTCTCCTTCCAGGGCGAGGCGCAACGGCAGCGGTCGAGTGTTCCTCCTAGTTCGTTACGGCCCCTGTCGCGGATGGGTAGGAGGTTGCGGGCGATTAGGCCGGGCCACAGGAAGTCTCGATGCACACACCGATGCAAATATCCCGCCGCTCGGCACGTGTCGCGATTGTTGTTATCCGATCGTGTCGCCCGAAACGTCGGTGACGAGCCCGCACCGGCGCCGATATCGGCGTGGCGACCGGCGGGAAAAGCATTCGCACCGCCGCGGCGGTGCGCGTTACGATGCGCGCATGACGTTCCCGGGGACAGCGCTTACCGGGCCGTGCTGACCCGGTTCTGAGCGGGCACAGTCAGCACGGCGGACCTCCCGCGGGAGGCGGTGCCCGCGTTCGACCGGCGACGGCTCGCGGGTCGATCCGGACCTTCCGCTCCTACCCGTCGGGCGACCTGCACATGGGCCACGCCGAGGTGTACTCGATCGGTGACGCCATCGCCCGCTATCGACGCCTGCGGGGCGACAACGTGCTGCATCCGGTGGGCTGGGATTCATTCGGGCTGCCCGCGGAGAACGCCGCCGTGAAACGGGACCGGGATCCGCGCCGCTGGACCTACGACAATATCGACGTCCAAGCCGAATCCTTTGCCCAACTGGGTATCTCGTTCGACTGGCGGACCCGCCTGCACACCTCGGATGCGGACTACTACCGCTGGAACCAGTGGCTGTTCCTGCGCCTGTTCGAGCGCGGCCTGGCCTACCGGAAGGCCGCCCCGGTGAACTGGTGTCCGAACGACCGGACCGTACTGGCCAACGAGCAGGTGGTGCGCGGACGGTGTGAACGCTGCGGCACCGCGGTGACAGTGCGCCAGCTGACCCAGTGGTTCTTCCGCATCACCGCCTACGCCGAACGCCTGCTCGACGACATGGCCGAACTGCACGGTAAGTGGCCCGCCGAGGTACTGACCATGCAGCGCAACTGGATCGGGCGCTCGACGGGGACACAGACCGAAGACCGGTCGGTACCGGGGTCGACCGAGCAGGATGCCGGCGGGGCCGCCCTTCGTCGAGCCGTTCACCCGGCTGACGAATCAGGGCCAGGTGCTCATGGCGGGCAAGGCGATGAGCAAGACCTTGGGCAACCTGGTGGGGTTTGCAGGATCAGATCGCCGCACACGGACCGGATGCGGTGCGGGTGACCATGCTGTTCGCGGGGCCGCCCGAGGACGATATCGACTGGGCCGATGTCGCGCCCGCGGCGGCGGCGAAGTGGCTGGCCCGGGTCTGGCGCCTGAGCGGCGATATCGCTGAGCCGCGCGAAACATCCGATGCGGCAAGCGATCCTGCGCTGCGCCGACGAGTACACCGGCTGATCGACGCGACCACCACCGCGATGGACGGCCGACGATTCAACGTGGCCATCGCCAGGATGATGACTCTGACCGCCACACTGCGTAAGGCGATCGACGGCGGGCCCGGCGCGGCGGACCCGGTGGTCCGCGAAAGAGCCGAAGCCCTGGTCCGGATGTTGTCGTGCGTCGCGCCGTACACCGCGGAGGAGGCCTGGGAGCGGCTAAGACGACCGGCCTCGGTGGCGGAATACGGTTGGCCGCAATGCGATACCGCTTTGATCGCCGCGGACACGGTGACCTGCGTCGTGCAGGTGGCAGGTAAGGTACGCGACCGGCTCGAGGTGCCGGTCGACATAGACGCCACCGCGCTGCGCGCACTGGCGCTCGCTTCGGCGAAGGCCACCGTCGCCTTGCGCGGCGCGGACATCGCCGACGTGATCGTGCGCGCCCCGAATCTGGTCAACATCGTCCCCGCGAAGTTCTGTTCGTAATCGGACGTGCCAGAGTTCCCGGCACTATTATCGGAACGGTGGGGAGAAGGCTGGCGCTGATTATCGGCTCCGAATGCGCCGCGCTCCCCCACCTGGGATTCCCCGCACGTCTCGCCCCGGAAGTCGCTGCCGCACTTACCGATTACGGTCAGTGGCAATCGGCGATACCCAGCGATATGACAATTGTGAATCCGACCGTCCGGAATTTACACGCCGCATTACGAGCGGCATTCGAGTCCGCGGCGCAGCACCGGGCAACGTTGCTGCTGTGGCTTATCGGGCACGGGCTCAGCACCAATGGCGACTATTACTTTCTCGCCCACGACTCACTCGAATCCGACACCGACGGCAAGCCGATCCTGGACTCGCAGTACGCCGTGCACCTCGCGCAGACCCTCAAGGAACGGATCAGCGGCTCGTCCGGGCTGGACGGCCTGGTGGTCGTGGTGGACACCTGCGAGGCCGCCGCGGTGGCGGACGCGGGGGCACGTAGTTGGCCGAGCCTGATCCGGCAGGCGTCCGGCCGCGTGGACCTCCTGGTCGCCAGCGACGACGGCAACGCCTACAACGGATGTTTCACCGAGACCGTTCTCGCCACCTTTCGCACCGGCGTACCCACCAGTGGCGAGAACTTACTGTCCGCGGACCTCCTGACGCCCGTCGCACAGGCCTGCGCACACCAGCAGCCGCAGCACTTCTCGTTCGCCGCGGGATCGCCGGCGGCCGTCGCCGATCACGGATTGTGGTTGGTGCCCAACGTGACTCGGTCCCGTGACGCGGTGCGCGATCGCCCGGACGCCGGCACTGTCGACGAACTCGTCCGTGGCCTGCAGGTCACCAAGACACTGCGGGGTCAGGTGAACACCGTGGCCGAACACGGCCACGAGCGGTTGCGGCTGCTGCTCGGGCCGGGTGGCAGCGGCAAGTCCACCGCCGTCGCACTGCTGGTGCGCCCCGACCTGCTCGGCCTCGAAACCGCGATCAGCGCAGCGCATATCGGCGCCGCCGTCTTCCTGACCGGCACCAGCACACTGCGTACGACGACCGGCGAATTGGCCGCCCAGCTCGAGCGCCGGGTGGCGCTGCTCGCCGCCGCGGGCGAGCTCGAACCCGACGCCACCTGCGCGCCCGTCGCCGGTGAATATCCTAACGTGGCAGCGCGATTGGCGCGCGCACTGCGGACGCTGGGCGACACCGGGCGCACCACCACACTTCTCATCGACGGCCTTGATCTACCGACCGAGCACGGGCACCGCGACGAACTGTGGACCGCGATCGAAACGCTGACCAGCCATGCCGATTTCGCGCACGTCCGGGTGATCGGCACTACCCGCAGCGACACCGACGCCCCTGCATGGCCACCGGCCCTTCGCATGTGGCGTTTCGAACTCCCGATGCCGGGGGCGAGCGACATCGGCGCCTACCTCTTGCGGCACGCACGGGACGAGCAGGGTGCCCCGTGGCCGAGGTCCCGGGTCACCCGCGCGCTCACCGCCGTCGATCCCGGTATCGCGACCGACGCACCGTGGCCGGACCGCCCGTGGCGCGCGGTGGGCGGCTGGCTGCACGCCCGCTTGATCCTGCAGGTCGACCGGTATCTGGTGGACGCCGACTTCGCCGCGGGCCTCCCGATCGGCGTCCTCGTCCGGCACCGGCTCGGGCATCTGCAGTGGTCGCTGACCGGACCGCACGCCGAGGCGGTCGGGCTGCTGATCACCGTCGTGGTCGCCGCGGAAACCGGACCGGTGCTGCCGATCGAGGTAGTCCGGCGGGCATTGCACGATCTCGGCGCTCGCACCATCGAGGAATCGCAGGTACGCGACCTAGCGGTCGGCCTCGGCGCGTTGATCGCCCGGCGTCGCCCCGGCACCACCGGCGAGCACCTCGGTGTGGCGCACACAGCGTTGAAAGACCCACTGCGCAAGGCGAATCCGCGTAAGGATGTGTCGAGCGTCCGCGCGCACCGGGCGATCATCGCCGCGCTCGTGCAGAGCGGCACCGCCGAAGCAGCCGCGTATCGGGAAGTCGCCGCCGTCCGGCACTACCTCGGTGCGGGCGATCCGGTCGGCGCCTTCGGCGCGCTGTACGCGCTACCTTTCGCGTCGCGGGCGGAGCGGATCGAGTTGTGGGAGGCGTGGCTGCCCAACTTCACCGCGCGCCTCGGCGCCGACCATCCCGAGACCCGGCGGGTGCGCGACACCATCTCGAAGTGGCGGACCCCACCAGACCGGCCCGCGGGCCGTCCTCGTATCCCCCGGACCTTGATCGGCGCGGTGATCGTCGCCATCGTGCTCGGCCTCTGGGGCACCTGCACGCGAATTATGCCCCCGCCCACCGAGATCGCCGCCACCGACGAAGTAGTACCCACCACCACGACGCCGCAGGCCCCAGTAGCAGAGCCCGAACAACCTCCGGAGGCCGTACCGACCCGCACCGGAGGGCCGCGGTCGGCCGCCCCGAGCGCGCCGCCGCCCGCCACGACCCCCACCGCCGAACTCGCCGAATCGACCACCGTCACAACGAAAGTCGTCCCGATTCCGATTGTCCCGCCTACCACGACGCCGAAGCCGCCGTGCACCCCGTACAATACGACCGTCTTCTACGACATCACCCAGGTCGGGAAAGCGGTCAAGAAGTACATCCCCTTCGCGTACATGGAATGCGACAACCTGGCTGTGGTGCAGCTCGACGACGGGATGGACGGCGAAGCCTTCACCATCCTCGACGGCCAATGCCCGCCGCCGCAGGGGAAGACGGAGTGCTATCTGCGGGTCGTGTTCCACCCGCCTGATGTCGGACAGTTCGACGCCACGATAAAGATCAACCAGAAGAACGGGAGCCCGCGCCTGAAGATCACGCTGCACGGCACCGGGAAGGCGTGAAGCGACCGCACCGCGCGCCTATCGCGCTTCGGCGCGGGTGGTGGCGAAACGGCGTTTGAACTCGGTGGGGGTGATGCCCAGGTGGCGGGCGAAGGCGCGGCGCAGGGTTTCGTCGCTGCCGAGGCCGCTGCGGCGGGCGGCGGCGGTGATGGTGTGGCCTTCGAGGAGCAGTTGCTGGGCGCGGTCGAGGCGGGTCCGTTCGATCCAGCGGGCGGGGGTGGTGCCGAGTTCGGCATGGAACAGCCGGGTGAGCTGACGGGTGCTCAGTGCGGTTGCCGCGGCGAGGGTGTCGGTGGAGTGGGTCGCGGCGGGGTCGGCCAGGACACCGTCGAGCGCGGCTCGCAAGGTCGCGGTGCGGGGTCGCGGGGTGTCCAGGGCCGCGGAGAATTGGGATTGCCCGCCCGGCCGCTGCATGAACACGACCAGCTCACGCGCGATCGAACGCGCGACGTCGGGGCCGTGATCGTGTTCTACCAGTGCGAGCGCCATATCGATGCCCGCGCTGACGCCCGCCGAGGTGAGGTAGCGGCCGTCACGGATGTGCAGCGCATCGGGCACAACCTCGATGCGCGGATAGCGACGCGCGAGGATGGGCGCCTGCCGCCAGTGCGTGGTGGCCCGGCGGTCATCGAGAAAACCGAGTTCGGCCAGCACGAAGGCGCCGGTGCACACCGCGGCGACCCGGTTCGCCAGATCGGCGAGAAGGCTTGTGGTGCTCAGGATTTCATCATCGATGGGTTCGTAGGCGAGCGAGCCGCTGCCGGGCACGATGAGGGTATCGATCGCGTCCACGTCCGCGACCGCGGTGGTGGCCAGAGCGATGTTCGCGGCGCTGGTGATCAGTCCGCCGCGCGCGGAGATCAGCACCGATTCGTACAGGCGGTCTGCGCCCGCGGTGTGCAGGACCTCGACCGGCCCGGTGACGTCGAGGAGGGTGACCCGGTCGAAGACCAGGACGCCGACCCGATGCGTCATGTCCGAATCTGTGGTTCAGGTGTCCTGAATGACATGGCGGCAGTGTAGCGCGCCGCGGCATCGTGAGGTGACGACGATACGAGGAGGAAAGCAATGAGCGCGATCGAGTTGCCCGACGTCGACACGGTGACGGCGCGCGCCGCGCGCGAGGTGACACGGCAGTACTGCTCGCCGTCGTTGTTCCATCACTCCGCCCGAGCGTTCATCTGGGCGGCGTTGCTCGCGCAAGCAGAATCGATCACGGTCGACATAGAACTGCTCTATGTGGCGTCGATGTTCCACGACATCGGTCTGGTGGCCGAATTCGACAGCTACGCCGTCGATTTCGAGGACGCGGGCGGGCATGTCGCCGCCGTGTTCGCCGCCGGCGCGGGCTGGTCCGAGCGGCGCAGGCGACGGCTGCACGAGATCATCGTCCGGCACATGTGGGACCACGTCGAGGTCGACCAGGATCCCGAAGGGCACCTGCTCGCCCGCTCGACCGGAATCGATATCTCCGGGCGGGAAGCCGACCTGATCCCGATGCCGGTGCGCGAGCGGGTCCTGACGCTCTGGCCTCGACTGGCACTGGCCGACGAGTTCGCCGATTGCTTCGACCGTCAGGCCGCACGCAAACCCCGCAGCACCGCCGCCGCGGCCATGCGAAACGGGTTGGCACGCAGGCTGCGTGACAACCCGCTTCAGCTCGGGACTACACCCGCTTGACCTCGAGCAGCCAGACCGGCAGCAACATCCCGTCCTCGCCCTCGAACTCCGGGAAGAGTTCTTCGCCGAGCAGATCCCAGAAGGCTTGCGGCGGCTTGAGTGCGGAGATCTTGTCCCGCCGCAGTTCGAGGATTTCCCACGCCGGGGCGCAGAAGACCGCCCGATATTCTTCCTCGCCGAGCGTGTACGGAGCATAGGTATCGCTGCCCGGCGACTTGGCGAAGCAGAACTGGATCAACCGGCCGCCCGGGCGCAGCACGCGAGCCAGTGCGTCCCAGTGCGCTTTGCGCTGCTGTTCGTCGAGACAGTGCACGAGCGCGCTGCTCACGACCGTGTCGAACGATCCCTCGTAACCGCTGAGCACAGTCACGTCCGCGACGTCGAACGTGGCCGTCACGTTGCGCTCGGCCGCCAGGTCTCGGGCCTTGCCGATCACCGTCGGCGAGATGTCCACGCCCGTCACCCGATAGCCCAGTTCGGCCAGATAGACCGCGGTGTCGCCACGGCCGCACCCGACGTCGAGCACGTCACCCTGCACGTGCCCGGCACGCTCGAGCTCGACCAGAATCGGTTGCGGTTTGTCGATCTCCCACGGGAGCTTCTCCATGACGACGCCCGGGCCGAGAACCCCGGTGGAGTAAGCCTCCTCGAAATCGACCTTTGTCGGATCCATAGCCAGTTTTGCGTTACCTTCGGTCACGACGACCACCCCTTCACCTAGTTACGAATTCAACACTCGAACCATATCCAGAACGCGGCGGTGGTGAATGCAGCTGCGGCGGACTCTGTCACCTCTCGAGAATTCCGCACGCGAACTCGTCACTTATCGAAACCCTAAGCAGGCCAACGTATCTGCGTTGACCTGCAAATTCGCCCAGGGGGCTTGACAAAGCGCAATTCGGCTGCACCCGATTTCGTTGTCTATTTCGGATCCGGGGCTAACCGCGCAGCGTGGCGATCACCTGGCGCGCTTGGTTTTGCGCGCCGAGTGCGTTCGGGTGCACCGGGGCGGCCAGATCGGTGGGGACGGGACCTTCGAGCCATTTCGTGCCCGGCGCTTGGCACATGTCGTGGCCGATGCTGCCGGTGTAGGTGTCCACGTACGTCGCGCCGTGTTTCGCCGCCTGCTCGGCGAGCACCCGGTTGAGCAGCTTGGCGCCTTCCCGCAGGAACGGCACGTCGCCGTCGGAGATCGGCACGATCGGCCAGCAGCCGGGACCGGTTTCGGGCAACAGCGCCGGATAGCCGACCAGCAGCACCTTCGCCTTCGGCGACCGGGTACGGATACCGTCGAGGACCGCACCGAGTCCGGGACCGATAGCGCGGATCTGTTCGGCCATCCGGTTCGTGCCGTCCTGCGTGTAGTAGTCCTTGCAGGGCGAACCGTGCGGTACCGACGCACCGCGCACCGCGCAGTTGAACATGATTTCGAAGCCGGGTACATCGTTACCGCCGAGGCCGAGCGTCACCAGCGTCGTGTCCGGCCGCAACGCGGCGAACTGCGGTGGATTCCCGGCCGGGAGCTGCGTGCCGGTCATGTCGCCGGTGGCCGCGCCGGCGCAGCTGACATCGGTGAAGGACTTGGATTTCAGTGCTGCCGCAACAAGATTCGGGTAGTTCCGGCTGGACCGGACGCAACGCACGTCGGCCACGGGCAGGAACGATCCCGCGGTATAGGAATCACCGAGCGAAACGTAAGACGAGTAGGCGGGCGTAGCCGCGTCCGGGGCGGCTGAAACCGCCGGGGCGGCAACGGTACCCGCGACGAGGGCGAGCAAAAGGGATAGGAAAGCTGGTTGCTTGAACATCGAATTCTCCCGTGCAATCCAGGGTGAATCGACCATGGCGTGCGATCCACCAGGCTGGGACACATAACTAATGGTGTCCCATGCCACACTAGAACTGATGATGTCGCTACCGCTAGATTCCCCAGATCCCCAGTTGACCGAGTCGGATGCCGTCCTGCGTGCCGCAGTGGAAATGTTCCGGCGCGACGGCTGGATCGACGCCAGGGCACTGGCCACCGCGGCCGGTATCGGCCGCTCGACGCTGTATCGGCGCTACGGTGATCGCAACCGGATCATCGGTGAGGCCATCTGGGCGATCGCGACCGCCGGGTTCGAGGACATCCGGCGCGAATGCGGCGGCCGGGGCGCGGACGGAATCGCCGAAATGGTCCGGCGCAGCCTGCATTTCGCCGCCGGGCACCCCGCCATGCGCACGTTCGTCGCGCAGCACACCGACACCGCGCTGCGGGTGCTCACCTCACGTGACGGGGTGATCCAGCGACGGTTCGTCGCCACCTTCGCTCAACTCATCCGCGACGACGTCGGCGAATTCGACGATATCGACACGCATTCCCTCGCCTACGCCGTCATCCGGATCGGCGAATCCTTCTACTTCCGCGAGCTGATCACCGGTGAACCGGACGATATCGACGCCGCGGCCGCCGTGATCCGCCGCATGCTGCGATAGGCGCGCGGCCGTATTCAGCGGACCTGCTCCCGATGGCGCGAAACCTTCTCCCGGTTCCCGCAGATCTGCATGCTGCACCAGCGGCGTTTTCCGCCGCGCGACGAGTCGAGGAAGAGCCAGGCGCAGCGGGGACAGGACCGCAGGCGGTCGCGCGGGAGGGTGTAGAAGGCTTCGACGGCGAGCAGGGCGAGGAAGGCGGTGACAGCGTTGGGATCCCGCCATCGGGCCAGGGTGAGGCGTGGCCCGGTGTCGTCCAATCTCATTGTGCTGGCGGATAATCCACTCCCCGCGGTCGTTAAGAGAACGCCGAGCGACTGTGCGTCGGGGGTCCTGCCCGCGGCGATCGCCCCGAAGAGCTGAGCTGCGGCTTCCCGCACCGCGTGCACCCGCCCGACGAACGGCTCCGCTTCGATCCTGGCGACCGCCGTCGCCGCGCGACCGCTGACAAGCCCCGCCGCCACCAGCCAGTTCCCGATATCGCGGGGGGACCCGAGCAGCTCGTTGCCGGGCCCGGGTACCCGGCGATCGAACACCGCGTTCGCGAGGTCGAGGGCGGGATGCCCGCCGATGAAATGCTCCGGCACCCATTGCGTCACCGCATACTCCACGGGTCGTAACCTTATCTTAGGTGTTTACCAGTTACTCGGATCGGTAACCACTATAAGCATGGTATCCGGTAGAGGGGTTCTCCTCGGGCCGGAGAAGGGAGTGCTGCGAAATGCAGAACCACCGGCACAAGACCCGGCACGAGACGATCGAGGTCCAAGGTCTGGACATCTTCTACCGGCATGCGGGCGACCCGGCAGATCCGGCGATCCTGCTGCTGCACGGCTACCCGAATTCGTCGCACGCGTATCGCGACATCATCGAACCGCTGGCGAACACCGCATATGTCGTCGCGCCGGACCTGCCCGGTTCCGGGTTCTCCGCCGCGCCGGCGCCCGAGGCCTACGACTACACCTTCGAGCACCTCGCCGACACGGTCGAGGCGTTCCTCGCCGCGCTGCAAGTGGACCAGTTCTACTTGTACGTCACCGATTTCGGCACACCGGTGGGCTACCACCTGGCCACCCGCCACCCGAATCGGATACTCGGCCTGATCGTGCAGAACGGCAACGCCCACGACGAGGGGCTCGGGCCGGACTGGGACGCTCCGAAGGCCTACTTCGCCGACCCCACCGCCGCGAACAAAGCCGCACTGCCCGAATGGATGAATCTCGAGACCACCCGATACCAGTACATCGGCGCGCAACCCGAGCGCCTGGCGCGGCTCTATCCGCCCGAAAGCTGGCAATTCGACTGGGATCGCCTGTCGCGGCCCGGCATCATGGACATCCAGTTCGAGATCTTCGCCGACTACGGCGCACACATCGCCCGCTTCCCGGCCCTGCGCGCCTACCACCGCGAGCACCAGCCGCCGTGCCTGCTGCTGTGGGGCAGACATGATCCGTTCTTCGAGATCGACGAGATCATGGCCTATCACCGCGATCTGCGATCGCTGGAGATCCATGTCTTCGACAGCGGGCACCAGCTCCTGGAAACCCATCACGACGAATGCGCGACGCTGGTGGCCCGCTTCACGAGCGAAGTGGCGGCTGGGCGAGTCTAGTTCGCGGCGAAGAGGTTTGGCGGCATGCGGTTCACGGCCCGTCGCGCGTCAGCCGGACCCACAGCGCGGGGCCGTCCGATTCGGTCGCGACGCGGCCGGTTCCGAACAGGATCGCCGCGAGATCGTTGAGCACCCACACCCGCATCTGTTCCCGACGGCAATTATCGCGCCCAGCGTGTCGAGTTCGTCTGCCAGCAAAGGCAATTCGGGTAACAGCGGGCACCGGTGTGCCCGCATCTCTTCGGAAACGCCCCTACCAGGTCAACTTCCGGCCTCGGCGACCACCGGTTTCGCCGTCGCGCTCAGCTCCGCCAGCACGGTGGTCATCGTTGCGACCAGCGATTCGATCGTCGCATGGTCGAACAGCTCTGCGGCGTAGATCATCTCGCCTCGGATGCCCGCGGCCTCCCGATTCGGCCCGTACTCCTCCCGGAGGTTCAGCAGGAGGTCGAAGACCGTGCGCCGCGGCGCGACCGGGCGATGCCGGACCACCAAACCGTCCTGCTCGCCATCGCTGTCGACGCCGCGCAAATAGGTCACCATCACCTGGAACAGCGGATGGTGGGTGCGCGATCGCGGTGGATTGAGCAGTTCCACCAGGCGGTCGAAAGGAAACTCTTTGTGCTCGTAAGCCCCGAGCACACGTTCGCGTACCTGCGCTATGAGATCCCGGTGACCGGGTTCGTCCGACAGGTCGACCCGGACCACGGCCGTGTCGATCACACACCCGACCACGTCCCGCAGTTCCTGAGCGTCCCTGCCGCTCAACGCGACTCCGATCGGCAGATCGACGCCTGCGCCGTGCCGGTACAGCGCGAGGGCCAGTGCGGTGTGCACCAGCATGTAGCTGCTGGCTCCGTGATCCCGGGCCGTGCGGGCCAACGCGCGATGGGTGGCCGCGTCGAGGACGACCGGTACCGTGCCCGCGATGTTCTCGCGGCGCGCGGCACGCGGACGGTCGGCGGGCAGCACCGGCTGCTCGGGTAGTCCGACGAGCGCGGCGCGCCAATACCGGGCCTGCCGCTCGAGCACGCTGTCGGGCAGCAGCCGCCGCCATACCGCATAGTCGGCGAACTGTGTTGCCGCACTGGGCCATCGAGGCTCCAGACCGGCGGTGCGCGCACGGTAGGCCAGCAGCAGATCGTGCTGGAGGATGCCCAGCGATTCACCGTCTCCGGCGATGTGGTGCAGTACGCCGAGCAGCAGGTGATGTCTCGGGTTCAGCCGATACAGCCGGATCCGCAGCGGTGACCGCACGGTCGGATCGAAACCCTGCGACAGCTCGGAATCCATTGCCTGTTCGAGGCTTTCGCCGTCATCGAGTGCGACCCGGCGGAAGTCCGGTGGCATCGACTCGATCGGCAGGATTCGCTGCACCGGGCCGTCCGCCGTGTACGGCAGTACGGTGCGCAGGATTTCGTGCCGCACGACGACATCGGTGACCGCCGCCTCGAGCGCCGTCTCGTTCACCGGTCCGAGCAGTTCGAGGCCGGTGGCGATCAAGTAGTCGGGGCGGTGGCCCGAGAGGTAGTCCACGGTCCACAGGCGTTGCTGCGCGGGCGAGAGCGGAATCCGTTCCGGGCGCGGCACACTCGCGATGGCCGGGCCGAGGTCCCCGGGCCCGCGGCTCGCCAGCGCCCGCTCCAGAGCGGCGACCGTGGGGGCCTCGAACAGATCGCGCAGCGACACCGCGACACCCAGCGCGGACCGCAGGACTGCCACCACCCGCAGCGCGGACAGCGAATTCCCGCCGAGCGTGAAGAAGTCGTCGGTGACGCCGACCTCGGCCACGCCGAGCGCCTCCGCGAACGACGCCGCGATGACCTGCTGCCGAGGTGTGGACGCGGGCAGCGGGTCCGCCGCGCGGGGCAGCGGCAGCGCACCGACATCGACTTTGCCCGTGGGGGTCAGCGGCAGGGCACGCATCGGCACGATCGCCGACGGCACCAGATAGGACGGCAGTGTCGCGCCCAATCGGGTGCGAAGCCCGGCGATGTCGACCACGTCCGGAGCGACGACGTGTGCGATCAGCGACTGGCCCAGTCCGGCCCGTCGCGCCGTGACCACCGCCGCGGTGACGCCGGGTTCGCGCCGCAGCACCGCCTCCACCTCCCCCGGCTCGACGCGAAAGCCGTTGACCTTCACCTGGCGGTCGGCCCGGCCGAGGAAATGCAGCAGACCATCGGCGCCCCAGCGACCGAGATCGCCGGTGCGGTACATGCGCTCACCGGGTCGGCCGTAGGGATCGGCGACGAACCGTGCCGCGGTCTGGGCAGGCGCTCGGTGGTAGCCGTTGGCCAAACCCGCGCCGGACAGGTAGATCTCGCCGGTAACCCCGGTGGGCACCGGCCGCAGGGCCGAATCGAGCAGCGCCACCCGCGTGTTGTCGGCCGGACGACCGATCGGGACCGGCCGCTGCGGCGACGCGTCCGCCGCGATCGGGTAGCGCAGCGCGAAACAGGTCGCCTCGACCGGCCCGTACAGGTTCGTCACTACGGGCGGACGCGCACCACGCCGCACCGCCGCGACGGCCTGCGGGGACAGTACGTCGCCCGCGACCGCGAGCTGCGGCAGCCGGGCGAGTTCTGCCGGAATCCGTTCGGCCAGGAGATGGAACAGCCCGGTGGACAACAACATTGAGGTCACCCGGCCAGCGCGGAGTACCTCGCCGTAATCGTGCACATCGAGCATGCCGGGTTTCGCGATCACCACGGTACGACCGGTCAGCAGGGGCAGCCACAGCTCGTACACCACCATGTCCCAGGTGTAGGGCAGGTGCAGCAGCACACGCGCCTGCCCCGCGTCGTCACCGACCCGATCCCGCGCCCGCGTCACGATATTCCGGTGCGTCACTTCCACGCCCTTGGACGCCCCGGTCGAGCCGGACGTGAACATGAGCGAAGCGATCGCGTCCGGGGCGACGGCGATATCGAGATCACTGTCGTCGCCGCTGTACCCGTCATCGAGTTCGCGCAGCACCAATTCGGTTCCGGTGAAACGCAACAGCCGCGCCACATGGTCGGGTGGATAGCGCTCGCTGAGCGGCACGCAGACCGCGCCCAGCTTGGCCAGCGCGAGAAAGGCCACCACCAGATCGATCGAGCGCGGCAGGGCGATGCCGACCGGAACGCCGGGTCCCACGCCCCGCTCGCGCAGCGATCGCGCGACCTGATTGGCGCGAGCGTTCATCTGGGTGTAGCTGAACTCGTGCCCGTCCCACCAGACCGCGACGGCCTGCGGCGTCGCCCGCACGTGGGACTCGAAACACGCTGCGATACCGGCGTCGACGAGCGCGGTCGCGCGGCCCCGACCGGCGGCGAGCAGCTCGGCCTGCCGGGCGGGCGGGAGCACACCGACCCGCCCCCACGGTGATTGCGGGACCGCCGTCAGCGCACGCGCGGCGGCGAGGATCCAGGACCACAGCTCGTCGAGATCGGTGAGACCGTCGATTCGCTCGGGCTGCGCGGCGATCCGGAAGGTCAGTTGCTCGGCACCGGGGACGACGACCACGGTGAGCGGAAAGTGCGTGCCGCCACGGACTTCGACGTCATCGACCGCGAAATCCGCATCCGGCTGGTCGAACAGGGCGGTGTCGAGGGGGAAATTCTCGAAGACCAGTGAGCTGTCGAACAGGTCGGTGGCACCGGCCGCCGCGAGCACCTCGGGCAGGCCTAGATGGTCGTGCGCCAACAGCGCTACCCGCTCACGGTGCATCCGCACGGCCAGGTCCAATGGCGTCTCACCGGGTTTCACGCGCGCCCGCAGCGGCACGGTGTTCATCAAGAGACCGATGGCCTGGCCAAGGTCACCGCCGTCGCGGCCGGACACGGTGATGCCGAAGACGATATCGTCGCTGCCGGTGAGCGTGGCCAGCGTCAGCGCCCACAGAGTCTGCGTCAGAGAGTTGAGCGTGAGGCCGTACTCGGCAGCCCGTGCGCGCAGCGCGGCGACCATGGTGGCGGACATCTCGAAGCTGCGCTCGACCGGCCGGTGCCAGCGCTCCCGGCCGGGCCGCGCCACCTTGCTCGGTTCCACGCCGTCCAGCGCGACCGCCCAGGCCCGCCGGGCACTGTCCTGATCCTGCGCCGCCGACCAGTCCAGAAAGCGGCGAAAGCTCACGGCGGGTGGCAATTCCACGCCGTCGTAGCCGGACAACAGCTCCCGCAGCAGAATTCCCAGCGACCAACCGTCCAGCAGCGCGTGGTGGTGGGTCACCAGCAAGATCGAGCGGTTCGGTGCGATGCGCACCAGGCTCACCGCGAACAGCGGCGCGGCGAGCGGATCGATGCGGGCGTCCTCTGCCCGGACCTCGGCGAGGTCCTGCGCCACATGCACCGCGTCGAGGAGATCGACCACCCGCCAGCGTGGTTCGAGATCGTCGCGGATCTCGTACCGCGGTCGTGTGCTCTCGTCGAGCACGAAATGTCCCAGGAGATGCGGATGCCGCACACACAGTTGGCGCACGGAGGCGTACAGCCGCTCCGCGTCGAGGGTGCCACGCAGGCTCAGCTCCACCTGGACGAGGTAGGGGTCGTCGCCGTCACCACCTTCGTACAGGGAGTGGAACAGCATGCCGGATTGCAAGGGCGTCACCGGGAGCCGTCCGCCGACCGCGGGGCTTGTCGCGGCCGGGACGACAGGTCCGTTCGCTTCGATCACCTCGGCCAGCGCACGGATTGTCTGATGCTCGAAGACATCTCGTGACGAGACGGACAGGCCCGCGGCCCGCGCCCGGTCCGCCAGGCGAATGGCGAGGATGCTGTCACCGCCGGATGCGAAGAATCCGTCGTCGACGCCGATATCCTCGTGCCCGAGAACCGCCACGAACAGTGCGTGCAGTTGGACCTCGACGTCGGTACGCGGCGGCGTACCCGCTCCGTTGCCGCGCGCGGACAGAGCCCGCAGTCTCGGCTCGTCGACTTTGCCGTTCACCGTGGTCGGTATCGCGTCCACGATGACGATCGCAGACGGAACCGCGTGTGCGGGCAGCTGTTTCGCGATCCCGTCGCGCAGAGCGGCGGCATCGAGGTGCGCGCCCGCGACGAAGGCGACGAGCCGCCGGTCCGGCATGGCGGGCACCGCCGCGGCGCGCACCCCCGGCTGGGCGCACAGGGCGGCCTCGATTTCACCCGGCTCCAGCCGGAACCCGCGGACCTTCAGCTGCCGATCCGCCCGGCCGAGGTAGTCCAGCGTCCCGGTCGCATTCCAGCGAACAACGTCGCCGCTGCGATACATCAGTCCGCCGGAATCCCCGAAAGGGTCGGCGACGTAGCGCGTCGCGGTGCGTCCCGGACTGCGCAGGTATCCCGCCGCGACGCCCGCGCCGGCCACATACAGCTCGCCGGGCACTCCCGGCGCACAGGGCCGCAAGGCCGCGTCGAGGACATACGCCGCGGTGCCCGGAAGCGGAGTGCCGATGTCGCGGGCAGAGACCGGCTCGGTCAAGGGGGCGCCGGTACTGAAGACCGTCGTCTCGGTGATGCCGTACATGTTGACCAGGCGCGGCTGCCGCACGGCCGGCCGCGACCACCAGTCCGTCACCCGCCACGGCTCCACCGGTTCACCACCGAAGATCACGTAGCGCAGCGCGAGCCGCTCGCCGAGCGCGGGACGGGCGGCGGTAGCGTCGACCAGCGTGCCGAACGCGGTCGGCGTCTGGTTCAGCACCGTAACGCGCTGTGCCACCAGCAGCTCGAGGAACGCGTCCGGGTCGCGCGCCACGTCGGCGTCGACGACCACGAGGGTGCCCCCATGGCACAGCGCTCCCCACATCTCCCATACCGAGAAGTCGAAAACGGTGGCGTGGAACAGGGTCCAGACGTCGTCCGGGTCGAACTCGAACCAGGACTCGGTCGCCGCGAGCAGCGCGACGACATTCTCGTGCGTCACGACCACGCCCTTCGGCGGGCCCGTGGTACCGGAGGTGTAGATGACATAGGCGGGCTGCCGCGCGGTGGGCCGGATCGCGGTCGCGACGGGCGCCTCGGCCGCGTCGGCCAGGCGCAGCACCGGCACGGTGGTGCGGCTTTCCGGCAGCACGACACCGTCTCCGGTGACGACCACCGCGGGAGCCACGTCGTCGACGATTTCCCGCAGGCGCTGCCTCGGATAGCCGGGGTCCAGTGGAACGTAGGCCGCGCCCGAATACAGCACCGCGACTACCGCGACGACGAAATCGACCGAGCGCGGTAGCGCGAGAGCAACGAACTCTCCTGGGCCCGAACCATATCCGGCCAAGACGCGGGCCAGCCGCCGTGCCCGTGCGTCGAGTTCGGCATAGCTGAGCGACTCGTCGCCGTGCACGACGGCGGGTGTGCCGGGGTGGGCGGCAACGGCCCTTTCGAACCGGTCGAGAAGCGTTTCGGGCACCGCGCCGGCGACCGCCGCGCCCACGGGGTCCGGCGCGAACCGCAGTCGCCCCAGCGGGAGTTCGTCCGATGCCGCGGTCAGCGCCTCGATCGCCACGGCGAGACGGCGATGGTGGGCGGCGAGATCCGCCTCGGTGTAGCGCGACGTGCTCGATTCCAGCGCCAGACCCGGCTCCGGGCCGCCGTTGTCGTGTATCCCGATGACCAGCTCCTCCGAGCCGCCACCCGAGATATGGTGCAGCGTGGCAGTTTCGGCGCCGAACCGGATGTCTTTCTGGAACGGCAGCACGTTGACGGCGGGACCGAGGACGCCGGGATCCGCACCGGCCGCGGCGAGGTCGGCGCGCATGTCTGCGTACTGGAAATGCTGATGGCGCAGCACGATGAGCATTTCGGCACGCAGTGCACGGATCAGCTCGCCGACGGTCGCCGACGGGTCCACCGGGACCCGCAGTGGCAGAAGATTCGAGGTCACGCCGAGCGCGGTACGAGAACGCTTCGCGGGCACGGCGAGACGAAGGGTGACCGTGCGTGCTCCGGAATCGGCGTGCAACAGAATCGCGATCGCCGCGAGCACCCAGGCGGGCCAGGCGATTCCCGACGCGTCGGCGCGCGCCCGCAGCGCCTGCCACGCCGCGGCGCCCAGCACGCCGGACTGCCGGATGTACCGGACGGATGCGGTGGACGACGGTGCCCCGGCGAACAGTGGTGCGTCGTCCGGCCCGGCCTGCGCCAGTCGCCCCGCCCAGAACTGCCGGTCCGCGGCGAACCTCGGCGAACCGCGGTACCGTTCGTCTGCTTCGACCAGTTCCGCTACCCGGTCGAAGACGGTTTCCGCGACGGGTTTTCCGTCGATCAGCGCGGTATAGACGTCGGCCACCCGCCGGATCATGGCGACCGCGGCGGCACCGTCGATCACCAGGTGATGGCCGCGGAGGAACCAGACGGTGCCTTCGGCGCCGAGATCGATCAGGTGATGGTCGAACAGCGGTGCCCGGGAGAGATCGAAAGGCCGTTCCAGCGCGGCCTCCATGTATTCGCGTGCCGCGGCGTGCGGATCCGGCGCGTCGCGAAAACTGCTGCGGTGCAACGGCCAATCCTCGAGTTCCGCGAGCACCTGGGTGACCGCGCCGCCGGGCTGCTCGTCGAAGTACACCCTGGTCGACTCCGCTCCGGCGACCACGAGGCGCAGCGCTCGCTCGAACACCGTCTCGTCGAGAGTGCCGCGGAGGCGCACATAGCCGCCGACGACGAAACGGAGTCCGGACTCGTCGAGTCGCTGTGCGACCCAGACGTGCTGCTGTGCCCGGGTGAGCGGCAGCCGGGCGGTCACCGTAGCTCCTCGGCGCGCACGTGCGGATCCCTGGCGATGGCGGCGAGCAGCCTACGCGTCTGCGCGGCGATCTCGGCCACCTGCGCTTCCTCGAAAACCGCGCGCTGGTAACCGAACACGATCGTCAGCTCCGCTTTCGGATCGACCGTCAGCGTCAGGGGGTAGTGCGCGGCATCGCGCAGTTCGACGTCGGCCTCGAACAGTCCGTCACCCGCGGCCGCGAGCTGATCGGTGTCGATCGGGTAGGACTCGTAGGCGAGCACGGTGTCGAACAAGGTGTCCCGCGCGCCTGCCGCGGCATGGATTTCGGCCAGGCCCAGGTGATGGTGTTCGATCAGCGCGGCCTGCCCGGCCTGTACCGCGCGCAACAGCTCCGCGACCGACCGGTCGGCGGCGAGTCGCACCCGTACCGGCACGGTGTTGATGCACAGTCCGACAACCGATTCGACGCCGGGCAACGCGGCCGGGCGGCCCGACACGGTCGCGCCGAACACCACGTCGTCGCGACCGAGTCTGCGACCCAACTGGATTGCCCAGGCCACCTGCAAGACGGTGTTGAGGGTCGTCCCGACGCCGGTCGCGACGCCGCCCAGTGCCGCTGTCGTGTCGGCATCGATCGTCAACCGGTGCGTGCCCGGTACCACCGCGATCTCGTGGGTGCGCGCGCTGGCGGCAATCAGCGTCGGTGTGCTTATTCCGTCGAGTTCCCGCCGCCATACTCGCGCGGACACGGCCTTGTCCCGGCCGTGGTGCCAGGCGAGGTAATCGCGGAAGGACCCGCCGGGCGCGGGCAGCGGTGCGCCGGTGGCGTACGCCGCCAGCAGGTCACGCAGCACCAGCGGCAGCGACCAGCCGTCGAGCAGGATGTGGTGATAGGTCGCGAGCAACGCGTACCCGGATTGCGCGACCCGCGCCAGGGTAAATCGCAGCAGCGGCGGGCGGGCCGGGTCGAAACGCGCCGCGCGGTCCAGATCCGCCAGCTCGGTCAACTCGGCTTCGGACACGAGATCGACTTCGCGCCACGGTACTTCGATCGCTGCCGGAATCACCTGACGTGCTGTGGCGGTGGTGTCGGTGACGAACGCCGCACGCAGGTTCGGATGGCGCCGGATGAGGTGACCGACCGCGTCGCGCAGCCGCGCGCGATCGACCGGCCCGCGCAGCCGCAGCAGCGTCTGCACGTTGTAGACGTCGACGGCGGCCGAATCGGCACGTCCGGCGAGCAACGCGTGGAAATACAGGCCCGGCTGCAGCGGTGCGAGCGGCCACACGTCGGTGAGCTGCCCGTAATCGCGTTCCCACCGCGCGATGTCCGCCCCGCTGACCCGGACGAGCGGGAAGTCCGAGGGGGTGTGCCCGCCCGGGGGGCCGGAACGCGCGTAGGCGGCGATCGCGCCGAGCGCCGCCACCCACAGCTCGGCCAACTCCGTCACGGCGCCCGCGTCGAGAAGGGTCCTGGGATAGGCGAATCCGGCATGCAGCTGCGCTCCGGCGACGATCGCGTTCACCTCGATGGCGGCCGCCGCGGCCAGGTCGGGATCGGGGTCGGTGGCCGGTGCCGCGAACAGGCCGGCGTTCCGATCGTCGACGCGACCCAAATAGTTGAACGCGATCTGCCCCGGCATCGCTTCCGGCAACAGCTGTGCGGTATCGGGATTCAGGTAGCGCAGCAGTCCGTAGCCGATACCGTGATCGGGCACGGCGCGCAGTTGCTCCTTGACCGACTTGATCATTGCGCCGGTCTCGTCCGTACCGGCCAGCGCCGCTTCGACATCGATGTCGCCGAGGTCGAGGCGCACCGGGTAGAGGGAGGTGAACCACCCGACCGTGCGGGACAGATCCGCACCCGCGGCGAGCTGCTCTTCCCGGCCATGGCCCTCCACGCGCAGCAACGAAACCGGTGCGTCCTGGCCGCGACGGAACCGCCATCGCGCGAGCGCCGCAGCGAACGCGGCGAGCAAGATCTCGTCCACGCCCGCGTGGAACAGGCCGGGCACAATTCGCACCAGCGCGTCGGTGACAGTTTCGTCCACCGTGACCTGCACAGTCTCGACCTGAGTGGCCAGATCAATGGCGGGATCGAACGATCGGGCACCGAGCATCGGATCCGGGGTGGCGCAGATGCGCTGCCACAGGCCGACTTCGGCGATTCGGTCGGGTGCGTAGGCGGCGTCGACCAGCGCGTGCGCCCACCGGCGCATGGAGGTGGCCGGCGGATCCAGCTGCGGCGCTTGCCCGTTCGACACCGCAGCGAGGGCGGTGAGCAGATCCGGAAGCAGGATGCGCCAGGACACGCCGTCGACGACCAGGTGGTGGGCGCAGATCAGCAACCGTCCGGGCAGGCCCGGATCGGTGCGATCCAACCATACGAACTGGACCATAACCCCCGCGGCCGGATCGAGACGGCCCAGGGCGGCATCGAGCTGGGCCGACACCGCGGCGTCGTCGGGTTCTTCGTCGAAATGACTGCGGCGCAGAACTTCCGCCGCCTCGACCGTGCCCGGTGCCGTGGTCTCGAACCGCCACTCCCCTGTGTCGTCGCGGAACAGGCGGCTGCGCAGCATGTCGTGCCGGTCGAGCACGGCCGCGACCGCGCCGGCCAGCGCTTCGAGGGTGGTGTTCGCGGGCAAGTCGACCGTGAGGGTCTGATGCACTCGACGGAAACCGCCGCGTTCGGTCAGCCAGCGCGCCACCGGCGGGAGCGGCAATTCGCCGACACCGCCGCCTGGGAGTTCGGACAGCCGTGGCACGACGGTGTCGGAGCCGATCGGCGTTGCCGCCGTAGCGATTCCGGCCACGGTACGCTGGTCGAAGACGTCCCGCGGCGTGAAATGCCAGCCTTTGGCCCTGGCCCGCGACGCGAGCTGGATCGAGATGATGCTGTCTCCGCCGAGCGCGAAGAAGGAGTCGTCGACGCCGGGCCGGTCGACGCCGAGTACCTCGGTGAAGATCTCGGCCACGACTCGTTCGGCCTCGGTCCGTGGCGCCTGAGCGGATCGGGGCACGACCACGGGGTCCGGCAGCGCGGCGCGGTCCAGCTTGCCGTGTGCGGTCAGCGGAAGCGTCACCATCCGCACGATGGCGGCGGGTCGCATATAGAACGGAACACGTTCAGCGACATGCCGTTCCAGCGATTCGATATCGGGATCTGTGCCGTGCACGGGCACCACGTAGGCGACCAGCCGCGGCGAGCCGCCGACTCCTGTCCGGACCACGACGACCGCCCGCGCCACCGCCTCGTGTTCGAGCAGGGCGACCTCGACTTCGGCGGGTTCGATGCGGTAGCCGCGAATCTTCACCTGATCGTCGGCGCGGCCCAGGTATTCGAGCCGGCCGTCGGAATTCCAGCGGGCACGGTCACCGGTGCGGTACATGCGCGTGCCGGGCGCGCCGAACGGGTCCGCCACATAGCGGGCCGCGGTCGCCGCGGGACGGGCCTGGTAGCCGCGAGCGAGCTGAGGTCCGGCGAGATAGATCTCCCCCGCCGCACCGACCGGCGCGGGCCGCAGGCGCGAATCCAGCACGCGCACAGCCATTCCCGCCAAGCCCCGGCCGATTCCGCTGGTCCCGCTCGAACCGGCGTGGGTCAGCGTCAGCTGGGTGGCATGCACCGTCGCCTCGGTGATGCCGTACAGATTCGAGACACGGGTCCGGGCCGCCGGATCCGCGTCGAACCACGGACGCAATCGGCGCGGGTCCAGCGCCTCGCCGCCGAGCACGAGGTGCCGCAGCGCGGGGAGGGTGATCGCGCCGGATTCCAGCAGCGAGTACAACGCCGACGGGGTCTGGCTCAGCACCGTGATACGTTCCCGCGCCAGTAATTCGACGAATTCGCGCGGCGACCGCGTCACCTCGGCGGCTACGACGACCAAGGTACCGCCGCCCGCCAGTGCGCCCCACATCTCCCATACCGAGAAGTCGAAGGCGGGCGAGTGGAACATGGTCCATACATCGGTGTGGCCGGCGTCGATCACCGCCGCGGTGGCGCGCAACATCGCGACGACATTGCGATGCGTCACGCAGACGCCCTTGGGCCGGCCGGTGGAACCGGAGGTGTACAGCACGTAGGCGAGGTCGTCCGGACGCGGGGGTCGGTGCCACGTGCCCGCCTCGGCCGTATCCGTCTCGCCGAGCAGGAGATACGGGACATCGGTCGCGGGCAGATCGGCACGGTCGGCGTCCGTGGTGACCACGCAGGCCGGATTCGTCTCGGCGAGCACGAAAGCGAGGCGGCGCGCCGGGTTGCCGAGATCCAGTGGGACGTAGCCCGCTCCCGACTTCAGCACGCCGAGCAGTGCGACGATCAGCTCGACCGAACGCGAAACACCGACGGCCACCAGGGATTCGGTACCGATGCCGCGGGCGGACAATGTCCGCGCGAGTGCATCGGCGGCGTGGTCCAGCTCGCGATAGGTCAGTGCCCGGGAGCTGTCGCGGACCGCGACCGCATCAGGACGCGCGGTCACCTGTGCCCGGAACAGATCCACCAGGATGACCTCCGGTGCCGGCACGGCCGGACGCTGCCACTGGGTGAGCACCTGCGCGCGTTCCGCGGCACCGATCGGATCGATATCCGCAACCGCGGCAGCGGGATTCGTCGCGATCGCAGTCAGCACCCGGACCAGCCGATCACCCAGCCGCGCGACGCTCGCCTGGTCGAGTAGATCGGGTCGCCATCCGGCGGTCAGATGCAGCCGGTCGGTCTGCCGGACCGTCAGGGTCAAGGGATAGTGCGTCGCTTCCCGCGAGCGCAGGCCCGTGATCGTCAGGCCCGCGTGGGTGGCGGTCTGCGCGCGCAGTGCCGCTTCGTCGACAGGATAGGTTTCCACGACCAAGAGCGTGTCGAACAAGCGGTGCTCGCCGGTATCGGCCTGGGCGGCGATATCCGGCAGGCCGAGGTGATGGTGGGCGCTCAGCGCGAACTGCTCGAGCTGCACGCGGCGCAGCAAGTCCGCCGCGGTCTGCGCCGGCCGCAACTGGATCCGGACCGGAACGGTATTGATGAACAGACCGACCATCGATTCCACACCCACCAGATCGGCGGGCCGGCCCGATACCGTGGTGCCGAAGACGATATCGGCGCGATCGGTCATCCGCGCCAGCAGGATCGCCCACCCGGCTTGCAGCACGGTGTTGACCGTCACCTCCAGCTCGGTCGCCAACCGGACGAGTGCTCGGGACTGTGGCTCGTCCAGCGCGAACTCGTGCTCGAGCGGCAGCGCCGAAGGCGCGGACAAGTCGGTGTCACCGGCCAGCAGCGTCGGCTCGGTCACCCCGGCGAGTGCTTGCGCCCAGGCCTGCTTCGAGTTCGAAACATTCTGCTCGGCAAGCCATTCCACGTAGTTGCGGTAGGCCCGCGGTGGATCGAGGGCGAATCCCGCGTACTCGGCGACGATCTCGCGGACCAGCAGCGGAATGGACCAACCGTCGAGCAGCAGATGATGGTAGGTGACGACCCACTGCGCCCGGTCGGCGCCGCGACGCAGGAGCATCGAGCGCAACAGCGGCGGTCGCGCCGGATCGAACGGTGTCGCGCGTTCGGCGTCCAGCACCCGCTCGGCCTCGTCGTCCGGCGCGTCGGCCAAGTGCACCTCCCGCCACGGCAACGCCACCTCCGCTACGACCAGTTGCACCGGCGAACCCGCCGCGTCGAACCCGAAGGCGGTGCGCAGGTTCGCGTGTCGCGCGAGGACGGCCGCCGCGGCCGCGCGCAACCGCGGCCCGTCAACCGTGCCGCGCACGCTGAGCACCAACTGCACCGTGTACACGTCGACCGCGCCGGGATCGAACATGGCGTGGAAGAGCATTCCGGCCTGTAGTGGCGAGACCGGCCACACGTCGATCAGCGCGGGATACTGCCGCTCCCATACTTCGATATCGCTTTGCGCGGGCCGCACCAGCGGGAAATCGGACGGCGTGTGCCCGCCCTGCGTGCGCATGTCGCGCGCGTGCCGGGCGAGGGCGGCGAGCGCCGCGCGCCACAGCGCGACCAGTTCTTCGCCCGCGTCCTCGGCGAACAACGTGCGGGCGTAACCGAAGCTGGTCACCAGCCGCTCGCCGAACACGATGGAATCCACTTCGACAGCGCCCAGCGCGCCACGGCGGGCATCGGGCCGGATCACCAACCGGCCGTATTCGGGCGCGGGCAACCAGCCGATGCCTGCCAGCTCCGGCGGGACGTCCACGCCGGTGATGTGGCCGAAATAGTTGAACGAGATCTCGCCCGGTTCCCGGTGCGGCAGTTGGGCGGCGGTGTCCGCGTTGAGGAAACGGAGCAGACCGTAACCGAAACCGTTGTGCGGGGTCGCCCGTAGCTGTTCCTTCACGGCCTTCAGCGCGACGCCGAGGGCCGGACCGCCCGCGAACGCGTCATCGAGGTCCACCCCGGACAGGTCGAGCCGGGCCGGCACGATCGAGGTGAACCAGCCTACGGTGCGGGACAATTCGGCGCCGGGCACCGCATCCTGCTCGCGACCGTGACCTTCCAGCCGCAGCAGCACCGACCGTTCCGGTTCTCCGCGCCGGGACCGCCAGCGAGTCACCGCGAGCGCGAGCGCGGTCAGCAGCGCGTCCGCCACCCGGGCGCGATACCGGTCGGGAATAACGGTGATGAGCGCCGCGGTGTCCCGCTCGTCGAGTTCGACGGTGGTGTGCGCCACCTGATTCGCGAAATCGCGGTGCGGGTCGAACGGGCGGTCGCCGAACGCGGGATCGGGGCCCTCGACGACCTCGCGCCAGATCGGCAGCTCGTCGACCGTCGCGGCGGCGTGCGCTTTCGCTACAAGGGCGTGCGACCATGCCCGCATCGACGTGCCGACATCGGGCAGCCGCGGTGTGCCGCCCGCCGCGACGGCGGCCCACGCGGCGACGAAATCGGGCAACAGCACGCGCCAGGACACGCCGTCGACGGCGATGTGGTGTGCGGCCACAACGAGCAGGCCCGGCCTGGCCGGTGACTGCGGGCTGAGCCAGACGAACCGCACCACGTCGCCGGTGGCGGGGTCGATCCGATCGACGGCGGCGTTCAGTTCGGCGGTCGCCAGCGCCAGCAGGTCCACGTGCGCCAGATCCTCGTGCACGACCTGGTGCACCAGCGAGTCGACGTAGACGCTGCCGGGCGGCGCGACTGTCAGCTGCCATTCGCCTGCATCGTCCCGAGACAACCGCGAGCGCAACATGTCGTGCTGGTCGACCACCGCCGTCACCGTGGCAACCAGTGCAGCCCTGTCGATTCCGACGGGCAGCTCCAGCGTCATCGCCTGGCAGAAGCGGTCGAAATTGCCACCGCGTTCGATCAGGAATCGGATCACCGGCGTGAGCGGTAACGTGCCGACACCACCGCCGGGCAGCTCCGGAAGCGGCCGCAGGTCCGCGCCCGCCGCGGTCTCGGCGACGGCGGCGAGGCCGGCCACCGTGCGATGTTCGTACACCTGTTGTGCGGTCACCGCGATGCCGCGCGCCCGCGCCCTGGAGACGAGCAGGATCGACATGATGCTGTCGCCGCCGAGCGCGAAGAAGGATTCGTCGACGCCGATGCCGTCGCGGCCGAGCACCTCGGCGAACACTGCCGCGAGCGCGTGTTCGGTATCGGTGCCCGGGGCACGGAAGACCACCGGCTCGAAGGCCGGAGCGGGCAGGGCCTTTCGGTCCAGCTTGCCGGATCGGTTCCGCGGCAGCTCGGTGAGCACCACGATCGCGGCGGGCACCAGGTACTGGGGCAAGGTCTCGCGCAGCCGCCGGTCCACTGCGTCGCGATCGATCTGATGTCCGGCGGCCGGGGTCACATAAGCGACCAATCGGCCACTGCCCGAGGCTGTCTCGTCGTGGACCACGGCAACGGCCTGCGCCACCGAATCCTGCGCGGCGAGCACCGCCTCCACTTCGCCGGGCTCGATCCGGATGCCGCGCATCTTCACCTGGAAGTCGCTGCGGCCGAGGAACTCCAGCTCGCCGGCGTCGGTCGAGCGCACGATATCGCCGGTGCGATAGAGCCGCTGTCCCGCGCCCCCGAACGGGTCCGCGACGAAACGCGCCGCGGTCTGGCCGGGCCGGCGCACGTAGCCGCGGGCCAGCGCCGCGCCGCCGAGATAAAGCTCGCCCGGTATGCCCGGCGGCACCGGCCGCAAACAGGTGTCCAGCACGTAGGCAAGGGAATCCCACGAGGGAGTGCCTACCGGGATCGGGCCGACGGGGTTCGCGCCGATGGCGTGGCGGGTGACCGCGACGGTCGCCT
>NZ_BAFT02000003.1 GCF_000308475.2 Nocardia brasiliensis NBRC 14402 | reverse complement strand
GTCGCGCCCGCTGCGGTCGCGCCGGTCGCCGTCGCGCCCGCGGTCGTGGCCCCGGCGGTCGTCGCTCCGGTGGCGAGCGCGGCGCAGCCGGTGGTGGCCACCCCGTTGCAGACCACGATCCAGCCCGATGCGGCCAGCACGCCGATCGCGAACGTCATCGGCGCCCCGCCGGCCGGTCCCTCGGTGCTCACCGCGCCGGCCGCCGCGACGCCCGCGTTGTTCGATCAGGCGCGTCCGACGCCGGTGGTGAAACCGACTCCGGTGGTTGACCATTCGCGTCCCACCGATGTCTCGACCCCGTCGACGACGAACTCGCCGACCACCATCACCAAGACGGTGCCGACGACCCCGGTGGTGCCGTCCGACGTCACCACGCCGTCCGTGCCGAAGACGTCGAACCCTGACGTGACCAAGGTGCCCGGCGTGTCGACTCCGACGACGCCGCACACCCAGCCGAGCACCGGCCAGACCGACCCCACCACGAAGGTGCCGGGGACGACCGGGTCCCAGCCGTCGACCCACGTCCCGACCACGTCGCCGGACGACGACGTGACCACTCCGGGCACGGCACCCACCGGCCCCACGAGCGGTGCGGGCGACGACATCACCACCCAGCCGACGCAGCCGACCGCGCCCACCCGCGACGTGCCGACGGCCACCCAGCCGGAACCGACCGCGACGGTGCCGACGCACGACATCCCGACCCGGGACGTGCCGACGCACAACGTGCCGGCCCCGACGGCCGATCTGCCGCCGACCTACCACGCGCCGACGCCGACCCAGGCGCCCGTGCCCACCTACAAGCCGCCGATCGTCGACCCGAAGCCGCACGGTATCTCCGATCCGATCAACGTCGGGCCGTACTATCCGGCAGGGGACTCGGTGCAGGTCGTGGATCACGTGACCTACACCGATCACGCGCCGCTCACGGTCGCCGCGAGCGGTGGTCTGTCCGGCGGGTTGATGCCGGAATCGACCCTGGCGGAGACCCACCACATCGTCCCGGGCGGCGTGGACATAGCGTTGCTGTAACACCGGAACGCAGGGGGCGTCCCGTGCAGATCGAAAGCAAACCACTGTAAGGAGGACGGTTGTCTGCCGCAGCCGGGCTGAAGGCCGCGACGGTGAAACACCCGGACGCGATGGCGCCGCTGATCCGGATACTCGACGAGCTGCGGGAGATCGCCGGATTCGCGGGGCGGGACGACCTCGGCAGTCGTTTGAGCATGGTGCGCGCCCGGGTCAGCGACCCACGGGTGCGGCTGGTCGTGGTCGGCGAGCCCAAGAACGGGATGAGCACGCTGGTCAACAGCCTGGTCGGCGCGTCGGTCAGCGCCACCGACAGTGACCTGAGCGTGCCCGTCATCGTCGAGTACGGGCCGGAACCGACTGCGACACTGGTGCGTTCGGTCGACGGACGGACCGAACGACAGTCGGTGGATCCGCTCGACCCCGGGCCCGCCATCTCCGCGTTCGGCGTGATCCGCGCCGAATTCACCCAGCCCAGCCCGCTGCTGGCCGACGGCGTCGTGGTGATGGACGCGCCCGGCACGCGCGGCGCCGCCGACAACACCACCTGGTCGATGATCGCCGCCGCCGACGCCGTGCTCTACGTCGGCAACGCGGCCACCGAACTCACCGTCGACCAGATCGCCTACCTGCAGCGCATCCAGCAGATCTGCCCGACGGTCATCTGCGTGCTCAACAAGATCGACCAGTTCTCCCACTGGTCGCACACCCAGCAGCGCAATCGGGAACTGCTCGACGCCGCCGGGCTCGGCTTCGCGGTGGCGCCGGTCTCGGCGGAACTGCACCGGCAGGCGGGACTGTCCGGCAACTACCAGCGCGATATCGAATCCGGTGTGCCGCAACTGATCGACCACCTGCGCGACTACGTGGTGTCGCGCGCGGACAGCGTGGCGCTCGACGCCGCCGTGCAGGACATCCGCCTGGTGAGCGACCATCTCGCGCTGACCCTGCGCAACGAGGTCGAGTCGCTGCGCGATCCGCGCCGGCGCGCCGAGATCACCGACAAACTCGTCCGCGCCCGGGACGACGCGGACCAGCTGCGGCAGCGCACATCGAACTGGCAGGTCACGCTGGTCGACGGCAGCACCGAACTGATGGCCGATATCGAACACGATCTGCGGCACCGGTTGCGCAGTTTGATCCGTGATGCAGAAGCGGAGATCGCGCAGACCGATCCTGCCCGGCGCTGGAAAGAATTTGGTACCGATCTCGACGCCAGGATCTGCGAGGCGGTCGAAGAGAACTTCGTGATGGCGCACTATCGGTCGGTCGAACTGTGCGAGCAGGTGGCCTCGAAGTTCTTGGCGGACAACCGCGTTGCCCCGCTGCCAGACCTGCGGCTGGAGAACCCGGGTGAGGTTCTCGAGCCGGTGCAGCCACTGGAGCCGCTCGAAAGCGCGAAAGCCAGTGTGACGCAACAGTTGCTGTCCACCCTGCGCGGTTCCTACGGTGGCATCCTGATGGTCGGTCTGGTCACCAGCATCCTCAAGATGTCGCTGGTGAACTGGTATTCGATCGGCGCTGGTGTGCTCCTCGGCATCAACGCGCTGTGGGACGAGCGCAAGAACTTGAAGGCACGACGGCGCGCGGAGGCGAAAGTCGCGGTGTCCAGGCTGATGGACGACGTGATCTTCCAGGTCAGCAAGGAATCACGAAATCGCCTGCGCGCCATGCAACGTGTCCTGCGCGACCACTTCACCGAAATCGCCGGCAACGTAGCCAAGCAGGCCGACGAGGCCCTGCGCCTCGCCGAGGCCGCCTACCAGAAGTACGGCGACCGCAGCGGCGACCGCATCGCCGACCTGGACAAGCAGATCGTCAAACTACGCGAACTGCGGGAACAGGCCGACGGCCTCGTCACCGGCTGACCCCGCGCTCAGGCGGGGCGGTTCGCTGGTACGTGGGCGGGTTGGAAACCGCTGGCGGGGCGGTTCTCTTCGGCTCGGATGACGTGGGTGACCGCGTTGATCAGGGCGAGGTGAGTGAACGCCTGGGGGAAGTTGCCGAGGTGGCGTCCGCTGCGCGGGTCGATTTCCTCGGCGTAGAGCTGCAGGGGGCTGGCGAAGCCGAGCAGGCGCTCGCACAGGTGCCTGGCGCGCTGCACCTCACCGATTTCGACCAGCGCGGACACCAGCCAGAACGAGCAGATGGTGAAAGTGCCTTCGGCGCCGGACAATCCGTCGTCGGTGGTCTCGGTGCGGTAGCGCAGCACCAGTCCGTTCTCGGTGAGCCGGTCGGCGATGGACAGCACAGTGGCGCGGATCCGGTGATCGTCCGGCGGCAGGAAGCGGGTCAGCACCGCCAGCAGCAGTGAGGCGTCCAGGGTGTCGCCGCCATAGGTTTGGGTGAAGACGCCGTTGCTGTTCACCCCGTGGGTGAGAATGTCGTCCTTGATCTCGTCGGCGAGGGTGTACCACTCGGTCGCGTGCTCGATCTGGCCGTGCAGTTCGGCCAGTTTCGCGCCGCGGTCGAGCGCGACCCAGCACATCACCTTGGACGAGGTGAAATGCTGTGGCTCGCCGCGTACCTCCCAGATGCCGCGGTCGGGCTCGCGCCAGCGCGCGATGGCCGCGCGCACCTGCCGTTCCAGCAACGGCCACAACGTTTCCGGTACCTGCTGGCGCGACTTCACGTGCAGGTACACGGCGTCGAGCATGGTGCCCCAGATGTCGTGCTGATCCTGGTTGTAGGCGGCGTTGCCGATGCGCACCGGGCGCGCCCGGTCGTAGCCGCTGAGGTGGTCGAGGGTCTCCTCGGTGATCAGGCGTTCCCCGCCGATGCCGTAAAGCACTTGCAGCGGAACCGCATCGCCGTTGTCGCCGGTGGTCGCGTCGCGCAGGAACGCGAAGAAGTCGTCGGCCTCGCGATCGAGCCCGAGGGTGTACAAGCCCCACAGTGCGAAGCTGGAGTCGCGCACCCAGGTGTAGCGGTAGTCCCAATTACGTTCGCCGCCAGGCGTTTCCGGCAGTGAGGTGGTGGACGCGGCGAGTAGCGCGCCGGTGGGGGCATAGGTCAGGCCCTTGAGCGTCAGCGCGCTGCGCTGTAAGTAGCTGCGCCACGGGTGATCCGGGAAGTTGCCGAGGGTGATCCACTGTCGCCAGGACTCGGTGGTCTGCCACATCTTCTGTGCCGCATCCTGATACGTCTTCGGGGCGGGCAGCTCCGACCAGGTCAACGCGACGAACACGTCGTCGCCCTCCTGCATCCGGGTGCGCGCCCTGGCCTCGCGGCCCTCCAGGCCGAGCCGCAGATCGGTGGTGAGCACGAGCGTCGGGCCTGCCGCCGGGTCGTCGGTGCGGACCGCGGTGGCCTCCTCGTAGACCTTGCCGGTGTACTCCCAGCGGGCCGTCGCACGGTGGTAGTCGAACGAGGGCTCGCAGCTCATCTCCAGCTCGACGGTGCCGTTCACGCATTTCACCGTGCGCAGCAGCATGTGCTCGGCGTCCCAGTCCATCGGGGTGCGGCGGTGGGTCTTGGAGCGCTGATCGTTGTTGTGCCACCGCCCGAGCACCAGCGCGTCGCGCACGATCAGCCAGCCGGTCTCGGTCTGCCAGGTGGTTTCCAGGATCATCCCGCCCGGCAGATAGCGCCGCGCGGCGGGCACGTTCACGCCGTACGGGCCGATCCGGAAGTGGCCCGCGCTGCGGTCGAGCATCGCGCCGAAGATGCTCGGCGAATCCGGGCGGGGGACGCACATCCACTCGACCGCGCCGTTGTTGCCGATCAGGCAGCTGGTCTCGCAGTCGGACAGGAACGCGTAGTCGTCGATCGGCGGGAAGGCGCCGTGCCGCGGCTCGGTCAGCTGGCTGGGTACCGGCAGGTCGTACGGCTCGTCGACGGTGAGATCATCGGAGGACGGCATACCTCACAGTATCTATGCCCCTAGCCTGCGAATAGGGGTGACGGCGGCCGTCTCGGCCCGCGCCGGCATCGGGCTTGCTCGTCTCTCAGGTGGACGCACTAGGCTGGGTTCGTGGTACATCACATCGCAGGTTGGTGGGACAGCTTCGAGCTGTGGGTTGCGGGACTCCCGTTCATCCCGCAGTTCCTGGTCGTGCTCGTCGGCATGGTCCCGATCTGCTTCGCCATCGCCTTCGCGCTGGACCGGGTGTTGCGCGCCGCGCTGCGGGTGCTCGACCGCAAACACCCCGCCGAGCCCGCGGTGCGGGTGCTGGCCGATGCCGCCACCCTCACCGCCGACCCGGACGCGGTGCTGCTCCCCGGCGATCCGCGCAGGCCCGTGCAGAGCGGTGCCCGCTGATGCCACGTTCGCGCGTCCAGCTGGCCCTGATCGCCCTGCTGGTGCTGGTGGTCGTCGCCTGGCTCTTCACCCGCTGACGAGCTAGTTGTTCTGCTCGCCCGAGCGCCAGTCGTTGAACCGTTTGCCGATCTTGGACACCGTGTCGCCGACCTCCTGACCGACCGTGCTCACCGCGGAACCGACGTCGCGGCCGATATTGCGCACCGTACGGATCAGCGGGTCCTCGGACTGGTCGAAGTTGTTGCGGTAGGTCCGGGCGGCCTCCTTGATCTCCGCGCCGATGCTGGCGTTCTTGTCGTGTTCGCGCCGCGGGTAGTCGCCGGCGAGGATGCGGTCGTACTCGCCGCTCTGGATCCAGCGGCGCAGCTCCGAAGCCCGCAGTACCGAGAACGGATGGCTCTGCAGTTCCAGGTTGAGCAGTTTCAGCACACCGTCGCGCAGGTCGCCGGAGCGTTCGTAATCATCGGCTTGGGCCAGGAACGCGCCGTGATTCATCTCCTTGATCCAGGTGCCGCCCGCCGTCTTCATGTGCACCCGCACCGAGGTGTCGACATCCTGCACGCACAGCAGCCCGGCCCGGTCGCCGGAGAGCTCGGATTTCCGGCTCCATTCCATCAGCGCGGCGACGATGGCGCGTAATGCCCAGCCGCCCACCGGCATCCAGCCGAAGCTGGCCGAAATCCGCAGCAAATGCATGAGCATGGTGCGGTACACCGCGTGCCCCGACAGTGCGTGGCCCAGCTCGTGTCCGACGATGAAACGCAACTCCTCGGTATCCATCAGGTCGATCAAACCCGTGGTCAGCACGATGAACGGCTGGTCCATGCCGATCGTGAAGGCGTTCACCTGCGGGCTCTGCAGCACGAACATCTCCGGCGTGGTTCGCGCGTCGAGCACCTGGACGCAGTCCTCACGCAACTGATGCAGCGAACGGAACTGCCGCTCGTCCACCCGCACCGCCGTCGCGAGGTACATCAACCGATGCTGGCGTTCCTGCAGCAAACCCGACAGGGTGCGCAGGATGGCGTCGAAACCGGACAGCGTGCGCAGTGTGACCAAGGCGGTGCGATCGGCGGGATGCTCCCACGCGCGGGTGCTGATGCCGGGAAATCGCGCGCGGACCCGATCCGGGCTGGTAGTCATGGGATGAAACCCCCCTCTTCCTGGAACTCTGTAATTCGAACTAACACAACGTGCTCTGCTACAGTCTGCCCGTGTCTTCGAGTGTCGTCCCGCTGGTCCGCCATGAATTGGCGTTGATCGCGGTCGGCAACCTCGCGGTCGCCGACATTCTCTGTCGCTGATCGGCGACCGGGCACGGCTGCGCGTCCCTACTTCGTAGACTGGCGTGCAACTTTTTCGCAGACGTCCCCGAACCCCCGGCGGCCTTCCGGCCGACAGTCACGCCATTGCCGCATAATTCCGGCGACAGGTCTACCGATCCACCAGCATGTCTGTGCCACTCGACGCTCCGAGTCGGCAGCCAGTAGGAAAGGTCCACCCGAAATGTCTCGCAAAACTCGGCTCTTCTCGCGCCGCAGCGCCGTTGCCATCGCCGTCACCTCAGCCGCGGCGGTCGTGCTCACCGCCTGCGGTGGCGGAGCCAGTGACACGGTCGGGGGCAGCGGTGCCGACGGCAGCGGTGGCACGCTCAACCTCTACGCCTACGCGGTGCCCAAGCCCGGCTTCGACAAGGTCGTGCCGGAGTTCAACAAGACCGAGCAGGGCAAGAACGTCGTCGTCAACGGCTCCTACGGCGCCTCGGGTGATCAGTCCCGCAAGGTCAAGGACGGGGCCGAGGCCGATGTCGTGAACTTCTCCGTGGAACCCGACATCACCCGCCTGGTCGATGCCGGGCTGGTCGACTCGAACTGGAATGCCGACGCCACCAAGGGAATTCCGTTCGGCTCGGTCGTCGCGATCGTGGTCCGCAAGGGCAACCCGAAGGGCATCAAGGACTGGGACGACCTGCTGAAGCCGGGTATCGAGGTGGTCACCCCGAACCCGTTCAGCTCGGGCTCGGCCAAGTGGAACCTGCTCGCGCCGTACGCGGCCAAGTCCGAGGGCGGCAAGAACCCGCAGGCCGGCCTGGACTACCTGAGCCAGCTGGTGTCCAAGGAGCACGTGAAGGTGCAGCCGAAGTCAGGCCGCGAGGCCACCGAGACGTTCCTGCAGGGCACCGGTGACGTGCTGCTCAGTTACGAGAACGAGGCGCTGTTCTCCGAGCGCAACGGCGACCAGATCGAGCACTTCGTGCCGCCGGTCACCTTCAAGATCGAGAATCCGGTCGCGGTGTTGAAGTCGAGCAAGAACCAGGAGAAGGCCGTGGCCTTCCGCGACTTCCTGTACACCCCGGAGGGGCAGCGGGCTTGGGCCGCAGCCGGTTTCCGGCCGGTCGACCCGAAGGTGGCGGCCGAGTTCGGCAAGGACTTCCCGACGCCGCAGCAGCTGTGGACCATCGCCGACCTGGGCGGCTGGAAGACCGTGGACAAGGAGCTGTTCACCCCGAACACCGGTTCGGTCGCCGTGATCTACGACAAAGCGACCAAGTAGCCGGGCTGTACGGACGGAATACTGGACGACTGTGACTGACAGCAGCACCGCCGGAGACGGGGCAGCACCCGTTTCCGGCGGTTCCCAGAAGGTGAGCCCGGCCGGGCGCGTGAACTGGTCGTGGCTGCGCGTGACCGGCTCGGTGGGCCCGCTCGGCATCGCCACCGCCGTGCTGTGGCTCAGCATCATCGTGCTGCTGCCGCTGGCCGCACTCACCGTCACCTCGTTCGACGAGGGCTGGTCCGGCTTCTGGAGCGCGGTCACCGCGCCCGCGGCGCTGGACTCGTTGCGGATCACGGTGTTCGTCTCGGTGGTGGTCGCGGTGATCAACGTGGTGATGGGCACGCTCATCGCCTGGGTGCTGGTGCGCGACGAGTTCCCCGGCAAGAGCATCGTCAACGCGCTGATCGACCTGCCGTTCGCGCTGCCGACCATCGTCGCCAGCATCGTGCTGCTCTCGCTCTACGGACCGCAGAGCCCGATCGACATCCACCTCAACGCGACCCAGCCCGGCCTCATCGTGGCGCTGGCGTTCGTCACGTTGCCGTTCGTGGTGCGGTCGGTGCAGCCGGTGCTGATCGAGGCGGACCGCGAGGTGGAACAGGCCGCGCTCTCGCTGGGCGCGAACAACTGGACCACGTTCCGCCGCATCGTCTTACCGACGCTGGCCCCGGCGATCATCTCCGGCGGCGGCCTCGCCTTCGCCCGCGCCATCGGCGAATACGGCTCGGTGGTGCTGATCGGCGGCGCCATCCCGCGCAAGACCGAAATGGCTTCGCAGTACATCCAGAAGCAGATCGAGATCGACCGGCCGATCAACGCCGCCGCGGTTTCGGTTGCCCTGCTGGTCATTTCGTTCGCGACCCTGCTCGTGCTCCGCCTGCTCGCCGAACGCAGCGTGCGCAAGGAACAGGAGACGCGTTGAAACTCTCTGTGTGGTCCCGTATTCCGCTGCGGGTGGTGGCGCTTGGCTACCTGGTCGTCTTGCTGGTGCTGCCGCTGGTGATCATCCTGTATCGCACCTTCGAGAAGGGGATCGGCGCGTTCATCGATTCGATCTCCACGCCCGCCGCCATCTCCGCGTTCCAGCTGTCGATGATCATCGTGGCGATCGTGGTGCCGGTGAACGTGATCTTCGGCGTCGTCACCGCGATCGCGCTGGTGCGCGGAAAATTCCCGGGGCGCACCCTGGTTCAGGGCATCGTCGATCTGCCGTTCGCGGTGTCGCCGGTGGTGGTCGGTGTCGCGCTGATCCTGCTGTGGGGTGCCGGCGGCTGGTTCGGCGGACTGGAGGACATCGGCTTAAAGGTGATCTTCAATCTGCCCGGCATGGTGATCGCCACCATCTTCGTCACGCTCCCGTTCGTGGTGCGCGAGGTCGAGCCGGTGCTGCACGAGATCGGCGACGAACAAGAGCAGGCGGCCGCCACCCTGGGCGCCACCCGCTGGCAGACGTTCTGGCGAATCACCTTGCCCGCCATCCGGTGGGGCCTCACCTACGGCGTGGTGCTCACCGTGGCCCGCGCGCTCGGCGAGTTCGGCGCGGTGATCATGGTCTCTTCGGCGCTGCCCGGTAAGTCGCAGACCCTGACGCTGCTGGTGCACGGTCGATACATCAACGACCACAACACCTTCGGCGCCTACTCCGCCGCGACCCTGTTGATGGGCCTCGCGCTCGTGACACTCCTGTTGATGATCCTCCTCGAACGCAAGCGGGGCGCCAAATGATCACCGTGACCAATGCGAAGAAGAACTACGGTTCGTTCGCCGCGCTCGACGATGTCACCATCGATATCCCGTCCGGCGAGCTGACGGCCCTGCTCGGGCCCTCGGGTTCGGGCAAGTCCACGTTGCTGCGGTCGATCGCGGGGTTGGAGTCGCTCGACTCCGGCATCGTGGTGATCGCGGGCAACGACGTCACGCGGGTGCCGCCGCAGAAACGCGACATCGGTTTCGTATTCCAGCATTACGCCGCGTTCAAGCACATGACCGTGCGCGACAACGTGGCGTTCGGCCTGAAGATCCGCAAGCGCCCCAAGGCCGAAATCGCCAAGCGGGTGGACGAATTGCTCGGCATCGTCGGCCTCGACGGCTTCCAGCATCGCTACCCGGCTCAGCTGTCCGGCGGTCAGCGCCAGCGGATGGCGCTGGCGCGCGCGCTCGCGGTCGACCCCCAGGTGCTGCTGCTCGACGAGCCGTTCGGCGCGCTGGACGCCAAAGTCCGTGCGGACCTGCGTACTTGGCTGCGCAGACTGCACGAGGAGGTGCACGTCACCACCGTGCTGGTCACCCACGACCAGGAAGAGGCCCTCGATGTGGCCGACCGCATCGCGGTGATGAACAAGGGGCGGATCGAGCAAATCGGTTCTCCGGAGGACGTTTACGACCGTCCGGCGAACGAGTTCGTGATGTCGTTCCTCGGCGCCGTGGCCCGGCTGAACGGACATCTGGTGCGCCCGCACGACATTCGCGTCGGTCGCGAGCCGAGCATGGCGCTGGCCGAGCACGAGGGCACCGCCGAATCCGCGGGCGTCACCCGGGCGACGGTCGAGCGCGTGGTGCATCTCGGGTTCGAGGTCCGGGTGGAACTGCGCAATGCCGCCACCGGCGATCTCTTCGCGGCCCAGGTGACCCGCGGTGACGCCGAGGCGCTGCGCCTTGCGGACGGGGAGACGGTCTATGCCCGAGCCACCCGGATCCCGGAGCTGCCCGCACCGTGAGGCGTCGCGCCGACCGGCTGCTGCGACGTTGCTGATCTTGTGCTGGCGCAAGGTTATCCGCTGAGCGCGGCCACCGGAGTGTTGCCGCATTGTCCGGTACAGAGTTGCGGCGGTGACCCGCACGGCTCGACCGGACGACCGGCCTCAGCGTGTCGTTCCGGCGAGTCTGCGCAGTATCGCGCGCCGCGGCCCCCGTGTCCGGCGAATAGGGATTGTTAGGGGCTATCACTGCATGTGAGAACGTGTATCCGGATGCGATGCCGGATCGGCGTCCGGTGCGGCGTCGGGCGGCAACCCGGGATGGGACACGGTCGAATGTCGGCGTGTCGCAGGGAAATCCGGACGTCGGTGCGATTCGCGCACTCCAGGGCAGGTGACCAGGATTGATCGTTGTGCTATGCAACCTGTTTCAGAACAGGCGGGCGGCGGACAATAGGGTGTCCGGTGGTTGGCAGGCGAGTCGCGGAGTGGTTGCGTGGACGGAGTTCGAAGCAAATCGGCTCGGCGATCAGGTGGATTGCGATGGCGGTTGGTCTGGGTTTGAGCATCGGCACGGTGAACACGGTTTCCGCTCTCGCGGAGGAAGGTTCGAGCGGCGCCCACCCAGCCCGCTGGCTGCGTCAGCTGCCCTCGCCGCAGGCTCCGCCGGGCCGCCGGTGGCCGCCGCGTGCCCAATCCATCACCCGCCGCACCACACTCACCTTCGACAGCACCGGCCTCGCCCGGGTCGGCATGATTCCGCGGCACGGCCGCGCGATCACCGAATTCGCCGATCTCTCCCAGCGCTCCGTGGTCTCGGCCCGCGTCGGGCATCGGGCACTCTCACCCGCCGACCTGGTCGCGGTGGTGGCCGAATGCCTGATCAGCGAGGCACTGTTCGATCTTCCCCACGAGGCCGGTCACGGGGTCGGCATCGCGCTGACCCATCCCGCGCGCTATACCGACGCGCACGTCGGTGATCTGCGCGCGGCGCTGGACGCGATCGGCCTCGACCACGTCGCACTGGTCGCCGAGCCGGTCGCCGCGGCGACCTGGCTGGAGGCCGACCGCGGCCCGCTCATGCCCGGCCTGGCGCTGGTCTACGACCTGGGCGGGGCCAGCCTCGATGTCACGCTGGTCCGGGTCGGGGCAGGCTGTCCCCGCAATCCGATCGTCGGCGAGCCGTTGCGCTCGTCGGAGTTCGGCGGCCGCGCCTTCGGCGCCCTGGTCGCCTCGCGCGCCGGGCACGGCCTGCCGTCGGACTCCATTTCCGCCTCGGTCACCGGCACGACGGCCGACGAGCTACGGACCAGGCATGTGCGGGCCTCCTTGGAGCTGGTCTACAAATGTCTGCGCATCGCCGACGTCACGATGGCCGATGTCGACTGTGTACTCGTCGTCGGCGGCGCGGCGCGGCCGGTCGAGGTGGCTCAGGTTCTGGCAGGGGAACTGGCCCGGCCGGTGATCACCGCCCCGGATCCGGAGCGGACCATCGCGGACGGTGCGGCGATCATCGGCCGCCGGGCGGCGGTCGCCGCGGAGGAGTCGGCGGGCAAGCACCACGGCAAACGGCGCGGCGGGGGCGCGCATCGACGGGCGGCCACCAGGGCGATGGTGTTCTCGCAGCGGACGAAGCGCAGGCTGAGCCGGGTGGCGCTGGCAGCGGGGCTGTCGGTCGCGGGCGTCGGAATGGCGCTCGCCTTGCCCGCCGACGGGGTGATCGTGGGGATGACGCAGCTCGCGACCCTGCGCTGACCGCGGGCGGTCGTACCCGGTGGTGCTCGTGACGAGGGCGATCGCCACCGGGTACGCCGCTTTTCCGGTGAGGGGGAACTGAGGGCGGCGGCCTCTTGCGATCCGCCGCCACCATTTCCTCCTGATCGTTCGACCAGCTCTTTTCGGGGTACTCGCTTCGTGGGTTGACGTGACAGCCTGTAGGTGTAACCATGGGGTACAGGTAAACGTTTCGAAGAGAGAGGCAGTGACGACGATGTCTGCAGCCGTGACGCCCCCGATCGACCCCGATCTGGAGAAGGCGCAGGAGTACGCCGCGACGCTTCTACTGCTCTCCGAGGGCTCGGTCAACAAGCATTTCGACCCCTTCGACGATATCGACTGGGACAACCCGGACTTCGACCCGAACACGGGCGCGCACCGGTGGATTCTGCCGATGTCGGCCGACCCGCTGGGCCGGCACCCCTGGTACCTCGCGCAGTCCGAAGAGCGCAAGATCGCGATCGGCAAATACCGCCAGGCCAACGTCGCCAAGGTCGGCCTGCAGTTCGAGTCGATCCTGATCAGCGGCATGGTCACGCACAACTTCGGCCTGCCCAACGGCTCGCCCGAATTCCGGTACTGCTCCCACGAGATGATCGAGGAGCACAACCACACCCTGATGTTCCAGGAGATGGTGAACCGAATCGGCGACGACGTGCCCGGTATGGGTCCGCTGGTGCGCAAGTTCAAGTACCTCGGTGCGCCGGTGGCCGCGTGGTTCCCCAACCTGTTCTTCATGGCGGTGCTGGCCGGCGAGGAGCCGATCGACCACATCCAGAAGGCGATCCTGCGCTCCGACGAGGACGTGCACCCGATCATGCGTGGTGTGATGGCCATTCACGTGGCCGAGGAAGCGCGGCACATCTCCTTCGCGCACGAGTTCCTGAAGATCCACGTGCCCGAGTCGAACGCGTTCAACCGGTTCGTGCTCTCGATCGCGATGCCGATCGTGATGTGGATCCTCGGCCGCTCGATCTTCACCCCGCCGCGTTCCTTCTGGAAGGAATTCGACATCCCGGACTACGTCCGCAAGGAACTGTTCTACGGGTCGAAGGAATCCAAGCAGGAGTTCAGCGACTTCTTCGGTGACGTGCGCACGCTGGCCAAGGACATCGGCCTGATGAACCCGATCTCCAAGGCGGTCTGGAAGCTGCTCAAGATCGACGGCCACACCACCCGCTACCGTTCCGAGCCGCTGCGCGCGGTCAAGGCCGGCTGACGTGCCCTACATCGTCACGCAGTCGTGCTGTAGTGACGCCTCGTGCGTGTACGCCTGCCCGGTGAACTGCATCCACCCGACGCCGGACGAGCCCGACTTCCTGACCGCGGACATGCTGTACGTGGACCCGAAGGCGTGCGTCGACTGTGGTGCTTGCGCGACCGCCTGCCCGGTGGACGCGATCGTGTCATCGAAGAAGCTGACCGAAGAGCAGAAGCCGTTCATCGAGATCAACGCCGATTTCTACCGGCAGGCCCGGCCGCGTCCGCTGCTGGCCAAGCCGGTGCCCGCGGCCGAGATCCGGGCCGAGCGCCAGCCGCTGCGGGTGGCCATCGTCGGGTCCGGCCCGTCGGCGATGTACGCGGCGGACGAGCTGCTGACCCAGCCCGACGTGGCGGTGACCGTGTTCGACCGGCTGCCGGTGCCCTACGGGCTGGCCCGGCACGGTGTCGCGCCGGATCACGCGAAGACCCGGAAGGTCAGCGAGCTGTTCGACGTCATCTCGGCACAGCCCGGCTTCGCGTCGTACCTGAATGTCGAAGTGGGCGCGCATGTTTCGCACAACGAACTGCTCGACCACTTCCACGCGGTGATCTACGCGGTCGGCGCTTCGGCCGATCGCAAGCTGGGCGTACCCGGTGAGGGGCTGGCGGGCAATGTCTCCGCCACCGACTTCGTCGCCTGGTACAACGGGCATCCCGATCACGCGGATCGGCTCTTCGATCTGTCGCAGCAGCGCGCGGTGATCGTCGGCAACGGCAACGTCGCACTCGATGTCGCGCGCATCCTGACCAGCGATCCGGAAACGTTGTCCAGCACCGATATCGCGCCCTACGCGCTGCGTGCGTTGCGCGAGAGCAAGATCGAGGAAGTGGTGATCCTCGGTCGCCGCGGTCCGCTCGAATCCGCTTTCACCGTGCCGGAATTCGTCGGCCTGCTCGGCTCCGACGTGGACATCGTGATCGAGGGCGACCTGCCCGAGCTGACCGAGGGGCTGCCGTACCAGGTCGAGCAGAAGCTGCGGCTGCTGCACACGGTGCGCAACCGGCCGGTCGGCGAGCGCAAGCGAATCGTGTTCCGCTACTTGGCTTCGCCCACCGAGATCGTCGGCACCGACCGGGTCGCGGGCATCGAGGTGAGCCGCAACGAACTCGTCACCGACGCGGACGGGCGCACCAGGGCGGTGGCCACCGGGGCGACGGAACGTCTCGACGCGGGTCTGGTGCTCACCTCGGTGGGGTACCGGGGCGTCGCGTTGCCCGGCTTGCCCTTCGACGACGCGGCGAGCGTCATCCCGAACCTGAACGGCCGTGTACTGGAACGGGTCGACGGCGCAGTGCTGCCCGGCACGTACGTCACCGGCTGGATCAAGCGCGGCCCCACCGGCTTCATCGGCACCAACAAGTCCTGCGCGCAGGAAACGGTGCAGCAGCTCGCCGACGACTACAACGCCGGACGGCTGCCCGAACCGGGCGGCAGCGCAGCGGAATTCGATCGGCTGATCCGGCATCGGCAGCCTGCGGTGCGGGTCGCGGGTGCGGCCAAGCGCGTCGGTCCGGTGCGCCGGTTGCTGGCTCGCTCCTGACTCGAAACCCCTCGTGGATCACAGGATCCGCGAGGGGTCTGCAGTTTGCGTAGCCCCATTTTCTGGGCCTTGCCGCTATGGCCGCGTCCGTCCACGATAGAAGTGGGCGGGGACTCACCGGTGACGCGGTTACGAAGTCCGCAGTGTCATCACCTGCCTGTTCCAGCGAGGTGCGTCGGGTCGTCCTCGCTGATGGCTCGGGCGGGCCGCGCACGGCGGCCCGTCCGGGTATTCCGCTCGCCGGAGTGCGTCAGCGCGCGGTGAAACCGCCATCGATCGCCAGGGCGGCGCCGGTGACGAAACCGGCCTCCGCGCTGAGCAGGAACGCGCAGAACCCCGCGATCTCGGCCGGCGTGCTGATCCGGCCGACTGGATGCAGGGCGGCGATGGCTGCCTCGCCCTCCGGCGTCGCGCCCATCGAATTGCGGAACGCCGGCGTATCGACCGCGCCGGAGACCAGTGCGTTCACCCGCACGCCCTGCTCGGCGGCCTCCAGCGCGACTGCCCGGGTCAGGCCGACCACGCCGTGCTTGGCCGCGACATACGGTGCGACCGAGCCCATTCCGACCACGCCGAGGTTCGACGCGTTGTTCAGGATTGCGCCGCCGCCGGTGGCGACCAGCGCGGGCACCTGGTGCCGCAAGCCGTAGAACACGCTCGTCAGATTGAGTTCCAGGTCGGCGCGCCAGCCCGCCTCGTCGATCTCGGCGACGGGCCCGAACGCGTTGACCGCGCCCGCGTTGTTGAACGCCGCGTCCAACCTGCCGAACTCGGTGACCGCGGCCTCGGTGAGCCGGGCCACGTCCTGTTCCACGGTGACGTCGGTCGGCACGAACAGTGCCCGTCCGCCCGCCGCGCGGATCTCGGCGGCCACCCGCTCGCCCGCGTCCTTGCCGCGCGCGCCGAGCACCACCGCCGCGCCCTCGGCCGCCACCCGCAACGCGACGGCCTTGCCCACACCGGAGCTGGCGCCGGTGATCAGCACGACCTGATCCGCAAACCGTGTTGTCATCTTGTCTATTTCCCTTCTGGTCCTTGCGATCTCACCGTCCTGTGGTGCGGTCGCAGTACTCAGTCAAGTCCGCGGCAGGTGCCTGCGCTGGCGGGAAACAGTCGTCGCGTTGACGTGTCATCGGTTTGCGCGTGTAGTCGGAGCTAATTCCGGTGAAGTGGTACAGGTGATCGAATTGAGCTGGGCTGGCAATGGTTTAGTTACCGACCGGTCAGTGTGTTGAGGTAACTTATGATTCGGTGGGGGAGGCCGTTCGATATTCGTGCATCTGCACATTGTCCGGATCGCTACGTGATAACGGGATCGGGTGATGTGTTGTTCAACCTTCGACTGTCCAGCGGGCTGAACATCGCTGCCGCTCTGCATCGTCGCAGGTGATCCGGATCATTGCGCTGTGCAGCTAAACGTTTCACGCCATTTCGGCGCCGTTCATATCAATTCCGCATCCTTCCAGCGAGCCGAGCAGCTAATCTGTGCTGGCTGTTTGGAAGACGACCGCGGCCACATGGTTCTCTGTGTGATGGACGTGGTCTCGGTACGTTGACGGGATAGCATATGACCACAGGTCTGGGTTTCAGCATCGGCGCAGTGAACTCTATGACGGCTTCGGTTACCGGTGCGCGAACCCGGCCCGTCGTGCGCAGCAGGCGCACCGCGGTGACCTTCGACAGCGCGGGCGGACTGCGCGTCGGCGGCATCCCGCAATTCACCATGGCCGTAACGGATTTCGCCGACCTGAGCCGAGACCCCGAGCCGATGATCGTCGGCGGGCGCATCTGGTCGCCCGCCAACCTGGTCGCCGCGGTGGTGAACGGGCTGCGTGCGGCCGAACCGACCGCGGCCGAGTCCGGTGCGGTGACCACTTATCCAGCAACGTATTCCGCCAAGGACGTGGCGTTGCTGCGGCAGGCGCTGGATCTGTCCGGGGCGGGTGATGTCGAGCTGGTGCCCGAGCCGGTCGCCGCCGCGGAATGGCTGGAGGCCGAGCACGGTCCGCTGGAACCCGGTTTCGTGCTGGTCTACGACCTGGGCGGCACCAGTCTGGATGTCACCATCGTGCGGGTCGGGCCCGACTGGGACGACCATCCCATGGTCGGAAAGCCGGTGCGCTCCTTCGACTTCGGCGGGCGGCCACTCGGCGCGATGATCGCGCGCTACGCCCACGAAGCCGGGCCGGGCGCGGCCACCGCGACGTCGATGCTGTCCATGGTGGACATCGACGGTCTGCGCGCCGCGCATGTGCACGACACGCTCGAAATCGTGCGCGATGTCGTGCGCTCGGCCGACCTCACCCTCTCCGATATCAGTCGCGTCCTGGTGATCGGCGGTGCGTCCCGTCCCGCCGAGGTCGCCCGCACCCTCGCCGAACTCGGCCGCCCCCTGGTGGTTTCGGCCGATCCCGGGCACACCGTGGCTGCCGGGGCCGCCCTGCGGGCTGCGCGGACGATGGCGCTCGCCGCGTCCGGCGGTAAGCAGAACGCCCCGCGCGTCGCGGTGTTCTCCAGTGCCGCTGTCGTTTCCGCGGTGGCGATGTCGGCGGTGACGGTGTTCGGCAGCCCCGCGGGGCCCGATGCGTCGCCGATCCTCGAGCATTTCCCGGGCGGCGATATGCCTGCCAACGACAGCGCGCTGTACGACACCGGCTTCGACCGGATCGCGGGCAATCACGAAGCGTGGATCGCCTCCCCGGCGGGCTGGACGCCGCCGCGCTCACTCGCCGCCTCCACCGGCCTGGCGCGCCCGTCCGCGTACAGCAAGTTCATCACGCCTGTCGCGCACTCGACGCCCCTCGGCCCGACCCTCGCCGAATCCCGTCGCGGCGACCACAACGAGCCCCGAACCTACGACACCACAGACCGATACCACGGTTCGCCCTATGCGAACCCGGCCTACTTCATCAACCCCCTGCCCTTCGGTCAGCCACCCGTCGCGACTCCCGGGACCCCCGGCCAACCTGCCGTGCCGATCGCGGGCACCCCCGCGGCACCGCCCGCCCCCGGTGCCATCCCCCCCGCTCCGCAACCAGGGACCACACCCGCGGTGCCGGACCCCGGCACGATGCCCGGCGTGCCCGCCACCGGACCGATCACCGACCTCCCCACCTCCGGAATCGGCACCGGCACAACCCCTTCCGCCCCCGGCACCAGTGCCGGTGGAACGACCTCCGGCGGTACCTCCACACCCGCCGCCGGAGGTTCCACCGAGACCGGTGGTGTCACCACGGGTGGAAGTACGTCGGGAGAGTCGACCAGCGGTTCCACGCCGGGTGGTTCGACTTCCGGTGGTTCGACGTCGGGTGGTTCCGATTCCGGCGGTTCCACCTCGGGCGGATCCGATTCCGGCGGTTCCACTTCTGGTGGTTCTACTTCCGGCGGTTCCACTTCTGGCGGTTCTACTTCCGGCGGTTCCACGTCCGGTGGTTCGACGTCAGGTGGTTCGACGTCGGGTGGCTCCGACTCGGGTGGTTCCACGTCGAGCGATTCCACGTCGAGCAGCTCGACGTCAGGTGGCTCCACCTCCGACAGCTCCTCCTCCGGCGGTTCCTCATCGGGCGGTTCCTCGTCAGGTGGCAGCAAGAACTAGCCCTCGTCGCGGCGCAGGCATCGACGCACCCACTCGGGCGATGTTAGAGGGGTCGTTGCGTTTGTGCGGCGCCCTATGGGCAGGGGTGAGGTGGTTTCTGCACTAGTGGTTTCGTTTTGGGGTGGCCGAAAGAGCTAGCCCTCGTTGCGCGCAGCCGTCGCGGCGGTCGCTGCTCGGGCGGCGTCTGGGAGGTCGCTCGTACGACACGTTGTGGGCCGGGCGGTGGTGCGGTTCCACCTCGGATGGTTCCACTTCAGTTCGACCTCGGGTGGTTTCGATTCCGGCGGTTCCACTTCCGTTGGATCTACCTCTGGTGGTTCGACTTTCGGTGGATCTACCATTCCATCTCGGGCGGTTCCTCGTCAGGTGGCAGCAAGAAGTTGCCGTAGTTGCGGTGCGGCGGTCGCTGCTGGGGGCGACGCCGAGGTGTCGTTGCGTTTGGGCGGCACCCTGTTGAGCGGGCGTGCGGAGATTTCTGCGCTGGCGGTAGCGGCAAGTCGAGTTCGAGCGCGGTTCCGTTTCGGGTGGCAGCAAGATCTAGGTCGTGTCGGCAGGTGCGGTGCCGGCGAGGCAGGCGGCGTGCGTTTCGAAGCGACCGCCGCGCACGGTCTTGCCAGACAGATCGGCACTCGCTGGGGCGATCCCGGAGTTGCTCGGGCGAGTGCACAACACGGATCACCCCGGGCGAGTGCACAACACGGATCACCCCGGGGTAGTCGGGTACTCAGTGCGCCTCTAGGCGGGCTGATGGTCAGTGGTCCGATCTCGCCGCGCCCCGTCCGCGGACTTCGCAGTTGCGAGCGCGGCTACCCGCGACTCGGTCGCCGCGTTCTCTACCATTCCCGCACCTCTTCTGCGTTCGCGCACCCGCTCTGCCATGCCATATGCGGTGCGGGAACACGGAACTGGTGCGTCAGCTCAGAAGGGGGTGCGTGACCGCTCCGCCGCTACCCGCTATGCCGACTGAGCGTCGGCAGGGTCGCCCCGCGGAGTTCCTG
>NZ_BAFT02000004.1 GCF_000308475.2 Nocardia brasiliensis NBRC 14402 | reverse complement strand
GACGACTTCCATGACAAGGCCGAGATCACAGAGCACCGACACAGGACATTGCCGGACCGGGACCCCGGTCCTGCATCCGGTGGAACGTAGCAGCCGGTTGACACGGTCACGGACGGCGCCGGAGTCCGTGTCGCATGCCGGAGTCGGGAGGCTGAGCATGCCATGTTGAACTGCGAAGTGCCTCCTCGCGGGGACCCCTGCAGACCTGGACACCCCGTAGTATCCCTTGCAGGGCAGGCGCTTTCGCGTATTTCAGCGCGGGATCGACGTCAGCCTGCGGGACACTCGGCTAGTAGCTCGCGTCGGTCAGCAGGGCCTGGGCGGACCGGCGAAACGCGGCCACCAGGTGTGCGCTATCCCTGGCGCGGGTGGCGAGCACGACCTGCGATGGCTCGACCCCGTGCAGCGGGATGGAGGTCAGGTCCGGCCGGGTGCCCTCGCCGTGCAACCCGGCGGGCAGGATGGCGACCACCTGCCCGGAGGCGATCAGTTCGAATACGTCCTCGATGTGGCTGACCAGCGGCCCGTCGGGTGCCGGCGTGCCGTCGGGGCGGGGGTCGACGCGCCAGAACGAGTCCCACTCGGCAGCGGGCAATTTCGGCATCGGCTCGGTCGCGATGTCGTCGAGGGTGACTGATTCCCGGTCGGCCAGCCGGTGGAACCGGGCGACGAGCAGCACACGGGGCTCGTGGTGCAGGACGGTGACGCGCAGTCCGTCGGTGGCGAACGGCAGCCGTGTCACGACAGCGTCCACGCGGTGGCCGAACAGTGCCGTCCGCACCTCCGCCAACTCCAGGTGCAGGGTGTGTACCTCGGCCTCGGGGTGGTGGTGGCGCAGGTGTCGTACCGCCGGAGTAATGATCAGCCCGCGGGTATGGCCGACGGTGAGCTGATTCGGCACTGCGGCCGCACGGGCGTCCGCCGCGGCCATTGCGGCGACCGCCAGCAACTGCCTGGCGTGGGGCAGAAACGCGGCCCCGGCGGGGGTCAGGCGGGTGCCCTGCCGGTCGCGGTCGAGCAGCCGAGCTCCGACACGCTGCTCGAGGGTCCGGATCTGACGGCTCAGGGTCGGCTGGGTGATGTGCAGCAGTGCCGCAGCACGGGCGAAGTGCTGCTGCTCGGCGACCACCGTGAAGTAGCGGACCAGTCGGAGGTCGAACTCGGCCGACGGTACCGCGTTGGCTGTGTCCACAACACCGCAAGATAGCCGACTCACGGCCGTGATGCCTGGAACGCATCACGGGATGCGAAACAAGCTTTGGACGCGCCCCCTGAGCAGCGTGGAGTGTGTGTACAGACGAGGAGGACACCATGCGCCCGAGCTGCGTCGACGGACTCCCGCATGCACGAAAGCCGTTTTGCCAGAACAGATGTGGAGTAAAGCCATGACTGAGTACCACGAGACCATCGTTGTCGGTGGGGGTTTCGGCGGAATCTGTGCTGCCCACGGCCTCCTGGAGGAGGGCCGGGGCGACTTCGTCATCCTCGAGCGTGCCGGAGAACTGGGTGGGGTGTGGCGGGACAACCGCTACCCCAATGCTGCCTGCGACGTCCCGGCACATTTCTACAGCCTCTCGTTCGCGCCGAACCCGACGTGGACGCGCAGCTACGCGCCGTGGGACGAGATCCTGGCCTACATCAACAAAGTGGCCGACGATCTGGGAGTCCGGGACCGCATCCGGTTCCACACCACTCTGGTGTCGGCGAATTGGGACGAGCTCGCCGGTGTGTGGAACCTGCGTACCGCTGTGGGAACGTCGCTGTCGTGCCGGTTCCTGGTCATGGCAAGTGGTTCACTCAGCACCCCTCGCGTTCCTGATCTTCCGGGGCGCGAGACGTTTCGCGGCGAGGTGATCCACACGGCGGATTGGGATGAACGAGTCTCCCTGGAAGGCCGGCGGGTGGTGGTCGTCGGTGCGAGCGCCAGTGCCGCGCAGGTTCTCCCGTATGCCGTCGACGTGGCCGAGAGCGTGCTGGCGGTGATCCGCACCCCGCCCTATGTGATGCCGAAGGACGAACAGTTCTACGACGTCGAGGCGCAGGCACGGTTCCGGGACGAACCGGAGCGGATGGCAGTTATCCGTGCAGACGCCGAACACCGGTTCAACGTCGAGGCGGACACACAGGCGGTCATGGACGAGGCCCAGCTCGCCGAAATCGAAGGACAGTGGCGGGACTACATGGAGTCGGAGATCGGCGATGCCGCCCTGCGTAACCTCCTGACACCGTCGTACCGGTTCGGTTGTCGCCGGCCGGTCATCTCCAGCACGTTCTACCCCGCCCTTGCCGACCGCAGAACCACCGTCTGGTCGGCCGGGATCTCGTCTATGACCGCGACCGGCGTCGTGGCCGACGACGGGCGCGAATGGGACGCCGACGTAGTCGTTCTCGCGACCGGCTTCATCGCGACCGACATGTACGCCGGGATAGAGTTCTACGGTGAATCCGCGCGGTCACTGAAGGCGGATGCGTGGCGCGAAGCGCCACACGCGTACAAGGGCACCGTCGTCGCGGGGTTCCCCAACCTCTTCCTCGTGACCGGTCCGCACACCCAGGCGAGTGGGTCCATCATCGCGGTCATCGAGGCGCAGATGAAGATGATCATGCAGTACATTCAGCTCGTCGACGAGAGCGGCGCCGTCTCCGTCCAGCCGTCGCCGAGGGCTCAGCAGAGCTTCAACGACTGGGTCGACAGCGCAATGGCGGACTCCGTCTGGGAGGCCGGCGGGTGCCACAGTTGGTATCGCCTGGGCATGGCGGGCAAGGTCGTGACCAAATGGCCCGGAAGCCTCGCAAGCTTCCAGAAAATGACCAGCACGGTCGACCTGGGAGATCTCGTGCTGAAGTTCGGCCAGCCCGGGGCCCCGGCCCTGGTGGCCTCGTCTGTCGCGGCTGCGCCGGTCGCTGTCGAAGCGGGACACTCGTCGACCTGCCATGACTTGGGGTGAAGGAACGACCCGCCGGGTCCGCCACCATGGGTCATCTGGCCCGGGTAGGCCAGCCGCGTCCAGGTAGCGCGTCAGGTAGAACTGGGCCGCCGGCGATACGGGCACTGGCTGACACAGCCGGATGCCCCTGGAGATCACGTATACGGCTACCGGCCCCGACCGTGACCGTGAGCAACTCGCTGGCTCGCGCGCCGATGAACACGTAGCACAGCAACAGCGCCCGGTTCCGATCGCAGGACATCGCCGCGAGCAACTCACTCACATCGCATCGGGAATCGCCCGCGGCGTCGCGTCGGCCACCCGCTGGCGCAGGCGTGCCCACCGGAACTGTGGCTTCGCCTCAATCGGACTGCGGTGTGCCGACGCCACCCGGCGCGACCGCGAGGACGGCACGGGATTGACCAGCGGGCCGCGCCCGCGCGCTTCGCCCCGGCTCGCCGGTCCCGATGCCACACCACGGACCCCTGCTCGGGTTCGTCAATCCTGATGCCGTGCCCAATGGCCTCCTCCCCGTCCCATCGACAACCAGCGCGAGACTCGTTGCTGAATGCGATGCCGAGTGTGATCCACGCTGGCGCAGAGTGGGCCGGAAGGGCTGATCGGCTGCGCCCTCTCGTCGAGCTGACCCATGGTTAACCGCATGTTGATCAAGGAGTTGCATGAGCGACTATTGCTCGCGATGTAACCGCCCTACTTCCTCCGCTCTCGGCGGTGACAGTCGAGCATGGACACGCCTGATTGGCGCTGCCTGGTCGACCTACTGCTTCTTCCTGGTCGACCTACTGCTTCTTCGGCTTCCCCTTGCGTTTTCGGGGTTTAGATTTGGTTTTGCGTGCCCTCTTGGGCTTTCGAACGCTGATGGACTTATCGAGCCAGGAAATCTTCCCGTTTCCGGTTGTTGCTGTCAGTCCCGCGCACAGCCATATAATTGCTGGCATCAGATCTATGTCGAAGAGGTCATGTAGATCATTGAGCGTGAAATTGGTCGAACGTTTGCCGAGATGTTCCTCCAGTTTGGATACATTGGCAGTGCTCCAGAAAATCGTGGCGATAGCTGCTGCTGCTCCGCAGACTTCGGACCCGCCATGTTCCTTATCGAGCCAATTCACTGCCTCCCGCAGGTCCCATTCCGAGACCCCTCTGCGCTTGAGGTGGTTCAGCCAAGCGATTGGGGTTAGAATCAACAATTCAACCAAGGATGGGCCAAAGTCGGAGTCAGACTCATCAGCATCGACCACATGTTGAATGAATCTCCGAGGCGCCTGCCAGTCGGCGGATCCGTCAAGTATCCCTTGGATAATTTGCCTCAATACAAGGGACGTCGACTCGAGCGGACTCATGTCTTGCAGTCTCAGTTGGAAGTCGACGGCTTCATAGAAGGCTTCTCGCTCGTCTTGACTGAAAAGCTCTTCATTATCTTCGGTTACAAGGTAGCCGACTTCCTTCGCGGCGAGGACGAAGGCGGAAATTCTTCGATCAGTTGTGTTGTCGGCTATGGATTGCCAGATATCGGACAGGGCGGTCTCTGATATGGGTGTCGGCATAGCTTGGTCTGGATCGAAGAGTACGGGATCATCTGGGTTTGGATCACGGCCGAATTTTTCGCGAAAACTATCCTCCAGAGCTCGGAGGGCCTCCTTCAGGTCTGGATCTACCCGAACTGTGCGTCCGAATCTCGTTCTAACTTGTTTGTGCCCGAACTCGAAAGCAAGCGGTATGAAATCGGTTCCGGGCTCGCTGTGCCATCGTCGAGACTCTGGATCGACAACAGCTGTGAATTGAGGAAGTGCATATAGGTGCCCCAAAGTCGCCGTGGGCTCGATGCCTTGTTCAGCGGCGAACATGATGGCGTCGACGACTGCTGTCAACGGGGCGCTGTCATCGAGGCCTAGAGCCCATGCGCCGGCACGATCACTCAACTCATCGATCGGTTCTTCGTCAGAAGCGGTGAGTGACACGAACAAAGCCACCAGGAGCACCCAGCTTTCGGCGTGTACGGGGAGTCCAGCGAGTTCAAGGAGGTAGAGGCCATCGCGAATGTACTCGGCGCAAGTGTTGTCTCCTGCGGAGGACGGACCGAGATTGCCCATGAACCGGACTGCCTGTTGGTGAGCATGCTCCGAAGCGGTCGGCAATGTGTAGTCGGCCATTGGACCACCGCGCACGAACCGTGCATCGGCGAGTGCGTTCTCCAGTCGGAGGTCCTCCGGTATCTCGAGTTTGTCCAGTCCGCCGTCGTTCAGGGACGCACACAAAGCCAACAGTATGGAGCCGTCGTCGATTGGCAATCCATGGAGGTTGGTGAGTCGCACGGCCGCGTCGATCAGGTATTGGATGCCGGCCCAGAGGGGAGTGTCGCGGATCAGGTGCAGCCAGGCTGTTCGTGCATTGCCGAACTCGTCCGGACCGCTGAATACTTTCGGATACGCACACCCGAGGACGATCAGGTCGAGCGGGTCCGTCTCGTGAAACCACGAAGGTCCATCGTCGTGGATCTGAGCTACTCCGACGGCTGCATAGCCGGCTGCGTAGGCACCGGCGAAGCTGCTCTGGGCCGACGGATCGAACAGGAGTTTGGTCAGTGCCTTCTCCGCGGCGCCCAGATCCAGCGTGGACGCAGGACGGTCGGGTGCCGCGTGCTCGGTGCGTTCTCGACGTGACTTACCCACTGGCAAACCCCCTTGTCGAACTGGCTGAATCGTGGCGGAGACGCAGCTATCGTATTCCGAACAGAGACTGTGGAAGTCGGAGCTTTGGAATCGGCCTGAGGGGTTGGGAAGTGCCGGGTTCGGGTGATGGTGTAGTCCACGATGTGGTCGGAAACGATGCCAGCGGGATCGTGTATGGCTCAGTGGTTCAAACCGGCAATGTCGCCGGGTCGATCAACGTTGTCAGCGAGGGGCCGAAAGCTGCCGCCTATCTGGCAAATCCGGACAATTGGCCGTTGGTCAGAGACTGGGATGCTGTTCAGGCCGGTGTACTTCGATCTCGCCCTGGACCTGGTGATGACGGCGTCCCGCCCTACGTCCACCGTGATGTCGATGACCAGTTGTCTTCGAGGATGGAAGCCGTTCGGGACGGAGGCGGCATGGTCTATCTGGTAGGCAGCTCGGCTGCTGGGAAGACAAGGGCCGCGTACGAGGCGATGCTCGCAACTATGCCGGATTTTTGTGTCGCGGCGCCTGTCGTCGGATCGGATCTTCCGATCGTACTGGAAGCGGTACTCCGGTCCGGTGTTCGTTGTGTGTTGTGGCTCGATGATCTCGAAAGGTTTCTGGGGCCAGGGGAATTGGACCCCGTCATGCTTGCGGCCTGCATCCGACAGCGGGTCCCGATCGTCGGGACGATCCGTACGCCGCAGTTCGAGCTGTTCAACCAGAGCTCTCGCAATTCAGTGGATTCATCGCTCGGGCAGCGTGCGAATATCGGGGCACGGGTGCTCGCCATGGTGGACCCGATCATGTTGCCGAGAGTCTGGAGCCCGGCCGAACTCGAGCGGGCAGTTGCCCAGAACGATGAACGCATCGCCGAGGCGGTCGAGTGTCATCGCCACTATGGCATAGCCGAATACCTCGCGGCAGGTCCCGCGATTTGGTCCGAATGGCGGCGAGCTTTCGATGTCGGTGGTCGGCCCCGAGGAGCGGCCTTGGTATCCGCGGCCGTTGACCTGGAACGCGCCGGGCTACCTGGGCCCTATCCGCGGTCCTTGCTCGTTGGTCTGCATGAGACGTATCTGGAGGATCAGGGCGGTTCGCTCCTTCGTGCGGAGCCACTGCCAGAGGCCTTCGCATGGGCCTGCGAAACGAGGCTGGGGGTCACGAGCCCGCTGTTGCCGGTTCAGGAAGACCGGTGGTCGGTATTCCAGTACCTCGTGGACCGAATTGAGCAGCTGTCCACTCGCCCCCCTGTCAAGGATTTGGTGTGGCAACGGGTGGAGCAGTATGTAACAACGGATCACGACGCAATGGGTGTCGCTATTCGCGCGGCAGAAGCCGCGACAGCGGTATCGCTTCGAGTTGCCGAGGCGATCTGGCGAAGCAGAATCACCCATTCGTCGATTGATCTCGCCGCCATTGCCGCATACAACCTCGGTGTTCTCATGTTGGAGACCGAACGCCCAGATGAGGCGCGCGCGTTGTTTCTTCAGTCTGCCGAAGCAGGGGAACCCGGGGCTGCTTTCAACCTCAGTGTGTTGATGGGCGAAGACGGTGAAGAGGCGGAGGCGCGCCAGTGGTGTCGCGCAGCAGCGGAGGCGGGACATCCTGAGGCGTGTTTCAGGCTCGGTTTCGACTTGGAACAGTCGGGCTTGATCGAAGAGGCCGAGTCTTGGTACCGCCGCGGTGCGGAGACAGGTGAACATCGCTGTGCCACCAACCTGGGCAACATCATGAGTACCACTGGCCGCCGCGACGAGGCACAGATCTGGTACTCCCGCGCGAATGAGCTCGGGGATTTCTACGCGGCATTCAATATCGGTCTGTTCCATCATGATTCGGGTCGCCTCGAGCTCGCCGTGCACTGGTACGAACTCGCATACGAACAAGGCTCTGCCGAGGCCGCTTTGAACCTCGGTGTGCTGCGGAACAACGCTGGTGATCTGGTCGAAGCCGAGAAGTGGTATCGCAATGCCGCAGAAAAGGGATTGGCTGGGGCCGCGTTCAACGTGGGGAATTTGTTTGCCCGCGCGGGGGCGAACGAGGAAGCCGAAGCCTGGTACCGCCGCGCGGCAACTGATGGCCATTCGCCCTCGATGCGCATGCTCAGCCGGCTCTCATACGAGGCTGGTCGGATTCCGGACGCTATCGCGCAACTGGAACAAGCAGTGGCTCTTGGTGATTGCGATGCGGCCATGGAACTGGCCGAGATACTGTTCGAACTGGAACGGTACGATGAAGCGATAGAACCGCTGACGATGGCGGCTGAACGTGGCGACCGTGATGCAGTCTTCAACCTTGCGGCCGCGTTCGCCCACACCGGCAACACCGACCAGGCTCAGCGGTGGCTCCGGCAAGCGGCGGAAGTCGGCGACATCGAGGCGGTGACCTCACTAGCTCAACTGCTGTTCCAGGTCGGCCGTGTCGCCTCCGCGATGTGGTGGGTTAGACGCGCTCGTGTGCTGCGATCGCGCGAGGCCTCGACCCCTGCTGCTTAGTTGAAGGTGATGTCGCCGTGGACCTGACCGGTTTGAATAACGTTCCCGCTCACCGCTCCCGAGATCTCGTTGGTCACCATGGCTCCCTCGGCGGTAGCTCGAGGCGGCTTGGTCGAAGTCTCTGCCGAGACTGCGCGATCTATCGTCAAGCGGCGCTCCCAGTCACGGACAGTAGGAGCCGACTCGCCAGCCCACCGGGCCAAAACCCTTCCGACGGCGACCAACCGGTCCATGTCCCTGGGCAGTGACGCTCCGGTCGACCACGAGCTGATCGTCTGGGTTGGGACTCCAGATTGATCAGCAAGCTGCTTCTGCGAGATGTTCTGGCTGGAGGAATCGTCGCATGACGCGTGGTTCACCGCTTGGTCCCACAGGCGTGCAAGTTCGGATAACACAGTGGAGTCGATGTGCGGTCCCTCTGTCGGACGGAAATTTCGGACCATCGACTATCCCTTCGATGTCGTGTCGGATCCCAGTCGGATCGGCTGGAAATGGCGCTGACCAGCAGGATAGCTTTCGATCGAAAGCCGGATCCGAATTCGGTTCCACAGCCCGTGATTCGACCCACCAATTGGTGAGGTCAGGTCGCTAGCAGGCGGCCTCGCAGTGACGTGAGAGGTTAGCCATGAACCTGTTGTATGCAGCCGTTTCTCAGACCGCGCTGGTGGGCAGCTATGCCGGAGGGCTGTACGCCGTTACAACCATGTCGATAGCCTTCGTGGCTACGCTTTCGCGCGATCGCGGACGCCGGACCGACGCGCGCAGAATTCTGGAGATCTTGCTCCGGCGAACCGATGAGTAAGCTATCGGTGGTTGCGCGCCTGTCTTCTAGAAGCGAGCTGGCGCTGGACCGGTACCGTGAGCGATGGGTTGGTCTGAGGTCGAAGACCCGTGCTGTTCGTAGTTCGTCGGGGGCACGGTTCGGTTGCTCTCATGCGACCTCTACAACCCGCTCGGGTGCTTTGCCTCCGGACCCTTCCCGTTGTCGACCTGCCCGGGATCGTCTCCGTCCGTGAACTTGCGCGCTTCGTCAGTCCGACACCGAGGCGGAGGGCGACGGGTTGAGCGATCCGGCTCGGTATGAGTCCGAACGGTCATTGGTTGCGCGTCGCGTGTTGCGACCGGCGCTTGCGTCTGCGGGCGTCCCTGGTCTGGTGGGATGACAGGATGGCCTGCGACAGATCGAACGGCACCGGTGTGGAAGGGGCGATGATGGGTGCGGGGGAGGTGGTCCTCGATTCCGGTGGAATCCTGCTCGCATACTTCGAACGAGACGAGCGCGACGGCACGCCGTGGGCTGATGAATTGGTTTGTGCACCAGGAGTTTCGGGCTATGCTGCGGCACCCACTGTCGCCCGGGCGCTCGAGGGGTGGGGCGCTACTGCCGAAGGTTCTTTCGGGCGCGCTCTTGTTGAGGCGGGGGCTAAGTGCCTGCGTACCTTTCACACCTACACGTTGCCCTTGGTTTCCCGCCAACCTGACGCAGTTGCCGCCAGGCCTGCGCGCTATACCCGCTGACCGAATTCGGCCCGCTGCCTTACATGAAACGTTGTCGGCCGCCTATCCTCCAGGCCATCCCGACCACAACGAAGACGCGTTCGAAGCTCTCGACGGACTGTACGACGGGACGCTCATGGGTCCGCTGCACCTGTGCAGCACCGTCGCCTGGGATGGTCACCGGACGGTCGCCGCGGTACTCGTCCAGGACACCGAGGGGCGGCCGCCGCAGGGCGGCCCGTGGATCTCGGAAGCCTTCCGATATCCCGGAACCCGGTACGCCGGGCTGGGCGCGCTTCTGCTGCGATGCGTGATTTCTCGCGCGGGCGACGCGGGTCTGACAGCTTTGGGCCTGTCGGTCACCGACTCAAACCCTGCCAAGGCTGTCTACGAGCGGCTCGGTTTCCACCGCACGGCCACCTGGGCGGACCTCGAATTTCCGGCCCCGGCGACCAAGTCCGTGGACGTGCCCGGCTAGTTGCCCGGAAGCGACTTCACTCCGATGGGCTGGGGCGACCGGTCGAGGAATGCGGCGAGTTCGTCGAGCACCTGCTGCGCGGGCAGGAAAACACAGGCGCCGGGGCCGATGATCTCGGCTGCTACGGGGAGCAGGGTTCGGTAGGCGTCGGCGGCGATGTCGCGTGCGCCGACGTGCATGGCAGCCAGCCCGAGGAGGGCGATGTCGAGTTCGTAGGTGGCGTCCAGTGGGGGTAGCGGGGCGGTAGGCAGGAGGTGCCGGGCGCGGTCGTGTTCCCCGGCCAGGGCGAGGGTGAGCGCGAACCGTGGCGCCGAGGCCGGCCAGGCGGGATATTCCCGCAGCAGTTCCGGCAGGAATTCCGCTGCCCGGCCTGCTCGGTAAGCCCGGCACCAGTCGATGGTCACCATCAGCTTGTCCGCGCGCTGAACGCCGGCCCTTTCCAGCGCCTGCGCGCCGGACTGATAGGCCGCGCTCACCTCAGCGTCGGGTGCGTCGGCCAGTTCGAGCAGCATCGCCCGATGCCAGAGCACCCGGGCCGCGCTGGGCGGATGGTCATAGCGGCGTTAGTGTCTGGCCAGCTCGTCGATCGCCGCTGCCACAGCGGTCAGGTCACCGCGTCGCTCGGTGGTGTAGATCTGCCACAGCAGGCCGAGCCGTTCGGACGCGACAAGGTGATGTGTCCTGGCCAGCTCGACCAGTTCGGCAGCTACCGCAGCGCGTTCGCCGAGCTTGCCGGGGACACAGAAGGCTTGGGTGTGGGCCGCGATCTGTACCTCGACGCGGGCTTCCGGTGAGAGTTCGATGCGCTCGGCGATGGCCATCGCGTCCGCGGCGGCCTGCCGCCCGCGCTCGGACGGGTCGCCGTAGTACTTGCCGGCGAGTTTCGTCAGCAGCAGTGCACGTAATTCGCTGTCGCCCTCGGGCAATGCGCGCAGGTGCTGTTCCAAGAACTCGATTATCCGCTGCAGGTGCGCGCGGTTGTGCGGGTTGACGCGCCGTTCGGCCAGTAGTGGGTTGGCCGGATCTGCGGACACCATGATCCGGGCGGTCAGTGCGGGATCGCCCACGGCCCCAACGGTTCCACCGCCGCGGCCTGCAACTCCCGCATCGCTTCTCGATTGCCGAGGTAGGCATGCGCCTCGATCAATTCCGCGACCAAGGTCAGCCGTTCGTGCGTGGTGCCGCCGAATCGGTCCAGCAGGGTCACGGCGGCGCTGCGCAGGCGTTCGGCCTCGGTAGGCGAATCGGGCGGCGGCCTCGTCGGCTGCTGTGCGCGCGTAACGGATGGCGGTCGCGGCGGATTCCGCGTCGGTGCGTGTAGGTGATGGCGGGCCAGTGCCGCAATGTTGTTGGGCTGCAAGCGTTCCAGCGCCGCGGCGGCATGCCGGTGCCACATCGCCCGGCGCGGGGTGGAGATCCCGGCGTAGACGGCCTCGTGCATCAGGGCGTGTGTGAAGCGCACGGTGCCGTCGACGGCGCCGCCGTCGAGAGTCCCTGCGGCCAATCCCATTTCGGTGCCCGCCACGACCGCCTCGTAGTCAGGTTCGGCTCCCGTCCCACGGTCTCCGGCGAGCGCGGACGTCGGGCGCTGCAGGACCGGCGAACCGAACGCGACCAGCGACGCCGGGAACGACACGAGCAGCATCGCGCCGATCGGGCGCTGCGCTGCGTAACGCAGCACCGGAACCGGTGAGTCACACCACCCTGCTTCCACTTGCCGAATCCACAGCAGTTCAATTCATTTCAGCAAGAGGAGAAACATCATGAGCAAGTCCACCGTCGTCCTGGTGCACGGCGCGTTCGCCGATGCCTACAGCACTTGGCACACCATCGCCGGTGTGCTCATCCAGCGCGGTCACCCGTCATCGCCGCCGCCAACCCGCTGCGCGGCCTGCACCACGACGCCGAGTACCTGCGCACCCTCCTGGCCACGACCCCCGGCCCGATCACCCTGGTAGGTCACTCCTACGGCGGTGCGGTCATCTCCGAAGCCGCCACCGGTCTCGACCACATCACCGCGTTGGTCTACATCGCGGCGTTCGCCCCCGACGAGGGCGAATCCGCCGGCCAACTCGACGAGAAGTTCGGCGGCCGTGCCCAACAGATCTCCCAGGCCCGTCCGCTGCCCGGCCCGGCTCCGCTGAACGGCCGCCGCACATCGAACTCAGCATCGTCGCGGCCCACTACCGCGACGCCTTCGCCCCTGACACCGACCCCGAGACCGCTGCGGTCCTGGCCGCCACCCAACGTCCTCTCGCGCTGGCCGCGATGCTCGAACCGGCCGGGCCCCGGCTTGGAAGACGCTGCCCAGCTACTTCGCCGTCTCTACCCGCGACCAAATGATTCCCACTGACGGACAGCGCTACATGGCCGAGCGCATGAGCCACCACCATCGATCTCGACGCGGGCCACGCGTCGCCCCTCAGTCACCCCCACCCCCTTGTCGATCTGATCTCCACCGCCTCCGTCTGACCCACCGTCGTCTCCGTCCGTGTGGCTCGGCAGCCACCTGGACGGACACTGTTGTGCGGCTTTCGAATTGGTCGTGGCTATGCGGGGGTGGTGAGTTCGGTGAGCAGGGCCTGGACGCGGGAGGCGATGTCGTCGCGGATCAGCCGCATACGTTCCATGCCTTCGATGCCGCGTCGGGAGGGTTCGTCGGTGTCCCAGTTGATGATTCGCACACCGTCCACGGGGTCCAGGTGTGCTTGGCGGCCGAGGGTGACGACCAGCCCGACCCTGCGCAGCAGGCGGGGGTCGATAGGTTTGGGCGACTCGGCGCTGATGTCGATGCCGAGTTCGAGCAGCGACTGCACCGACAGCTCGTTGAGCGAGCCCGCGGGTTCGGTTCCTGCGGAATGGATCTCGATGCGGCCGTGCGCGACGTGGCGCATCAGCCCGGCGGCCATCTGTGATTTGCCGCTGTTGCGCACGCACACGAACAGGACGGCAGGTGTCGTGGTCATCGCTGTACCTCGGCGGTGAATCCGGAGTTGTCGGGTTGGAAGCGTTTACGCAGGGCTAGAGAGACATAGACCAGCCCGACGAGGACCGGGACTTCGATCAGTGGTCCGACGACGCCGGCGAGGGCTTGGCCGGAAGTGGCGCCGTAGGTGGCGATCGCGACGGCGATGGCGAGTTCGAAGTTGTTGCCCGCGGCGGTGAACGCGAGGGTGGTGGTGCGTTCGTAGCCGAGACCCATGAGCGCGCCGAAGGCGTAACCGCCGCCCCACATGATCGCGAAGTAGGCCAGCAGCGGGATCGCGATGCGCACGACGTCGAGGGGTTGGGCGGTGATCTGTTTGCCTTGCAGCGCAAACAGAATCACGATGGTGAACAGCAGCCCGTAGAGCGCCCACGGTCCGATGCGCGGTAGCAGTGTCGATTCGTACCAGTCCCGGCCTTTGGCGCGTTCGCCGAGGCGGCGGGTGAGATATCCGGCGAGCAAGGGGATGCCGAGGAAGATCAGCACCGATTTCCCGATCTGCCACGGTGAGGTGTCGATGGTGGTCTGCTCCAGGCCGAGCCAGCCGGGCAGCACCGAGAGGTAGAACCAGCCCAGCGCAGCGAACATGATCACCTGGAAGATCGAGTTCAACGCGACCAGCACGGCGGCGGCTTCGCGGTCTCCGCAGGCCAGGTCGTTCCAGATGATGACCATGGCGATGCAGCGGGCCAGCCCGACGATGATCAGTCCGGTCCGGTATTCGGGTAGATCCGGTAGCAGCAGCCAGGCCAGGGCGAACATCAGGGCCGGGCCGAGGATCCAGTTCAATGCCAGCGAACCGATCAGGAGTTTGCGGTCGCCGGTGACGGTGTCGAGGCGGTCGTAGCGGACCTTCGCCAGCACCGGATACATCATGATCAGCAGTCCGAGCGCGATGGGCAGGGAGATACCGTCGATCTCGACCGCGCTCAGGGCGTTACCGAGGCCGGGGATCAGACGACCCAGGGCGAGCCCGGCGAGCATGGCCGCGCCGATCCACACCGGCAGGAACCGGTCCAGCGTGGAGAGCTTGGCGACGACGGCGGGCTGCTCGGTGGCGGTGCTGCTCACGCGTTCACCGTCTGTCCGGCCTCGGTGGCCAGGACCTGCGAGAGATGGTGCAGCGCTTGGGGAACCACGCGGTAGTACACCCACGAGGCGCGCCGTTCGCTGGTCAGCAACCCGGCTTCACGCAGCACCTTGAGGTGATGGGAGATGGTGGGTTGGGTGACGTCGATGCCTTCGGATACGTCACAGACGCACGCTTCGCCGCCCGCGCGTGACGCGATGGCTGAGAGCACCCGCAACCGCACCGGGTCGGCGAGTGCCTTGAACTGCGCGGCCAATTCGATCACTTCGGCGGCGGCCAACGGCTGGCGGGACACGGGTGTGGCCTCACACGAAGGTGAGGCCACCACCGTCAGCGGCAACTCCGACTTAGACATACATCGATATTGACGAATGTCTAAGCCGGAGGCAAGCGAACGGACGGTGAACTTGCCCACCGCCGGACCGGTCAGCCGCAGCAGCTCGCGCCGGAGTCGAGCGCGTCCTTCTTGGCTCGGCTGCCGCAGCAGGCGCCCTCGGCAGCTGCTTCGGCGGCGGTGCCGCAGCAGGGTTGCGCTTGTGTGCCGTTCTCGGCCGTGGTGGCGGCAGGGGGTTTGGTGGCGCGGATGATCGCTGAGTGCAGGCCGTCGCCGATCTGGTGGGTGGTGGTGATCTCGATATCGGTGAACCCTGCGGCGGTGAGGCCGTCACGGTATTCGGTGAACGACAAGGCTCCGGCGATACAGGCGACATGGTCTCCGCGTTCGGCGCGCTGAGCCGGTGTCAGGGAGTCCTCGGCGACGACGTCGCTGACGCCGAATCGGCCGCCGGGGCGCAGCACCCGATGCGCTTCGGCGAAAACGGCGGATTTGTCGGTCGACAGGTTGATGACGCAGTTGGAGATGATCACGTCCACCGTCGCCGCCGGGAGCGGCACGGATTCGATGGTGCCTTCGAGGAATTCGGCGTTCTGGACTCCTGCCTCGCGCGCGTTCGCATTCGCCAACGCGAGCATTTCCGCGGTCATGTCCAGCCCATAAGCTTTGCCGGTCGGGCCGACGCGCCGCGCCGACAGCAGCACATCGATGCCGCCGCCGGAACCGAGATCCAGCACCGTGTCGCCGGGATGCAGGTCCGCGACCAGCACCGGGTTGCCGCAGCCGAGGCTGGCGGCTACGGCGTCGGCGGGCAACTGGTTGCGCTCGCGGGCGGTGTAGAGCCGCGATCCGAAGCGATCCTCGCTGGTTTCGACGGGGCCCGAACAGCAGGAGGTCGTTTCGCTGCTCGGCGCGCAACAACTCGTGGCCGTAGTGGTGGCGGTCTGGTCCAGGACCGCACGAGCCGCGGCGGCATAGTGGGCACGGACCTGCTCGCGGGTGGTCGTATCGTCGGTGCTCATCGTGTTCTCTCCTTGTTGTGCAGCGGTGTAACGGATTCGAGGTGATGCAGGCGTCGCGCCAGGTGTGCGGCGTCTCGCCCGACGCCGCGCAACGAGTTCGACGAGGGGCTGCGCTGCCATTCCAGACCGAGGTAACCGAGCCCGGGATGGGTGGTGGACACGCCCTGGCGGTGGCGAGGTGTGCCGGTGTCGGTGAGAGCGCCGATTGCCGCGAGGTAGGGGTAGCGCGGGGTGTAGCCGGTCGCGAATATCACCGTGTCGACTCGTGTGCGAGCACCGTCAGGCCACACCACCGAGTCGGTGTCCAAAGCGGTGAACATCGGTGCGGTGGCGGGTTTTCCGGCGGCCAGAGCGGCGCGGTAGCGGCCGGTGTCCCGGACCGGTTGAGTGGGTGGGGTGCGTAGCAGCAGCCCGATCGGTGCGGCGTCGAAGCCGGTGACGGTGAACCAGAAATGCACGTCCCGGCCCAAAGGCCGCTGGTTCAGGAACTTCACCGGTGCGCGGCTGGCCAGACTCACCTCGGTATATCCGGCGAGTTCCACGGCGATCTGGACTGCGGAGTTCCCGGCACCGACCACCACGACCCGCTGCCCCTGGAATTCGTCGGGTGCGCGATAGGCGCCGACGTGCAGGATCGTGCCGGTGAAGCCGTCTTGACCGTCGATGACGGGTAGGCGCGGGGAGCCGAAGCTGCCGGTCGCCGCGATCAGGCGCGGCGCAGTGAAGGTTTCTCCGGTCGCGGTGTGGGCGATGAACCGGCCCTCGTCATGGGTGACGAGCTCAACCCGTGCACCGGTGTGGATGTCTGCGTCGAGGGTGGTGGCGTAGCGGCGCAGATAGTCGACGACTTCGTCACGGTGCGGGTAGTGGCCAGGGTCGCCAGGAAACGGAAGTCCTGGCAGGGCACTGTATTTCGCCGGTGAGAACAGGGTGAGGCTGTCGTAGTAACGCGGCCAGGACCCGACGGGTTCGTCCCCGGCCTCCAACAGTCCGACGCTCATTCCGCGATGGCGCAGACGATGTGTTGCGGTGAGGCCGGATTGGCCGGCGCCGATGACCAGGGCATCGTAATGGCTTGTCATGCGGAGTACTTCGGTGTCTGCGTTGTCGGCTGTGGCACGCCGGCGGTGAGTACTACGAGCGGGGCGACGCCGGTCTCGGGCTCATCGAAAACGCCTGTACCACCGCAGACTCCGGTGTCGGGCAAACTCAGCTCTACTCGCGCCGCCGACTCGTGATCACCGGCGAGTTCAGCGGCGATACTGCGGACCTGCTCATAGCCGGTCAACGCGAGAAAGGTCGGGGCGCGACCGTAGCTTTTCATCCCAACCAGGTAGAAGCCTGGTTCAGGGTGCGAAAGTTCTTTCACGCCATGCGGATACACCGTCCCGCAGGAATGCGCGTTGGGATCGATCAGTGGAGCCAGCTGCACCGGAGCCTCGAGTACCGGATCCAGGTGCAAGCGGATCTGCGAGAGCCAGGACAGGTCGGGCCGGAATCCGGTCAGCGCCACTACCCGGTCCACGCCCTCGAGCCGGGTCCCGGCTTCGGAGATCAGCACGAGCTGCCCTTCGGCGGCGGTTTCGACTGCGGCGGTACGGAATCCGGTCACGGCTTCCAGCAGGCCGTCGTCCATGGCAGCCTTGGCGCGCAGCCCGAGCGCGCCGCGGGCGGGCAGCTGGTCGGCCTCGCCGCCGCCGAAAGCATTCCCGACCTCGCCACGGCGGAGTACCCAGCTGATCCGGGTGCCGGGTGCGCCTTTCGCCAAGCCTGCCAAAGCCACGATCGCACTCAGCGCCGAGTGCCCGCTGCCTGCGATCACGGTGTGCTTGCCGGCGTGGCGGGCGCGCACGGTTTCTTCGTCGAGGTCGGGAACCCGGTAGGAAATCTGCTCGGCCGCAGCGGTTTCCCCGAGCGTGGCCAGCCCGTCGCCGCCGAGGGGATTGGGTGAGCCGAACGTGCCCGAGGCGTCGATCACCGCACGTGCCGGCACCCGCTGCTGACGTCCGTCGGCATGGCGCACACGCACCGACAGCGGCTCGCTGTCGCGTCCGGCGTCCACGACCCGGTCCCGGCCGCGTCGCGCCACACCCACCACCTCGACACCCAGGTGCACCACGTCGTCGCCGAGTGCCTTGGCCAGCGGGATCAGGTAGTCGCCGGACCATTGCTGCCCGGTCGGGAAGGAACCCTCTTGCGGGGCGACCCATCCGGTCGACTCGAGCAGGCGGCGTGCGGCCGGGGCGATCAGCTCACTCCATCGCGAGAAGAGTCGCACGTGATTCCATTCGGCGACCGCCGCCCCCGCGCTCTGGCCGCGTTCGAACACCAGCGTGGTCAGTCCGCGTTCACGTAATTCGGCAGCCGCAGCCAGGCCGATCGGCCCGGCCCCCACCACGACCACAGGCAGCTCGTTCATCGCACATCCTTTCATCGATGCTCATCGATTGAAGCTGCTCGAACTGTATCGACAGTCATCGATTAAAGCAACCATTGATGAACGTCGATATAGTGTGTTCATGACGTCGCTGGATATGCCGGTCTTGCGCACCGACGACCGTGTGCACATGCTCCCGGTCGCCGAAGCCACCACCTACGCGAGCTGGTTCGCCTGCCTGGCCGACCCCACGCGCGTCCGGCTGCTGCACCACGTCGCCGGCCGCCCGGCCGGCATCACCGTCGGTGACCTCGCCGAAGCCCTCGGCGTCGGACAACCCACCGTGTCCCACCACGTCCGCAAGCTCGTCGACGTCGGATTCGTCAACATCCACAAAGATCGCACCAGCACCGTCGTCACCGTCAACCCCGCCTGCTGCACCGGCCTGCCCCACGCCGCCGACGCCGTCATGGGAGTCCTGCCGCCCCAACCGTGTTGCCCCGCCGACATCCCCGACGACGTCACCGTGCGCGCCATGACCGATACCGATTGGGATGCCGTGCGGCGCATCTACGGCGAGGGAATCGCCACCCGCAACGCCACTTTCGACACCGAGGTCCCCACCCGCGCCGACCTCGACGCCACCTGGCTGACCGAACACCGGTGGGTCGCCGAGATCGACGGGCGACTTGTCGGCTGGGCCGCGCTGGCCCCGGTCTCGACTCGCGACTGCTACCGCGGCATCGCCGAAACCTCGGTCTACGTCGCCGCCGGAATGCGAGGACGTGGTGTCGGCAAAGCCCTGGTCCGGACCCAGGTCATCGCCGCCGACCAAGCAGGTCTGTGGACCTTGCAGACCTCGATCTTCCCGGAGAACCGCGCCGGTATCGCCCTGCACCACTCCGCCGGCTTTCGCACCCTCGGCGTGCGCGAACGCATCGCCCAACTCGACGGACAGTGGCGCGACACCGTCTTCCTCGAGCGCCGCAGCGCTGCGTGAGTTTGTTCAACGGCTCGGGTTGGACCAGAACAAATCGTGGGCGCACCGGGCGACTCGGCGCTCGAATTGCTCTATGGTGATGCGCTTTTCGTCGTATCCATACAGCAGTAGCGGCCAACGCTGCGCTGCCTCCAGCACGATCTCGGCGGCCAGCCATTCCGCCGCTGTGGTGGCCGGGCTGTGCAAGCCCCCATTTGTCGGTCGCGGCAGTGCAATCCGCTTGCCGCGGAGAAGTCAGGGGGAGGGACTCCGCAAAGCGACGGCCGCACACACGGTGGCCAGCACCCAGACGGCCGGCCCCACGATCGCGCCGATCAGGTCGACGTAACCGGGTGCCGCGAGCAGCAGGAGGAAGGCCAGATCGACCACCCCGAGTACGACGGCGTTGAGCCAGAAGCCCAGGCGACTGTTGACCCGGTTCATGGTCACCGCGACGAAGATGGCCTGCGCGCCGAGCGTGGTCACACAAATGAAGTACAGCAGGCCCTCGGCGGCCGATTCGGTACCGGGCACACCGTCGGCGAGGTCGCCGATCACCATGGACAAGCCGAGCCCCATATGCAGCACGCCCCACACGACATACAGCACAGTAGCGGTCATCGACCACCGGCGATTACCTATCACGTCGCCCCCCGACCCGTTCGGAAAACGTTGGCCCGTTGATGTTTCCGGCCCCACTCAGCAGCCTATGCCGTCCCGGCGATGCCCGCATCGGGGTAATCACCGATTTAGGACCGAGTCGGGCTCGGCCGGGCGGTCCATCGAGCCGAGCAGGGCGATGAACGGCAGTGCCGACACCGCCAGACCGAGCAGCACCGCCCGAGGACCGGCCAACTCGATCAGCGCGCCGGTCAGTGCCAGGGCGAGCATGCGGACCGTGGCCGTCGCGGCGGTGTTCGCCGATATCACCCGGCCGCGCAAGACATTCGGGGTGATGCGCTGACGGACTGTTGCGACGACGATGAAGCCCAGCGCGGACGCGCCGTCCACGACCAGTACCGTCGCCGCCAGCCACAGCGGTGCATCGAACACCGCGAGCACTCCGACCGCGCCGCCGTCGACCGCCAGCACCGCGGCCAGCACCAAAGGCCATCGGACGGTGTCGCAGTACCGGGCGAGGACGAAGCTGCTGATCAGCCCGCCGATACCCGAGGCCGAAACGATGAGACCGATGGTGAGCGGTGTCAGGTGCAGTTCGTCGTCGGCACGCACCAGCAGCGGCAGGAACGACGCGGCGGCAAGCAGATTCAGATAGCACGCGCCTGCCAGGAGCCTCGCCTGTGCGCTGTTGCGCCATACCAGCCGCAAACCGGCCAGCACCGATTCGTCGCCGTATTTCCCGGAGACCGGGGTGTTCTTCGGCAACCGGGCGAGCAGCAGCGCCGAGATCACGAAGCTCGCCGCGTTGGTCACGAAAGCCACCAGCGGGCCCAGCGATTGCAGTAGCCAACCGCCGGCGGCCGGACCGGTCAGCGTCGCGGCGGCGTCAGCGCCTTCCACGAAGCCGTTGGCGCGCATGAGTTCTCGGTCGGCGACCAGGCTGGGTAGGTAGCTGCCTGCTGCGGCGTGGAATACCGCGTCCCCGGCGCCGGCCAGCAGTGCGAGCAGTACCAGCGGCAGCAGCCGGGCCGCGCCCAGCACCACCTCCGCTCCGATCGCCACATAGACGACCGCGCGCACAATGTCGGCGGTCACCAGCAAGGTCTTGCGCTCGTGGCGATCCACCAAGGCGCCGACGGGCAACGCGGCCAGGATCTGCGGGAGTTGGGCCGCCGCACCGACCACGCCCGCCGTGACCGCGGACCCGGAGGCGGCGAGCACCGCCAGTGGCAGGACGATGTCGGTGACGCGGTCACCGAGAATGCTCAGTGCCCGCGCGGCAACGAAATACGGCAGCGGTGTGCGCATCGGCGCCATTCTTGCAGGGGCGCCAAATCCCGGTGGCGGAGTTGTCCAGCCCCTGAGTTTGAGGGCTCGGGGCGGGCTAACGCCGCTCGGGCGAAGGGCGACAGACGGGACATGAGTCTGAAATATGTTTCCTTACAACGGTTCACGTTCCGTACGGGCGTCGTCGCAGCAGTGATGGTGGCCGGAATGAGTGGGCTCGCCGGGAGCGCCGGCGCCAACCCTGACGATCCGGTGGCGCAGTTCACCTCGACCCTCACACGGGTGCCGGGGCCCAATTGTGCCGCGATCATCAATGCCGAGACGGTGCCGCAGCCGCAGTCCGGCGCGTTCGGCGTTCGGGTGAAGATCACGCAGACCGGGGAGTTCTGCGGGGGCTATCACCTGACCGTGCACTGGCGCAACGTCGACACCGGCCTCACCAGCGGACAGTCCCAACGTGTCGAAGGCACCTCCGTCGTCGGCATGCCGGACAACGTGATCACCGGCATCGGTATGGCGCCGGGTGCCGGGAAGGTGGAGGCGTGGATCGACACGTACTCCCAGGTGTATCCGCAGAATGTGGACCTGGAACACCTCACGGGACGCGCGACGCTCACGCTCGGCTGATCACGCGACGAATCGACCAGGCGGTGGCGGGGATCGACGGATCCCTGCCATCGGGCCGATGAAATTCCTTGCGACGGAGAGCAATAGGCTCGCATCGGTCAGGGCGGCGGTTGATTCGGGGCGTACTGTCGCACGATCCATCGGCAGATCGCGTCGACGACGTAGGCACGTTCGGCGGCGTCGAGTTCGCGCCCGGCGGGGATGTCGTGCCAGCGGGCGAGGCAGGTGCGACAGCACGTGGCGGTGGCGTGCTGGGCGACGAAGACGGGATGTCCGCGGTAGGGCGTCTGTTTGCCGTCGTTGCGCGGTTCGGCCGGGGCCAGCCTGCGGGCGATCAGGTCCTCCGCGTGCTTGCGGACGGTCGTGATCCCGCGCAGGTCGACCACCGCGCGGTCGCGCCCGCGCAGCCGGAACTTCGCGCGGAAATGATGCTGGCCGATCCGGTCCAATCGGTCGTCGAGTTCGTCCGTCATAGGTTCAGGACCAGTCCGCGTACCGTGCGCCCGCCGAGCAGCACCCGGCAGCGCGCCATCACCCGCCGCGCGTCCCCGCCGAATCCGAGGTACGGGTCGACTGTGGTCGTCACGAAACCGACGCTACCAGCGCAGATCGAGACCATCGGGCAGCGCCCACCGCACCCGGCGGTGGGCGGCAGAAGCGCCGCGCGATGGCACGGAATCTACTGGTGAACCTCCGGGTGTTCCCGGATGTGCGGGGTGAATGGGCGCGCTTACAGTCCGTGCAGGAATCGAGGCGGAAAGGGACGGCGAGTCGATATGGCATTTGTCGCCAGCAGGGGTGGGCTTGCCCTTGTAGCGTTGTTACTGTCGGCGGTGGTGGCGGGGTGTGCTTTGTCGGATGAAAAACCTGACGCGCCTTATCATTCGACCGACGTGACAGTGCGCAACAATGGAATCACCATCGGTGGCACCCTCACTGTTCCCGATCGAAAAGGCCCGTTTCCCGCGGTGGTTCTGGTACCCGGCGGTGGCAAGCAGACTCGTGACGAAGAGTTCGCGGCACACAAGCCTTTTCTCGTCATCGCCGATGCGTTGACCCGGGCCGGGTATGCGGTCCTGCGGTCCGACGATCGCGGGGTCGGCGCGAGCACCGGGGACAAAAGCGAGGCCACCTACGCCGATATCGCCTCGGATGTGCTCGCGCAAATCTCTTATCTGCGTGAACGATCGGATATCGATCGCGATCGCATCGGCGTGCTGGGGCACAGCCAGGGCGGCTCCCTGGCGCCGCTGGTAGCGCAGCAGGCACCCGACAAGGTCGCGTTCACCGTGCTGATGGCGGGACCGGCGCAGCACGGATGCGAAGTCCTCGAACATCAGATGCGGGTGCAGCTGCAGGCGACCGGGACGACCTCCCCCGACCGACTGGCGGCGAGTGACGCTGCCGTGCAAACCGAATGCGATCTTCTTCGAGCCGGCAATTTCGACGAGGCGCGACGAAACGCGCGCGACGCGAATCGGCGACTTCCGGAGGCCGAACAATCCCGTGACGAAGATATCGACAAGTCGATCAACCAGGAATATGCGGCTCAGTCGACTTACGACCCCGCGCCCGCGTTGCGCGCTTTGCGCGTCCCCGTCCTTGCCCTTTTCGGAACCAAAGACGTACAGGTCGAGGCTGCGGTCAATGACCCACTGATGCGTGCACTGCTGGCAGGCAACTCGAAGGCGACCGTGCACACCTTCGAGGGCGTGAATCATCTCATGCAACCAGCGGTCACCGGCATGCCGGATGAATACGCGAGAACCGAGACCACCACCGACCCGAAAGTGCTCGACTACATAAAGACTTGGCTGGACCAGAACGCGCGGGGTTGAACGCCACACCAGGATGCCCGCGGCCTTTTCGCGAGACCGATCAGCGCGCAGGCGTTGCGACCTCGACGCGCTGACTGTCCTTGTCGGAGAGGAACAATGCGAGTTCCCGGCCCTGCTCGGCGACGGCGGTGGACTCGGCCCGGGACAGGCGGCGCAGCGGGGCGACGTGCACGGTGCCCGCCTCCTCGGTCCACGTGGCCGCGACCCGGCCGTCGACCAGCACGACGCGCGCACCGGCGACCGACAGGCCGCGGTGCTCGTCGTCGATGATCCGGCTGCGGTCGTGATAGCCGAGGATCGCGTTGTCGAACGCGGGTAGGAAGCGCACGGGGGCAGGGGTGTCCGGGTCGGGGCGGGGCGCGTCCGGGAGGTCGAGCAGCTCGCGCCCGCGTTCGTCGCGGAAGGTCACCAGCTCGGCACGGACCGCGCCCACCGCGGCGGGCAGTCCGGCCAGGCCGCACCAGGCACGCAGGTCGGCCGAGGCCGCCGGTCCGAAGGCGGCCAGGTAGCGCCGGACCAGCTCGCGGCCGACCGGATCGGCATCGTCGGGAAGCGGGGCGAGCGGGCGGCCCAGCCACATGGCCAGCGGCTGATAGCGTGCTCCCGCTTTCGCGCGCCACAGCCCGCGCGGGGGCAGTTGCACCGTCGGGATGAGGGCGGCGATCAGGATTTCACCCAGCGCTCGCGGTCCCGGTGTCGGCCAGCGGCCGGTGAGTGCCCGCGCTAGTTCGGCCATCGTGCGCGGTTCACCGTCGGCCAGCAGCGCGCTGCCCGCCGCCTCGAGTTCGGCCAGATCCACGCCGGCCAGTTCGCGGCGGTAGGTCCCGAGCACGCGCTGGCACAGCATGGCGTGGTGGCGAGGCCGCCAGGCCAGCGCGTCGTCGGCGGTGAGCAGGTGGACGGTGCGGCGCATGAGGTGCAGGCGCACCACCCGGCGCTCGGTGAGCAGCTCATCGAGCGCGGCCGGCTCGAACGCGCGCACTCGCGACCAGAGGCCGAGGAACGGTTCCTGCGGCTCTTGCGCTTGCAGTCCGCACAGGTGGGCGACGGCGTCGAGCGCGGATATCTCGGCACGGTCGAGCAGCATTTGCCGGGCGAGCGTGGCCCGGTTGAGCGCCCGGGTCGTCAGTATCGTCATCCGATCATGCCGCCGTGAGCGACCCGTCCGCTGTTGTGTGTTCTCACCGTGGTGTCCTTTCGCTCGATCGGCCGCCCGGAGCGGGCGCAGGTCTCCCGCCCCTCGTGACGTGGTGCTATCCGTTGTATCCGCTGACGACATCGAGAACCCAGACGACACCGAAGCGGTCGCGCAGCATCCCGTAGGCGGGCGCCCAACCCGCCGGTCCCAGCGGGACCACGATGGTCGCGTCGGCGCGGAGTGTTTCCCAGTAGCCGGTGATCTCCTCGACGCTCTCGCCGCGCAGGGAAACGAAGAACGAATTCTCGCCCCGGTCGTAGCCCGTCCGTGCGGGCACGTCGTAGGCCATGACGTGAAAGCCGTTCTCGGCCAGTACCTGTCCCCACATCACCTGGTCGGCCGCGGACTCGTCTTCGACGTTCCCGGCGTCCTTGTACGTGGCGACGGCAAGGTGGCCACCGAACACGGACTGGTAGAACTCCAGCGCCGCGCGTGCGTCGCCGCGGAAGTTCAGATGGGTGGTGGTCGTGACGGACATGCTTGCTCCTCTGTGTCGACTTGCTGCCGAGACCACGGTCGCAAGAGAAGCGGTCAGGTTGTGTCCGCTACTTCCGGCAGAATCGAAATATGCCGAAGACTTCCGCGCGGCTGCTCACGTTGCTGTCGCTGCTGCAGGCGCGTCGGGACTGGCCGGGAACCTTGCTGGCCGAGCGGCTGGAGGTCAGTCCGCGCACCGTGCGCCGCGACATCGACCGCCTGCGCGAACTCGGCTACCCCATCGTGACCACCAAGGGACCGGACGGCGGATACCGGCTCGGCGCGGGCACACAACTGCCGCCGCTGCTGTTCGACGACGAACAAGCCGTCGCACTGACCGTGGCTCTCCAGATGGCCACCACGGCCGGGGCGGGTATCGAGGAGGGCGCGGTGCGGGCGTTGCACACCATCCGCCAGGTGCTGCCCGCACGGCTGCGACACCGCATCGACACCCTTCAGGTCACCGCGGTCGAGCACCCCGCCGCACCATCGCTCGACAGTGCGGTTTTGCTGGCGATCAGCGCGGCCGTGCATGCCCGCGAGGTGCTGCGCTTCGACTACGCCGGTGCGGGCACGTCCCCGGTTACTCCGCCGCGGCGAGTGGAGCCACACCATCTGGTCACCCGGGGTGGCCGTTGGTACCTCGTGGCGTGGGACCTGGACCGCGACGACTGGCGGATCTTCCGCGCCGACCGGATCTCGCCACGCACCCCGACCGGCCCGCGCTTCGTCCCTCGCGACCTGCCCGGTGCGAACGTGGCCGCCTTCGTCGCGAGCCGGTTCGCCGGTTCCGATGGCTCGGGGGGCTGGCCCTGCCTGGGCGAGGTGATCCTGGCTCGGCCCGCTGCCGAGGTGTCACCGTTCCTGCACGACGGGATAGTCGAGGACCTCGGTCCGGACCGCTGCCGAGTCGTGCTGGGCTCTTGGTCATGGCCCGCCCTGGCCACCGCGATCGGGATGTTCGACACCGATATCGAGGTCGTCGGGCCTGCCGAGCTGACAGCAGCTTTCGCCCTTTTGGCGCGCCGCTACGCCGCCACCGCGACCAGCTGATTCCCGGCCCAGCTCATTTGGTGGGGTGCGCGTCGACTGTTCTAGACCCCCCAAAGCTGGGGTACCGCCCACCGCGCGCAATCATGGATCGTGTTCTTGTCTCCGACGAAGAGGACACTGTTGTGAAAAAGCTCATCGTTGTCGCCGCCCTGACGGCGGGCCTGCTCGCGCCGGCCGGACTGGCCGCGGCGGAACCCGTTGCCGCACCGGCGAACACGACCTCGACCGCGACGTACGTCCAGGGGTCGTCGGCGGACATCTTCTGCGCCGTGATCCGATTCCTGAAGGGCGGCTGGGCGGGTCGTCCCACGGACTGCTCCTTCTGACGCAGCGGCTTCCCGCCGCAGGCGACGGCCGGTCGATCCCCCTGGGACCGACCGGCCGTCGTTTGTCCGGCTACGCCGGTTCACCTGCCGAGGACTAGTTTTCGACGCCTTCGTAGGCGAACAGACCGTTCCAGGTCAGCTTCGCCTGCCGCACCTTGTCCGAATGCCCCGCATTGTTGTTGTCGTCGAACACGGGAATGTCGGGCATGTCCTGGAACAGGATGGCCTGCGCCTTCGCGATGTGCGCGTAGGACTCCTCCGGGGTGGGCGCGGCCAGCGCGGTCGCGATGATCTTGTCGAATTCCGGGTTGACGTAGCCGATGTCGTTGCTCGCCGAATCGGAGAGATACTGCGGCATTAGGAAATTCAGCATCGTCGGGTAGTCGCCCTGCCAGGCGTTGCGGAACGCGGTGCGGATGGATTTACCGGTGATCGCGTCCCGCAGCGGCTTGAACGTGGGGTAGGGCGCGCCCAGGGCATCGATGCCGAGGGTGTTCTTGACGCTGTTCGCGACGGCCTCGATCCAGGCTTGATGGCCGCCGTCGGCGTTGTAGGCGATCTCGAAGCGGCCCGTCCACGGCGCGATGGCGTTGGCCTGCTCCCAGAGTCGCCGCGCCTCGTCCGGGTTGTACGCGAGCAGTTCCACACCGGGCAGGCTGCCGTTGTAGCCGGGCAGGCTGGCCGAGGTGAAATCCTTTGCCGGAACCTTGGTTCCGTGCCAGATGGTGTCGGCGATCTGCTGGCGATTGATGGACAGCGAGATCGCTTTGCGGCGCAGCACGCCCTCCGCGCCGCCGAAATGCGGGACGGTGGGCTGGAATCCGATGTGCTCGTAGCGCGCCGTCGCCTTGTGGATGGCGCGGTCGCTGAGGTCGGAGTTGAAGCTGGTCAGCGCGTTGTCGGGGATGGTGTCGAGCAGGTCGAGGTTGCCGGCCAGCAGGTCCGCGTACGCGGTCTCGTAGGTCGCGTACATCACGAACCGCAGCCCTTTGTTCTTGGCCGGACGGTTGCCGCGATAATCCGGATTGGGCGCGAGATCGATCTGCACATTGTGCTGCCAGGCATTGTCGTTCGCGAACTTGTAAGGACCGTTGCCGACCGGACGCTCACCGAACGCTTTCATATCCCGATACGCGACCTCGGGCAGCGGGAAGAACGGCGTGAAGCCGAGGGAGAGTTCGAAATCGATCGACGGGCGGGTGAGATCGACGGTGAACGTGCGCTCGTCGACCACCTTCAGCCCCGACATCGTCTGCGCCTTGGGCGGATCCACCGATACCTCGTCGTAGCCGACGATCGAGGCGAAAATCCAGCTCTGCAGTTGCGCATTGGTGCTCAGCGCGCCGTAATTCCACGCGTCCACAAACGATTTCGCGGTCACCGCGGTGCCGTCGGTGAACGTCCACCCCGGTTCGAGGGTGATTCGATAGTGCCGCCGATCGGCCGACTCGATGGCCTCGGCGACCTCGTTGTGGGCCTTACCGTCGGCGTCGTAATACTTCAGCCCGGCGAACAGGCGGTCGACCACGCGCCCGCCCTGGTTCTCGTTGGTGTTCGTCGGCACGAGCGGATGTTGCGGCTCACCGCCGTTCGCGGTCACCACGCCCGCCGCCGCGTCGTCCCCGTCGGACGAACAGGCCGTCAGGCCTATCGCCAACGCGGCCGTCACCAATAACGCTGCCCATCTGGTGGATTTCACTTCGACCTCCGACCTCGAGCGGCAGGTCACACCCTGGCCCCTCGTAATTTCTTCGGAGAGTAGCTATTTCGTACGGCGTTGTCCTCGGAATCCGCCCGCCGGGCCGGAAATGTTCAGCCCACCCCGCCGCTCGGCGGGATAGTCGGGGTACCGCCCTTGGTCACGATCTTGACCGCTGTGCTGCCTTGCCATTGACCGGTGGTGGCTTGACCGCTTGGACTCAGGAAAGTGCAGTAGACATCGCCGTACGCCGTGCTACCAGCGGGCGCCGAGGTCTGGAACGAGTCACTGACCCAACGGCCTTGATGATTGGCCGAGCCGCCGATCGCGGAATAGTCGAATTCTCGATACGTCCCAGCGGTGTTGACGCTGTTCTCGACGACCATGTCGCAGGTCGCGGTGCTGCCCGCGGGAATATAGACCCGCCACCCGAGTGTGACCGTGCCCGCAGCGGGACTGCTGATACTTCCCTCGACGCCGTTGGACGCGTTCGCGGTGGGTGCGACGAGGGTGGTGAGGGCGGCGAGTCCGGCGACGAGCAGAGTTGTCGTCGCGAGTTTCTTGGTGGTGGATGGGGTAGCCAACGGGTGCTCCTGGAGATTGCCGGGTGTGTGCCTGTAGAGGCAATTCAACGCAGCGGGAGCGGGCTGAGCCACGAACCCCAGGAGTGGTCGGCCGACACGCAGGGGTGGGCGTTCGCCACCTCGGTGTCGAGAGCGGCTGAACCTCTCGTGGTGATGTTCAGTCTGTCAGGCGGTCGGTTGCACCACCGGCGGCCATTTGTTCGGCAACACGTTGGGGGCTGGGCGCCCGGGACGTGATCCCAGTCGAAGGTCAACATCCGCCACGCGGCGGGGCGCTCGAAGGAGATGGTGGGCCCGGTGAACACGGCCGCGTCGAAACTGGTGTGCCAGCCGTTGAACGCGGCGCCGATGAACGAGGTGTGCTTCTGGAACTTCGTCTTGTGGAAGGAGACCCCTTCACCGCCGAAGATCGCGTCCGCGAAACTCGTTGCGCCGTCCAGTGTCGCGCCGTCGAACCAGGTGTTGGACCCGGCGAACTCGGTTTCGGAGAAACGGGTCAGCCCGGCGAAGGTGGCATTGCGGTAGGAGACCTCCTCGTCGAACCGCGCGCCGCCGAAGTCGGCGGGCCCGGCGAAGGTCACGCCCTCGAACCAGGTCTTGTCGAAGAACCGCGCGCCGTTGAACGACGCGTACTTTCCGGCGAAAACCGTGTCGTTGAAGGTGTTGCGGCCACGGAACTGCGACGAGCTGAAATCGGCGTCGGCCAGGTAGGCCCCGGTCAGATCGAAGTCGCGGTCCGACCACGAATGCTCGGCGGCGGGCACCAGGTGCGCGGCGATGACCCGCACGATGGTCTTGCGCACCTCGAGACCGTTCTGGCTGCGTTCGCAGTCGGGATCGGGCGTGTAGGGCAGCCGCAGATACCCGCAGAGCACGTCGACGCACACCTGCACTTCGGCGTGGTTGCCGCGGGCGTGCCAGTCGTCGGCCAGCGCCGCCATCGCGTACACGCCCGCCATCCGGACGGCCGGCGAGGCGTGGGCGAGTTGTCCCGAGGTGGTGGTGAACCGGGTGCGCAGATCGCGGATCGCGGCCGCGTCGTGTTGCGCGGCAGCCAATTCGTACTGCTTGTTGCTGACGACCAGTGCGTCGGCCGAGGTCTGCTGCGCCTTCGCGGCGATCTCCTGCGCCGCCGTGGCGAGTCTGTTCGCTTCCGCGAGGAGCGCGACGGCGTGGGCGGCGGTGTGCTGCGTCGAGTCCGCGGTGCGCTGCCGCCGAATGGCCAGATAGGCGGCCCCGCCTGCCACGGTCAGCGCCACGACCGCCACGGTGTTGCGGACCGCCTCGTACCACTGCGCCGTGGCCAGGTGATGTCCGGTCAGCCACCACGGGCCGCCGCCGTCGATCAGGCGTACGGCCACCATCAACACAGGTAGCGCGAACGCGAACGTCGCGACCATCCCGAAGAGCGTCTTCCACAGCAGCTTCCAGCCAGGTTCTGGAACATGAACGGGAACAGCCGCATTGGGATCCACCGACACCATGTGATCTTCCCTCATCGCACGAATACTGACCGGACATCACCGTATCTAGTGCCTCGCCGCTCGCAACCGCCCGGTGCCGTGTTCATCAGTGAGAACGTACTGCGAATGCAGTAGTCGCAACAGCCTCCTTCCGCACGACGCGGACTACGGAACCGTCCTACGAGCATGGCGGCATGGCGAAATTCCTCTACCGGCTGGGCCGGTTCGCGTTCGAGAAACGGCGGCTGGTCGTGCTGCTCTGGCTGGGCGTGATGGCCGCCGTGGTGGCCGGGGCGCTCAACGCACCGAAGCCGCCCCCGGACACCTTCTCGATCCCGGGCACCGAATCGCAGCAGGCCTTCGACCTGCTCGGCGCGCGTTTCCCGGGCACCAAATCCGATGGGGCGCAGGCCCGGATCGTCTTCGTGGCCCCCGCGGGCGAGCAGGTCGGCGCCGAACCGGTCAAGGCCGCGGTCGAGAAGATCCTGTCCGATGTCGCGAGCGGCGCCCAGGTGAAGGGCGTACTCGACCCGTTCCAGACCGGTGCGGTGAGCAAGGACGGCACGACTGCCTATGCGACGGTCAGCTACGGCGAAACCACCCAGAACCTCACCGACGCGACGAAGACGGCGCTCACCGACGCGATCGACGCGGGCAAGTCCGCGGGCGTCACCGTGGAGGTCGGCGGGACCGCGCTGATGGCCGAGCCGGAAATGGGCGGCGCCACCGAGATCATCGGAATCGCCATCGCGGCCGTGGTTCTGCTGATCACCTTCGGCGCGTTCGCGGCCGCCGGACTGCCCCTGCTCACCGCCCTGATCGGGATCGGTGTGGGCATCGCCGCCATCGTCGCGATCGGGCTGTCCACCACGACCACCACCCTGGCGATGATGCTCGGGCTCGCGGTCGGCATCGACTACGCGCTGTTCATCGTCTCGCGGTATCGGAGCGAGCGCGCGGCGGGTTACCGCGCCGTGGAAGCGGCGGGCCGTGCCGTCGGAACCGCGGGTTCCGCGGTGGTTTTCGCCGGGCTCACCGTGGTCATCGCGCTGGCCGGGCTCGCCGTGGTCGGGATTCCCGCGCTCACCACGATGGGCCTGGCAGCCGCGGGCACGGTGGCCGTCGCCGTGGTGATCGCCTTGACGCTGTTGCCCGCGCTGCTCGGGTTCTTCCAGCAGGCGGTCATGCCGAGGGCTTTCCGCAAGAACACCGTCGCCGGCCGGCCCGCGGATGACGCGGCCCGGCCGACTGCGAAACCCACGATGGGGACGCGGTGGGCTCAGGTCATCGTCCGCAGGCCGGTGCTGGTGTTGCTGATCGGCCTGATCGGTATGGGGGCCTTGGCCTTACCGGTGCGCAGCCTCGAACTCGGGTTGCCGGGCGACGAAGCGCAACCCACCTCGACAACCCAGCGGCGCGCCTACGACGCGCTCGCGGCCGGCTTCGGTCCCGGTTTCAACGGGCCGCTCACCGTCGCGATCGATGTCGCGGGTGTCGCCGACCCGAAGGCCGCGGTAGAACAGGCGACGAAGACGCTGACCGCGACGAAGGGCGTGGTGTCGGTCACGCCCGCCTCGTTCAACCAGGCCGGGGACGCCGCGGTGCTCACCGTGGTGCCCGCCACCGGTCCGTCCACCACCGAGACCAAAGACCTGGTCCACGCGGTGCGCGACGCAGCAGGCGAACTGCGGACGGCGACGGGGGCGACCATGCTGGTCACCGGTGCGACCGCGATGAATATCGACGTGTCGCAGAAGTTGGCGGACGCGCTGCTGCCGTACCTGGCCATCGTGGTCGGGCTGGCCGTGCTGCTGCTGATGGTCGTGTTCCGCTCGATCGCGGTGCCGATCAAAGCGGCGCTGGGCTTCCTGCTCTCGGTGGGCGCGGCTTTCGGCGTGATCGTCGCGGTGTTCCAGTGGGGCTGGCTGGCGAACCTGCTCGGCGTCGAGCAGACCGGGCCGGTGATGAGCATGATGCCGATCTTCCTGATCGGCGTGGTGTTCGGGCTCGCGATGGACTACGAGGTCTTCCTGGTCACCCGGATGCGGGAGGCGTTCGCGCACGGCGAGAGCGCACACGACGCCATCGTCACCGGGTTCCGGCACAGCGCGCGGGTAGTCGCCGCCGCGGCGGCCATCATGATCGCGGTGTTCGCCGGATTCATCGGCGGCGGCGAACCGATGATCAAGATGATGGGGCTGGGGCTCGCGTCGGCGGTGTTCTTCGACGCGTTCGTCGTCCGGATGACCCTCGTCCCGGCGGTCCTCGCGCTGCTCGGCGACAAGGCATGGTGGCTGCCCCGGTGGCTGGCGAGGATCCTGCCGAATGTGGACGTCGAGGGGGAGGCGCTGAAACACATCCAGCCCGTCGAACCGGATCGCGAACTGGAATCCGCTCGCGTTTGAGCGGGCACGCGCCGTCCGGCCGTCCATCGGGGCGGCCGGGCGGCACGTTCCTGACCAGCCGGTTAATGTGCAGGGACAAGGAGGTGCAGGCATGACCGCCGCTTGGTCGCAATGGCCGCGCCGACACCGGCACGCCATCGACGTGATCATCGCGGTCCTGCTGTGCGCGTTGGCCACCTACGCCAGCCGGGTCGCCGGGGGCCTCGACGGGCACGGGCCGATGGTGGTCCGGCCCGCATCGCCCGCCGTGTTCGCGTTGTCGGCGGTCGCCTCGCTGGCACTGCTGTGGCGGCGGCGGTTCCCGCGCGGCGTGCTGCTGCTCACCACCGGCTGCGCGATCACGATCGGCGTGCTGGGTTTCGAAATGTCGATCGTCAGCGCGGGCGCCGCCTTCGTCGCGATGTATTCGATCGAAATGTATTGGCCTCGAACGTGTTACGCCAAAGCCGCGCAGGTGTCGGCTGGGCTCGCCCTACTGATCACCTCGTTGATCACCTCGTTCACGCCGCTGTTGACCGGGGACCGCATCACCTTGATCGCCGGCCTGCTGGTGGCGTCCGCGTTCGGCGAAGCGGGCCGTAATCGGCGTGACTACCTCGCCGCGCTGCATGCGCGCGCGGAGCTGGCCGAACGAACCCGCGAAGAGGAAGCGCGGCTGCGGGTCAGCGCGGAGCGGCTGCGGATCGCGCGCGAACTGCACGATGTGGTGGCCCACCACATGGCGCTCGCGCACGCCCAAGCCTCCACTGCCGCATACCTTTTGCGAATTCAGCCGGATCAGGTGCAAGAGATGCTCGACCAGCTGTCCGGCACCACGTCCGCGGCGTTACGCGAGCTGAAAGCGAGCGTGGGACTGCTCCGGGAAAGCGACGCAGACGTCCCCCTGGCGCCTGCGCCCGGCCTCGCGCAACTGGGCGAACTGCTGGCCTCGTTCGAACGGACCGGACTGACGCCGTCGCTGTCGATCAGCGGGGTGCCGCGTCCGCTGTCGCCCGGCACCGACCTGACGGCCTACCGGATCATCCAGGAAGCACTCACCAACGTCACCAAGCACGCGGGTGCCGGCGCGTCGGCCACGGTCCGCCTCGTCTACTCACGGCTGCTGCTGACCATCAGCGTCAGCGACGACGGGGGCCGGGATTCGCGCCCGCCCGCGCCGGACGGTCAGAGTTTCGGCCTGATCGGTATGAACGAACGAGCCATCTCGGTCGGCGGCAATCTGCACGCCGGACATCGCCCCGACGGCGGATTCGAAGTCACCACCGAACTGCCGCTCGCGCACTCGGAACACCTTGACCTCGAGGACAAGACAGCATGACCATCCGGGTTCTCCTGGCCGACGACCAAGCGCTGCTCACGGGCACCTTCCGGCTCCTGATCGATTCGGCCCCCGATATGGAGGTCGTCGGAATCGCCGGAAACGGCAGCGAGGCAATCGATCTGGCTCGCTCGACCCAGCCGGACGTGGTGGTCATGGACATCCGCATGCCCGGTGTCGACGGCCTGGCCGCGACCGAGGAGATCTGCGACGATCCCGCGCTGCGCCGGACCAGGGTGCTGATCCTGACCACCTTCGAGCTCGACGAGTATGTGGCACAGGCGCTTCGCGCGGGCGCCAGCGGATTCCTCGGCAAAGACGTCGGCCCCGAAGAACTGCTGGGCGGCATCCGATCCGTCGCCGCCGGCGATGCCCTGCTCTCACCCACCGCGACCCGAACCCTGATCGCCCGCTATCTCGCCCTACCGGAAAACCGCATCAGCGCAGGCGATCCCGTCGAAATCCTCACCGCCCGCGAACGCGAAGTGGTCGTGCTGGTCGCCTCGGGACTGTCCAACGAAGCCATCGCCGAAAAGATGTACGTCAGCCCGCTCACCATCCGCACCCACGTGCAACGAGCGATGTCGAAGCTCGACGTACAGAACCGAGCCCAACTCGTCGTCATCGCTTTCCAGTCCGGACTGGTGCGCATCGAGGCGCCGCGCCGGGAACACCCCTGACCTCGGGCGAGTAGCCGCCGTCGGCGCGCGGTCGAGCCGCGCGCATCTCTCTATCTCATCGCATCGTGCTGCCCCATGTCAATAGCGTTGTCACGACGAGATGTAGCAACTATGCTACGTCGTAGAACGACCTCAAAGGGGAGGCTCCGGTGATGATGACAACAGCGATGTACTTCTGCGCGGGACTCGCGCTCGGGTGGGGAAATGCCATGTGGACGCGGCGGGCGCTCACCCGCATCGTGGACGACGACGTGACGAGCGGGCGGCTGGTCTTGCTGTCGATGACGAGATTGCTTGTGCTGACCGTGGTTTCGATCGCAATCGCATTCCTGGCCGGGGCGCCCGGCGTGGGCGTGTTCTTCGGCCTCGCGGTATTCCACGCCGCCCGGCTGTTCCGGGTCCGGCGACCAGCTTTGCAGGGGCAGACATGACGACGATCAAGGTCGGCGAGCACCAGACGGTCCGGCTGCTCGGACTGGAGTTCAACGTCGACACCATCGTGTCGACCGGCGTGGCGGCGGTGGTGGTGCTCGGGCTCGCGTTCTATCTGCGGGCCACGGTGACCTCGGGCGTGCCCAACGGGGTGCAACTGTTCTTCGAGACCGTCACCGTGCAATTGCGCAATCAGGTGGAGAGTGCGATCGGGATGCGGGTCGCGCCGTTCGTGCTACCGCTCACCGTCACCCTGTTCATCTTCATCCTGCTGTCGAACTGGTTGGCGGTGCTGCCGGTGCGGTACGGCTCGGGTGAACTGATCCATCCGCCGGCGGCGGACGTCAACTTCGTCTACGCGCTCGCGGTATTCGTCTTCTTCGGTTACCAGGCCGCGGGCATCGCCCGGCGCGGCCCGCTCGGGCATCTGAAGCAAACGCTGAAGGGGCACGCGGGATGGGGGATGGTGCTCATCAACATCATCGAGGAAATCGCGAAACCGCTGTCCCTGTCGCTGCGACTGTTCGGGAACATCTTCGCCGGTGGGGTGATGCTGTCCGTCATCACGCTGCTGCCCGCCTGGATCAGCTGGGCCCCGAACGCGGCCTGGAAGCTGTTCGACCTGTTCGTCGGGCTCATCCAGGCCTTCATCTTCTCGCTGCTGACCATCCTCTATTTCGCCGAGTCGATGTCGCGCGAGCACGAAAACCACTGACCACGAAGAAGGGAACAAGAAAATGGCAGACATCACCAACGCGGCGATCATCCAGTCGGCGGCGCTCATCGGCGGCGGACTGATCATGCTCGGCGGCGCCATCGGCGCCGGTGTCGGCAACGGCATGGTGGGTTCGTCGCTGATCGGCGGCGTGGCCCGGCAGCCGGAGGCCGAAGGCCGGTTGCGCGGCAACTACCTGATGACGGTCAGCCTGATCGACGCCGTGTACTTCATCAATCTCACCTTCATGGCGCTGCTCGTCTTCGCGACACCGGGCAAGTAGGCGCGACATGTCGACGAAAAACACTGCCGGAGAGAACTTCCTGCTCCCCAACGGCACCTTCTTCGCCGAGTTGCTCATCTTCGTGACCGTGCTCGGCGTCATCTGGCGCTTCGTGGTACCGCCGATCAATCGCGCACTGGAAGAACGCGAGGCGCGGGTCGCCGAGACCGAAGCGGACGAGCGGGCGGCCGCCGCGCTGCGCGCCGAGGTAGATCAGCGCTATCGGTCAGCGCTCGCCGAGGCCGAAGGCGCGGCCGCCGCGATCCGGAAACAAGCTCGGATCCAAGGGCGTTCGCTGATCGCGCAGCGGAAAGCCGATGCACAGGAAGAGGCCGACGCCATGGTGGTCCAGGCGGCCATCGAGTTGCGCGCCGAGGCCGAGCGGATCGGCGCGGAACTGCACGACAGCGTCGAACCGCTCGCACGGACGCTCGCCGATCGCGTCATCGCCGACCCGGCACAGGTCGGAAGGAGGTAGCCGCAGGTGCACGACATCGTCTGGGACTGGCCGGTTTTCCTGAGTCAGCTGTTCGGTTTCGCGATCATCGTCTGGGTGCTCGTCAGATGGGTTGTGCCGCCGCTGTCCACCGCGATGGCGAAGGCGCAGAACACGGTTCGAGCACAACTGGTGGACAGCGAGCGCGCAGCGAACCGGGTGGTCGCGGCCGCCGAGGCGGACGAGGCGGCGGTGGCGCAAATCGCCATCGCCGCACGGCATCTCGAACACGACGCGCACACCGACGCCGCTCACATCCTCGAAGAATCACGAGTAGCCGCCGAAGCGGAAGCGTTGCGGCAGCACAGTTCCGGCCACGCACGCCTGGCCCGCCTACGCACCGAACTGACCCGTGAACTCCGCACCACCCTGCACACCGCCGTACTGACCCGCACCGAACAACAAGTACGCACCCACTTCACCGCCCCCCGAGCCAAAACCACCGCCACCGACCGTTTCCTCGACGAACTGGAGGCAATGCGCTGAAGGCGGCCGACTGGCTTACGCCTCTGGATGCGTTGCGCAGCAACATGGTTCCGAGCACTGCGAGCCAGATCGTCACCGCACTGGTGAACGGGAGCAAGAACTCGAAGCCGGCTCCCGGCAGGCGCAGGAACAGCGCCGACCCACCGGCGAACCAGCCGAACGAGAGCACGATCCCGAACCAGCACAGGGTGGGGGAGAATTGGCGGCTGCGCAGCAGAGCGACCGCGTAACCGGTGAGCGCCGACCCGATCAGGACATGGGCGAGCATGGTGGTCCCGCCCACGAGTCCCTCGACGACCTGGTAAGCGGCCTGCGCCTGCGCCGCCGTGCGGTCGCCGTCGGCCCACTGCCCGGCCAGCACGCCGGTCGTGACCCCATCGTGGGCGTAATCGACCGAGAACACCGCGACACCGACGAACATGATCGGATCGACCATCCGTGCGAGCGCACGGGCGTGGGGATCGGCCAGCGCCCGGCCGGCCGTCGACAACGCGACCGCCCAGCAGATCATCCCGATGATGCCCAGGTACGCGGCGAGAAACCACGGGCGACCCTCGACGTAGGCCAGAACGTCGAGGGCATCGCCACGCGGAATGTCCTGCCGCCACTGGATCATTCCGGCGGCGATCGCGCAGATACTGCCCAGTACGGCGAGCACGCCCGCTGCCGTGCCGCGCAGCGCTCGGGAACTGTCGATGATCTGCTCGGACATGATTTTCGGCCCCGCCCTTCCGAAAGTCGAGATGAAGTTTCAGCGTAGGTAGCCACGACCGGTCGCGGGATCCGGGAACCCCCCGATATCGATCCAGGTCAGCCCGGATCGACGCGATGCCGCGAGACGGATCCGGTCGTGCCCGGCCCGCGCTCGCTCAGTCCGGGGGTTCCTGTGCCCCTTCGGTTTCGGTCAACTCGGGTGCGATCTCCCGCGTCGCCATCCCCCCGTCACGCCCCTGATCAGTGGGACCCGGCCGGCCGCCCTTCGGCTCGTCCGTCTCGTTGTCGTCGACCTCGTTCGCGCGATGCATGAGCAACCTCCTCTAGTAGGTCGACTCGCAATACCCCCTCCGGCGCGTTTCGATCACCAGGCGCGGCGAACTCGGCTTGGACTTGGACCGGGCGGGCTGCTGATTCCAGCACGCGCCGGCCGCGTGTGCACTTCCAGACCAGTAGACCGGTCGCCGGACGGAGCGAACCGGCCTACGCGGCCAGGGGTTTCGAATGGACCGGGTCAGCGGTCCTGGCATACGGCGCGCAGCACCAGGTTGATCGGCGGGATGACGATGTTGTGCAGGACCGCGTTGTCGTAGATCGAGGCTGCGAAACCGTCCAGGGTGGGCCGGATGGCCAGGCAGGCGGGGCTCGCGGGCGGGATCGGACGGTCCCAGCCCGGGCCGCTGCCCGGCGAAGCGTTCGCGGTGGCCGGGGCCAGGGTGAATGCGGCCGCGGTGGCGAGGGTAAGGGCGGCGAAGGTCTTCTTCATAATTCCTCCTGACGATACTTCACGGATGTGATCAGCGATTACTTGGAGACCATCGCTAACCACGCGGGGCGGTGTTAGCAAATATCCCGCAACCTGCGCCGTGGTCTCCGTCACAAGACCTTGTGGGGTGCCCGGAAAGCACGGGAGGTCTTCGCTGCGGTACCCACGATCGCGTCCGGAACCCGAGGGGACGCGACACGCCCGGACGTCCTGAGAGAGAATACGGGCGTGAGTGACGCAATCAGGAAGATCTTCAGAGCTCGATCCGCGGTGCCGACGGGTGTCGTCGCACCCACGGGCTGCTAGGACGATGTCGGACCGGGACGAGCCGGAGCGGGGATCCCCGCCGGGGCCCGGCGAAGACAGGCTCGATGCAGTGGAACGGGTACGCAGGAAACTGGAAGGCCTACGGGCGGCCGAGACCGATCAGCCTGATGCGAGCGATGGCGAATCGAAGCTGATCCGGCTGCCACACCGCCCGCGACGCATGAAACACGACGCGGGTGCACCCCCGCGCAAACCCTGGCAGGCGCCGGGCACGGTCTTCGACCCCGCCCCGACCAGACCCGTCATGCGATCGGAACTGCAGCGTGAAACCGGCGAATGGCCGGTCGACGCCGACCCCGCCGAGGACGGCGTGGGCGAGCAGGACGCGAGCGTCGTCGATCTCGCCGCCCTACGACGAAAACGGGCCGCCGACGCCCCGGCCGCGGGGATCCGGCGCGTGGCCAAGCCGCGCAGAGTCGATCCCGAGCAGCCCTGACGGGGCGGTTCACCACGACGTGCCGCTCATTGCGCGGTGCTCTGCCGCAAGGCCTGCCCTGCCCGCGCGCGCCAGCAAAGACGCTGCCAATTCCGGATTGTCGGCGAGTCCGTCGGTGACCAAAGCCGCGGCGCAATACCACCCGCCGTGGTGAGCGAGGCTGAGCCCGCGTCAGTTGCTGAGGTCGGTGCGGGTGCCCTGCCCGGGTCGCTCCGCTATCCATGCCACGATCTCCGTCTCGTCCCACACCGGAGTCCGGCCGATGTGCCGCGCCGGGGCGGGGGCGTAACCCCGGTGTGCGTACGAGCGGAAGGTGCCTGGTCCGATCCGCCGCCCTGTCGTCTCGAACAGGAGGTCGACGCACTGCTGTGCGGTGATCTCAGCCATATGCCCAACCTACCGGGCTACTACGAACAGCACGCTGGATCGCGGTCGTGAACGGGAACGCCTAACCGTCAAGAGATTTGGCGTGCACCACAGGTCCGGTAGTGAGTCGCTGCTCGGCTACGGGCACAGGAGTGGACCACGGTGATTTCCGAGATACCGAGGCTTGCAACATGATTCGGCCTGAACTAGGTTGACGGTTGGGAAGGGGAGCGGATTCACGCCGGACGTGCACCGGCAACGTCATCACGTGTGTTTCACCCGGGAGCCAAAACTGTTATGTCCGAACGTAATAAGGCGATATTTCTCAGCCGCGGCCAAGTCGCCGAACGACTGGGCGTACAGCAGGGCGCACTCAGCAACTACAAACTACCCGAGCCCGACGCGATCATCGGCCCGCTGAACGCCGACGGCACCGTACCCCGTGGCACCACCCGCGGCTGGCTTCCGCAGACCATCGACGAATGGAATGCCCGCCGCCCAGGCCACGGTGGCCGACCGCGCAAACAGACTTCATGAGTAAGCCGGCTATGGACACCGACAGCGCGGAACAGCCCATCGCCATCGCTCGGATACTCACGGCCCATCTGGGCACCGGCTAGCCAGGACGCAGAATTCATTGCCTTCCGGGTCGGTGAGGACGACCCAACTCACCTCGCCTTGGCCGACGTCCGCGGGGCGGGCGCCGAGTTCGAGGAGACGGTCGACTTCTTCGGCTTGCTCGCGGTCGACGGGATTGACGTCGAGGTGGAGCCGGTTCTTGACGGTTTTGCCCTCCGGCACGCGCACGAACGTCAGCAGCGGTGGTACCGGACCGGGGCGGTGCTTGCCCTCGGGTACCGCGGAGGAGCCGATCGTGACGAGTCCTTCTTCGTCGTCGGTATCTTGCACCTCGTATCCGAGTACCGCACACCAGAATTGGGCGAGGGTGGCGGGATCGGCACAGTCGATCGCGAGCTCGGTGAACTTACTGGTCATATCGGCAACGTAGTCGCCGAGGGACGTCATCGTGGGCGACGGGCGGACTCGGCGCGGTGCGCGGACTCGGCGGCTTCGTCGTGGTGTCCCAGGTTCCGGTGCATGCGGGCGAGGTTGTCGAGGGTGGTGGCGAGGTGGTCGGCGTGGACGGAGGGGTGGGCGGCGGCCAGTCGTTCGAAGATGGCGACGGCGCGCTGAGCCGGGTCCAAAGCTTCGGTGAGACGGCCGAGTACGGCCAGCCGGGCGCCGAGGGTGTGCAATGCGAAGCCGAGGGATTGGGTGTAGGCGGCTGGTTGGACGGCGGCCAGTTGCTCGAGCAGCGCGGTGGCGCGCTGTGCCGCGGCCAGGGCCTCGCTGTGCATGTCGTTGGCGGACAGCTTGTTGCTGAAGTTCGTCAAGGCGCGGGCCAGGTCGCCGGACGGGCCCGGCCGAGCCGCGGCCAGCTTTTCGAAACAAGCCACCGAGCGCTGGGCGGGGCCGACTGCTTCGGCGTGAAATCCGCTGTGGTCGAGACGATTCGCGAGCGTCTCCAACGCTCTGGCCATGATGTCGAGCTGGTTGTCGTCGGTGCCGGGCGATCGTTCGAGCAGTGCTACGGCGCGCTGTGCGCAGGCGATCGCCTCGGTGTTGTCCACCGCGCCCAGCAGAATGGCGAGGTTGTTCAGCGAATAGCTCAGGTCGACAATGCCGGTCGGGTTCGCTCTGGCGAGCTCGTCCCGGATCTGCACGACCTGGCGGGCGGCGCGCAACGCTTCGTCGGCCCGCCCGCTGCTGTCGAGCGGCGCGATGAGATTGTGCAGTGCCAAAGCGAATTGGTGGCGATAGGTCGAAGGATCTTCGGCGGCAAGACTTTCGAATACTTCGACCGCACGCCGGGCCGGTGCCAGTGCGGTGTCGGGATCGCCGTTCTCCTCCAGCCGCAACCCCAAGCGCATCGACGCCAAGGCGTACTCGGCGCGGTAGCGTTGCGGCTCCTCAGCGGCCAGCTGTGCGTAGCGGGCGACACTGCGCTGATTCTCCAGCACCGATTCCGCGAGCAGACCGGACAGGTCGAGCGCCGCGGCCAGTTGATCGAGTGCCTTCGCGTGGGCGGAGCGGAATACGGGGTTGTCGGCGGCGAGCTGTGCGGCGACGGCGACCCAGCTGCGCGCCGGTTCGATGGCGTCCTCGGGACGGGCCAATCTGACCAACACCGTGACCAGCTGGTCGAGCGCGTTGAGGTGAGCGACCCGGGAGCCGACCTGCCCGTCACCGAGCTGTTCGGTGAGTTGCGCTGTCCGGTAGGCGATCTCGATCGCTTGCTCGATGTGCCCGATCCGCGCCAGCAGGCCGCGCAACGACACCATGGTCACCACGAGATCCTGCAGATGGATGTCGGGATCCCGCGTTGCCAGGTGCTCGCGCAGTTGCGCGCTGCGCTGGACCGGCGCCAGCGCCTCGGTCTCGCGGCCGACGTCGACGAGCCGATACGAGAGGTTCGACAGTGCGGTCGCGAGCGGAGCGAGATAGCGGTCCGGGTCCGTGGCGGCGAGGCGCTCCAGGATCTCGGCCGAGTGGCGGGTGTGTTCGAGCGCGGCGTCGAAGCGGTCGAGTTCGAAGAGATAGACGCCCAGATTGCACAGTTCGATCGCCCACGAGCCCTCGAACTCGCCCGGTTGGTCGGCGGCCAGCTTCGCCAGTACCGCCACGGCACGTTCGGAAGTCAAGGCGGCTTCGACGGTTTCGTCATCGGCGTCGAGTCGCCTGGTGAGTTCGATCAGCGCGGCGGCCAAGTCGGGCAGCAGTTCTGGGCGGGCGGCCGTGGTGCGTTGCAGTTCGTCCACCGTGTGTCGCAGGTCGGGCAGGGTGTCGGTGGACGGGGTATGCATAGGGCCGCCCGGGTCGGTGGTGTCAGCGATGAACCCCAAATCGGCTGCGGCTGCGGCTATCCCACCCCGATAGCCCTGGCCGACGGCGCGGATCCGCCACCGCTGCTGCCTAAGGTAGATTTCGCAGGCGATCGTCGCCCGGTCTCCGGTGGTCGCGGGCATCGAGAACTCGGCCAGCGGCTGACCCGAGCGGCCGACCGCGACGAGTTCCACCGGCGGCACGGTGTCGCGGTCGCTGAGGAGCACCACTACGCGCTGGACGTCGTCCAGCTCGGCGAGGTCGAACTCGATATCGCTGCCCGACAAGCGGATTCCCGAAATCTCGGCCCCGGCGGACAGCACGTCCGCCGCAGCGCCGGCATCCTCCGGGAACACGACGGCGTGCACATCGATCGGAACCTCCCCTCGATCCACCCGCAGTCGAACCGTGAAAGCGGTCGTCGGCAGCGGCATGTTCTGCCCTCGAGTGAGCTGCACAGCCCCACCTTCCCTCGACCTGCCGGCGCCCGGCCGTCCCCCGATTCTCGTGCCCCCGCCCCGGCCCCAACAGTCGTTCACTCAGCCGACAGAGTCCGCAAAAGGGGCCGGGGCCGGGCCTTTCCGGATCGGACAAGATCAACCGGCGGTGCTCGGCGCAGTGTTGGTGGTGCTCGTCGTGCTGGTGGCGGCACCAGCCGACTCAGGGACGGGGCACGAGGGGATTCCAGCGTCGCGCCAGTTCGTCGAGTCGATCGCGGATGCGGCCGATTCGTTTGGCCGGCGGCGTGCGCAGTGAGAACTGGGAAACCGAAAGGAGAACGGGGAGGGTCTGGGCCGGTTCGGGTACGTGCTGGTACTGCAGAATGCCGCCGAGTTCCGGGCCGTAGCCCAGATCGACGGTGATCTGGTCGGTCCGGTATTCGATGCGGTCGGCGATCGGCCGCGACGCGAGCGCCGCCACCTCGGGCAGCAGGCGCAGCAGCAATGCCGGTGCGAGGCCGACGATCACGGTGGCCGCCGCGACGGCAGGACAGGCGACGAGGACGCGGCTGAACACCGTCCAGCCGACGGAGAAGACGCGGGCGCCGCGCGCGGGCATCGGTTGGGCGATCGCCTCGCCGATCGCGCTGAGGCCGACGCCGGACGTCAACGCCCGCTCGAACCAGACGACAGGCAGGTTGTAGTGCCGAAAGATCAGTTGCCAGAACGTCAATCGCCCCTGCACGCGTTGCGCGAGCTGATGCACGAGCACGGCCTCGAGTTCCGCGGGCTGGAGCCGTTGCAGGGATTCGGGTGGCACGGTGATGATCCGGTCCGGCACCAGGAACTGCCGGTCCGCGTCCTTGACCCACAGCGTGTAGGCCGCGGCGGGCACACCTACTTTGTGCGCGGCGTTCTCCCAGGCGGGTGTCAGCCGGAGTTGTTCCTCGTCGGTAGGTGGTCGCAGCCCGAAGATCCGCAGTAGCCAGCGCCGATCGGGGACCAGGAACCGCGCGGCGCTCCAGACCGCGCACACCATGAACCACGCGGCGGCGAGCGCGCCGGGGAAGCCGACGCCGGCCGCGCGGCCGAGTCCGTAGAGCAGTACGGTCAGCACCGCGGCGGACGGTAACGCAGAAAGCAGCAGCTCGGTCACACCGCGCACGCGATCCGCGGGCGAGCGTCTGGCTACCGCAGCTCCGCCGGGGTAATTCGCCTTGGCGATCACTTCGGAGGTCATGTCCGACGGTAACAGCGGGTTCCGGCCATGCCCGGAACCTGCGGTGATCGTGGGATGACCGGTTGCCGACCGTCGGCTCAGTAGTACTGGACCAAGCAGAACTCGTGGTCCTCGGGATCGGCGAGGACGACCACCACCCCTTGGTCGTATTCGTGCCGCTCGCCGGTTTCGCGGCCGCCGAGCGCGACGACCTGGGCGATGCCCCGCTCGATATCGTCGACCGCGACGTCGAGGTGCAACCGGACCTTCTCCCGCTTCGGCGTGCGCACGGGCTGGAACACGAGCCGGGGTAGCAGGTCGTCACGGTCGCCGAGATACACCCATCCCGGACGAGACGGCCCGCGCGGGCGATCCAGTAGCGCGCTCCAGAACTCCGCCACCGTCTCCACGTCCAAGCAATCGACGGTCACACCGACCCAGCGATTCGTCATCCTTGCGACCTTGCCACAGTCCGGCGTTGATATACGGTCACGTATACAGCGGAGCAGTCGAGTGAGGAGTTGCGAGGTGGCCGTGGCCCGTACGCCACGCCAGGCGTGGATCGAGCAGGGATTGCAGACGCTGGCCGCGCGCGGCGTGGCCGCGGTGCGCATCGAGGTGCTGGCCAAGGCGCTCGGCGTGACCAAGGGCGGCTTCTACGGCTATTTCGCCGATCGCAACGCACTGCTGGAAGAGATGCTGGACACCTGGGAACGGGAGAGCATCGACGACGTGCTCGCCCGGGTCGAAGACGAGGACGATCCGCGCGTCAAGATCGTGCTGGCCGGGCAATTGACGCTGTCGAGGGAGCGCCTGCTGGCCATCGACCTGGCGATCCGAGATTGGGCGCGCCGCGATGCGGCGGTGGCCGAACGCCTGCGCCGGGTGGACAACCGGCGGATGGCCTTGCTGCGCAGCACGATCGGCACTTTCTGCGACGATCCGGACGAGATCGAGGCCCGCAGCCTGCTCGCTTTCTGCGCGGCCATCGGCAACCAGTTCCTCGTCGCCGACCACAACGGCCGCACCCGGGACGAAGTGCTGGCCCGCGCCTCGGCCATCATCCTCGACCGCCCAGCGGACCGGCCGTCGCCCGGATCGTGACGACGGCCGGTGCGTCCGGCTCACTCTTCGAGCGTCAATCCGGTGTGCTGGGCGACGAAGGCGAGCAGGCAGATGAGCGCGCGGTCGGAGGACGGCCCGCCGCCCGCGTGGCCCTTGCCGACGATCACGTCGAGCAGCACCGGGCCGCCGGTCTCGCGTTGCAGCGCGGCGACCATCTTGCACGAGTGCACCGGCGGCACGCGGGTGTCGCTGTCACCGGTGGTGAACAGGGCGGGCGGCCAACGGCGCGGTGATTCCCCGGTGTGCGCGGTGACGTTGTAGTACGGCGAGTAGCGCAGCAGCACCGGCAGAGCCGCGGGATCGTCGGCGGAGCCGTACTCTTCCCGCCACGCGCGGCCGAGTCCCCAGCGTTCGTAGCGCACCATGTCCAGCGGAGCGCCCGCGCTGACCACCGCGGCGTAGTCCGCGGGCCGCTGCACCATGGCGCCGACCGCCATCAGCCCGCCGTTGCTGCCGCCGAGCAGTGCGAGTGCGCCGCGCCGCGTCCACCCCGTTTCGACCAGCCAGTCGCCCGCCGCGTGCAGGTCGGCGAACGCGTTGAGCTTGTGCACGCCGGCCCCGTCGCGGTGCCAGCGCCGGCCGCGTTCGCCGCCGCCGCGCACCCCGGCGATGGCCATCACGCCGCCGGCCAGCACCCAGGTCAATCCGTCCGGTTGATAACCGGGCCGGAAGGTGATGCCGAAGCCGCCGTAGCAGCTGAGGATCGTGGGTCTGGGCACCGGTGGACCGGCGGGTGCGAGCACCGTGACGGGCACCTCGGTGTCGTCGGCGGAGCGGTAGGTCGCGCGGGTGACGGTGATGCCGGGCAGTTCGTGTGACACGGGCTCGGTCGGGCGCACCTGTCCCGACCGCAGGTCCAGTCGCCAGGCACCGAGCGGCCGGATCCAGTCGGTGTAGCTCAGCACCAGCACGCCGGGTTCGTCGGTGGATTTGATGCCCGCAACCGTTCCGGCGCCGGGCAATTCGGCGTCGAACAGCCAGTCGCCGCGCACCGCGTCGTGCACCGACAGTTCGGCGTAGCCGTCTCTGGTGCGCAGGATCAGGAGCCGGTCCGCACCGTCGGCCGGGGCCAGCGCGAACGCGGCCAGCACCGCGGGCTCCGCGGCCCGGACCAGTACCCGCCACGGGCCCCATCCACCCGACGGCAGGGGTTCGGCGACGAGCAGCTGCCCGAATTCGCAAGAGGCGGTGGAGATCGCGAGAATACGGCCCGCCGTATCGAGCACGACCCCGGCGGAGGAGAGCCCGCCGAGTTCGAGCGGACGCAACGAATTTCCTTCGCGCAGATCGGCGATCGAGACGCGGGTGGTCCGGCTGGTGCCCGCCCGTCCGGTGATGATGAGCCAGCGGTCGTGCCAGAAGGTGAGATGGTAGCGGCCGACGGGATTCTCGTCGCCGACGAGGAGTTCGTCGTCGGCGAGCTCGGTACCCACCCGATGCCGGTAAACCCCACTGCCGCAACCGTTCTCGTGTCGTCGCACATAGAAGTAGCCACTGCCGTCGGCCAGCCACTCCACCGGTGCGTACCGGGTCAGCGGGCAGGTGTGCAGTACCGCGCCGGTGGCGGCGTCGACCAGGGCGAGCGGGGTCGCGTCCTCGGCGCCGCCGACACTGGCCTGCACGGCGACGAACCGGCCGTCGGGTGCGGGCGTCCAGCGCCGCAGGATCGCGCCTTTCCCGAGCACCGCCGCATCGAGCAGCGTCCGCCACTCGCCCTGCGGGCCGTCGGCGACCTCCAACTGCCACGGTCCCGCGGAATGCGCCCGGCCCACCCGGAATCGGCGCGTGCCGCCGGATTTCACCGGCGACGCGGTCGGCCCCGCGACGATGATGTCGCGCAACACTTCGCGCAACCGATCCTGGCCGGGCAGCGCGTCGAGGTAACTGTCGGCCAGTTGCCGCTGGGACGTCACCCAGGCGCGGTTGCCCGGGTCGGCCAGATCCTCGAGCCGCCGGAACGGGTCGGGAATCCGGTTGCCGTGCAGCACATCCCATGTATCAGACGCGGCGATGTAGGGGTATTCGGCAGTCATCACGCCACCTTCGCCATCGAATCGGCCCCACTGCCGCGGGCGGCGGATGTGCGGCCGACGATCAGCAGGAACACAAGGGAGGCAACGAGATCGACGGCGACGAACGCCCAGATCCCGGTGCGGGCGCCGAATCGCTCGCCGAGCACGCCGCCCAGCAGCGCGCCGAGCAGGTTCGCCGCCGTGGTCCCGGTGGCCAGCAGCGCGCCGACCCGGGCGAAGTATCCGTCGCCGACACCCTCGCCCAGCACCGTCACCAGCGCGATGTTGAGTACCGCACCGAAGAACATCGGTACGGCCGCCCCTAGGCAGGCGGCGAGTAGCAGCATCGCCGTCGGTCCCGTGGCCATCGGCAACAGGGCGGTGCCGACGGCGCCACCGAGTACCGTGACCGCGAGTACCTGCCGGGCGGGCACCGCCTTGGCGTGCAGGCGCGGGGCCAGCAGCGCGCCGGCCGCGGCGAACAGTGTCGCCACCACCGCCGGAATTCCGTACACCGCAACGGGTAACGCGACTTCGTCGAGCAGGAACACCGCCCGCAACGCGGCGGTGCCGCCCGCCGCGGCCCCACCCACCAGCAGGTACATCGCCAATGCTGCCAGCAGCGGGTGACCGCGCAAAGCCGTTACGCCGTCGAGGAATTCGCGACCGAAGCCGCTGCGCGGTGCGGTCTGCCGCCGGTCGGGCGCGTCGAGTCGGGTCAGGCAATAGGCGCTGAACAGATAGGTGAGCGCATCACCGGCGAACATCGCCGCCGCACCGATCGTCGTGACCATCGGCCCGGCGACCGAAGCGCCGATCGATCGGGTCAGCATCGTCGTCGACTGCAATCCGGCGCGCGCCCGGCCGAGATCGGTGATCCCGAGCGTCGCCAGGTGAGCGAAGTACAAGCCTTCGATCACCACCCGGGCCAGGCCGAGGACGAACGACAGCGCGGCCAGCCCGGTCACGGTCAGCACGCCCGCGCCCATCGTGGCCGCACAGCACAGCACCGCCGCCGCGGCGACCAGGTCGGCCGCGATGAGCAGCCGGCGTGGTCGGCGCACCCGGTCGAGGAGCACCCCGGCCGCCGGGCCGAGCACCAGCGGCGGGATCATCGCGCTGGTCACGATGAGCGAAACCGGGTGCGGCCCCGCGCCCAAACCGACGACCGCGACCACGGAGACCGCGGTGCCGGTGAGGGTGCTGCCGAAGGTCGAGGCCGCCTGCGCGACCCGGTAGCGCCGAAGATCGGCCTCGGGGGAGGCCACGGTAGCTGAGGTACTCATCGTGTCACCCGAAATACGCGTCGTCGCAATAGACGACGGAGAACACACTGATCGGCGCGTCGTCGATCAGATCGTCATCGGTGCCCATGGTCGCCAGCGCGACCATGTTCTGGTTTTCCATGTTTTCTTTCCTTCTGGGATACAAGAGATTTCGCCGGACGCGGGTAGTAACCCGCGCCCGGCGATCGTCGGACTACAGCACCTCTTCCGAGCCGCCGCCCTGGCCGCCACCGCAGTGGTGCTCGCTGTAGGAACTCATCGGCGCGTCGTCGCCGAGCTCCGGGTCGGACTGCAGCTGGAGCTTCAGTACCTTGGTCATGTTGTTCACCTCCTTTCGATCTGTGGTTCCGGTGTCACTGGTCGTCGCGAGGCTCAGACCACCTCGGCTTCCTGGTTGCAGTGGTGCTCGCTGTACGAGCTGAGCGGCGCGTCGTCGCCGAGCTCGGGGTCGGCGTGCAGCTGAAGTTTCAGCACCTTGGTCATGGCTCACCTCCTCTCGAAATCGCTTCGCGGACGGGCGGTCCGGGGCCGGGCGGGGCACTCGGCGCGGCAGTGGTCGAGGGTGAAGAGCGGATCGGTGACGCCGCCGGTGGCGTGCTGGAGGGCCAGCAGGATGCCCGCGGAGCCGGTGGCCAGGTCGGCGCTGAGGCGCTGTCCCAGGCCGCCGAGCCAGCGGACGCCGGTCCCGTCCGCGATCGCATACTTGAACAGTGCGGTCGCGCGGCGGTCCGCGTCGGGCAGGAAGTTCTCTTCCGGGAATCGGGCCGCCGCGTCGGCGTGTACGAGCGCCAAGCCGGCTTGGCCTTGGAACAGCCCGGGCGCCGCGGTGAACCGAATGCCCACGGCGCGAACACAACTGCGCAGCACCGCGGCGAGTTCCGGGTCGGGTCGGTGACCGAGATACCGGGCGAGTACGTGGGCGTAGCCCGCGCTGCCGCACGCCAGGTACGGCATGTTGCGCCGGTCGGTGTCCGAGACCCGGAAGCCCAGCGCGCCGACCGGAATCGGCTCGGTGTGCCCGAGTTCGGCACGCAGCAACCGCAACCCGCGTTCGAACGGTTCCGGCGCGCCGGTGCACATCGACAGGTAGTAGAGCGCGAGCGCGAGGCCGGGCCTGCCGTGTGCGAGGCCGGAGGGATGGTCCGGGCCGAGTGCTCGGCGCAGCGCAGCGCCGTCGGGTACCGCGTCGAGCAGTCGTTGCGCCTGCTCGACGTGCGCGGCGTCGCCGGTGCGGTGGAAGAACGACAGGTGCGTCATCGCGACGCCTGCCGCACCGCCGCCCCAGCTCGGCGACTCGGTCGCCAGCCGGTGGTCGCTTGCCGCGGCGAGCAGGGTCAGTGCCGCGTCGCGGTCGCCGAGATCGTCCAGTACCCAGGCGATTCCGGCGTTGCCGTACAGCAGTCCCGGCCCGGTCCGGTGCCGATCACGCAGGGCCGTGCCGCGCAACCGTCCGACGATCGCGGGATCGATGTCGCGCCCGGCGACGCGCAAGGCGTGCAGCACGCCGGCGGTGCCGTAGGCCACGCACGCGGTATTGGTCCGATGTCCCTCCGGCGCAGTGGGATACACCCAGCGCGGGTTGGTGAGTTCGGCCATGCGGGTCAGGGCGTCGGCGGTCCGATCGCGCAACCACCGCACCGCTTCCGCAGGGGCACAACGGACTTCCTCGGGTGCGGGCAGGTGCCGCACCGAGTGCGCGGTTCGCGACTGCGTCACCGTTGCCCATAACTCCGCTGGGGGAGGGCACAATTCGGCCAGATCGGCGTACAGGTGATCCAGTGTCTCGGGGCTGCGTCGCGCGGCTTCGTGCATCGGGAAGAGCAAAAGTTGCGCGATCGCACGCAGGCCGTAGGCGTCGACGTGCAGTGGATCGATCTTCGCCCGGGCCCCGGGAGCGCGGGATTCCGGCGGTTCGTAACCGGGCGTGCCGAGCAGGCCGAGCGGGTGGTCCACGGGCTGGGTGGCCTCGAAGTCGATGAGGCGCACCGTGTCGTCGGCATCGACCAGGACGTTGCCCGGGGAGACGTCGACGAAGGCGTAGCCGAGATCGTGCAGGGTGGTCAGCTGGGCCGTGAGCTGCGCGAGCAGGTGTGCGCACCGCCGGTAGTAGGCGGTGAACACGGCAGGGTCGGCCCCGGCGTGGATCAGCGGATTCGTCGCGACCATCCACTTGCTGAGCGTGCGGCCCGGCACGAATTCGGTGACGAGGTAGGTGTGCTCCCATTCGGTGAACAGCTCGACCGGCGCGGGGGCGAGGCCGGGGGCGGCGGCGTGCAGCGCACGCAGGGTCAGGTACTCGCGCTCCAGCCGGGTGCGGGCGTCCTCGTTGCCCGCGTAACCGTTGTGGGCGCGAGCTTCTTTCACGAAGACGGGGGTGCCGTCCTCGCGGCGGGCGCGATACGCGCCGCCGGCGTTGCTCGGCTGCAGCACGGTTTCGAAGGTGTAGCCGTGGAAGTGCACGTCCTCGTCGCCGTCGGCGTCGGCCACCGGGCCGAACGGGTCGGCGATGCCCGCGGGCAGCAGGAAGCCTGGGCGGCGCTCGTCGGGCACCTCGGTGCCGTCGAGGGCGAGCATGGTCGGTACCCGCGTGCCGTCGGCTTGCAGACGATGGCGCGGACGGAACGCGCCGTAGCGGTAGGACACGCACTGCGACGTGCCGAAGCGCCGGTCGGTGAGCACGTACGGCCCTGCGACTCCGGACAATTCGCGTTCCAGCCGTTCGAGCAGTGCGTAGGCGAGCTGCGGTGTCGGCGGGTAGACCGCGCAGAACTTGCCGCTCTGCACGCGGCTGCCGTGCTTGCCGTGCAGCCACAGGAAGTACTGCTTGCCGGTGAGATGTTTGAAGGCGACGCCCAGGTCGGCACACGCGGTGCTCACCACGTCCAGTACCTGCTGGGCGGAGCCGAGTGCCGTGGAGACGTGCACCTTCCAGCCCTGCGCCGGCAGGTCGGTATGCGGGGGCGTCCAGTGCGTCCACACCTCGGACTCGCGCCGGGTCCAGCCGTGCGGCGGCCGGGTCGGGTTGTAGCGCCTGCCCGGGTCGGTACGGTCGAACGGTTCGTAGTAGTCGGGGTGGGCGAACGTGAACGCCGTATCTTGCACCATTGGAGTCACGTCCTTTCGGATTCGGCCTGGTCGGCGGGGGAATCGAACGAGTCAAGAATGGCCGGACCGCACCCTGCGGCGAATCGGCCCGGTGCGGTGTTGTGCGCGTACCGCACCGCGACGAGAAACCTCATCGCGCCGTCGTAGCAGGGCGATTCGTGCGACACTGCTGCCCATGACGAGGCGGACCTTGGTCGTGGTGTACGCGGTCGACGCGGCCGGCGCCACCGGGGAAGTCCTCGGCGCGGGCACTTTGATCGAACCGGAATTCGTCCTGGTCGACCCGCCGCTGAACGAAGTGCTCGCGCAACAGCCGCGGTCGTTGCGGGTCGGTGTGTTCGCGGCCGAGGACGGTATCGCCGAGGTCATCGATGTCGCGCGGGTCCGAGTGGTGCCCGACGCCGCCGAACTGGTGCTGTTGCAGCTCGCCGGGTTCTCCACCGCGCCGGTGCGTGGCGTGCCGGTGGTGTTGCGGGAAGACCCGCTGGGCTTCCCGGGGTTCGAGCAGCCGAGCACCGCCGAGATCGTCGCGGCCGTGCGTGTGGTGCTCGCCGAGGCGCCACCGCCGACGCTGCCCGAGATCCCGGTGGAGGATCCGCTGCGGTTCATCTTCCGGCTATTCGGCGGCTGATCCCACGAATTCGCCCGTCCGCAACACCATCTTGGCAGGTGAGAGCGGGTAGAACCGCAGACCCGCCGACCTGATTCGTGGGAAACTGCTGCTCATGACGCGGCAGATATCGGCGAGCCGAGCGGTGTGCGGCGGCTGGTACCGAGCGGTCGCGGACGGCGGGCGCCCGGCCGGGAAAGCCGGTCGGTCGTGACGGAGGCGCAGCAAACCGGTATCGCGTCGAAGTGGGGTCGCGCCGTCGACGTCGCGCTGGTATCCGTCACCGGCGCGGTGGATCTGGCGTTCTGGCACGGGGAGCAGCACCTGATCGGTGGTGCGACGCTGCCGCTGTGGGTGATTCCGCTCGCCGTCGCCGGTCTCTGCCTGATCCTGCTGGCGCGGCGCCGGTTCCCGCTGCGGGTGTGGCTGGTCGCTTGGCTGTACACCGGCGTCAATCTTGTTGTGCCGGAATACTATCCGTTCGCCTTCCTGCTGGTGGCGAGCTATGCGGTCGCCGGTCGGGTACCCGGGGTCGCTGCGCGGCTGGCGCTCGTCGCGTCCGCCTTGCCACTCGGACTGTTCAGTTATCGGTTCGCGCAGGCCGAACCCGCCGAATCCCAGCTGCGCGGCTTCCTGGCCGCCGCGCTGGCGTGGACGGTCTTCCTCGGTATCGCCTGGGGCCTGGGCAGATTGGCGCACGCACGCGAACAGCATGCCCGAGCCGAGCAGGAGCGACTCGCCGCGGCGGCCGAAAAAGCGCTCGCCGCACAGCGTTTGCGGCTCGCGCACGAACTGCACGACAGCGTCACCGGTGCCGTGGCGGGCATGATCCTGCACGCCGGCGCGGCCCGCGTCTTCGCCGCGGACGCCGACCGCCGGGTGCAGCAGGCGCTGGAGGTGATCGAGCAGGCGGGCACGCAGGCGATGACCGAATTGCATTCCATGCTGGGCCTGTTGCGTTCACCCGAGCCGGACGGCACGGCTCCGGCCCGGTTCGCCGACGTCGAACGATTGCTCGAAGCCGCGCGCCGCGCCGACCTCGAGGTGCACCTCGACGTCACCGGCACCGCCCGGCCGCTCACACCCGACGCGGATCTCGCGGCCTATCGGATCGTCCAGGAATCCCTCACCAATGTCACCAAACACGCGGGTCGCGGCGCGACCGTCACGCTCGGTGTCGCCTGGACCCCGCGCACCCTGGACCTCACCGTCCGCAGCTCCGGCGGCACCGCGGCACCCGCCGCCGCGGCGCTGTCGACCGGTGCCGGGCTGCTCGGCCTGCGCGAACGTCTCGACGCGCTGGGCGGCGCACTGACCTCCGGGCCGGAAGCCGACGGCTGGTGCGTGCATGCGACACTGCCCGCGCACGCGTCGATCGAGGTGTCATGACGATCACCGTGGTCGTCGCCGAGGACGAGGCGCTGGTGCGAGCGGGCTGTGTCCTGCTGCTGAGCACCACCCCCGACCTCGAAGTGATCGGCGAGGCCGCCGATGGCGCCGCCGCCATCGAAGCCGTGAAAACGCTGGGGCCCCAAGTGGTTCTGATGGACCTGCGGATGCCGGTGCTGGACGGTATCGAAGCGACCAAAGCGATCACCAGCGCCCCCGACGCGCCGGCGGTCCTGGTGCTCACCACCTTTCACGAAGACACCGCCGTACAGGAGGCGCTCGCCGCGGGCGCGAGCGGCTTCCTGCTCAAACACGCAGCCCCCGCCGACCTCGCGCAGGCCGTGCGCTGCTGCGCGGCCGGTGACGGCTGGCTCGATCCCGCGATCGTCGGCAATGTCCTCGGCGCGCTGCGCCGTGCGGGCCCACGCGCGGTCACCGCCCCCGCCGCCCTCGCCGCGCTGACCGCCAGAGAACGAGAAGTGCTCGTACTCATGGCCTTGGGCCGCTCCAACGCCGAGATCAGCGCCGAACTGTTCATCAGCCCCGCGACCACCCGCACCCACGTCGCCCACGTGATCGCCAAAACCGCCTCCCGCGACCGCACCCAAGCCGTCGTCCTCGCCTACCAGAGCGGCCTCATGACCTGACGGTCTTGTTCGCGATGTTGCGGCGGGGGGTGCCTTCGAGGTTCGTCTGGTTTGAGGCAAGTCATTTAAGGAGCCGCCGAGGGAACGGAGGCGTTGTAGGGTGTTTATACGCGTACGAAAATGAGGAGGCGGGATGGACGCCATCGACCTCGCTGCGGCGACCGAGCGATCTGCGACGGTGGCGGACAGCGGCGGAACGGAACCGAGGGTGGCGGGGTTGGTGCGGCCTTTTGCGCCTGCCTTCGCGCTGGTCGCGGTGTTGCAGATCGTCGGGGCGGTGGCGGGGTTGGCGCCGTTGCTCGCGGTCGTGGAGTTGGGGCGAACCCTGTTGTCGCCCGGGCCGGTCGACGAAGGTCATGTGTGGACAGTGGTGCTGGTCGGGGCGGGCGGGCTCCTGGTGCGACTGTTGTTCACCGGGGCGTCGTCGGGGGCCGGGCACCTGTTGGACGCGCGGGTGCAGTTGTCGTTTCGCCGTCTGCTGGCGGCGCGACTGGGGCGGGTGCCGATCGGCTGGTTCTCCCGCAGGCGGACCGGTGAGCTGGCGAAGGTGGTGGGGCCGGACGTGAGCGCGGTGCACCCGCTCATCGCGCACGCCCCGGGTGAGCTGGTCGCGGCGTTCGTGGTGCCGCTGGTTTCGCTGGTCTACCTGTTCACCATCGACTGGCGGCTCACCTTGATCGCGATGATCCCGGTGCTGCTCGCCCTCGCGCACGTGCCGCTGTTCATGACGGCGAAGCGACAGCGGGAGCAAACGGAGATCGATGCGGCGATGGGCCGGATCTCCAGTGCCGCCATCGAATTCGTGCAGGGCATCGCGGTGATCAAGGCGTTCGGCGGCGGGGCTCGCGCGCATCGCGAGTTCCGCACGGCGGCAGACACTTTCACCGAGACGTTCCGGCGCTGGGTGTTCGGCATCTCCGGCATCGCCGCGGGTATGCAGCTGGCACTGTCGCCGCCGTTCGTGCTGCTGGTGCTGTTGCTCGGTGGTACGGCGTTGATCACGAACGGTTCGCTGGCTCCGGCGGATCTGCTCCCGTTCCTGCTGCTGGGGCTGGGACTCACCGCGCCGGTGGCGGCCCTGGGGCACGGCTTCGACGACCTGCAGGCCGCCGGGCGCGCGGTCGGCCGGATCAAGGAGGTGCTCGCGGTGCCGCCGCTGCCGGAACCCGCGCAACCGCTTGTGCCGCAGGGGCATCGGGTCGAACTACGCGACGTCCGGTTCGGTTATGCCGCCGATCGCGAGGTGCTGCGCGGCATCGACCTGGTGCTCGAACCGGGGACGGTCACCGCGCTCGTCGGTCCCTCGGGCAGCGGCAAGTCCACGCTGGTGCAGCTGTTGCCACGGTTCTTCGATCCGACCCACGGCTCGGTCACCCTGGGTGGTGTCGATCTGCGCGACCTGAGCAGCGCGGAGCTGTATCGGCGGGTCGCCTTCGTCTTCCAGGACGTCCGCCTGCTGCGCGCGTCGATCGCGGACAACATCGCCCTCGCGGTGCCGCACGCGGACCGCGCGGACGTGGAGCGCATTGCCCGGCTGGCGAACATCCATGACCGGATTCTCGAACTGCCGCACGGGTACGACTCGGTCGTCGGCGTGGACGTGAAATTGTCAGGCGGTGAGGCGCAACGGATTTCGATCGCGCGCGCCCTGCTCTCCGCCGCCCCGGTGCTGGTGTTGGACGAGGCGACGGCGTTCGCCGATCCGCAGACCGAGCACGCGGTGCGCACCGCGCTCGCGACCTCGAGCGGCGACCGGGCGATGCTGGTCATCGCGCACCGGCTGGAGACCGTCGCCGACGCGGACCTCGTCGCGGTACTCGACGACGGCGTCATCGTCGAGCGTGGTCGTCCGGCCGAATTACTGGACCGGAACGGCAAGTTCGCCGAATTCTGGCGATCCCACCGAGCCGCGCTCACCGACGAGATCGAAACCTACGGTGGCGCACTGCAAGGAGAACTCCGATGATTCGCATGCTGTTGCACCTGCTCGGGGATGAATACGCCCGGCCGATGCGGCGCACCGTCGCCCTGATGACCGTGACCGCCGTGGCCGAGGGACTGTCCTACGCCCTGCTGGTGCCGGTGCTGCGGGCGTTGTTCGGGAGCACTCCCGCGCACGCGTGGCCGTGGCTGATCGCGTTCGGGGCCGCGGTCGCGGCCTACGCGCTGCTGCGTTATCGCAGCGACCTGTCCGGGTTCCGGGTCGGGACGGCGATGCTGAGCGGGGTGTACCACCGCTTCGGCGATCATCTGGCCCGATTGCCGCTGGGCTGGTTCACTTCTCGCCGCGTGGGGGAGGTGTCGGTGCTGGCCGGCGAGGGCGTGTTGCAGGCGATGAGCGTGGCGGCACATCTGTTGTCGCCCTTCATTTCCGCGTTGGTGACGCCGTTGACGATCGTGGTGGTGATGTTCGCGTTCAACTGGCAGCTCGGCTTGGCGGCGCTGCTCGCCGCGCCGGTCGTGGCGGTGGTGCAGGTGTGGACCGGGCGCTCGATGGCCGCGACCGACGCCGAGCGCTCCGAACGCAGCGCCGAATCGACCGCACGCGTCATCGAATACCTGCAGGCACAGCCGGTGCTGCGGGCCGGCGGCCGGACCGGCGAGCGCTTCCGGTCACTCGATGACGCGCTGTCCGGCGTGCAGCGCGCGGCGCGCCGGTCGACACTGTCGGCGTTGCCCGGCATTCTCGGCCTGACACTCACGGTGCAGGTGTTCTTCACCGCGCTGCTCGCCCTGGGCGCGTATCTGGCCCTGCATGGAAACGTAGGCGCGGCAGAGGTTTTGGTGATCCTGGTGCTGGCCGCACGCTGCGCGGATCCGCTGCTGGCCCTGGCGGAGATCGGCGGCAAGATGCGCGGCGCGCGGGCAGAGCTGGCCCGGCTCGACGCGGTGTTGCGTACCGCGCCGCTGCCGGAGCCCGCTGCCCCCGTGCGGCCCCGCGACCATGATCTGGAGTTCGACGCGGTGACATTCCGGCAGCACGGCCGCACACTCATCGACGAGCTGACGCTCTCGGTGCCGACCGGCCGGCGGCTCGCGGTGGTCGGACCGTCCGGCGCGGGCAAGAGCACACTGCTGCAACTGCTCGCGCGGTTCTACGACGTGGACGCGGGCGCGGTGCGCATCGGCGGCGTGGACGTGCGCGAGATCAGCACCGAGGTGCTCATGGAGCAGATCGCCATCGTCTTCCAGGACGTCTATCTCTTCGACGGCACGATCGAGGACAATGTGCGGCTCGGCCGTCCCGGCGCCGACGCGGACGCGGTGCGGGCGGCGGCGACCGCGGCCCGCCTGGACGAGGTGATCGAGCGCCTGCCCGAGGGCTGGGCGACGCCGGTCGGTGAGGGCGGTGCGCTGCTGTCCGGCGGTGAGCGCCAACGGGTTTCGATTGCTCGCGCGCTGTTGAAGAATGCCCCGATCGTGCTGCTGGACGAGGTGACGTCGGCGCTGGACCCGGTGAACGAGGCGGCGGTGCACGAGGGCATCGAGCGGTTGCTGGCAGGACGGACCGTGGTGCTGGTCGCGCACCGGTTGCGGACCGTGCAGCGGGCCGACCGGATCGTCTTCCTGGACGGCGGCCGGATCGTGGAGCAGGGCACGCACGACGAATTGCTGCGGCGCAACGGCCGGTACGCCGATTTCTGGCAGCTGTCGCTTGCGCCCGCCGGGAGCTAAGTCCGGTCTCCTCCGCAGGTCGCGAGCAGGCCGTCGACGATCGCGGTCAGACCCTCGCGATGCGAATCCCGGGCGGTGAGTTCGGGCCAGCGTTGCGCGACCGCCGCGAGATGCGGGTGGGTGTCGGCCGGGACGGCGCCGATGGCCTGCTCCTCGTAGACGTCGGCACCTCTGGCCCGGCGTCGTTCCCGGTGCACCCGCACGATCAGGTTGCCGACGATGTAGTACCAGATCGTGCGGTACACCGTGACGGCTTCCTCCGGCGTGCAACCGTAGTCGACCGCGGCGCCCAGCATCATCTCGACGAACCAGAGCGCGGAGTCGGCCATCAGGTCGTCGCCGGTCAGTACCTCGATGATCCACGGGCGCTCGGCGAGCAATTCGAACAGCAGGGTCGCCGTGGCGATGAGCCGTGCTCGGGGATCGGCCGGAAGTTCCGGGCGCGGAAGGCCTTTGGCGTGTGTCTCCAGCACCAGCAGGAGCAGTTCGTCCTTGTCGCGCACGTAGTAGTAGGGGGCCATGGGCGCGGTGCCGAGCTCGTGTGCCAGGCGCCGCATGGACAGCTTCTCCGACCCCTCGGACTCCAGGATGCGGGTGGCCGCGGCGACGACCGCCTCCAGGGACAACCGGGGTGGCCGGCCTGCGCTCTTCGCACGACGTGCTGCTGGGGGCATTCATCCATCTTCCACGATGAGTTCCCCCAGCAGGGCAGGACCTGGCGGTTTCGGGAGATCGAGATCAGGCGACGACCGAACGCTGTGGCACGCCGACGTATTCGCTCAGCGGGCGGATCAAGGCGTTGGATTCGCCCTGTTCGATGATGTGCGCGGCCCAGCCGGTGATGCGGCTCATCACGAAGATCGGCGTGAACACCTCGATATCGAAGCCGAGCAGGTAGTACGCGGGCCCGGTCGGGAAGTCGAGATTGGGCTCGATGCCGGTGGCCTCGGCCATCGTGCGTTCGAGGATCTCGTACATCCGCACCCACCGCGCGCCGTCGGTCGCGGCGGCGATGTCGAGGAACGCCTGTTTCATGGTCGGCACCCGGGAGTCACCGTTCTTGTAGACCCGGTGGCCGAAGCCCATCACCTTTTCCTTCTTGGCCAGCTTGTCGCGCAACCACTGTTCGGCCAGCGCGGGATCGCCGATCGCGAGCATGGCGTGCATGACCGCCTCGTTGGCGCCGCCGTGCAGCGGGCCCTTGAGCGCGCCGATGGCCGCGGTCACCGCGCTGTAGATATCGGACAGCGTCGAGGTGACCACTCGCGCGGCGAAGGTCGAGGCGTTGAAGCTGTGCTCGGCGTACAGGATCAGCGATACCTCGAACGCGTGCACCAGCTCCCGGGACGGGACCTTGCCGAAGCACATGTTCAGGAAGTTCTCGGCGAAGCCGAGCTGCGAATGCGGCGCGATCGGGTCCTGCCCGTGGCGGCGGCGGTGATCGGCGGCGACGATGGTCGGCAGCACCGCCAGCATCCGTAACGCCTTGGCGCGGTTGGCCGCCGGGCTGTTGTCGGCCTCGGCGGGGTCCTCGGCGCCGAGGTAGCTGATCGCGGTGCGCACGACGTCCATCGGATGGCAGTTGTCGGGCATCTTGGTCACGAGCGACAACAGCGAACGATCGACGCGACGGGCGGCCCGCTCCTGCTGGCAGAACCGTTCCAGCTGAGCGTCGTTGGGCAGTTCACCGTGCCACAGCAGGTAGGCGACCTGCTCGAAACTGCAGTGCGCGGCCAGATCCTGCACGGCATAGCCGCGGTAGGTCAGCGAGTTGGTCTCCGGCACCACCTTGGACACCGCGGTGGTATCGACGACGACGCCCGCGAGCCCCTTGTAGATCGTCGGTATCGCGGAGGCATCCGTCGCCCGGCCGCCGTCGCGCACCGAATCGCTCAGCGATGCTGCGTTCATTACTGGTCCTTCCCCAGCCTGAAATTGAAGATCTCGGAGTCGAATTCGTTGTAGCGCTCGTACTCGAGCAGTTCGTAGAGCCTGCTGCGGTGTTGCATCCGGTCGAGCAGCCCCGCCTGGGTGCCCTCGGCGAAGATCTCGCGCAAGCCCTGTTCGGCGGCCCACATCGCCAGCCGCAGTGTGGATACGGGATAGATGACCGCGTTGTAACCGATCGACTCGAGCGTCCCGGCGCTCAGCAGCTCGGACTTGCCGAACTCGGTCATGTTGGCCAGCAGCGGAATCGAGATCGCGGCGCGAAACTTCTCGAAATCGCCTGCGCTGTACAGTGCCTCGGTGAAGATCAGGTCGGCGCCGGCGTCGACATAGGCCTGCGCCCGTTCGACGGCGGCGTCGATGCCTTCGATCCCGGCGGCGTCGGTGCGCGCGCAGATCACGAAATTCGGGTCACGCCTTGCGGATACGGCCGCGCGCAGGCGGCGCACCATCTCCTGCGTCGGCACCACGGCCTTACCGTCCAGATGCCCGCAGCGCTTCGGATTCACCTGGTCTTCGAGGTGACATCCCGCGAGCCCGGCGTCCTCCAGCAGCGTCACGGTGCGAGCCGCGCTCATCGGCTCACCGAAACCGGTATCGGCGTCGATGAGCACGGGCAGATCCGTGACCCGCGCGATCTGGCGGCCGCGCTCGGTGACCTCGCTGAGCGTAGTGAGCCCGATATCGGGCAGCGCGAGCTCGGCGGAGACCACCGCGCCCGAAACGTAGACGCCCTCGAACCCGATCTCCTGGATCAGCTTGGCCACCAACGGATTGAAAGCACCGGGTAGTCGCTGGATACTGCCCGAGGCCAAGCCCGCCCGGAAAGCCGCACGCTTGTCGGCGGCCGAGGTCGTCGCCGCCAGCAGGCCGGTCATCAGAACAGGCCCTCGGGCGACTGCGGCGAACGCGCCAGCACGTCATCGGAGACGGCGAAGGTGAGCCCGCTCAGCTCGGCCGGTGTGAGCTCGGGCGTGCGCTGCGCGACGTCGAGAAACCGATCCTGCTCGGCGGGGTCGATCACGCCGTCGGCGAGGGTGCGGAATTTGGCGATGTACTGCTCGCGGGCGAACGGGCGCGCGCCGAGCGGGTGTGCGTCGGCGACGGCGAGCTCGTCGGTGACGACTTCGCCGCTCTTCAAAGTGATTTCGGCGCGAGCACCGAATGCCTTCTCATTGGGGTCGGTGGAGTGGTAGCGGCGGGTCCACTCGGCATCTTCGGCGGTGGAGATCTTGCGCCACAGTGCGACGGTGTCGGGCCGCTGTGCGCGCTCGGGCGCGTAGGAGCGCTCGTGATGCCAGGTACCGTCCTGCAGGGCGACCGCGAAGATGTACATGATCGAGTGGTCGAGGGTTTCGCGCGAGGCCGCGGGATCGAACTTCTGCGGATCGCCGGATCCGGTGCCGATCACATAGTGCGTGTGATGGCTGGTGTGCAGCACGATCGAGGCGATCTGGTCCAGATCGCCGACCCGCTCGCGCAGGCGGAACGCCAGATCGATCGGCGCTTGGCTCTGGTATTCGGCGGAGTGTTCCTTGGTGTAGGTGTCGAGAATTCCGCGCTTGGGCTCGCCCGGTCCGGGTAGCGGCACCGAGTACTCGGCCTGCGGCCCGCCGAGCAGCCAGGCGATCACCCCGTCCTCGCCCTCCCAGATCGGCGCCGGCGCGCCCTCGCCGCGCAGCGCGCGATCGACGGCCTCGACCGCCATCTTGCCCGCGAACGCCGGTGCGTAGGCCTTCCAGCTGGAGATCTCGCCCTTGCGCGACTGCCTGGTCGCGGTGGTCGTGTGCAGCGCCTGCCCGACCGCCTGGTAGATGGTCTCGGTGTCCAGGCCGAGCAGCGTGCCGAGGCCCGCGGCGGCGGACGGACCGAGGTGCGCGACGTGGTCGATCTTGTGCTGGTGCAGGCAGATCGCCCGCACCAGATCCACCTGGATCTCGTAACCCGTTGCCAGGCCACGGATCAGATCCGCACCGCTGCGCCCCGCGTGCTGGGCCACGGCCAGGATCGGCGGAATGTTGTCACCGGGGTGCGAGTACTCCGCCGCCAGGAAGGTGTCGTGGAAGTCGAGTTCGCGCACGGCAACGCCGTTGGCCCAGGCTGCCCATTCGGGGGAGTAGGCGCCACCGACCCCGAACACCGGGGCACCGGGCCGGTACGGGTGGGCCAGGGCCTGGGCACGCGCGTTGGCGACCGGACGCCGGGTGAGGGACGCGGCCGCGACCGCGGCGTTGTCGATGATCCGGTTGACGATCATCTCCGCGGTCTCCGGCGCCACCTCGACCGGATCGGCGGCGACCTCGGCGATGCGCCAGGCGAGGTGCGCTTCGCGCGGGAACGGCTCGGCGGAGCGGTGGGTGCGAACGAGATGATTCTTCATGTTTCGCACGCTACCGAGCCGCGCGCGGGCCGGAATCGCCTCGCAAATGCCTATTTTTGCGGAACCGGATCGGCGAAGTTGCGAAGGTTGTGTGCCCCGCTGCGACCGTAGCCGGCCACGAAACCGCCGCCGGAACCACCCGGGCCTCCAGGATCTGGCCCATGACTCTCGAATTCACTGTGCTGCTGGTCAGAGCGGGGCACAGGCTCTCTTTCCGTAATGGTCCAGTCGCGAGCCACTCCGTCAGCCTATCGGTGTGGAATGGGCGGGGAAATTATCCGAACGGAGTAGTGCGCGTGCCTCCATTCACCCACCCTGTTCCGCTATCGCGGCGCAACAGGCGGGAGATATCGGGGGAATACGCGGCTCTGCAACCGTGGGCAGTGCCAAGACGACAGCGCCCGAAGGAGCAGACAGATGTCCGAGGCATTATGCGAAAATCCGACCTGCCGCAGCGCCGTGGCGATCGAAACATTGCGATCCACGCCACCGGCCGACGATGTGCGCGTGTGCCCCGATTGCCTGTCTCGCTTTTTCGAGACGCTGCGGCAATTGCCGGTGCTGTACGCACGGTGCGGCGAGTTACTGCAGGGCGAGCGCAACCGCAGGATGGCACCGGCCCGGGGCGGACTGCGCCAGGGCATCGTCCTGAAGGACGCGCTGGTCGAAGCCCGCACGGAGGTGCTGGCGCTCGCGACCTCGTGGGCGGCCATGGTGGTGGACGAGGCCCGGCCGCCGCGGCGGCCGCGCCGCGACATCACCACGCTGGTGGATTTCCTGCTGCAGTACGGGGATTGGCTGGCCGCGCATCCGGCGATCGTCGACGCGATGGACGAATTCGCCGAGGTGCATGCCCTCGCCCAGCAGGTGATCGACCCGGTGCCGAACCAGATCGAGGTGGGCGACTGCGACCGCCCGGGGTGCCACCAGAAGGTGTACGCCCAGCTGGCCACGGCCGGGCCCGGCGACAGCCTGGTGCGCTGCTCGGCGGGGCACAGCTGGCAGCCGCATCAGTGGCTGGCGTTGCAGCGCCGGGTCAGCCGGCCGCAGCGGCACGCCGTGCGGCGCGGGGAGGCGGTCGCATGACCATGCAGTTGGCCGACCGGCGCCTGGTGCCGACCGAACTCGCCGCGCTCGCTGCGGGAGTCAAGCAGGAGACCATCCGGAAATGGGCGAGTCGCGGCAAGCTGACCCGGTACGGCAGACCCGGTCGCGCCGAGTACGACCTGTCCGAGATCTTCGTACTGCTCGGCGACCCGGAACCGGTCCGATAGCGAGAACGGGGGCACAGCAACAGCCTTCCCATAGCTGTCGCTGTGCCCGCGTCGGTTGTGCGGTGCCCGCCGCAGCCGTCCGGTGCCCCGGGGGCGATCCCGATGGCCGCTGCGACGGGCCTTCAGTGCGCCGGGCTCACCCGGCACGCCGCGCCGGTTCGAACAGCGCCGGCCGGGGCAGACTTTCACCTCCGGCCAGAATGGCCCGTTCCAGCTTGCGCAACTCATCGGAGGGTTCCAGCCCGACCTGCTGGATCAGCGTGGCCCGCGCCCGCTGATAGACCTCCAGGGCCTCGGCCGTGCGCCCGCAGCGGTACAGGGCGAGCATCAGGTAGCCATAGGTTTCTTCCCACAGCGGATGTGCGTCGACATGTGCTTGCAGGTCGGGCACGATTTCCCAGGCCCGGCCGAGCGCCAGCTCGATCCGGAACCGGGACAGTTCCGCGGCCACCCGCCGCTCGGTGAGCGGGTAGGCGATGCGCTGGATGCGACCGCTGGGCACATCCGCGAGCACCGGTCCGCGCCACAGGCGCAACGCCATCCGCAGCGCGACCAGCGCGCCCGTGAGATTGCCGTCCTGCTCCTCCACCCTGGCCTGGGCCAGCAGGTCGTCGAACTGGGCGCTGTCCAGGTTGGATCTGTCGAAGACCAGCCGATACCCGGGCGCGCGCGTCTCGATGGCGGCCGGGCAACCGCTGTCGGCGAGCACCCGGCGCAACACCGAAATGCAGATCTGGATCTGCGATCGTGCCGTCGCCGGGGGTTCGCCGTCCCACACCGCATCGGTCAGGCTTTCGATCGAGGTGACGCGGTTTGCCTCCAGTGCGAGCAAGCCGAGTACGGCTCGCTGCCGGTACGAGTCGAGCCGAGGCATTCCCGTATCACCTTCGATCTCCAGCGGACCGAGAATTCTGATCTCAACCATTGTGTGTCCATCCATCTCAACCGGACTCGTCGAGCGAATCCGTTGTTGCATCCCTACTTCCAATATCAAAACCGACCGCAACCGGCCCGCCAATCCGTCCTGTGGGACCACACTGCGTCGAAAGGAGTAGCCGGGTCACACAAACGTCGCATCGATGCCCTCGATAATCGGGGCGTGCATCCGGTTTTGCCTTTGTCTATTTGATCTCGGGTCGGTCGGCGGCCGAATCCCCGCGGCGCAGATACGATAAACGACCCGGGGTCCGAGGCGGATGCCTCTGCTGACCACCGGGCCGTCGAATCTCTTTGTGCTATAGGGGAATCGTCAGGACGTCGACGCGGGCGGGTCGGGCAGTTCGATGACCACCAGGACCAGGGCTTGGTCGGCGAGGTTGTAGAGCCGGTACGGCGCGGGCAGGCCGCCGCCGCGGATGACCTGACCGGTGGTCAGGGTGGTCCGGCTGAGCACATGATCGTGCTCGTCGACCACCTCGACCGGACCACCGGAGAGCACGACGGTGATCGAGGAGCGCGGGTCGTGGTGCAGGGTGCCGCACCGGTCCGGCGGTACGCGTTCCATCCAGCACGTCACGCCGTCCTCCTCGACCAAGACGGTGCGGTCATCCTCGTCCGGGGCGACCTCGGCCCGGGCGTCGTTCGACGTCATGTCGTTTCCCTTGTCGAATGTTCCTGCGGCGCAGATCATGTCGGTTCCTTCGTCGAATGGTCCTGCGGTGCAGCAGTTTCCGTCGGCACCCCGGTTCGCATGCCTGCCCCCTTTCTACGGGTCCGATATTAGCGATGCTCGGTCGACCGGATAAAAGTGTGGTAAATCTCGTGTAAAAGCAGGCGGGATCGGTGCCGGGGTCGTGCAGGTCACAATGGCCGCGTACCACTTTTTGGGCATCGTCGCACCGTTGGGCGAATTCGGCGCAGTTATTGCCGTTCGCTGTGGTTCCCGGGCGGGCGCGACAAGAATGGCCGGACATTCCTATCCGGACAAAAGGGACGGGATTACCGGCCGGGGGCGTGCTACACGCTCGCCGTCTCGGGCACCCGCAGGATCTCCTGCTCCAGTTCCAGCATCTGGGCCGAGGGGCCGAGGCCGAGCTCGCGATCGAGGACCCGGCGCAGCTCCTGACAGGCGCGCAACGCGTCCGCACGCCGGCCGGATCGGTGCAGCGCCGCGATCAGGCGCAGGTGGAAGGACTCGTCGAGCGGGTGATCGGTGACGAGTTCGCGCAGTGCCGCAACGAGATCGGCGAACTGCCCCAGTGTCATCAGCGCGTCGGCGTGGCAAGCGAGCACGCGCAACCGTCGCTCGTCGAGGTAGTTGACGTAGCTGCTCACGATCGGACCCGGCGTCACGTACGGCAGCGCGCTCGAACCCTGCCACAGCCGCAGCGCGTCCTGTGCCAGGACCGCGGCGGCCTCGGGCAGGCCGCGGCGGAGCAGCGTCACGCTGCGCTCGCCCCAGGCGTCGAACCGCCCGGCGTCGATCTGCGCGGGGTCCGCCACGAGCCGGTAGCCGGTCGGTTCGGTGCGCACGATCTGCTCGCCGGGCACGCCCAGGTAGCGGCCGAGGGCGCGGCGCAGATGGTAGATGTGTACGCGGACAGTGGTTTCCGGGTGTCCCGGCGGGCGCCCGCCCCAGAGTTCGGTGCCGAGGGCGGCCACGCTCACCGGACGATCGGCCCGGGCCAGCAGGGCGGCCAGGATGGTCTTGACCTTCGCACCCTGCACGGCGTAGGCGCGATCGGCGGTACCCACCTGGAGCGGGCCGAGCACGGTGAACCGCATCTCGTTCCGCGGGCGTGTTTCCGATACTTCCATCAGCTGAACAACCTTCGAATCTGCACGAGTCTCGGCGATCGGACGTCGCCTTCTCGATAGCAACACGGCACCCCGGCGCGGGCAACGGACCTGCGCCCTAAGAGATACCGACTACTCCGAAGGGATAATCAGACCGGTAAGTTCGATCCGGGATCGAACCCATTGGTCTACGCTGCTGTAGAGAATGTCCCCGACGTGGTACCCACCCGCAGGATCGAACGTATTGAGCGGCACGCCGTTTCAATGCAGAACGCTGGAAGGGCCCTCGACGCCGGGGTAGGATTCGATCTAGTTCTACGCTGAGCCCGGATGCCGGCCGGGTTGCGCGCGGCGGGGCAGTGCGAGAAGGGTGGGCGGGTGTGATCGGCAGAGATACTACAGGAAGATCAGTGCCAAATCAAAGCATCGAGACCGATCCGCCGGATAGTTTGTCAACTGATTTCGCGGCACTGTTCACCGCCCGAATTCCCGCGCTGATCGCGCAATATCGTGCCCGCCTCGAAGAGATCGGCAGTCCGCTCGTTTCCAATTCGGCCGCCTGGGAACAGTGCGAGCTGCAAGCCACCCGAATTTTCGAGGACTGCGCGCGCAGTCTCGCCGCGGGCAGTCCCATGGTCAGTCACGTGACCGACGTCTTCGATCTCGGCACCGAGCGGGTACGGCAGGGCGCCCACATCACCCATTCGGTGCGCGCGGGCGGCATCATCGCCGATCTGGCCATGACCGTGCTCGCCGAATGCGCCGCGCAGCTCGGCGCACCGCAGACCGACCTGGTCGCCGCCGTGCGCGCGCTGCAGCAGGGGATCGGGCTGCGGCTCGAGTCCGGCTCGATCGGCTACGACGCCTTCCTGCTGCAGCGGGTGCGGGAGGCGCACGAGCAAGGACAGCGCAGGCTGGCCAGGGAGATCCACGACCACATCGGCAACTCGGTCAGCTTGGCGCTGCGCCAGATCGAGCTCTACGAGCTGGAATGCGAACGCGCCGGCGACGATTCGGGATCGCGGCACGTCCAGCTGGCCAAAGACGCCATCCTGGAGACGATTACCCGCAGCCGTGAGCTGGTCAGCGAGCTGCGCCAGCCCGGGGTGAACGGCTCGCTGGAGACCGCGCTGCGCGGCTTCGCCGGCTCGCTGGGGCAGTCGGGCGCGCCGCTGCAGATGTGGGTGCGCGGCAGCGACAAGTGGATACCCGGCGCGGTCACCGAGGAACTGTTCATCATGGTCCGCGAGTGTCTGCGCAACGCATACACTCACGCGGGTGCGGCCAACGTCGTCGTGCACATCGATATCGCGCCGCACGAGGTACATGCCGAGATCATCGACAACGGAAAAGGTTTCGACGTTCAGGCGCTGCGCGCTAGCGGCCGTGGCAACGGCCTGCTGATCCTGCAGGAGCGCTCCGACCTGGTCGGCGGCACGGTGCATATCGATTCCGCCCCGGGCCGCGGCACCCGGGTCACCCTATGGATCCCGATCGCCCAGGAGCGTCAAAACTTATGAGCCAGAACCAGATCCGCATTCTCGTAGCCGACGACCACACCCTGTTGCGAGAGGCACTGTGCGATCTGCTCCGGGCCGAACCCGATTTCGAGATCGTGGCGCAGGCAGGCACCGGAACCTCGGCGATTCAACTGGCCGCCGAACATCGCCCCGACGTGTTGCTGCTGGATCTGGAAATGCCCGAGAGCAATCCGCCGGACACGGTTCGCCGCCTGCTGGAACAGGATCCAGCGCTGCGGATCATCGTGTTGAGCATGCACGACGCGCAGCAGCTCGTGCAGCAGCTGCTCTCGCTCGGCGTCCGCGGCTATCTGCACAAGGGCGCCCGGCGCCACACCCTGGTCTCGGCGATCCAGCAGTCCGTGGGCGAAGGCCCGCAGACGGTCACCCTTTCGGTGTCGCCGGAGAGCCTGCGGGCCAAGGCCGAAGAGCCCGAGGATCCCAGCACGCTGTCGACCCGCGAGCGTGAGGTGCTCGTGCTCGTGGCCGAGGCGCTCAGCAATCGCCAGATCGCCACCCGCCTCGGCGTGGCCGAGGCGACGGTGAAACGGCACCTGCGCAACATCTTCACCAAGCTGGAGGCGGTCTCGCGCATCGATGCGGTCAACCGGGCGGTCGAGCGCGCGCTGATCTCGCGCCAGCACGTGGAGTCACCGCAGGGTGTCCGCAGCTGGCGGTGACTCGGTGACCGGATGGCGGGACTCGATCATGCGCCCGGAAACCGTGCCCGCGGCATCGGAGACCAGATAGTCCACCAGGGCCGCGGTTTCGTCTTCCGCGGCGAGGCAGCAATCCGGCCGGGCCCGCGATCCGGTGTCGGCCGTGCGGGTCGCGCAACTGATATCCGCGACAACGGTATTCACCTGTACCCCGCGCGGGCCGAGTTCCCTGGACAGCGTTTCGGTCAACGCGTGCAACGTTTCCCGGATCACCAGATCGTCGGGTCGCTTGCGCGCCGAGGAGTCGATCTGGGCCACGTTCACGATCCGGCCCGTGCCCGACTCGGCCAGGTAGCGCTCGGCCGCCCGACTGACCAGCAGCGGCGCCCGCAGCCGGGCGTGCACCACCGATTCCCAGTCCGGCAGCTCCGGCGCGCTGTCGGCGCGACCCGGAAACGGCGCGTTCACGACCACCATGGGCGGACCCAGGGTCTCGGCGACCCGCAGCACGGTGGCCTCCGCCTCGTGCAGATAGCGCAGATCCGCGCCGAACGCCCACAGCCCGGCCCGGTCCGGCCCGAGCGCGTCCAGGGAGGTGTCGCACCACGATGCCCGCAGATCCACCAGGGCGATGGTGAACTTGCGCGCCGCCAGCTTTCGCACGACTGCCGCACCGAGGCCGCTGCCGGCTCCGGTCACGATGGCCACGCGGTGCCGGCTATCCACCATGGCAACGCTCCTTTCAGGAATTTGCACCGTGTCGGGTCCCGTTCGATGTACCCGACTGTCCCCACGTGAGCGCCCACCCTACGCGATCGCCGACATCCGCCGAGCCTGCCATGGCCCAGATGCTGCGAAAGTAGTATTCCGGAGACGCGGCATTGCTCCTTTCAATACACTGAATCCACCTTTTAGCGCTGAGAGGAGTACCGCATTCGGGGAATATCCGATATGTCGGCACCGGCATAGCGTAATGCGATATGAATATGGGTGCTGCGTCAATTCAATTCCCGGCCGATACTACGGCGGGAGCAGTATTAGTCCGGCTTTCGAAAGAATTTCTACAGGAATCTCGGATCTCGGTCCAGATCATCTTCCTGATGCGTTTCGGGACCGCGGCGGTGCTCGGCGCGTCGGTGCTCGGTGGCCAGGTGGTGCTGGCCGCGGTGGCCTGGGTGCTCGCGACGCTGGCCGCCTACGTGTTCAACGGCGTCATGGACGTCACCGAGGACCGGGCGAACGGCTCGACCCGGCCGATCAGCCGGGGATCGCTGCCGGTGCCGGTGGCCGCGGGCGGGGTGATCGCGGCGGGCGCCCTCGCGCTGGCCATCGGCGGCGTCGTCGACGCGGGCGGCTGGCTGCCGCTGTTGATCCTGGCCCATCTGGCGTGCGGCTACGCCTATTCCGGTGCGCCTTTCTACGGCAAGCGCCGCGGCAGCACCGCTGCCCTGCTCGTGCTCGGCATGGGCGTGCTGACCTACGCGGCGGGCTGGCAGGCCGCGGGTCAGCAGGGCGGTCTGCCGGTGCTGCTGCTCGGCACCGCGATGTCGCTGTGGATGGCCGGTGTCGGTGCGCTGGTCAAGGACCTGTCCGATGCCGAGGGTGACGCGGCGGGCGGGCGTCAGACCCCGGTCATCAAGTGGGGCGACGGCCGGGTCCGCCTGCTGGTGACCGTGAACGCCGCGCTCATCGCCGCCGGATACGGCGTCGCCGCCCTGCTTTTCGCGCCGATGCTGGCGCCGTCGGCGCTCGCCCTGGTCATCGGTGCGGTGGCGGTCGGCGTGCTCGCCGCGACGACCCGCCGCGCCACCTCCCGCACCGACCGCCGCCTCCCGTATCGCGCCTTCATGGTCACCCAGTACGCCGTGCACATCGCGGTATTGGCCACCCTCCTCATCGCCGGTGTGCACTAGGCCCTGCCTCGCGTCAGCTCACTTGTTCCGATAGGCGACGCCATGAGCCATGGAGATCAACTCCTCCTGCCAGCCCGGTTCCAGACCCACGTCGGCGAGCGCGGCACTGCCCCGCTCGACGAGCGCGCCGATGTGCTGCTCCACCGCGGCGGAAATCCCCGATTCGAGCAGCCGCTCGCGCAGTTGCGCCGAGGTCGTTCCCGGTGCGTCGATCAACGCCCTGACCTGTTCGTCCCGCTCGATGGCGAGCGAGAGCAGCAGGGTCATCTTGTGCCGTTCGAGATCCAGTTGGGCGGGCTTGCCGAGCGTGTCGGTGTCGCCGAACATGTCGAGCAGGTCGTCGCGCAGCTGGAACGCCTCGCCGACCGCGAGTCCGTAGGCCTCGAACGGCTGCGCCAGATCGGGGCGGCCGGCCAGGATCGCGCCGACCAGCAGCGGCCGGTGGATCGTGTAGTTACCCGATTTCAGCTGGGCGATGGTGCGCGAGAGCTGCGGGTTGCCCGCGAATCGAGCCGCCGCGACCACGTCGAGATGCTGACCGATCATCAGCTCGGCGCGCAGTTCACCCCAGGCGGCCGTGACCGCGGGCATCGCCTCGGCCATGAAGACATCGGCGTAGACGAGGGCCAGGTCTCCGGCCAGGATCGCCACACTCTCGCCGAACCGGCCCGATTCGCCCTGCCAGCCGTGCGCCCGATGCCGGGCCGCGTACTTCTCGTGCACCGAAGGGGCGCCGCGGCGGATCGCTGATTCGTCGAACACGTCGTCGTGGATCAGCGCACTCGCGTGCAGGAACTCCGTGGCTACCGCCGCGGAGATGATCGAATTACCGTCCGGATCACCACCCGCCGCGAGATATCCACTGATGCAGAACTCCGGCCTGATCCGTTTACCGCCGGCCCGCATCAGCTCGGCAATCGACTCGATCGTCGCGCCGGCCTCGCTGTCCAAGGCAAACCAGCGCTTGTGCTCTTTTTCCAGGAACTCGAGTGCCAGCTGTTCGGCACGCTTCATCATGTCGTTTCTGGTGTCTTGTACGGAGTAGATTCCGGTTGCCGCGCACATGGTCGCAGTACCACCTTTCGGAGATAGAGGAATGACATAGCCCGAGGTAGTTACGGAATTCCGGCCAATTGCGCGCGTACGATCTTTCCGGAGCCGTTGCGCGGAATCTCGGCGACGATGACGACATCGCGCGGAACCTTGTACCGAGCCAGCTGGGATTTGACGTAATCGCGGATTTCCTCCGGATCGAGTTCGGCGCCCGCGTGCGGCACCACGAACGCCCGCAGCCGCTGGCCGAAATCCGGATCGTCCACGCCGATGGCGGCGGCGTCGGCGATATCGGCGCGGTCGGCGAGCAGGTTCTCCACCTCGCCGGGGTAGACGTTCTCGCCGCCGGACACGATCATGTCGTCGCTGCGGCCGTCGAGGAACAGCAGGCCGGAGCGGTCGAAGTGCCCGATATCGCCGGTCGAGATCATCCCGCCGTGCCGGTCCTTGTCCCGGCCGTCGGTGTACCCGCCGAAGCTGAGGCCGTTGGCGACGAAAATGATGCCCGGGGTGTCGGGTTCGGTGATCTCCCGGTCGTTGCGGTCGAACAGCGCGACGCGCACGCCCACCGGCGGCCTGCCGACCGTGCCCGGCGCCCGCCGCAGCTCGGCCGGCGTGGCCACGGACACCGCGGCGACCTCGGTGGCCCCATAGTTGTTGTAGAGCACGTCGCCGAAGGCGGCGGCGGTGCGGGCGCTGAGCCCCGGCGAGATCGCCGACCCGCCGCTGGCGATGATGCGCAGCGACGAAACGTCGTACCGGGCCAGCACGTCGGGGCCGAGGTCGAGGATGCGGCCCAGCATGGTCGGTACCACGATCAGGGTGTCGGCCCGGTGCTTCGCCACGCTCGCGAGGGTGGCCTCGGCGTCGAATTTGCCGCGGCCGAACACCACGGTCTTGCCCAGTGCCATGGCGAGGGTGAACTGCCCGAGGCCGGTGGCGTGGAACAGCGGCGCGGCGATCACCATGGTGCCGCCCCGGCTGAGCGGTACCCGGTCGAGCAGCTGTGCCGACTGCAGCGGCGAAATGCGCTTGCGCACCGCGCCTTTCGGCGTGCCGGTGGTGCCGCTGGTGAGCAGCACCAAGCCGCCGGGCTCGGCGGGCAGCGGCGGTGGAGTGGTCGAGTTGGCGGTGATCAGATCATCGATCAGCGCCGGACCGTCCGCGCTGCGCGGCCCGTCGTTCCAGGTCTCGAACAGCCGCACCGAGCCGGACAACGCGGTGGTGGGGGCGCTGAACTCGGCGTCGTGGAACAGCACGGTGACGCCTTCGCGCTCGGCGACGTCGCGCAATTGCGGTCCCGCGAAGCCGGTGTTCATGATGACCAGCCGGACGCCCAGTTTGCCGGTCGCGATCATGGTCGCGACCATGCCGCGATGGTCGCGGGCCAGCACGCCGGCCACGTCGCCGGGGCCGATGCCCGCGGCGGCCAGGCCGCGGGCCAGCGCGTTCGACTGCCGTTCCAGCTCGCCGAAGCTGATGCTGCCGCGGGCGTCGATCACGGCGGCGCGATCGGGCTCGTAGCGCGCCATGTAGCTGATCATGGCGGGGAACGGCCCGCAGTGCGCGGCGATCTTGGCCGAGCGCACGTCGGCGGACAGATGGCGGGGATGGATGAAACCACGCTTGCCGAGCACGGCCAGCGATCGGAGCACCTGCGCGGTGCGCTGCAGCATCATGACAGCACCAGGGCCGCGGCGAGGCCGAGACCGACCGCGTCGGTGCTGCGGAACCCGAGGATGACGGCGCGCTGCACCTGATCCTGGATCAGGCCGGCCCGGATCTGCATGGCGCGCAACACGATCGCGGGCAGCACGCACACGACCAGCCACGGGTTCAGCGAGCCGATGACGAACGGCGCCACCAGCAGGGCGAGGCTGAGCACGGACAGCACGGCGATCAGGCCGCGGTAGATCGTCGGCGAGATGACGGCCGCGAGGGTGCGCCGCCCCGAGGCCGCATCCCCTTCGCGGTCACCGAAATTCGCGTACGAGACCACCAGCAGCATGCACACGCCGATCAGCAGGCCGATCAGCACGGCGTCGGTGGACCAGTGCCGGGCGATGATCCAGTACGGGCCGAGCACCTCCGCGGTGTTGACCAGGAAGATCACGAACTCCAGGCCGGTGGGGCGGTAGCTGAACTTGAACAGCCACGAGTACTGCACGGCGACCGCGATCACCACGAAGTACCCGATCAGGAACGGGATCGGCACATCCCCGTCGAGCGGAATGAGCAGCGCCAGACCGGTGCCGAACGCGATCAGCCCGGTGACGATGCCGAAGGTGATCGCTTCGCGTTCCGACAGCATGCCCGACAGCAGCGGCTTGTTGGACTTGGGCAGGTGCCCGCCGGTGGCGTAGTTCTTGGCGTCGCTGCCGTCCCGGAAGCCGACGACGTCGTCGGCGGCGCAGGTGGCGACCTTCATCGCGATCATGCCGACCAGGATCAGGCCGAGCGCGGCGGCCATGCCGGGCTTGCTGATCGACTCGTGGGCGAGCAGCAGCACGGCGAGCAGCCAGGCGTAGAAGTGGTGGTAGACCCGGAGCTTCCCCAGGCGAAAATAGGCACCGGCCTTCTCGCCGAAGGAGATTCCGGTGGACTGAATAGTCTCAGTGGTCATGTCGAGTCCTGTGGAGTGAGGGCCGATTGTCAGCTGTGCTGCGCGATCAGCTGCGACAGCGCGGGGCGCTGGATCTTGCCGGTGGCGGTGCGCGGGAAGTCGCTGAAGTCGACGACGACCGGGTCGGCCATCAGCGGCAGATCCGCGACCGCCGCGCGCCACGCGGCCGCGTCGAAGGGCCGGTCGCGCAGTGCGATTACCGGCACGACGCCGTTATCTTGTTCCAGCACAATGGCTTCCAGTAGCCACGGCATGCGGGCGAGCAGCACGTCCTCCATCGCGATGGCGCTGGGGAGCCGCTTCATCCGTTCGACCTGGCGATCGATCAGGATCAGCTTGCCGAAGCGGGTCCGCTTGCCGTAATCGCCGGTGTCCCACCAGCCGTCGGCACTGGTGTTGGCCTCGGCCGCCTCGCGCCGGTTGATGTAGGTCTGGAACTGGCCCGCGGAGGTGACCTGGATCCGGCCCGCGGTGCCGTTGGGCACCCGCTTGCCGTCGGGGCCGACGATCCGGGCCTTCGAGTAACCCGGCGCGGTCCAGCCGGCCGAATGTCCCTCCGGCAGCCGGCTCACCTTGGCGCGGTGCTTGCGGCCGGTGAAACCCTTGAGGTGCACCTTGGCCGCGATGCCGCCGAGTTCGGACTGGCCGTACGCCTCGAAGAAGGTCGCGAGCCGGTACTTCGAGCCGGCGAGCAGCCGCCGCACGGTGCCGGGATGGATGACGTCGAAGGTGCTCACGTAGTGCCGGACCGAGGCCAGAGTTCCGTTGTCGGCCAGGTACTCCCACTGCATGAGGGTGTTCGGATGCGCCTCCAGGTAGATCGGCTGGTAGCGCCGGATGAACGGGGCCACCGCCTCGCCCGCGTGATCGGACAGGATGACCAGCGGCACGTTGCGGCGCAGTGCGCAGAGCAGACCGGTCACGGTGCGGTAGTGCACCGGGGACACCGCGACGGCGGCGTAGCCGCGCAGCCGGCCGATGATCGCGGGCACCTCCTGGGCGTAGCCCTGGTGGTCGGTGCCGCGGCGGGTGTACTGCACCAGCTTCGGCACACCGGTGGTGCCCGAGGTGTGCGTGACGATGTAGGGGGCGGTGCCCGGCATCGACACGGCGGTGGTGCGGCGCGGCGCGGTGTCGGGCAGCCGGGCGGCCAGCTCGGCCCAGTCATCGATCTGCCGGAGCGCCTCGAGCTGTTCGACCTTGGCCCGGCGGTCGCCGGTGGTGACGATGCGTTCGATCGTCACGGGCGCCAGCATGCGGCCGAGGGTCTCGACGTCGAGCGCCGGGCTGAGCAGGACCGGCACGCCGCCCACGGCGGTCAGCGCCGCGATGACGATCATGATGTCCAGCGGCGCGTCCAGCCATACCGCGCAGTAGTCGCCGGGCTTGATGCCGGTGCTCTCGAACAGCGTCGCCGCACGGCTGGCCGCGTCGGCGACATCGGTCAGTGCCACCTGATTGTCGACCACCGGCACGGCGACCGAGGAATGGTCGCTGATCCAGGGCCGGGCATCCGGGGCGATCTCGATCAACTGATCGTAGATGAGATTGTGGTTTCGAGTCATAGCGTCACTCAATGTTTCGTGTCGGCCGGTGTTCCCGGAATAAACCGGTAGCTCCGGAACGAGCAGGGCTGAGGTTTACACCCGGACAGGATCGGGACGGTGTGAAACCGTGGGCCCGTTTGTTTCCAGAGGGGGTTGCATCGCATGAATCAGCGGGATCAATACACTGCGCTGGGTACTCCCGACTGCACTACAGGGGAGAGTATATGGTTCGCTTTCCGGCACCGGCAACGATCCGGCGCTGACAAGTTCGCGGCGAATATTGACAACACCCTGCCAGTCCGCCCTGTTGGCAACACCCTGCTATACCGGGGTCCGGTCCGCGAGGGATAAATTTACCATCGACTCGGCTGCGCGCCGGGTTTATCAATCGGCCTGCCTGCAGTCATGCGCAGCAGACTTTGAATTGACCTTCGAAGATATGCGGCGAGTCCGCAGGGTCTTTGTTCAGGATTCATGACGTAAGTGTGGTGAATATAATGATCGGACCGCAGCAGGCCTCGGATTCCGGGGCACAGCGGATCGCATTGGTGACCGGCGCCGCGGGTGGCATCGGTCATCGCATCGTGTACCGGCTCGCCGCTCAGGGCATGGTCGTCGTCGCGGTCGACCGGGCCGCGGACGCATCGAAGGAGCTGCGTGCCATGCCCGGTCAGGTGACGATCGTCCAGGGTGACGTGACCGACCCGGTCGATGTCGAACGCATCGTCGGCGACGTCGAGCGGGATATCGGCCCGCTGGACTATCTGGTGAACGCGGCGGGCATCATGCGGTTCGGCGAGATCGTCGAACTGTCCGAGGACGACTGGGAAGAAACCTTCTCGGTCAACACGACCGGTGTTTTCCGGGTGACCAAGGCGGTGCTCACCCGCATGATCTCCCGGCGCCGCGGCGCGGTGGTCACGGTGTCCTCCAATGCCGCGCGGACGCCGCGCGCGTCCATGTCCGCCTATTCGGCGTCCAAGGCGGCGGCGACCATGCTCGCCAAATGCGCCGCGCTGGAGGTCGCGAAATACGGAATACGGTGCAACGTCGTGTCGCCCGGATCCACCAGGACCGAAATGCTGCAGGCGACGTGGGAGGGCGAGGATCGCACCGAGGCCACCATCGCCGGCGTGCCGGAGAAATTCCGCCTCGGTATTCCGCTCGGCCGCATAGCCGATCCCGACGACATCGTCGACGCCGTGGAATTCTTGCTGTCCGACCGCGCCCGGCACATCACGATGCAGGAACTCACCGTGGACGGTGGCGCGACACTCGGTAGCTGAGTGCGCAGAACTTCGATCGATCAGAGGAGTCATGATGTTCGGTGGAATACCCGACGTCATTTCGTATGAAATGCCGGTGCCGGACGAGATGCCGGAGAATATTGTCGACTGGAAAATCGAACCCCGTCGATCGGTGCTGTTGATCCACGATATGCAGAACTACTTTCTGCGCCCGCTGCGCGCCGGTGGCTCGCCCTACACCGAGTTGGTCACCAACCTCACGCTGCTGCGCGAGGCCTGCGTGCGGGCCGGCGTGGCCGTCGTCTACACCGCGCAGCCCGGCGGGATGACCCCGACCGAGCGCGGGCTGCTGCGTGATGTCTGGGGTCCGGGCATGACCACGGACGAGACCGATCGCGCGGTCGTGGCCGAATTGACCCCGGGCCCAGCCGATCTGGTGTCCACGAAGTGGCGCTACAGCGCGTTCCACGGGTCGGGGCTGCTCGACCGGTTCCGGGCGATGGGCCGTGACCAGCTGATCATCAGCGGGGTGTACGCGCACGTGGGGGTGTTGGTCACCGCGTGCGAGTCCTACTCGAACGATATCGAGACCTTCCTCGCCGCCGATGCCGTCGCCGATTTCACGCGCGAGGACCATCGGATGACGCTCGACTACGCGGCGGCCCGCTGCGCCATGGTGCAGACCACCGCGGACCTGGTCGCCGCCGTACAGTCCGGCACGGACGTCGGCTCCCGGGTGGGTGTGTGATGGCCCGCGTGCCCGCCGGGCGCGCGCTGCTCGATCGGCTGCTCGCCGATCCGCAGCAGCCGTTCGCGATGGTGCAGCGCTCGGGCGCCGAGGCGCCGGGCACCGTGGACATCATGCTCGGCGACTTCGCCGAACTGGCCGGCTTGGACGAGGTGCGGCTGGCCGACGAGGAGTCGGGCCTGCTCGTCCTGGTGCCCTACCGGCAGATCGCCGAGCGTGGTTTCCCCTGCAACGACGATCGCACGCCATTGCTCGCGATGTCGGTGCGCGAGCACGAGCTCACCGATCGCGAAACGGTGCTCGCGGCGATCGGCCCGGACCGGCTGGGCCCGGACTCGATCGATGCGGCGGGCTTCCGGTTCGACGTCTCCGACGAGGAGTACCGCCGCATCGTGCAGTCCGTCATCACCGACGAGATCGGCACCGGTGAGGGCTCCAACTTCGTGATCAGCCGATCGCTGATCGGGTCGTTCGGGCCGGATCATCTGGACGTCTCGCTCGGGCTGTTCCGCAGGCTGCTGAGCGGCGAACGCGGTGCGTACTGGACCTATCTGGTGCACACCGGCACGCAGACCTTCGTCGGCGCCAGCCCGGAAGCGCACGCGCACTTCGACAACCGGACCGTGTCGATGAACCCGATCAGCGGCACCTACCGGTATCCGCCGGAGGGGCCGACCGAGTCGGGCCTGCTGCATTTCCTCGCCGATCAGAAAGAGAACGACGAGCTGTTCATGGTCGTCGACGAGGAACTCAAGATGATGTCGGCGCTGTGCCCGGCGGGCGGGACGGTGACCGGACCGTATCTCAAAGAGATGGCGCATCTGGCGCACACCGAGTACCTGTTGCGCGGCCGCACCGAACTGGGCGTCGCCGAGGTGCTGCGCGAGACGATGTTCGCGCCGACCGTGGTCGGCTCGCCGCTGGAAAGCGCCACGCACGTCATCGCGCGGTACGAATCGGTCGGGCGCGGCTATTACAGCGGCGCCATCGCCTACATCGACCGCGGGGCGAGCGGCGCGGTCCGGCTCGATTCGGCCATCCTGATCCGCACCGCCGTCGTGGACGCCGTGGGGCGGGCCAGGATCACCGTGGGCTCGACGCTGGTGCGCGACTCCGATCCGGTCGGCGAGATGCACGAAACCTATGCCAAGGCAGCGGCTTTGATCAGCGGATCGGTCACGGCGCGCTGGCCGCGGCTGTCCGCCCTGCCCGCGATCGCGGCCGCGTTGCAGAGTCGCAACTCGATCGCCTCGCAGTTCTGGTTCGCCGAGGCGGACAGCAGGCGCATCGGCGCGGCGCCGCAGGCCCGCGGCTCGGTGTTGCTGATCGACGCGGCCGACAACTTCACCACGATGCTCGCCAGCATGCTGCGCTCGCTCGGCTTCGAGCTGACGATCGTGAGCTGGGACGCCGAGGTGGAACTCGCCGACTACGACCTGGTCGTGCTCGGTCCCGGCCCCGGCGATCCCGGTGCGCTGCACGATCCCCGGGTGCTGGCGATGCGGCGCCGGATCAAGCAGCTCACGGCGGCCGATCAGCCGTTCGCCGCGGTCTGCCTGAGCCACCAGATCCTGTGCTCGGCACTGGGTCTGGAGATCACCAGGCTGGACAAGCCGAATCAGGGTGTGAGCCGGGTGATTTCGCTGTTCGGCACGCCGGTGCGGGCCGGTTTCTACAACACCTTCGTCGCCCGCAGCGCGGTCGACGCCTTCGACTCCGCGCTCGGCCGGGTCGAGGTGAGCCGTGATCCGGCGACCGGTGAGGTGTACGCCCTGCAGGGCGAGCGCTTCGCCTCGGTGCAATTCCACGCGGAATCGGTGCTGTCGCAAGATGGTCCGGCGGTGCTCGCCGCCATCGCGAGCAGGCTGATCGCCCGGCCCGCCGTGCTCGCCGGGGACCGGGTGAGTGCCCGTGGCTAGGCGGCTCGTGCGCCGGGCGCTCGGCCGGGTCGCCGACTTCGTCAACCGGCCGGTGCCCGTCCGTCGCGCGAAGGTCGAGGAGCCGGTCTCCGGCAAACGGATCCTGATCACCGGCGCGTCCGCCGGCATCGGCCGGGCCGCGGCGGTGGCAGCCGCCGCGGCCGGGGCCGAGGTCGTGCTGGTGGCGCGCCGGGAGCCGGAACTCGCGCAGTTGTCCGACGAGATCCGGTCCGCGGGCGGCAAAGCCGTCTATCGAACGTGCGATCTCACCGACGGCGACGAGGTCGACGCGCTGCTCGACTGGGTGCGCACCTCGGTGGGCCGGGTGGACGTGCTGGTGAACAACGCCGGCCGGTCCATCCGGCGTCCGATCACGGAATCGTTCGATCGCATGCACGATTTCCGGCGCACCATGGGCATCAACTATTTCGGCCCGGTCCAGCTCAGCCTAGGCTTGCTGCCCGGCATGCTGGAATCGGGCCGCGGTCAGATCGTGAACGTCGGCACCTGGACGGTGCCCACCGGCACCTCGCCCCGTTTCGCGGCCTACCAGAGTTCCAAAACCGCGCTGACCGCGTTCGGCCGCTGCGTGGACGCCGAGTTGTCCGGCCGCGGGGTCGCGGTGACCTCCGTCCACTATCCGCTGGTGCACACCGCGATGAGCGCACCCACGCCCGAGTATCAGCAGCTGCCCGGGCTGACGCCGCAGGAAGCGGCGGAGTGGATTCTGACCGCGATCCGGCACCGGCCGGTGCAGGTGATCCCGCGCTATGTACCGGTGCTGTGGGCACTGCGGTTGTCCGGCCCGCGCACGGTGGGCCGGCTGCTGCTGCGCTGGGGGTGACCCGGCACGAATCGCCTGGTCCGCGCGCCGGTGACAAGTAGCTGCCATGGAATTGCGACCGCCGACCCGATTAGTCTTTGTGTATACACCGGCAAATATCGACCGGTAAATCCCGTGGATTATTCAGAAAGGGCATCATCGTGATGCTACGCAATGGGCGACTCATGGTCGCAACAATGGCTTGCGCGGCAGCGCTCTGGCCCGGATTCGCCGGCCCCGCCGCCGCCGAATCCCCGGTCTCGGCCGCCGCCTGCGGCACGCCGCTGAATGCCGCTGAAATCGCCACGATCACCGAGCTCTCGGACATGGACACGATCCGTGGCGCCGACGGCCTGCAGCGGCTCGTCGAGGTCGGCGAGCGCAACGCGCAGATCGCGGAAATCCTTGTCGCACATGGTGATCGGCGTGGTCTCTTCGCGCTCATGAACGACACCGCGGACCGCGCGACGGTGCTGCCGATGATCCGTTCCGGCGCCGGGCTGACCGATCCGCAGCGCGACGCGCAATTCTTCTTCGAGGGCTACGAAACCTGGTTACGCGCCGTGCACGCCGAATTCACCGGCGCGCCGATCGCCTGGCAGTGGGCACCCTATTTCGGCTTGGCCGGTAATTGCGCGGAGTCCGGCGCCTATGTGGCGATGGTCGGTTACAACGCGCATATGAGCGTCGATATCCCGTACGCGCTGGCCTCGACCGGTATCGGCCCGGACAACTCGGCCGATTACTTCAAATTGATGGACGCCATCGCCGTCAACAATCCCACCCTGGTCAGCCGGACCAAGCAGGCGTACAACGCCGACGTCGGCCCGCTGTGGCGGTTCTACTTCTTCGGTGAGGGCCTGGATCGGATCACCGGCGAGGGCGTGGGCTCGACCATGCTGCTGCGCAGCGCGCTCGCCAGCGTGAACGCCACCAACCTGGCCAACGGCGTCGGCCTGGCCAACCCGGCGACCCGCGATTTCACCAACGCCGGAATCACCACCATGTGGGGAGCCATCGACGGTGTGCTCGCCACGCTCACGAACGTGAACGGGCTCTAGCACGCCAGGGCGCGAGCGCCCCGCTGTCTGCCAGCGGCCTCCCCGAAATGGTTCGGGGCGCCGACTCCGAAACGGACTGAACGTCCCCGAAGAGAGATTCGAACCGTGAAGACTTCCACCCCCATCCGACTCCTTGCCGCCGCCTCGCTGTGCGCCGCGTCCGCCCTGCTGGGCACCGCCGCGCCGGCCGCCGCCGACGAGAGCGCCGACGGAAAATCCTTCGTGGCGATCGGCGATTCCTACACCACCAACGGCAACATCATCTACTCGCTCGGCTTCGGCTACGGCGGCGACAAGTCCTGCCAGCGGTCGGACACCTCGTGGCCCAAGCAGCTGGCCGCGCAGATGAACATCGGCGCCGACGATCTGGAAGACGTTTCGTGCCTCGGCGCGTCCCTGGCCACCCCGCCGCACTACACCGCGACCTACATGGCCAAGCAGGCCGCCTCGGCCGGCGCGTTCGGCGCGAAGACCCGCCTCGTCACGATCCAGCTGGGCCAGAACGACATCTGGAACAGCTCGAACCGGCAGCGCGCGCTCGACGCCGAGGTCACCTGCCTGCCGAACTTCATCCAGGGTTGCGGGCCCGACGCGGGCCTGGACGGGCGGGCGCCCGACTCCCGCGGCGTGAACGCCGATCAGTACGTGGCCTGGATCAAGCCGGTCGTGGACTACGTGCGTTACTACGCGCCGAACGCGCAGATCGTCTTCGTCGGCTACCCGACGATCGGCGAGCGCGGCAACCCGCAGTGGTGCTGGGAGTCCCCGGTGGGCCGGATGTCGCAGCCGCGCGCCGGTGCGATGACCGAATTCCTGGACAAGGTCGACGACGCGCAGCGCGCCGCCGCGGCCACGCTGGACGTCGGCTTCTTCGACACCAGGGCGGCCACCGCGGGCCACGGCAGCTGCGCCGCGGATTCGTGGATCAACGGGTACTTCAACCCGACCGGTGAGTTCCTCGGGATCCCGTTCCACCCGACCAAGCACGGTGACACGGTCACGGCGACCGGCATCAAGGAACAGTTCGGATTGTGATGACTGAGGACACTTTTTCGGCAGCTACGGTGCCGATGCAATGGGTAGGGCCGCTCAAGATCTCCGGCAACGTCGCCGAGGGTCTGGTCGAGGTGCCGCTGGCCACCTACGAATCGCCCCTGTGGCCTTCGGTGGGACGCGGCGCCAAGATCTCCACCCTGTGCGAGCGTGGCATCGTGGCCACGCTGGTGGACGAGCGGATGACCAGGTCGGTGTTGCTGGAGGCCGATGACGCGGGCACCGCACTGGCCGCGGCCCGCCAGCTCACCGCCGAACTGCCGCAGCTGCGCCGGATCGTCAGCGAATGCAGCCGCTTCGCCGATCTGATCGACCTGCACCACCAGATCGTCGGCAACCTGCTGTTCCTGCGGTTCGAGTTCACCACCGGCGACGCGTCCGGGCACAACATGGTGACCCTGGCGGCCGACACCCTGCTCGGGCACATCGTGAACACCGTGCCCGGTGTGCGCTACGGGTCGGTGTCGGGCAACTTCTGCACCGACAAGAAGGCCTCCGCGGTCAACGGGATCCTCGGCCGCGGCAAGAACGTCGTCGCCGAGATCCTGATCCCGCGCGAGATCGTGGCGCAGCGGCTGCACACCACCGCCGCGCAGGTGGCCGATCTCAACGTGCGCAAGAACCTGATCGGCACCACGATCGCGGGCGGAATCCGCACGGCGAACGCGCATTACGCGAACATGCTGCTCGGCGTGTACCTGGCCACCGGGCAGGACGCGGCGAACATCGTCGAGGGCTCGCAGGGGATCACCCACGTCGAGGATCGCGACGGGGATCTCTATTTCTCCTGCGCGCTACCGAATCTCATCGTCGGCACCGTCGGCAACGGCAAGGGGCTGAACTTCGTCGAGGCGAATCTGGCCCGCATGGGGTGCCGCGAGAGCCGGGAAGTCGGCGGTAACGCACGGCGGCTCGCCGTGCTCACCGCTGCCGCCGTGCTCTGCGGAGAACTGTCTCTGCTTGCGGCGCAGACAAATCCGGGCGAGTTGATGCGGACGCACATCCGCTTTGAGCGCTCGGCATCAGGAGAAGGAACAGGCCAATGACCGTGCCTATCGGAATCCACGACATCGCCCTGGCGACCGGCCACTACGCGATGGATCTGGCCGAGCTGGCCAGGCACAACGGCGTAGATGTCAACAAGTACTACATCGGCCTCGGGCAGACCTCCCAGACCGTGCCCGCCACCGACGAGGACATCGTCACCATGGCCGCGGCCGCGGCCAAGCAGATCGTCGCCAAGCACGGTGTCGAGGGCATCCGGACGATCCTGTTCGCCACCGAGACCGGGATCGACCAGTCGAAGGCCGCGGCGGTATACGTGCAGGACCTGATCGGACTGCCCGCCGCGACCCGCGCCGTCGAGCTCAAGCAGGCCTGCTACGGCGGCACCTCCGCGCTGCAGCTCGCGGCGGGCATCGTCGCCCGCGATCCGGAACAGCGGGTGCTGGTGATCGCCAGCGATATCGCCAAGTACGACGTCGACTCCGGTGGCGAGGGCACCCAGGGCGCGGCCGCGGTCGCGATGCTGGTCGCGGCGCACCCGGACCTCGCGGTCCTCGACGAGACCGTCGGGCTCTACACCGCGAACGTCCAGGACTTCTGGCGTCCCAACTATCGGTCCACCCCGCTCGTCGACGGCAAGCTGTCGGTCGGTGCGTACCTGGAGGCCGTGGAGCAGGCGTGGAAGGACTACGAGGCCAGGGGTGGACGCGGCGTCATTGAGTTCGCCGGCTTCTGCTACCACCAGCCGTTCACCAAGATGGCCTACAAGGCGCACACCCGGCTGCTCGAGCTCAAGGGCATCGAGGCCAGTACGGCGCGCCTGTACGCCGACTTGGCGCCGACCACGATCTACAACCGGGCGATCGGCAACAGCTACACCGCGTCGCTGTTCGTCGGGCTGGTCTCGCTGCTCGACCACTCCGAGGATCTCGACGGCAAGTCGGTGGCACTGTTCAGCTACGGGTCGGGCTGCGTCGCCGAGTTGTTCTCGGTCACAATGGTTCCCGGGTACCGCAAACATCTGCGGACCGCGGAGAACCGGGCGGCGATCGCACGTCGTGAGCCGATCTCGTACGAAAAGTATCGTGCCCTGCGCAATGTCGCGCTGCCGGAGGACGGTACGGAGCTGGTGCTCGACGAGACGAGCAGCAATCCGTTCCGGCTGACGGCGATCGCGGGACATTCGAGAATCTACGGGGCGGCGCGCGCGCAGTGACGCGGGTGCGGACCGATCCACACCGAGAGTGAAATGCGCTGATGGAGAACGGAATGTGGCCCCCTCGTAGTGTGCTGGCGGCGCGCGGGCACGCGGTGCCCGAGCGCGCCGACGGCGAGGTCGGCACCGGGCGCGCAAGCGCCAAGCTGATCTTGTTCGGTGAGCACGTCGTGCTGTACGGCAAGCCCGCGATCTCGCTGCCGGTGCCGTCGCTGCCGGTCACCGCCCGAGCCCGCCGCAGGCCCGGCCCGGTCGTGATCGAATCCTCGACGCTCGACTCCGGCCGCCGCGAACTTTCCGCGGCCTCCCAGCTGGACGCCTCGGCGGTGCCGCGGCTGGCCGTCTCGGCGGTCTGCGAGTACCTCGATCGCCCGGACGACGGGCTGTTCGTCACGGTCGACAGCGGTATCCCGGCGGGGCGCGGTTTCGGCTCCAGCGCCGCGAGTTCGGCCGCCATCATCGAGGCGGTGGCCCGGCTGTGGGGCCGGGAACTGGACGGCGACACCATGTTCGCCCTGATCCAGCAGTCGGAATCGTTCGCGCACGGTAAGGCGAGCGGCGTGGACGCGCGCACCGTGATCAGCCGGGGCGGCCCGATGTGGTTCCAGGAGGGCGCGGTCGCGCCGCTTCCGGTGGCCGCGGGCGCGGCCCAGCCGGTCCTGGTGGTCGCCGACACCGGCGTGAACGGCAGCACCCGGCAGGCGGTTTCGACCGTGCACCGCAATCTCGTGACGCTCGGTGCGACCGGTACCGACCTGCTGGAGCGGGCCGGCGCGATGACGACCGCCGCCGCCGCGGATCTGGCCGCGGGCCGGTTCGCCGACGTGGGCGCGAAAATGACCGCGACGCACTTCATCCTCGACCGGCTCGGCGTGAGCTGCCCCGAGATCGAGACACTGGTCGGTGCCGCACTGGAGGCGGGTGCGTTGGGCGCCAAGCTCTCCGGCGGCGGACTGGGCGGCTGTGTCATCGCACTGGCCGCCGACGCGGCCGCCGCGGCGCAGTTGCACGCCGTCCTGCTCGCCGCGGGCGCGGATCGTTGCCACACCGTGGCCTTGGACGCGAGCGAGGTGCGGTCGTGAGCACGCCGGAGACGGTGGCCGCGCGCGTGGGCACCGAAGGCGTCACCGCGACGGCCTATCCGAACATCGCGTTGATCAAGTACTGGGGCAAACGCGATGAGGCGCTTCATCTTCCGGTCACCAGCAGCCTGTCGCTGACCCTCGGCGTCTTCGCGACCGTCACCACGGTGACCCTCGCCGAGGACCTCCCGGCCGACAGCGTCACCGTTGCCGACGGCCCCGCGGCGCAGGCCTTCGCCGCCAAGGTCGTCGGATTCCTCGATCTGGTAAGGGATTCGGCGGGCGATCACCGCCGCGCGCGGGTGCACACCGTCAACATGGGGCCGACCGGGGCGGGCCTTGCCTCCTCGGCCTCCGGCTTCGCGGCACTCGCGGTGGCGGCGGCCGGCGCCTACGGTCTCGATCTCGACCAGCGCGCGCTGTCCCGGCTGGCCCGGCGCGGCTCCGGCAGCGCCTCGCGTTCCATCTACGGCGGCTTCGCCCAGTGGCATCGCGGCGAAGGCGTTGGTGCGGAAGGGGATTCGAGCAGCTACGCGGACCCGGTCGCGGCGCCGCTGCTCGATCCCGCGCTGGTCGTCGCACTGGTCGACGCCGGCGAGAAATCCATCACCAGCCGGGCGGCGATGCGGCGCACCGTCGACACGTCGCCGTTCTATCAACCGTGGGTGCAGTCCAGCGAGCAGGACCTGCGCGATATGCACACCGCCATCGCGGCGGGGGACCTGGCGGCGGTCGGCGAGATCGCCGAACGCAACGCCCTCGGCATGCACGCCACGATGCTCGGCGCCCGCCCGGCCGTGCGCTACTTCGCCCCCGGGTCGATGCGGGTGCTGGACCGGGTGCTCGCCTTGCGCGCCGCAGGCGTCGCGGCGTACGCCACGATGGACGCGGGCCCCAACGTCAAGGTGCTGTGCGATCGGCGCGACAGCGCCGCGGTGGCCGCGGCCCTGGCCGAGACCGATCCGGCGATGCGGGTCATCGTGGCCACCCCGGGACCGGGCGCGGCGATCGGCGCGCCGGCCGAATCGGGTGCCCATGATCACCGTTGAGGTGCCGGGCAAGCTGTACATCGCCGGCGAGTACGCGGTACTGGAACCGGGTGGCGCGGCCGTGCTCGTCGCGGTGGACCGCTACCTGACCGTCGCGGTCGGCCCGGCCCCGGCGCAGGCGCCGTCGCGCCGGACGGTCACCACCGCGCGCACCGGGCCCGGCCCGGTCGAATTGCTCCCCCGCACCGCGACAACCGTTGCCGCGGTGGCCGATCCGGCCGACGCCGCGGCGTTGCGGCACGTGCTCACCGCGGTGGAACTGGTCGAGCGGCTCGCGGCCGAACGCGGCGACGAGTTGCTCGGCTTCCACCTCGAGATCCGCTCGGCGCTGGACGACGCGGCGACCGGCCGCAAGTTCGGGCTCGGCTCCTCGGGCGCGGTGACGGTCGGCGTGGTGCGCGCCCTCGCGCAGGCCTACCGGTTCGACCTGGACGACGACGCGCTGCTGCGGCTGGCTCTGCTCACCGCCTTCGCGGTGGATCCGCGGTGCTCGGGTGGCGACGTCGCGGCCTCGCTGCTCGGCGGCTGGGTCGCCTATCGGGCCCCGGATCGGGCCCGGGTGGCCGCGCAGTTCGCCCAGCCCGATACCAAGCTCACCGACCTGCTCTGGCAGCCGTGGCCGGAGCTGTCCGCGCGCCGGGTGCCCGCGCCCCGCGCGCTATGTCTCGAAGTGGGCTGGTCGGGGCAACCCGCGGTCTCCAGCGGGCTGGTCGAGCTGCTGCGCAACGGCATCGCGGGCGACTCCGCGGCGTACAGCCGGTTCGTGGTGGCCAGCAATTCCTGTGTCGCCACGCTTGTCGCGGCGCTGGAGTCCGGTGACGATGCGTCGGTGGGCACGGCCGTGGCCACCGCGGGGGCGCTGTTGCGCGCGGTGAGCGCGCTGGCCGGCGTGGCGATCGAGACCCCGGCGCTGGCCGCGCTGCGCGGCACGGCCGACGCACTCGGCGCGGTCGCGAAGAGTTCCGGCGCGGGCGGCGGCGACTGCGGTATCGCGCTGGTCGCGTCGGCCGACGTGCCGCAGCTGCGGCAGCAGTGGCGGGCGGCCGGTATCACGCCGCTCGAACTGCTTGTGCATCAACCGTTTTCAGCGAAAGGCAACTCCAGTGACGACAGTGTCGCAGATCTACGGCAGCCGTAAAGACGACCATGTCCGCCTCGCGGTGGAGCAGCATCACCTGCGCAGCGCCGGGCTCGAGCTGAACCAGTTCGACGAGGTGCGTTTCGTGCACCACGCGCTGGCGGGCAGCGCCGAGTCGGCGGTGTCGCTCGGCACCGAGGTCGCCGGAATCGCTTGGGACGTACCGCTGTACATCAACGCGATGACCGGCGGCAGCGCGGGCACGGGGGAGATCAACCGCGGCCTCGCCATCGCGGCCAGGCAGACCGGGGTGCCGATCGCCTCCGGCTCGATGAGCGCCTATCTCGCCGAGCCCGCCGTGGCGCCGACCTACCGGGTGCTGCGCGAGGAGAACCCGGACGGGTTCGTCATCGCCAACGTCAACGCCAACGCGACGCCCGAAATGGCCCAGCGCGCAGTCGATCTGATCGCGGCGAACGCGCTGCAGATCCACATCAACACGATCCAGGAGATCGTGATGCCGGAGGGCGATCGGGATTTCTCCGCGTGGCCCGAGCACATCGCGCGGATCGTGGGCGCACTGGACGTGCCGGTGATCGTCAAGGAGGTCGGGTTCGGGATGAGCGCGGCGGCGGTGGCGCGCGCGGCCGACCTCGGCGTCTCGATCGTGGACGTATCCGGGCGCGGCGGCACGAATTTCGCCACCATCGAGAACGCCCGGCGCCCGCACGAGGACTTCGCGTACCTGGGGGACTGGGGACAGTCCGCGCCCGCCTGCCTGATCGACGCCGCCGACGTGGCGCGGCAGCGGGAGCTGAGCCTGCTGGCCTCGGGCGGCGTGCGGCACCCGCTCGACGTGGTGCGGGCGCTCGCGCTCGGCGCGCGGGCGGTCGGTGTGTCGGGCTATTTCCTGTCGGTGCTGCAGAGCGCCGGTGTCGACGCGCTGGTCTCGACCATCGGCGACTGGATCACCCAGATCCGGCAGCTGATGGTGGTGCTCGGCGCGCAGACGGTGCCGGACCTGGCACAGACGGATCTGCTGCTGAGCGGCAATCTGGCCGAGTTCAGCCGGCTGCGCGGCATCGATCCGGGCGGCTACGCCCGGCGTGCGCGCTGACGATGGCGCGACGATAGGCGCGCGATCGTGCGCCGATGGCGCGACGTGTCACGCTATTCGTGCGGCACAGTTGTGCCCGTAACCGACTTCGAGTTCTCCAGCACCGGACCGCAGCGCGAACGACCTTCTCGCTGCGGTCTCGTGCGTTCCGGTGCGCGGGCCCGCGGAAGAATTGTTTCCACGCAATTCCCGCACTATCGACCGGCAATAGTGAAAAGAAAGTATCCAGATAAATCGGCTGCCGCCGTGACGGGCATCACACTTGACCGTCTCTTTGTGGGGTGTCACGCTATTGGGGCGGCACAGTTGTGTCCGTATCCGAATTCAGCACACCCCGCGCAGAATGATGCGCGAGATTTTTCCCGCTGTTGTTCGCGCGTTCGGTGCGCATTCTCTACACCGAGAATTCAGGTTATCCGACGCCCATAGGAACTATGGGCGTCGTCGCCGCATGTCGGCTGGGGACCAGGGTCGATCGCCAGCAGCTGCCGCGACACGCGGGCTCCGGCCCGAGGATTTCCACCTTCGCAAAGGAGAAGACATGCGCAGCACATTGATCGCGGGCCCGGCTCGACTCAGGCCCCAACGACGATGTGGTGCGGTTGTTCTGCGAGTTCGACGCCGCCGAGAAATGCACCTCACGGGCACCCGGCGGCGGCAGCTGTTCCATGACCGGGGCCTGACTTTTCACCTGCAGGCCGAAAGGTTACTGGAATGAATACTGATATCGCGATCGCCACCACGCGTGCCGACCTGGAGGATCGGCGCACCCTGAGTGTCAGCCCGCTGCTCTCGCCCGCCGAGGTGCGCCACGCGCACCCGATCGACGAGACGCTGGCCGCCATGGTGCACGCGGGTCGCTGGGCCACCGTCGATGTGCTCACCGGGGCCGACGATCGGCTGATGGTGATCGTCGGGCCGTGCTCGGTGCACGATCCCGAGGCTGCGCTGGACTACGCGCGCAGGCTGGCGGTCAAAGCGGCCGAGCTCGACGATCGGCTGCACGTGGTGATGCGGGTGTACTTCGAGAAGCCGCGCACCGCCCTGGGCTGGAAGGGCCTGATCAACGATCCGCATCTGGACGGATCTTTCGATATCGACACCGGCCTGCGCCTCGGCAGGCGCCTACTGGTCGACATCACCGCACTCGGACTGCCGGTGGCGTGCGAGTTCCTGGATCCGATCACCCCGCAGTACATCGCGGATCTGGTCTCCTACGGCGCCATCGGCGCGCGCACGGCAGCCAGCCAGGTGCACCGCCAGCTCGCCAGTTCGCTGTCCATGCCGGTCGGGATCAAGAACGGGACCGACGGTGATGTGCAGGTGGCGGTGGACGGGGTGCGGGCCGCGGCGGCGAGCCACGTCTTTCCCGGTATCGACCTGGCCGGCCATTGCGCGCTGATCCAGACCACCGGCAACACCGACTGCCATGTGATTCTGCGCGGTGGCACAACCGGTCCGAACTACGACGCCGCCTCGGTGGCCGAGGCCTGCCTGCGACTGGAAAAGGCGGGGCTGCCGCAGCGGCTCGTGGTCGACGCCAGCCACGGCAACAGCAACAAGGACCACAACAAGCAGGTCGACGTGGTGGGCGAGATCGCCGGACGGATCGCCGCGGGCGAGCGCAGCGTGGTCGGTGTGATGCTGGAGAGCTTCCTCGTCGGCGGCCGCCAGGATCTCACCCTCGGCGAGGCGGGCGCGCTCGCCTACGGGCAGTCCATCACCGACGCCTGCCTGGGCTGGCACGCCACCGCCGCGCAACTCGATCGGCTCGCCGCCGCGGTCGCCACCCGGCGCAGGCGCGCGCGGTCGATCGGTACCCGCCTGCCGGCGTAGCCGGAATCCCGCGCAGATCAACAGCTTTGGGCCCATGGCGCTGCCGTCGCGCAGCACGGGTCGCACGGCGCCATGGGCCATGGTTGGCCACCAGTGAGGAGGACAACGTGCCGAGTAGTACCAATCTGCAGTGGCCGGCCGCAGGGCTGGGCCTGATCACCGACGACGACGCGGATATCGACAGCTTCCGGTTGCCCGGTCTCGTCGGCCGCGACAAGGAAGTCAACGAAATCCGTTGCCTGATGAACGATCCCCGGGTCCGGCTGCTCACCCTGACCGGACCGGCCGGGGTGGGCAAGAGCCGGGTGGCCCAGGAGGCGCTCGCGCTCAGCGAGTTCCGCACCGCGACCGCCACCACCGTGGATCTCGCGGAGGCGAGCAATCGGCGCGAGGTCTGGCGAGAGGTGTACGCCGCGTTCGGATTCGGGTCCGGCGACAACGAGAGTGCCGATGCCGAACCGACGTTGGCGGCGCTCGAGGCCGATCTCGGTCCGGACCGGACCATTCTGCTGCTGGACAACTGCGATCTGGTCTCGGGCTCGATCGCCCGCGATGTCTCCCGGCTGCTGCAGCGCTGCCCGAATCTGCTTGTCGTAGCGACCAGTCGGGTGGTGCTCAACCTGCAGCGCGAGTACGTCGTCTCCGTGCGCCCGTTGCGTACCCGGTCGGAGTCCGGGCCCTACCGGCCCGCGTCCTCGGCCGCCGCGCAACTGCTGCTGGCCAGTATCGACAGCCGCTACCGGAGCTCGGCGGCGAATCGGCTGGTGCTGGACGAGATCGCGCACGAGCTGGACGGGGTACCGCTGGCGTTGGAGCTGGCCGCGATCACCATCAACCGGATCGGGTCGGCGCAGACGCTGAAGCTGATCCGCTCCGGCGAGGGACTCACCCCGCTGCCGTTCGTGGACATCCCGCTGCGGCATCGGTCGCTGCACGACGCGGTCGCCTGGGGCATCGATCGGCTCGACGAGAGCACCGTCGATGTGCTGCTGCATCTTTCGCTGTGCGAGTCGGCCGTGGATCCGGACACCGTCTCGCTGATGGTCGATCTGGAGGAGACGTTCATCGGCGGCACCTTGAGCACGCTGATCGGGCACAGCCTGTTGCAGCGCACGGTGACCGATGCCGGCCATCCCAGCTACGAACTGATCGCCACGGTGCGTGCCTACTGCCACCGGCTGTTGCGGACCGACCGGGCGCGCGGCGACCGGATCCGGCGCAACCACGCCGATCGCCTGTGCGAGTTGGCTTTCCGGCTCGCCGACGAGTTGGGCAGGCCGGATCGGCGGGCCGCGGCGCTGCAGCTCGCCGAACAGCGGGTGCGCGATTTCCGCGCCACGGTCGCCCGCCTGATCGAGCTGGGCCGGGCCGAACGCGCCGTCGAGGTCGCCGCACTGCTCGAGGATGTCTGGGTGCACGCCGGGTGCCTGCCCGAGCTGGAACGGACATTGCTCCGATTCCTCGACAATCCGGCGGCGACGGACCCGGCGGTGCCACGCGCCATGGAACTGCTCGGTGACTGGGCGCTGCGGTCCGGCCGATCCGCTCGCGCGGTGGACCTGTTCACCCGCGCGGCGGCGGCCTATCACCGCGCCGACGACGGCGCGGGAGCCTACCGGGCGACGGTGCGACTCGGCTCCGCCCACCTCGTGGCCGGTCAACCTGCGCGGGCCCGGGAGCAGCTGATGCGCGCGCTGCGCAAGGCGAACAAGGGCGGTGACCGTGAGCTGGCCGAGATCTATCTGGAAGTGCTCGCGCTCCCGGACCCGATCGGTCAACGGGACGAGGACTGGGCGACGATTCAGCATCGCGTTCAGCGGCTCGCCGGCGACGCCGAGCGGCTGCGCATGCTGAACGCGCTGGCCCACACCCAACTCGGCGCCGACACCGCGCACCGCGCACTCGAGCTGTTCCGGACCGCCCTGCGGATTCCGCGCAGCGGACAGCACGTGCTCGAGACGCTCGTCGCGGTGGAAGGCTGCGCAACCGCCTACCGCATGGCCGACGCCGAATTCAGCGAATCGGCCGCAGTGCTGTTCGGCGCGGTGCATCACCTGCGCAACGCCTATGCGATTCCGCTGCCGGACGATATCGGCAGCGAGAACGCGCGGGCCGCGCATCTCATTCGACCGGAAACCGCCGGAAATCTGCGCGATATCGTCGATCGGGCGCTGTCCGGTCCGGCGATTCCCGCCGGTTCCGGCTCCCCGCTGGCCAGCTTGACGAAAAGGCAGCGGGAAATTGCGTTGCTGGTCGCCGACGGTATGACGAACCGAATGATCGCCAGCCAGCTCGGCATTGCCGAATGGACGGTGATCAACCATCTCCGGCTGGTGATGTCCAAGCTGGAGTGCCCATCCAGGCTGCATGTCGCCTTGGTGGTGAAAGGCGAACAAGATCCCCACGCAATGGCAGGTCATTCCTGACAGGGGCTTGTTATTTTTCCAGTCCGGAGTCGGCGATAGGCTCTGGTCAATCCGCAAAACGCAATCGAGGGAATAATCGTGACGGAACTTCGACTCGGATACAAGGCATCGGCGGAACAATTCGCTCCGCGTGAACTTGTCGAGCTCACGGTGTCGGCCGAGGAAAACGGTTTCGACAGCGCCATGATCAGCGATCACTTTCAGCCGTGGCGATTCAACGGCGGGCACGCGCCTTTCTCGCTGGCGTGGCTGGCCGCGGTCGGTGAGCGCACCCGCCGTATTCAGATCGGCACCTCGGTGTTGACGCCGACCTTCCGCTACAACCCGGCCGTGATCGCACAGGCTTTCGCGACCATGGCCTGCCTCTACCCCGGACGGGTGATGCTGGGCGTCGGATCCGGCGAGGCGCTGAACGAGATCGCCACCGGGTTCATCGGCGAATGGCCCGAATTCAAGGAGCGGTACGCGCGGCTGCGGGAATCCGTCGAGCTGATGCGGGCGCTGTGGACCGGCGACCGGGTCGACTTCGACGGCGAGTACTACAAGACCGTCGGCGCGTCCATCTATGACGTTCCCGCCGAAGGGGTTCCGGTGTACATCGCCGCGGGCGGGCCGCTGGTGGCCCGGTACGCGGGCCGGGTCGGTGACGGTTTCATCTGCACTTCCGGCAAGGGCATGGACCTCTACACCGAGAAGCTGATGCCCGCGGTCACCGAGGGCGCCGAGAAGGCGGGCCGCACCGTGGCCGACGTCGACACCATGATCGAAATCAAACTCTCCTACGAGACGGATTACGACCTGGCCCTGCAGAACACACGGTTCTGGGCGCCGCTGTCGCTCACCCCGGAGCAGAAGCACAGCATCTCCGATCCGATCGAGATGGAGGCCGCGGCCGACGCACTGCCGATCGAGCAGATCGCCAAGCGCTGGATCGTCGGCACCGACCCCGACGAAGTGGTCTCCCGCATCGAGCCCTACATCGATGCAGGCATGCGGCACTTGGTCTTCCACGCCCCCGGGCACGACCAGTCCCGTTTTCTCGAGCTGTTCGCCAGGGACCTCGCGCCCCGGCTGCGCAAGCTCGGCTAGCTCCTCGACCACCCAGACCCGACAGGATTGACAATGCAGAAACTCACGGTGGAGCGCGTCATCGCGGCTCCGATCGAGACGGTCTTCAACTGGTTCGCCGATACCGAGAACTACTCGGCCTCCCAGGCCGTGTTGCAGAACAAGCTGATTCAGCCGGCCGCCGACGTGCCCTACGGTGTCGGCGCGGTCCGCAAGGTCACCTGGTTCTTCGGCCGGTACACCGAGCGCATCACCACCTACGACGCCCCGCACAAGATCGGCTGGGTGATCGAGCGCGGTTTCCCGGCCATCCGGCACCAGGGGGCCGAGCTGAACTTCAGCGAGGTGGCGGGCGGCACCCGGGTCGTGCTGACCACCACGGCCGAGGCCGCGATCCCGTTCGGCGCCGACTTCGCCACGCGCACTTTCGGATTCCCGGTGCTCGCGGCCGGCTACCGCAGCGTGCTGAAGACCGCCGAGGTGGCGATCACCTCGCCGCGTAAGGCCCAGCAGCGCACCCGGCAGGGCTGGCTGGCCAAGCCGCGCAACTACGTCTTCGACCAGGTGCTGAAGCTGATCCGCAACATCCACCACCTGATGCTGAAGGTCAGCGGCGGCAAGTGGGGCAACAAGCAATTCGGCATGGCCGCCATCGAATTGCATGTGCTGGGCCGCAAGTCGAAGGCGCGGCGCACCGCCGTGCTGTGGGTGCCGGTCATGGAACCGGGCCGGGTGGTGCTGGTCGCGTCCAAGGAAGGCGACGACCGCGATCCCGAGTGGTACAAGAACCTGGTCGCCACTCCCGAGGTGGAGTTGACCATCGACGGTGTCACCACACCGTGGCTGGCGCACACCGCCGATCGCGCGGAGAAAGCCGAGCTGTGGCCGCGGATCGTCAAGGCGTACCACGGATTCGCGGTCTACCAGACCCGCACCGACCGCGATATTCCGGTCGTCGTGTGCGTCCCGCGGGAGAACGTGGGTTCCGCGGCGGACCAGGCGTTCGCGGCGGGCCGGGCGAAGGCCGCGAGCAAGGCGAACGAGGCCGCCGCGTCGAACGGTGCGGCCGGTGCCACCAAGACGTCCGGCACCACCAAGGCGGCCGGCGCGGCCAAACCCGCCGCCGCCCGTAAGTAATTCGAAAACGGGGGATCGAAAAGCCTTACCCGGCACTCGGTCCCGTCCATGTATCTGATCGCCATATGTATCCGATTGAGGTGTTGACGTGATGAAATCCCTTCTGCCAATTCGTGTAGCTCTGGCGGTTCTCGGCAGCGCGGCCATCGTGACCGCTACTGCGGCCTGCGGCAGCGACTCCGATTCGTCGACCACGACGCCGAGCACCTCGGCCGTCGTCCCGGCCCCGGTCGCCAGCTCCTCGCAGGCGCCCGCGCCCGCTCCGGAACCTGCGCCCGCCCGGCCCCGGCGCCCGCTCCCGAGCCCGCCCCTCGC
>NZ_BAFT02000005.1 GCF_000308475.2 Nocardia brasiliensis NBRC 14402 | reverse complement strand
AACCACCGCGTGGCTGTCGGTGACTCCCCTCACAAAGTGGCTGGCGGTCAGCGTTTTCGGTGCGTTTCAACAGCGTTGGCGGGGGCTTTGTGACGTAGTGCCGGTTTGCGCGAAGTTGGCGTCGGGTACGTGAAAAGGAACCGGACTTACGATGCCGATGGCTCAGGAGATCGTCATGAACGACCACCGACTAGGCACCCGGAATCCGTACGCCGGACCGGGGAGCTCGAGGTCGACGAAGTACCAGCAGGACAAGCCCGCACCCGAGCGCGCCCGCGCCGGGAATGTGGAGCGCACCCGGGTCACCAGGGATCACGACACCATCCGGCAGTGGGCGGAGCGGCGCGGTGCCACGCCCGCAACGATGCCCGGTATCGCGTACGGCGGCCCCATGGGTTCGCTGCGCCTGGATTTCCCCGGCTACGGCGGAGCGGTGCTGCGGCCGGTGGACTGGGACGAGTGGTTCGCCACCTTCGAGGAACGGCACCTGCACTTTCGCTACCAGGAGCAGCTCCCGGACGGCAGACCGAGCAACTTCAACCGGCTGGAACGTTCGACTCGCGACGATCGCTGAACCGTCCTGGGCGGGCGCGAAACGCCGGGTAGCCCGTGTGTCGGGCATCACGTAACGGTTGCATAACGACGCTCATGCGGCCAGGGTGGATGGATAACCAGCCAGGCGTGAGCCGCCCGCGCCCGACCCGCACACCGCACCTGTTGCGGCCGATGCGGGGCGGCGCAACAGCTGATCAAGCGTCCACACGGCGTTTACCGAATGGTCTGTTCGGGTATCCGATAGATCGGCAAGGTGGCTCGAACAAGCGGAATGTCGCGTCGGTATGGGGATGCGATTCTCCGCACCGGCAGATGTCCCGCGTGTCTGCAAAGGATAGGTATTTGAGCGAGCGTAGCGAGCGAACCAGAGGCACCGCCGCCTTGGCGGCCCCAGTGCGGCCGGGCGTCGGCGAGGTGCGGCGATGACGGCGAACCTGATGATCGTCGAGGACGACGACCGGGTCCGGGGTGCGCTGCGGCTCGCCATGGAGGACGAAGGCTACGACGTCGCCGAGGCCGAGGAGGCCGAGGACGCGCTCACCCATCTGCGCAGCAACGGCGTGCCCGATGTGATGATCGTCGATTTGATGCTCGGCGATATGGACGGCTTCGACTGCATCCGCGAGATCCGCCGCGAGCACGACGTGCCGATCATCGTGGTCAGCGCGCGCGACGACACCCACGACGTGGTGGCCGCGCTGGAGGCGGGCGCCGACGATTTCGTGGCGAAACCGTTCGAGATCAAGGAGATCACCGCGCGGATGCGCGCGGTGCGGCGCCGGGCCAGGCTCACCGCCGAACGTGAGGCGCCACCGCAGGAAGTGGTGCTCGACGCCGACCCCGAGGCGCCGCTGGTGCTCGCGCAGGACGCGGGCGTGGTGCGCCGCGGCGAGGAGCAGATCCGGCTGACGCTCACCGAGTTCCGCCTGCTGTGCGAGCTCGCGGAGACGCCGGGCCGGGTGCTCAGCCGCACCGTTCTGCTCGAACGAGTATGGGACCAAGGCTTTTTCGGTGACGAGCGGATCGTCGACGTGCACATGCGCAGGCTGCGCACGAAGATCGAGCGGGACGCTTCCGACCCGCGCGTCGTGGTGACGGTGCGCGGGCTCGGCTACCGACTCGATGTCCAGCGCTGAACGCTGGCTCGATCCGACACGCTGGAGTCTGCGCGGCCGGGTGACCGCCGTGTTCACCGCGATCAGCGCGCTGATGTCGCTGGTGCTGGTGGTCTCGGTGTTCACCATCAGCCGCAAGTATCTGGAACGCGCGCAGGCCGGTACCGCCGACCTGCAGGCGAACCTGGATCTGCTGCGCAATGTGCTGGTCGCCTGCGCGGTCGTGGTCACCGCGATCGGCGCGGCCGTGGGCTGGTGGGCGAGTCGGCGGGTGCTCACACCGCTGCACCAGCTGGCCGCGACCGCCGCCCGGATCGCCTCGGGCGATCTGGATCTGCGCCTGTCCGCCACCCACGATCAAGACCTGGCGACCACCGTGGAGTCGTTCAACTCCATGGTCGACTCGCTGCAACGGCGAATCGAGCGCGAGCACCGGCTGTTCGGCGATGTCAGTCACGAATTGCGCACGCCGCTCACCACTTTGATGGCCAGTGTGGACGTGCTCAACCGGCATCGCGACGATTTGCCGGAGCGTTCCCAGCGCGCGCTCGTGCTGGTAACCGACGAGGTCGATCACCTGCGGCGGCTGCTCGACGACCTGCTCGCGCTCGCGCGGGTCGAGGCGGGCATGCACCGCGGCGACCAGGAACCGCTGTCGGTGCGAGATCTGTTGCGGCACACGCTCGCCGAGCGCCGCTATCCGCCCGATCTGCTGACCGTGCACGAGGATGTGGTCGTGCTCGGCCGCAAGCTCGAATTGGAGCGGGCGGTGGTGAACCTGCTGCAGAACGCCGACCTGCACGGCGGCGGTGTGGTCGCGGTCGCTGCGGATCGGGTGGGCGACGCGGCGGTGATCGTCGTGGACGACGCGGGCCCCGGTGTACCGCCGGCGGACCGGGTGCGCATCTTCGAACGTTTCGCGACGGCGCGCAGCGGCCGTCGGTCAGCGACCGGGACCGGCATCGGTCTCGCGCTGGTCGCCGAGACCGTCGCCAAGCACGGTGGCCAGGTCGAATGCGTGGGCCGGCCGGGCGGCGGCGCCCGGTTCGTCGCCACCCTGCCGGGCGTCGGCGCAATCGAGCCGTAACACAACCGTAATGAACTCGACCGGGTCAGCTCAAAGTTGATTCGTAAGCCTGGATAAGTACTACAGGCCCGACCAGGGAGTTGTATGTCAGTGCCAACGTTGAACACCGCGGAGATCGAACGATCCCGTGTCGAGCAGGCCGCGGCCGCGCTGGGTCCGGACCCCGGCCGCCACCGGACCGAGTTGGTTCTGCGCAAGCCACGCGTCGAGGACGGCGCCCAGCTGTGGCGGATCGCGAAGAACTCCGAGGTCCTCGACGTCAATTCGAGCTACGCCTACCTGCTGTGGTGCCGCGACTTCGCGGAGACCACGGTGGTCGCCGAAATGCAGGGTCGCGTCGTCGGTTTCGTGATCGGCTACCTCCGGCCGCAGGCGCCGGGCACCGTGTTCGTCTGGCAGGTGGCGGTCGACCGAGCACAGCGCGGCCGGGGCACCGGCGCCCAACTGCTGCACGCTTTGCTGAACACCGTTGCACCTCAGGGTGTTACGACGCTGGAGACGACGATCTCGCCCGACAATGCCGCGTCCATCGCGTTGTTCGGCTCGGTCGCCCGGCAGCGTGACGCCCGAATGACCAAGCGCCCCTTGTTCGACACGGGCGTCTTCCCGGACAGCCATGAGTCCGAGGACCTTTATCTCATCGCACCGATCGCTCGCACAACGCAGGAGGACCACCGATGATCACCGCCGACACGAGCATTTTCGAGAGTCTGGAATCGAATGTGCGCGGCTACTGCCGCGCCTGGCCCGCGGTCTTCTCGAAGGCCAAGGGCAGCTGGTTACGAGACGAGGACGGTAAGGACTACCTCGACTTCTTCGCAGGCGCGGGTGCGCTGAACTACGGCCACAACAACGACGTGCTCAAGCAGCCGCTGCTGGACTACATCGCCAGCGACGGCATCACGCACGGGCTCGACATGTCCACCTCGGCCAAGCGCAGCCTGCTGGAAACCCTGCGCGACACCGTGTTCGCGCCGCGCGGGCTGGACTACAAGGTGCAGTTCCCCGGCCCGACCGGTGCCAACGCGGTCGAGGCCGCGCTCAAGCTGGCCCGCAAGGTGACCGGCCGGGAGACGATCGTCAGCTTCACCAACGCCTTCCACGGCATGACCCTCGGCGCGCTCTCGGTCACCGGCAACGCGGCCAAGCGGGCGGGCGCCGGTGTGCCGCTGGTGCACGCGGCGCACATGCCCTACGACGGCTACTTCGACGGCACCACCGCCGATTTCCAGTGGATGGAGAAGGTACTCGACGACACCTCGTCGGGCTTCGACCGCCCGGCGGCCGTGATCGTGGAGACGGTGCAGGGCGAGGGCGGCGTGAATGTCGCTCGCGCGGAATGGCTTCGGCACCTCGCCGGGCTCTGCGAGGCGCGCGACATCCTGCTGATCGTCGACGACGTGCAGATGGGCTGCGGGCGCACCGGACCGTTCTTCTCCTTCGAGCTCGCGGGCATCACCCCCGATATCGTCACGCTGTCGAAGTCGATCGGCGGCTACGGACTGCCGATGGCGTTGGTGCTGTTCAAGTCCGAGCTCGATCAGTGGTCGCCGGGCGAGCACAACGGCACCTTCCGCGGGAACAACCCGGCCTTCGTCACGGCCGATGTCGCGTTGCGGCACTACTGGTCCGACGACACCCTGCAGAACGCGACGCTCGCCAAGGGCGAACGCATCGCCAGTACGCTGACGGAATTGGCGGGCAACGTCTCCGGCGTCTCGACCCGCGGCCGCGGCCTGGTGCACGGCGTGGTGTTCGAGGACCCGTCGCAGGCGAGCAAGGTGTGCCAGATCGCGTTCGAACGCGGTTTGCTGGTGGAGACCTCCGGTTCCACCGACGAGGTGGTGAAGTTGCTGCCCGCGTTGACGATTACCGACCAGGAACTGGACCACGGCCTCAGCATTCTGACCGGCGCCGTGGACACCGTCTGCAATGGAATGGGGGCGATCGCATGATCGTACGTACCACCGCCGAGATCACCGATACCGAACGCGATGTGGCCGGGGAGGGTTGGCGCAGCAAGCGCATCATCCTCGGCGGCGACGGAGTCGGCTTCTCCTTCCACGAGACCACCATCGATGCGGGCAGCACGCACGAGTTCCACTATCGCTACCATGTGGAAGCGGTATGGTTGATCGAGGGTGAGGGCACGCTCACCGATCTCGACAACGGCGTGACCTACGAGCTCGGTCCCGGCTCGATGTATCTGCTGGACGGGAACGAGCGCCACCAGCTCTCGGCCCGCACCCGGATGCGGATGATGTGCGTGTTCAATCCTCCGGTCACCGGGCAGGAGGTCCACGACAGCACCGGCGCGTACCCGCTCGTTGCCGCGACGATCGGGGGATAGGCGGTAATGGTTTTGCAGCACACTGAAACTCGGCCCTCGACGGACCGGATCGATCGTTACCCGACCCGGATCGATGCACCGGCCACGCACCTGGATCGTACCGATCCGACGGTGTGGGGCCGGGTCGAGAGCCCGGCGCTCGCGGCCTTCGACACCGACGGCTTCGCCAGCATCGACGAACTGCTCACGCCCACCGAGGTCGCTGATTTCAGCGCCGAGATCGGCAGGCTGGCAGGCGATCCCGCGTTGCGCGACGACGAGCGCGTGATCGTGGAGAAAGCGTCGAACCGGGTGCGGTCGGTCTTCGAGGTGCACCGGCTCAGCGCGGCGATCGCGGACCTGGTCCGCGAGTCCCGGGTCGCCGGGCTGGCCCGGCAGGTGCTCGGCTCCGAGGTGTACATCCACCAGAGCCGCGTCAACTACATGCCGGGTTTCCGCGGCACGGGTTTCTACTGGCACTCCGATTTCGAGACCTGGCACGCCGAGGACGGCATGCCGGCGCCGCGGGCGGTGAGCCTGTCCATCGCGCTGACCGACAACTACCCGATCAACGGCAGCCTGATGGTGATGCCCGGCTCGCACCGCACGTTCGTACCGTGCCTGGGCAGCACGCCCGCGGAGCACTACCGGGAGTCCTTGCAGGAGCAGGAGATCGGCGTGCCGACCCAGGAGGACATCACCACGCTGGCGAACCGGTACGGCATCAGCCAGTTCACCGGGCGGGCCGGCTCCGCGCTGCTGTTCGACTCCAACCTGATGCACGGTTCGTCGAACAACATCACCCCGTTCCCGCGCTCGAATATCTTCCTGGTGTTCAACAGCGTGGAGAACACCCTGGTCGAGCCGTTCGGCGCGCCCGCGCCGCGGCCCGGCTACATCGGCAGCCGCGACTTCACACCGCTGTCCGCCTGACCTGGCCGATGCTCGACCGAGGGCGTCCTTCGCCGCGTTCCCGTGGGGCGAAGGACGCCTTCGGTTCCGGCCGGGGTCCGCTCGCCGCGCGCGGTCGCCGGATCGGCGGTACGATCCGCTGCGCGAGCGTGTTTCGACGCGGGGGCCAGTGGTTTACTCAGGTGATCGCGGGAGTAGTCCGTACCGGCGAGGGGCTCGTGTCCGCACCGGACGCGCCGAAAGATCTTCTGACCCCGGCAAAATCTCGGCCAACAGCGCTGTCTTGGCGCGCCGAACAAGGTCTGCGGCGATGCTGTCGTGCGCTCTGCGGGTGTTGCACGCCGAACCCCAGGTCGACCGGCATTGCGCGCGTGACGTTCTCGGTCGCGTAACGGGTTTTCGGCAATCGCGCGGGCATTTCGCGAATATTGTGCACTGTGCTGTGGCCGATAGGTGATTCGGCCGAAAATGGGCATTTGACCAGCTAAATGGCTAATCGATGGCAATGCGTTGCGTACTTGACCTAATTGTTACCGATGGGTACAACTACGTGACCATGCCGACGCAGACCGCTCGGTCGGCCCATGCAGAAAAGCACGCAGTTGGTTACGGATGTCATCACAATAGACGCGGAGTTCGCAGCCGCACGAAAAGCGCTGTGGGACTTTTTCATGGACCCGCAGACCTACGCCCGCATGTTCCAGGGAATCGGCGACTGCGAGCGCGCGGAAACCTCGGACACCCACCCGGTGCTGCTGATCCGCGCGCGGCATGCGGACACCGAACTCACCGTGCCCGCGCTGCGGCTGGTGGTCGGCAAGGAACGGGAAAGTTTCGAGCTGCAATGCCCTGGCCTGGGCAGTTTCGCCGCGGTGCGGCTACGCGGCGAAGACGCGGCGGAGTCGACGCGGGTCACCATCACCTACTTCGGCGCCGGACGCATCCATCCCTGGATCGCCGAGCAGGACAACGCGGACGTGATCGCGTGGACCACGGCCGGCCTCACCCGCATCGTCGACGCGGTCCTCGGCACGCCGACCTCGGTGCTCGTCAACGGCGAGGAATCGCCGACGAAACAGCAGGTCGGCACGTTGAAGCAGATGGTGACGACCGGTGTCGTGCGCACCTACCGGCCCGACCGCGCGCTCAAACAGGTGGGCGGGCTGGCCCGGTGGGGATTCACGCTGGCGGGTGGTTACGCGGCCGCCGCCGGGCATTCGCCTGATCGGCTCGCGGTGGTGGACGGCGTTTCCACGCGCACGTTCGGTCAAATGCACGATCGCACCCACAAACTCGCTTCGGCGCTGGCAATGCTCGGTATCGGCGCGCGGGACAAAGTGGGGCTACTCTCGCGCAACCGGGTCACGATGGTCGAATGCATGGTCGCCACCGGCAAACTCGGCGTCGACACGGTGCTGCTGAACACCGGCCTCTCGGCCCGGCAGATCGAGGACGTCGCGGACCGGCACGGACTGTCGGCCGTCTTCCTCGACGACGAATACGAGCCGCTGACCAAGTATCTGGCCGCGTCCGTGCCCCGCTTCGCGACCGGACAGCTGACCCGGTACGACCGCAACACCGTCGACGACCTGATCGCGCTCGACGCGCCGACCTTCGCCCGGCCCAGCCATCCCGGCCGGCTGATCGTGCTGACCTCGGGCACCAGCGGTACACCCAAGAGCGCGCAGCGGCCGCAGCCCAAGGGTTTCGGCACCGTGGCGGCGCTGCTCTCGCGCATTCCGATGCGGATGGACGAGACGATGCTCATCCCCGCGCCGCTGTTCCACACCTGGGGGCTGGCGGCGTTGCAGATCAGCACGCCGATCCGGGCGAGTGTGGTGCTGCCGGAACGGTTCGACGCCGAGGACTGCCTGCGGCTGATCGAGGAGCACCGAGTCACCGCATTGATCGTGGTGCCGGTGATGGTGAACCGGATCCTGGATCTGCCCGCGCACGTGCGCGATCGCTACGACACGTCGAGCCTGCGCGTGGTGGCCAGTTGCGGTGCGCCCCTTGCCGGTCCGACGGTGGTGAAGTTTCTCGACGCCTTCGGCGACGTGCTCTACAACGTGTACGGCTCGACCGAGGTGTCCTGGGCGACCATCGCCGATCCGGCCGATCTGCGGGCCGCGCCGACCACCGCGGGACGCCCGCCGCTCGGCACGAAACTCGCTGTGCTGGACAAAGAATTACGTCCGGTGCCGCGCGGGGTGACCGGCCGCATCTTCGTGCTCAACCACATGCTGTTCGACGGCTACACCGACGCGAAGCCGCCCACCGAATGGGGCGGCATGCTCGACACCGGTGACCTCGGCTACCTCGACGCCGACGGGCTGCTCTTCGTCGCGGGCCGTGACGACGAGATGATCATCTCCGGGGGCGAGAACGTCTTCCCGCGCCCGGTCGAAGAGGCGCTCTCGCACCTGCCGCAGGTCAGCGAGGTGGCGGTGGTCGGCGTGCCGGACCAGGAGTACGGGCAGCGCCTGGCCGCGTTCGTGGTGACCAGAGAGGGTTTCGGGCTGGATCGCGACATGGTGTGCAACTACATCCGGCACCGGCTGAGCCGCTTCTCGGTGCCGCGCGACGTGACCTTCCTGGACGCGCTCCCGCGCAACGCGACCGGAAAGATCCTCAAGCGCACGCTGATTCAGCCGAGCTGATTCGTAGCGGCCGAGTTGTCCTGCGCGGCAGAACAAACTCGTCCGCTACAGATCAGTGCAGTCGCCGGATCGCGTCGTCGGCCAGGTCGGCGATGGTCGGGTAGCCGTCCACCGCCATGATCAGATCCGCCTCCGCGAGCAGCGTCCGCAGCACGTGCACGATGCCGTCCACCCCGCCGATCGCGAGACCGTACGAGTACGGGCGGCCGATGCCGACCGCGGTCGCGCCGAGTGCGAGCGCCTTGATGATGTCGGCGCCGGAGCGGACCCCGGAGTCGAACAGCACCGGCAATCCGTCGACGGCCTCGACGATCTCGGGCAGATGCTCGATCGCCGGGATTCCGCCATTGGCTTGCCTGCCACCGTGATTCGAGCAGTAGATGCCGTCGACGCCCGCGTCCTTGGCGCGCCGCGCGTCCTCGGGATGGCAGATTCCCTTGAGGATCAACGGCAGATCCGTGAGCGACCGCAGCCAGGGCAGGTCGTCCCAGGTGGGCGCGCCGCCGAACAGCGCGACCCAGGTGAGAATCGCGGTCTTCGGGTCCTCTTCGGGACTCTTCGCCAGCAGGCCGCGGAACACCGGGTCGGTGAAGTAGTTCGCCAGGCAGTGCCCGCGCAACTGCGGGAAGTTCGAGGTGCTCAGATCGCGCGGCCGCCAACCGGTCACCCACGTATCCAGCGTCACCACAATGGCTTTGAACCCGGCCTGCTCCGCGCGCCGGATCAGGCTCTCGGCCAGGTCGCGGTTGGTGGGCGTGTAGAGCTGGAACATGCCGGGGGTGTCGCCGAAGTGGCCGGCCACCTCCTCGAGTGGATCGACCGTCAGGGTGGACGCCACCATCGGCACGCCGGTGCGCGCCGCGGCTTTCGCGGTCGCGATATCGCCGTGCCCGTCCTGGGCGCAGAGCCCGACCACGCCGATCGGGGACATGAAGACCGGCGCGGGCAGCCGCATGCCGAAGAGCTCGATCGAGAGGTCGCGGACCTTGGTGGCGCGCAGCATGCGCGGCACGATGCCGTACTTCTCGAAGGCGGTCACGTTGGTGCGCTGGGTCAGTTCGTCGCCCGCGCCGCCCGCCACGTAGGACCAGATCCCCGGCGGCAGCGCGGCCTGCGCGCGGGCTTCCAGTTCGCTGTGGGTCATCGGGAAGTTCGGCTGCACGCCGCCGAGCCCCTGCAGGTAGATTTCGAACTGGTAGTCACCGAAGTTGCTGGTCACCGGCCGCCCTTCCTTGTCTGATACACAAATGTATCCGATACGTTTCTGTCGCGGACAGAGTTGCCACGCAATCCGCGATAGAGGGCGAGCCAGCGCTGCGGGTCGATCGGCCCGACCGGCTCGTCGGGCGCGATGCCCGCGTCGCGGCAGGCGGTCCGCACGGTCCGGCCGGGGAAACGGGTCCGTAGCGAACTCGCCACCGAACCGCCGACGCCGGAGAAACCCAGCTCGACCACCTGGCGGTAGTCGGCCAGCTCTGCCGCGGGCAGCAACGGGCTGGGCCGCCGCCGCAGCCGCAGCACGGCGGCATCGACGCTCGGCACCGGATGAAAGCTGGCCCGGCCCACCCGTGCGCCCAATTCCATTGCGACAGTGGGCCAGTGGGTGATCGTCAGCTTGCTCCAGCGGCCGTAGTCGCCGGAGTGCTTGCGGGCGAACTCGTACTGGGTGAGCAGGGTCGCCGAGGTGAGCTGCCGCGCCGCCAGACACCAGCGCACGATGTCGGTGGTGACGCCGAACGGCACATTGGCGACCACCGCGAACGGCTCCGCCGGGGCCTGCACGGTGCGGAAATCCTTGTGGAACAGTTGTATTCGCGGATCGCCCGCATACCGGCCGCGCAGCCTGGCCGCGTAGACAGGGTCCTTCTCGTAGGCCCGGATCCGGCCGGCGACGCCGAGCAGGTGCCGGGTGAGCATGCCGTCACCCGGGCCGATCTCCAGCACGAGGTCGTCGGCACGCAGGGCCGCCGAGCGCACGATGAGCCGGGCGGCGCCGGCATCGGTGAGGAAGTTCTGGGAGAGGAGTTTGCGGGTGCGCGCGCGGCGGGCGCGCGGCAGCGAACGATGGCGGGACATGGGTGTCCTCCGAACGGAGTGGTCGAATCAGGGAAAGGTGATTCGCCCGGACCCATGCCAGGGCACAGAGATCCGACGGTCGCTAGCGGCCGTCGGCGTAGATCCCGATCAGGACAGTCGGGACACCGGAGCGGTGCGGTGCGCTGGCAGAGCCCAGGCCTCCGCGCGCAGCCGGATGAAATACGCGCCGACCGCGCACGCTCCGTTCATCAACAATGTACCCACGTGCGGCAAGCTACCGCACCGCCGTGGTGTCCCGCGACCGAATTATTCGCGCGCGAGGACGCCCGCCGGGGCCGGTGCCGCGAGTAGATTCCGGCGCAGGTCCGCGATCAATTCCTCGTCGACGCCGAGCAACCGCACCGCGTAACCGTGCAGCGAGCCGTGGTCGGCGGCCAGTGCCGCGAGGAACAGCTGCATCACCTCCGGCGGCGCCTGCCCGAAACCCGGCCAGCGCGGCATCGCGCCGGCGCGGGCGGCCCGCCAATCCGCGACCAGCCGTTCGGTCGCCAGGCCGGTGGCCGCGAAGTCCGCGATGATCTGCTCCTGCGGCACCTCGAGCAAGGCCAGCACCAGCGCGGCCAGCAGTCCGGTGCGGTCCTTGCCGGAGGCGCAATGGAAAACCACCGGACCCTCGGCGGCGGCGATCACTTGCACGGCCTCGCGGATCTCGGCGACGCCGTCATAGGCGACCTCCAGATACCGCTCCGCGAGAAACGGCCCCACCTCGATCTCGGGACCGAGGGCCGCCTGATCGTAGGGGCGATGTTCGATGCTCAGATTGTGGTAACGGAACGAATCATGTTCCGGGATACGGCCTTTGGCCTCTATCTCCCAGGGATAGCGCAGGTCGATGACGGTGCCGATGCCCAGCTCCAGGAACCGCTGCCAGTCCGCGCCCTGCAACTTGCCGAGCGAATCGGAGCGAAACAGGCGCCGCCACCGCACGATCCGGCCGTCCCGGGTCGGATAGCCGCCGAGATCGCGGAAATTGTGCAGTCGCACGAACGAGATGTGTCTGTTCACCACTCGGACCTTATGCGTAGGGCACACTTTCGATCATGGATCTGCGGTCGGTGGGAGACCTGGTCAGCGCGACGGCGGCCGGGGAAAAGGTGGACTACCTGTGGTTCTGGGGGCATCAGCCGGAGCGGGACGGGCGGCTCGGTCCCGGCTGCCTGAGTCAATGGTGGCCGGTGCGATTCACCTTGGGCGGTGCGCATTTCGAGTCCGCCGAGCACTACATGATGTGGGGCAAAGCGGTGCTGTTCGGGGACACCGAGAACGCCGCCCGCGTGCTGGCCGCGCCCACCCCGAAAGCGGCGAAAGAGCTCGGCAGGCAGGTGCGCGGATTCAACAGCGGCGTGTGGAGTGCGCACCGGTTCGAGACCGTGGTGCGCGGGAACGTCGCAAAATTCGGACAGCACGCCGAACTCGCCGCGTACCTGCTGGGCACCGGGGATCGGGTGCTGGTGGAGGCCAGTCCGGTGGACCGGGTGTGGGGGATCGGGCTGGCCGCCGACGATCCGCGGGCCGAAGATCCCGCGCAGTGGCGCGGGCTCAATCTGCTCGGCTTCGCGCTGATGGCCGCACGTGCGCAACTGCGGGGCGGCCGGTCGGGCGACTGATCAGGCGTTCGTCGAACGTTCCTCGTCGGCACACGCGCGCCAGACCCGCGCCTCCGCGTAATTGCCTTGCCGGTCGAGCAGTTCGGCCAACCCTGCCATCGCGCGCGGCTCACGCCGATCCGCGGCGGTGCGCCACCAGCGCTCCGCGTCCTCGAGATCGCCGCGCCGGAACCGGACGACACCCAGGTCGTAGGCGGCACCCGGATGACCGGCCTCGGCGGCCTGCGCCCACAAGCCGCACGCCTGGTCCTCTTCACCGCGGCTGTACATGGCGACGCCCAGGTCGTACAGGGCGGCCCGATAGCCGGTGTCCACGGTGACTGCGTCGACCGGCGGGGGAGGTGGGCTCGGCGGCGGCGCGGTCTGTGGTTCAGCCGGTGCCGGAGCCGCGGGCCTACCCGGCGAAACCCGGCCCTCCGGAGTCGCCTGCGGGCTCGCCGGCTGCGCGTTGTTGCGTGCCTGCCCGTCCCGGTGCGCCTGCGCCGCCCGCGACAGCGGCGGACTCGGCGGCAACTGCCCGTTCCGCAGGGTTCCGTCCGCGTGCGCCTGCCGCGCAAAGGAACTGCCCCCGGGATGCTCTGTCGCGGGCATCTGCTCTGCGGCGGGCTCGGCCGCTCGTTCGGCCTGTGCTTGCCGGTCACCGAAGCTCTGACCGGTGGGGTCTGCGTCGCGCTGCTGCTGTACGGGTGGACCATTCCCGGCCGAGTCGTCGGGCTGAATGCGCCGCGACGGGAAGCTGTTTCCGATGAGGCCTTCGGAGCGCGCCGGTGCGAGCGACCCGTTTCCAGAGGGTTCCGCTGCGCGCGCCTGCTGGCCGGGCGTTGTGTTCCACGCCGATCCGCCGGGCTGAGGTTGCTGCGGAGGACTGCTGTTTCCGGTGGGACCTTCGGCACTCATCTGTGATGCGGGCGAACCGTTTCCGGTCGACCCCACAAAGCCTGCGAAGCCGTTGCCGAGGGAGCCTTCGGCTCGCTGCTGCGGTGCGGGGAAGCCGCTTTCGGCCGGACCCTCGGTGCCGGGTCGGACGAGTGGAGTGTGGTCCGCTGCGCGCGCCTGCTGGCCGGGCGAGGAGTTCCAGGCCAAGCCGTCGGGCGGGGGTTGGCAGGCAGGATCGCTTACTCCGTTGGAACTGTCGGCCCACGGCTGTGGTGCCGGAGCGCCGGTTCCGGTGGAGCTTCCGGCGGGCCATTGCTCGGCGGACGTGTCGTTTGCCGGCGGTCGGTCGGTGCGGGGTGGCGGAGCGGTCGAGTTGTTCGCGGCCAGCCCCTCGGCGTGGAGTTGCTGGGCGAGTGATCGGCTTCCGGCGAAGCCCTCAGCGCGCAACTGCTCAGCGGGAGAGTGGGTTTCGGGCATTCCGGGCGCGTGGGACTGCTGGGATGCAGCGCTGTTTCCGGCAGGTGCTTCGGTGTGCGACGGCGCGGGTGAGCCGTTTCCGGCTGGTGCCTCGGTGTAGGGGCGGGTGGGCGGAACACTTCCGGGGAACTCGCCCGCGTGCGTCTGTCGGCTCGACGAGGTGTTCCACACCAGTTCGTCGGGGTGGGGCAACCGCGGAGGCGGGCTGTTTCCGGCCGGTGGCTCGGCGAGCGGTGGGGGTTGGAGGCGGTTGTTCGCGGTCGCGGGCTCGGTGGACTGCGGGGCCTGCAGCCGGGGGCTCGCGGCCGCGGGCTCAGTGAGGGGCGGGGGTTGCAGGCGGTTGCTTCCGGTGACGAGTTCGGCGGACTGCGGGGCTTGGAGGCGGGGATTTGCGGTCGCGGGTTCGGCGGACTGCGGGGCCTGGCCGAGGCTTGCGGTCGAGGGTTCGGCGAGTGGTGGGGGCGTGAAGGGGTCTTTTCCCGCCTGGGGCGCTGTGAATGGTTGCGTGGCCGGAGTGGGGGCGCTCGGCGGGTTGGTCCGGGCGGCGCGGGCAGAGCCGGATTCGGCGGGGGTCCGGCCTTGACCGTTGGGGGCGGGCGGGCGGACCGATTGGATGGAGCCGGGGTCTGGGGCGTGTGCGGGGATGGCGGGGAGTTCGCCCGAGGGCGGGGTGGGCATCGACCGCAGTGGGCGGGTGGGGGCGGTGTCGGTGGGCGAGGCGGGCACCGAGTCGCCGCCGTACTGGGCGATGGGCGCGCTCTGCACCTCGAGTACGAGGTTGGCGAAATTGGCGGGTCCCTCGCCGATGCTGCACCACAGCACGATTCGATCGTCGGGCGTGGTTTCGATGACGATGCCGTAGTTGCCGACCCAGGACTTCTGCTCGCCGAAGGCGTCGACCCAGACCGGGGTCAAGGTGACCAGGGTGCCGGAGCCGGTGCCGACGATATCGAAGGTGATGCCGCCGACGAGCGCGTCGGACCAGACATCGACGCCGGCCAGCCGCCGCCCGTTCAACGCGACGTACCCGTTCACCACGGACACGCCCATCCCGAGCCCGCGCAACCCCGGCGGCGGCGCGGCGGACAGCAGCGTCAGCGTGACCGCGGTCGGCGCGGGGCCGACCTGCTCGGTGTACATCGGATAGATCTTGCTACCGCGCAGCACGATGGGCTCCGCGCTCTGATAGCGATCGGCCAGCGGTAGGTCCTCGGGTGAATTCCGCCCAGCCCATGACGAATACGTCTCGTTCATGTGCTGTCCGCCTTTCCGCCGAATGCGGCCGTGCCGTCGCTGTGCTGTTGCGGCGGATATACCGTACCCGGACCCGCCGGGAATGGCGCAGCAATCCGAGGCCGGCCCGCAACGTCACCGGGGTGCATCGATACCGAGCAGTTCATCGGTTGTTCGGTCGCCCCGATCCAGCGCGTCCAGCGCCTGCACCAGTCGCCGTTCCTCCCAGTGGAAGTGGGATTCCAGGATCGCGGCGAGTCCGTCCAGCTCACGGCGCACGGTGCCGCGGTTCGCCGCGGCGTTCAGCAACCCGTCCAGCCTGCGCACGATGTCGGCGACGAGCCCGTGGTCGGCTTGTAGTTCCGACAGCACCGGCGCGAGTTCCGGAAATTGTGCGGCGAGCAACGGAAAGGCCGCGATGTCCTCACCGGTATGGTGGCGCGTCAGCGCCACACAGAACGCCGCGCAATGGGTGCGCAATGACCTCGGCGTGGCTGATCCGCCTGCCGGGTTGTCGAATTCGGCTCGCGCACGGGCGAGTTCGGTGCGTAGCTGATCGTGGACGGCACGCAGTTCACGGCCGAGCGAGCGGGCCCGGTCGAGATCGCGCGCAGGGGTGGGTCGAGACATGGGTGATCCTTGTCGAGGAGGCCCCGGTGATCTCCGGACGACATCCGGCCGGGGACGAGAGCTGGGTGCGAGCGGGCGCGGGCGTTCAGCGGGAACGCGCAGGTGGACGCATGGCGGTCTCCTCGATCACGGTGCCTCCATGCGGTTCGCCGTCCACCCGGCGCCGGCACGCGACACGGGAACGATTTTGCCCGGCGACGTCCGGCATTTCAATCCCGGCGGGCGACGATGCGCTCCAGCGCCGCCAAGTCTTGCTCCAGCATGCGGAACAGCCAGTAGACGCCGATGAAGGCGAGTGCGCTGCCGACGCACAGCACGCGCAGCGGCACGATGACCGACGGAATGTCTTCGCCCGGAATGAAAGTCGCGCCCGCGACGCCGAGCAGCGGTACCGCGGCGGCGATCGCCAGGAAGTAGGTGCTGCGCCGGTCGAGCTGACGCAGGCGGCGGCCGTCCGCGCCGCCGAGCCCGCCGTGCGGCAGGAACATCGGGTACAGCGAGCGCACCGCGTAGAAGTTGACCATGAAATACGGGTAGGCCATGGCGATGGCGCCACAGACGATCTGCGTGAGGAAGAAGTGCACGTACGACTCGGCCGTGAGGTGATTTCCCGTGGCCTGCACCGACACCGGGACGACGACGCCCGCGATCACCCACAGCGCGAAACAGGTCAGCACATTGCGTTTGCCGAGCAGCAGGGTGTCCGAGCGCGCCCGGGCGAGCGTGCGCGCGTCGTAGTTCTGCCCGTGGCGCAAGCCACGCGAGATCCGCCACAGCCCGGCCAGCAGCACATTGGTGACGACGAAACCGATGAGAAAGCACAGGGCGTAGGTGGTCACTGCGATCTGGTCGAAGCGATGCTGCGCGGGCGCGTCCAGCTTGCCGATGATGAGCGTGCGGTTGTGGTGGTAGCTGTACCAGATGGCCAGCGCGTTCGGCACGGCGATGGCCAGCGCCATGATCGGGTGCATGAGCAGCCGGGCCCGCAGCCGCCAACTGCCGGGCGGCGGGTCGACGAGGTCGCGGGCCCGCGCGTCGAGACAGACCTCCAGCTGCTGGGCCATGTCCGCGCCGCTCGGCCAGCGTTTGTCCGGGTCGGGTTCGAGCGCGCGGACCAGGACCCGGCGCAGGGCGGCCGGGCAATCGGCGGGAAGATCCTGATACGGCAAGGCTTTCGGGCTGCCCGACCGCCGTTCGAGCATGCCGTCCAACGCCGTGCGATCGCCACCGGTCACCCCGTCGTCGTCGAAAGGCTTTCGGCCGGTGAGCAATTCCCAGAGCAGCACGGCCAGCGCGTAGAGATCGCTTCTGGTGTCGAGATCTTCGGCCGTGTCGGGCCGATCCGGATGGACGGCGGCGAGTTGCTCGGGCGACATGTAGGCGAGCGAGCCGCCGAAATAGGCGACCGGGCTGTCCCCGGAGACGTTGCCGCTGAAGCTGATGTTGAAATCGGCCAGCTTGGGCACGCCGTCGGCGGTGAGCAACACGTTCGCGGGTTTGATATCACGGTGCAGCACACCGGCTTTGCCCGCGTAGTCGAGCGCCTCGGCCAACCGGCGGCCCAGCCAGGCGATGGTCTCCGGCCAGGACAGGGCGGTCAGTTCCGCGCGCAACGGTGATTCACTCGGCCTGATCTCGCCCTTGCTTGCCAGCACCGCGTCGACCACCTCGACGAGCAGCGCCCCGGTGCGCTGGTCGGGCGGTGTCGCCCGCACCCGTTCGAGCACGGTGAACAGGGTGCCGCCCGGCACGTACTGCATGTACAACAGGCGCAGTTTGCGGCTCTGCAATACCCGCTGGTCGAACACGCGCACGATGTAGTCGTGGTCCAGCTGCGCCAAAGTCTGTGGCTCGGTGCCTTTGTCGCGGGAGATCTTCACCGCGACCAGTCGCTGCATCGACCGCTGCCGGGCCAGGAAGACCCGCGCGAACGCGCCTCGGCCGAGTCCCGTCATCAGGTCGAAGTCGTCGATCTGCTGCCCGGCCGCCAAGTCGTCCAGTCGCACCGGCTCGGCCGCCGACATCAGCGTGCTGTGATAGTCGTCGGTCGCCAGCATTTCCGAAAGCTGCTCGGCCTGTTCGGGATACGCCGCGGTGTACTCGGTCACCTGGACCGAGGTGCCCGCGCGGCGCCGGACGTGGAACTCCTCGTAGATGAGGTCCGGCGGCAGCGGCCAGGTGCGCAACTCGGGCAGCTCGTCGACGTATTCCGCGAGCCGTTTCGGCGCGGTGCCCCGGCCCCAGCGCTGGGCGAGATCGACCTTGATCAATTCGATCAGCGACACCCGCCGGATGGCGGGCGAGTCGGGCAGATACGCCCGCAGGTCCGGCGGCTCCTCGCTGTCGCGCCAGGCGTCGGCGAAGCGCTCCACCACCGCGGCCACCCCGGTGCCGCGCGAGTGTGCGGGCGGACGGTCCGATGCGACCGTCGCCCCCGAAACCGGCGGGGCGGGGTGCGCCATCTGCGCATGGTATCCCCGCCCCCACCCGAAAACCGGACGTTTGCCCGCAAAACCTCAGCGAAACAGTCCGCCCCTCCTCAGGACCCGCCCAGCCGTAGCCGACCGTGCCGGACCCGGTTGACACGACCGCGCCGGTGTCCCCGGTCGGTTTCGGGCGCATCGAGCGCGCAGTGAGCCCGGCAAACGACCGACAAACTATCCGGAATGTCGTAGTCTCTGCGATATATCGGCAGTTCCAGTGTGTGTGGTCGAGGCGAGACCATCATCACGCGCCGGTCAGCAGCGTCTCGGCTAACATTCAGACTGAGTGAAATTTCAACTATCGGCCCCTCGCCGTTTGATCGAAACGACCCCAGCGCGGAAGGAGATCCCGATGGGCAAGCAGCAGTCCACAGCGCAGGTTCCACCGCTTCCGGATCGAGCCGAGGATTTCCCGCAGGTGTTCCTCGACCGCTACAACAGCGGCGACATCGAGGCATGCATGGAACTGTACGAGGACGACGCGATATTCATGCCCGCGCCCGGGAATCCGGTGCGGGGTGCGGGGATTCGCAGGGCGATGGAGGAATTCCTTGCCCTCGGCGTGCCCATGGCACAGCGCCGGATCCGGCACATCTACAGCGCCGACGACACCGCGGTGCTGATCTACGACTGGTATCTCGACGGCGTCGGATCGAACGGCAAGCCGGTGAAAATCGAGGGCACCTCCACCGATATCGTGCGCCGTGGCGCGGACGGTCGTTACCGCTACATCATCGACAACCCCTTCGGCATCGCACCGACTGCACAGGAATGACGCGGCAGCCACAGACACGGCTGTCCGCTCACGGCCAGGCTGGACAAAAACCGCCGGTGGTCGACTGATACCGGACCTGTTTCCGCTATCCGTTTCCCCGCTGCTCAAGCCGCTTGCAGTGGCGCGGGGCGCGGTTGCTCGCCTTCGGTGCGATATGCGGTCATCCCGGAGCGCTAGACCGGGAGTTGTTCTGGCGCAGCGTGTTCGAGTAAGTGACGGTAGTGGCTGAGTTGGGCGGCGGCGTCGAGCATGGCCAGGCCCTGGGTGGTGAGTTTGTGTTGCCAGTCGTCGAGGGCGTCGGCCAGAGCGGTGGTGCCGCCGGCCGTCCGGACCTGTTGCAGCACCGTGGCGATGTGCTGCAGTGGATAACCGCCGCGTCGGAGCAGGTGGGCGAGTTCGGCGTCCCGGGTGTCGCTCGCGTGGTAGCGGCGGTAGCCGGTGGCTCGGTCGCGGGCCGGGACGAGGATCCCGGCAGCTTCCCACTTGCGCAACGTCGCCGGGGTGACCCGGATGCGGTGCGCCAGTTCGCCGATGGTGCGGGACGCACGGTCGTCGGGCATCGTCGAGCCGGTGGGTGCCGCGGTCAGGTGTGCGACGGATTTCCTTACCGTGTCGAGGGTTTCCCGGTCGCGGAGCAACTGGCTGTGGCCCCGATCGATGGTGCGCAGGACCTTGTCCAGGTCGCCGTCGTGCAGTGCGCGCATGATCTGCCCGCCGAGCGCGTGCCCGTAGGCGGGGAGCAGGGCGAGGTAGGCGCGCAGCGCGGCGGCGTGCACCTCGGTGTAGATCCGGTAGCCGCTGGGGCTGCGCGCCGCGGGCGGGAGGAACCCGTCCTGCTCGTAGTTGCGGATCGCCTGGGTGGACAGTCCGTGTTCGCGAGCGAGGTCGGCGGGACGCAAGGTTCTCATCGTCTTTGAGACTTTACCGTTCGATCTATCGGCTGATAGCGCCGAAGCCTCAACCGGTGTTTCAAAGATACGATTGATCCACATGACGCAGGAAATTCGTGACTTCGTACCACCCGCGTGTGAACTGCTCGGCCTGGGTGAGCCGACCCATCAGGAACCGGCTTTCGCGCTGATCCGCAACGAACTGTTCGCGCAACTGGTCGAGCTGGGTTTCCGCTCGATCGTGCTGGAAACCGATCGGGTGGCCGCCTTCGCGGTCGACGATTTCGTGCGAGCGGGCAGCGGCACCCTCGATAGCGCGCTGGATCAAGGCTTCTCGCACGGCTTCGGTGCGCTGGACGCCAACCGGAAGTTGGTCGGGTGGTTGCGCGACTACAACCGGGACCGTCCGCCCGCGCAACAGCTCTCGTTCCACGGTTTCGACACACCGAGCGAGAACTACAGTGCGCCGAGCCCGCGCCGCTATCTCGAGTACGCCCGGGACTACCTGCGGCTCGATCTGGATTTCAGCGATCTGCTCGGCCCGGACGAACGCTGGAGCCGCTCGGCGGCGGTACTCGACCCCGCCGAGTCGCCCGGTGCCACCGCGGCGGCCGATCGCCTGCGGTTGCTCGCCGACGATATGGCACTCGCCCTGCGTAAACGTGCGTCGGACCTGATCGCGGCGTCCTCGCGCGCCGAATGGCGCAGGGCCGCAGCATATCTCGACGCCGGTATCGGCCTGCTCCGCTATCACCGTGCCGCCGCGCGGCGGTTGGCCACGGACGAGCGGATCACCCTGCTGCTCGCCACCCGGGACGCGCTCATGGCCCAGAACCTGTTGGAGATCCGCGATATCGAGGCGCGCCGGGGTCCGACGCTCGTCTTCGCGCACAACCTGCACCTGCGGCAGCATCAAGTGCGCGCGTCCGCGCGGGCGGAGTTGCCGGGCTATGCGTGCGCCGGTGCGATCGTCGGGTCCTTGCTCGAGGACGAGCAGTACGCCTGCATCATCGGCAGTCTGGGCAGCAGCGCGGTGCTCGGTCTCGCGGAACCGGCACCGGACACCCACGAGAGCTTTTTGCAGAGCCGTACTTCCAGCTGGGGGCTGCTATCTGCGACCACACCCGAGGCGGCGCGTAGCCGGTCCGATCCCGAGCCGCGGCAGGGCTACTTTCCGCTCGACCATCTCATCGTCGAGCAGGCGGCGGCCCTCTTGCACGTGCACACCGGCGTCGCGAGCTGATTCACGCGCCGGTGTCGTACTGCGGGATAGCCCAGCGGGCGTAGGTGTGTTCGGGCCGCGCGGTGATGATGTCGCAGCTGTTGACCAGCGGCTCGGCCGTACCTTCGAGGTGGTCGAGCGTGGGAGTGATGAGTGCTTCGAGCCCGTGCGCGTCGACCATGGAGATCAGCCGGCCGATCGGGTCTTCGGTGGTGGCGTCGTATTCCACGGTGGTGAGCAGGTGGTAGCCGAGACGTTTGGCCAGGTTACGGATCTGGGACGCGTCCCATGTCCGTTGCGCACCCGACACGTCGCGGCGCAGATAGCCGAGTGCAGTTGGTTCGGACCCCATGGCCAGCCCTCTCGCTTTGGCGGAATTATTTGGCGGCAAGGCCTACGCTACCTGGGCCTGGGGCGGCATTCCCAGAGTTTCGCGGGGGTGTCCGAGTCGAAAAGGCAGTATCGCGCCATTGGAACTCGGGGCGGGTGTGCGACTGGAACCTCGACGTAGGGTGCAGGCGAAAGTCCTGGGCTTTTCCGACCGAAGGGAGTGCGCATGCTGGTCCGGGTGACCCGGTGGGCCGTGGTGTTGTGTTGCGTGGCAATGGGGTTCGGCGTGGTTCCGGCCGGCGCCGTGCCGGCGCCCGCGCGTCCGGTGCTCGTGCTCGGCGGTTTCGCCGCCGACGCGGGCAAGATCGAGACGTTGCGGGCCTGGCTCGGAGCGCGCGGCTATGCCGCGTACTCGATGCTGCTCCTGGGTGATCCGACGGGGACCGCCGCGATCACGGATTCCGCGCAGGCGGTCGCGGACCGGGTCGCCGCGATCCGGCGCGAGACCGGTGCCGCTCGAGTCGACCTGGTCGGGCACTCGATGGGCGGGCTCGCGCAACGTCATTTCGTCAAGTTCCTCGACGGGCGGGCGCAGGTCGGCACCTACGTCGACTACGGCACCTCGGAGTACGGCACGTATCTCGGCGTCGCCTGTGCGTGGGCCGCGGGATGCCGCGATCTGGTGCCCGGCTCGGAATTCCTCACCCGGCTCAACACCGAACCGGCGCTGCCGCCGGGCCTGCCCGCCTATCACCTGTTCAGCACCGATGCGGGGGAGGAACGCGAGCCGCTGCCCGGCGCGGTCAACGTCAGTGTGCAGGCGTTCTGTCCGGGCCGCGCGGTGTCGCACGCGGACGAGCCGATCGATCTGGCGATGCAGCAGTTGATCGATGCGGCGTTGCGGGGCGGACCACTCGGCACCGACTGCCCGCCGCAGCCCGCAGCGTAAGCACAGTTATCTGTAACCGTCGGTTACAGATAACTCCGGGATGCTTCGAAAAGGGGGTTGGAGCGCGGAAACGTCACGCTTGCTCCGAAGATGACGTCAGCCTACCAGGTTCGCGATATCGACGTGAACCGACCAAGCGCTTGCTACGCTCGCCGCATGATCTCCACGGCGGTGTGGGGCACCGGCAATGTCGGCCGAGCGGCCATTCGGGCCGTCGAGGCGCATCCGGCGCTGGAACTCACGAGTGTGCTCGTCCACAATCCGGACAAAGTCGGGCGCGACGCGGGGGAGTTGAGCGGGCTCGACTACTCGCTCGGTGTCGCCGCCACCGATGACGTGGACGCGGTGCTGGCCGCGAGTCCGCGCGCGATCGTGTACGCGGCCTCCGGCGATATCCGGCCCGATGCGGCGCTCGCCGATATCGTCCGCGCGCTGCGCGCGGGCGCGGTCGTCGTCACCCCGGCGCTGTACGCGCTCTACGACCCGCGCAACGCACCGGCCGAGATCCGCGAGCCGGTGCTGGCGGCGATCGCGGAAGGCGGCGGTGCGCTGTTCGTGTCCGGTGTCGATCCGGGCTGGGGCAACGATGTGCTGCCGCTGCTGATCAGCGGGCTCGGCAGCACGGTCGAGGTGATCCGATGCCAGGAGATCTTCGACTACTCCACCTACGACCAGCCCGATTCGGTCCGCTACCTGGTCGGTATGGGCCAGCCGATGGACTATCAGCCGCCGATGCTCGCGCCGAGCGTGCCGACCATGGTGTGGGGCGGGCAGATTCGTTTGATGGCCCGGGCGCTGGGTGTCGAGTTGGACGAGATCCGCGAGACCCTGGATCGCCGCGCGCTGGACGCCACGATCAGCACCCGGTCGATGGGCGAGTTCGCGGCGGGCACGCAGGGCGCGGTGCGGTTCGAGGTGCAGGGCATCGTCGACGGCGCGCCCCGCATCGTGGTCGAGCACGTCACCCGTATCCATCCGTCCTGCGCGCCGGACTGGCCCGCCCCGGCCGACGGTGACGGCGCGCACCGGGTCATCATCGAGGGGCAGCCGCGCATCGAGGTCACCGTCGAGGCGAGCGACGAGAACGGCAACCGCTCGGCGGGCGGAAACGCCACGGCGGTAGGGCGTTTGGTGAGCGCGATCGATTGGCTCGTCGAAGCGGGCCCAGGACTCTACGACGCACTCGATATCCCGCTGCGTCCCGCGGTCGGCAAACTCGGAAGGAAATACCCATGATCGTCGATATCCCCGAGGGCAAGGACCCGATCGGTTACGTCTGGGGCGAAATGGTGCCCGGGATCGGTGTCGCCGCATCGCAATTCTCGCTGGCGGTGTATTCGCACAGCACCCTCGGGCTGCGCGAATTCGAGGCCGCGCGCCTGCGGATCGCCCAGCTCAACGGCTGCCTGTTCTGCCAGGACTGGCGCACCGAGCGGGACGGCAAAAAGGTGGAACCCGAGTTCGCCGACGCCGTCACCGAGTGGCGTACCACCGAGGCGTTCGACGAACGCACCAGGCTCGCCGCCGAATACGCCGAGCGCTACGCCCTGGACCACCACAGCATCGACGACGAATTCTGGACGCGGATGTTCGCCGAATACAGCCAGGCCGAGGTGGTGGAACTCAGCATGAGCATCGGGTCCTGGCTGGCCTTCGGTCGGCTCAACCGGGTGCTCGGCCTGGACACCGCCTGCGTGCTCCCGAGTCACGCGACCACCCAGTAGTCAGCGCCGCTTCGGCACCCACGCGGGTTGGCCCTCGACCAGCCCGGTCTCGAACAGTTCGGGCGCGTCCAGCACAGCGCGCAGCCGCTGGTGTGCCTGCTCGGTGGTGAGGGTGTTGGGGTAGCGGATGTATTGGAGCGCGGCGGTCGTGCGCACTTGGAATCGGTGGCGGAATTCGTGATCGTCCGCGTAACTCAGCGCGATCCGGCCGCACCATTCGATATCGTGCGCGCCGTCCGCGCGGCGGGTGAACAGCACCTCCTGATCGGCCACCGAATCGTGGCCGAGCAGGTAGATGTTGAAGGCCAGATACTCGAGTTCGTCGATTTCCCGTAACGGTAACGGGTCGGCGGTGAGCCGTTGCGGCGCAGCGGCTTTCAACTGGAAAAGTTTGCCCGGCGTCGCCGCGAGAAAGCCGGTGCCGTCGTCCTCGCCCCAATAGGTGGACGACAGGGTGCACCGGTGGTAGTTCGCCCACACCACCGGCGAGGACCAGTCCGGCGCGCCCGCGGGGTGCTCGGGCAGCCCCTCGGCCGCGTAATCCGCCGACCGGAGATGAAAGTCGAACCACAGATTACCGGCGCGATCGAGCCGCCCGGTCCACGCGAATTCCTCGACGGCATGCCCGGCGGGCCACGGGTTGCCCGGAAACACGATCCGACCGTTCGCAGCCCCGCACTCCAGGTCGATCCTTTCCATGCCGACGAACATAGCGACCGGCACCGACAAATTACGCGTTGACGGGTGCCTCGTCGTCGGGGGCCTGCTCGACGGTGCGTTTCGGGCCGGTGAACCAGGTGCGCGCCGAAACGAACCACCAGATTCCGATCGCGCCGACCACGCCGGCCAACGCGATCGGCGCGTAATTGACGGTATTCCAGGTGAACTCGCTGTTCCAGGGATAGCCTCGATCGTCCATCGGCAGGATGAACAGCAAACTGATCGCGACGATCCACAGCAGCGCGACGATGCCGACCGGCCGATACCAGCGGCCCAATTGCCATGGGCCGGTGCGGAATCTGGCGCCGTTCAGTTGGCGCAACAGGATCGGAATGCCGTACGCGATGTACAGGCCGATGGTCGCGACCGAGGTGGCGGCCGCGTAGGCGGTCGGCGCGTTCTCGGCCGGTACCAGCATCGAGGGGATCAGCAGTACGAAAGCGAACGTGGAAATGAAGAGCACCGCGTTCACCGGCACCTTGCGCGCCGAAAGTTTCGACCACAGCGCCGAACCCGGCACCGCCCCGTCGCGGGCGAACGCGAACAGCATCCGCGAGGCCGAGGTGACCGAGGCGTAGCCGCAGAACAGCTGTGCGATCGCCGCGATGATCAGCAGCAACCCGGACCAGAAGGAGTTCAGCGAATTCTCCAGGATGTAGATCACCGGGTAGCCGCTGTTCTTCGCCGGGTCCAGCGCGTCGTCCAGATTCGGGATCGCGAACGTCACCGCCATGATCAGCAGATAGCCCGCGATCGCCGACACCACGATGGTGTTGATGATGCCCTTCGCCGCCATCCGGGACGCGTCGTGGGTTTCCTCGGACATGTGCGCGGACGCGTCGTATCCGGTGAAGGTGTACTGGGCGTGCAGCAGGCCGAGCAGGAAACTGAACGCCACGCCGCCGAAGCCGACCGCGCTGTTGTCCACCGTTTCGGTGAACACGAAGCCGACGCTCTGGTGCTGTTCCGCGCCGAACGCGAGCACCAGGACGAATATCGCGACGCCGCCGACGTGCCACCACGCGGAAATATTGTTGATCACCGCGGACAGATGCGGACCGATCGCGTTGAGTATCGCGTGCAACACCAGAATGACGACGAAGACCAGGAAGATCGCGGTACGGTCGGTGCCGATATCGATGCCGATCACATTGAGCACGACCGTCGTGAAGATCGCCGCGCCGTAGTCGATCGCCGCGGTCACCGCGATCTGGCCGATCAAATTGAACCAGCCGGTGAACCAGCCCCACACCGGCCCGCCGAGCTGCGATGCCCACCAGTACAGGCCGCCGGAGGTGGGATAGGCCGAGGCCAGTTCCGCCATCGCCATGCCCACGAACAGCACCATGATCGAGACCAGCGGCCAGCCCCACGCCATGGTGATCGGCCCGCCGTTGGCCAAACCTATTCCGTAACTGGCCAATCCACCGGTCAGGATGGAGACGATGGTGAAGCTGATGGCGAAGTTCGAGAATCCGGACCAGGATCGCGCCAATTCCTGTTTGTAGCCGAGCTCGGCGAGCCGGCGTTCATCATCGGAAGGTGGTGGCGTGCTATCGCTCATGTACTGCTCCAGGGTGTAAACGCTGCCCTCACACAGCGTTTGCCAGAAGATCAGTGTGAAGTAATCGATGGTCAACCGCACGGCAACCAGGAATTCCGCGGCAAATCGCGCCGACCCCCGCCGCCTGCCGGGCGGTTCGCCGCCGTAGCGTGGGCGGTATGACGGAGCGACTGGTGGTCATCGGTGGTGACGCGGCGGGCATGTCGGCGGCTTCGCAGGCCCGCAGGCTGCGTTCGGCGGGCGAACTGGAGATCGTCGTCTTCGAGCGCGGCCGGTTCACCTCGTTCTCCGCGTGCGGCATCCCGTACTGGGTGGGCGGCGACGTGCTCGACCGCGACGCCCTGATCGCCCGCACGCCCGAAGAGCATCGAACCCGCGGCATCGACCTGCGGCTGCGCACCGAGGTGATCGAGCTCGATCTCGAGGGCCGCCGGGTGCGCGCCCGGGCGCTCGACTCGGACGACGAATCCTGGACGGACTACGACAAACTGGTGCTCGCCACCGGCGCCCGCCCGATCCGGCCGCCGTTGCCCGGCATCGACGCCGCCGGGGTGCACGGTGTGCAGACGCTCGACGACGGACAGGCGCTGATCGATACGCTCGAGACCACGACGGGCAAACGCGCGGTGGTGGTCGGCGCGGGCTATATCGGCGTCGAGATGGCCGAGGCGCTGATTCAGCGCGGCTACGACGTGACGATGCTGCATCGCGGCCCCGAGCCGATGGCGACCATGGATCCGGACATGGGCGCGCTGGTCCGGGAAGCCATGTGCGGCATGGGGATCACGGTGGTCAGTAAGGCCGACGTGACCGAGGTACTGACCGACGAGCACGGGCGCGCCCGCGCGGTGGTGGCCGACGGCGCGGAATACCCGGCGGATGTGGTGGTGCTCGGCATCGGGGTGCGCCCCGACACGGGGCTGGCGCGTGCCGCCGGTTTACCGCTCGGTGAGCACGGCGGGCTGCTGACCGATCTGGCCATGCGGGTGCGCGGTCACGAAAACGTCTGGGCGGGCGGCGATTGCGTCGAGGTGCTCGACCTGGTGTCGGGCCGGGAACGGCATATCGCCCTGGGCACGCACGCCAACAAACACGGTCAGATCATCGGCGCGGGCGTCGGCGGGGGCTACGCGACGTTCCCCGGAGTCGTCGGCACCGCGGTGAGCAAGGTCTGCGACCTCGAGGTGGCCCGAACAGGGTTACGCGAGAAGGACGCTCAGGCCGCTGGACTGCAATACGTCACGGTCACCATCGAATCCACCAGCCGCGCAGGCTATTACCCCGACGCCGCGGCGATGACGGTGAAGATGCTCGCCGAACGGCACACGGGCCGGCTGCTCGGCGTGCAGATCGTCGGCCGGGAAGGTGCGGGCAAGCGCGTCGACATCGCCGCCGTCGCGCTCACCGCCCGGATGACCGTCGAGCAGATGACCGCGCTCGACCTCGGTTACGCGCCGCCGTTCTCCCCGGTCTGGGATCCGGTGCTGGTGGCGGCGCGTAAGGCCGTCGCCGCGGTGCGTGCCCGCGGCTAGCCAGGACCCAGCGCTCAGGCCTGCTTGCGATACACCGCGAACACCGGGATGCGCCGCGACGTCTTCTCCTGGTACTCCCCGAAGCCCGGCATGATCTCGACCATCCTGGCGTACAGCGCGTCGCGTTCGGCCCCGGTGACCTCCTCGGCCTTCGCCTCGTAGCGCTCGGTGCCGATCTCCACGGTCAGCTCGGGGTTCGCGCGCAGATTGAAATACCACGCCGGGTGCTTGTCCGCGCCGCCGTTGGACGCGATGAGCACCACCCGCTCGCCGTCGGGCAGGAAGACCAGCGGGCTGGTGATCTGCCGGCCGGACTTCGCGCCGGTCGTGGTGATCAAGACCATGTGCGCGCCCTCGAACATGCCCCCGACCTTGCCCGCGTTCGCGCGGAACTCCTCGATGACCTGTTCGTTGAAGCTGTTCTGTGCCACGTCGTTCGCCTCCGGTTCGTCGGTTCCGTCCTGACAACACCGGCCGAGCACCGCGAAATTCCGGGGCCGCTCAGTAGTCGCGGAACAACTCGATCAGGTCGGTCTTGCCGAACAGCACGGCGGCGTCGCGCGCCGACGGAGTGCCCGCGTCGGGGTCGGCGCCGGATTCGAGCAGCAGCCGCACGATCTCCGTCTCCCCTTTGAACACCGCGCCCGCCAACGGGGTCTGCCCCTTGTCGTTGGCGCGCGTCGGATCGGCGTCGCGGTCGAGCAGCGCCGCGACGGCCGCGCGGTGCCCGTGGTAGGTGGCGAGCATGAGCAGCGTGTCGCCCGCTTCGTTGGTGAGGTCCGCGGGTACTCCCGCATCTATGTATGTCGCCAGCGCCGTCGCGTCGCCCTGCCGGGCGAAATCGAACACCTTGGTCGCGAGCTCGATGAGTTCCGGATCCATGTCAGCGCCCATGGGCTCATTACTACCACCGCCCGCGCGGTTCCCGGTCGCGCGCGCTGCGACGCCGAGTCCGGTCGAATACTCGTGGGTAGCCCCTCCCACCTGGTGTGCCGCGCCGCACGGGTCGGTATAGTCGCCGCGGATGAGTAGTGTCACCACCCGCGTTGAGCCGGAAGCACAGCACCGTCGACTCGGGGTCGTGGTGTGGCTGGCACCGGCCCTCGTCATCGGGTTCTCCGCGTTCTGTCTGCTGCTGCCGGTGTGGCCGTTCCACGAGATCACCGGCGGGTTCATCGACCTGCAGGTCTACCGGTTGGGCGTGGACGCGCTACGGCACGGCAAGGACATGTACGGCCAGCTGCCGCAGACCACGATCGGGGCGGGACTGCCGTTCATCTATCCGCCGTTCGCCGCACTAGCGCTGAGCCCGTTCGCGCTGCTGCCCTGGCACGCGGCTGCGTTCACCTTCTTCGTGTCCTCGGTGGCCGCGCTGGCGCTGACGCTGTACCTGGTCGCGCGCCGGATCTGGCCCGCGGCAGGCCAGCGCAAGCTCGCGCTGTTCGCGACGCTGTGCGCCACACCGTTGGGCCTGCTGCTGGAACCGGTGCACGCGACCCTGGACTTCGGTCAGGTGAACCTGCTGCTCATGGCGCTGGTCGCGGCCGACTGCCTGGCCCACAAGCCGCGCTGGCCGCGCGGCATGCTGATCGGCATCGCGGCCGCGATCAAGCTGACCCCGGCCGCGTTCGTGCTCTACTTCCTGGTGCGCCGGGACTACAAGTCGGCGGCCACGGCGGCGATCACCGGCGCCGCGGCGACGGGCCTCGGGTTCGTGGTGTTGCCGCACGACTCGGCCAAGTACTGGTTCGGCGGGCTGGGCAATGTGTCCGGCTTGAGCGGTTCGGCCTTCCACACCAATCAGTCGATCCAGGCGGTACTGGCCCGGCTGCAGGTGCCCGAGCCCGCGTTCACCGTTCTGTGGCTGGTGCTGGGCGCCGCGCTGCTGGTGCTCGTGGTCGCGGCGATGCGGCGCGCGGTCGATTTCCCGCCGCTGGCGCTCGGCCTCAACGCGGTGTTCACGCTGCTGCTGTCGCCGATCTCATGGTCGCACCACTGGGTGTGGATCGCCCCGGCGCTGTTCGGTGCCGTCGGCTACGCCGCCACCAGGTTGCCGCGGCGCCAGGCCATCGGCTGGTGGGTGACGATCGCGATCATCACCGCGATCTTCGTGTACGGACCGCAGAACTGGCTGCCCGACGGCGAACATCGCGAAACTCAGTGGACCGCTTGGCAACACGTCGTGGGCAACACCTATGTGTGGTTCAGCGTGCTGCTCGTCGCGTTGTATTTCGTCTCCGGCCGCAGGGCCGTGACCAGGGCGGAACCCGCCCCGGTGCTGGTGGCCCAGCAGCAGACCTGAGCCGGTCGTGTTTGCTCGCCGGAACCTCGGGTAGCGCCTGAAGGACGGCCCCGGCCGTCCGTAAGAACACCCGAGGCAAGGAGAGATACGCATGGCCGACGCCCCACGCGGCTTTGCCGCCATGGACGCAGCGCAGCAGCGCAAGATCGCCAGCCTGGGCGGGAAGGCGAGCAGCGGCAGCTTCGACAACGACCCCAAACGGGCCAGCGAGGCGGGCAAGAAGGGCGCCGCGGCCCAACCGACCGCGGCCAAACGTCTCGGCGGCTCGCACAGCCACCGCAACCGGTAACCCGGGCGACCGAAGGATGGGGCGAGGCCGTAGCCTCGCCCCATCCGGCTGTCCGGTCGGCGCAAGGGCGACGCCGCTGGTTCGGCGCGGACTGCCGACATGGCGGGAATCCCGTTGTCACCAACGGGATTCCAGCGTCAGGCAGTAGTGATCAGGGCTTGGGGCACACCTTCCACGCGAAGTGGTAGGTGGTGTTGATGGCACCGTCGGTCGAGTCCATCGTGATGAAACTGGTCTTCTTCGGATCGGAAGTGCCCGCGTCCACCCGCAATTGGGTGTTGATATTGAAGTTCCGGGTTTCGCCACACGGCAGATAGACGATCGCGCCTACCTCGGTGGTGTCGGTCTTTTGCCAGTCATCGGCGAACGGACCTTTGAATGTGTGATCGACGAAGTCGGTCGGTGAATTTCCCTGGAAATAGTAACGGGCCCGTTCCAGTGCCGTCGCACCCTTTTGCAAACTCGCGAAACCGCGATAGTCCGCCTGCGCGATTCCGTAGGTGAAGCCCTGCGGGACGTGCACCTTCAGGTTGAGCTGGCAATTCTTGCGGAAGTCGGTGGGACTCGCCTCCGGACCGACCTGGGCGGTGTACGCGCTGTAGGTCACCGTGAAGGCAGTATTGTCGGGTGAAACCGCCACTGCCGCTGTGTCCTTGGGGCAACCGGTGCCGTTGACGGTCACCACGTCGATGACGATCTTGTCCGGTGGGGCGCCCGGCCAGTCGGACCCGGGCTGCCCAGAAACGGGGGAACCGGACATCGGCAAAGCGAACGCAAATAGGGCGGCGCCGACGGCGGCTAATTTCTTGTACATTGGAATTCCTCGGAATGTTCCGGTTGCGGGACAAACCTCACTTTAAGTCGGTGCCGCCTGCCCGATCCTCCCCAGTGAAGTGGGGAGGATACGGAATGGTTTGCGTCCGTACGGGATCGGCGATCGGGGTGGACGGTTCTTTATTGTTCAAGCGAGTTCTAGGTGCGGTCCGATATGAATCGCTCGATAGACCTCGTTACGGATCGCGTTCGCCTGCTCGTCGGTGAGCGTGCGGGTGAGCGGCCGCAGGGTGAGTCGTACGACGGCATTGGCCTGCCCGGGCCGGATGCCGAGGCGCTCGCGCGCCGAGTCGGGCAGCCGGGCCCACGGGGTGCGCGCTGTGACGAGCACCGACTCGATGTCGTCGAGCCTGTCGCGCAACACTTTTCGCACCGTATCGCCCAGTGTCTCGTCGTCGGTGTGGTCCGCGATCACCACCGACAGATCGCGCCGGATCGGTGGCAGCATCGAGACCGGGCGCCACGGTGCCAGGTCTCGCAGCTGCTCGGCGATCCGCGGGTCGGCCGAGCGCAGATAACGGATATCGGGAATTCCCTTGCGCAGCATCAATGCTCGGTCCAAGCCGAGCCCGAGTGCGGTACCGGACCAGTGCCCCGGGTCGAGTCCGGCGCCGGCCAGGATGTGCTCGGCGATGAGCCCGCATTCGGCGAGTTCGAGCCATTCGTCCGCGAGCCGGACGTCGACCTGGCGGCCGAGCGCGGTGTACGGGTGCACGGCGGGGGTGGTGCGCCACACCGCGCCGGGCAGCACCGCGGTCACCAGCCTGGCGATCATCTGCTGCAGGTCGGCTTCGCCGGTGTCCGGGTGGGATCGCAGACGCCACAGATCCACCTGGTGTGGTTCGCCCACATGGCTGCGATCCACCACGTCACGACGGTAGGCGAGACCGGGCACTACGATCAATTCGTCTGTCTCGGTGCGTATTTCGGCATAGCTGCGCAGGGCGGCGGGGATATCGGCGGTAGTGTGGCTGCGCAGCATGGCGGTCGGGCTCAGGTATCGGGTGTAGCGCGCGTCGCGGGTGACATCGGCCGGGTCGTAGCCGAGCTTGTCGTAGTTGTCGGCGACCGCGACGATCGGCGAATTGCGCACGATGCGCACGCTCGGCCCGGCGGGCGTGGTGAGCGCCGCGACGAGTTCGTCGAGCAGTTGCTGCATGGCGTGCGGGCCCTGGGCGGGGTCGCTGAGGTCGCGCACCGTCAGCGCGCGCGACAGATCCGGGGTGCTGAGATAGGTAGGCATCGGTAATTCCTTGGTAGCCGGTCGGTTTCGGTACAACCCCCGAACCGGCGACGGCCACAGGAACTACGTGCGGCTACGCACGCGGCTGTCCCCGCAGCCGACTGTCGGCCCGGGGCAAGGAAATCGCCTGCCTGCGTTCATGCGTCGAGGGTAGACGATCCACCGGCGCAGTGGCCAGCGGATTCGTCGCGCACGGCGTTGGAGCGCGCGTCAGGACGGGGCGGGGGAGTCGCCGGACAGGCGCTGGGCGACGTCGGGCAGGCGCATGACCATGGCGATGGCGAAATCGGCGATCAGGTCGATCAAACCGTCGCGGTCGACGTCGAGGCCGCCGTCGAGCCACACCAGCACCAGCTCGGCGCGCCG
>NZ_BAFT02000006.1 GCF_000308475.2 Nocardia brasiliensis NBRC 14402 | reverse complement strand
AACGTCCACTCCGCGCAACAACTCCAGGCCGTGATAGGTGTTCTTGCCGAAATCGTGCGTCGGATCGATCAGGATCGAATCCGCGCGCACCCCGGCCGCGACCGCGTGCTCGGCCGCCCGCACCAGGGTGGCCGTCACTTCGGCCAGGATATCGGCGTAGCGGACCCGGTGCGGCCGGGTGCGCGGCACCGCACCGCCGGTGTGGCTGCACACGATGCCGACGCCCTGCTCGGCCGCCACGGGCACCAGATCCGGATCGGCGCCCGCCCAGGTGTCGTTGATCAGGTCCGCGCCCTCGCGCACGGCGGCCAGCGCCACCTCGGCGCGCCAGGTGTCGATGCTGATCAGTAGCTCCGGAAACTTCGCGCGGATCGCGGCGACGAACGGAAGCACCCGCCGGGCCTCCTCCTCGGCATCGACCAGCGATCCCGGCCCGGCCTTCACCCCGCCGATATCGACCAGGTCGGCGCCCTCGTCCACCGCGCGCACGACCGCGTCCATCGCGGCGGCGTCGGTGAACGTGGCACCCCGGTCATAGAACGAATCCGGCGTGCGATTCACGATCGCCATCACCAGCGCCCGATCCGTCGCCACCGGCTTGCCGCACAAGGTCGGAAGCGGTGAAACGGTGGCGCTGAACATGCCCCGACTGTACCGACCCCTGTGCCGAGCGGTCTCGGTCAGCTCTTGGGGGCGCGGCCTGCGGCTACCTCGTCCGGGTAGTCGGGATAGAAGGGAACGTAGCCCTTGTCACGGCCGGCGAGGACGTAGAGCGGTTGGTCGTCGTCGGGGGTGTAGCCCTGTTTGCGCAGCTCCACCTTGCGGCTCTTGAAGGTGGAGGTCTGTTCGAGCTCCTGGACCACACGCACGAACAGCGGGACCGCGTAGGCGGGCAGTTGCCGGAACACCAGTTCTGCGAGTGCCGCGCCGTCGAGGTCCCCGTCTGGGGCCAAGGTCACCGCCGCCATGCCCGCCTTGCCGTCGGCGCCCGGGATATCTACACCGTAGACGACGGCCTGCGAGATCGCCTCGGACCGGGTCAGCGCGCCCTCGACCTCGGTGGTCGCGACGTTCTCCCCCTTCCAGCGGAAGGTGTCGCCGAGCCGATCCACGAAAGCGATGTGATGCCAACCCTGATCGCGCACCAGATCGCCGGTGTCGAACCAGAGATCCCCCTGCTTGAAGCCGTCGCGCACCAGCTTCGCTTCGGAGGCCGCTTTGTCGGTGTAACCGTCGAACGGCGACCGGTCGGTGATCTTGGACAGCAGCAGTCCGACCCCGCCGGTACCGACCCGGCGTAGGCGACCGTTCTTGTCGCGCTTGGCCTTTCCGGTCTCGTCGTCGTAGTCGACGACGGCGTAGGGCAGCGGCCCGAACCCCGCGGTGCGGTCCACGCCGAACGCGTTGATGAACGCGATGTTGACTTCGCTGGCCCCGTAGAACTCGACGATCCGGTTGATTCCGAACCGCCGCTTGAACTCGTCCCACAGTTCCGGGCGCAACCCGTTGCCGACCGCGAGCCGGACCTTGTGCCTGCGGTCGGTCGCCTTCGGCGCCTGGTTGAGCAGGTAACGGCACAGCTCACCGATGTAGATGAACGCCGTCGCCTCTTCGCGGATCACCTCGTCCCAGAACCGCGACACCGAGAACTGCCTGCCGAGCGCGAACGTGCCACCCGCGCTCAGCACCGCGGACAGCGCGACGGTCAGCGCGTTGTTGTGATAGAGCGGCAGACAGCAGTACAGGGTGTCGTTGCCGCGCAGGCGAATTCCGAGCCCGCCGAGGCCGACCATGCTCTTGGTCCAGCGCAGGTGCGTCATCACGCTGGCCTTGGGCAGGCCGGTCGTACCGGAGGTGAAGATCAGGAAGGCCCGCTCCTTCGCGGTGATCTCCTTGCACACCGGCGGATCGGCATCCGGCGCGTCCTGTGCCGCCGCCTGTAAATCGTTGCTGTACAGCACATTCGACGGCGGTTCCGGCAGCGAGTCGAGCGCCTGCGCGCATTCCTCGCCGACCACGTCGAGCACGCTGTTCAGCAAACCGAAGCTGTGCGCGAGCACTTGGTCGCGCTGGTGGTGATTGAGCAGGCCGACGGTGGCGCCCAGCTTCGCCGCGGCGAGCACCACGAACAAGGTCTGCGGCCGGTTGGTCATCAGCACACCGACCACGTCGCCGCGCCGCACCCCGCGCGCGGTGAGCACCGCGGCGTACCGGTTCACCTCGTCGTTGGCCTGGCGGTAGGTGCAGCCCGCCCCTTCGAAGCGCAGGAAGATGCGGTTCGGATGCCGGTGCGCGGCGCGCTGGAAGCACAGGCCCACCGAGGATTTGGCGTCCGGCCCCACCAGCATGCCCGGCGCGCTGCGCAGCATGCCCGGCGCGTCGAGCGCCATCGCGGGAAGGTTTTTGGCCAGATCGAACAAGCTCACCGTGGAGCGACCGTCGGAACTCACTATCCCGCTCTCCTCAATCAAAAGCTGGTGCTCACGCCTCCAAAGCCGCGAAGGCGGAAGGTATATCGGCGACCACGGTGACGCGGTCCATCGCGGGCTGGGGCACGAACTTACGGTCGTAGAGTTCGTCGAGCCACTGGAACAGGCCTCGGTAGAAGCCATCCGGGTCCAGCACCACCACCGGCTTATTGTGCTGTCCCAGATAGCCTCCGGTCCAGGTTTCGAAGAACTCTTCCAGCGTGCCGATGCCGCCGGGCAGGGTCAGGAAGGCGTCCGCGCGGTCTTCCATGATCTGCTTGCGCTGCCGCATAGTGTCGGTGACGACCAGTTCGTCGGCGTCGACGTCGGCGACCTCGCGGTGCACCAGATGCTTCGGGATCACCCCGATGGTGTTCGCGCCGCCGGCCCGCGCCGCCGTCGCGATCGCGCCCATCATCGACACGTTGCCGCCGCCGGACACCAGTTGCCAACCGCGCCGGGCGATCTCGGCGCCGACCGCGGCGGCCAGATCCAGATAAACAGGATTGACGGTGCTCGCGGAACAGTAGACACAGACGGCGTAGGGCTGTTCGCTCACCACTGGTCCTCCGTGCCGATCGCATCCTCCGCGCCGCCGGACTCCGCGTTGGCGAGGATGATCTGCACGACCTCTTCGACGCTGTCGGTGACATGGATCAGGCCGAGGTCGCCGGGCGAGATCTTGCCGGAACCGCCCAGCGAGTCCCGCATCCAGTCGACCAGCCCGGCCCAATACCTGCTGCCGAACAGGATGATCGGGAAACGGGTGATCTTGCGGGTCTGCACCAGGGTGAGCGCCTCGAACAGTTCGTCCAGGGTGCCGAAACCACCGGGCAGGCAGATGAAGGCCTCCGAGTACTTCACGAACATCGTCTTGCGGACGAAGAAGTAGCGGAAATTGATACCGAGATCGACCCACTCGTTGAGGCTCTGTTCGAACGGCAGCTCGATGCCGAGACCGATCGAATAGCCGCCCGCCTCGCAGGCGCCGCGGTTGACCGCCTCCATCGCGCCGGGACCGCCGCCGGTGATCACCGCGAAACCGGCTCGGGCCAGCGCGGCACCGATGGCCAGGCCCGCCTGGTATTCGGGGTGGTCGGGTTGGGTCCGCGCCGAACCGAACACGGTGACCGCGCGCGGCACCTCGGCGAGCGCGCCGAAACCCTCGACGAACTCGGCTTGGATGCGCAGCACGCGCCACGGGTCGGTATGCACCCAGTCGGTGTCGCCGCGCCGGTCGAGCAGGTTGCGGTCGGCGGTGCCGACCTCGTTCGCCCGGTCGCGCCGGAACATGACCGGTCCGCGGAACTTGGCTGTCGACTTCGGCTTGTTGGCAACCTCGCGGTCAGCGGCGTCGGTGGACATGCGATCCAAACTACCGGGAGGTTGTCGCGGCAACAGACCTGAGCCGAGAAGTCAGCCGCCGTTCACCTCGAGCGCCGCCGCGCGTCAGGCGCGCACGCCGGTGAGGTAGCTGCGCAGCATCGCGGTGACGGCGGTGATCTGGTCGACCGGGACGTGCTCGTCCCGCTTGTGCGCGAGATTCGGATCGCCGGGGCCGAAGTTCACCGCGGGAATACCGCGCGCCGCGAAACGGGCGACGTCGGTCCAGCCGTACTTGGCGCGCACACCACCGCCGCCGTGCTCGTGCACCGAGGCGATCAGGTCCGCGGCGGCCGGTGCGCTCAGGCCGGGCAGTGCGCCCGGGGCCGAATCGGTCACCTCGAAGGACAAGTCGAGACCGGCGAAAACCTCGCGCACGTGCTCGATCGCCTGCTCGACCGTGCGGTCCGGCGCGAAACGGAAGTTCACGTCCACCTCGGCGGCGTCGGGCACCACATTGCCCGCCACACCGCCCGCGACGCGCACCGCCGACAAGCCTTCACGGTAGCCACAGCCGTCGATGTCGACCTCGCGTGCCCGGTACTCGGCCAGCCGCTGCAGGATCGGTGCCAGGCGGTGGATCGCGTTGTCGCCCAACCAAGCTCGCGCCGAATGCGCGCGCACCCCGGCGGTGGACAGCCGGACCCGCAGCGTCCCTTGGCAACCCGCCTCGATCCAGCCGCCCGAGGGTTCGCCGAGCACCGCCAGATCGCCGGCCAGCCAGTCCGGCAGGTCGCGCTCGATATGCCCGAGTCCGTTGAATTCCGAGGCGATCTCCTCGCAGTCGTAGAAGATCAGCGTCAGATCGTGCACCGGGTCGGCGACCGTCGCGGCCAGATGCAGGAACACCGCGTCCCCGGACTTCATGTCCACCGAACCGCAGCCGAACAGCACCCGCTCGCCCGCGTCGTTCACCGCGAAATGGCTCGGCACGTTGTCGGCGATCGGCACGGTGTCCAGATGGCCGGCCAGCACCACCCGGGTCGGCAGGCCCCGGTTCGTCCGCGCCAGCACCACATTGCCGTGCCGGCGCACCTCGAAGCCCGTCGTCTGCTCGCGCAGCGCCCGCTCCACGAGATCGGTGATCACCGCCTCGTCCCGCGACACACTGGGAATGTCCACCAGAGCTCTGGTCAGCGCGATCGGGTCCGCCCGCAGATCAAGGGTCACGTCCCCACCCTACGACCGCGCCCCCACCCCGCCGCCGCGCAGTGCGTACACGCCGCCACACCACACCACGCGCACCACACCACGCGCACCACACCACGCCACGCGCACCTCAGCACGCCGCCTACACCTCAGCACCCCGCCCACACCTCAGCACCGCGCGTTTCAGCACGCCGCGCGCATTTCAGCACGCCGCGCGCATTTCAGTCGACGATTTCGTGCGCGTGGCGCTGATGAGGGCGCAGCGTAGGCGGACGGCCGCGGCGCGGGTGTTGGGCATCTGATCGGCGGGCGCGAGACGTGGGGTGCGGCACAGGAGGAGGGTCACCGTCAGGGGCAAGCGGTCGGTAACCTCTACGAACGTGAGCACTCAGGGAGCAGCAGCAGTCGGTATCGCCAACGTGACCGCGGACGGGACCGTCCTGGACACCTGGTACCCGAGTCCGGAGCTCGGCACGTTCGCCGAGACCGGAACCAAGCGGCTGGACGAGGCGCCCGCCGAGTACGCGGCGCTGCTCGGGGTCGACGAGGCGCGCGGGGTCGACGTGGTCGCGGTGCGCACCACGATCGCCGACCTGTCCGCGGCGCCGGTCGACGCGCACGACGTCTACCTGCGCCTGCACCTGCTCTCGCATCGCCTGGTTCGTCCGCACGAGGTGAGCCTGGACGGCCAGTTCGGCCTGCTCAGCAACGTGGTGTGGACCAACCACGGCCCGGCTGCGGTGGAAGGTTTCGAGACCACCCGCGCCAAGCTGCGCGCGCGCGGCCCGGTCACCGTGTACAGCGTCGACAAGTTCCCGCGCATGGTCGATTACGTGGTGCCCTCCGGGGTGCGGATCGGCGACGCCGACCGGGTCCGGCTCGGCGCGCACCTCGCCTCCGGCACCACCGTCATGCACGAGGGCTTCGTGAACTTCAACGCGGGCACCCTGGGCAACTCCATGGTCGAGGGCCGCATCTCCGCCGGTGTGGTGGTGGGCGACGGCTCCGACGTCGGCGGCGGCGCGTCCATCATGGGCACCCTGTCGGGCGGTGGCACCACCGTCATCTCCATCGGCGAGCGCTCCCTGCTCGGCGCGAACGCGGGTGTCGGCATCCCGCTCGGCGACGACTGCGTCGTCGAGGCGGGCCTCTACGTCACCGCGGGCACCAAGGTCACGGGTCCGGACGGGACCGTCGTCAAGGCCAGCACCCTCAGCGGCCAGAACAACCTGCTCTTCCGCCGCAACTCCGTCACCGGCGCCGTGGAAGTGGTGCCGCACAAGGGCACCGGCGTCGAACTGAACGCCGCCCTGCACGCCAACGACTGACCACGCGCCTCCGCACGACCTGCCCTGGCGTCGAGCTCGCCGAACCTCCACATCCACACCGCTTCTCGGGATCCGCACTCCTTCTGACCCGCCACAGGTAGTGCAGATCCCGAGAACCGGCGCAGATCCCGAGCAGCACCCGCGGGTCAGGTGAGGCGCTTTTTCTGGACCTTGCCCATGGCGTTGCGGGGCAACGTGTCGACCACGCGGATCTCGCGGGGGCGCTTGTGGGCCGAGAGTTGTTCGGCGACGTAGGCGATCAGGTCCTGTTCGAGGGAAGGCGCTGCCTCGCCGCGCAATACGACGAAGGCGACGATGCGCTGTCCCAGGTCGGGGTCGGGCAGGCCGACCACGGCGGTTTCGGCTACGGCGGGGTGGCCGAGGAGCACGGTCTCCACTTCACCTGCGCCGATGCGATATCCACCGGATTTGATCAGGTCCACCGATTCGCGGCCGACGATGCGATGAAATCCGTCGGGGTCGATGGCGGCGACGTCGCCGGTCTTGAACCAGCCGTCCTCGGTCCAGCTCTCGGCGGTGGCTTCCGGACGGTTCAGGTAGCCGTCGAACAGCATCGGACCGGAAACCTGTAGCGCGCCGATGCTTTCGCCGTCGTGCGCGACCTCGCCGCCCGCCTCGTCCCGCAGCCGGGTCCGCACCCCGCGCACCGCGGTGCCGACCCAGCCGGGGCGGCGTTCACCGTCGGCGCGGGTGGACAGGGTGATCATGGTTTCGCTCATGCCGTAGCGCTCGATGGGCGCGTGGCCGGTGAGTTCGCGCAGCTTCTCGAACACCGGAACGGGCAGCGGCGCACTGCCCGACACGAGCAGCCGGGCGGCGGCCAGTTCCTTTGCGGCATCGGGATCTTCGACGATCCGGGACCACACGGTGGGCACCCCGAAGTACAGGGTGCCGTGCGCGGCGGCGTACGCCTGCGGGGTCGGCTTGCCGGTGTGCACCAGCGGGCTGCCTACCCGGAGCGGTCCGAGCAGGCCGAGGATCAGCCCGTGCACGTGGAACAGCGGAAGCCCGTGCACCAGTGTGTCGTTCGCGGTCCACGCCCAGGCTTCGGCGAGCGCGTCCAGTCCGGCGGCGATGGCGCCGCGACTCAGCAGCACGCCCTTCGGCAAGCCGGTGGTGCCGGACGTGTACAGCACGAAAGCCGTCGACGCCGCATCGGGTTCGGGATAGGTATGCCAGGACCTGGCGTGCACACGCACCGGAACCACCGGAAGTTCGCTGCCCGCAGGGGCTTTGCCGAGCCACGCCTGCGCGCCCGAATCGGACAGGATGTGCGCGAGTTCCGTGGTGCCCGAGTCCGGCGGCACCGGCACCACGGTCACTCCCGCGATCAGGCAGCCGACCACGGCGAGCACGGTGCCGACGGTCGGCTCGGCCAGCACGGCGACCCGGTCGGCCCGGGCCACTCGTTCCGCCACCGAAGTCGCGGCGCCGAGCAGATCACTGCGCGAGAGCGTCACGCCGTCGATGGTGACGGCATCGGGGATATCCGCGCCGCCTGCGACGGCGAGCGGGTTCAGGGAACTGAGCAACAGCGGCGAACCGAACGGCATTCGCTCAAACTACTTCGCCGTTCCCCGGCGCAGCAGCACCGGGCAGCACCGGGAGTGTGACGGTTGACACGCCCGTGAGGCGGTGAGAAAGTTTATGTACATCCTTCTCACCGGACAGAGGTCAACGATGACCAGGCCACTTCGCGCAACGACGCCCGAATCCGAATCCGCGGACGAACTCGACATCACGCAGTTCATCGACGGCATGGTGGGACTGCTCGCCGGCGCGGCGAACGTCATCATGCAGCTCAGCAATCCGCCGGTCGGCTACGGCGTGCTGGAGAGCACCGTGCACAGCGGCAACGTGATGTTGCATCCGGTCAAGCGCCTGCGCACCACGGTCACCTACCTCGCCGTGGCCATGCTGGGCTCCTCCGACGAACGCGCCGACTACCGCGAAGCCGTCAACCGCTCGCACCGTCCCGTGCATTCGACCGCGTCGAGTCCGGTGCGCTACAACGCTTTCGACCCCGACCTGCAGTTGTGGGTGGCCGCCTGCCTGTACTGGGGCGCGCAGGACACCTACACGCGCCTGCACGGCCCGATGGACGAGGCGACCGCCGACGCGTTCTACCGGCACAGCGCCCGGCTCGGCACCACCTTGCAGGTGCGCGACGGCATGTGGCCCGCCGACCGCAAAGCCTTCGCCGCCTATTGGGATCGGCACCTGAGCGCTACCACGATCGACCCGCCGGTCCGCGACTACTTCAACGATCTGATCGATCTGAAGATGCTGCCGCTACCGCTGCGACTCCCCTTCGCGCGGGCACACCGCTTCTTCGTCACCGGCCTGCTGCCCGCACACCTGCGCGACCAAATGGGTTTCACCTGGTCCACACGGGAGGACCGGGCACTCGAACGCATTCTGCGCACGCTCGGCACCGCCGAGACCCTACTCCCGGCTCCGGTGCGTATGTTCCCGCTCAACGCCTACCTGGCCGACTTCCGCCTGCGCCGCAGACTCGGCCTGCGCCTGGTGTGACCCGCGGGCGACGGACACAAGTTCGCGTCGCCCGCATGTCGTGCCCGGCTTTTCGCCGCACGCGGTGTTATCTCGGCAGAGACGGGCATACCGCGCAAAGGGGGCACGGCAAGGAGGACTCGTGAACCGTGGAACCCTGGCGGTGTTCGCCGTCGCGCTCTGCTGCGCCTTCCACGCGCCCCCGGCGGGCGCGGCGCCGTTCGGCCCCGACGTGGTGCCGTCGCGCACGGCGGTCACGTTCCGCGCCGCGGCGGGCGGCGGCTGGAGCACCGCGAACGAACACGAGTCCCGGGCGGCCCTGTCACTGGTCAAGCTGTATCTCGCGGACTATGCCCTGCGGCACGGCGACGGTGCGCCGAGCGACCGGGAGCTGGCCGAGCGGATGATCCGCTACTCCGACGACGGCGCCGCGACCGCGACAGAGGCCAAGTATCCGCGGGCGATCGAAGCCATCGCGGCCGAATACCATCTGGCCGATACACACCCGTACGGCGAATGGGGCATGGCCGCGACGAGCACCGCCGACGTCGCCGAATTCTTGATCACCAAATTGCGCAACGATCGCAACTCGCCGATCTTCGAATGGATGGCGGCGGCCGGCGCCACGGCCGCCGATGGCACCGAACAGGATTGGGGCACCGCCCGCTGGCCGCTCGTGCAGGGCACCAAGTGGGGTTGGTCCGATCTCGGCCCGCCGGACGTCGCTTCCGCTTCGTACGGCACGGGTTTCGTGGTGGTCGCGCACACGCACGGCACCGCCGCCGAGCAGACCCTCGATCTCATGGCCGCGATGCCGCTGGCCACGGTGGGCATGCTCGTCCCGAGTTAGTCTGCACCACAACAGGTTCGCGTCCGCACCCGGATCACGGTACGCGGAACGACACCACCACGTGATCGCGGGCGAACTGCCGGATCGCGGCGTCGTCGTGCAGCGGGATGACCGTCTGGGGTGTCAGCGCCAGCGACAGCGCGGTGCGCGCGATCATCTCCGCCAGCGGTTCGGGATCGTATTCGGGCAGCTTGCCCTCGCGCTGTAGCCGAGTGATGAACTCGGCCAGGTAATCCCGGCCGAGTTCGATGATCGGCGCGCCCTTGACGGTCAGAAAGGGCAGGACCAGCTCGGGTTCCGTGGCCAGCAGCCGATGCACGAGCTGGTTGTCCCGCAGGCCCGTGATGAACGCGGCGAAGAGCTCGACGATCTGTTCCTGCGCGGACGCGTCCCGATCGACCTGTTGCTGCAACGCCGCGTCGACCTGTTCGACGAATTCCCGGGTCTGCCGCAACCCGACCGCCTCGATCAGGTCCGACTTGCTGGCGAAGCGCCGGTACAGCGTGGCGAGCGAGAGGCCGCAGCGCCGCGCCACCTCGACCATGCTGGTGCGCTTGATGCCGAAGTCCAGAAAGGCCAGCAGCGCGGCGTCGAGCACGCGCGTTTGGTTGCGGTCCTCCGGACCCGCGCTCCGAATCCGCGGCAGGAGTTTGGTCAACTTCGCCATTCCCCCACCCTAGCCCCGTCGATGAAACGATGATGCATAAAGCATCGCAGCGAAGCAATCGTAGCCGCGGCACCGTTGACACCCCGCCGAGGCAATGAGAAGGTGAGATAAGAATCTTCTCATCGTACGCAGGCGCTCCGCGTCGGCGGACACAGAAAGACGAGGTCGACGATGACCGCACCGCTACGCGCCGCCGAGCCCGAGCCGGACGAGGCCCACCCCTTCGAACCACTCACGCCCGAAACGGTCCAGCCGTACCTGGACGGCGTCGCGGCCTTTCTCGGCGGCACCGCCAACGTGATCATGCAGCTGAGCCTGCGCCCGGTCGGTCGCGGCGTGCTGGAGAGCACGGTGGACAGCGGCAAAGTGACCCTGCATCCGGTGAAGCGGCTGCGCACCACGCTCACCTATATCGCCGTCGCGACGATGGGCTCCGACGAGGAACGCGCGGCCTACCGCGAGGCGGTCAATCAGTCGCATCGGCCGGTTCGGTCCAGCGCCCAGAGCCCGGTGAAGTACAACGCTTTCGATCCGAAGTTGCAGCTCTGGGTGGCGGGCACGATCTATTGGGGCCTCGACGACCTCTACACGAGGATGCACGGCCCGCTCGCGCCGTCGGAGGCCGAAGCGCTCTATCAGTACTGCGCCCGGCTCGGCACGACGCTGCAGATGCGACCCGAGATGTGGCCCGCCGACCGAGCGACCTTCCTCGCGTGGTGGGCGGAGAACCTGGTGCAGTACCGGATCGAACCCGCGCTGCGCGCCTACTTCGACGACCTCATCGACCTCCGGATGATGCCGCTGCCGGTGCGATTCACCTTCGCACGGCTGCAGCGCTTCGTCGTGGCCGGACTGCTGCCCCAGCACGTGCGCGACGAGATGCGGATGACGTGGACCGAGCGCGATCAACGCCGATTCGACCAGCTGCTACGGGGTATCTCCCTGGTGCACAACCGGTTGCCGAAACAGGCGCGACTATTTCCGTTGAACGCCTACCTGTTCGATCTGCGCAGGCGGATGCGCCTCGGAAAGCCACTGGTGTAGGGACTTTCGGAAAAGGGACACCAGCGGATCGGTGGGCAGGACAGAAGTCCTGCCCACCGGCATTTCACGACTTACGCACCAAGGCACGGAAGAAGAAGGTGAGATTGGCCGGGCGCTCGGCCAGCCGGCGGGTCAAATAGCCGTACCACTGACTGCCGTACGGGACATAGACCCGAACGGCCGTACCCGCGGCGGCCAGCCTGCGCTGCTCCGCGTCGCGCACTCCGTACAGCATCTGGTGCTCGAATCGATCTGGGCCGCGGTTGGTTTCGCGGACGAGCTGCTCGGCGGCGACGATCGGCACCGGATCGTGCGTGGCGACCATCGGGTAGCCCGCGCCCCGCATCAGCACCTCGAGGCAGCGCAGGTAGGAGTCGGTCACCTCGGGTGCACGCTGGAAGGCAACCTCGGCGGGTTCGCGATATGCGCCTTTGCACAGGCGGATACGCGAATCCGGACCCGACAGCGACCGGCAGTCCGTCTCGGCACGATGCAGGTAGGCCTGCAAAACCGCGCCGAGCCAAGGAAATTCCGCACGCAGCTCGGACACGGTCGCCAAGGTGTCCGCGGTGGTGGTGTGGTCCTCGGCGTCGACGGTGACCCAGACCTCGGCCCGCGCGGCCGCGGCACACAGGGCCCGCAGGTTCGCGGTGGCCACCGCGGGACCGTCGTCCGGCAGGGCCTGGCCGAGCGCGGACAACTTCACCGAGACCTCGACCGGCGGTGCCGTGATCCCGGGCAGCGCCGGTCGTTTCAGCGCGGACAGCTCCGCGATCAACGAAAGATACTCGGCCACCGTGGCATCGGCCTGCGCCCGGTCGGTGGTGTTCTCCCCCAGAAAGTCCACGCTGACCATCCGGCCGCTGCCGAGCAGCGCCCGCGCCACCTCGATGAGCTCGGCCCTGGTCTCTCCTGCGACGAACCGCCGGACGATGCCCGCGGTCACCGGCAGCCCGGTGACCGCGCGCCGCAACCGCGACGATTCTGCCGCCGCAAGGATGACCGGCCGCAGCGGATTCACGCCGGGTCCGAGTCCATATGCGGATAGCGGTATCCGGTGGGCGGCACGAAGGTCTCCTTGATCGTGCGCGGCGCCACCCAGCGCAGCAGATTCAGCGGCGAGCCCGCCTTGTCGTCGGTGCCCGAAGCCCGCGCACCGCCGAAGGGCTGCTGCCCGACCACCGCACCCGTCGGCTTGTCGTTGATGTAGAAATTGCCCGCCGCGAAACGCAGTGCCGCACCGGCCTGTTCGATCGCCTGGCGGTCCTGGGCGAACACCGCGCCGGTCAGCGCGTAGGGCGCGGCCGATTCGGCCTCGGCCAGGATCGCCGCGAACGCACCGGGTTCGGCATCGTCGTAGACGTGCACCGACAGGATCGGGCCGAAATACTCGGTGGCGAAGGACTCGTCGCGCGGGTCGTCGGCCAGCAACACCGTCGGGCGGACGAACCAGCCTTCGCTGTCGTCCCAGGCGCCGCCGACCGGGATGGTCAACCCCGCCGCCCTGGCCCGCTCGATCGCCGCGACATTCTTATCGAACGCGCGCCGATCGATCAGCGCGCCACCGAAATTGGACAGATCGGCGACGTCCCCGTAGGTCAGCTCGTCGGTCTGCTGCAGGAAGTCGTCGCCCATCGCCTGCCAGACCGAGCGCGGGACATAGGCGCGCGACGCCGCGGAACACTTCTGCCCCTGGTATTCGTAGGCACCGCGAATCAGCGCTGCCCGCAACGCGTCCGGGTCCGCCGAGGGATGCGCCACGACGAAGTCCTTGCCGCCGGTCTCGCCGACCAGTCGTGGGTATCCGTGGTAGCGGCCGAGATTCGCCCCGACCTGCTGCCAGAGGTGCTGAAAGGTCTTGGTGGAGCCGGTGAAGTGGATGCCGGCGAGCCGCGGGTCGGCCAGCGCCACCTCGGACAGGTCCCGGCCGTCGCCGGTCACCATATTGATCACCCCGGGCGGCAGGCCCGCCGCCTCCAGCAGCCGCATCGTGTAGAACGCCGACAAGGTCTGGGTCGGCGAGGGCTTCCACACCACCGTGTTGCCCATCAGCGCGGGTGCGGTGGGCAGGTTGCCCGCGATCGCGGTGAAATTGAACGGGGTGATCGCGTAGACGAACCCTTCCAGCGGCCGGTAGTCCAGCCGGTTCCACACCCCGGGACTCGACTCCGGCTGCTGGGTCATGATCTGGCGCGCGAACGCCACGTTGAACCGCCAGAAGTCCACCAGCTCGCACGGCGCGTCGATCTCGGCCTGCTGCGCCGATTTCGATTGCCCGAGCATGGTCGCGGCGGCCACCGTCTCCCGCCACGGACCGGCGAGCAGATCGGCAGCACGCAGGAAGATCGCCGCGCGCTCGTCGAACGGCAATGCCCGCCAGTCCGGCGCGGCCGCGGTCGCGGCGTCGATCGCGCCGTGCGCCTCGGATCGTGTGGTGTCGGTGTAGGTCCCCAGCACATGCCGGTGCCGATGCGGCGCGACGATCTCGTGTCGCGCGCCGCTGCCGGGCCGGTACTTGCCGCCGATCACCAGCGGCACCTCGGCGGTGTCGGCGGCGATCTCGGCCAACTTTGCGACCAGCAGCTCGCGCTCGCGGCTGCCGGGTGCGTACGAGTGCACCGGCTCGTTGGCAGGAATAGGGACAACCGTGACAGCGTCCATAGTTCAGGCTAGCGCCGTCCCGGCTCGCCGACGGCGCTTGCGGCGCGCACCCGGCTGCGTGTCGGCTAGGCCCTGCTCGAAGCCCGGCCGGATGCTGGACCGTGGAGGCGCTGGATGGGACTTCGAGACAGGGCCTAGCTCAGTCGCTCGACGGCGGCGGCGATGCGCGCGTCGGTGGCGGTGAGCGCGATGCGGACGTGCTCCGCACCGGCCGGCCCGTAGAAATCACCGGGCGCGGCCAGAATGCCGCGGTCGGCCAGCCAGTCCAGCGTCGTCCGGCATGCTTCGCCCCGAGTGGACCACAGGTACAGACCCGCTTCCGAGTGGTCGACTCGGAAACCGCCCGCTTCCAACGCTTTCCGAAGCACATCGCGGCGGGCACGGTAGCGCTCCCGCTGCTGTGCCTCGTGCGTGTCGTCACCGAGCGCCGCGGTCATCGCGCTCTGGATCGGGTACGGCACCATCAGGCCGGAATGCTTGCGCACCTCGAGCAGCTCGGCGACCAGCGCGGGATCGCCCGCGACGAAACCGGCCCGGTAGCTGGCCAGGTTCGAGGTCTTCGACAGCGAATGCACGGCAAGCAGATTCGTGTGGTCGCCCCCGGAAACCTCGGGGTCGAGGATGGAGACCGCGCGGCCTTCCCAGGTGAGACCGAGATAGCACTCGTCCGAGGCGACGATCACGTCACGCTCGCGGGCGAATTCGACGACCTTGCGCAGGTGCTCGACGCCGAGCACGCGGCCCGTCGGGTTGGACGGGGAATTCACGTAGAGCAGCGCGGGCGTGCGCGGACCGAGCTGGGTGAGCCCGTCGGCACGCACGATCTGCGCGCCGGCCAGCAACGCGCCGACCTCGTAGGTCGGGTACGCGACCTCGGGAATGACGACCAGGTCCGCCGCGCCGAGGCCGAGCAGCCGGGGCAGCCCGGCGATCAGCTCCTTGGTGCCGATCACCGGCAGTACGGCGGCCGCGTCCAGCCCGGTGATCCCGAACCGCCGCTTCAGCGCGTCCACCACGGCCGCGCGCAGTTCCGGCGTGCCGTGCGTGGCGGGGTAACCGGGCACCGCCGACGCCGCGTTCAACGCGGTGCGGATCAGCGGATCGACCGGGTCGACCGGCGTGCCGACCGACAGGTCGACGATGCCACCGGGATGCGCCGCGGCCTTCGCCTTCGCCGAAGCGATGGTGTCCCAGGGAAAATCGGGAAGCAGGCTGCTGACCCGGGTACGCGTGCTCACAGCAGAGCTACTCGCTCGCCATCGGCGGGAGTTCCTTGATGAACGGCGGGTCGTAATCGACCTTGCCGACCTTGGTGGCGCCGCCCGGCGAACCGAGCTCGTCGAAGAAGTCGACGTTGGCGTTCACGTATCCGCTCCACTGGTCCGGAGTGTCGTCTTCGTAGAAGATCGCCTCCACCGGGCACACCGGTTCACATGCACCACAGTCCACGCATTCGTCGGGATGGATGTACAGCATGCGACCACCCTCGTAGATGCAGTCCACGGGGCATTCCTCGATGCATGCCTTGTCCTTCACGTCAACGCACGGTTCAGCGATGATGTACGGCACTGCCGTTCTCCTAGTCTGTCCTCACCTTGCGGGGATAGTCCGCCCAGCGAAACACTATCCGGACACCCCACGCTACTCCGGGTCAGCCTTGCCTAACTTCTGATGTTCCGCACGCCACTGCTGGTGCGCGAATCCACCCGCCGGACCGGGCCGCTGGCGAACCGTCCCACGTGGGAGCGGGTCCGTTCCCCCTCGGATCAGGCCGATCCGCCGGGTTGCGGCGGATCGGCGACGATCCGACTTCGATCGCCACACCGGGTCTCGGCATATCGCCGGTGGGCGCCGTCAGCAACAGCCTACGCCGAGCCCACCGACAACGGCAGGGCCGAAACCTTGTGCTGCGGAACGCCGTACGTGGTGGTCCGCTCGCGGGCCGGACGGCCGATCCCGGAGGCGATGTCGACCAGCTCCGCGACGGTCTTGGCCGAACCGTGCTGCGAGCCCGCCATCCGGGAGATCGTCTCCTCCATCAGCGTGCCGCCGAGGTCATTGGCGCCGCTGTTGAGCATGACCCGGGTTCCGGTGGTGCCGAGCTTCACCCAGCTGGTCTGGATGTTGTCGATCCGGCCGTGCAGCATGATCCGGGCCAGCGCGTGCGCGGCGCGATTGTCCCGGTTCGTCGGCCCGGGCCTGGCCGCGCCGGCCAGGTACAGCGGGGCGCTCTGATGCACGAACGGCAGCAGCACGAATTCGGTGAAACCGCCTGTCTCGTCCTGGATTCCGCGCAGCACCCGCAGATGCCCGACCCAGTGCTTCGGGTTGTCCACGTGCCCGTACATCATCGTCGAACTGGAGCGCAGCCCGATCTGATGCGCGGTGGTGATCACCTCGATCCACGCCGAGGTGGGCAGCTTGCCCTTGGTGAGCACCCAGCGCACCTCGTCGTCGAGGATCTCGGCGGCCGTGCCCGGAATGGTGTCCAGGCCCGCCTCCTTCAGCGCGACCAGCCAGTCCCGGATGCTCTGCCCGCCGCGCGACGCGCCGTTCACGATCTCCATCGGGCTGAAGGCGTGCACATGCATCGAGGGCACCCGCTGCTTCACCGCGCGCACGATGTCGGCGTAGCCGGTGACCGGCAGGTCGGGATCGATACCGCCCTGCATGCACACCTCGGTCGCACCGTCGACGTGCGCCTCCCAGGCCCGGTCGGCGACCTCGTCCATGCTCAGCGTGAACGCGTCCGCGTCGCCCTTGCGCTGGGCGAACGCGCAGAACCGGCAACCGGTGTAGCAGATGTTGGTGAAGTTGATGTTCCGGTTCACCACGTAGGTGACGTCGTCGCCGACCGCGGCCCGGCGCAGCTCATCGGCCAACGCCGCGACGGCCTCCAGGTTCGCGCCGTCGGCCGTGGCCAAGGCCAGGTAGTCGGCGTCGCTGAGCCCGGCCGGATCGTGCTCGGCGGCGCGCAACGCGGCGAGCACGTCGGAGTCGAGCCGTTCCGGTGCCGCGACGGCCAGGTCGCGCGCCTGTTCGCGGATGGTGTCCCAGTCGCCGAACGCGCCGACCACGTCCTGGCCGAGCGCCGAATCACTGCGGCTCTCGGTGTTGCGGCCCTCGGTATCGATCGAGGTGTTGAGATCCACCCGGCCCGCGGACTCCCAGGACTGGTCCGGCTCCTGCCAGGGCAGGCCGACCGGCATCGCGTCCGGGTTCGCCAGGCCCGTCTCCGGATCGCTCAGCGCCGCGACGTGCACGCCGATCCGCGGATCGATCCACGGGCTGCCCGCGCGCACGTACTTCGGGTGCGCGGAGGTCCGCTCGACCAGCTGGTATCCGGCCGCTTCGGTGATCTCGCGCAGCGTGTCCAGGTTCGGCCAGGGCCGCTCCGGATTCACGTGATCGACCGTGACCGGCGAGACGCCGCCCCAGTCGTCGATGCCCGCGTCGATCAGCGCGAGACAGTCCTCGAGCGACACCAGGTTCGGCGGCGCCTGCACCGGCACATCCGGGCCGAGCAGCAGCCTGGTCACCGCGATGGTGGCGAGGAACTCGTCGATGCCCGCGTCCGGCACGTCGCGCATCGCGGTGTCGTCCTTGGCCCGGAAGTTCTGGATGATGACTTCCTGGATATGCCCGAAAGCCTTGTGCTGCTTGCGGATCGCCATGATCGACTCGGCCCGCTCCAGCAGCGATTCACCGATGCCGACCAGGATGCCCGTGGTGTAGGGCACCGAGAGCCGGCCGGCGTCGGTGATGGCGCGCAGCCGGACCGCCGGATCCTTGTCCGGGCTGCCGTAGTGGCAGTTGCCTTTCTCGGTGAACAGGCGGGTCGAGGTGGTCTCGAGCATCATGCCCATCGACTGCGCGACCGGCTTGAGCCGGGAGATCTCCTCCCACGACATCACGCCCGGGTTCAGGTGCGGCAGCAGGCCGGTTTCCTCGAGCACCATGATCGAGACGGCGCGCAGATAGTCCAGCGTCGAGTCGTAGCCACGCTCGTCGAGCCACTGCGCGGCCTCCGGCCAGCGGTCCTCGGGGCGGTCGCCCAGCGTGAAGAGCGCTTCCTTGCAGCCGAGCGCGGCGCCGCGGCGCGCGATGTCGAGCACCTCGTCGGGCTCGAGGAACATGCCCTTGCCCTCGGCGCGCAGCTTGCCCGGGACGGTGACGAAGGTGCAGTAGTGACACTTGTCCCGGCACAGCTTGGTCAGCGGGATGAAGACGTTGCGCGAGTAGCTGATCGTCTTCGGCCGTCCCGCCGATTCCAGCCCGGCGTCGCGCACCCGAGCCGCGCTCTCGCTCAGATCCTTCAGGTCGTCGCCGGTGGCGTGCAGCAGCACCGCGGCCTCGTCCACGTTCAGCGTGACGCCGTCGCGCGCCCGGCGCAGCGCGCGCCGCATGGCCGACGGGGAGGGCGGCGGAGTGGGGATGCTCGGGTTCGGCAGTTCCGTCACGGCTTGGCCTCGCTGACGCTCGAGGCGACCGCGGCGGGTCGTGCGGTGCCTATGGTTCCTTCGCTACGCTCAGTCACGGTTTCGATCATGCGCTAACCATCCGGACCTGTCTCCTTCCGAAGCCGTTGAGCGAAGACAACCCCGCCCCGCATCACAGTATTCCGGCGTCCGGACCCGCTGCCGGTCACCGACAAGTTCCTGTCACGGGGGCGGCAACGGCTGTGCCACGCGGCAATTCCGCTCCGGTAGCACGCCGATCCGGCCTCCGGCATGGAACCATGGCACCCATGTCGTTGCCGCGCACGATCATGGCCGATCCGGCCTGGCGTCCCAGTCCCAAGGCGAAACTGCTGTGGACCGTTCAGGCCGTGCTCGCCTGGGTGGTGCCGTTCGCGGCGCAACTGGTGTGGGCGGTGCTCGACTCCGCCCATCGCGGCTGGCAACTCGTGGTGTTCCTGGTGACGCTCGCGCTCGCCGTGCTGAACATCGTGGTGGTGCCGTGGTGGCGGTACGCGGTACACCGCTGGGAGGTCACCGACGAGGCGGTGTACACCCGGGTCGGGTGGTTGAGCCAGGAGAGCCGGGTCGCGCCGATCTCCCGGGTGCAGACCGTCGACACCGAACGCGGCCCGCTCGAGCGCCTGCTCGGCCTGGCCACGGTCACCGTGACCACCGCGTCGTCGGCGGGCGCGGTACAGATCTCCGCGCTCGATCTCCCGGTCGCCGAGGAGACGGTGACCCGGCTGACCCGGATCGCCGCGCAGCACCGCGGAGACGCGACATGACCGATGTCGCGGCCGTCCCACCGGAGACGGATCAGCCGTGGTCCCGGCTCGACAAGCGAATGTTGCTGGTGCACCCCGTCACCGAGGTGGTGAAGTTCATCCCGGTGCTGATCGGTTCGGTGATCCTCGGCACCAGCAGCGGCAACCATGTGTGGAGCGTCATTCCGCTGGCGGCGATCGTCGGATTCGCACTCACCCGCTGGTTCACCACCACCTACCGGGTCGGGCCGACCCATGTCGAACTGCGCACCGGACTGATCCAGCGCAAGAAGCTGTCGGTGCCGCGCTCGCGGATCCGCTCGGTGGATATCGAAGCCGACCTCTTGCATCGGCTGCTCGGCCTCGCCGTGCTGGCCATCGGTACCGGACAGCAGGCGGATTCGGGCGAGAAGTTCAAACTCGACGCGCTCGACGCTCGCCTGGTCCCCGACCTGCGCGCCGCGCTGCTGGCGCACACCGCCGCGGGCGGCCCGGCCGGTGACCTGTCGTATCACGATGCGGGACAACAGCTTTCCGCCGACGGACCGCTCACCGACGCGCAGGACGCACGGCCCGCGCAGGAGATCGCGCACTGGCAGCCGCAGTGGGTCCGGTACGCGCCGCTGTCGTTGACCGGTTTCGCGATCATCGCCCCGATCGTCGGCATCGCGTTCCAGTACGGCATCGGGCAGCTGCTGGTCCGTTCGGACACGGTGCAGCGGGTCGAGAACGGCGGCGCGGTAGTGCTCGCCCTCGGTGTGTTCGTGTTGATCGTGCTGGTGGTGGCCGTGGTCAGCCTCGCGGCCTGTGCCCGGTACCTGACCACGTATTTCGGCCTGAAAGTGCTCGACGACGGGCGCACCCTGCACCTGCGGCACGGCCTGTTCACCACCCGCCAGATCACCCTGGACCTGGCCCGCTTCCGCGGCGCGACGGTGAACGAGCCGCTGCTGCTGCGCCTGTCCGGCGCCGCCGAACTCGAAGCGATCATGGTCGGCGAGAACCCGCGGCAGAAGATCCTGCCGCAGGCGCCGCGTTCGGCGATCGAACACACCCTCGGACACCTGCTCGCCCCGGACACCTTCTCGGACAAGCCGATCGGCCCCTCGGTCGCCGGCGGCGCCCCGGATCCGGGCAGTGCGCCGCTGCGTGCGCACGGACCGGTCGCGCGGCGCAGGCGATACACCCGCACGCTCGGGCCCGTCGCCGTGCTCGCGCTGGTCATGGCGGCCGTGGCGCTGACCGGCGCACAGTTCTCGCCGTGGTGGTGGCTGGTGCCGGTGCTGCTGGCCCTGGTCGCCGTCCCGCTCGCACAGGACCGCTATCGCGGCCTCGGCCACACCGTGCTGCCCGAAACCGCAACCAGCCCAACCTGGTTGATCACCCGCTCCGGCTCATTGGACCGGGACCGCGATTGCCTGGAGGCGCCGGGCGTGATCGGCTGGACCGTGCGCCAGAGCTTCTTCCAGCGGCGCAGCGGCGTCGCCACCGTGGTGGCCGCCACCGCGGCGGGCAAGAAGCGCTATCGCGTCATCGATATCCCGATCGAGCAAGCCTGGCCGTTGATCGAGGCCGTGACGCCGGGCCAACTCGGCTGACCGGGTCACCGCTTGGCGAACAGCCCCGAATTGACGCGGAGGTAGACCAAGACCAGCGGCGGCACCAAACCGCAGAACAGCAGCAGCACGGTGCGCCAATCGCTGGCCAGCATGATGTCACCGCCCGGACCGGTGCTCGCGCAGACGAGGAACCCGAAAGTCCAAGCGCCCAATGGTAAGAACATCGCCGCGGTCCGGGTGGACACCGACCGCGCGCCGAGCACGAGCAAGACGTTCACCAACCCGGCCAGCAACCCGGTCACCGGGAAGGCGGTCGTGCCCAGATACGCGGGCAGGTACAGCACCTCCAGCGCGAGCGTGATGAAGGCGTCCAGCACCAGGACGACGAGGATGATCGGGACCAGCGGTAGCGCGGCGGCACCGCTCGATTCGGTCGCGGATGCCACGGCAGCGTGGTCGTCGACGGCGGGCCTCACGGCACCGGCGGGAAGCCGAGCAGGGTCAGCAGATGGCTCTGCATCTCCACGAACCCGTGCAGCACGGACAGATACAGCTCGTGTTGCGCGGGCCAGTTCGGCCGCATGCTTTCGACGAACGCGACGATCGCGTCCTGGACCGACCAGTTGTACATGGCAGCGAGTCTATTCCGGCGGCCCGGCGGGCGGGACCGGCATGATCACTTCTCGCCGTCCATCGGGATGTTGGCGACCACCGGGAACTCACCGGTGTATCCCATCCGCTCCTGCGCGATGGACAGCACCCGCTTGCGCGCCACGAACCAGCCGACGATCAGCATCGGGACGATGATCACCAGCGAGGCCACGGTCCAGGTGCCCACCGGATAGTCGAAACCGGTCAGCACCACCACGAAGAACAGGAACACCAGCGTGAGCAGTCCGGTGTAGGGCGCGCCGAACATCCGGAACGACGGCCGTTCCACCTTGCCCTGTTTGGACCAGCGCCACAGCTGCAACTGGCACAACACGATGGTGGCCCAGGAGGCGACGATGCCGAGCGAGGCCATGTTCAGCACGATCTCGAATGCCCGGTCCGGCACCACACCGTTGAGCGCGATGCCGACGAGGGCGATCAGACTGGTCAACAGGATGCCGCCGTAGGGCACGCCGTTGCGGCCCATCACACCGGTGAACTTGGGCGCGCTGCCGTTCATCGACATGGACCGCAGAATGCGCCCGGTCGAGTACAGACCGGCATTGAGACTGGAGAACGCGGCGGTGAGCACCACGAGGTTCATCACGCTGCCGATACCCGGCACGCCGAGCATGGTGAAGAAGGTGACGAACGGGCTCTCCTTCGCGGTGTAGGCCGTGTACGGGAGCAACAGGCCGAGCAGCACCAGCGAACCGACGTAGAAGATCGCGATCCGCGCGATCACCGAGTTGATCGCGCGCGGCATGATCTTGGCCGGGTTCTCCGTCTCGCCCGCCGCCGTGCCGACCAATTCGACCGCGGCGTAGGCGAATACGACGCCGGAAACCACGACCACCAGCGGCAGGACGCCGGTGGGGAACAGGCCGCCGCTGTCGGCGATCACGCTCGGTCCGGTCGGGTGGCCCTGCACGGTGAACCGCCCGATCAGGAAGATCGTGCCGACGATCAGGAACGCGCTCAGCGCGAAAACCTTCACCAGCGCGGCCCAGAACTCCATCTCGCCGAACCACTTCACCGAGATCAGGTTGATGCTGAGCACCACGACCAGCGCGATGAGCGCGAGCAACCACTGCGGAATGCTGCTGAAGCTGGACCAGTAGTGGAAGTACTGCGCGATCGCGGTGGTATCGGCGATGCCGGTCATCGACCAGTTGAGGAAGTACATCCAGCCCGCCACGAATGCGGCCTTCTCGCCGAAGAACTCGCGCGCGTAGGAGACGAACGAGCCGGACGAGGGCCGGTGCAGCACGAGTTCACCGAGCGCGCGCAGGATGAGGAACGCGAAGAATCCGCAGACGCCGTAGACGAGGAACAGTCCCGGTCCGGCGTTGGCCAGCCTGCCGCCCGCGCCGAGGAACAGACCGGTGCCGATCGCGCCGCCGATCGCGATCATCTGCAACTGCCGCGGCTTGAGACTCTTGTGATAGCCGTCGTCTTCGATGCTGAGGTGCGCCCTGTCACCGACCGCTGTCATGAACCGCTTCGCCCTCCACATCGATGATTGAGATCACGGGAACGGTACCCGGCGTACGAGATCGAGGTAACAGCAACCCTCAGGCTATAGATAGCCGCAGCTCAGTGGCGGTTCCGGAACGATTCGGAGATTCCGGTCGAATCCGGCACGAGATACGGCGACGGCCGGTGGCCATCGACGGAAATTCAGTGATCGAGCCCGGCGAAGAGATCATGTTCGCGGCCATCCGAACCAACCGGTCCCCGCCGGCCGCGCACCAGGACGTAGCACTCCTCCGGCAGTACCGGCTGAGCAACATTGTTCGACAGCGCGAACTCCCGCCCCGAGGGCGCCACCGTGACCTGCGTGGCATGAGCGCGCAGCGCGGCGCGTTTGGCGGCGAGCGCGTCCGACACGTCGATCGTGGTCGTCACGGTATGGCTCGGCACCGCGGCCAGTTCTCCCTCGGCGGGCAGTCGCCAACCCGCGGGCAAGCGGCCCGGCAGTCCGTCCACGGTGCGTTTGGCCAGGGCGGCGGTGTGCTGGCGCAGCATGTCGGCGTCGGTGACGGTCCAGTAGAACTTCGGTGTGTCCCAGCCGCGATCGGCGGCCGCGTGCACCGCGGCGGTGGTGATCTGGTGTGCGCGAATGTGATCCGGATGGCCGTAGCCGCCGTTCGGGTCGTAGCCGACGACCACCTGCGGCCGCAGTTCCAGCAGCACCTCGGTCAGCGTATCCACCGCCTCGGCGCCCGACTGCACGAACACGCGCGGCTTCTGCGCCGCGGGCGTGCCCGCCATCCCGGAATCCCGCCAGTGGCCCGCACCGCCGAGGAACCGCGGCGGCCCGGCATCGAGCGCGGCCAGCGCCCGGCTCAGCTCGAGCACGCGATAGCCGCCGAGTTGATCGGCATGCTCGGCGGTGAGCTGGGCCCACTCGTCCCCGATCACCTCGCCCTCCTCGCCGAGCGTGCAGGTCACGACGGTGACCGGGACGCCGCGACGGCGATAGTGCGCGATCGTGCCGCCGGTGGTGATGGTCTCGTCGTCCGGATGCGCGTGCACCAGCAGCAGACCCCCCGTCACTGGATCTTCCGCCACTGTCCGGCGTCGCCGAAGATGCCGACCTGGATGCTGCCGTTGAGCGAGGCGCCGTCCACCCGCGGACCCGCCGCGGCCACCACGTTGTCCTGGACGATGGGCAGCACAGTGGCCAGTGCCCACAACTTCGGCTCGGCCTCGGCGAGCACCCGGCCCGGATCCATCCCGCGCAGCGCCTCGTCGATCGGCCCCTGCAGGCTCGGATCGCAGATACCGGAAAGGTTGGCGGGTGCCCGGCGTTCCGGCGCGGTGGCCGACGGGGTGGTGCCGCCGGCGGCGGCTTCCGGTGGCGGGCAACCATATCGGGACGCGAGCACGGTGGCCGGATCGCCGCCCGCGCTCTCCCAGCCGACGATCGCGTCGGTGCTTCCCTCCACCAGCTCGCGCCCGTAGAGCTCGTCGGCCGCGATGGCGCGCACCGTGGCATCGATTCCGGCACTGCGCAATTGGTCCGCGGCGGTGTTGGCCACCGCGATCGCGGTGAGGTCGCCCTCTACCGCACCGATCCGAATGGTCAGCGACTTACCGTTTTTCGCGATCGGCCGCGGCGTCGGCGCGGGCGAGGTCGGCGAATTGACCGGCGGCGGTTCCGGCGCGCGGCCGTAGCCCGCCTCGGCCAGCAGCGCGAACGCCTCCTCGGCGGGCAGGCGCGGCGGTTCGGTCGGACCGTAGCCCGGGTCGGAGGGCGAAAGTATCTGCGCGCGAATCGGATCCACCCAGCCGCCGGTCTGCGCGCCGACCGTGGCCAGCAGCGCGGGATCGAGCAGCGCGAGCACGGCGCGGCGGACCCGGATATCGCTCACCGGGCCGGTTCGTCCGTTGAGCGCCAACTGCAGCACGCGCGACTGCGGCATGATCGCGGTGCGCACCGACGGGATGGCGGCCAGCTGCGCCCGGGTCGCAACACCCCCGTGCACCAGGCTCATCTGAGCGTCGTTGGTGCGCAACGATTCCGCCAGCTGCGCGGGGGTTCCGCCGCGGCGCAGCAAGATCTCGTCCGGTGCCACCGGGGTGCCCCAGAAACGCGCGTTGCGTTCCAGCAGGATCTCTTCGCGCTGCGGATCGATGTTCTTGATCAGGAACTGCGCGCCGGACACCCGGATGCGCTTGACCCAGCCGTCCTGGAAACCGCCGGGCGAGTCCTTCATCAGATGCGAGGGCAGCAGATTGGTGAACAGCTGCCGCCAGGCCGGATACGGCTCCCGCATCCGCACGGTCACCGATTTGCCGCCGTCGGCCGAGTCGATATCCGAGATCAGCCGGTAGCCCGCGGAATCCACCACGCCGGGCTGGGAAATCATCTGCTGCCAGAGGAATTGGAAATCCTCGGCGGCGATCGGCGCGCCGTCGGACCAGTTCGCCTCGTTGCGCAGCGTGTAGGTGATCGTGAACGGATCCTGCGCGGTGACGTCGGCGGTGGCGATGAGCGACGTGTCGGGCACCCAGTCGGTGACACCCGGCGCGACCGGGCTCGGCACCGGACGGAACGGGCTGGGCAGCACCATCGAGGCCAGCGCCGCGGTGGCGGGCGACTGATCCGAACGCAGGTGCGGGTTGAAACCGATGCCGATGGTGTCGATCGCGACGACCACGGTGCTCTTACCCGGTTTGGCGGGCGTGGTCTTGGGGCTGTCGGTGCTCTCGATCGGCGGCGGCGGGTTCGCGGTACACCCGGCGAACACCGTCAGCGACGCCGTGATGACCAGCAGCATCACGCGCCACGCCGTACTGCGGTGCCGCCGCGGGCTCACGCTGCGCACGCTACCGCGCCGAGCCGCTTCGCACCTTTTTCTACGCCCGCTTTCACGCCTGCGGACTCTACCGCACCGGTCCAGCGGAATCCCGGCAACGCCGACCCGGCCGGATAGCGACAATGCGCGCATAAGATCTACGATCACTCGTGGTAATTGCCCGAGCGGCACACCGGGGCAAACATTCGGCATTCGCATTACTCGGCCGCGACTTCGGTTCGGGCCGTCCGATATTCGCTACCGCGGACGAGCCCGGACGATCTGTTCGGCGGCGGCAGCCACATGTGCCGGGCCGGTCGTCACCCCCGCGTCAGGCCAGGAAGCCACCGTCACCACGCCGGGTCCGCCGCCGCGACGCATCCTCCCCTGCCACGAAAACCACCACGGTCGGGCAATTCCCGGAACACGGACGCGGCGCCGCCCGAATAAGCAACTCCCGCATATAGAACTGGACAACATTCACCCGGTTCATTCACCCGGGAGGCACCGGTTGCTACGGAATATCCGCGCAGCGAAAGGCTGCGTGGACAACGCCCACTCAATTGATCCGATCGGCTGCGCAGAATTTCCGGAGAATTCAACTCGGCCGACCACCGCCGGAAATCCCGCGACGGTATTCGGGCGCGGGATTCCGGCGGCCGCAGGCGTGCCGCGGCGGCCGGAATCCCGTTGCCCGGGAAACGATTACAGCGCGGCGCGGTCCCGCGCCTTGCGGCGGGACAGGTCACGGGCGCGCTCGGTCGCGCCGAGCACCACCTTGCGCACCCGGACCACCTCGGGGGTGACCTCGACGCACTCGTCGCCGGCGCAGAACTCCATCGCGCCTTCCAGATCGAGCTGCAGCGGCTTGGCCAGGGTCTCCATCACGTCGGCGGTGGAGCTACGCATATTGGTCAGCTTCTTCTCGCGGGTGACGTTGATGTCCAGGTCCTCGGCGCGCGGGTTGATGCCGACGACCATGCCCTCGTAGGTGTCCGCGCCCGGCTCGACGAAGAACTGCCCGCGGTCGGCGAGCTGGATCATCGCGAACGGGGTGACGGTGCCCGCGCGGTCGGAGACCAGCGAGCCGGTGTGCCGGGCCCGGATCTCGCCCGCCCAGGGCGCGTAGCCGTGCGAGACCGCGTTGGCGATGCCGGTGCCGCGGGTCTCGGTGAGGAAGTCGGTGCGGAAACCGATCAGACCACGCGAGGGAACGATGAATTCCATCCGCACCCAGCCCGCGCTGTGGTTGGTCATCTGGACCATCTTGCCCTTGCGGGCGGCGAGCAGCTGGGTGATCGCGCCGAGGTACTCGTCGGGGCAGTCGATGGTGAGCTCCTCGTAGGGCTCGTGCACCTTGCCGTCGACCTGCTTGGTGACCACCTGCGGCTTGCCGACGGTCAGCTCGAAGCCCTCGCGGCGCATCTGCTCGACCAGGATGGCCAGCGCCAGCTCACCACGGCCCTGCACCTCCCAGGCATCCGGGCGGCCGATGTCGAGCACGCGCAGCGACACGTTGCCGACCAGTTCCTGGTCCAGGCGCGACTTCACCATGCGCGCGGTGAGCTTGTGCCCCTGCACCCGGCCGACCAGCGGCGAGGTGTTGGTGCCGATGGTCACCGAGATGGCCGGCTCGTCGACCGTGATCCGCGGCAGCGCGACGGGATTCTCCAGGTCGGCGAGGGTATCGCCGATCATGATCTCCGGGATGCCCGCGATGGCGACGATATCGCCCGCCACGGCGAGTTCGCCGGGCTGGCGCTCGACGCCGATGGTCTGCAGCAGCTCGGTGATCTTCACCTGCTTGACGCCGTCGGCGTGCATCCACGCGACGTTCTGTCCCTTGCGCAGCTCGCCGCTGTAGATCCGGACCAGCGCGAGGCGGCCGAGGAACGCGGAGGCGTCCAGGTTGGTGACGTGCGCCTGCAGCGGCGCGGCCGGATCGCCCTTGGGCGCCGGGATGTTCTCCATCAGCACGTCGAACAGCGCGTCGAGGTTCTCCGCGTCAGGCGCGTTGCCGTTCTCCGGACGCTCCTTCGACGCCTTGCCCTCTCGGCCGGAGGCGTAGAGCACCGGCAGGTCCAGGGCCAGTTCGGCGGCCTCGGCGGCGGCGTCGTCCAGGTCGGAGGCCAGGTCGAGCAGCAGGTCGTGGCTCTCCTCGACGACCTCTTCGATCCGCGCGTCCGGGCGGTCGGTCTTGTTGACGACCAGGATCACCGGCAGCGACGCGGCGAGCGCCTTGCGCAGCACGAACCGGGTCTGCGGCAGCGGGCCCTCGGAGGCGTCGACCAGCAGCACGACACCGTCGACCATGGACAGGCCACGCTCGACCTCGCCGCCGAAGTCGGCGTGCCCGGGGGTGTCGATGACGTTGATCACGGTGACCGAGCCGTCCGGGTGGTGCCGGTGCACCGCGGTGTTCTTGGCGAGAATGGTGATGCCCTTCTCGCGTTCCAGGTCACCGGAGTCCATCACGCGGTCGACGAGTTCGGCTCGCTCGGCGAACGCGCCGGATTGCCGGAGCATCGCGTCGACCAGCGTCGTCTTACCGTGGTCGACGTGGGCCACGATGGCGACGTTGCGAAAATCGCGCGCAGACGACACGCTGAATCCTCCTGCTGTTAGGTGTAGGTACCGGCCGACCCCCTGCAAACAGGTGGAGAATCGAAACTCACCGGGCATTGCGGCCGTCTATACAGTACCTGTGTCCGGCTCACCGCAGAGTTTCAGGCACTCGACTTAGGGTATGCTAACCGGCGTGGGCAAGGTCAAAGCAAAGCAGGTTTCGCGCCTGAAACCCAAGAAGAAGTGCTGTCGCAAGAAGACGCGCTGCCTGAAATGCCCTGTGGTCATTATGCGGATGAAGAAGTGCGAAGCCGCAGGCATCTGCGGTAAAGACCTGAAAAAGGCGCTGAAGGTGGCACGCGCCGCCTGACCCTGACCGGGGTTCGGCCGCCTCGCCCACCGCGTCGCACCCGGTCTGTCCGGCAATGACGGACATCACTTCGCGCACAGGAGTAGAACCGGGTTATGAGCAAGCCATTGCTGACCGAGACCGAACTCGCCGAGGCCCTGACCGGACTCCCCGAATGGTCCAGAGACGGTGCCGTCATCAGCCGTACCGTGCAAGCGCCCAGCTTCCTCGCGGGCATCGAACTCGTCCGGCAGGTCGCGACGGCGGCCGAGGACGCCAACCATCATCCCGATATCGACATCCGCTGGCGCAAAGTGACCTTCGCGCTGTCCACCCACGATTCCGGCGGGCTCACCGTGCTGGACATCGAGCTCGCACGCGAGATCGATCGGCTGGCGGGCGAACTCGGCTGAGACCGCGGGCGCGCGCCGTGGCTACGCGGCGCGCGCCTGGCCTTCGGCCGTCGTCACCGCCGGCGCCTGCTTCGTCCGGCCGCGCCCCGTCCAGATGACCCAGCCGAACAACACCAACGCGCCGAACACATTCACCGTGCCGAGCCAGGCCAGCACGGCCGGGCGGGGAATGGTCCAGATCGAATCCTGGAAGAACGACAGCACCCACGGCACGCCGGTGAGCGTGGTCACCAGCCAGTAGCCCGCGATGAGCTTGGCGCCCCGGACCTCCCGCAGCGGCCCGTACAGCAGCCACAGCACCGTCGGCACCAGCCAGACCCAGTGGTGCGACCAGGAAATCGGCGAGACGAGCAGCCCGAAGAACTGCACGAGCACCAGCGTGCCCATCCGGTCGTCCGGCGCGAGCGCCCGCCACGCCAGGAACGCCAGCACCGCGACGACCAGCACCCCCGCCAGCCACCACGGCCCGGATTGCACGTCGTAGCCGAGGATTCGGCTCATCGCGCCACGCAGCGACTGATTCCACACCGAGCCGACCGGCCCGATCCGATCGGCGTCGCCGAGCAGGGTGCCGAAGTAGCGCCGCGCCTCGTGTGGCGCGATCAGGAAACTGAGCCCGACCGTCGCCCCGAACACCAGCGCCGAGCAGACCACGCTGGCCCAGCGCCTGCGCGCGACGAAATAGAGGCCGCTGATCGCCGGGGTCAGCTTGATCCCGGCGACGATGCCGACCAGACCACCCGAGATCCACCAGCGCGAACTGCGCACCGCGAGCATCGCGCCGAGCACCAGGAACACGTTGACCTGGCCGTAGTCGATGGTGGTCCGCACCGGCTCCATCCACACCCCGACCGCGGTCCAGCCGACCACGCCGATCTGCCACTCGCGGGCGCGCTCCGCGCCGAGGATCAGCTCGATCGCGATGCGCACCACGCCGTAGAGCGCGGCGACGGTGGCCAGCAGCCAGCCCACCGAGACGACGCCGAAGGGCAGATAGTGCAGCGGGAAGAAGACAAGCGCGGCGAAGGGCGGATAGGTGAACGGCAGCGGGAAGTCCGGCGTCTTCTCCGCGTAGGTGAAGTCGTAGAGCCGATCGGTCAGCAGCGCGGCCGAACCGTCCACGTAGACGTGCAGGTCGACGACGTTGCTTCCGTTCTCGGTGAACAACATCCAGCACAGCCTGGCCAACACGGACAGGCCGAGCGCGAGCACGGCCCATCGAAGGTGACGGTTCAAATCGCAGGCTTTCGACTCGGGTGCGGTGCGTCGGCCCGACACTCGCACGATGCGGGTGTTCGGCGACAAGAACGGATGGCTCGGATTAGATTAACCGCAGCGTCGATCCGTGCTGCTCCGACCTCGAATCACTGATAACATTTACATCACCTTTCACACCAGTAACATCCTTCACGCGCTACCGTCTGATATCACTGATCGTCCGCACGACCTGTAGGGCACTGCCGCTGTACACATAGCCGTGATGTCCCTAGAGTGACCCCCGAAACGATGGCTTTTCAGCATCGACCCAGATGTACCCGAGGTAAGGACGGCTAGACCAGTGCTTCGCACCCGAGGATCGCGGATCGCATTGTCCGCGCTCGCCATTGCGGTGAGCGCCACGCTTGCCGCGCCGACGACAGCAGTCGCCGCGCCCGCGCCCGCGCCTGCGGCGACTCCGAACGCCGTGCCCATGGTCCCCGAGGGCGTCCCGGTCGACGCGCTCGCCGCCCTGGCCCCTGCCATCGTCGGCTCGATCGCCGGGCCCGCCGATATCGCGGCCGGTCCGCAGTCGGCCATCCTCGATCAGGCCCGCAGGCTGCTGGCGACGCTGGGCCTGCCCCCGCAGATCAAGTCCACGCTGGAGCGGATCATCACCTTCCTGGACGGCAGCGGCGGCGGTGGCCCCGAACTGCCGCAGGAGGGCCCGGTCATCGCCCAGTTCCTGTACCCGACCATCGGCAAGGGCTGCATCGGCCCGACCGCCGACTCGGTCGGTACCGCACTCGCCGTCGCGGGCCCCGCGCAGCTGCCGCCGCCCGGACCGAAGGCAGGCCAGGCCGGCTTCGTGTTCACCGCGCTCGGCACCAAATCGCCGACGCCGGAACAGAATCCGCCGATGTCGGTGCAGTGGATGAACCTGGACACCCGCCAGTCCGGCATCCTGCCGCTGACCGACGAGGCCAAGATCAACCCGGGCGGCCCGGCCACCCTGTCCGCGATCGCCGACACCGGCGCGGGCCGGATCGTCGCGGTGATCTCCGGTTCGCTGACCACCCAGGCCGCCGACGCGGAACCGCGCACCTGCTCGTTCCTGCCCACCCTGGGCTTCTTCACCGTGGCATAGGTTTTCCGAGCACGAAGGCGGCGGCCCATTCGGGACGCCGCCTTTGTCGTTCCCGTGCCAACCCGGTAGCGAAACGCCGCGATGACCTGTGCGTGCTCGGCGGTTGTGGTAGACCGCTAACTATGGCGACGATCGAACACTCGATACGGCCCGGCCACTCGATTCGGAGCAGGCGCTCCCATCGATCGATCCTGTCCTTCCGGTCCGAGGGCTCCATACTCTCCATCGGCTCGGCCTACTCGATCCTGTCGATCGGCAGTGTCGGCTCGGTGCTCTCGATCGGGTCGGTGGGTTCGTTCGGGTCGGCGCTCTCCTCGTTCTCGTTCACCAGTCTCGGCTCGGCGTTCTCCGGGCTCTCGCGCTGGTCACTGTTCTCCTGGCTGGGCGACCACGAAGCGCCCGACACCCGCCCCGCGCTGCGCGTCGTCCCCGACGACGAACCGGACCTGCGCGTCGCACCGGTCACCCACAGCCAGACCTAGACAGGGTCTAGCGCGTAGCTGCTCACCACTGGCCGAAGTCGTCGTGCAGGATGTTGTTCAGGTCGATGCCGATGCCGTCCAGCGAACGCTTGTCGATCTCGAACTGGTGCAGGTCGGCGGCGGGGTGCACGAAGCCCTTCGGCGTGCCCCAATTGTGCTGCCAGTAATAGGTGGCCAGGCCTGCGGCCGTGGCCAGCTCGATGGTCGGCGCATTGGCGTACATGCCGGTGTTCTCGCGGCCGAGCACCTCCTGCCAGCCGAGCAGGTAGGGCGCGATCATCGTGGTGAACTCGACCGGATCCGGATTGTCGTCGATCGACGCGTAGATCGGCACGCCCTCGGGACCGCCTGCGGCGCGGTGCAGTTCGAGCCCACGCTGTGCGTGCTTGATCCCGGCGTCGAAGCCGCCCCGCCAGTCCGCGGTCGGCCCCTTGCCGAACTGGTAGCAGGACACGATGTGCAGTCCGGCGTTGTGCAGCTGGTCGACCTCGTTGGCCAGCAACGGTTTACCGATCATCCATTCCGCGCCGGGGCGGCGATCCGAGACGTAGCGGATCACGCCGAGATGCCCGGCCTCCTTGATCCCCTGAGCCGAGGGCACGCCGCCTGAATAGTCGATCAGCGTGCCGAGCGATTGCCGTGCGGCGGCGGGCGCGGCAGCCGCGGTCACCCCGAGTGCGGCCGTGGCGGCGGCATAGCCGAACAAGCGGCGGCGGGACAGAGACATCGAACGCATCGCAGGACTCCTTCGCGCAACCCCGACCATGGATGGCAGTGCTCAATCGGCCCTTCGCAGGCGTCGCAGCCGGCCCGGCGCACCTTCCCCATACCTTTACGCGCGCGCCGGGAGCCTCGAACGTGCACTCATTTCACCACAATCACTTGGGAACCGCTAGACCCACGGGACACAGCTGTTCACATTGGTCACACGCCCGAATGGACCGGCCCGGGGTTACGCGGTGCCGTCGATGCGGGCCGCGACGTCGATGGTCCGGCCGGAGCTGTCTGCCAGCTCCTTGCCGACAACCCCGGCGACCTGCGCGATGACCTGCTTCTTGATGCCGGCCAGGGCGCCGAGCGTGGCCGCGCGTACGCCGTGCGCCTTGAACTCCAGCCGGATCTCGTCCCGATCCGGCGGCGGCACGTCGATGATCACGAGCAACGGATCGGCGGCGCGCGCCGTCAGCACCAGCGGCACCTCGACGTCGGCGCGGTAGCGGTTGGCCTTGAGCACGTCGACGGTGATGTCCAGGCTGACCGGCAGCGTCAGGTCGAAAGCCCGTGGCGTGTCGGCTTTGTCGGCCAGCTGCGGCACCCGGATGGCCCCGCGCACGGTGACGGTCGCCGCGTTGCGCGGCCCGGTCTTGAGCGGGCCGACCTCGATCGGCCGTCCCGCCATCTTTTCCACCACGTGCAGCACACGATCGCGGGTGACAATGCGGGAGAAGAAGCGGTGCCCGAATTCGTCGTAGCCGATCCAGTCGAATTCGGCCTGTTCCCGATACTCGGACCGGGTTCCGCTCACCAGCGCTTCCACGTCGAACACGCGCGCGCGACGGGCCTGCGGATCGGCGAGCATGCCGTTCACCCGGGACGCGACCTCCCGCTGCACGAGGCCCGCGATCGGATCGAGCAGCATTTCCAACGCCGAATCCTCGGCCTGGGCCCGCAGCACGAAGCTGATGTCGCGCTGGGTGATCGGCGGGATGTCGATGACGATCAGCAGCGGGTCGGCGGTGCGCGCGTGCAGGGTCAGGTCGACCTCGACGCGGGCCTCGAGCCGCAGCTTCTTACCGCCCAGCATCACCTTCAGCGCCAACGACACCGGCACGGTGACCTCGAACGTGACATCGGGGCCGCTGTGCACCACCTCCGGTGTACCGACCTTGCCCTCGGCGACGAACCCGGCGAGCCCGGCCGGACCGAGGGAGAACGGCCCGATCGTCATGCCGCGCCCGGTCACGCCGGCCACCGCGGCCTCGACCCGGTCCTTCGTCACCGCGTGCGTGACGAAGCGCTCGCCGAAGGCGGCGTAGTCGATCCACTCGGGATCGCTGCTCGTTTCGTCGGTCGGCTGCATCAGTTGTTCCGGAACCTCACCACTCGATGGACATCCGACACGGTACGCGACCGACATTGCCCGGAACTTGCGCGCGGCTGAACCCGAGATCCCCGTCCTGTCGATGAGGGGGAGACAGGGCGGGGATCGGCGACGGCGCTGCCGGGCGCCGCCGCTTCTATCGTAGAACTAATTGCGCACCTGCTGGAATGCCTGTTGCCGCGCGGTGACCGCGGCGGCGTTCACAGCCGCCCGAATCCGACGATCCCCGGCACCTCCGCGAGCCGGAACGTGTGCAGGCCGATTTCACCGAACTCGTTGCCGCCCAACGTCGTCACGGTGTCCGCGTCGGACTTCAGCACGATGTTGGTGTGCTGGTTGAACGGGCTGGCATCGCTGTAGAGGATCACGTCACCGGTGCGCGGCCGATAGTCGCCGAAACGGACGAATCGGTCAGTGCCCGCGTAGAACTCCTGCAGGGTGTAGACGCCGGGGATTCGCCACGAACTCGAATTCGGGTTGGCCAGCGGTACGCCCGACTCGCGCATCACCCAGCTGACGAAGTCGGCACACCACGGTTCCCGCACCCCCTCGGCATACTTCTCCCCCGCGCCCGGCGACCGGAATTCCCGCTCCGCCACCGCGATCACCCGGGCTTGCGCCGGATCGAGAGCCGAACGATCGATCGCGGGGAACGCGGTGAGCCGCTCGCCCGCGATCGCGGGCGGATGCGTGCGGTCCTGCCACCACCACACACCGACCACGCCCGCGGCCACCAGCGCGGCGGCGAGTACCGCCGCTACCAGTCGGCCCCGGGCACGCCCGCGTCGATGGACGGCACCGATCGGCTGTTCGGACATCAATTCCCCCGGTTCGTCGCGGTCCCGTCGTTCGGGACCCTTGCCGAATTCTACGAACGGGCGGACCGAACGGTTCCCGGCGAAAAACGATTTGCCCTCGCCCCGGCGGCTGATGTAGATTTCTACCACCCCGGTACAGGATGGTAGATATGGGACTGAACATCAAGAACGAACAGGTGCACGCCTTGGTGCGTGAAGCAGCGGAGCGGACGGGGATGACGCAAACCGGCGTAATCGAGGAGGCACTGAAACGCATGTTGAAAGAACTCGATGCCGAGCACGAAACTGTGCTCGACGATCTACGGACCATCTCGGCGGATATGCACGCCATCGTGCGGGAGTCCGGCTATCCACCCTTGACCACCGACGATCTCTACGATGACGAGGGGCTGCCCGCATGATCGTGGATGCGTCCGCCCTGCTCGCCATCGTCAACGGCGAACCCGAATCCGATTCGTTCACCAAGATTCTGGGCTCGACCAGAGGCATCTCGATGTCGGTGGTCAACCATTTCGAGGTGGCCATCAAGGTCGACCGTCACCCGAATCCGGTGCTTGCACGACGCACCGAACAACTGATGGAACGAGCAGGTATCGAGCTCGTTCCGGTGTCACTCGAGCAGGCAGCGATCGCCCGCGCCGCCTACCGCGATTTCGGCAAGGGCAGTGGGCATCCCGCCCAGCTCAACCTCGGCGACTGCTTCGCCTACGCACTCGCCACCGTCACCAAGGAGCCGCTGCTCTACAAGGGCAACGACTTCGTGCACACCGACATCAGATCCGCGGTCTGACGTCTCGCTGAATTGGGTGGTGCGGCGGCCCGATCCGCCGCACCACCCGCCACGCCGCCCGTATTTCCCTCCCTCGGACGGGAATCCGCGATAGGGTCCGAAAAACCGGGCGACGGGGAGGTACGACCCTGGACACGCTGTGGACCTTCGTAGTACACCGGCGACATCAGCTGCTCATCGACTCCTACCTGCATGTGTCGGCGGTGTTGCAGTCGGTGCTGCTGGCGACGATCGTCGCGGTGCTCATCGGAATCCTGGTGCACCGCAGTCCACTTGGTTCCTCGCTCGCCACCGCCCTGGCGAGCGCGATTCTCACCGTGCCGTCGTTCGCCCTGCTCGGTCTGCTGATTCCGATTCTCGGCCTCGGCGTCGGCCCGACCATCACCGCGCTGGTGCTCTACGCGCTGCTGCCGATCCTGCGCAACACCATCATCGGGCTCTCCTCGGTGGATCCCGCGGTCACCGACGCGGCGCGCGGCGTCGGGATGAACCGGCTGCGCGTGCTCGCCGCCATCGAACTGCCGCTGGCCTGGCCGGCCATCCTGACGGGTATGCGGGTCAGCACCCAGTTGTCCATGGGCATCCTGGCCATCGCGGCCTACGCCAAGGGGCCCGGGCTCGGCAACCTGATCTTCTCCGGCCTCGGCCGTCTCGGCAGCCCGAACGCGGTGCCCCAGGCACTCGTCGGCACCGTCCTGATCGTCGTGCTCGCACTGGTATTGGACGGGATCTACGTCCTGCTCGGACGTCTCACCACCTCGAGGGGAATCCGTGACTGACACCGAAACCCGTTCCGGCACCGCCTCGACGGCGGTGTCCGGCGAGGAGATCGTGCTCGACGCGGTCACCAAACACTATCCGGGGCAACGCGATCCGGCCGTCGACCGGGTGTCCATGACGATCCCCGCCGGGGAGATCGTCGTGCTGGTCGGCCCGTCCGGCTGCGGCAAGACCACCACCATGCGGATGATCAACCGGTTGATCGAACCGACCTCGGGCACCATCACGATCGGTGGCCGGGATGCCGCCTCGATCGACGCCGACCAGTTGCGCCGCGGCATCGGCTATTCGATTCAGCAGGCCGGGCTCTTCCCGCACATGACGGTCGCCAAGAACGTCGCGACCGTACCCGGACTGATCGGCTGGGATCGTAAGCGGATCACGGCCCGCACCGACGAAATGCTGGACCTGGTCGGCCTCGATCCCGACACCTACCGGCACCGCTATCCGCGTCAGCTCTCCGGCGGTCAGCAGCAGCGCGTCGGCGTGGCCCGCGCGCTCGCGGCCGACCCGCCCGTACTGCTGATGGACGAGCCCTTCGGCGCGGTAGACCCGATCACCCGCGGCCTGCTACAGGACGAATTGCTGCGCCTGCAAGGCGAATTGGGCAAGACCATCGTCTTCGTCACGCACGATTTCACCGAGGCGGTCAAGCTCGGCGACCGCATCGCCGTGCTGGGCAGCCGCTCGCGCATCCTGCAGTACGACACCCCCGCGGCGATTCTGGCCGATCCCGCCGACGAGACGGTGGCCGGCTTCGTCGGGGCCGACGCGTCACTGAAACAGTTGACGCTCACGCGGGTGCAAGATGCCGAACTCGCCCAGTGCCCGACCGCCGTCGAAGACGAACCGGTAGATGTCCTGCGCACCGCACTGGCCGAACGAGACTGGCCCTGGGCGTTGATCCTGGACCGGCAGCGGCGGCCGCTGCGCTGGGTCTCGACCGATCATCTGGCGCACGCGAACTCGTTGCGCGACACCGGGTTCGCGATCGGCGAGCCGCTGTCGCTGCGCTCCACCCTGCAGGACGCGCTGGAAGCGCTGCTCGCCGATCAGACGGCGAACGCGGTGGTCACCGGCAAACGCGGCGAGTACGTCGGGCTGATCACCATCGATACCCTGGTCGCGCACCTGTCGGCGATGCGGGCCGAACACGGCTCCGGCAGCACCCCCGGCCGCGACCGAATCCCCGAAACCGGCGGCCCCGCAGCGGGTGACGCGCCATGACCGCGACCACCGGCACCGCACCGACCGTCGCCGGACCCGCCGCGCAGCGCCGAGCCGAGCGGATCCGGTTGATCGCGCAGCCGGTGCTCGTCGTCCTGCTCACCGCGGGAGTGCTGGTGTGGGCCTTCGCCAGGGACCTGACCGTCACTCAGCAGGCGAGTCTGAACACCGGCAATATCGTGACCGTCACCTGGCAGCACATCTTGATCACGGCCACCGTGGTGCTGATCGTGGTCGCGGTCGCGGTGCCGCTCGGCACCGTGCTCAGCCGACCTGGATACCGCCGCGTCGCACCGCTTTTCGTCGGCATCGCGAATATCGGCGCGGCCGCGCCCGCGATCGGCCTGATCGTGCTGTTCTATCTCGCGACCCGCACCACCGGGTTCTGGATCGGCGTCGCGCCGATCGCGTTCTATTCCCTGCTCCCGGTGCTGCGCAACACGATCCTCGGCTATCAGCAGGTGGATCGGACGCTCATCGACGCCGGCCGCGGTCAGGGCATGTCGGCGGCGACGGTGTTGCGCCGCATCGAGTTTCCGCTCGCGGTGCCCTACATTCTGGCCGGGCTGCGCACCTCGCTGGTGCTCGCCGTCGGCACCGCGACGCTGTCGTTCCTGGTCAGCGCGGGTGGTCTCGGCATTTTGATCGATACCGGCTACAAGCTGCGCGACAACGTCACGCTGGTGGTCGGCGCCGTGCTCGCGGTGGCGCTCGCCCTGCTGGTCGACTGGCTCGGCGCGCTCGCCGAACAGTTCCTCGGGCCTAGGGGGCTGCGGTGAACCGGCGCTGGCGGGGCCTGGCGCTCGCGACCGGGATGCTGCTGCTCGCGGCGTGCGGGCTGGAATCCGGTGCCGCGGTGCCGCTTCGGGTCGGTCCGGGCAGTATCCAGCCCGTGCCCGAACTCGACGGCGTGCGGATCATCGTGGGGTCCAAGGACTTCACCGAGCAGAACATCCTCGGCTATCTGATCGAATTCGCGATGTCCGCGGCGGGCGCGGAGGTCCGCGACCTGACGAACATCCAGGGCTCCAACAGTCTGCGCGACGCGCAACTGCACGGCCAGATCGATGTGGCTTACGACTACACCGGCACCGGCTGGGTCAACTATCTCGGCAAGGAACAACCGATCCCGGACGAGCTCGGTCAGTTCGAAGCCGTGCGCGCGGCCGATCTGGACGCGCACGGCATGGTCTGGACGGCCATGGCGCCGATGAACAACACCTACGCCCTGGTGACGAGTTCGGCCACCGCGCAACGCACCGGCGTGCGCACCCTGTCGGACTACGCGAAACTGGTCGGCAGCGATCCCGAGGCCGCGGCGACCTGCGTCGGCACCGAATTCAATGTGCGCCAGGACGGATACCCAGGCATGGCGCGCAAGTACGACATCGACACCGGCAAGGTGCGCAAGCAGATCGTCCAGGATCCGATCGTCTATCAGGCCGTCGCCGACGCCAAACAGTGCCGGTTCGGTTCCGTCGCCGCCACCGACGGCCGCATCCCGGCACTGGATCTGGTCCTGCTGCAAGACGATCGAGCTTTCTTCCCGAAATACAACGCGGCCGTGGTGATGCGCGCGTCCTTCGCCGACGCGCACCCCGAGGTCGCCACCATCCTGGAGCCGATCTCGAAACGCCTGACCAACGAGGCCATCACCGAGCTGAACCGGCAGGTCGACGTCGAAGGCCGGGAACCCGCCGAGGTCGCCCGCGACTGGATGGTCGCCCAAGGCTTCGTCACCGCTCGCTGAAAGGCTGTGCCACAAACACTTTGATGTCCCGCAGACGAAATCGTCACCGATTCCGCGTGCGGGACATCAAAGTTGTTGCCCGAGTTCAGATCCGCGGGTCGCGACCGAGGTAGCGAAGCAGTTCGGCGACCTCGGTGTCGTCCGGCTTGCCGTCGACGACGGCCGCGTACGCGCCCCACTGCCGCAGCGGCTCGACGATCTCGGCTTCCTGGCCGCTGCCCGGCGCGGGGTGCAGGGCGCGGGCGGCCGTGAGCAGGCGCCCGGCCAGTTCGTCGGTGAGCGGGGACGGCTGACCGGTGGCGATCGCGATATCCCAGGCATGCACCGCGGCGTCCAGCGCGCACATCACGGCGGCCACCGGGGTGGCGAGGGCGCCGTGCGGCAGCGGCGTCGGCACGGTCTCGGTGCCGTCGGCGACCGTCGCCCACGCCGTGGTCGTCTGCTCGATCGCGTCGTCCACCAGGGCCTGCGCGGGGCCGTCGATGCTGCCCGACGGCTCGAAGGGGTTGTAGGCCGGGCCGGTGCCGATGCCGAGGAACTGCGCGAAGGCCAGCTGATCGCCCGCCGCGTGCTGCACCACCTGGGTCACGTTCCATTCCGAGCAGGGGGTCGGCAACTGCCACTGGTCGTCGCGGACGCGGGCGACGACGGTTGCCAGCGCGCGGTAGGAGTCGGTGAGCACGGCGCGCCAGACGGGGCTGAGGGTCGCGGCGGCGGTGTTGGTGGCGTTCATGTCGGAGCCTTTCGAGTTCTTGTTTCTTGCTTCTGACATGAGCTTATGCGGCCATTAGGCTAATATTGTTCCTAATATGACCACGGGAAAAATGTGATGCCGACCACAGTGCGGGTACTGCGTTTGCTGGCCCTGCTCCAAGACCGCGCGCACACCGGACGGGAACTGGCCGAGCGCTTGCAGATCACCGATCGCACGCTGCGCCACGACATCCAGCGCCTGCGCGAACTGGGCTATCCGGTGCAGGCGCAACGCGGGTCGGTGGGCGGCTACCGGCTCGGCCGCGGCACCACCATGCCGCCACTGCTGCTCGACGACGACGAGGCGGTGGCCGTCGCGGTGGCCGTCGGCCTCGCCGAGGACGGCGCCACCGGCATCGCGGACATCGGCGACCACGTCACGCGGGCACTCGCCAAACTGGACCAGATCCTGCCGAAACGCTTGCAGCGCAAGGTGACCGCGCTCCGTGAGGCCACCGCGATCGGCCCGGCCACCACCGGCTCACGCGAACCCGACGCCCCGGTTCCGGCCGCGGTGCTGACCACGCTGGCCAGTGCGATCCGGGACGGCGCCACCGTCGTCGTGGAGCAGGATGAACAGTCCGGGGAAATCGAGCCCTACCGGCTGATCAATTGGCAGCGCCGCTGGTACCTCGTCGCCTATCTGCTCGAAACCCATTCCTGGAGTGCGATTCCCGTCGCCAGGGTGCGACGCGCCAGCGCAGGTAGCCGTCGGTTCGCGGCCCGCGCACTGCCCGACGACGACCTGGTCGCGTTCGTGATGCGGCATATCGCCACCACCGGCTGGCAGGTGCAGGCCCGGGTCACGGTGCTCGCCTCCGCCGAAACCGTCATCGCCAGAATCAATCCCGCGGTCGGCGTGGTCGAGGCCGTCGACGAGCACAGCTGCGTACTGCTGACCGGCGCCGACGCCCTGGAAACCATCGCCATCTACCTCAGCATGCTGATGATGGACTTCCGCGTCGAGGACCCGCCGGAGCTGGTCGCGCACATCCGCACCCTCGCTCGCCGCTACACCGAGGCTGTACCGCCGGACTGAACCGGACAGACGAAAGGGCCGACCCGAGCGAACTCGAATCGGCCCCGGCGACGTTCGGCTCAGGCGTGGCCCACCTTGGTGGCTGCGTCGGCCGCCCGGCGCATCGGGATCAGCGCGGTGAGCACGATGGCCACAATGGCCGCGGCCGTCGCGATGAGGAAGGTGGTGTGGAAGCCGTCACGTGAAGGCAGCACGTGCGGGCCGAGCTGCATGGTCATGTGCGCCAGCACCACGCTCATCACGGCCGAGGAGGTGGACGTGCCGACCGAGCGCATCAGCGAGTTCAGGCCGTTGGCCGCCGCGGTCTCGGTGATCGGCACCGCGCCCATGATCAGCGCGGGCATGGCGGCGTAGGCCAGGCCGACGCCCGCCGCGACGATCATCGACGCGACCATGATCTCCCAGACGCTGTTCATCAGCACCACGGCGCACAGGTAACCCGCCGCGATCACGGCCGCGCCCAGCGCGAGGGTGATCTTCGGGCCGCGGGCCGCCGACAGTCGCGCCGACACCGGCGAGAGCAGCATCATCACGAAACCGGTCGGCGCCAAGGCCAATCCGGCGTTCACCATGGTCAGACCGAAGCCGTAGCCGGTCTGCTCCGGCGCCATCAGCAGCTGCGGGAAGGTCAGCGACATGCCGTAGAGCGCGAAGCCCACCGCGATCGAGGCCAAGTTGGTGAACAGCACCCGCGGCCGCGCCGAGACCCGCAGGTCGACCAGCGGCGAACGCTGCCGGAGTTCGAACGCGCCCCAGCCGAGGAACACCACCACCGACACCGCGAACAGGATCAGCGTCGGCGCGCTCGCCCAGCCCCAGTCCGCACCCTTGGTGATCGGAATGAGCAACGCCAGCAACGCGATCGACAGACCGAGCGCGCCACCGAAATCGAACTTGGCCGGCGTGCGCACCGGCGACTCCGGCACGAAGACGAAAACCAGTGCGGCACAGACGACACCGAGTCCCGCGGCGGTCCAGAACAGCATGTGCCAGTCGGCGTTCTGCGCGATGGCGGCGGCCAGCGGCAGGCCGAGAGCGCCGCCCACACCGAGGGTGGCGCTCATGATCGCCATGGCCGAACCGACCTTCTCGGCGGGCAGTTCGTCGCGCATGATGCTGATGCCCAGCGGGATCGCACCGACCGCCGCGCCCTGCAGCGAGCGCCCGATGATCTCGGGGACCAGCGAGGAGAACGCCGCGCACACGACCGAACCCGCGACCAGCAGCAGCAGGTTGGCGAACAGCACCCGGCGCTTGCCGAACATGTCGCCGAGCCGCCCGCTGATCGGCGTCGCCACCGCGCCGGCCAGCAGGGTCGCGGTGACCACCCACGAGGCGTTGGCCGCCGAGGTGTCCAGCAGCGTGGGCAATGACGGGATGATCGGGATGACCAGCGTCTGCATGAGCGAGACGACGACACCGACCATGCCGAGGGTCGCGATCAGCACGGCCGGCGCCGGACGCCGTCGGTCGTCGGAATCGGAGACGGTCGAAGACGCGTCGGCAGCAACACTCACGAATGTGCACGCTACACACGATGTGTATGGTGCACAATTTGATATCGGCGTGACGCACACGACATAGTGTGGCCATGTCCGATTCCGGTCCGGCCGACAACGCCGCGCTCCCCCGCCTGGTCTACGAGCTGACCCTGCTCGCCCGGCACTTCCCCGCGTCGCTGCTGCGCAGACCGGGCTTCCAGCTCGACCGCTCGGCCTTCCTCATTCTGACCAGGCTGGAATGCGACGACCCGCTGAGCCTGCGCGAGTTGTCCGAGGCCTTCCAACTCGACATCTCCACGATCAACCGCCAGGTCGCCGCGATGCTCAAGCAGGGGCTGGTCGACCGCGTGCCCGACCCCGGGGGCGGTATCGCCCGCAAGATCCGGGCCAGCAGTAAAGGACTGGAAGCGCTGGCCTCCGATCGCAGGCAGAGCCACGACGGCATCGGAGCGGTGGTCGCGGACTGGCCCGGCACCGACATCGATCAGCTCGGCAAACTCATCGCCCGCTTCAACCAGTCCGTCGAACACCTCGAGGACAACCCCTGGCCCCGCCCACCCGAGGTGCGCTGACCTGCCGCTGCCCGCGGATGGCGGATCTGTGGCCCGACGAGCTCGTCCGTACGGCAATTCCATTCGAATCGGCACGCACCATGGAGCTTTTCCACCGATAACCGGTGAATGAATGGAGCAGATCGTGGCGCCGATCGATGCTGGCTCCGGCGCAGCGTGCTCGATCCGGGCACCCGCCCCGCGAAAAAGGAAGCGACATCATGATTCTCGTTACCGGTGCCACGGGAACCGTCGGCCGGGCCCTGATCGAACAGCTACTCGCCGCAGGTGAACAAGTGCGAGCGGTCACCAGACGGCCGGAGTCCGCCCGATTGCCCGCCGCCGTCGAGGTCGTCCGCGACGAGCTGGGCGACGCGGCTACCGTGGCCGCCGCCATGCGGGACGTCGACCGCGTCTTCCTGCTGTCCACCGGGCCCGCGATTCCCGAGCACGACGCCGCGGTCGCCGGGGCGGCGGCCGCTGCGGGGGTCGGCCGCCTGGTGAAGCTGTCGTCGGGTCGTGCCGGTGACGAGACGGCCACCGACCCCATCCCCACCTGGCATCGCGCCGGGGAAGCGGCGGTGCGGGCGTCCGGGGTGGGCGTGCACGATCATCCGCCCGCTGGGCTTCATGTCCAACGCGCTGCACTGGGCCGGCTCGATCCGCGCATACGGCGCCGTGCACGCGCCCTACGGCCAAGGCCGCATCGCCGTCATCGATCCGCGCGATATCGCAGCGGTCGCCGCGGCCGCGCTGACCACCGACGCGCACCTGGGGCGGATCTACACCCTCAGTGGGCCCCAAGCGCTTTCGCCCGGCGAGCAGACCGCGATCATCGGCGAGGTACTCGGCCGGAAGCTCGAATTCCGCGAGATCGCGCCGGAGCAGGCACGGCAGGCGCTGCTCGACCACGGCGTGCCCGCCGAACTGGCGGATGCGATCATGGCGCTGCGCGCCACCGCGCTGGCATCGTTCACCTCCGTCGTGCACGACAGCGTCGAGCGGATCACCGGGGTGCCGCCGCGCACCTTCCGGCAGTGGGCCACCGACCACGCGGCCGAATTCCGGCTCGGCGCAGCCTGACCGCGGGGTCGCCGTAGGATCGGAGCGTGAGGCTGGGTGTGGGGTTGCTCGCCGTGTCGGTGCTCGCGGCGGGCTGCGAGGCCAACTTCGGCGCGGGCGAGTGGTCCGATTGGACCGTCACGGTGAACTACACCGCGGTCGAGTCCTACCACGACGGCCCGCGCGAACCGGTGCGCGGTTGCGCCGATGCCGACTGCACCGATCCCGATGCCGAAATAGGCCTGCTGCCATCGGATTTCATCGCCGCGGTGCGGGAAGAGGGCACCGGCCGGATCACCAGCGGCGCCCACGCGGGAACGTACCTGAACTGGTCCTACGACACCGGTTTCTGGCTCGACTCCGCGCCGCGCGACGCCGCGGGCGAGATCTTGCGGCCGTTTCACAGCGCCGCCGCCGACGGACTCGATCCGGGCACCCGGCTGCGCCTGACCGACTGCGGCATCATCGATCCCGAAGCCGCCGACGCGTGCACCAGATTCCAGTCCGCCGAATGGTTCGTCGGCGACGAGTTCATCCCGGGCTTCGGCGGCCCGCACCACCTCGACCTCTATGTCGGCGAGGAAACCGCCCCGGACTTCACCGACACCCCCGATTTCGTCCTGTTCGCCGGCGCGACCGTCGAACCCGTCGTCTAGACCCTGTCTCGAAGTCGAACCGTGGACGCGCCGGATGGAACTTCGAGACAGGTCCTAGCTCAGCTCGCGGCGCTCAGGTAGACGCCGGGGGTGATGCCGTAGCAACGCCGGAACCAGCGGGTGAGATGGGCCTGGTCGGCGAAGCCCGCGGCGACGGCCGCCGCGGCGACCGGGCGGCCCGCCGCGATCGCCCGGCGCGCGGCACGCAACCGGAGCAGCCGCTGGTAATCACTCGGGGCCAGACCGTAATTGGCGCGGAACGCCCGGTACAGGGCGAACCGGCTGCACTCGGTCGCCTCGGCGAGATCGTCCATGGACAACGGCTCGAGGTAGCGGTCGTCGAGCACGGCGCGCACCCGGCGGGCGATGTCCACGCCCGCCCCGCCCCCGCCGGTGCCCGACCGCACCAGCGGACGTCGCGCGCCGCGACGCACCAGGGCGGCGACCGTCGCACCGAGCGCCTCGTCCGCCGCCAGCTCGCTACCGGGCTGCCAAAGGCTCGCATGCAATCTGGACAGCGCCCGGGACAGCAGCGGATCGTCCAGTACCGGATCGGCGAACAGCGGCAGGCCGGTCGGCCGCGCGGTCTGTTCGGTCAGCAGATCGGTGATCAACTCGGTGCCGATGTGCACGATCGAATAGGTGAAACCCAGCTCGGTGGTGCTGTGCCCGTCGTGCGGCTCGTCGGGGTTGAACGCCATCACCATGCCCGCCGCGCTGACCCGCGACGCGCCCCGGCAATCGAAGCTCTGCGCACCGAACCTGGTGAGCCCGAACGAGTACGTCTCGTGGCTGTGCAGGTGATAGACGTGTCGCTCGAAATGCGCCTGCATCACCTCGACCGGACGGTCCGGCATCCGCCGGTACGTCACCCATTCACCCGCCGCCACCCCACCATTGTCGCCGCACCAGCGTTCAATACCGCGACCCGGTCGGCGCACGAAGATCGGCAGCGTGCGTATTCGATTGATGCTTGTGCTGGTCATGGCGCTGTGGGGCAGCGCGTTCGCCTCTTCGAAACTGGCGGTGCACGACGTGCCGCACGAGGTGGCGGGGTTTCTGCGGTTCCTGATCGGCACTCTGGTGCTGATCGTCGTGTTGCGTCCGAGGCGGTTGCCCGCGGCGGAGTTCACCCGCATCGCAGGGCTCGGGCTGATCGGCGTCTTCGGCTACAACCTCTTCTTCTTCCTGGGCCTGTCGCTGGCGCCGGCGGCGGACGGCAGCGTGATCGTGCCGATGACGGCGCCGGTGCTCACCTTCGCGGTGTTGAGCGCGCTCGGCCGCACTCGGCTGTCCTGGTCCGGCGCGCTGGGCCTGTCCGTCGCGGTCCTCGGCGGAGTGGTGTTCTTCCTGGGCATCCCGGCGACCGGCGGGCACCGCCTGTTCGGCGATCTCGCCTTCGTCGCCGCGGCGGCCTGCTGGGCCTGCTACACCATGCTGGGTGCGCCGATCCTGGCCCGGCATGCCGCGCCCACCGTCACCGTCTATGCCACCGCCGCGGGCACCGCGGTGCTCGGCCTGCTCGCCGCACCCGTCCTGCCCGCCGTCGCGTGGTCGGAGCTGAGCCTCGGATTCTGGCTCAACCAGGCCTATCTCGGCATCCTGCCGACCGCCCTCGCCTACGTGCTCTACTACCGCGCGGTCGGGCAGGTCGGGCCGGCCACCGCGTCCACGGCGATGTTCCTGGTACCCGCCTTCGGTTTGGCCTGCGCGTGGGTCCTGCTCGGCGAGACGATCGCACCGGTGCAGGCGGTGGGCGCGGCGGCGATGCTCGTCGGCGCGTGGCTGAGCACCCGCAGGGCGACGCCCCCGGCCGCGACGCCGACGCTGAACCAGGACGAGAACCTATCCCCTGCAACGTGATCCGTGGAACCAGGCGTCGACGAGGCCGGGCGCCGCTAGGCTCTGCGGCTGGGTCGGGCACGACAACGGAGGCGCTTCGATTCCTACGAAACAACACGCGTGGTGGGACAACTATCTCGTCGCCTTGCTGGGGCTCGTGCTCGCGGCCGGATTCGCATTCGCCGCGATCGCCGCGGCCGCCGGCGGCACCTACCCGCTCGCGATCGCCCTGGCGGTGCTGGCCGTTCCCTTCGCGATTCCCACCGTGCTGCAGGTGCTCGGCGAGTTGCTCATCTACCTGATGATTCCCGCCGCAGTGGTCGGGTTCGTGCTGCTGCTCCCAATTCTCGCGCTCAGCCCCGCCGCCCGGACCTGGGCCCGGCGGCGGTGGCACCGGTACCGAGCACACCAGCTGTGACCTGCACGGCAGATACCCGGCGAAGATCACATAGACCGGTTCCGCCCCGTCCGTAGAGTTGTCGGATACGAGCTTTGCCACGTAACCGAGGGACGGAGGCCACAGGTGAGCGGTGGCAAATGGGACCTGCGCGGCATCGTCTGGTGGCTACCCGGGCTGGCTGTGCTGCTGGCCGGTGCGTTGCTGTACTCGCCCTTCGGGGTTTCGCTGAGCGCGGGGCGGGTGGTCGTCGCCGTCGCGATGGTGGCGCTGGGTGCGTCGGCGGCGTGGCGTTGGTGGTGGGCGCGGCCGGTACCGGCGGAACCGGAGGCCGGCACGCTGACACCGGTGCGCAAGCCCGATCCACCGGCCGACGCGCGGACCCGCCGCCTGGCCCGGCTCAGCCGCGCGCTGGCGGCAGAAGCACTGGTGGCCGCAGGTTTTGCCGTAGTCGGTGTCGCCGCTGTATCGATGCCGGTATCGCTGGCTTTCGTCTGGGCGGGAGCATTCTTCGTCGCGCTCGGAACCTGTGAGCTGGTCGTCGGCGCACACCGTGACGAGGTGCTCGTCTCGTCCACCGCGCTGGCCGGGTGGCAGGTGCTCGCCGGGTCGGTCCTCGCGACGCTGCCCTATCGGACGGGGCTCGACTTCACCGCGTGGACGATTCTGGCGCTGCTGGTCACCGGTGTGGCAATGGTGGTGCGCGGCGTGCGCCTGACCGCTCCACTACCGCGGGCGAGCACGCTGCGCTGGTGGCGGCCGGTGTCGGTCGGTGTGCAGTTGATCGTGCTCGCGGGCGCGCTCGGCTGGTACGGCACGATCGTCACCCAAGCCGCGCGGCAGCAGGACGAACAGGGGCGGCTGGCCGCGTTCTACGCAGTGCCACAAGGACTTTCCCCCGCCGCCCCCGGCACGGTGATTCGTTCTTCGCCGCTGCCGCTGCCCGGTGTGCGCGGCCAGGGCTGGCGCCTCCTGTACTGGTCCCAAGACGGTCAGGGACGGCCGACGGTCTCCTCCGGCGTGGTCATCGCACCGCTCGGGCCGGCCGCGAACCGGCCCATCCTCAACTACACGCACGGCACCGTCAGTCTCGGCGCCGACTGCGCGCCGAGCCGGCAAGCCGATTTCGCCTCGACCATGCGGCCGTGGCTGGACGGCGCACTCGAACGCGGCTGGGTCGTCGCCGCCAGCGACTACGCGGGTGCGGCGGGCACCGGCGACGGCGAGCACTACCTGGTCACCGCCGATCAGGGGCGCGACGCCGTGAACGCCGCCCGCGCCGCCCGCAACCTGCCGGGCACCGGCGCGGGCACCGACATGGTCATCTACGGGGTCTCGCAGGGCGGTCTCATCTCGTTGGCCGCGGCCGCGCTGACGCCCGGTTATGCGCCCGAACTGCACCTGGTCGCCGACGCCGCGAACGCGGCCGCCTCGGATATCGCGGGCATTCTGCAAGCCCGGCCGCCGCAACTCGTCAATGGCTGGGCCGTCGTCCCGTTCCTCACCACCCAGTTCCCGAAGGCGTACCCGAACCTCGATCCCAATGCGCTGTTGACGCCGCAAGCCGCGCTGCGCAATCGCGAGATCGCCGCGGCCGGTTGTGCCGCAACACCTTTCAGCGCGCTGCTACCCCGGCTCACCGCGCTTCCCGGTCTGGGTGACTACTTCAAGGGCGACCCGCTCGCCGATCCCGCTTGGCGAAAAGCCTTCGAGGAGAACCGCGCACCGGACATGCCACCGGGGATTCCGGTGTATCTGGCGCACGGTCTCGACGACGAGCTGGTCCCGGCGAAATTCACCGCCGCGCTCGCGCAGCGCTACTGCGCGGCGGGCATCGACGTCACCACGCAGTGGAATCCCGGTGTCGGCCACGACAACGACAACGAAATGGCCGTCGCGCCCAAGGTGCTCGACTGGTTCAGCGCGCGCCTGGCGGGTCAGTCCCCGCCCGGCACCTGTGGCCGGCCGCTGCCCGCCGGGCTCGCCGAACACTGACCCTGTCGCGGTGCGTCGCCGACGATCAGGCGACGTACGGGCGCTCGGCGCGGGCCGAGCGCAAAGCCGTTCCCCACCAGACGATCTGGTCGAGCAGCTGGTCGGCCGCCAGCTGGGCCGCCGCGGGTTCGGTGAGTTCGCCTGTCTCGTCGAAGAGTTGGGCCGCACCGTGGAAGCTCACCGTGTCCCGCACCGTGACCGCGTGCAGCTCGGCGAAGACGTGCCGCAGATGTTCCACGGCGCGCAGGCCGCCGGAAACGCCACCGTAGGAAACGAATCCGATCGGCTTGGCCTGCCACTGGGTGAAATGCCAGTCGATCGCGTTCTTCAGTGCCGCCGGGTAACTGTGGTTGTACTCCGGCGTCACGATGACGAACGCGTCGGCCGCGGTCAGCCGCGACCCGACGGAGTGCAGCGCCTGGGCCCCTTCCGGTTCGGGCTCGTGCGACATGTGCGCGGGTAAGCGATCCTGCGCCAGATCGATGAACTCGACCGCGACGTCGGCCCGCTGTTCGGCGCGCCGGACGAACCAGTTGGCCACCGTCGGCCCGAACCGCCCCGCCCGGGTACTACCCATGATCACTGCCAGCCGTAGCGGATTCTCCGTCATCACAATTCCTTTCGAGGTGTTCGGGTGATGACGGCAAGCTTCGAACATCAACAAAGGTTGAAGTCAAGTCGAGAGGCAGGAGTCAGGGCAGCACCAAGACAGCGAGGACCGGGCGGTGGTCCGAGCCGGGAAGGTCCAGGATGCGCAGGTCGCGGACGCCGATTCGGTTGTCGGCGAGGACTCGGTCCAAGGTCACCGGGGGGATCCGGTCGCCGTCGTAAGGTCCCCAGGTGCCCGACAATCCCTTACCGCGCACCAGGGCCGCGTCCCGGTAGCCGGAATGCAGCAGGTCGCGCATCACCGAATGGTCGAGGGTGGCGTTGAAGTCACCGGCCAGGATGCGCAGCGGGCCGCCTGGGGTGGCGCGCTGCTGGCGACGAAAGCTCTCCCGCCACGGTTCGATCGCCTCCCGGCTCGACGGCGCCGCCGGATGCGCGGACTCGACGAACACGCCGTAGTCGGTGAGTTCGGCGATGGCCTGGGTGAATCCCCACGGGTTGTGCCGTACGCCCGCGTCCCGCAACGGGATTCGAGCGAAGACGCCCGAACCGCCGACGCCCGCGGCGGGATAGCTCACGCGGTGCGGGAAGTACTTCGCGAAGGCGGTGGCGAACTCCGGCGTCAACTCCTGCACTGCAACGACATCGGCGTCCCTGGCCAAGTCGGCCAACCGGGCCGGGTCCACCCGGCCCATCAGCAGGTTCACCGACATGACGCGCAGTTCCGGGCCGCGCGCGCCGCGCAGCGCGTCGCCGTCCTCCAGCCAACGCGGAACCACACACGCGGCCAGCGCGATCGCCGTCACCGCGGCGATCAACGCCGGATACCGTTGCCGCAGCAGCACGGTCCACAACAGCGGCACCACCGACAACGCCGCCACATAGGGTGTGAAGGCGATCAGCTGCACCATCGGATACCAGGCGTCGAACCCGCCGATCCGCACCACCACCCAGATCGCACCTGGCAGAACCGCGCCCCAGGCCGCAATCGCTTTCCATCGCACCGCCCACACAGTAGACGCGCGTACCTGCGCAGTTGTGTCCATCCTGTGTGGATTCCGTGTTGATTCCACCGCCTCGGCTACTTCGCCACCGGGCTCGTCGTCACCGCGGGAGCGGGCGAGGTCGTGGCCACCGCGGTGGGTGCCACCGACGTGGTGGCCGGCGGCGCGGGCGACGTGGTGACCGGCCGAATCGGCTCAGGGCACTTGCCATCCGGCTGTGCGAGGGCGTTGATCTCGTCCTTCGCCCGCGGGTCACCGGTGTAGTCGAAGCGGTCCGTGCAGACCGCGCCGCAGAAGATCACGCCACAGTTGTCGGTGCCACCCGCGGTGGGCGGCGGATTCTCACCGCACACGATGATGCCGCAATTGTCCGTGCCGCCCGGCTGCTCACCGCACACGATCACGCCGCAGTTGTCCGTGCCGCCAGGTGCCGGTGGTCGATTGTCGGCCGGGCGCGGTCGCGCGGTGTCCTGCGCCGATGCCCCCGGATTGGGTTGCGCCACAATGGGACTCGACGGCATCACCGTGGTTGTCGCCGTAGCCGAAGTCTTGACTGTCGTACCCGACGCTCGCGTTCCCGAATCAGTCTCCTGGGCACTACATCCGGCGAACACCACCATCGACAAGACAACTGCCACCAGCGCACTCAGGACAACGCGCAGCCGTCCACCCGTCCGGATCATCCGAACCTCGTCTCCTCCTGCTGCCGCGGCAGCACCCCCACCCGCAAGGTGGCACTGAATATGCGGACCAACGTCCGCATACTTCGATCGAGCGAAGACCCGTCCTCGTTACTGCCCGGCGCCCCGGGTAATCGCCGACAGCGCAGTCCATTCAGTGGCGAGAATCGCCCAGATCTGTTCGTCGTGCCAGGTGCCGCCGTAGCGCCAGGCCGCGCGCGGCACACCTTCGAGCGTCATGCCGAGTCGCGCGGCCACGGCGGAACTGCGCTCGTTGTCTGCGCGGCAATGCCATTCGGCGCGGTGCAGGCCGCGCACGCCGAAGGCCCAATCCAGCAGTGCGCGACAGGCCGCGGTGATCAGTCCGTGCCCCTCGCCGGCGGGCTCGAGCCAGCAACCGAGCTCGCAGGAACCCGCGGTAGCGTCGAAATCGACGAACATCACCCCGCCGACCAGCACGCCTTGCAGCCAAATCCCGTACAGGCGTCGGCCATCCGCGGCTTGCCCCTCGGCGTACCGGCGCAGCGTGTCCCGCGCGCCGTCCATATCGTCGGTGACGAACGCGGCGCTCACCCACGGCCGGATGTGCTCGCGGGCCCGATCCAGATGCGCGGCGAATTCCTCGGCCTGCCACGGCTCCAGCGGGCCGAGCCGGGCGGTCTCGGTCAACGGGAGAGAGAACACGATCGACCTCACCTTCGCACGCCGGTTCTGCCGACAACCGTAGCCGGTTCAGCTCGTGGCGCAGAGTGCCGCGTCGACGACCTTCATGACATCGGCTGCAGGCTGGGCGGATTCGGGCACCTGGTTGATGCTCACGGTCACCGCCCGTCCGTCTTCGGTGACACCACCGCGGGTTTCGAACCCGTCGATATCACCGCCGTGCCCCCAGCTGTCCTTGCCGCACGGCAGCCGGCGTTGCATGAGGCCGAGTCCGTAACCTGCGGGCGGCCCCGAGACCTCCAATGGCACAGTCCGTTTCATCTCCGCCAGCTGAGCGGGCGGCACCAGTTCACCGTTCATCAGCGCGGTGAAGAACCGGTTGAGGTCCGCGCCGGTCGACACCATCGCGCCTGCCGCGCCGGCCACCGACACGTTCTGTCGCGTGTAGTCGACCCGGTCCCCGCCGAACACGGCGTAGCCCACCGGATGCGGCCCGCGGATGTCGGTCTCCGCGGCGTCCGGATAGTAGGTGTCGCGCAACCCGAGCGGTTCGATGACGCGGCGCGTGATCTCCTCGCCCAGCGAGCCGCCGGTCAATTTCTCGATCACCATGCCGACGATGGCGTAGTTGGTGTTGGAGTAGGCCCATCGCGCACCCGGCTCGAAGTCCGCGGGCACAGTCAAGACATTGCGCACCACCTCGTGGATGTCGGTGATCCCCCACCGCACGTGTTCGGCATGCGTGTCGACCTGTCCCGGTTTCGGCGTCGCCCCGAACTCCGCCGCGTACTCCGGTAGCCCGCTGGTGTGCTGCAACAGATTTCGCATGGTGATCCGATTGCCGTCGATCCCCGGACCGTGCACCAGCCCTGGGAGGTAACGCTCCACCGGCGCGTCCAGCTCGGCCTTGCCCTCGGCCACCAGTTGCAGCATGACCGTGGCTACGAACGGCTTGGTGTTGCTGCCGATCCGGATGCGCGCGTCGTCCGTGATCGGTGTGCCGCGCTCGATATCCCCAAACCCCGCGTGCGCCGTCCACACCTGCCCCCGCTCGCTCACCACCACCTGTGCGCCGGGCAGGTGATCGTCGGAAATCAGGCGATTCAAGCCCTCTACGACCTGCGCCTGTCCGGTCGCGCCGAATGCTGTTGCACCGCTGTCACTTTCCGCAGAACTACACCCCGCTACCAGCACTCCCGCCGCCGCCACGGCGGCGGCCAATCGACAACAAACCCTGTTACGCAACCCATTCGCTTCCCACACCACGATCACGCTACGAGCCGCGTTGTCCCCCTCCCATCCAGCGAACACCCTTCTTTCCGGTAGTGCTGACCCCACCCCGGTCAGCGGCCATCCGGCTTTCCGCCAGTGCCGATCGCCTTCCGCTGCCGGTGTCCGACCCGCCCGGCATGATGACGGCATGGAGTCCGGTCAGCGCAGCGAAGCACCTCTGGTGGCCGGCGAGTACGAGATGCTCGTCGGCTTTCTCCAATTCCAGCGAGACACCTTGGACTGGAAGTGTGCCGGGCTCACCGCCGAACAGTTGCGGCGGCGGGCGGTGCCGCCGTCCGCCCTGTCCCTGCTCGGCCTGGTCCGTCACCTGACCGAGGTGGAACGCACCTGGTTCACCCGGGTCTACGCAGGTACGGAGGCACCCCCGCTCTACTGGGCCACCGATCCCGCCGAAGACACCGACTTCCACGTCGAGGACGCCGACCCGATCGCCTCGATCCAGTTGTGGCGCAACGAATGTGACCGCTCCCGCGAAATCGTCGCCGCCGCCCCGGCCCTCGACACCACCGCCACCCGCCCCTCGAACGGCGAAACCTATTCCCTGCGCTGGATCCTCCTCCACATGATCGAGGAATACGCCCGCCACAACGGGCACGCCGACCTGCTCCGCGAAGCCATCGACGGACAGACGGGGGAATAGCGAGGCCCCACCTTCGCTACGGGATAGCCGCTACCCGGTCCCGTAGCAGCCGAATCGTTTGATCCAGGCGAGCGTGACACGCCCACGCTAAGCCGCCCATCCTTGTTTGAGCACGTCAAAGCCCGATGAGTAACAAACGACAGCCGCCTGCGATGTGATCCACACAACATCGATTCAGGAGGTTCGAGATGTTAACTGCGAAGCGCCTTGCGGCCGGGGCCGTCGTTGCCACCGCCACCGCGGCCACAGTGTTCGCCGGTGGCGGCATGGCCCAGGCCGACGTACCGGTCTGGGAAGCCAACTGCCACGTCTACAACATCTTCAACACCGGCGGCATGGCCAACTGCGAACTCCCCACCTGGCACCAGGTCAAACTCACCTGCGTAGCCTGGCCCGTCCCCTTCACCTACTGGAAATACGGCCCCATCCAATACGGCCAAAACCAATCCTGGGCCAGCTGCGACTCCTTCAACGCCCTCGTCAAAGTAGAGGTAATCCAAGCCTAGACCCCTTGCCCCCAGCCGGGCCCGTGGCGAAAGATCAAACGTTGAAGCGGAATTCGACTACGTCGCCGTCGTGCATGATGTAGTCCTTACCTTCCATGCGGACCTTGCCGGCGGATTTGGCGGCGGGCATGGAGCCGGCTTCGATGAGGTCGGTGTAGGCGACTACTTCGGCTTTGATGAAGCCGCGCTCGAAGTCGGTGTGGATGACGCCTGCGGCCTTGGGGGCGGTGTCGCCCTGGTGGATGGTCCAGGCGCGGGCCTCTTTCGGGCCGGCGGTGAGGTAGGTCTGCAGGCCGAGGGTGTGGAAACCGGCGCGGGCCAGGGCGTGCAGGCCGGGTTCGGTCTGGCCGATGGATTCGAGGAGTTCGAGGGCGGACTCGTCGTCCAGCTCGAGCAGTTCGGCTTCCACCTTGGCGTCGAGGAAGACCGCATCCGCCGGTGCGACAGCGGCTTTCAGCTCGGCGACCTTCGCCTCGTCGGTCAGCACCGACTCGTCGGCGTTGAAGACGTAGAGGAAAGGCTTGGTGGTGAGCAGCGAAAGTTCTTTGAGCAGTTCGGTATCCACCTTGTTGCCCGCGGCGAACAGGGTGGTGCCCTCGTTCAGGATCTCCTGCGCGGCCTTGGCGGCATCGGCGATCGGCTTGCGATCCTTCTTGATCTTCGCTTCCTTCTCGAAGCGCGGGACCGCCTTCTCCAAGGTCTGCAGATCGGCGAGGATGAGCTCGGTCTCGATCACCTCGATATCGGCGGCGGGATCGACCCGGCCGTCCACGTGCACCACGTCGTCGTCGGCGAACACCCGCACGACCTGGCAGATGGCGTCGGCCTCACGGATGTTGGCGAGGAACTTGTTGCCGAGCCCGGCGCCCTCGGAGGCGCCCTTCACGATGCCCGCGATATCGACGAACGACACGACGGCGGGCACGATCCGCTCGGAACCGAAGATCTCGGCGAGCTTGTTCAACCGCGGATCCGGCAGCGGCACGACGCCGACGTTCGGCTCGATGGTCGCGAACGGATAGTTCGCGGCGAGCACGTCGTTCTTGGTCAGCGCGTTGAAAAGCGTCGACTTTCCGACGTTGGGCAGGCCGACGATTCCGAGGGTGAGACTCACGAGAACGGAAGTCTACGCGGCAGACGCACTTCTACCTGCACCGGCCGCCACCCCCACGGTTTCCCGCACCCGAACAGTCAAACACTGCCGGGTGCGGAAAGCCGGCATGCGATCAGGGCACCAGCACAACCTTGCCGAGGTTGGCACGCCCCTCGATCACCCGATGCGCCGCGACAGCGTCGTCGAGCGCGAACTCCGCGTGCACGACGGGCCGCAGCAGACCAGAAGCGAGGAACTGCCACAGTTCCTGCCGCCAGTGGTCGAACAGGTCGGGCTGTCCCTGCGCGATCCGCGCCACCTGGAAGCCGATCACCGATTTGGCCCCGACGAGCAGGTCGTAGGCCTGGATGGTGCCGCCGCCGGAGCTGTAGGCGACCAGCCGTCCGCCGGGCGCGACGGCCGCGATGGCCGGTCCGAGCAGCTCGCCGCCGACCGCGTCGAGCGCGTAGTCGACGGGCGCGCCCCACGATTCCTGGCCGTATTCGACGACTTCGTCGGCCCCGAGATCGCGCACGAACTCGGCCTTGGCGAGATCGGAGACCGCACCGACGACGCGCGCGGCCCCACGCAGCCGGGCCAGCTGCACGGCGAGATGGCCGACGCCGCTGGCTGCCGCCGTGATCAGCGCCGATTCACCATCCTTGGGCTGCGCCGCGTCGAGCGCACCCAGCGCGACCAGACCGCTGCGCACCAGCGCGACCGCGTCGACGGCGGACCCGCCGTCGGGGATGGGCGAGGCCATCGCCGCAGAGAGCAGGGCGTAGTCGGCGTAGCCGTGCCCGAACACCAGCCCGGTCACCCGATAGCCGGGTTGGTAACCCGTGACCCCTTCACCGACGGCAACCACCTCACCGGCGATCTCGCCGCCGAGCGCGATCGGCTCGCGCTGTTCGCGCACCTTCCGCACCACCGGCAAGGTCACGCCGATCGCTTCGACCCGCACCAGCAATTCGCCAGGACCCGGCGTCGGCACCTCGACCGCCACGACCTCGAGCACTTCCGGACCACCGCTGCGCTCGTACTGGACCCGACGCATCACACCTCCACAACTCATCAGAAGTGGCCACGGTAACCGCAGATCGCCGTCGAACCACACCCCCGAGTGCGACATCTCACCGGCGGGCGGCAGTGCTGGTGAAGCGCCGGGCCACCTTGCACCGCGGCCCGCGAGGCGTAGCGTGACCTGCATGGAGCCGAGCACCGAGATGGTGACGGCGCGACCGGCGCCGGTGCTCGCGCGGTTCATCGACCACTACGTGGGCTACCGGATGGTGGGGTATCCGGCGGGCCTGCACCGTGGCCTGCCGTCCGCGCACATGACGTTCATCGTCAGCATCGGACCGACCATCGACGTTGTCGCGCAGACCGATCCGCGGCAGTCGCCCCAGGACTACCGGTGTTCGTTGGGCGGACTGCAGGCCAGTTCCGCGCTCATCTCGCATACCGGTCACCAGGAGGGCGTCGCGGTCGCGCTGACCCCGCTGGGCAGCCGGGCACTGTTCGGGACGCCCGCGGCGGCGCTCTGGGATGTCTCGGTCGAGTTGGCGGATGTCGTGGGGCCGGTCGGCACCGAGCTGTGGGAGCGGTTGCAGGGCCCGGCCACCTGGGCCGCGCGCTTCGCGACCTGCGACCGGATCCTGGGCCGGATCGCGCAGCCCGAACGACTGGTCGGGCCGGAACTGACGTGGGCGTGGCGCACGGTGGTCGGGTCCGGCGGCGCGCTCGCCGTCGGCGCGCTGGCGGACGAGATCGGCTGGAGCAGACAGCATTTGGCGCGCCGCTTCGGCGCCGAGTTCGGGCTGAGCCCCAAGCTGGCGGCCCGGATCGCCCGCTTCGAGCGGGCCCGGCGGATGCTGCAGCGCACCCCTTCCCATATCTCCATCGCCCAGGTGGCGGCCGCGTGCGGCTACTACGACCAGGCGCATCTGAATCGCGACTTCGCCGAACTCGCGGGCGCCAGCCCGACGATCTGGCTGGCCGAGGAGGTTCCATCCGTCCAAGACGGGGCGGGGTCGGCCGAGTGAGGCTGGACGCATGACGAATCCAGCGAATACCGATATCACCACCCGCACCGCGGTCTGGCCCACCATGACCTTCCGGGACAGCCGAGCCATGGCCACGTTTCTCGCCGAGGCGTTCGGCTTCGTGCAGACCGCGATGTACGCCCGCGAAGACGACCCCTCGGTGATCGAGCACGCGGAAATGCGCTGGCCGCTGGGCGGCGGCATCATGTTCGGCAGCTCGTGCAAGGACGCGGGTGTTTTCGGCAAGCGCCTGCCCGGCAACGACTCGGTCTATCTGGTCTGCGAAGACCCCGACGCGCTGTTCGAGCGCGCCTCGGCCGCCGGCGCCGAGGTGATCCGCGGCCTGCAGGACGAGAGTTACGGCTCGCGCGGCTTCGTGGTCCGCGACCCCGAGGGCAACCTGTGGAGTTTCGGCACCTACTGGGGCGAATAGCCTTGCTGCCCTAGCTGTCTCGAACGGCCCGGCGACCGCGGGGTCCGGGCCGTTTGCCGCTGGATCATCACCGGCGGCCACCGGAAGTCGTTCCACACGGTGATCCAGGTGAGCACCATCAGCGCGGGACGGGTGTGCGGCAGCAACACCCGCCGGTAGACCTGCCACGGGGTGCAGCCGTCGAGGATCGCCGCCTCCTCCACGGTGGGTCCGACCAACGAATGCCCGACCCGGCATGGCAGCATACGGATGGCAACATCGCCGGGCGAGGGAACACGCCCAGCCGAACCGGCGAACAACCGGCGACCTCGACCCAGGCCCCCGGAGCACAGCGTCACGTGGGCCACCCGTACCCGCCGCGCGCCGCGACTCGTAGGAAGACACAGGGCGAGTCGCCGCGCCGAGAACGAAATGCAGCGAATGTTCAGACTTCCCTAAGTCCGGCTCGAGCGCGCTTCAGTTCAGCTACGTTGTCAACGTTTCAGCAAGTCAAGCTCGATCTCACGGGAGAGTAGTTCGCATGGCGACCATCGAATACCTCCGGACTGATCCCGACCTCCCTCCCGTGGGTGTCGTGGACCGTTCGCCTATCACCCCCACCAAAAAGGCCATTTTCGCGGTGATCGCCGTGGTGGGCGCGATCGCCTGGGCCGTCTTGGCCATCGCCAGGGGCGAGTCGGTCAACGCGGTGTGGATCGTGGTCGCGGCGGTCTGTACCTATGTGCTCGCCTACCAGCTGTACTCCAGGCTGATCGAACACCGGATCACCAAGCCGCGCGACGATCAGGCCACGCCCGCCGAGATCCTGGAGAACGGCAAGGACTACATGCCGATGGACCGGCGGGTGCTCTTCGGGCACCACTTCGCCGCCATCGCGGGCGCGGGTCCCCTGGTCGGTCCGGTCCTGGCCGCGCAGATGGGCTACCTGCCCGGCACGCTCTGGATCGTGTTCGGTGTCGTGTTCGCCGGTGCGGTGCAGGACTACCTGGTGCTGTGGGCCTCGACCCGCCGCCGCGGCCGCAGCCTCGGGCAGATGGCGCGTGACGAGCTCGGCGTGGTCGGCGGTATCGCCGCCATCGTCGCCGTGCTGGTGATCATGATGATCCTGCTCGCGGTGCTCGGCATCGTCGTGGTGAACGCGCTGGCCGCGACCCCGGGCAAGGACGGCGTGCTGCAGGGCGGCAGCCCATGGGGCGTGTTCTCCATCGCGATGACCATCCCGATCGCCCTGTTCATGGGCGTCTACCTGCGCTACCTGCGCCCCGGCAAGGTCGGCGAGGTCTCCCTGATCGGTTTCGCGCTGCTCATGCTCGCGATCATCTCGGGTAACTGGGTCGCCGAATCCAGCTGGGGCCAGGACTGGTTCACGCTGTCGGGCACCACCATCGCCTGGTTCCTCATCGCCTACGGCTTCATCGCCTCGGTGCTACCGGTGTGGCTGCTGCTCGCGCCGCGCGACTACCTGTCCACCTTCATGAAGATCGGCACCATCGTCCTGCTGGCCGTCGGCGTGCTGATCACCATGCCCGTGCTCAAGGCCCCCGCGGTCTCCCAGTTCGCGAGTTCGAGCAACGGGCCGGCGTTCGCGGGCAGCCTGTTCCCGTTCCTGTTCATCACCATCGCCTGTGGCGCACTGTCCGGCTTCCACGCGCTGGTGTCCTCGGGCACCACGCCGAAACTGCTGGAGAAGCAGTCGCACGCCCGGATGATCGGGTACGGCGGCATGCTGATGGAATCGTTCGTCGCGGTCATGGCGATGATCACCGCCAGCATCATCGACCAGCACCTCTACTTCGCGATGAACGCGGGCGCCGGCGTCACGGGCGGCACCGCAGAGAAGGCGGCGGCCTACACCAACAGCCTCGGGCTCAGCGGCCCGCCGGTCACCCCGGGTCAGCTGGAGCAGGCGGCCAAGGACGTGGGCGAGACCAGCATCGTGTCCCGCACCGGCGGCGCGCCGACGCTCGCGGTCGGCATGTCCGAGGTACTGCACCGCTTCCTCGGCGGAACCGGGCTCAAGGCGTTCTGGTACCACTTCGCGATCATGTTCGAGGCGCTGTTCATCCTCACCACGATCGACGCGGGCACCCGCGTCGCGCGCTTCATGCTGTCGGACTCGCTGGGCAACCTGGGCGGACCGGCCAAGAAGTTCAAGGATCCGTCGTGGCGGCCCGGCGCGTGGCTGTGCTCGGCGATCGTGGTCGCCGCGTGGGGTTCGGTGCTGCTGATGGGTGTCACCGATCCGCTCGGCGGCATCTACACGCTGTATCCGCTGTTCGGCATCTCCAACCAGTTGCTCGCCGCGATCGCGCTCACCGTCGTGCTGACCATCGTGATCAAGAAGGGCCTGATCAAATGGGCCTGGATTCCGGCGATCCCCCTGGTCTGGGACCTGATCGTGACGATGACCGCGTCCTGGCAGAAGATCTTCTCCGCCGACCCGAAGATCGGCTACTGGAAGCAGCACAGCATCTACAGCGCGGCACTCGACGCCGGAAAGGTTGTGGCACCGGCCAAGACGGCCGAGGATATGGAAAAGGTGGTCCGCAACAGCTTCATCCAGGGCAGCCTGTCGATCATCTTCGCGGTGCTGGTGCTGGTCGTGGCGATCGTCGGCGTGCTGGTCTGCGTGCGAGCCTGGCGCGCGGGCGGCGGCGAGAGCAGTGAAACGCCCGACGAGCCGTCGAAGATCTTCGCGCCGAAGGGCTTCCTCGCGACCCCCACGGAGAAAGAAGTGCAGCAGGAATGGAACGCCCTGATCGCCACGGGGAAGGTCCGCCCGCCGGGCGCGGCGAAGGCCCTGCATTGACGCTCAGTGCTACCCCGCAGGACGGCCGGTCGGCTCGACCGGCCGTCCTGCGGCGCCTGCGGACCGCTCGAAACGCCTGTGCGACAGCGGTTCGCAACATCGGCTGGTGGTTCAACTCGATCCTCGGGGGTCAGGACTATCAGCGCTACGTCGCGCATCTGACGCGCAACCATCCCGGCTGCGCGATACCCACCGAACGGGAGTACTGGCGCATCCGGCACGCCGACGCCGACAGCAATCCGCAGAACCGCTGCTGCTGACTTCCAGCATTTATCCGAGCTCCGCGCAGCTCAGCGACTCGACGGCGATAATGGCGGATTCCCGCTAGCGGAGATTGCTTCCAAATGACATTGTGGTGAGCGTGACGATCACGGTGTTGGATTTCGAGCGGTGCTATCGGGCGGTGTCGACCAGAGACTCCCGATTCGACGGGCAGTTCTTCACCGCGGTGCGGACCACCGGAATCTATTGCCGCCCTTCGTGTCCGGCGATCACCCCGAAACGGGCGAACGTCTCGTTCCTGCCCACCGCCGCCGCGGCACAGCAGGCGGGGTACCGGGCCTGCCGCCGCTGCCTGCCCGACGCCGCCCCCGGCTCACCACTCTGGAACACCCGGGCCGATCTGGCCGCGCGCGCGATGCGGCTGATCGGCGACGGCGTGATCGAACGCGGTGGCGTCCCCGCGCTGGCGGCCACCCTCGGCTATTCGCAGCGGCAGCTGACCCGCGTGCTCACCACCGAACTGGGGGCCGGTCCGTTGGCGCTTGCCCGCGCGCACCGGGCACATACGGCGCGGCTGCTCATTCAGACGACGGCAATGCCCATGTCCGACATCGCCTTCGCGGCCGGCTTCGCCAGCATCCGGCAGTTCAACGACACGGTGCGCGAAGTGTTCGCGGTCAGCCCGACCACGATGCGCACCGAAGCGCAACGGACGAAGTCCAGCTCGAATGGCCGCCAGACGCCGCCGGTCAACGGGACGCTCAGCCTGCGCCTGCCCTACCGGGAGCCGCTCGACCGCGCCTGGCTCGAATGGTTCCTCTCCTCGCACGTGGCTCCCGGCATGGAACTGTGGGAAAACCGTTCCTACACCAGGAATCTGCGCACCCCGCACGGACACGCGACCACGCGGCTGAGCTTCCAGCGCGACCACGTCCGCGCGGAGCTGGCACTGCACGACATGCGCGATCTCGCGCCGACCGTCGCGCGCCTGCGTCACCTGCTCGACCTCGACGCCGACCCGGTAGGCATCGACGAGGTGCTGGGAGTCAGCGCGGGACAAGACCTTCCGGCACCGGAGCTCGCGGATCCTGGCACCACCCGGCTGCCCGACGCGGGCGCGGGCGCGCCGCCGGACGCCGAAGACCTGCCCGACGCGACCGGCACCAGGCCGCCCGTGTTCAGTCCGGGCATTCGCGTACCCGGCTGCCTCGACGGCCCGGAATTGTTGCTGCGCACCATGATCGGCCAGCAGATCTCGGTGTCGGCCGCCGCCACGCACACCGCGCGACTGGTCGAGGCGCTCGGCGAACGCGTCGAAGGGCCCATTCCGCTGCTGTTCCCCACCCCGGCCACCATCGCCGAACGCGGTGCCGAGGTGCTCACCGGTCCGGCCCGGCGGGTCCGCTCGATCATCGGCGTCGCCGAGGCGCTGGCCGGCGGCGAACTCGCACTGCACCAGGGCCGCACCGCCGCCGACCTGCGCCGCGACCTGCTCGCACTCGACGGCGTCGGCCCGTGGACCGCCGACTACGTGACCATGCGGCTGCTCGCCGATCCCGATGTGCTGCTCAACACCGACCTGGTGGTCCGCCAGGGCGCCGCGCTGCTCGGCGTGGACCTGGCCGATACCGGGCGCTGGGCGCCGTGGCGCTCCTACCTGTCCATGCATCTGTGGAAGGCCGCGCTGACCGAGCGTGCCGACCGCACCAAATCTGCCGCGGCCAAGTCCGCCGCCGCGAAAGCGAGCCGGCCATGACCGCCGCCGTTCGACCCGCCACCCGCCGGATCGGCACCGGCACTGCGGATTTCGCAACGACCGAGACCCCGATCGGCCCGTTCACCGCGCTCGTCGACCCCGAAGGACAGGTGCTGGCCGCCGGGTGGACCACCGACGCACAGAACCTGCGCACGCTGATCCACCCGTCCCTGCGCCCAGCCGAACTGCGCCAACGTGATTCGCTCGGCGCGGTGACCCAGGCCGTGCTCGACTACCACCGCGGCGATGTCACCGCGATCGACGCAGTCCCGGTCCGCCAGCACTCCGGCGAATTCCTGCTGCACGCCTGGGAAGTACTACGCAAAGTCCCGGCAGGCAGCCCGATCACCTACACCGAGTTCGCCGCCATCTCCGGCCGCCCCGACGCCACCCGCGCCGCCGCCAACGCCTGCGCCCGCAACGCCGCCGCCCTCTTCGTCCCCTGCCACCGCATCTACCGAATCGGCGGCGCCCTAGGCGGTTTCCGCTGGGGCCTGCCGATCAAACGCTGGCTACTCGACCACGAGGCGTAAGACGCAGAGCGGTCAGGCGACGGTGGCTTGTAGGTGGGAGCCGGTGCGGCCGCGGCGGACGTGCAGGCGGCTGGGGATGCGCTGGCGCATTTCGTCTACGTGGCTGACGACGCCGACGACGCGGCCGCCGGCGCGGAGTTCGTCGAGGACGCCCATCACCGCGTCGAGGGTGTCGGCATCCAGGCCGCCGAAACCCTCGTCGATGAACAGGGTGTCCAGGACCAGGCCGCCGGATTCGGCGGCCACCGTGTCGGCCAGCCCCAGAGCCAAAGAGAGTGCGGCCATGAAGGTTTCACCGCCGGACAGAGTTTTGGCGGGGCGGACCGCACCGGTGTAGTCGTCGCGGATGTCCAGGCCGAGGCCGCCGCGGCGGCCGCGCGGACCCGCCTTGTCCGAATGCACGAATTCGTAACGGCCCGCTGACATTCGGCGCAACCGCACCGAACCGGCCTGCGCCACCTCTTCCAGCCGGGCGGCGAGAACGTAAGAGCGCAGCGACATCCGGCGATTGTTCTCGCCCCGCCCGGCCACCACCTCGGCGAGCCCGGCGAGTTCGTCGTGCGTGCGCTGCAGCGGGGCGATCCGGTCCACCGCGGCCCAGAGCTGACCGCCGAGATCCTCGAGCTGGCTCACCCGCCGGTTCGCCTCCGCGTGCGCGGCGACAGCGGCGTTCAGTTGCTTCCGTGCGACTTCGACCAGCTGCTCGAGTTCGGCCAGATCACTCGGCTCCCGGGTCGCGGCCGCCTGGATCTCCGGCTCGGCGAGCACGGCTTGCGCGTGTGCGCGGGCGTTGTCGGCGGCGGCCAGTTCCGCGTCGATCTCTTGCCGGCGCTGCGGAGTTCGGCTCGCCGCGTTGACGACTCGGGCGTACGCGGTCAAACGTGCCACGTGATCGCGCGGCGCAGCGTCCGGTTCGGTCGCGGCGGTCCCGGCGACACCTTCACTACCGGTGCTTGCGCTGCCTGTTGTCCCAGGGCCAGAGGCCCCCTGGTCGGACGTCACGTCCAGGACCGCATCGTGCTGCTCTGTGCCGTCGCCAATGTTCCAGCGCGGATCGTCCGGCACGAAACCCGCTGCACGAGCGAGGTTCTCGACCCGGCCGGCGATGACCGCCACCTTCTCTCGCGCCGCGGCGGCCTCGGCGCGGGCGTCGCGCAGCGCACTGCTGTCGGTGACCAGGGCGGTGAGGCGGGCGCGGCGGCGCTCGATGGTTTCGTCCGCACCGGCCGCGACGCGCAGGCGCTCGGTGAGTTCCACGAGACGGGTATCGGCCGCGACGATGTTCGCGGCGACAGCGCTGCGCCGGGAATCCGCTTCGCGCAGTTCGTCGTGCAGGCGGGTCTCGTCGGTGCGCAGGCGCGTCAGCTCGGCGGTCAGCCCGTCGGCGAGGGCCGCCAGCTCGGCGGTGTCTTCGTAGCGATCGGTGGCTGTGCGCAGGGCGGCCGCCAGCTCGACCCGGTCGGCGTCGCCGCCGCGGGCGATGAGCGCCTCGATCTCGCGTTCCAGACCGGTGATTCGGGCATGCACCCGGTCGCGGGCGTCTTCGGCCGCGCGTTCGGCGGTCACCGCCGCGTCCTCGGCGTCCTTGGACACGGCGTCGGCGGTGGGGCGGGCCGGTTCGGGATGATCCGCGGATCCGCATACCGCGCAGGGGGTGCCGTCGACGAGCTCACCGGCCAGTTCGGCGGCCATGCCCGCCAACCGGCGTTCGCGCAGCTCCAGGACCCGTTCCTTGGCATCGTTGTGCGCGGCACGGGCGGTCTCGAACTCGACCCTGGCGTGATCGAGATTCGTTCTGCGCGAGGCGAGTTCGACCGCCGCCAGGGCGGCGGCCTGCAGACGTTCGCATTCGGCGGTCAGGGTGGGCAGCGTCGCGGCCGCGTTCGTCGCCTCGCGCAGCCGGGTTTCGAGCGTGGCGAGGGCGCCGGGCAGCTGGTCGCGCCGCTTGGTCAGGTCGGCGATCCGGGTGGTGAGCGCCGTGCTCTCGGCCCGTAGTCCCGCCAGTTCCTGGTGCAGCCCGGTCACGGCCGCGGCGTCGGCGCGCACCTCGTCCAAGCCGCCGATCTGCGCGCTCCAGCGGCGGATCGCGGCATCGATGTCGGCGTCGTCGCGAACGGTGAGCGAATCTTCGACACCGATCAGCTCCGCGCCGCCGAGATCCGCCGCGCCGGGCTCCAGCAGATGCGTGGCCAAACGGCGGGCCGTACCGGCGGTTTCGTTCTCCTTGGCGCGCATCAGCATGACCGCGTCCCTGGCCTCGTCGATCGCCGTGACAACCGGCTCGGCGCGCCGGGCGGCGTCGAGTTCGGCCCGCGCCGCGGCACGGTGGTCGGCGGCCGCGGCGTACTGCTCGAGTTGCGCGTGGGCAGCCGCCCGGCGGCGGAGCAGGTCGTGCAGGCGGCGTTGCTCCTCGGCGCGCGCCTGCACCCGCGCCGCCTCCTGTTGGCAGCGTTCGGCTGTCGCGGCGGCACCGGTCAGCTCGACGCGAGCGGCGGCTAGCAGATCCTGCGACCAGCCCACCGCCTCTAGTGGACCGACAGTCTCGGTGGCGCTGACTCCCGCCGCGACACCGACTTTGGCGATCAACCGGTCGATGCCCTGTTTGCGCGCCTCCAGGTCGGCGGCGGAGGCGCGGCGTTTGTCCGCGAGCCACTGCTCGGCGCTGCCGAATCGTTCGGTGTCGAAGAGCTTTTCGAGCAGCTTCTCGCGATCCTCGTTCTCCGCCCGCAGGAATCGTGCGAAGTCGCCCTGCGGCAGCAGCACCACCTGGAAGAACTGGTCGGCGCTCATCCCGAGCAGCCGGATGATCTCGTCTCCGATATCGGGTATCCGGGAAAGGTTTTCGCCTCGCCCGTCCAGCCAGGTCAGCGTGGCCTTGGCCGGGTCGGTGCGCATCCCGGTGCCACGCAGCTTGGGACGTTCGAACTCGGGGATGCGGGTCAGGCGGATGCGGCGGCCGCCGAGCGTCACCTCCAGCACCACCTGCGGCGGCGTCTGGTCCGGTGCGTGGTCGGAGTGCAGGCGCTTGCTCTCCCCACGCGCGCCCGGGACCTTGCCGTACAGCGCGAACGCGATCGCGTCCAGCACCGTGGTCTTACCCGCGCCGGTCTGCCCGTGCAGCAGGAACAGTCCGTCGGCGCCGAGCGCGTCGAAGTCGATGACCGTGGTCTCGGCGAACGGGCCGAACGCGGTCATCTCCAGCCGGTGCAGCCTCATGCGGCCGCCGCCGGGTACGCCCCGGCCTGGGCGCTCACGCCGAGAGTTCCGTGGCCGATTCCGCCGCCGTCGGCACGCGGTCGGGCTCGGCGACCGCGGCCGCGAGTGCCCGCTCCAGCCAAGCCATTTCGCCCGCGCTGGGCTCGCCCCGCACATCGGTGAGAAAGGTCTGCGCTACTTCGGTATCGCGGCGGCCGTGCACCCGTTCACGGTAGCGCAGCTCCGGGTTGCCCTCCGGGCGCACCCACTCCACGTGTACCGCGTGCGGGAAGCGCTCGCGCAGCTTACGCATCGCGTCCACCGGCCGGGCCGAGTCGGTGAGCACCGCGGAGACGTAATCGTCGGTGGCGGCGTCGTGCCGCACGTCGGTGAGCAGGTCGTCCAAGGTGCCGGTGAGCTTGCTGAGCCCGCGGACCACCGGCAGGTCGTGGCGGCGCACCTCGCCCAGCCCCGCGGCATCAAGGTCGACGAGCCAGACCGCCTTGCGATGCGAGCTCTCCGCGAACGAATACGGCAGCGGCGAACCACAGTAGCGCACCGACTCCGACAGCGTCTGCGGCGAATGCAGGTGCCCGAGCGCGACATAGTCGATGCCGTCGAACGCCGACATCGGCACGGTCTCCACGCCGCCCACCGAGATGGATCGCTCCGAACCGGTCGCCTCCCCGCCGACGACGAAGGCGTGCGCCAGCACCACCGCGCGCGTCCCCGGCCGCCGGGCGAGATCGGCCCGGATCCGGGCCATCGCCGCGTCCAGAATGTCGGCGTGCGAACGAGCCTGCGGCACACCGAGTTCCGCGCGCGTGATCTCGGGTTCCAGGTACGGAATGCCGTAGCACGCCACAGGGCCGTGCGCGTCGTCCAGCAGTACCGGGCGGTCGGCATCGGCGACCGTGGTGCGCAGATGGAGTCCGCCCGCCGCCGCGAAACTCGCGCCCGCGCCGAGCCGTGCGGGCGAATCGTGGTTGCCCGACGTGGCGACGATCACCGCGCCGGCGGCACGGATGGCCTCGAATCCCCGGTTGCACACCGCGATCGCGTCCGCGCTCGGAATGGACCGGTCGTACACGTCCCCGGGCAACACCACCACGTCGACCGACTCCGCGGCCACCAGCTCCGCGATCGCGGTCAGTGCCCGGGCCTGATCGGCCAGCAGATCGACCCCGTGGAACGTGCGCCCGATGTGCCAGTCCGAGGTGTGCAGCATCCGCATGCCGCGAAACCGTAGGCGAGGGCACCGACAGAATTCAATTGCCGAGGCCGCCGTGTCGGATAGCGGCGCATTTCACGCGGCGTGTCCACGGTGTTTTCCGGGCCGGGTTGCGTAAGCCCCGTTACGGTTTCACCGACCGGCCCGAGCGGGCTTGCGCCAGGCCGCATTTGCCGACACGGTGCCGGTGGATTGCCGAGCGGGCGTTCTTGTCGGTGTCGTGCGGCACTATCGGCGCTATGACCGCACCGATGCTCGTCGCACTGATGCTGGTATTCGCCGCAGGGGCTGGGCTCGGCTGGCTCGGCCATGCCGCGCGCGCCGGGCAACGCGCGGTGGCGGCAGAGGCGAGACTGGCCGCGGCCACGGACAACGAACGGCTGCTGCGGCAATCGCTCAACGCGGCGAACGAGGATGCGGCACGCAGGCATTCGCACGCCATCGGCGCGATGGTCGATCCGCTGCGCGACGCGGTCGGTGCGTTGAACCAGCACATCCAGCAGGTCGAGCACCATCGGATCAACGCCTACTCCAGCCTGCGCGAGCAGGTGGCGGGTATGCAGCGCACCTCGCTGCAGTTGACCAGCCAGACCAGTCAGCTCGTCGCGGCGCTGCGCGCGCCGCAGGTGCGCGGCCGGTGGGGCGAGATCCAGTTGGAGCGCGTGGTCGAGCTCGCGGGCATGACGCGGCACTGCGATTTCGACACGCAGGTGTCGCGGGCGGCCCGCGGTGACGGCGCCAACGACCGCACCGGCACCGTCCGGCCCGACCTGGTGGTGAATCTGGCGGGCGGCAGGCACATCGTGGTCGACGCCAAGGTGCCGTTCAGCGCGTACCTCGACGCCAGCACGGTCGAGGATCCCGACGTCCGGGCCGAACACCTGATCCGGCACGCGAAGCACCTGCGCGCCCACGTCGACCAGCTGGCCGATAAGGCGTACTGGGCGGCCTTCGACCCGGCGCCGGAATTCGTCGTGCTGTTCGTGCCCGGCGATCCGTTCCTGGACGCCGCGCTCACCACCGACTCCGGATTGCTCGAGTACGCCTTCGGCCGCAACGTGATCCTGGCTACGCCGACCACGCTGATCGCGTTGCTGCGCACGGTGGCATTCGGCTGGCGGCAGGAAGCACTGTCCCGGGATATGGCAACCGTTCAGCAATTGGGTAAGGAGCTGTACGCCCGGCTCGGTATGACGGGCCGGCATCTGGACCGGCTCGGCGCGCAACTCGGTAAAGCCGTCGACGCTTTCAACTACACCGTGGCATCGGTGGAATCGCGGGTGATGGTCACCGCGCGCAAACTGCACGACCTGGAAATAGCGGAGCAGGAGGTGCCGGCAATCCAGCGGGTCGACGTGTGGCCGCGGGCCGTGGGGTTCGCCGACGCCGACGATTAGCCGGTGGAACCGCCGTGCCATAACGCCCCCGGGCGCGGCGACAGTTAGTGTTCATAATGTGGCTGCTTCCCAACGTGTGCGATCCCGGGTGCCCGCGCCGCATCGTTCGACCTTGCCGACGGTCCCGGGCATCCCGGTGGGCGCGGCGGTCCTGATCGCGGTCGCCTGTACGTTTCTGGGGTTCTTGATCGATGCCCACGGCGACGCTACCGATCTCACCGGTACCTTCGCCGCGCTGTACATCGTCGGTTGTGTGGCAGCCGTGCTCGCGGTCCGCTATCGCGGCTTGTTCACCACCATGGTGCTGCCGCCGCTGCTGCTCTCGATCGCCGTTCCGCTGGCCTACCAGCAGCTGACCGGCCGCCCGGCGAGTTCGATCAAAGATGTGCTGCTGAACCTGGCGGTGCCGCTGGTGCAGCGCTTCCCCACGATGATGCTCGCGACCGTGCTCGTCCTGTTGATCGGCGGCGGCCGGATCCTGCTGCAGCGCCGCATCGAGCAGGCGGAGAGCGGCGCCGAGTCGCGCCGGGGGGAAAGCTGGGGTCGGTCCTCGGCCAAACGTCCGCGCGGCGGCCGCGAGCGCGGCTCCTCGCTCACCGAATCCGCTCGCCGGCGTACTCGCCGCCCCAAGGACGATCCGGACGAGGCGGGCCTCGACGAGCCCACCCCGCGCCCGAGCCGCCGCACCGCGGCAGCGCCGGTCGCCGACGCACCGCCCCGGGTAGCAGGCTCGGCTCGCCCGCGT
>NZ_BAFT02000008.1 GCF_000308475.2 Nocardia brasiliensis NBRC 14402 | reverse complement strand
TCTTCCACGCAAGCCGTTGAGTTTTCGTCTACGGGATTCTCACCCTCTACGACAGGCCGTTCCAGACCACTTCGACTAACCCAACGGTTTCTGACTCACGCCCAATCCGGCAGAATTGAGAAGAAAGACCCCACAACACCGTCCAGACAACCCCTGCCGGGTATCACATCTAAACGGTTTAGCCTCTTCCGCTTTCGCTCGCCACTACTCACGGAATCACTATTGTTTTCTCTTCCTGTGGGTACTGAGATGTTTCACTTCCCCACGTTCCCTCCACACACCCTATATATTCAGATGCGGGTAACACGACATCACTCGTGCTGGGTTTCCCCATTCGGAAATCCTCGGATCTCAGCTCGGTTGACAGCTCCCCGAGGCTTATCGCAGCCTCCTACGTCCTTCATCGGCTCCTGGTGCCAAGGCATCCACCGTACGCTCTTAAACACTTACTAACAAAGATGCTCGCGTCCACTGTGCAGTTCTCAAACAACACACCCAACCAAGTCCGCTTCCGACACCAGCACCCCAGCCCGAAGACTGAGGTCGGTATGACCGGGAACCCGATCGGATCGTTATCTCTTCCCAGAAAGAATCGCTTTCGCGTGTTCTCTCAGGACCCAACAGTGTGTCGATATATTCACCCACCAGCACGCCATGTGACGCACCGATACGCAGGGAAAGCTGTCAGCGTTCCACCCATGAGCGTCCGCCGGATGACGTATGCATCCGAAACGGTCTCTGCCGGAACAACATTCCCACCTGTGCGGGCATGTCCGG
>NZ_BAFT02000009.1 GCF_000308475.2 Nocardia brasiliensis NBRC 14402 | reverse complement strand
AGCAGGACAACGATATTCGCCGGGTCGGCCCGATGGGAGCGCTCGGCGTCGTACCCCGAGGACGGCCTGGAAGGCGAGCCCGGCTTGTCACCGTTGGTCACCGCGGCCCGGCGGATGTACGTCGCCGACGTGAACCTGCGTCCGCCCCGGATCGATCCGATCCACTGGCGGCTGTCGGTCACCGGCAAGGTCGCGCATCCGCTGCGCCTGTCGCTGGCCGAATTGGCCGAGGACGCAGTGGAATTCGACGCCGTCATGGTGTGCGTGCACAACCGTCCCGGCGAGGGACGGGCGGCCAACGGGCGCTGGTTCGGCGTTCCGCTGGCCGATCTGCTGAAGCACGCGATCCCGGAGACCGGCGCGACCAGACTGGTCACCAAAGCGGTGGACGGCTACACGATCTCGCTGCCGGTCGAGCCGCTGCGTTCCGGCGAATGGCCGGGCTATGTGGTGATCGGCATGAACGGCGAACCGCTCACACCCGCACACGGTTTCCCCGCCCGCGTCTTCGTGCCGGGTCTGTACGGCCAGTACACCGGCGCGAAATGGCTGGGGGAGCTGGAGCTCGCCGACGACAGCCACGTCGACTACTGGTGGAAGCGGGGCTGGCCCGCCGGACCGCTGTGGGTACCCCCGCAGGCCCGCATCGACGTCACCGCGCCGGGCCGGACGGCCGCCGGTACCACCACCGTCGCGGGTGTCGCCTGGGCCCCGCCGCAAGGGGTGTCAGGCGTGGAAGTCCGTGTTGGTCAAGGTGATTGGTTCCCCGCCGAACTCGGCACCGAACTCGCCCCGGCCGCATGGCGGCGCTGGCGCACCACCGTCGACCTGCCGCCGGGCGAACACGTCGTGCAGGCCCGCGCCATCGGCCGTGCCGGTGACGTGCAGGAGGGCAAGCATCGGGCGCCGTTCCCGACGGGCCCGTCGGGCTTCCACACGGTCACCGTCCAGGTCTGACCGAGATCAGGGGGAACTGGTGGCGGGCGGCTCTCGGGCGATGACGCCACCAGTTCCTCCTGGGCACGGTCACTTCGCGACGATCGGCTCCTGGAGCTCGGTCACCCAGCCGCTTTGGTCCTCGGTGTAGACCAGGGTGACTTCGCGGCTGGGACCGGTGGTGCGATAACCGTTTTCGTCGATCCAGCGGCCGAGCGCCTGCCACGGCTCCAGCACCTCGTTCATACTGCCCTTGTGGACCACCGTGGCCGCCTGTTCGATGGCTGGTAGATCGACGATCTCGAAGTCGTAGGCCGCGTCGGCTTCGACATCGACCGGCATGGCGGCGTGCGCGAGCACCGAACCGTCTTCGCGCTGTTCGTAATACGCGATGCCGCACCCGATGATCGGCACGCCCGCCACCTCCAGCCTGCGGCAGATGTCCTCGAACAGCGGCCCGATCACCGGGCCGATCGAGCCGGGCTCGAAATCGCCTGCGGTATCGGACAGTACGGCCACCCGAACGGCGGGCAGGGGTTTGACGATCACATCATGGACGGGCATGGCGCCCTCCTTCTCGATGATGCGGAGCCTCGATTCGACTTGGGCGAGCCGGGCGCTGTCGCTCGCGATGCGCTGCTCCAGCTCGCCGCGGCGCAGCGTGAGCATGCCGCGCAGTTCCGCGGCCGTGACCTTGTCGTCCAGGATCCGGCCGACCTGGTCCAGCGTGAAGCCGAGATCCTTGAGCGCGACAACGCGATTCAGCCGGGCCAGCTGGCCGCCCGAGTAGTAGCGGTAGCCGCTGGACGCGTCGACGCGATCCGGGCGCAGCAGTCCGATGGCGTCGTAGTGGCGCAGCATGCGCACCGACACCCGGCCGTGTCTGGCGAAGTCTCCGATGGTGAACATAACGACTCCCGGTCTATGGCCTCACACGGTGTCAGGGTCAAGCGGCGACCGGCATCCGATCAGAATCGGCCACCGCGGCTGATGCGCCGCGACCCGGACGAGCCGCCGTAGGAGCCCGCGCCCCAGCCGCCAGATCCGGAACGGCGGCCGCCGCTCGCGGCGCCGCGCAGCAGTCCGTCGATCAGGATGCCGCCGAGTACCGCGCCCGCCTGCGCGGTGCCCGACGGCGGTTGGCTCGCCTCCCAGGTCCGCACGCTGGCCTGCGCCGCCTGCAGCGCGCGTCCGCCGAGTTCGGCGGCGGCCTGGGCGTTGGACAGGGCCTGTGCCGGATCGGTGGAACTCAACTGTTGTGCCGCCGAGAGATTGCGCTGCGCCTCCGACAGCCGGGTGCGCGCCTCGGCGTCGATCCCGCCGCGCCGGGTGGTGAGGTAGTCGGCCGCCGCGCGCACCCGGGCGCCCGCGTCGGTGAGCGCGCGGTCGAGCCGGCGCCGTAGATCCTCGGCGGCGAGCTTGCGGTCGGTGGCCGCGGCGATGGCACGATCCAGGTCGGTGTCGGCGGCCACGGCGTCGTGGAAGGCGTCCAGCGGGTCGGCCTCCGTAGCCGCCGCGGCCTTGGTCAGCGCGGTTTGTGCCGCAGCGGTCGCAGCGGCCAGTTCCGGGCCGCCGTACTCGGAAAGCTCGGTGGCGGAGGCGATATCGCGGCGCAGTTCGTCCAGCACGGCGGGCAGTCCGTCGCGGGCCTGCTGGATATCGGTGGCGGCGTTCTCGACGGCGTCGAGCAGCGTGCGGGCCTGCCCGACCGCCGCCTCGGCCGCGCGGATCGCGGCCACTGCGCCGCCCTGTTTGCCCACGGGCTGGGTGAGGGCGCTGCGGCCCGCGTCGATGTTCTGCTCCGCGAACGTGATTCGTTCGCCCGCCATGGTCACGTTGTCGTGGATCGGGGCCAGCACGCTCGCCGGATGTGCCGCCGTGAGCCTGGACATCTCCGCCTCGGCGGTGGGGACGCGGCTCTTCAGTTCGACCAGATCCCTGGTGAGACCGGCCAATCGGTCGGCGGCGTTGATCAGCAGGTTGCGCATCGCGTCGAATTCGGCCACCTGGGCGTCGAGTTCGCGATCGGCGCGGCCCACCGTGCCGATCAGGTCGATCAGCAGGGTGCGCTGCTCGTCCGGGGTCTCCGGAATATCGTCGTCCAGTCGCTGCCGGATCGAGAAGGCCTTGGCGGCGGCGGTTTTCGCGTGGTCGAGCGCGGTGGTGAAGGGGAGGGTGGCGGTGGCGCCGAACTCGCCGGTGGCCAGTTCCAGCTCCTCGCCGCTGGTCCGGATCGCATTGTCGATCTCGACGAGGGCCTCGCGTGAGCGCGCGTCCAACGCCTCGACCGGCAAGGCCGCCAGCGCGGTGGTGTTGTCCGGATCGATCTGCCGGGCCGCCGCGAGTTCGGCCCGCGCTCGTGTGCGAGTTCGCTTGCGGGAGTAGAGCACCACCCCCACGATGACGAGCACCAGCACGCCGCCGAGAAGCAACAGCACCCGAATGTCGGTGCCGCCGCGCATCGCCGAGTTCAGGCCGTCCGCGGTGGTAATGGCGGCGTCGGCCCATCGGCCGTCGCGCAGCGCGGGTTCCACCTCCCGGGTGAGCAGGCTGTCCAGCTCGGCGTCGCTGATACCGCTCGGCGCGTCGCCTTCCAGTCGGTAGGCGCGATCCTGGGTCGCGATCGCGAGCAACAGATCGCGCGTGCCGAGATCGGATTTCGCCGCGGTCTGGTCGGCCCACTGCTGTGACCCGAGACCATCGAAATCGCGTACATAGACCACCCACAACCGCACCTGGTGGTCCGCGTACAGCTGGTTCACCGCCGAGCGCACCTGATCGAGCTGATCCTGGTCGAGGGCTTTCGCCGGATCGACCACGTAGGTGTCCAAGCGGGCCGGCGGTTCCGCGTGCGCCAGGGGCGCACCGGCCATGGTGACGGCGAGACAGGCCGCCGCCGCGGCGGTCCAGCGGACGACACGACTCGGTAGCGACATGCGACGAATCTAGCGCGCGGCAGGGCGGGGCGGTGGGCGCCGCCGCGAGTGGTCGCGGTCGGTGCCGGGTGGCTAGCATCGGAAACGTGATCACCATCGATCGCCCGTACACCGGCCATGTTTCGGCGGATTCGAATCCGCAGCAGCGCGATGTCGCGGGCGCGCGCATAGTCAAGATGTCCGTCGGCGGCATGGACAACAATTGCTACCTGGTGCAATGCACGGGTACCGGTGCCACGCTGCTCATCGACGCCGCGAACGAACCGGCGCGCATCGAAGCTCTCGTCGATCATGTGGCGCCCGGTCAGATCGCTCTGATCGTCACCACCCATCAGCATCCGGACCACTGGTTCGCGCTGAAGGAGACGACCGCCGCGACGGGCGCGCCAACCGCGGCCCACCCGCTCGACGCCGATCCGTTGCCGGTGCGTCCGGATCGGCTGCTGGCCGACGGCGAGCACATCGGCGTCGGCAACCTCTCGTTCGAGGTGATCCATCTCAGCGGCCACACGCCCGGCTCGGTCGCCCTGGCGTTCACCGACGGTGACGGTCTCGTGCACCTGTTCACCGGCGACTCGCTGTTCCCCGGCGGCGTCGGCCGCACCACCGACCCGGCCGCCTTCGACTCGCTCTACCAGGACGTGACGACCAAGATCTTCGCCCGCTACCCCGACGACACCGTCGTCTACCCCGGCCACGGCGACGACACCACACTCGGCACCGAGCGTCCCCATCTCGGTGAATGGCGCGAACGCGGCTGGTAGCGCGGGCCGGTAGCCTCACCCCCGTCGCGCCGGGCCGAACAACCCGCGCGCGAGACACCTACTGGCAGACTTGGGGAGTGGATTTGCCATCGATGCGCCCTCGGGCCGGTGCGGCGCCCGACCCTGCCCAGGCCACGGCGCCCGCGCGCGGTTTCGCCGCCGGGCTGCTGCGCTGGACGCGCCGGCTGGTCGTCGGCTCGGTGCTGATGGGGTTGGTGCTGGTCGGCGGCACCGCCTTCCGGGTCTGGCAGGTCGCGCGGATCGACGACTACACCCAGGCCGACGCCATTGTCGTGCTCGGCGCCGCGCAGTACTCCGGCACGCCGTCCTCGGTGTTCGAGGCGCGACTCGACCAGGCCTACAAGCTGTTCCGGCTCGGCGTGGCGCCGCGGGTGATCACCGTCGGCGGCAAGCAGGAGGGCGACCTCTATACCGAGGCGGCGTCCGGCAAGAACTATCTGCAATCGCGCGGGATCCCGAGCGACCGGATCCTCGCGGTGGAAACCGGCTCGGACACGCTGCGCAGCGTAGAGGCGGTCGCCACCGCCATGCAGGCCCGCGATATGTCCGCCGCCGTGCTGGTCAGCGATCCGTGGCATTCGCTGCGCACCCGCACCATGGCCCGCGACGAGGGCCTCGACGCGTGGACCGCGCCGACCCGAACCGGGCCCGCCGTCTACACCCGCGAGTCGCAGGCCCACGGAATCGCCAGGGAGACAGGCGCTCTGCTCTGGTATCAGCTCACCCATTTCGCGGCGGACTTCCGATATACGGCCGGACAGTGAGCGAGAACCGAAGGTGCGGCAGGGCTTCGGGTCCGAAAGCACCGTGCGTGAGCGAGGTGGAGTAGTGCAGAACTACAGCGAGCCGGACTACGAACGCTTGGTCGTCGAGCGGCCGAAGACCGCGGGCCTCGGCGCGCCGGGCAGCGAATTCGAGGTCGGGCACCGCACCGAATTCGCCCGCGACCGGGCCCGGGTGCTGCATTCGGCGGCGCTGCGCCGACTCGCCGACAAGACGCAGGTGATGGGTCCCCGCGACGGGGACACCCCGCGCACCCGGCTCACCCATTCGCTCGAGGTGGCCCAGATCGGCCGCAGCATCGGCGAGGGCCTCGGCTGCGATCCCGATCTGGTGGACCTGGCCGGATTGGCGCACGACATCGGTCACCCGCCGTACGGGCACAACGGCGAGAAGGCGCTCGACCATTTCGCCGACGCGCACGGCGGTTTCGAAGGCAACGCGCAGAACCTGCGGATCCTCACCCGCCTCGAGCCCAAGGTGCTCGACCCCGCCGGGGTGAGCGCGGGCCTGAATCTCACCCGGGCCTCGCTCGACGCGGCACTCAAGTATCCCTGGGGCAGAACCGGTCCCGGCACCAAGTTCGGCGCCTACGACATCGATGCCGAACGGCTCGCCTGGATTCGCAAGGGCGCACCCGAGCGTCGCCGCAGCCTCGAATGCCAGATCATGGACTGGGCCGACGATGTCGCGTACTCGGTGCACGACGTCGAGGACGGTGTCATCGCGGGACGTATCGATCTGCGGGCGCTGGCCGACCCGTGGGAGCAGGAGGCGCTGGCCAGTCTGGGCAGGCACAAGCACTACTCGCTGTCCGCCGAAGAACTCGTCGCCGCGGCGCAGCGCCTCTCCGAACTGCCGGTCGTCGCCGCGGTTTCCGCCTACGACGGCACCCTCGCCAGCTCGGTCGCGCTGAAACGGCTCACCAGCGAACTCGTCGGCCGGTTCGCCACCGCCGCGATCACCGCGACGCGCGAGACCGCGGGCACCGGACCCCTGTTGCGGTACGGCGCAGATCTCGAGGTGCCGCTCATCGCGGCCGCCGAAGTCGCGGTGCTCAAGACCGTGGCGCTGCACTACGTCATGTCCGATCGGGATCACAAACTGCGCCAGGCCGGGCAGCGTGACCAGATCCAAGCGGTCGCCACCCGGCTGCTCGCGACCGCGCCGAACGGACTCGACCCCCTGCTGCTGCCGTGGTGGCACGCCGCCGCCGACGACACCGCGCGGGTGCGCGTCATCGTCGATCAGATCGCGTCCTACACCGAGAGCAGGCTCGAACGGGTGGCCGCGCTGCTCGGCGTCTGAGCGTGTGAACAGCCACAGGTGAAGAACGCGGGCCGCGCCGGGTACGCTCACTGCCGTGGCCGGACGACTCCCAGATCGCGATATCGCGGCGATACGTGACCGTGTCCGGATCGAAGACATCGTGGGCGAGTACGTCGCGTTGAAACGCGCCGGCGCCGACTCCATGAAGGGGTTGTGTCCCTTCCACGACGAGAAGTCGCCGTCGTTCCATGTCCGGCCGAACCACGGGCTGTTCCACTGCTTCGGTTGCGGCGAGGGCGGCGACGTCTTCGCGTTCCTGCAGAAGATGGAACACGTCGGCTTCGTCGAGGCGGTCGAGCAGCTGGCCGATCGGATCGGCTACCAGATCAACTACGAGGGCGGCGGCACCTCGGTGCAGCGCGACCGCGGCACCCGCTCCCGCCTGGTCGCGGCCAACGCCGCCGCGCACGAGTACTACATGGCGCAGCTGCGCGAGCCGGAGGCCGAGACGGCGCGAAAGTTTCTCACCGACCGCAATTTCGATGCCGCCGCCGCGCAGCAGTTCGGCTGCGGCTACGCCCCCGCGGGCTGGGACACGCTGACAAAGCATCTGCTGCGCAAGGGTTTCGAGTTCAAGGAGCTGGAGGCGGCCGGGCTGTCCCGGCAGGGCCAGCGCGGCCCGATCGACCGATTCCATCGCAGGCTGCTCTGGCCGATCCGCAATCTGGGCGGCGACGTCATCGGATTCGGCGCGCGCAAGCTGTTCGACGACGACACCATGCCGGGCAAGTACATCAACACCCCGGAAACCATCCTGTACAAGAAGTCTCAGGTGCTGTTCGGCCTCGACCTGGCCAAGCGCGATATCGCCAAGGGACACCAGGCCGTGGTCGTCGAGGGCTACACCGATGTGATGGCCATGCACCTGGCCGGGGTGAAAACCGCCGTCGCGTCCTGCGGCACCGCCTTCGGTGACGAGCATCTCGCACTGCTGCGCAGGCTGCTGCTGGACGACAACTTCTGGCGCGGCGAGATCATCTACACCTTCGACGGTGACGCGGCGGGCCAAGCGGCGGCGCTGAAAGCCTTTGCGGGCGACCAGAAGCTGGCCGGCCAGACCTACATCGCGGTCGCGCCCGACGGGCAGGACCCGTGCGAGCTGCGCCAGCACTCCGGCGACGGCGCGGTGCGCGACCTGGTGGCCCGCCGAACCCCGTTGTACGAGTTCGTCGTTCGCGGCCTGCTCGCCGACCACAATCTGGACACCGCCGAAGGACAGGTCGAGGCGCTGCGCCGGGCTATCCCGGTGGTCGCCCAGATCAAGGACAACGCGCTGCGCAAGGCCTACGCGACGAAGCTGGCCGGCTGGGTCGGCTGGGACGATATCCAGACCGTCGTGCGCCGGGTCGGCGACGAAGCCAAGCGGAATCGAATGGGCGGTGCCCGCCCCACCAACGGCGCCCGGCAGCCCGCCGCGCCCGCCCCGCAGCCCGAGGTGGTCGCCGAACATCCTGCGGCACGGCCGAAGCCGAACGATCCGACCCTGCTGCCGCAGCGTCAGGTGCTGGCGGCGGCGCTGCAGTACCCGGCCATGGCCGGATCGTCGTTCGACGCGCTGGAAACCCACGCGTTCACCCACCCCGCCTACGCGGCGATCCGCCAGTTGATCGCCGAGGCGGGCGGCACCGCGGCCGGGCTCGGCGGCGCGGAATGGCTCAACGCGGTCGCGGACCGCACCGACGACCTCACCATGCGCGCATTGCTCTCCGAGCTGGCCAGCGAGCCGCTGCCGGTGAAGAACGCGGCCGGTATCCCGCGGTTCGTCGCCGGCGTGCTGGCGCGCACCCAGGAGGCGTGGGTCGGGCGCCAGATCGCCGAGCTGAAGTCGAAGCTGCAGCGGGTGTCGTCCACCGAGCAGCCCGACGCGTACATGGCCCTGTTCGGTGACCTCGTCGCCTTGGAGCAGTACCGCAAGAGCCTGCTCACCCAGGCGATGGGCAACCACGACGATTTCGCCACCGGCGCCTAGGGGGTCGGTGGCGCGCGGTCAGCGGCGCAGCTGATCTTGCGGGACGAGCACGGTGGTGCGTTCGTCCAGCGGCTCCATCGGTTCCAGCTTCGGGCGGGTGCTCAGCTTGTCCGACAGGCGCTGCCTGCCCACCAGCACGAGCTTGCGGGTCACCGGGCTCTCGGTCAGCGCCCGGGTCGCCGCGCTGATCTGCTCGTAGCGAGCTCGCCCGGCCTTGCTGCCGAGTACATACCCGGCTGCCACGCCGATGATCAACCGCAGCATCTCGATGTGCTCCTCCCAGTTGCCTGTTCGCCGCTCTATCCTGCCCGACGCCCGACAGACCTGTCGATCCGGATAGGCGCGGCTGTGTGGAGCCCGGCTGACTTGATCGGTGAACCGAAGCGTGGCAAAACCGTTCTTGCACCGCCTCGCCATCGAATGGGGAAGACACACACCATGTTTCGCGCAGGCGTTGGCCCCGCGGCAGAACTGCGACCGGCGACTGGATTCGGGCACACGGCGGATCCGCTCTCGGTCATCGTCGGGCGATGACCCGGTTCGAGGCGAACCAGTGTCAGGCGGCGAGCTCTTCTCGCTTGGCCCGATGCTCGTCGCACAGGTAGTAACGGCTGCTGCGGCGGATATGCGCCGGATCCAGTCGTTGCGCGAAGGTGAGGTTCTCTCGGCGCCAGCAATCGCCGCAGGCGAATTCGCTCATGTCGGCCTCCTCGTTCCGTTGCTCAGCGGGTCGCTGAGGAGTTCCCGCTCAGTGCCGCGCTCAGCCCTGTAGTTCTCATAGTCTCCCCTGATGGTGGCCATACTGTTACCGCTTGTTACCGGTAGATGCGGCATTCGGCGGATTTCATCAATCTCTCATCGGCCCCGGGCACCGTGGCCCGCATGCTGCATGAGACCGCTTCGCAGGGGCACCTCGCGCGTGACGTCGCGCTCGCCTCGTCCTCGCTGACCCTGGGCGCGCTGCTCCTCGCCCGCCGCTGGCTACCCGAACTCATCGCCCAGCCGGTGCAGAGTTTCCTGCCGTGGCTGCTGGCTCCCACGCTCCTCGTGGCGGCCGTAGCGCTCGCAACCGGGTCCCGGGTAGGCCTGCTGACCGTTGTGCTGCCCATCGCGACATGGGCCGTGCTTTTCGTACCCCAGCTGGTCGCCGGCCCCGGCAGCGAAACCGGCACCGGCGAATTCCGCGTCGCCACACAGAATCTCGGCACCGGCGGCCCGGCCCCCGCACTCGCCGACGTACCCGTCGTCGCGGTCCAGGAACTCACCGACCGCAACCGGCCCGCCGTCACAACAACTTTGGACCCCGCCCACCCCTACGCCGTTACCGTGGGCACCGTCGGCCTGTGGAGCCGCTACCCGCTCACCGACATCCAGCGCCTCGACCTCGGCCAAGGCTGGGCCCGCGCCCTCCGCACCCGAATGCACACGCCCACAGGCGATGTCACCGTCTACGCCGTCCACCTCGGCAGCGTCCGCTTCGGCGACACCGACTCCCGCAACCGCACCCTGCGCACCCTCAGCGACCTCGTCCACCAAGACCCCGCCGAGCGCCTCCTGATCCTCGGCGACCTCAACACCGCCTCCACCGACCCCCACCTGAGCACCCTCACCGACACCCTGCACGACGCCCGCAGCGGCTTCGGCTTCACCTGGCCGTCCCCCTTCCCCCTCACCCGCCCCGACCACATCCTCACCCGAGGCTTCACCACCCGCGCCGCCACCGTCCTCCCACCCACCGCCGGCGACCACCGAGCCGCCACCGCCACCTTGACCCCCACCCAATCCCCACAACACAGCAGGTAGCGGCGCGATTTGGGCCCCCGCCCGCCCATACGCTAAAGTTTCTCCTCGGCCCGCCCAGCAAGGCGAGCCAGGGATAGTCCCCTATAGCTCAATTGGCAGAGCAGCCGACTGTTAATCGGCAGGTTTCTGGTTCGAGTCCAGATGGGGGAGCACAATCCGGCCCCTGACCAGCGTTTTAATGTACCTGGTCAGGGGCCGAGTTCGTCTCCAGAAAGTCGGAACCGGTCCTTCCGGGCCGCGAACGTCCTCACCATGACCGAGTTGCTGAGCTGCGGTTCGCGGGGCGGGATGCTCGGCGATGAGTGCCGCGACCGTCTTGGGTGTGACCCAGTTGATCGGAGCTGAAGCAGGTTCAGCGTTTTGGTTGCCGCTCGCCGACCTGTCTCCGGACGCGCTATCTGTACCGGCGGGATCGGTTTGTTTTATAGGCTCCGGTGTTGGTTCCCGTCGTTGTGTACGGGGGTGGTGTCGGAAAGTTGCGAGACAACCCGGTTGACTCGGCACCCGCCGGGTCGCCTGGTTGCTTGTGCTGCAAAGGAAATCATGGCGTCGGTTTGGTTCGTCGAGTGGAGATTGTGGAGGCGGTCGTGGCGAATGTATTGCTGGTGCACGGCGCGTGGAGTGACGGGTCGCTCTGGCAGGAAGTGATCGCGGCCCTAGACGACCAGGGGCATCAGGTGCGGGCAGTCCAGCTGCCGCTGACTTCCCTCATCGATGACATCGCCTGGACCCGGCGGGAGATCTCGGAGTTCGACGGGCCGGTGACACTGGTCGGGCATTCTTATGGCGGCATGGTGATCTCAGGGGCCGCCGAGCACAGCGAGCAGGTTGACGCGCTGGTGTTCGTCGCGGCCTACGCTCCGGGCCAAGACGAGACGGTCGCGTCGCTCAGTGATCGCGGTGCGAAAATGCCTGGCGGTGAGGCGATCCGGTTCGCCGAGGACGGATGGTCGACCATCGATTCGGGCATGTTCGCCGAGGTGCTCGCCGCCGACGTTCCAGCCGCGAAGGGCAGGGTATTGGCCGCAACGCAGAAGCCGACCCACGGCGCGTGCTTCGCTCAGCCCGCAGGACCAAGCGCGTGGCGCAACCTGCCGTGCGCATACGTGCTGTCGTTGGACGATCAAATCCTCGACCCCGGATTGCAACGATGGTTCGCCGAACGCACGAACGCCACCCTCACCGAATTGCGCTCCAGCCATCTGTCCCCGGTCGCACGCCCCGAAAAGGTGGCCGCCGCTATCAGCAAAGCGCTCAACACCTGAAGGGGCCGTGACGGCGGAGCCGGCGGCACGCGTCAACAATCGGCAGAAACCCGAGCGCCGTCTGCCGCCGCCTGTCGCCCGCGGTTGACTACCCGCATCGTGCGCCCCCGGTCAAGCAGCATCGGACGGTCCTAGGCATCGCGGTCGGGACCCGTTCAGCTGGGCCTATCCGTCGATCCTGCGTCACTGTCCGGTGCTGGGGTCGATATCCCAGGCGGCTGTGGTCATGCCCCGATCCGTCTGCCGTATTCGCGGTTCGATGGGCTGTGTACCTGCGGGCTAGACGCGCACAGCGCGGTAGCGGTACCCATCCTGTTCGGCCGACTCGCACTCGAATTCCACCTGCTGACCTTCATCGAGGTCTCTGGGTTCGAACTTCAGCGCGGTGAACGACACCCAGCAGCCACCCGGGACGGTGGGGAATCAATGACACCCCAGCCCTCCGCGCCGTGCCACTGCCGCACAGTTCCCCGATCACTCATCGGCACGACCCTGTGCGGTCGTTGGTGCAGGCCGTGTACTGGTTCGGGTTCGCGCCAGACGCCACCCGCACTGCGAGAGCGCCCACGTGGTCAGGGTTGCGAGCACGACCCCGACCGTAGTCGGAAGCCACGGGCCTGGACAGCCTTGCATCTGTGCAAGGCTTCGTCGCAGAGATACTGACCGATGAAACGCGCCGCCGGTAGGCCAACTTCCGCCGGTTTCCGCCGGGTCGTTGGATGTTGCGTTACCCAAGCGATATCATTTGCGCTGGCGCAGTGCGACTCGTGTGAGGGTGCGGGTGCGGCGGCGCTGCTGCTGGTGGACTTCCAACATCGGAGAACTCGTGACCGCAGAACCTGCCCAGATCGTTGTCGATCCTGGCGTCGCAGAGCGAGGCCCGACGGCGCTGCGGATCGCGGTCGGTGGCCAACTCCGCAAACTGCGTGAATATCGTGGCATCACACCGCAAGAGGCGGGTGACCACATCCGTGGTTCGTACGCCAAGATCAGTCGGCTCGAGCTCGGCCGCACCGGTTTCAAAGAACGTGACATCGTGGATCTGCTGGACCTGTACGGAGTGGCGGAGTCCGAGCAGCGGGAGATGTTCGTCGATCTGGCGCGCAAGGCGAACGAGCCGGGCTGGTGGCATCGGTACAACGACCTGTTGCCGCAATGGTTCGAGACCTACGTCGGTCTCGAGGGCGCGGCGCGGGTGATCAGAACCTATGAGGGCCAACTGGTTCCGGGTCTGTTGCAGACCGAGAACTACGCTGCCGCCGTTGTCGGGATGGGGGAGAAGACCGACGAGGCCGCGCGGCGCGTGGCGTTGCGTAGTGACCGGCAACGGATCCTGGATGCCCCCGGCGGTCCGCTCTTGTGGGCGGTGCTCGATGAGGCGGTGCTGCATCGGCCGGTCGGCGGTAGGGCGGTCCAGCGGGAACAGATCGAGCATCTCGTCAATATGTCGGCCAAGCCCAACGTGACGATCCAGGTGCTGTCCTACCGTTCCGGTGGCAGTGCGGCAGCGGGCAGTTCGTTCACCATGCTGCGCTTCGCCGAACTGGATTTGCCGGACATCATCTACTTGGAGCAGCTGACCACCGCGCTGTATCTGGATCGTAAAGAGGATGTTCGGCTCTACCGCGGGGTCATGGACCGCCTCTCGGTTCAGGCGGAGACTCCGGACCGTTCACGCGAGTTGATGATGGACGCCGCTGCGGCGCTGTAAGTCCACGCTGACGGGCTGTTGACCTCATCTCCGGAATCGACCCAGGTACCGTGATCCCATGATCGGGGCGGTTGTGTTCGATGTCGGTGAAACTCTCGTCGACGAGACACGCGAGTACGGGACGTGGGCGGATTGGCTTGGCGTGCCGCGACATACGTTCGTGTCGGTGTTGGGCGCGACGATCGCTCTGGGCCACGACTACCGTGCGGCGTTCCAGGTTTTCCAAATGTTTCGGGCTTCAGGTGGTGTTCGGCCTCCATTCGTAGCCCACGACGGTGAGACCCCCACGGTCCGGGTCGAACGGGATCACGCGAAACGACCCAGCGTTCGGGTTGATCTCACCGTCGTCGCCGAACTCCATTCCACTCCAGATCCCCATCATGCAACGTCCAGGATGAGCGCGAGCGTGTTCGACCTCACCCCGAGTAACCAGGACGGAGGCGCCTGCGCTCTCGGTGCCCTTGGCCTCCAAGTACAGAACAGCACCGCCGCGTCTGGCGAGGGCATCAAATGACTTCGCGGTGTGAGTGTCCACCACACTCCAGCCGAGGCTTTCGTAGTAGTCCATCAACCGCTGCTGTGCAGCTTGTTCGACCTTCTTGCGCCGCGCCGGATCAGGCTGTCGCTGTTGGCCGGGCCCTCGAGCGCTGGTATGTTCCGGGCGCCCGACTTCGGCGAGATGCTCCGCCCACAGAGCATCGAGTGAGGCGACGACCTCCGCTCTGACCAGCACGCCGCTACCCTGCAGGCGCCAATGTTGACTGGGGAGCTTCGTTTGGAGCATTTCGGTCGTCAAAAGTTGTTCAGGGGCGAGGACCGTATCCCATTCGAGCTGAACATAGTTCGCGAATCGTTCGGAGCCATCCCAGTGCAGGTCGGGTTCGATCTCACTGATTATCGTTCCGGCGGCGATGATTCCACGTCCTTCACGACCCTGCCTCAGCAAGTACGCGTGATCTCCCGGGCGGACACCACTATTCCGTGGTCCGGTGGACCACTGCGAATGAACAGTGATCCCGGTCGAGGTCTGTTCTATCGCAGCCGGGTACCCGCCCCAGTCCCAGTTGGCTGGGTTCCACGTCAGCAGCAAGGTGCGCACGGCGTCCGAGGAGACCTCCGACGGAGTGCTGCGGGTCGACAAGTCATCGATTCCGGGAACCTCTAAGTACTGAACCGGGTTCTGACCTTCTCGGGGAACAGGCATTCCGACGAGCGCTTCGTAGATCACAGTACCTGGCTCGAAGGGGCGGCCGATGAAAGCAATCCGCAACCCTCCGGGTCGGCGATCAGGCACCCACTCGTGACCGTCGAGCGAGGCGACCGCTATCACTGCACCCTCGAACGAGAACGTCACGAATCGCTCCAGCTCCAACCGTCTCTCGCTCAACTTCCAGCGTCCACGGTTGTGCTGCCACAACTCGTCTGGACTCGCCGTCGGGTCGTAGCCGTACCATCTGCGATCTAGTGCATCCTGAGCTGTCTCGCGAGCAGTCATCTCACGACGCCGCGTCAGTCGAATGTTGACTACCACCGAATCAGTGTGCGTCACAGACGCGAACGAGCGATGTAGCTTCGCGGATCACGTAGCTCATGTCCGATGGGGCTGCCTGTCGAAGCATTGGTTCGAATTCGCTCGGCGCGAGATCACCTGTGCATGTCTCGGGATCGGGCGATTCTTTCTCCCAGAGGGCATCTCGTCGCGACCGAGATCAGCACTGATCGACAACCCTGCGCACTAGCCCCCGCGCGTATTCCGCATCGATAGCGCTGGGGCGCAAGAGAATTCGGTACATGATGGGGGCGACCAGTTGGTCGAGGACGGGTTCTAGCGCGGGTGGGGATTCGCCGCGGCGGGTGGCTCGGTCGAGGATGGTGGCGATTTGGTCGGCGGCGAACTGGGAGCATTGGCCGGCGTTGGCGCCTTCGGGGTCGGCGAGGAGGGCGTCACGGAGGTAGGCACGGCCGGGTGGGGAGTCCATTTCTTCGATGAATTGTTCGGTCCAGGCGCGCAGGTCGGCTCGGAGGTCGCCGTGGTCTTCGGGTGGGCTGTCGGGGCGGAGGCGTTCGACGGCGACGTCGGAGAGGAGTTCCTGCAGGTCGCCCCAGCGGCGGTAGATGGTGGAGGGGGTGACGCCGGCGCGGGCGGCGATCCGTGGCACGGTGAGGGCGGCCCGGCCCACCTCGGCGTCGAGTTCACGGACGGCGGTGTGGACCGACTGCTGGACCCTGGCGCTGCGCCCGCCGGGTCGAACTATCGATCTGCGGCTCACTGCTCCACCTTAAATGGGCTCGTGCGCGACGTTCACAGCACCGGTAGCGGCTGACGAGCGGTGGTGCGCTCGTAGGCGTGCCCGGCTCGCAGCAGCAACGGCTCACCGAGGGGCCGGGTCATGAGCTGCATGCCGATCGGCAGACCGGCCGGGTCGTGTCCGACTGGGATGGTCATGGCGGGGATTCCGGTGATGTTCGCCGGTGCCGAGAGCCGCACGTAGCCGTCGGCGACGGTCTCGACTGTGCCGTCGGACCAATGGAATTCGTCCTGTCCGGCGCGGGCGGCAGTTGCGGGGACGGTCGGCGCGGCGATCAAGTCGACGTCGTCGAATAGGCGGATGACGGCTTCTCGCAAGAGGGTTCGGGCGCGCTGAGCGCGCAGGTAGTCGGCTGCCGGGAGAAATGTGCCTGCCTCCAACAGGTTCCGGACATCCGGACCATAGCGGTCAGGTGTGCTGCGCAACGAATTTTCGTGCACGGCACTGGCTTCCGGCACCATCAGTCCCCATTGGATCGCTTTGATGTACCGGGTCATCGGGATCTCGATCTCGACGAGCTCGGCACCCAGTTCGGACAGGTGGTCGATAGCGGCCCGTACGGCGGTCTCGATGCCGGGCTCGACGCGGTCGAAGTAGTAGTTCACGGGCACGCCGATGCGCAGACCGCGCAGGTCGATATCGGGGTCGAGTCGATAGTCGGCGGTGTGGGACAGGCTGGCTGGGTCGCGGGGGTCTGGGCCGGCTAGGGCGGTGAGGGCCAGCGCCGCGTCGGCGACGGTGCGGGTGATCGGTCCGACGTGATCCAGTGACCAGGACAGCGCGGTGACGCCGTGTCGGGAGATCAGGCCGTAGGTCGGCTTCAGCCCGACCACGCCGTTGAGGGCGGCGGGCACCCGGATGGAGCCGCCGGTATCGGTGCCGAGGGCGAAGGTCGCCGCGCCCGCGGCGACCGCGACCGCGGAACCGCCGCTCGAGCCGCCCGCTACTCGTTCGGGATTCCAAGCGTTGCGCGTCTGGGGTGTGGTCAGGCCGTACGCGAACTCGTGCGTGTGGGTTTTGCCGAGCAAGGCGGTGCCTGCCGCGGCCAAGCGGGCCGTGACGGCGCTGTCGGTCTCGGCTCGGTGGCCTGCTCGGACGCGCGAACTCGCCGTGGTCGGTAGCCCGGCGACGTCGATCAGGTCTTTCAGCGCGACCGGGATGCCGTGCAATGCCCGACGCGTCCGTCGTTGCGCAATTTCCCGCTCGGCCTGCCGTGCCGCCGCGCGCGCACGGTCGGTTGTCACCGTCACATACGCACCGAGCAAGGGCTCGACGTGCTCGATGCGGTCCAGTATCGAATCCACGAGTTCGACCGGTGAAAGTTGGCCGGCCTGCATCGCGGCGGACGCGTCGGCGAGCGTCAGCTCATACGGTTGCATCGCGGCCACCTGCGTAAAAGACGGTCGCCGGGGCGGTGTCCGTGAAATCCAGTTCTCGCAACAGTCCGACCACGGACAGGATGTGGTCGAGCGTCGCGGATACCTCCGTGCGGCGGTCGACCGGCAACGAAAAGTCCACTCGCGCCGCCCATTCAGCGGTTCCGGGGGCTCTGCTGAGCTCGGCGGTCATCGGTCACCTTCCAGCGGGTCGCAGCTACAAAAGCTAAGGGTTTGCGTTAATGGACGTTAGGGCATACGGTTCGTTAAAGCAAACACTTTGCTTTTGTGGAGGACGGTATGCAGACGACAGGGACAGCCGGCGCGTCGACCGCTTGGCCGGTGGGCGACCTCACGATCCACCGGGTGGACGAACTCGCCCTGGCGGCGGAAACGGGTGCGTGGCTGCTGCCATCGGCCACGCCGGACCTGATCGCCGGGCAGCCCTGGCTGCAACCGGCTTTCGCGGACGACCAAGGCATCCTGCGTTTCGCCAGCCACAGTTTCGCGGTGCTCGTCGACGGACTGCGCGTGCTGATCGACACCGGGATCGGCAACGGAAAGACCCGGGTGAATCCCGCCTGGCACGACCTGAACACCGATTACCTGGCCCGCCTCGCAGACATCGGGTTCGCGCCGGAAGCGGTGGATCTGGTGCTGCTGACCCACCTGCATGCCGATCATGTCGGCTGGAACACCGTCGCGGAACAAGGGAATTGGGTACCCGCCTTCCCCAATGCGCGCTACGTCACGGCGCGTGCCGAACGTGAGTTCTGGGCGAGCTACGACATGGATGAAGCGCGCAGCCAGATGTTCCGTGACTCGGTCCATCCGATCGAGGACGCCGGGCTGCTCGACCTCGTCGACGTCCCGGCGAGTGGTTCCGCGATCACGCCAGGGCTTCGGCTGATCCCGACGCCCGGACACACGCCGGGGCACCTCGCGGTCGAATTGCGGAGCGGCTCAGCTGAAGCCGTCATCACCGGCGATTGCATGCACCACCCCGTCCAGGTGTCCCATCCCGAAATCTCCAGCTGCGTCGATATCGATCCCGGCCAAGCCGAGGCCACCCGTCGCGCCCTGCTCAGCGAGCTGGCCGATACCGAAACCTTGCTCCTCGGAACACATTTCCCGGACCCGACAGCTGGCTACGTGCGATCGCACGAAGGTGGGTACCGATTGTCTCCGATGAACAACTCGCAAGCGATTCGGTACTGAACGACCGGATCATTGAGATCGAAGTGATCACCGAGCTGTAGTTCGGTCACCAGGGCGGCGATGCATCCCAGGCTGCCGATGACCCATGGCGCTCATTGTGCCGCCGGGTCAGGATCGGGCGGTACCGGCGCGGCGCGGGTCGGCACCTGATCGGCTCGCCGATATCGGCCTTGACACACGCGTGGAGAGTGAGGCGGGCGTATCGAATGTGGCGGCATGTGTCACATCAGTGATCCGTCTCAGCGGACGTGTCAGGTCGGCGTCAGGGTGGTGTCAGGTGGGGTGGGGAGGGTGGTTCATGTCAGCGAGGACGGGGACAGGCCCCGAGCTGGAACTACAGATGGAGGAGTACTGCTATGCCTACTTTCACTACGCCGAAGCCGGTTGCGCTCACTGTTGAGGTGCTCAGTGGAGATGTGACGGTGATCGCCTCGGACCGGGTGGATTCGGTGGTCGAGGTTCGGCCTGCGGATGCGACGAAGAAGGGGGACGTGTTGGCGGCCGAGCAGACGAAAGTTGCTTTCGTCGAAGGGGTTTTGACGGTGCGGACGCCGAAGCAGTGGCGGACGTATACGCCGTTCGGTGGGAATCCGTCGATCGTGGTGCGCGTCGAGGTGCCCACTGGTTCGTTGCTGAAAGCCAGTGCGGCAGTGGGGAGGTTGCTGGTGGTCGGGGAACTGCGGCAGGCCGATCTGGAGGTTGCGGCGGGCGATATCACGGTCGAGCGGCCGGGAGATGCGGTGACGGCGAAGGTCGCCAAAGGCGATGTCCGCGTCGGTGATGCGGCGCGGGGTGTGCTGCGGTTGGAGACGTCGATGGGGGAGGTGGAGGTCGGCATCCGGCCGGGTAGTGCGGCGCGGCTGGAGGTGGACGCCAAGTCGGGCACTGTGCAGAACCACCTGGGCGCGGTGCATCGGCCCGCGGCGGACGAGGACACCGTGCAGGTGTATGCGCGGAACACGTTCGGCAACGTGATCATTCGGCACGCCGTCGCCGCCTAGTGTGCGCGGAGTTCTCCTTCGCCGCCTGTGCCCACAGTTGGACGAGTGATCACCAGGTAATGGTGGCGGCATCGGCCGAGTGGGGTCCGCCACCATTACCTGGTGATCAGCTGTCCAGGAGGATTCGGCCGGGTGAGCACGCGCGCCTGCGCCCGCTGCCCGGCAGGTATGCACGCACGTCGCGTCTCGGAACCTCCAGCGCTCACATGGCGAGCGTGGCTGCGACCAGTTCCTCCCAGAGCCGCCAGTGCTCAGCCGGCGAGCGTGGCGGCGACCAGTTCCTCTCGGAACCTTCAGTGCTCAGCCGGTGAGCGTGGCTGCGACCAGTTCCTCGTAGTTCGCTTGCGCCCCTTCGTTTGTCGCCTCGGCGAACCGCGCTGCACCGAGGCGAACACGGACGGTCTCCTCGATTCGCTCCGCGTCGGGCAGGGAGCGATCGGCGAGTCCGCACACGCTGGTGCGGGCGGCGAGTAGCTGCGCGGCCAGCTCATCGTGGTCGAGGCGCAGCGCGAGATCCGCGACACCGACCAGCATTTGGGCGACGAGCGGTGCGTAGCCCGCTGCGGCTGCTGCCCGGAAGGCAGCGGCATGCTCGGTGCGGGCGGTGTCGAGATCGTCTGCGAGGTAACCGCGCAGGTCGTGGATCACCGCGCGGACGTGCCACTGTTCGGCATCGTTGCCCAGTGCGCTTGTCGCGAGATCGATTTGACGGTATGCCTGCTCGCCGTCGCCTTGCCAGCGTGCCAGTTCCGCTTTCGCCAAGGCCAGTTCGGCGACGGCGTTCGGCCAGGCGGCCCGGTCGGCGTACCGCTTCGCTTCGCGAAGGGCCATCGAACTCGCCGCCGAGTCGCCGAGCAGCCAGTACAGCTGGGCTTGGCGCGCGCGGATGCGGACCACGTCTTCGATCGCGCCGACTTCGACGATCACCGCGATCGCCTGCTCGAAAAGCGCACACGCCTCGGTGAATTCGCCGCGCATGGCGAGCCGGCCGGCCAGTTCGGTCAGCGCGAACGAGATTCCCCAACGCTCGCCGAGCGCGCGGAATTCGGTGAGCGACTGTTCGAGCAACGCGTCCGAGCCGTCGTGGCCGAGCACGATTCGCATTTTGCCGAGTTGGAGCCGGGCCAGGGCGCGCACCCAGGGGTCGTCGTCGGCGAGCAACGCCTCGAAGGCGGGCAGGTATTCGTCGGGACCGCGCAGGATGCGTTCCAGGGCGGTGGCGAAGGCCAATGTCGGATGGTCGGATCGGGCGTTGCGGCTGAACTGATACGACTTGCGGATCCATTCCGCCACTTGGCGTTCGTCATTGCGTCCGGAGCTCAGGAAATGCACCACCAGCCCGTACACGGTCGCCCGGGTCGAGTCGTCCACCTCGCCGGGCAGTTCGGCGGCCGCGGTCACCAATTCCAGACCCTCGGCTTTGTGCCCGCCGAGCCACCAGTACCAGCCTGCGGCGGCCGCGAGCCGCATTGCGCCGGGTGTATCGCCTGTGGCGAGCGCGCCACGCATCGCGATGGCGATGTTGTCGTGCTCGGTCTCGAGCGTCGCGAGCCAGTCCAGTTGGTCGGCGCGGCGCAGGCGTGGTTCGGCGGTGGCGGCGAGTTCGGTGAAGTACGTGAGATGCGCGCGCCGCAGCGAATCCGCTTCTCCCGCTTCGGCGAGACGGTCCCCGGCGTATTGCTTGATCGTTTCGAGCATGCGGTAGCGCGGCTCGCTGTCGCTGGCCGCGAGCAGCAGCGACTTCTCGGTCAGCGTGGTCAGTAGTTCGAGCACCTCCCACTGCTCGACCGCCCCGCCGGTGCATACCTGTTCGGCCGCAGCCAAACTCGCGCCGCCGGCGAATACGGCGAGCCTGCGCAGCAGCACCCGTTCGGCGTCGCTGAGCAATTCCCAGCTCCAGTCGACCACCGATCGTAGGGTTCGGTGCTGCGGCAGCGCGGTCCGGCTGCCACCGGTCAGCAGCCGGAACCGATCGTCGAGCCGGTTGGCCAGCTGATCGAGGGACATGGTGCGCAACCGGGCCGCGGCCAATTCGATGGCCAGCGGTATCCCGTCGAGCGCGCGGCAGACGCGGGCCATGGTCGCCGAAGTCTCGGCGTCGTCCGGGAGGTCCTTGCGCACGGCACCGGCCCGGTCCCGCAGCAATTGAACGGCGGGGGAGGCCGCGATTTCGTCGGCGCCGGCATCATCAGCCGGCAGGGCGAGCGGCAGCACCTGCCACAGCGCTTCGCCCGTGATACCGAGCGGTTCGCGGCTCGTCGCGAGAATCCGCAGCTTGCGGCATTCGCCGAGCGCGCGGTGCGCGAACGCCGCCGCGGATTCGATCACATGCTCGCAGTTGTCCAGGATCAGTAGTGTTTCGCGCTCGCGCAGGGCCGCGATGAGCCGATCCATCGGTTCGGCGTCCGGCGGCCCGCCGAGCAGTGCGTCGCGGAGCCCGAGCGCGGCGAGCGCAGACTGGGCCACGTCGGCGCCCCCGCCGAGGGGCGCCAGCTCCACCAGCCAGGCGCCGTCGGGCAGGTCCTCGAGCAATGTTCGCGCGGTCTCCACCGCCAGCCGCGTCTTGCCTGAGCCGCCGGGCCCGGTCAACGTGGTGAGCCGATGATGCGCGATGAGCTCACGCACGACGGCGACATCGGCGTATTTGCCGATGAAGCCGGTCAATTCGGCGCGCAGGTTGGTGCGCCGGTCGTCCTTCTGCGCGCCCACTTCGCCCCGCAGCAGCGCGACGTGCAGGTCCGACAGTTCCGGTGCGGGATCCACACCCAGCGTATCGGCGAGCGCGTCGCGGGCTCGCTGGAAAACGACCAGCGCCTCGCTGCTGCGACCCGCGGTCGCCAGCGCCCGCATCAATGCGCCGACGAGCCTTTCCCGCAACGGGTTTCGCGCCACCACATCGGTCAGCTCGGCCACCAGATCCGGGCCTCGGCCGAGCCGGATCTCTGTCTCGTAGCGGTCCTCCATGGCGGCCAGACGCAGCCCGTCGAGCCTGGTGATCATCGCCTCGAAGGCTTCGCTGTCCTGGATCTCGACGTTCTGCAACAGCGCTCCGCGCCAGAGCTCGAGTGCCTCGCGCAGCAGGGCGGCGCGGTCCGCGTCGGCCCCGCCCCGAGCCTGATCGAGGAGCTGTTCGAAGCGCACGGCGTCGACAGCGTCGGGCTGCACCGTCAGCCGGTATCCACCCGGCTGCCCGTCGAGCGACCCGTCCGGCAGCACTCGCCGCAACCGGGAGACGAGCGCCTGCAGCGAGTTGGCCGCGTCGGCGGGGGGTTGTTCGCCCCAAATCCAGTCGACCAGTGTCGCTTTCGGCACCACGCGACCGGGTTCGAGCGCGAGCGCGACCAGCAACGCCCGCAACCGAGCACCTGGTACCTCGATCAATCCGCCGTCGTCTGATCGGATTTCCAAAGGTCCAAGCATCCCGATCCGCACCGGACCATTCTGCCGTGCACGGTTCCAGCGCGGCCGGTCGGCCTTGGAACGTTTGACCACGGCGGATGCGACCGGCCGACGCCGTGTCAGGCCGGTATCAGGTCGGTGTCAGCGAGCCCGGCGACAGTTCTCCTCGTGAACAGTTCAGCGATTGCAGTTCCCGGGCCGCGAAAGGCATACGGGGACATGATTTTCCCCGCAGTGCAGGTCACCGGCGAGCGGGGTCACTGATGGAACTCAGGGTGGACCGGGAACGCTGCATCGGCGCGGGCATGTGCGTGCTGACCGCCCCGGGAATGTTCGACCAAGCCGAGGAGGACGGACGGGTGCTGGCGCTGCGCCGCTCTCCGACGCCCGACCAGGAGCAGGCCGTCCGCGAGGCGGTCGAGATGTGCCCCTCCGGCGCGATCGCCCTCGTCGCCAACTGAACCAAACGAAAAGGAAACCTGATGAATACGACCGTTCCAATCCCGCACGGCCTCCCCATGGAGCGCAACGCCGGTCCCTTCGACCCGCCCCGGGAGATCACCCAGCTCCGCGCCGCTCGCCCGGTCAGCCCCCTGATCTTCCCGGACGGGCACGAAGGCTGGCTCGTCACCGGTTATGACGCCGTCCGGCAGCTCATGGCAGACACCCGGTTCAGCTCTCGGCAGGACATCGGCATCGTGCACGTCCCGTACGAGACCCCCGGTATGCCCGCCGCGACCGAGCCGTCCCCGCCGATGCCGGGCCTGTTCATCGCGATGGACCCGCCGGAGCACACTCGGTTCCGTCGCAAGCTGATCGGCGCCTTCACCGTCCGGCGGATGAAGATGCTCGAGGAACACATCATCGAGATCACCGAGCGGCAGTTGGACGAGATGGCGCGGCTCACGCCGCCGGTCGACCTGGTCAAGGCGTTCGCGCTGCCGGTGCCTTCGCTGGTGATCTGCGAACTGCTCGGCGTGCCCTACGAGGATCGAGAGACGTTCCAGGTCAATTCCGCCAAGTTCCTGGTCAAGGACCAGACGCTCGACGAGAAGATGGCCGCGTTCGGCGCGATGCTGGGCTACCTGACCGGACTGGTCACGCAAAAGCGGGCCGCCCCCGGTGAAGACATCCTGTCTGATCTGGCCAGGCAGGAGGACCTGACCATCGAGGAACTGACGGGTATCGCGTTCCTGCTGCTGCTCGCCGGGCACGAGACCACCGCGAACATGCTGGCCCTCGGCACTTTCGCGCTCCTGGAACATCCCGAGCAACTGGCCGAACTGCGCGCGAACCTCGATCTGGTGCCCGACGCCGTCGAGGAACTCATGCGCTACCTGTCCGTCGCCGACATCTTCTATCGCTACGCGACCGAGGACATCGAACTCGGCGGTGAAACCATCCGCGCGGGATCGACGGTGGTCGTCTCGCTGCTGGCCGCCAACCGCGACCCGCTGCGCTTCGAGCGGCCCGACGACCTCGACCTGCACCGCACCGCCCGCGGCCATCTGTCCTTCGGCCACGGCGTCCATCAGTGCCTCGGCCAGCAGCTGGCCCGCATCGAGATGCGCGCCGGTTTCGAGCGACTCCTCCGCCGCTTCCCCACCCTCGAACTGGCCGTCCCCGCCGACGAGGTGAATCTGCGCACCGACATGAACATCTACGGCGTCCACGAACTCCCGGTCACTTGGACGGTGTAGTCACCTCGCCGGTCAGGTAGCGCTGCAAGGTGGGGGCGATGGCGGTGATCAGGTCTTCGGCGGGGGCGGAGGCCATGGGTTCGATGCCGACTATCTTGCGGGCCATCAGGAGACCGATCATCTGGGAACCTACCAATGCGACCCGTAGGCGTCCGTCGTCGTCCGGCGTGGCAATCCGCAGGCGGACCCGTTCCAGAACGACCTCGAGGATGAAGGAACGGGCCAGCGAGGTGTCGCCGCCCGCGATGATGCTGCGCACCATCGCGACGACACCGGCGCCGGCCGGCGAATCCCAGACGGCGAGCACCGCGCGCAGGATGGTTTCGCCGAGTCGATCGATCGGGGCCGCGTCGACGGCGCCCAACGTGTGTTCGGGATTCACCGGCAGTCGCACGACGGCGCCGAACAGTTCCTGTTTGGTGCCGAAGTAGTGGTGCACCAAGGCCGGATCGACGCCCGCGTCCGACGCGACGGCCCGGATCGAGGTCTTGTCGAAACCCGCCTCCGCGAACCGGGCGCGGGCCGCGTCCAGGATCGCCTCGCGCGCGCCGGACTGTCCTGGCCGGCGTCCGGAACGCGCGGGGCGACCTCTGGAACCGCTCACTGAGTGCGCCGCCGAAGCGTCGCGGCGCCGAGGCACAACGCGACCACCGAGAATCCGGCGACCACCGCGAGATCACGCCACATCGTGCCGGTCGCGTTCGGATGTGTCGAAACCTCTTGCAGCGCATCGACCGCATAGCTCATCGGCAACACGTTACTGATCGCCTCCAGCCAGCCGGGCAGCTCCCCGCGCGGAACGAGCAAGCCGCACAGGAAGATCTGCGGCGCGACCACCACCGGCATGAACTGCACCGCTTGAAATTCGGTGCGCGCGAACGCACTTGCCAGCAGGCCGAGCGCGACACCGCACACGGCGTCGACCACCGCGATCAGCACCACCCAGCCGGGGTTGCCCGCGGAGTCGAGCCCGAGCAGCCCGAACGACACCAGGCAGGCCACCCCGGCCTGGGCCGCCGCGGCCAACGAGAACGCGGTGCCGTAGCCGCCGAGCAGGTCGAGCTTGGCCAGCGGCGTGGTGAGCAACCGCTCCAACGTGCCCGAGGTGCGTTCGCGCTGCATGGCGATGGCCGTGATCAGGAACATCACGATGAACGGCAGGATGCCGAGCATGCTGATGCCGACCCGGTCGAACAGCGACACCGGATTGAACGGGCTGGGCGGGGTGTCCTTGTAGATGAAATAGAGCAGCGTCATCAGCAACGCGGGCACCACCACGATCATGGCCACGGTGCGATGGTCGTTGCGTAGCTGACGCAGGATGCGGGTGGTGGTCGCGAGATAGGGGCGGAGGGTGGGAGTCCGGCGCGCGGACTCGGTGCTGCGGGTCATGATGTGGCCTCGGGTCGAAGGGGCAGTGCCGGCGCGGGAATGGTCGGTGCTCATGCCGCCCGCCCCATCGTGATCAGTGCGAGGAAGGCGCGTTCGAGGTTCTGTTCGCCGGTTTCGGCGCGTAATTCGTCCGGGCTCAGCTGGGCGAGCAGCCGCCCTTCGCGCATGAGCAGCAGCCGGTCGCAGTGTTCGGCCTCGTCCATCACATGGCTGGACACGATCAGCGTGGTGCCGGCCGCGGCCAGCTCCTTGAACTGCTTCCACAGATCGACGCGCAGCACCGGATCCAGGCCGACGGTCGGCTCGTCGAGCACGAGCAATTCCGGCTGGGCGACCAGCGCGCAGGCCAGTGACGCGCGGGTCTTCTGCCCGCCGGAGAGTTCGTCGCCACGCTGCTTGGCGTGTTCGCCGAGGCCGACCGCCTGGATCGCCGCGTCGACGGCCGCCCGCTCGCGCCCGTACAGCGCTGCGAAGTAGGCGACGTTCTCGTGGACGCTGATATCGGAGTAGATGCTGGGCGCCTGCGTGACGTAGCCGATGCGATGCCGTAGTGCCGCCGATCCGGCGGCCAAGCCCAGCGCCGAGATCTCGCCGGATTCGACGATCTGGGTACCGACGATGCTGCGCATCAACGTGGTCTTCCCGCACCCCGACGGCCCGAGCAGCCCCGTGATCGAGCCGCGCGGAATGGTCAGTGAGACCTCGTGCAGGACTTGGCGTCCGCCGCGCCGCACGCAGAGGTTCCGGACATCCACGGCCGCGGAGGAGAGGGTTTGCGACATGGCCGCCTCAATTCATCAAGCGTTGAATTCACTGTGTGATGAATTTAGCGCGACGTGTCTGTCCAGGCAAGACCCCGGTACTGCTGCTCCGGCGTGTTGCGCTCGCGTGAGGGGTGGACGGCTGATCACCAGGTAACGGGTGGTGGCATCGGTCGGCAGCCCACCACCGTTGTGATCAGCTGTCCAGGGCGAATCGGCGCGTCAGTGGCCGTGGTGCGGGGGCGGGGGCGCGGCGGAACCGCCCGGATCGACCACCGCGAATTGGCCCATCATGCCGCGGTCTTCGTGCCAGAGCAGGTGGCAGTGATACATGTACGGCGTCGTCGGATCGGCCGGGCCGTCGAACCGCAGGGCCAGTTGCACGGTGGTGTTCGGTGGCAGGAAGACGGTGTCTTTCGGACCGGTGAGGTGCGCGGGCGGTGGTCCGTCGTTCCTGCGGAGCACCCGGAACTGCACGTCGTGGATGTGGAAGTTGTGCGGCATGCCGTCGTTGTTGCGCACGGTCCAGGTTTCGGCGGTCCCGCGGGTGACGGTGAAGTCGATGCGGTCCATCGCCATCGGTTTCCCGTTGATACCGGACAGATTCAACTCGAAGCGACGTTCGACGGCCGAATCGGAACCGTCCGGAGTCGACGGTTGCGTCAGTGTCGCGGGCAGTTCGGGCGAGGGGCGCAAGGTGTCGGCGGCGCGGAGTTCCAGGACGTCGAAGGTGTCGTCGCCGCCCGCGAAGCGCTGGGTCCAGAAGTCGAGCCCGGCGTCGAGTTCGTTGCTGCGCAAGATGGTTCGTTCGCCCGCGCGCATCCGCACGACGATCTCGGCTCGCTCACCCGGCGAGAGCGGCAAGCGGTCCAGCAGGAGCGGCCGTTCGAGCAGCCCGCCATCGGTCGCGACGAGGGCGAAGGCGCGCTCGTCGGCGAAGCCGAAGGTGTAGGTGCGGGCGGTCGACGCGTTGAGCAGCCGGAGCCGGATCAGCTCGTCGCCGACGGTGCGATAGGGCGCCAGGGTGCCGTTCACCATGGTCTGATCGCCGAGGAAGCCGACATCGCGGAAGATCGCATGGGACGAATCCAGTTCGTTCCCACGGAACTTCACGTCCTGGACGATGACCGGCAGATCGTCGACGCCGTAATTCTTTGGTAGTGGCAGTGTTTCGGAGATCTCATCGTCGAGCAGGAACAGGCCTGCCAGTCCGCGCCGCACATGGTCCTCGGTCGCGCCGTGCGGATGCGGGTGGTACCAGAGCGTCGCGGCGGGCTGCTCGACCCGCCACTGCGGTTGCCAGATGGCCCCGGCTTGCACCATCTGATGGGGCCCACCGTCCATGGCCGCCGGGAGGTGCATGCCGTGCCAGTGCACGGTCGACGCTTCGGGCAGGTGATTGCGCACGTTCACCGCGACGTGCTCGCCGCGCCGAGCCCGCAGCGTCGGCCCCAGGTAGGTGCCGTTGAATCCCCATGTCTCGGTAGCGTGACCGGGTCGGAATTCGGTTCGCCCCGAACGCATGTCGAGCTGGAACTCGCGGGTGCCGTCCGCGCGCACGTGGCCCGTCGCAAGGGGTGGAACAGCGAGTTCGTTGCGGAATTCCGTGCGGCCCACCGTGGATACGGTGGCGTGCGCGAACACCCACGTGACCGCGCCGCCGACGGTGAGTGCGAACAGCACGACCAGGGTGCCGAGAATCAAAACGAACCGGCGCCACCTGCGCGGCCGGGAAACCGAAGACATTGTCCGACGGTAGGAATCGACGGGGCCGCCGCACATCCGGGAGCGTCCCCGAGACGGCCCTGATTCCAGGTGCCGTTTTCTCGGGGGTGCACCGCCCGAAGGTGCGGCTACAGCATGTGGCGCAGGTCACAGTGCTGGGGTGTCACGTAACCGCGGGCCCGTTTGTCCCATGGTCATCAGCAAGCACCCGAGCATCGGAGAACCCCATGGACACCGCACACCGCATCGTCATCCTCGGCGGCGGCTACACCGGAATGGTGGCGGCCGCGCGACTGGCTCGGCGCACCCGCAAGCAGGACGTGCGGATCACGCTCGTGAACCCGTCGGCGCGCTTCACCGAGCGGCTTCGGATGCATCAGATCGCCGCGGGCCAGGAGCTGGCCGACCATCGCATCGCCGACATCCTGGCCGGCACCGGCGTCGAATTCGTCCAGGGCTGGGCCACTTCCCTCGACCCGGCTTCGGGTCACGTCCTGGTCGACGGCACCCGGACGCTGCCCTACGACGAACTGATCTACGCGCTGGGCAGCAGCACCGACACCGATATCGTGCCCGGTGCGGCCGACCACGCGTGGACGCTCAACGATCCCCGGGCGGCGCACCGCTTCGCCGAACGTTTGAATGTGGTTGCGGCGCAGGGCGGTACCGTCGCGGTCTGCGGTGGCGGTCTGACCGGCATCGAGGCGGCGGCCGAAATCGCCGAGAACCACCCGGAATTGCGGGTCACGCTGATCAGCAACGGTGAGCCCGGCGCCATGATGAGTGAAAAGGCGCGTGCCTATCTGAACCGCGCGTTCGATCGCCTCGGCGTTGTCCGCGAAATCGGCCGGGCGGTCACCAAGGTACTGCCGGGCGCGGTCGAATTGGCCGGTGGCACTGTGGTTTCCGCTGATCTCACGCTGTGGACCACCGGTGTGCGGGTCGCGCCGCTGGCCACCGCGGCGGGCATCGCGACCGACGAGCGCGGGTTGATCGTGGTCGACGAGACCCTGCGCTCGGTCTCGCATCCGAACATCCACGCGGTGGGTGACGCGGCCGCGATCCGGATGCCCTGGGGCCAGATCCACGGCACCTGCCAGAGCGGCGTACCGACGGCGGCGTACACCGCCGACGCCATCGCGCGCGAGCTGCGCGGGAAAGCGCCGAAGCCGTTCCGGTTCGGCTACTTCCATCAGCCGGTCAGCCTGGGCCGCCGGGACGCGATCATCCAGTTCACCAAGTCGGACGACACACCGGGCCGGTTCTACCTGACCGGCCGGGCCGCGGTGGTCTACAAGGAATCGGTCAGCGCCAGCCCGGTCCCGATCGTCCGGTTCAGCCGCCGGATGAACGTTCCGGTCAAGTTGCGGCCCGGCCGTCGCGCCGACGCACCGGCCGCGTGACGCAGGTTCCAGCTGTGTCGGGTGCGTTTGGGAGCATGACCGCATGATCGACGTAATGCCTGAGCAGGACCCTTTTCTGGCACACCGGCGGTTGCTGTTCGCCACCGCGTACCGGATGCTGGGCACCGTCACCGATGCGGAAGACGTCTTGCAGGACACCTGGCTCAAATGGCACGAGACCGATCAGGCGACGGTGCGAAACCCGAAGGCCTACCTGGTGCGCACCGTCACCAATCTGTCGCTCAACCGGCTTACCTCCGCCCGTGCCACCCGCGAGAACTACGTGGGCCCCTGGCTGCCCGAACCACTGCTCACCGCACCGAATGTCGCCGAGGAGACCGAATTGGCCGACACCGTCTCCACCGCGATGCTCGTGATCCTGGAAACCCTCACGCCGGTGGAACGTGCCGTGTTCGTGCTCCGGGAGGTGTTCGGTTACACGCACGCCGAAATCGCGGACACCCTGGACCGTCCCGAGGCGACCATCCGCCAGATCGCGCATCGCGCCCGCGGGCACGTGCAATCGCGGCGGCCGCGCGTCGACACCGACAAAGCCGAACGTGACCACATCACTGCGCAGTTCATGGCCGCCTGTTCCGGTGGCGACCTCAACGCGCTGATGGATCTGCTCGCGCCGGACGTGACCCTGTGGTCCGACGGCGGCGGCATCGTGACGGCGGCGCGGCGTCCGTTGCACGGCCCGGATCACGTGGCCCGCTGGATTCTCGGTGTACTGGCGAAACCGGTGTCTGCCGGCATCGAGCTGGCATCCGCCTACGTCAACGGTGAGCTCGGCGCGCTGGCCTGCCTGGACGGCAATCCGGGTGGTGCGTTCACCTACGACATCGTCGACGGCCGCATCCAGAACCTGCGTTTCCAGGTGAACCCGACCAAATTGAAAGGCCTCTACCTGGACCCCGACTCACTGGGATGACGGGGTGCGGGCGGCCGACGTTCTAGGCTCCTGCCGTGACCAACCAGAGCACAGAGCTGTCCGCGGACGGGGGACAGGTGCGGGCTTCGACCCTGGAGCTGTTCTTCGATCTCGTCTTCGTCTTCACCATCACGCAGTTGACGCACGTCTTCACCCATCACCCCGGCTGGCCGGCGCTGGGCCAGGTAGCCCTGGTCTTCGGCTTGATCTGGTGGATGTACAGCGGATACGTCTGGCTCACCAACGAGGTGGCGCCGAACAGTTCGGCGCGGCGCACCTGGCTGCTGATCGGCATGTTCTCGTTCTTCGTGCTCTCGCTGGCCATCCCGGACGCGTTCCACGGCACCGGGATCGCCTTCGGCGTCGGCTACGTTCTGGTGACAGCCGTGCACACCGCGCTGTTCGCGTCCGGGGGCGGAGCGTCGGCCGCACTCGCCATCAAACACATCGGACCGTTCAATGCGGTCGCCGCCGCCCTGGTGCTGGCGGGCGGCTTCGTCCACGGCTGGGCGCAGTACCTGTGCTGGGGTCTCGCGTTCGCCGTGCAGATCGTCAGTCCCTACCTGATCGATACCGGTGACTTCGTGGTCCGCGCGACGCACTTCTGCGAGCGGCACGGGCTCGTCATCATCGTGGCGATCGGCGAGTCCATCGTGGCGATCGGCGCCGGACTGGCCGGGGAAAAGATCACGCCGCAACTGATCGTCACGGTCTCGCTCGCGCTGTGTCTCGCCTACGTCCTGTGGTGGGCGTTCTTCGGCTTCGACGACGAACGCGGCGAACACGCGCTGGCCGCGGTGCCCGAACGGGAACGTTCCCGTCCGGCACTCGTCGCTTACGGCTACGCGCTGTATCCACTGCTCATCGGCGTGATCCTCACCGCGGCCGGTATCCAGATGAGCATCGGGCACGGGAACGAATCCGTCGGCGTGGCCACCGCGGCCGCACTGTCCGGTGGCGTCGCGCTGTATTTCCTCGCCCAGTTCTGCTTCCGGTCGGCGTTGCGGCTGCCCCGGCCGTGGATGCGCCTGATCGCCGCGGCGGCGGTCACCGCGACCATCCCGATCGGCGTGGTGTGGGTGGCCTGGGCGCAACTGGCGGCGCTGGTCGCCGTCGGCTATCTGGCGGTTATCGCGGACGACCTGATCACCCTGCGCTCGGGGCAGCACAGCTCGTACGTGTAGATCACACGACCGATACCGCGGCGCATGTGACGCGCGATATGTTGTGGCGACCCAGCGAGTTTGCTGGATATTTCGCCGAATATCGCTCTGTTGCAAGGAATTTCGCTATGCCTTCGAAACCGCTGCTAGGTTTGTTCGCTGCCGTCGTCGGTCTTGCCGCCCTGATCTCCGCACCCGCCTCGGCTACGCCGCTGCTGTCCGCGGCATGCCCGTCGGGTCAGTACGAGAACGTGGACAACCGCTGCGTGCCGCGGCCACAGCAGGCGGCAACCCCGCCGGACGGCGCGACCGCGCGGTGCAAGGACGGCACCTACAGCTTCAGCCAGCACCGCAGCGGCACCTGCTCGGGGCACAAGGGTGTCGACGAGTGGCTGGTGAACCTGCCCAAGTAGGCGTCTTGGACAATGGTGGGTGTGTGTGCCGATGAGCTAGCCGTCGAACCGCCCACCGCCGCCCGTCGTCTGTTGGGCTCGACTCTGTGGTCCGGCCCGGTCGGTGTGCGGATCGTCGAGGTCGAAGCGTACGGCGGTGATCCGGCCGGCCCGTGGCACGATCCCGCATCGCATTCCGGGCGCGGGCGCACCAAACGCAACGCGGTGATGTTCGGCCCGGCGGGGGTGCTGTACGTCTACCTCAGCTACGGCATGCACATGTGCATCAACGTGACCAGCGGGCCGGACGGCACCGCCAGCGCGGCGCTGATCCGGTCGGGCGAGGTGATCGCGGGTTTCGACGAGGCCCGCGCGCGCCGTCCGGCCGCGCGCACCGATGCCGACTTGGCGAGGGGGCCGGGCAATCTCGGTAGTGCGCTGGGAATCACGCTGAGCGACTACGGAACTCCGCTGTTCGAGCCGTCCTCGCCGATCCGGCTCGAGCTCGCCGACGCGGTGCCTGCGAAGGACATCGCGAGTGGCCCGCGCGTCGGTGTCAGCGTGGCGGCGGACCTGCCGTGGCGGTTCTGGCTGCCAGGGTCTGCCGCGGTGTCCGCGTATCGGCGCAGTCCGCGCGCGCCGCGCGCCGCAGCGTCCTGATTGCCGGACGCCTTTCAGCGCCCCTGTCGACACCCGGAAATTCGCTCGACCTGCGGGTGACGATGCCGAGACACTGAGGCCCACTCGAGGCACGACAACCCGTGCGGAAAGATGGGCAAGCGTGAGCGGCGACATCATCGACGAACTGACCTGGCGCGGACTGATCGCGCAATCCACCGACCTGGACGCGCTGCGCGCTTCCCTGGACGCTGGCCGGTTGACCGTCTATGCCGGCTTCGATCCCACCGGGCCCAGTCTGCACGCCGGGCACCTCGTCCCGTTGCTGGCGCTGAAGCGCTTCCAGCGGGCGGGCAATCGCCCGATCGTGCTGGCCGGCGGCGCCACCGGCCTCATCGGTGACCCGCGCGATGTCGGCGAGCGCACCATGAACTCCAACGACACCGTGCGGGACTGGTCCGATCGGATCCGTTCGCAACTGGAACGGTTCGTCGACCTGGACGATTCGCCGACCGGCGCGGTGGTCGTCAACAACATGGACTGGACCGGGCAGCTGTCCGCGGTCGACTTCCTGCGGGATGTCGGCAAACACTTCTCGGTGAACGTCATGCTGGCGCGCGACACCATCAAGCGGCGCCTCGACGGTGAGGGCATCTCCTACACCGAGTTCAGCTACATGCTCCTGCAGGCCAACGACTACCTGCAGCTGCGCCGCAACTACGACTGCACGTTGCAGGTCGGCGGCTCCGACCAGTGGGGCAACATCATCGCGGGCGTCGAACTGAACCGGCGGGTGGACGGCGCCTCGGTGCACGCGCTCACCGTTCCGCTGGTCACCTCGGCCGACGGCAAGAAGTTCGGCAAGTCGACCGGTGGCGGCAGCCTGTGGCTGGACCCGGAGATGACCAGCCCGTACGCCTGGTACCAGTACTTCGTGAACACGGCCGACGCCGATGTCATCCGGAACCTGCGCTGGTTTACCTTCCTCTCTCGGGAGGAACTTGCCGAACTGGAGCAGGCCACGGCGGAACGTCCACACGCGCGGGAGGCGCAGCGCAGGCTGGCCGCCGAGATGACCACGCTGGTGCACGGCGAGGCGAACACCCGAGCTGTGCAACTGGCCAGCCAGGCGCTGTTCGGCCGCGGCGAACTCCGGGACTTGGACGAGCCGACCCTCGGTGCGGCGCTGCGCGAAGCCGCCGTCGCCGAATTGCAGGCGGGGGAGCCGAGCACGATCGTGGACCTGCTCGTCGCCACCGGGCTGAGCGAAAGCCGGGGCGCGGCCCGGCGCGCGGTGAACGAAGGTGGCGCGTCGGTGAACAACGAGCGGATCTCGGACCTCGAATGGACCCCCGCGGACAGCGACTACCTGCACGGACGCTGGCTGGTGCTGCGCCGCGGCAAGAAGAACCTCGCCGGCGTTCTGCGGGCAGGCGCATGAAGATCGTCGTGGCTTGAGTCACATCCGTGTGATTCAAGCCGTCCGGCGGCCCGATCGCGACGCTCTGACCTGCGGAAACGCGAGCGTGAGCAGCGGATTTGACGTAGCGTTATCCGCCGCGTAACTTATTCCAGGTCAGAGCGACACGGACACCGACCCGGAGCCGAGAAGCCAGCGGAAACGCTGAGCGGAAGGACCGGGAAACGAGGTAGTACGGGGAGCGCCTGGCCAACCAAGTAAGATGTCTAGGGTGATCACGCGGACTTGACTCTGCGGGAGAAGCCACTTAGGCTGGAACAGTTGCCTCACGGACGATCCGGTTAACGCCGGGGACGAA
>NZ_BAFT02000010.1 GCF_000308475.2 Nocardia brasiliensis NBRC 14402 | reverse complement strand
GGCCTGGCGCTGCACGGTCGGGTCCGCGGGCGGCGTGCGCCGGTTGTCGGGACTCGGCGCCGCGGGGGCCTGCGCGGGTCGCCGCCGGCGGCCGGTGCGTTCGTTGTCGACCTTCTCGACCAGATCCTGCACGGTGAGCGGGGCGGCGCCGGGATCGGCGGAGGCGTCGGTATGCCGGGATCGCCGCGAGGTCCGCGAACCGTCGCGTTCGGTGTCATCCGCCGTGGGATAGCGCTCCCACGGGGCGCGATCTCCGGGCCGTGGCGAACGCCCGTGCCGATCGTCACCCACCAACGAACCTCGCTTTTCGTCTACGTCGCCGCCTCGGGCCGTACTCGACCGGCTTGACCGATTCCGCAATGATAACGATTCCGCCACAGCGGGCCACCCGAGTGCGAAACAGGCTCCCCGTCGGGAGTATCACGATTTAGCCCGACCGGCCGGCCTTTGTCTACTTCCGTTGTGTCTCTTCGCTTGTCCGCAGCGGGCTGCGCGTGGCCTCTCGCGGGTCTGCTCGCCCTGTTCAGGCGGGTTCAGCCACCGCTGTGCATCACGTCGGCACCGTGCGGGACCGCGGGATCCTCCGGATCGTCCAACCAGCCATGGGGCAGCGCGACTTTGCCGGGGGAGCCCTGTCTACCGCGCGGGCCCTCGGCGTCCTTCGGGAACGGGGCCGCCGGATCGAGCTGGCCCACAAGGTCTTCCAGCTCGGTGAGCCGCGATACGGTGGCGAAGGCGCGGCGCAGGTCGGCGCCGACCGGGAAGCCCATCAGGTACCAGGCCATGTGCTTGCGCAGGTCGCGCATCGCTTTGTCCTCGCCGAGGTGTTCCGAGAGCAGCGCACCGTGCCGGTACAGCACCTCGCCGACCCGGCCCAGGTTCGGCGCCTCGGGCAGCGGCTCGCCGCGCAGCGCGGCCTGCAGCTCTGCGAACAACCACGGGCGTCCGAGGCAGCCGCGACCGACTACCACACCGTCGCAGCCGGTTTCGTCCATCATGCGTACCGCGTCGGCAGCGGAGAAGATATCGCCGTTGCCGAGCACCGGAATCGTGGTGACCGCTTCCTTCAGCCGGGCGATGGCCGTCCAGTCGGCCTGGCCGGAGTAGCGTTGTGCGGCGGTCCTGGCGTGCAGCGCAACCGCTTTCGCCCCCTCGGCCTCGGCGATCCGCCCGGCGTCCAGGTAGGTCAGGTGCTCGTCGTCGATGCCGATCCGGAACTTCACCGTCACCGGCACGCCCGCCGGCTCGGCGGCGCGCACCATGGCCTGCACGATCCGGCTGAACAGCGCGCGCTTGTACGGCAGGGCGGCCCCGCCGCCGAGCCGGGTGACCTTGGGCACCGGGCAACCGAAGTTCATGTCGATGTGATCGGCCCAGCCCTCGCCGACGATGATTCGCACGGCCTCGCCGAGGGTGGCCGGGTCCACGCCGTAGAGCTGCATCGAGCGCGGCGACTCGTCCGCGTCGAAGGACATCATGTCCAGCGTCTTCTCGTTGCGCTCGACCACCGCCCTGGCGGTGATCATCTCGCAGACATAGATCGAGGTCGGGCTACCGAATTCGCGGCACAGCTTGCGGAACGCCAGATTCGTGATGCCCGCCATCGGCGCGAGCACCACCGCCGGATCGACCGGATACGGCCCGATCCGCAGTGCGCTCGTCGCCTCGGTAGTCATCGTCACGCCGTCCAGTGTCTCATTTCCGCACGTGAGCGGCCTGGTCGGGTCGTTTTCGCTGCTCGGGTCGGGTGCTGCGGGCCCCGCGCCCGGCGTCGGCGAGTGACCGCAGAACTCGGCTGTGCCCCATGTCACAGTCGTGCGCGCCCGCCGGTCGCTGCCCGGCGGACGCGCACGCCCGATCAGCCGAGATCCGGCAGCCGGTCGGCCAGATCGGCGAGTTCCCACGGCCCGCCCGTCTCGATGGTCGCGGCGGCGGTCCAGCCGGCGAGCACCGAGATGGCGCCGCCCTGCACCGCGAAGACCTTGCCGGTGATCGGGCACTTCTCCTGGGCCAGGTACGCGACGATGGGTGAGATGTTCTCCGGCGCAAAGGCATCGAACTCGCCCGCGGGCACCTCCTCGGCGAACATCGCGCCCATGCCCGGCGTGGCCAGGGTGAGCCGGGTGCGGGCGACGGGCGCGATCGCGTTGGCGCGCACGCCGTATCGCTCCAGCTCGAGCGCGGCGACCTGGGTCAGCGCGGCGATGCCCGCCTTGGCCGCGCCGTAGTTGGCCTGGCCGGGGTTCGGCATGAAGGTGCCCGAGGCCGAGGCGGTGTTGATCACGGACGCGGCGACCGGCCGGCCCGCCTTCGACTCCGCCTTCCAGTACGCGGCGGCGTGGTGCAACACCGCGAAGTGCCCCTTCAGATGCACCGCGAGCACCGCGTCCCACTGCGTCTCGTCCATCGCGGCGATGAACGCGTCGCGCAGGATGCCCGCGTTGTTGACCAGTACGTCCAATCCGCCGAAGGTGCTGATCGCCTGGTCCACAAGGGCTTTCGCGCCCGCCCAGTCGGCGATGTTCGCGGTGTCGGCGACGGCGCGACCGCCCGCCGCGACGACCTCGTCGACCACCTGTTGCGCGGGACCGGCGTCGGCGCCGATGCCCTCGTTGTTGCCGCCGAGGTCGTTGACCACGACGGCGGCGCCTTCCGCGGCCAGCAGCAGCGCGTGCGCGCGGCCGATGCCGCGGCCCGCGCCGGTGACGATCGCGACGCGTCCGTCCAGCGAACCCATGTCGTTCCTTTCGATGCGGGTGATCCGGTCAGGCGAGCAGGCCGGCGAGGTTGGTGAGCGAGGCGTCGAGTTCCCGGGTCGAGGCGCGTTCGATCGCGCCGCCGATCGCGCCGACCATCATCTGGCTGATGAACTCGGCGTCGATGGTGACCAGAGAGTTGTTGTCGCCCTGGGGCGTCACGGTCAGCGTGAAGCTGATCTGCGCACCCGCCATGCCGGTGCCGGAGAACTTCGTGGTGGTGGGGGCGTCGTAGTCGACGACGGTGAAGGTGATGGTGTTGGCCATCCCCATGATGGAGAGCACCTCGGTCATGGTCGCGCCCGCGGACAGCTGTGCGGGCGGCAGCTCTTTCCATTTGGTGTGCACCGTCAGCCACTCCTCGAAGCGGTGCGGGTCGGTCAGCACCGTCCACACCCGGCCCGGTGCGACGGGAAACTCCTTGGATACCTTGGCAAGTGCCATTGGTGGGTACGTCCTTTCAGCGGTCGGCAGGCCGATAGGCGGTGACGATGGCGGCGCCGCCGAGGCCGATGTTGTGTGCGAGAGCGACTTTCGCGCCCGCGACCTGTCTGGCCGCCGCGTCGCCGCGCAGCTGCCAGGTGAGTTCGGCGCATTGCGCGAGTCCGGTGGCGCCGAGCGGATGCCCCTTGGAGATGAGCCCACCCGAGGGATTGACCACCCAGCGACCGCCGTAGGTCGTGTCGGCGGCGTCCACCAGCTTGTGCCCCTCACCCTCGCCGCACAGGCCGAGCGCCTCGTAGGTGAGCAACTCGTTGGGGGAGAAGCAGTCGTGCAACTCGATCACGTCGAGATCGTCGGGCCCGATATCCGCCTGCGCGTAAACCTTTCGGGCCGCGGCGGCGGTCATGTCGACGCCCACCAGCGACCGTGCCGTCTTCGTGGCGAAGCTGGATTCGAGGTCGGTCACCATGGCCTGCCCGACGATCTCGACCGCGCGGGCGCCGAGATCGTGCTCCTCGACGAAGCGTTCGCTCGCGAGCACCGCCGCCCCGGCACCGTCGGAGGTCGGCGAACACTGCAATCTGGTCAGCCCGAGCGGCTCATAGACCATCTTGGCCGCGGCGATCTCGTCGAGCGTGTACACGTTCTGGAACTGCGCGTACGGGTTGTTCGCGGAGTGCCGGTGGTTCTTCTCCGCGATCTTCGCGAAATGTGTTCGGGTGGAGCCGTATCGCTCCATGTGTTCGACGCCGGCCGCGCCGAACATCCACGGCGCCACCGGCATCGCGAAGTCCCGCAGCTGCGCCAGCGCCTCGATGTGGCGCAGCAGCGGCTGTTCCCGATCGGTGAAACCCGCCTCCAGCGAACCCGATTGCATCTTCTCGAAGCCGAGCGCCATGGCACAGTCGGCCTCGCCGCCGCGAATCGCCTTGGCCGCCAAGAACAGTGCCGAGGAACCGGTGGAGCAGTTGTTGTTGACGTTGACCACCGGCAGGCCGGTGAGCCCGAGCTCGTAGATGGCGCGCTGTCCGCTGGTCGAGTCGCCGTAGACGTAGCCGACGTACGCCTCGGCCACCTGGTCGTAGCGAATGCCGGCATCCGCCAGCGCGTGCTCGCCCGCCTCCCGTGCCATCGCCGGGTAGTCCCACCCTTCGCGGCGGCCCGGCTTCTCGAACTTCGTCATGCCGACGCCGATGACGAAGACTCTGTTGGTCATGTCGTTTCCTCTTGTGCGTGCGCGAACTCGGCGAGTCCGTCCTGGATGACGAACTCGCCGCTGTCGGATCGGGTTTCGAAGACGTAGCGGCCGCGACTGGCCGACCAGGCCGAGGTGGTGATGGTCTGGCCGGGCTGGGCGGGTGAACTCAGCCGCACCGCAAGCCTTTTCAGCCGGGCCGGAACATCCGGACTCACCCGGGTGAGCAGCGCGTGCGAGACGAACGCGATGGTGCACAGGCCATGCACGATGATGCCCGGCAGGCCCATCGCCTCGGCGAAATCGTCGTCGAGGTGAATCGGCATCGGATCGCCCGCGGCCTCCGCGTAGCGGAAGGTCTGGTCGGCGTCGAAGGTCTGCGCCGCGGTCCAGTCCGGTGCCCGGGTGCGTAACCGCTCGTCGAAGGCGTGCGGCGGGCTCGGCTCGCCGCGGCGCCCGTCGAACGTGCCGCCGCGGAAGAAGGCCACGAAATACTGCTCGTTGACGAGGTCGCCGCGGCCGACGCTGCGCGTCTCGAGGTGCGCGGTGACGACGACCCCCGACGCCTTGCCCTCGATCCCGATCGGCCGCGCCCGCACCGCCAGCGTCTCGCCCGGCTCGATCGGCCGGTGGATGCGGAAATCGTGCTCGCCGTGCAGAATTCGCAGCATCAGATCGTCCGGCACCACCGACATCGCGGCATCGGCCATCAGCGCGGTGACCGGCACCACGGCGAAGACCGGTGGCGCGGATATCCCCGCGATGTGGTCGGCGATCGGATCGTTGGTCGCGGCGGCATAGGCGATGGCGCGCTCGCGGGTCACCTCGAAGGTGTCGGTCGCGCCCCAGCTACCGAGCCGCTCGAGGTCGAAATCCGTCCCGTCCGTCTGCTGTCCCTGCATTCGGCCTCCTGGTCGTTGCTCGACAACCCACGCTAGGAACCCGGGCGCGCGGCCGGGATGACCGCGCTGCGCGCGTTCCGTGACCGCCGCGCTCAGCGCATCCGGGCTGATAGGTTCGCTTCGACCGGTGACGCAGGAGGTATGGGTGACGGCCAGGACGGTGCCGATCGACTTCGTGCGGGCCGCCGTCGCCACCGCCGCCCGGCAGGGGGTGGACATCGAGCAGTTGCTCGGCAGCGTCGGGGTGGCGCCGGAGTTGCTCGCCCAGGATCGCGCCCGGGTCACCGTCGATCAGATGGCCACGACCGTGCGGGAACTCTGGCGGATCAGCGACGACGAATTGTTCGGTCTCGGCCCGGCACCGCTGCCGCGCGGATCGATCCGGTTGGTGGGCTTCGGGCTGATCGGTTGCCCGGACCTCGGCGCGGCGATCGAGCGGTTCTTCGAATATCGGCGCCTGCTGCCCGGCCTGCCGCCGATGACGATGACCACCACCGACGCGAACGCACGCTTCACCCTCGACACCCGGGAAGTGGCCGAGGGCAACGAGTTACTCACCACGTTCCTGCTCGCCGGGGTGCACCGGACGATCGCCTGGGGCATCGGCCGCCGAGTTCCGTTGCGGCAGGTCGAATTCCCCTATCCGCGGCCACGCAACCTCGACGACTACGCCCTCGTCTTCGACGCCCCGCTCGTTTTCGACGCGCCCATCGCGGCGCTCACCTTCGCCGGTGACCTGCTCGCGGCGCCGATCACCCGCACCGAGGACGAACTGATCGCCTGGACCCGCAACGCGCCCACCGATGTGCTTTCGCGCCGCGAATACGGCAATTCGCCGGCCGAGCAGGTGCGCCAGATTCTGGTCCGTGGACTGCGCGGTGACCGGAGCGCGGGCGAGCGCTGGCCGAGCGCCGACGAGGTGGCCAAGCTGCTGGCTATGAGCCCACAGACGGTGCGCCGCAAGCTCGCTGAGGAAGCCACCTCGATCACCCAGATCCGCGAGGACATCCTGCGCGACGCCGCGGTGGCCAGCCTGGTGCGGGGCGAGGAGACGGTCGAGGCGCTCTCGGCCCGGCTCGGCTTCTCCGAGCCCAGCGCCTTCCGGCGCGCGTTCCGCCGCTGGACCGGCAGCCCGCCCGGTTCCTACCGTGGCGCCGCCGGTCAACGCTGAACGGTTGCGGGCCGGCTGTTCTCGCGAGCCGGCAAACGCTACTGGTCGCGCAGCCGACGGTGGTAGCGCTCCCGGACCACCGGGTCGGGCTGCGCGTAAGCCGTTGTCGCCCCGGTGATTCGCGCGACGACCAGCTGGGCGCGATAGGGCAGCAACTGCGCGGTCTTGATGATCGCGGCCAACCGGCGCGGCACCGTCACCAACGGCTTCTCCTTCGCCACCGTGCGCACGATCGCCTGCGCGACATCGGCGGGATCCACCGTGGTCATCGGCTCGATCCAGTTCGGCATGTTCGCGCCCGCGGACAGTTCGGTGCGCACGATGCCCGGCAGTACTGCCGAGACGTGCACGCCGTGCTCCTTCATCTCCAGATGCAGCGCCGCGGTGAAACCCACCACGGCGTGCTTGGTCGCGCAATAGGTGGCCAGTCCGGGAAAGCCCTGGGTCCCGGCCAGCGACGCGATATTGATGAGGTGCCCGCTGCCGCGTGCCAGGAAACGCTGGGTGGCCAGCCGGGATCCGTGGATCACGCCGCGCAGGTTGATGTCGAGGATCCGGTCCGTCATCGCCTCGTCCTCGTCGGCGAACAGTCCGGTCGGCATGATGCCCGCGTTGTTGACCAGCACATCCAGCGGCCCGAGTTCGGTTTCGAGCGCGTCGAGGAATGCGGCGAACGATTCGCGGTCGGTGACGTTCAACGGCAGGCCGACGATCGTGGCGCCTGGATCGGCGCCGAGTTCGGCCGCGGTCTTCGCGACCAGCTCCACGTCGATATCGCCGATCGCCACCGCGGCACCCGCGCCGAGAAACGCCTCCGCGGTGGCCCGGCCGATCCCGCGGGCGCCGCCGCTGATCGCGACGACCTTTCCGGCGAGCGAGACCTCGCCCTTCGGTGCACTGGTCATGTTCCCGGCCTTCCTCTTTCGTGAACGTTCGAGCACGCACCAGCCTGCGCACGCCCGGGGCGAAGGTGCGGCGCGCTGTTCTCAGTGTCGGCCTTTCCGCCCCTGCCGGTCTGCGGATTCGACCGATCACGGTGCGGCGGAACAGTGCGCGCAGCCGGGCGCGCGCAAGTCCGTGCCGGTGCTGGGCAGGCAGCGAAATCATCGGGTCGTCGCGGATATCGCCCGCCGAAATACCGCGAGCAGGCGACCGTCATTTCCGCCGATTAGTCGGCCGGTGCGGCACCTCGAATACCACTGCGGTGCCTGTGCACTACCGCGTGGGTTTCTGACCAGGGCAATGTCACAACGCGAATGCGGGCCGCGCGGAAACCGCCGGGTATGTGCGCAGCCGGGAATGTCGGTGAGCCGGCGTGGAGAATGTTCGACGCAATAAACCTTCGAACTCGATAAATGCGGTGCGCGGAGTTAGCCGGACAAAAGCGCGCCGCCGCCCGGAATCCGGGCGGCGGCGTGAGATCTGTTGCGCTGGATCAGCTGGCGGTGCTTGCCATCTGGCGTTCGGCCTTCGCGGCCTCGCGGGCCAGCATGCGGTCGCGCTGCTCCTCGAACTTGAGCACGTCCTTGCCGAGCTTGTCCAGGAACAGGCCGAGCCGCTCGCGGACCGCCTCACCGCGCGCGGTGAAATCGGTGCGGTCGAAGATGTTCCACTTCTTCAGCACCGGCTGCACCACCTCTTCGAGGTGCTGGCGCAGGTCGTAGATGCCGTGCTTGGCCATCAGGACGCCGTTGCGGCGGAAGTTCGGCATACCGGCGCCAGGCATCTGGAAGTTCTCCAGGATCAACGTGATCGCCTCGATCGCCTGATCCGGCGACAGGTCCAGGGCGGCGCCGCACATGTTGCGGTAGAAGATCATGTGCAGGTTCTCGTCGGCCGCGACGCGCTGCAGCATGCGATCGGCGATCGGGTCGTCGCAGACCTTGCCGGTGTTGCGGTGGCTCACCCGGGTGGCCAGTTCCTGGAAGGTCACGTACGCGACCGAGTGCAGGAAACCCGCGTCGGCCTCGGTGGGGGAGGCGAAGCCGTTGGTCATGTGGATCATTCGCGCTTCTTCGAGCGCGACCGGGTCGACGCCGCGGGTGACCACCAGGTAGTCCCGCATCACGATGCCGTGCCGGTTCTCCTCGGCGGTCCACCGACCGACCCAGGTGCCCCACGCGCCGTCCTGCGAGAAGTTCTCGGCGATCTCGCGGTGGTACGACGGAAGGTTGTCTTCGGTCAGCAGATTGGTGATCATGGCCGCCTTCGCGACCTCGTTCAGCCGGGACTGCTCCGGATCCCAGTCGATACCCCCGAGTGCGGCGAAATTGCGGCCTTCATCCCACGGGACGTAGTCGTGCGGATGCCATTCCTTTGCCAGGGAGAGGTGCCGGTTGACGTTCTCTTCGGCAACCGGCTCCAACTCCGTCAGAAGCTCGAGTTGAGTCAGATCCCTTGCCATGTATGAACCCTTCAGTCTGTGCGTCCGGTCGTGCAGGTCATCCCCCCAAGGTAGACCGATGCCGTGCGGCCATACCTTACGGCACCGTAGGTGTGATGCGAAACGCATCCGAATGCCTGTTGACGCCCCGTGATGCACGTCATACGCCATCGTCGGCGTTCGGTGGCCACCTCCGAGTGTATGGCGTCGGCCCGCAGCGAGGGGATTATCGCCGCGGGCCGACCGGTGTTAGCGCGGCGTGCTGCATCGCACACGCCGCCGTGTCGTGCAGACGCCGAGTGGTCAGCGCTTTCCGCCGAACAGGCCACCGAGCACATTGCCCAGTGCGCCACCGGCGTTCTTGGCCAGCGCCTCGCCGATCGCGCCACCGATGCCGCCACTCTTACCGCTGCCGCCGAGCAGACCGCCGAGGATGTCCCCGATACCGCCGTTGCCGGCCTGGGTCTGCGGCTGCGGCGCCGCGGCACCGCCGCCACCGGTCATCTGCTTGGCCAGGTAGGCGAGCACGATCGGGGCGAGGATCGGCATCAGCTTGGCGATCAGGTCGTTGCCGCCGGTGCCCTCGGTCGCGCCGAGCGCGCTGATCACCGTGTTCTTCTCGGTGCCGAAAACGTTCTCGACGATCTTCGAGCCGTCGTTCACGTCGACCTTGTCGATGTCGACCGTGCCCTCGCCCTCGACGAGTTCCCCGTGGTTGTCCAGCGCGTCGACCAGGGACGCCGCGCCTTCGGGTTTGGTCGCGTTCGCCTGCAGTCCGCCGAGCAGTGTCGGCAGGGCCGCGCTGACCGCCGCGGTCGCGGTGTTCTGGTCCACGCCGAGCTTCTCGGCGATCTGGGCGATAGGTACCTGGGAGAGCAAATCATCGAAGGAAGTCATCGGCTCCGCCTTGTCGAGGGACGACCCGGGTTTGTCCGGGTCGCGCTCACAGTAAGGGACGGCTCGAGGCGAGTGCGGTGTATCCGCGCCGGGCGCGTTGGTCACACTGCCGCGGTCCGCCAGACGAGAGCGGGCGCCCGGTGTGACCGGGCGCCCGATGTGTGCCCCCAGTAGGGCTCGAACCTACGACCTGCGGATTAAAAGTCCGTAGCTCTACCAACTGAGCTATAGGGGCGCGGTGGGCAGTGTAGTAGGCGCGGCGCGGATGGCCCAAATGGGGGAGCGGCGCGCGTGGCGGGCGCGCGCAGTCGCCCGATCGCGGGCGCGGGACAGTAGTGGGGGCCGGACATCGAGAGCTGTTGCGGCGCCGAGTAACGCGCCGGGCTCGGCGGGCGATCTCGGCGGTAAACATTTGGCACCCAACTTTGTTCATTGTGGCCGGAATTGGCTACCATCCAATCATGTTGGCTAGCAATGTCTTTGGATTTGCCGGGGGTGCATGCCCCGAGCCCGTCGGGGCCGGCCCGGATGGTGAGCGGGTGGGCTGCGGGTGCCCGCCGGTGTTCCGGCCGGTCGGTCCACGCGGGTGAACGTTGCTGCGACGCTGGCGAATTGGGCGCCCATGCGCCGCCCCGCTCCAGGTTGCGCAATGTTTGCTGTAACAGTAAACCTGAGTAGTTGGTTACCTGACTCGTCGGTTTGCCGCGTGTCGGATGGGGTTTCCGGGTACGGTGACAACTTGATGAATTCCGGAAGAATCGCCGGCCTGTTCGGGGATTCGGAATTCGACTTATCGCTGATGTGCCCGAATCTGTCGCGACCGGTCCGGCCGATCGTGGCTTCCCTGGAGACGACGCCGCAGGAGGCAGATCCGAGACGAAGAAATGCCCGGGTGCGCACCCCCTGCAGCGCACCCGGGCAGGAAAACTATACCAGCTGGTGTGTTTCAGGTTTTTCGCAAGTTTTCGTACCGAAAGTTTGAAACTGGGCGAAAACCCGGTTTGAAGTATTGATAAAACTCATAACTTCGCGCCAAGGGCCCGTTCCTTTGGGGGTGGCTGTTTGGCGGCGAGTAGGCTTCGGAGGCGTTTCGAGCATGGCACGGCAGCAAGAGCGGGCCCGCCGGACACGTGCGGCGATTATCAGGTCCGCCGCCGTTGAGTTCGGGAAGAGCGGCTATGCCGCTGCATCGCTCAACCGCATATTGGAAGGGTCGCGTGCCACCAAGGGCGCCATGTACTTCCATTTCGATTCCAAGGAAGATCTCGCGCGCGCCGTCCTGGAGACGGCGGTCGAGCGCTACCGCGCCTCGGCCGAGCGTTGGCTCGCGCGAACAGATCTCGGACCCCTCGACATCCTGCACGGCATGATCGACGAGATGGCATTGCGGCTCGAGCACGACATCATCGTGCAGGCCGAATACCGGTTGATCATCGAACCCGACTTCTATCGGGACGTGCAATCCGGTGGCGGGCGAATACTCGGGCGCGCCACCCGCGCGCTCGCCGTCCGCGCCATCGACCAAGGACAGCTACGGCCCGGCGCCGATGCCGATCGGTTCACCCGCACCCTCGTCGCCGCCCTGGCCGGCCAGCGCTACCTGGTCGACGCCCACGGCACCGGGATAGACCTGCGGACCCGATTCGAGGAAGCGCTCGAGGTCGTCATCGAGTCCATGGCCACCCCCGAATGGGCCGAGAAGTTCCACAACGACGGCTGGCGCACCCAAGCCCGCCTCGAAGAGCTCAGTTTGGGGCTTTGACCAGCCGGTTTGGTTAACGAGTCCGGTCTGTCATAAGCTAACCGGGCTCCCAACGGACAGCCGTTGAAGCCGGTTCCGGAGAAATCCGGAGACGAGCCCCCTTCGTCTAGCGGCCTAGGACGCCGCCCTTTCAAGGCGGTAGCGCGGGTTCGAATCCCGTAGGGGGTACGGTCTTCGGATCGTTGGAAGCACAGCAAGGCCCTGTGGCGCAGTTGGTTAGCGCGCCGCCCTGTCACGGCGGAGGTCGCGGGTTCGAGTCCCGTCAGGGTCGCAAGTGAGCGCCGGAGCAATCCGGCGTTTCGCGTATGGCATTCAACTCGGGTGCCTGCGGCCAGGTAGCTCAGTTGGTACGAGCGTCCGCCTGAAAAGCGGAAGGTCGCCGGTTCGATCCCGGCCCTGGCCACTTCACTCGTAGGCGAGCCCTACCCGCGGAAAGCGCGGGTGGGGCTCGTTTCGTTCGTATCTTGTGGGGTGCAACCCCACACCCGCCCGGAGGGCTTCGCCCCCGGACCCCGGGCTCCCGTAGCTGGACCGACCTCCGTAGCTGGACCTCCTCGCGTAGCCGGACCGCCTCCCGCGGCCAGACCGCCTCCCGTAGCCGGACTGTCCTCCCGTAGCCGGACCCGCTTCCGTAGCCGGACCGGTTCCCGTAGTCGGACCGTTCTTCCGCGGCCGGACCGTTCTTCCGCGGCCGGACCGCCTCCCGTAGCTGGACCGTTCTTCCGTAGCCGGGCTGGCTCCCGTAGCTGGACTGTCCTCCCGTAGCCGGACCCGCTCCCGCAGTCGGGCCTCGCTCCTGTCGCCGGACCGTTGGCAGGGCCGTTCCTGTCGCTGCACCCGCGTAGCCGGGCGCGCTCACGTGCTCGGGACCTGCTCTCGTGGTCGGACTTCGTTTCCGCGGATGGCCGCTCCTGCAGGTGGATTCGCTTCTAGTGTGCGGCGTCGGACTCTTGCAGCTGGACTCTGCTTTTTCGTCGTGCGATCCGCTTGCGCGGTGGACTCGCTCCTGTGGTCGGGTCGGGTTGTCCGTGGGCTGGCTCCGCGGGGCCATCTTGTTCGCTCCGAAGTGGTTTGGACGGGGCCGGGATGTGGGCGTTGGGTTGGTGGCGTGTCGCGGGCGCTGGATCTCGTCTTCGGATCGGGCGGCGGTGCTTCAGCGGGCGTCGGTGGGACGGTCAGGGGGCCAGTTTTCGAAGTACTGGTTGGTTTTGGTGGGGGTGGGGAATTATGAGGGGGGTGCGGTTTGGGCCGTACTTGTTTTCGAGTGTGTTCCGCGATCTGCTTCCGCTACTCAGGAGGAATGGGATCCATGGTGACTATTCGGAACTATCGGCGTTCTGCGTTTGTGGTGAGTGTGGTCGGGGCGGTGGGGGTGGTGCTGGGGGTGACCGCGGCACCGGCCTGGGCCGACAACAGCATCGAGATCACGGGGGTGGGGCCGGCGAATGTGGGGGCCGACTACAGCTGTGAGGCTTCGGCGGGGGTGGTCGGGATCAAGGTGATGGTGGGGGATCCGCAGGCGGAGAGTCCGTCGGCTACGGGGACGGAGACCGGCGTCGTCTGCGACGGGAAGCAGCAGTCGGCGGTGGTGATGGTGGCCGGAGTGGACGGGTCGCCGGAGCCGATCCAGCGCGGGCAGACGGTGCAGGTGCGGATGGCGTTGGTCGACGCCGCCGACACCGTGATATCCGGCACGGCCAAGGTGGTCAGCTTGGGCTAGTGCAGCTGGTCGGTCGATCAGGAGGTAATGGTGGCGGGAGCCTCTCGGGCGATGCCGCCACCATTACCTCGTGATCAGTCGACTAGGACGCGACGCGGCGTGTCGGCCGGGACACGACGCGGCGTTGTGACCGAAACCCGCCGTCGCTGAAGGGGTTCCGGGCGGCGGGTGCGTCGTCACGTTCGAGAGGGTCGCATGGGGTCTGCCGCCAATTATATGCCTTGACAGTTATATAACTGAAGAGGACTATGGAGGGGTGACTGCGGCGACTGTCTTTCAAGTGCTGGCCGAACCCAATCGGCTGGCGATTTTGGAGGTGTTGCGGGCGGGGGAGTCGCCGGTGGGGGCGTTGGTGGCGGAGTTGGGGCTCAGTCAGCCTGCGGTGTCCAAGCATCTGCGGGTGCTGAAGGAGGCGGGGTTGGTGGCGGTGCGGGTCGACGCGCAGCGCCGGCTCTACCGGATCAGGCCGGAACCGCTTGTGGAACTGGACGATTGGCTGGCCCCGTATCGCCTGATGTGGAACACCCATCTGGATCTACTCGAAGAGCATCTCGATCGGAGGAGACGATCATGACCGAGGCCCAGTTGCGGACCGACGGCGAACGACCCGCGGTGCGGTTGGAGCGGGAGCTGGTAGATCCGCCGCCGGTGGTGTGGCAGGCGCTCACCGACCGCGAACAGTTGCGCGCGTGGTTCCCGTGCGACGTGCAGGTGACCGGCGGGGTGTGGCGGGTCGGCGCGACGATCGGCTTCGATTTCGCTGACGGGAGCGGACTGCTGCTCGACGGCGAGGTGCTCGCGGTCGACGAGCCGAAGCTCTTGGCGTTCAGCTGGGGCGACGAGCGCCTGCGTTTCGAGCTGGCACCGCACGGCAGCGGCACGCACCTGGTGCTCGTCAACGAACTGGCGCCGGACGCCGCGGCCCGCAATGCCGCGGGTTGGGACGCCTGCCTCGATCAGCTCGCGGGCCTGGAACCCGGCGACTGGAAGCCTCGCTTCGAGGCCTACGCCGCCGTTTTCGAGCCGCTGATCGGTCCGCAGTCCGGCCCGCCGATCGCCTGATCCGCTGCCCCGTTCACCGTGGGCCCGAAGGCCGGTGGCGGGACAACTCGGGACTGTCCGGCGCCGGAGTGATCTTCCTAACCTGGGCGAACACGGCGACGCGCATTGCGCCGCCGCTGTTAGGAAGAAGGTATCGGTGCAACGAATAGTGACGAATTGCCTTGCGGCGGGCTCAATTGCGCTCGCCGCGCTGGCCGGGACCGGCACCGCGACAGCCGCGCCGGGCCTGCCGCTCGAACCCGCTACTAGCGCAGTACCCGAGGCGCAGCCGATCGATGGTGCCGGCTCGGGCTCCGCCTCCGGTTCGGCGAAGTACCTGTCCAGTCTCTCCGCACGCATCTCCTGCGATATCGGCCCGCCGAACTGCCCCTGAGTCCCGGCGAGCGGGGCGCGCGGTGACGTAACGCGCGCCGCATGCCCCGCTCGCGGCCCGGCTGCGGGGTGCACCGGCTCCCGTAGGCTGGGCCGGTCATGGTGCCTCTCCTACTCGCGCTCGCCGGATTCGCGTTGCTGGATTCGCTCGACGTGCTGCTGGTGGGGTTGACCACGGCGGTGGTGGCCGACAGCCGGTTGGGCCGCCGGTCTCCGGTGCCGGGCGGATTGAGTTTCATCGCAGGGGTTTTCGCGGTCACCACGGCGTTCGGCATCTGCACGGTGCTCGGCCTCACCTTCCTGACCGAGCTGGTGTCGTTCGAACTCACACCGGCGGTGCGATATTGGGGCGAGCTGGTGCTGGGTGTGGTGCTCATCGCGCTCAGCCGAGTCCCGGTGACCACGCGCAACGAGCGGCCCGCGTGGGCCTCGGCACTGCGTCGAAGGCCGTGGTTGTTCGGTTTCGTGGGGATGGCGATCGGTCTGGCGCAGGCGCCGACGGCGGTCCCGTATCTGGCCGGTCTGGCCATGATCTCGGCGCGGCACCCACCGATGTGGCCGCTGCTCGTGGTCGCCTACTGTGCGCTCGCGCTGTTGCCGCCACTGCTGGTGCTCGCGCTGTCGTTGCGCCGGACACCAAGGGCCAGACTCGTCTACCGCGCCATCGTCCGCGTCCTGACTCGTCACGTGCCGCGCGTGCTGCGCATTCTTTTCGTGGTCTTCGGCATAGTTCTCGTGTTCGATGCCCTGGTGCACCTTTGGTGAACGCGCTCACAAGCCGGGGCCGATCTCGGAAATTCTGTTACGTCGGCGACGTAGGTGGAATGCTGGGGGCATGGCTGAGCGCTGGTATTACTGCTTGAAGCACAAGCGGGCCGAGAAGGGCCGACAGTGCTGGTTCCAGGATCGGATGGGTCCGTATCCGGATCAGGCGACCGCGGAACGGGCACTGGAGATCGTCAAGGCGCGCAATGCACAGGCCGACGCGAGCGACGGCGACTGACCCGACGGTCGTGACGCGCCACGGCTAGTCCGGTGTGCGGCAAGTGATCCCGCGCGTTCCGTAGCTCCGCGGGTTCGGGGCGGAACGGAAAACGCCCGGTGAATGTGATCTCGAGACCTGGCGGTACGGGCGCGAAGTCCTGGCGTCCAGGTATATCCACTCAGGTCCGCTTCAGCACGATCAAGTACGGTTTTCTCGAATCAGACGAGTGCTCGGTGGTCCTGACGTGGGCTGCGAGCCGGACCAGGATCAGCAGGGAGGGCGACCCTTGAGGGTTACCGTTGTTGTGCCGACCTACAACGAGCGGGAAAATCTGCCGGTGGCGGTGGCGCGGCTGACCGCGCTGCCGGTGCCCGACCTGCACGTGCTCGTGGTCGACGACAATTCACCGGACGGCACCGGTGAGGTCGCCGACAAGCTGGCCGCCGAACTGCCGAACGTGGTGGGCGTGCTGCACCGGACGGAGAAGGACGGACTGGGCCGGGCCTATATCGCCGGTATCACCCGTGCGCTGGACGAGGGCGCGGACGTGGTCATCCAGATGGATGCCGACCTGTCGCATCCCGCCGAGGTGATTCCGGCCATGCTGGAGAAGCTGTCCACCACCGACGCGGGCGTCGTGCTCGGGTCGCGCTACGTGCCCGGCGGTTCGACCGCCGAGGAGTGGAAGTGGTACCGCAAAGCGCTGTCGGCGTGGGCCAACTTCTATGTGAACCTGATCCTGCGGCTGCACGTGAAGGACGCCACCGCGGGCTTCAAGGCGTGGAAGGCGGACACGCTGCGCGCCATCGAGGTCGGCACGATCCGCAGCAACGGGTACTCCTTCCAGGTCGAGATGAACTACCGGACGGTCAAACAGGGCATCGAGATCGCCGAGGTGCCGATCCGTTTCGAGGAGCGCACCCTCGGTGCGTCCAAGATGAGCCTGAAGGTGCAGCTGGAGTCGGCGTTGATGCCGTGGAAGCTGCTCTTCGGCCGCTCGGTCTAGGTCGCGAATATCGAGCAGGGCCCCGCATCCACCGGATGCGGGGCCCTGCGTCGTTCGCGGGCGGTCAGCGCTGTGCCAGACCTTGGCGCATCGCCTCCAGACCGAGCACGACGACCGGGGCGAGCACGACGTGCATGACCGAGAGCGCGATGGTGGTCACGGTGTCGAACGTGGCGGCGACGGTGAGGCCGATGGTCGCGATGGCGAGCACGCCGCCGACCACCTGGGCCACCCGCAGCACACCTGCCCAGAAGTAGGACACCAGCGCGGCCAGCGTCATGCCGATGAACAGCGGCACCGCGGACGAGGTGATCACCGAGCCGACGCCGAGGTGCGTCGTGACGCCCTTCTCGACCACGTCGAAGGAGCCGCCCGCAGCCAGGCCGAGCAGCCACACGCCGAGGTTGACGACGACCGCGACCGCGACGCTGCCGAGGATTGCGAGGGGACGGTTGACGGCCGGGATGCGCAGGGCCGCTGTGGTGGATTGTGCGATGGTCATGATGTTCTCCTCATCCGAAGCTGTGCTTGGTGCTGAGAACAATCATGAAACCTGAACATTTCTTCAGGTCAAATCGATCGGTAGTGGGCTGGATCACTCCCCGGCAGGCCGCATAGCGGAATGCATTGCGGCCCCATGATGTTCGCGCGATCAGTCCGGCCGCGGCCAGTCCAGCAGCAGGTCCACGTAGCGTTGACGGACCGCGGCTACCTCGGCGTCCAGCTTCGCGGGGTCCCAGTCGCTGACGTCGATCGGTTCGAGGATCGCGACATCCACGATGCCCGGGCGTGCGACCATCGCGTTGCGCCGGCAGATCTCGCCCGCGTTGCGAATGACGATCGGAATGACCGGCACCCCCGCCTGCATCGCGATATGGAACGCGCCCTTCTTGAACGGGCCGACCTCCGGTGTGTAGGAACGGGTTCCCTCGGGCGCGACGGCGATCGACAGTCCGCTGCGCAACGTCTCGACTACCGGCGCGAGGGCGGCTTTGGCCGCACTGGTGCTCGAGCGATCGATGAACGTCACACCGACGAAGCGCATCAGCGGTCCGAAGATCGGGTTGCGGGTCAGCTCCTTCTTGCCGATGCCGGTGACGCCGCCGCCGAGCACCTCGGGGACGATGATGATGTCGAACTGGCTCTGATGGTTGAACAGGAACACCGCCGGCCGCGGCGAGCGGGCGTGTTCCGCGCCGAGCACGCGCAGCTGAACACCGGTGATGCTCAAGGTGTTCCCGGCCGCGTGCGCCATCAGCGCGTCGGCCATCTGCTGCCGGTCCTTGGTGGCCGATTTCGCCGCGACACCGTAGAACGCGCCGCCCAGCAGTCCGGCGAAACCGGCGGTGGTGCGGAGATAGTCCGTGGGCCGCGCGGCTCGCCTGGCCGCGAAGTGCACTACGGGCCACCGCCTTTCCGCAGCCGTCGTGGTGAGTCGCGGGTCGGGGTTCACCGCCACCGGATGCCCGACCAGCGCCAACAGCGGCAGGTCCGCGTCGCTGTCCGCGTAGCCGTAGCTGTGTTCGAGATCCAGGTCGTGGTCGGCCGCGAACTCGCGCACCGCCGCGGCTTTACCGTTGCGCCACAGCGTTTTCCCGTCGGCGTAGCCGGTGAGCAAGCCGTCCTGCACCGCCATCGGCGTGCACAGCACATGCTCGATACCGAGCGCCGCCGCCGCGGGCGCCACCTGGAAGCGGGTCAGCGAGCTGGCCAGCACCACGGTGTGCCCTGCGGCTCGATGCGTTCGAATCAGTTGCCACGCTTCGGGATACAGGTACTCGTAGGTGGTCTCGCGGAACAGCCGCACCCCGAGTTCGTCCAGTTCCGCCTCGGGCCGACCCGCCGACACTTCGGCGAGCTGGTGCAGCCACCGGCCGTACGCGCCATCGGTGGTGCCGCCACGGATGCCGCGCAGCAGCACGCTCGCGATATCGCGGCCGGGGAACAGTCGCCGCAACGGGCCCGGCACCGGCGGACCGGCGATGACGGTGCCACCGAAGTCGAAGATCGCGGCGATCCGCGCGCCCTGCGGTCCGGACCGGATCGCGGCGAGTTCCGCGTCCAGATCCCCTGAAACGGTGGGGTTCACCGCAGCGCCCGATTCGACGGATCGAGGGCGGCGGCCTGCGAGATACGGGTACCGATGGTGCGCAGGCGGTCCGCGAATTCCACGCGGCGCTCGGTCAATTCGGCCCTGGTCTTGGCCGAATCGTCGGACACGCGATCCAGCAGGCCGTAGTTGTCCGCGAGTTTCAGTGCGCTGGTGAACAGTTCGGTGGACACCGATTCGGGGCTGTGCAGTCGCTGCTGCAGCATCATCTGCTTGCCCACCGCGACGCATTCGGCGATGAGCTGTTTGCGGTCGATCTCGGTCTCCGGATCGCGCGCGGCCAGCCGTTCGGCGACCACCAGCTGCGCGTCGAAGAACGAGCGAAGTACGCGGTGCGCCATCATGAATCCGGAGTCGGTGAGCCTGGTCATCACCTCCGAACCCAGCGTGTTCTCCCTGGTGTGACTGTGCCATTCCGGATCGAGCAGCAGCATCTCGGCGGTCATCTGTTCGGCGAACTCGGCGCGTTCGGGGAAGAAGAACTCGAACTTCAGCAGGTCGCGCAGCCGGAACGCCTCGTCCCAGCCGGTGCTCAGCTGGTCGGCGCCGTCGCTGTCGAGGGCCGCGAGGATGGACAGTTCGAGGATGGCGCGGTGCACGAACCAGTGCACCGCGCTGTTGCGATAGAACGCGGCTTCCAGGTGCGCGCCCGCCTCGATGGAGTACACCGGCTCCAGTCCGCCGCGATACACGGTGACGACCTTGGCCAGCGAGAGTTGTTCCAGCACAACGGCGAGACCCTGATCGTCGCGCAACGCGGCGAGTTCCCCGTGCGGCAGGTCGCGCTTCTCGATGTAGCCGAGCACCGGCGCGAGCACCGTGCGCACCTCGCCGAGGGTGAGTGCGCGCTCGTGTACGCCGAGCAGCGCGAGGGTGACCAGTGCGTTGACGGTGACCGGGGTGACCGCGTTGATGCCGACCGCGATCTCGAACGCCAGCCGCTGCACGGCTTTGCGCTCCAGTTCGGCGATCTCGGGTGCGTCGGGCTCGCCCTGCCCGAGCTCGGTGTGCCCCGCGGGCGCGGGCTCGGTGCGGTGCAGGGGAATGGTCAGCGGCGGGGTGGTGAGCGGATCGCCGTGCGCGGCAAGCCGATCCCGCGCCGACAGCGGTTCGCCGAAACGCACGTACACGTGCCCGGCCGAATGCTGCTGGCTGCGGACATAACGTGCCAGCCAGGTGAGTCCTTCCGGCTTCTTCTTGCCGCCCACCTGCTCGGTGGCGATGGCGCCCAGTTCGTTCAGCCGCTCATAGGTGATCGACACCGGAACCAGCATGACATCTTCGACCCGGTGCGAACGCACCGCCGAGGCAAGGTAATTCAGGAGCCCGTAGCGCGGCGGCCGCAGCTTGCCGGTGCGGGTGCGCCCGCCCTCGAAGTACCACTCCAGATTGAATCGCTTGGCCAGCAGATAGGCGAAATACTCCTCGACCACCGCCTTGTACACCTCGTCGTCGCCGAAACTGCGGCGGATGAACACGGTTCCGGTGCGCCGGGCGATCGGGCCCATCGGCCAGAAGCTGAGGTTCGCGCCGCCGATCACGTGGTTCGGCGGGAAGTCGTTGCGGGCCAGCACATCACCGAGCACGAACGCGTCGACGTAGGAACGGTGCGAAGGCAGGAACACCAGCGGGAAGCGGCGGTTCAGGTCGCGCAGCGCGGCCAGGCCGGAATCGTCGGAATCCACCTTCCAGGTCGAGGCGTGGATCGGCCGCATCGCCTGGGTGAACAGGTCGGAGACCAATCTGCTCTGGGCGGCGACGAGTTCGTTGAGCGCCTTTTCCGCGCGGCGGTACACCTCGTGCGGGCTCGCGCCGATCTGGTCGGCGATGAGTTCGAGTCTGCGCAGGAAGTCGGGTGAGTCGAGGATCTCTTCGGCCACCAGCCGGGGCACCTTGTAGCGGTCGCCGATGATGGTGCGTTCGGCGCGCTCCAACGCGACGACCGCGGCGCGCACGATGGCGCGCGCGAACGGTTCGGCGCTGCCCTTCGCGAACAAGGCCGCGGCTTCGGGATTGTTCGTGCGCAACTCGCTGAGCAGTGCGGGCTGCCCGGTGAGCACCACGTGCCGGTTCGGCTGGCCGACCAGTTTGCGCTGCGCGAGCCGGTTCGGCTTGCGCGGATTGGTGAGCAGGGCCATGTCGGCGAAGGTGATGCGGCGCACGCCATCACGTTCCGGCGGCAACCAGAGCACCCGCACCGGGACCACGAGCGGGTCGTCGTGCCGGCCGACCAACCGGGTGGCGATCGCGCCCGCGTCCAGATCCAGCTGGGTCACCGGCGCGGTGCTGCCGAACTCACCGGTGAGGCCACCGTCGCTGAGCCAGTTCCCGATCAGTTCGCGTTCCACCGCGGACGCCGCGTCGACCAGGGCCACCACCGATTCCGGCGCCGACGCTCGCTGGATATCCGCGGGCGACCCGCCACGGTGCTCGATCATGACCCGGTTCCCTCCGACTGAAAAGATGCTGTCTCGCCTCCCCGGGGCTTCAAGCCAGCCCCGGGAGCCCCGGCCGTTGCGTCGGCGCCCGGCGGTCAGCAGCGGATTCGGCTCGGCCCGTACCCGGTGAGTTACCCATGTTCCTACGTAGTCAGCTGTTGCGGGCCGGGAAACGTGTGTTGGACAGGATCATAGGTCGCTGCGGCGTGGCCAGGTCGCAAGTTTGTTCGCTTTGGCCAGGATCGAACCGCCGCGCGCGTCCGGCGCTATCTCCCCGAGCCGAATTAGGCTGCGCGGATGGACTGGGCGTTGCGCGCGTGCGGTTGGCACGGCCACTACACCTACCAGCCGGATGAGCCGGATCTGGCGGCGCGATTGCGCGTCGACACCGTCGCGGGGGTGGCGTGGCGCTGCCTGCGCTGTGGCACCTTTGTGCCCGGCGACCCCGTGGGGTCCGGGCCGGCGGATCACGCGCCGGAGGTGCCGCGCGGGCGACTGCTGCGCGATCGCTGGCTGATGCGCGCCTTGGCGATCGAACGACTGCTGCGTGGCCTGGTGCTGGTGGCCGCCGCGTTCGGGGTGCTGAAGTTCCGGTCCTCGCGCGAGACGATGCGGGCGGCGTTCGACCAGGACCTCCCGTTATTGCGCCCGCTGGCCGACCAACTCGGCTGGGACATCGACCGTTCGAAGATCGTGCACCTGATCGACGAGGCGTTCTCTCTGTCGAACACGACCCTGTTGTGGGTGGCGGCCGGGATCTTCGTCTACGCCGGGCTGCAGGTGATCGAGGCGACCGGTCTCTGGCTGATGAAGCGCTGGGGCGAGTATTTCGCGGTGGTCGCGACGAGCCTGTTCCTGCCGCTGGAGATCTACGAGTTGACCGAGAAGATCACCGCGCTGCGGATCGGCGCGCTGCTGATCAATATCGTCGCGGTGGTCTGGCTGCTCTACTCGAAGCGACTGTTCGGGTTGCGCGGCGGTGCCGCCGCCTACCATGCCGAGCACAGTGCAGAGAGTTTGCTGAGCGTCGAGCGTTCGGCCCTGGCAGTACCGGCGAACTAGGCTTCCGTGGGTCCTCGGTTGTGTTCGCCAGCACAGCTCTTCTTGAATCAGGTAATGCTAACCTTACCTCCAAGTCAGCCAGTTTTGAGCTTTTGGAGGATCGTTGTCGACCACGGACGAACGCTTGCGGGTGGAGTATGTAACCGATCCGGCGGCAGCGATGTCCCGACTGGCGGGGGCGGATCGGTTCGGTGAGTACGTCATGTACGAGAGCCCTGGCGAATGGGTCTTCGCCGCCGATCCGATCGGCGGCATCGAATTGGATGTCGAAGAGCTGCGGGTCACCTGGGACGGGAAGACGACCACCAGCGCCTGGGAAGGCAGCCCGGGCGCCGTCATCGATGCGGCGCTGCGCGCGCTGCCGCTGGCCGGCCGCAACGCCTACGGCTGGATCGGATTCGAGTTCTGCGCGTGGGCCTTCCAGGCGACCGAGCACCTGGATCCGCGGACGACGGTGGCGCACTTGATGATTCCCCGGATCGAGGTCCGGGTCGGTCCCTACGGCGTCCGGGTGTCCGGCGCCACCCCGACCGAGACGGGCGATATCCACAGCCTGATCGCCGAATCGCAGGAATCCGAATTGCCCCAGGCGCATCCCGCCGATGTCCGGATCGATCCGACCGGCTACCGGGACCGGGTCGCCGAGGCGGTCGGCGAGATCCAGGCGGGCCGGTATCAGAAGGTCATCCTGTCCCGGAAGGTCGATCTGCCGTTCGTGGTGGACGTGCCCGCGACCTACCGGCTCGGCCGGGCGAACAACACCCCCGCACGCTCGTTCCTGCTCCGCCTTGGCGGACTCGAGGCGGCGGGCTTCAGCCCCGAACTGGTCGCGTCGGTCGACGAGAACCGGGTGGTGACCACGGAGCCGCTGGCCGGTACCCGTGCCTTCGGCCGTGGCGAGGCGGTCGACATGGCGGCCCGGGCCGACCTGGTCAGTGATCCGAAAGAGATCGTGGAGCACGCGATTTCGGTGCGCACCTCGTTCGCGGAGATCGCCGCCGTGGCCGATCCCGGCACCCCCGCGGTCTCCGATTTCATGGTGGTGCGCGAGCGCGGCAGCGTGCAGCACCTCGCCTCCACGGTGCGCGGCCGCCTGGCCGCCGACCGGTCCAGCTGGGACGCGCTCGAGGTGCTGTTCCCGTCGGTCACCGCCTCCGGCATTCCCAAGCGCGAGGGCATCGATTCGGTGTTCCGGCTCGATCACGACGCGCGCGGCCTGTATTCCGGTGCGGTGGTGACGGTTTCGCCCACCGGCGCGCTGGAGGCCACCCTGGTGCTGCGCGCGGTGTACCAGAACACCGAGGGCGCCTGGCTGCGCGCCGGCGCGGGTATCGTCGGGCAATCGCGCCCGGACCGGGAGTTCGAGGAAACCTGCGAAAAGCTCGGCAGCATCGCGCCTTACGTAGTGCGCGCCTGACGACAAGACGGGCAGTACACCGAAAGGTGTACTGCCCGTTTGCTGTCTCACCCCTCGAGGCCGCGCAGCACCTTCTTGTCGATCTTGCCGACGGCGGTGACAGGCAGCGTGTCCGCGCGGCGGAGCACATCGGGCAGTTTGTAGGTGGCCAGGCCGCGGTCGATGAGGAACGTCTTGATCTGCGCCAGGGTCGGCATATCGCCGTCGACGACGAGGACGACGCAGACCTGCTCGCCGAGCGTGGGATCGGGCAGGCCGACCGCGGCGGCGTGCCGCACGGCCGGGTACGCGAGCAGGTGCTCCTCGAGTTCGTCGCAGGAGATGTTCTCGCCGCCGCGATTGATCACGTCCTTGATCCGTCCGGAGACGATCAGGTGACCGCTCGGCAGCCGGCGCACCAGATCGCCGCTGCGGTAGTAACCGTCGGGGGTGAAGGCGCGGGCGTTGTGCTCGGGTGCGCGGTAGTAGCCGCGAATCGTGTAGGGGCCCTTGGTCAGCAGCTCGCCCTCCGCGCCGGGCGGCACATCGTTGCCGTCCGCGTCCACCACCCGGATCTCGTCGTCGGGCGAGAGCGCCCGGCCCTGGGTGGTGCACAGCAGTTCGGTGTCGTCGTCGAGCCGGGTGTAGTTGAGCAGGCCCTCCGCCATGCCGAACACCTGCTGCAGCGTGGCGCCGAGCGCGGGGGTCACCTCGCGCGCGTTGACCTCGGCCAGCTTCGCGCCGCCCACCTGGAGCAGGCGCAGCGAGCTCAGGTCGGCTTCCTCCCATTCGGTTGCGGCGCACCACAGTCGGGCCAGCGGTGGAACCACGGCCGTGACGGTCACCCGGTGTCGTTCGATCGCCGCGAAGGCGTTCTCCGGGCTGGGGTCGGTGACGAAGCTCACCGCGCCGCCCACGCTCACGGTGCCGAGGATGCCCGGGCAGGCGAGCGGAAAGTTGTGCGCGGCAGGCAAAGTGGCCAGATAGACATCGTCCTCGGTGAGTTCGCAGATCGCCGCGCTCGCGGTGGCGTTGTAGACGTAGTCGTCGTGGGTGCGCGCGATCAGCTTCGGCAGACCCGTGGTGCCGCCGGAGACCAGCATCAGCGCGATATCGCCCGGATCGATCTCCGGCAGCGTCTCGCCCGCGCGTGGCACCGAGGCCAGATCGGTGCCGGCGCCGGGCTCGCCGACCACCAGCACGTGCCGCAGCGTCGGCACCGCCGCCCGTACCGTGTCGGCCAGTTCGCGATAGTCGAAGTCGCCGAGGCGGTCCACGATGATGTAGGCGACCGCCTCGGAAAGCGCTGCCAGATGCTCGATTTCGGCTCGGCGGTGGGCGGGCAGCGTCAGCACCGGAATGATGCCCGCGCGTAGTGCGCCGAAGAGCACGGTCAAGAACTCCGGCACGTTCGGCAGCTGCACCACCACCCGGTCGCCCGGCGCGATGCCGAGTGCGAGCAACCCGTGCGCCATCCGGTCGGCCTCCGCGTCGAGCCACGCGTAGCTGCGCGTCTGTTCGGCGTCGAGCAGCGCGGGCCGGTGCGGATGCCGCCGGGCCGTGTCGCGCAGCAGGTCGGCCAGCGGGCGTCCGGTCCAGTATCCGGCGGCTCGGTAGGCGTCGGCCGCTTCGGTGGGGAAGCCGACGTAGCCCGCGCGATGCGTGGTGGATGTCGAAGTCACGGTCTTGCCTCACAGATAACTCGAGCCGAGCGCGGATGGAGGATCTCGGCATATAGGTTAGGCAACCCTATCTCACCGCGGTCGGTGCTGCTACGAAGGCTCTGACCGTCGCTGCGGGGGCTCGCGCGACCCTCGGGAAAGGGCGTGAATTTGTTTAGACTTCTCGGCTATGAGCAGGTGGGATACCTCGGATATACCCGATCAGACCGGACGCACGTTCATCGTGACCGGCGCGAACAGCGGGCTGGGGGCCGTCACGGCACGGGCGCTCGTCCGCGCCGGGGCGCAGGTGGTGCTGGCTTGCCGGAACGTGGCCAAAGGCGAGCGCGTGGCCGCGGAACTGGGGGAGCGCGCGGTCGTGCGCCGGTTGGATCTGGCGAGCCTGGCCTCGATCCGCGAGTTCGCGGCGGCCGCCGCGGGAGCCGACGTGCTGATCAACAATGCCGGGGTGATGGCGCTGCCCGAGCAGCGCACCGCCGATGGCTTCGAAATGCAGGTGGGCACAAACTATCTCGGGCATTTCGCGCTGACCGGCCTACTGCTGCCCAAGATCTCGCAGCGGGTGGTCACCGTGGCCAGCGGTGCGCACGTGATCGGCAAGATCGACCTGGACGACTTGAACTGGGAGCGCCGCAAGTACCAGCGTTGGCAAGCCTATGGCCAGGCGAAGCTGGCCAACCTGATGTTCGCCTACGAACTGCAGCGCAGGCTCACCGCCGCGGGCTCGCCGACGATCTCGGTCGCCGCGCATCCCGGCTACGCCTCGACCGAATTACAGTCGCACACCGAGTCGATTCAGGACCGGGTGATGTGGCTGGGTAACCGGGTGCTCGCGCAGAGCGCCGAAATGGGCGCGCTGCCAACGCTGTACGTCGCCACCACCGAGGTCGAGCCGGGTGGCTACTACGGACCGGCCAGGTTCGGCGGATTGCGCGGCTACCCCGGCGTCTCGGGTTCGTCCAGGGCATCCCGGGACGAAGGCGTCGCGCGGGGCCTGTGGGAGCTGTCGGAAAAACTGACCGGCGTCAGTTACGACTTCGGCAGGTAGGGTCCGCATCGTCTGCCGTCACGAGGTGCATCTGCCAGCGGTATGACGGTGCGTGGTCCACGTCACTGCTCGATCGGTGTCACACCTCGCGGCGCTGCTTCGTCATCTCTGTGAACCGCCCAGCACGGCACGAATCAGAAAGAAGGCAGACATCATGAGCGCTCGCTTCAACCTCTTCGGCAACCGCGTCGCCGCCAGCTTCGTCAAGCGCATGAACACGGCGGGCCGGGTGGTCGCCGAATCCACGCTGCCCGCAGCGACTTACGAGCTGGTCAAGATCCGGGCCAGCCAGATCAACGGCTGCGGCTACTGCACCGACATGCACACCAAGGACGCCGCGCACGCCGGTGAGACCTCGGTGCGGCTCAATCTGGTCGCGGCCTGGCCCGAGGCCACCGTCTTCACCGATGCCGAGCGCGCCGCGCTGGCGCTGACCGAGGAGGCCACCCGCATCGGTGACGGCCGCGGCGTCAGCGACGAGGTGTGGCAGCAGGTGCAGAAGCACTACGACGAGGACCAGATCGCCGCGCTCATCGCCGCCATCGCGATGATCAACGCCTGGAACCGGATGAACGTCATCGCCCGCACCCCCGCGGGCGACTACACCCCGGGTCAATGGGGGTGAATTCCAGACCTGGTACAGTCGCCGACGTGCAGCGCGCGTATTTCTGGTTTAGCAAGCCGGCCCTGGGTGGGCTGGTCTGCGGCAACCACATGCGCTGACGACATTCCACCCCGAGCCGGATATGGACCGGCTCGACGGGGTTTCACGTCCGTGGGTCGGCCGAAGAAAAGGAACCCACGATGACACGAGCTGCCGATATAGATCCGCGTGCCCACCCGTCGCCCGGCCACCACCCCTCATCGAATCGCTGCGCGATGCACGCTGACCTCGATGACCAACGCACCATGAGCGTCAGCCCGCTGCGCTCGCCCGCCGAGGTCCGTCGCGTGCACCCGATCACCGACGAGCTGGCCGGCACCGTCCGCAAGGGCCGCGCCGCCACTGTCGACGTACTGAACGGCGCCGACGATCGCCTCATGGTGATCGTCGGCCCGTGCTCGGTGCACGATCCCGCCGCGGCGCTCGACTACGCCCGCCGGCTGGCTGCCAAGGCGGCTGAGCTGGACGACCGGCTGCACGTGGTGATGCGGGTGTACTTCGAGAAACCCCGCACCACGCTCGGCTGGAAGGGCCTGATCAACGATCCGCACCTGGACGGCTCCTTCGACGTCAACACCGGCCTCGGCATCGGCCGCAAGGTGCTGGTCGACATCACCGCGCTCGGCCTGCCGGTGGCGTGCGAGTTCCTCGATCCGATCACCCCGCAGTACATCGCGGACCTGGTCTCCTACGGCGCCATCGGGGCGCGCACCGCGGCCAGTCAGGTGCATCGGCAGCTGAGCAGCGCGCTGTCCATGCCGGTGGGCATCAAGAACGGCACCGACGGTGACGTGCAGGTGGCCGTGGACGGCGTCCGCGCCGCGGCGGCCAGCCATGTGTTCCCGGGTACCGATCTCGACGGCCGGGCCGCGCTGATCCGCACCACCGGCAACCCGGACTGCCACGTGATCCTGCGCGGCGGCAGCACCGGCCCGAACTACGACGCCGCCTCGGTGGCCGAGGCCTGCCTGCGACTGGAGAAGGCGGCGCTGCCGCAACGACTCGTGGTCGACGCCAGCCACGGCAACAGCAACAAGGACCACAACAAGCAGGTCGACGTGGTGACCGATATCGCCGAGCGGCTGGCGGCGGGCGAACCCGGCGTGGTCGGTGTGATGCTGGAGAGCTTCCTCGTGGCGGGCCGGCAGGACCTCACCCTCGGTAAGGCCGCCGATCTCACCTACGGGCAGTCCATCACCGACGCCTGCCTGGACTGGGAGACCACCGCGAGCCAGCTCGATCGCTTGGCCGACGCGGTCGCGCAGCGCCGTAATCGTTGACGGCCGTGCCGGTTTCGGCTGCCCGCAGGTATGCGCGGGCAGCCGGACCGTCGGTCATTCCGCAGTGGCGAAGACGCCGAGCAGGTCACCGGCGGTGACCACGCGCACGGCGAACCCCGCGTCGGCGAGATGTTCGCGGAGCTCGCCGGGCGGGGGTTTCGGGCTGGTGCTCGTGGTTTCCGGTGCGCCGTAACCGTAGAAGAGGCACAGCATGCCGCCCGGCGCGAGCAGCCTTCGCAGCAGCGCGAGTTCGGCGACCGGTCGTTTCGTCCAGAACGTGTTGACGTTGACCGCCAGGATCTTGTCGAAACCCGCTGCGCCGCAGGCATGCTCGGTCAGGAACCGGGCCGGGTCGAGATCGGCGAGGCTCGCCTGCGCCAGCCGGACCTGCCCTGAATCAATCAGCGCGGCATGGGTTTTCGTGGCCCGCCGGATCGCTGTCGCGGAACGATCGATGCCCACGACGCGCCCGTCGGTCGCCCGCGCGGCGAGATAGGCGATCGAGTTGCTCGACCCAGGGCCGATTTCGAGGATCAGCTCGGTGGGCCGAACGCCCATGACATCGACCATCCATCCGAACCGCCGGTCGTCAGCCATGGTCGCAATGTACGACGGGAACGGCGCCGCCGGGCGTCGTTTGCGCCGGTCGAAAGGCCAGCGACCGGAAAGTGGACCGCGACGCGCGGCCCGCGGTTCGGCGAGAATCGGCAGCGTGATCGAGATGGCGGCGGTGTTCGGGGTGGCGGCGGTGGCGTTGGGCATGGTGCTGACGCCGGGGCCGAACATGATGTATCTGGTGTCGCGCACCGTGGCGCAGGGCAGGCGGGCCGGACTGGTCTCGCTCGGCGGTGTAGCCGCGGGATTCGGGGTGTACCTCCTCGCGGCCGCCGCCGGGATCACCGCCGTTTTCGCGGTGGTGCCCGGTCTCTACCTGGCGGTGAAGCTCGCCGGGGCGGCCTATCTGCTGTGGCTGGCGTGGCAGGCATTGCGACCCGGCGGGACCTCGGTGTTCGCGCCCGCGGCGCTGGCCCCGGACCCGGCACGGCGGCTGTTCACCATGGGCCTGGTCACCAATCTGCTGAACCCGAAGATCGCGATCATGTACATGGCGCTGATCCCGCAGTTCGTGGTGCCCGATCACGGCCAGGTCTGGTTGCAGAGCCTGTGCCTCGGCGCGGTGCAGATCGCGGTGGCCCTGACCGTGAACGGCCTGATCGTGCTCGGTGCGGGCGGCATCGCGACGTTCCTGACCGGTCGTCCGCTCTGGCTGCGCGTGCAGCGCTACCTGATGGGCACGATGCTCGGCGTCATCGCCGTGCTCGTCGCCACCGACCGCGCTCGGCCCACCCCGGCCTGACCTGCTCGTTCGGCCGCTCGTGGCGGGCGGCCGGACGGGGCCGGGTATGGCACGGTGAGCGGCATGGTGCAATTCGGTGCTGAGAGTGTGGCGCTGGCCGGGTATTTCGGCTCGGCGGTCGGTGCGGTGCAGCATCTCGGGGAGTTGTTCGGGGTGTTCGCGTTCGCGAGTTCGGGTGCGCTGCTCGCGGTGCGCCGGGATTTCGACATCTTCGGGATCGTCGTGCTGGCGTGCAGTACGGCGCTCGGCGGCGGGGTCATCCGCGACCTGCTGATCGGTCGGACCCCACCCGCCGCCTTCGTGGACCTGAGCTATCTGTGGACCGCCCTGCTCGCCGCCTTGGTGATCTTCTTCTGGCATCCGCCGCGCCGGCTCACCAAAGGGCCGCTCGAGGTGGCCGACGCGTTCGGCCTCGGATTGTTCTGTGTGACAGGCACTGTCGTCGCCTACACCGCGGGTGCCGGCGCGCCCTCGGCGGCGCTGCTCGGCCTGGTCACCGCGATCGGCGGCGGTGTCATCCGCGACCTGCTCGGCGGCCAGACGCCGAATGTGCTTCGGCCCGACCAGATCTACGCCGTGCCCGCGCTGCTCGGCGCGATCTGTACCGCGGTGCTGTTGCATTTCGAGCTGTATCGCGCGTGGACCGGTGCGCTGGCGGCGCTGGGCGCCATCGGATTTCGCCTTCTCGCCCTGCGTTTCCGCTGGCGGGCGCCGCAGGCGCGCCGGCGACCGGAACCACGCGGACATCTCACCTAGACCCGGTCTCGGACTTCAGTCGGTAGGTCAGCTGGGCGAACTGTCCGATCCGGGTGACATCGACGAGTTCCAGCCGATCGGAAAGGATGCGCCGGGGCAGCAGCGGCGCACCGGCGCCGAGGGTGACCGGCGCGACGCCCGCGATGATCTCGTCCAGCAGGCCGGCGTCGGCGAACTGACCGACCAGCTCACCGCCGCCGAGCACCCAGACATTGCGATCACCGGCCGCCGCGACCATGTCCCGGTGCACCGGCTCGACCGCGCCGGATACGAAACGCAGGTTCGCGTCCGGCAGTGCGGGCAGCTCGCGGTGGGTGAAGACCCAGCACGGGAGCTCGCCGTAGGACTTGTGCCAGTTCTCGGGTTCGTCGTTGGCCAGGATCCACTCGTAGGTGGTCGCGCCCATGCACATCGCACCGACGCCGCCGATGAATTCGTCGACGTTCTGCTCGGCCATCTCGTCGGCGCCCGCGACCGTGAACAGCCAGTCGAGCGAGTTGTGTTCGTCCGCGAGATAGCCGTCGAGAGTCGTCGCCGTGAAATATTGCGTCACCATGCGACCTACCCTGCCAGCAAATACTGACAGGGGATGTCAAGGTTTTCACCTCTTCATCAGCGAATGCCCGCGCGCAACCGGCGCACACCCTCATCGATCGTCTCGTCGCGCTTGCAGAAGGTGAAGCGCACGAGGTGGTTCCACGCGGCGGTGTCGTCGGCGAACACGCTGAGCGGCACCGCGGCGACGCCGAGCCGCTTCGGCAGCTCGCGGCAGAAGGCCAGACCGTCGGCCGTGCCGAGCGGGGTGACGTCGCCGCAGACGAAATAGCCGCCCGCGCTGTAGGTGACGTCGAAACCGGTGTCGGCGAGCGCGGCGGAGAGGCGAAGTCGCTTGGCGGACAGGTCTTCGCGCAGCCCGGCCACCCAGTCCAGTTCGTTGTTCAGCGCGTGCGCGATCGCGGGCTGGAAGGGTCCGCCGCCGACGAAGGTCAGGAATTGCTTGGCCGCGAGCACACCGTCGATCAATTCCTTGGGGCCGCACGCCCAGCCGATCTTCCAGCCAGTGACGTTGAAAGTCTTTGCCGCGCTGGACACCACGACGGTGCGTGCGGCCATGCCCGGCAGCGTGGCCAGGCTGATGTGCTCGGTGCCGTCGAACACCAGGTGCTCGTACACCTCGTCGGTGAGCACCAGAAGATCGTGCTCGCAGGCGATTTCGGCGATGGCCTGCAGGTCGGCCCGGCCCAGCACGGTGCCGGTCGGGTTGTGCGGCGAGTTGACCACCAGCATCCTGGTGGCCGGGGTGACGGCGGCGCGCAGGCTGTCCAGGTCGAGCACGAAGCGGTCGCCGTCGGCGACCAGGTGCGCGGTCCGCCGCTGGGCGCCGGCCAGTGCGACCGCCGCGGCGTAGGAGTCGTAGTACGGCTCGATCAGTACCACTTCCGCGCCCGGCTCGACCAGGCCGAGGATCGCGGCGGCGATCGCCTCCGTCGCGCCGACCGTCACCAGCACCTCGCTGTCGGGGTCGTACTCGGTGCCGTAGCGGCGGGCCCGGTCGGCGGCGACGGCGCGGCGCAGTTCGGGCCTGCCGCGGCCCGGCGGGTACTGGTTGAGGCCGTCGGCGATGGACTGCCGGGCCACCTCGAGCATCCCCGCGGGCCCGTCGGTATCCGGGAAACCCTGGCCGAGATTGACCGCGTCGTGACGCACCGCGAGCTCGGTCATCTCGGCGAAGATCGTGGCGGCGAACGGGCGCAGGCGGGCAACGGTGGCGGGTTGCGGAGGCATATCCGCAGCGTAGTGAATTCACCGCCGGGGCAGGCCGTCGGATGAGGGGCGAACGATAGGGGGTTGCCTCAGCCGAGCCGCACGCCGGTGAGCTTCGCCGGGTTCGCCAGGTCGTAGGTACCCCAGACCAGTCCGTCGCGGATGGTGAATCCGATCACCCGCGCCGGGCGTTCCTCGTCGGCCGCGGTGACCGCGACGCCGAGCTGTCCGTTCACCGAGACGAGTTCGGCGGTGAACATGGGGTCCGCCGCGTCCGGCGTCATGCCGTATTTGCGCACGATGCCCAGATAGAACCGCGCGATCCGGTCCGCGCCCCGCACGACGTTGATCGCGGTGGACGTGGTGCCATCGGCGTCGCCGATCACGATCGAATCCGGGTGCAGCGCAGCGGCAACCGCGCGCACGTCACCCGAACCCAACGCGTCCAGGAAGCGGTGTACGGCGGCCTCGTGCTCGGCGTCGGGCACCGGCGGCGGGGTGTGCGCCACGGCCTTGCGCGCCCGCGCGGCGAGCTGGCGCGCCGCCTCCGGCGAGACGTCGAGCAGCTGCGCGATCTCGGTGAACGGCACCGAAAGGCCTTCGTGCAGTACGAAAGCCACGCGCTGGGGCGGAGTCAGGCTGTCCAGCACCACCATTGCCGCAAGGCGGTAGTCCTGGTGGCGGACCACGATCTCCAGGGGGTCCGGCATGCTCGACCTGGCGCGGCCGGTCACCACGGGTTCCGGCAGCCATTGGCCCACATAGCTTTCCCGGCGCACCGCGGCACTGCGCAAGCGGTCCAGGCAGATCCGGCTCACCACGGTGGTCAACCAGGCGCGCAGATCGTCGATCTCGGATTGATGCGCTCCCGCCAGGCGCAGCCAGCTCTCCTGCACCGCGTCCTCGGCGTCGCCGACGCTGCCCGTCAGCCGATACGCGACCGAGAGCAGATGCGCTCGATGTGATTCGAACTGTCCGGCAAGCAGAGCGGCAACCATCGAGACGATTCTACGATCTGTCCTAGACGGGGTTTACCCCGGTGCCGTCCGGGCAACGCGCGCGAAACCCCGTGAACTGTCCGCGCTGTTCATGACAACATGACTCGATGGATGCACAGGTGCTGACGAACGGAACGGTATGGCTGTCGATCCCCACGAGCGAGGACATCGACGCCATCACCGAGTGTTGTCAGCATCCGTCCATCGGCGAATGGGTGACCATTCCGGTGCCGTACACCCGCGAGAACGCGAAAACCTTCATCGAGGACATCGTCGGACCCGGTTGGGCGGGTAAGAGCCCGACCTGGGCGGTGCGCGAGCGCGCCGACGGACCCGTCGTCGGCATGATCGGTCTCGGTGAACGCGACGAATCGTCCGCCGAGATCGGCTACTGGCTGGCGCCGCGGGTCCGCTCGCGCGGCCTGATGAGCCAGTCTGTCGCGCTGGTCTGCGACTACGGCTTCCGTCCCGACCGGCTCGCGCTGCAACGCATCAGCTGGCGTGCGTTCGTCGGCAACTATCCTTCGGCCGCCGTGGTCCGCCGCACCGGCTTCCGCTACGAGGGCCTGTCCCGGCTCGGCAGCCTGCAGCGCGGCCGCCGCCGCGACCACTGGCTCGCCGCCCGCCTCAACACCGACCCCGCCGGCCCCGTCGCCGACTGGCCCGCCGAATTCCACCGCACCCTCGAACCCTCCCCACACCCCCACTGACCCCGCCCCCACCCCGATTCCCGTGGTGTGCGGTAGCCGCCGTTGATCAGCCGCGCTCGAGTATCGTGATGTCGTCTATTTTCAGTGCGGTCGATTCGATGAGTTCTTGAACAATCACCGATGATCCAGCGGAGCCCTCTGGCACCAGTACGTCAGTAGCGGATTTGCCGATGCGACTCGGCCACGCCAAACCGAGGGTGATCCCCGAGCGCAGCATCACAATCAACCCTTCGCCGCCATCGACCGCCTTGAATGTCTTTCCTACCTTGCCTTCGATGGCGGGCCATGGAGTCGAGATCTGCGCGATCGGCTGCAGCGATGCAAAATCGGCCCATCGAGATATCGAAATCTCTCTGACGGCCGGAATTGTCCACGGTCGCTTGCCGTCGAGTTCGTCTACGATGCGCTCGAGAAACTTTCGAATGACCTGAGGTGATTGTCTCATCTGCACGATTGTGTCGAGCTCTTCCCCTGCGGCAATGGCATCGGCAAGAGATTGGTACGTCTTTTCGATGGTAAAGTCCCCCGGCGGCTTGGCCAAAAGACTTTCGGCAATGCGACGTGCTTCGTTCTCGTCCAGCTCGGAGAATTGTGCCATGTAGAGGACGGTATTCAACACTGGACGCCATTCGTTACTCATTTGGTCCTCTCTGTCAGTTGGGGGCGGTCATCTTGACTTGTGAAGCGTCAATGGACACACCTTGATTCCTGAGCCGGTCAAGTACTTGCTCGGTGTATTCTCGCGAAGGTTTGTAGTGCCCACTCTGGTCGGTAACCAGCTTGAGTTCGCCGTTTACTACTTGTAGCTCGCCTGCACCCGACACCGGCTTGCCGCCGAGGAAGCTGGAGTGGTGGAACTCGCCTATCGCATGGTTTGTAGAGGCGTAGAGATTGCCTTTCTCGTCCATTACAAATATTGCTCGTCCTGTGCCCGAGTGCGCCGTCTGTGCAGTGGTTGTGTCGAACAAGCTGCCGGTGGCGTCGTATATTTTTCCGTTCTTGACCGTCAGCTGATATGCTTCACGTTCCTCGTCGGTGAGATACTTTACCTGAGATCCTGGCCAGATGGAATTGCCGGGAATTTCTTCGCCTGCGTAATGTGGATCCATTCCTGTCGATTTATAATTCGGCAGCGGTACCTTCGGGGTATTGCCGTGGTCCGGGCTGCTCGGATCGCGGTCGTCACCCTTTCTCCTTCGGAGCCGGTTTCGCAGATCCTCGATGGCCTTCTTGCCCCTTGCCAGGACCGCCCTCGCGTCTGCGGCGAGGCCTTTGAGCTGTAGGGCTTTGCGTGCTCGCCAGGCGCTGACTGCGGCTTTGATTTTCCCGGCCCAGCGGCGGGCGGATTCGACTGCTTTGGCGCCGGCGATGAGGCCGCCGACTCCGGTGAGGCAGGTGGCGATGACGGTGACCGCGGCGTCGATCGCGGCTTCCTGGATGATGGCCTCGATGAAGCCTTTGATCTCGTTGCGGAGCTCGACGATTGATTCTTTGTAATCGGTGCAGGTCTTACTGATCGCTTTGCACGTGTCGAGCAGCCCGGCGATCGAGGTCTCGATGGTCGCGAGGTCTTCGCGGACCTGTATCGCGTCCGTGGAGACCACGTCATCGAAAAGGCTTGCCGCGATGGTGATCTTGTCTTTGGCGTTGGTGTTCTGGTAGATCGTGCCGAGCCGGTTCCAGGCGTCGGCGGCCCGGGTCAGAGTGTCGGTGTTCCCGTCCGGGAGCGGGCAATTGATGGCGTCGAGGACCTCGATAGAGGTCTTCGCCAGGCCTTGCGGGGTGCCCCCGGCAGCTGAGGCCGGCAGCGCGTAAGGGCCGAAGGTCACCGTCGATGCCGCGTCTTGGGGACGGTCGGGCTGAGTTGTGCCCTTCAGCGCCGCATCGGATTTGGCGTGTTCGAAACCGATGTCGTTGAGAGCTGTGCCATACGCGCGCAACGTCGCGAAGGTCTGGTCGAAGAACGCGACGGCTTCACGCGCCGATTCATCGTAGGACCCGGCCCAGGCACGGCCGTCCTCGTCCCGCCCCGCCATCTGACCACAGCTGTTGAGTTCCCCGAAAACGTATTTGAAGCTGTCGTTCAACGCCGCCGCAGCATCGAAACAGTTGGTGGCGGCCTGGTAGTAGACCTTGGGGTCCACCTCGAGCTTGCTCATACACCCAGAATTCGCAGCGTTTCAGCACCGGCAGTGGTGTAGCTTTCGTGAGCCTTGGCCAGCGCCGTCTCCAACACCGCCAGACCGTCCTGCATATCGGTCACCCCCGCGACCCACTCCCTGTGCGCGTCGCTATAGGCCACCGCCGCAGCACCGACCCACACACCTTCGACCTCTGCGGCTTTCGCCTCGAGCTCGGCCAGCCGATCAGCGACCGCGGCCTTGTATCCACGCATCCGCGCAGCCAACTGCTCGAGCGCGTCGAGATCGACCGAGAACGACGGCGTATCAGCAGTCACCAGTGCCCCCCTTCACGGCAAATCCAGAGAACTCACACCCGAAGCGAAGGACTGATCAGCCGACTGAAAAGTCTCGGCAGTAACCCCCAAACCGCCCGCCAACTCCAGCAACGCATCCCACACCTGATCGGCGCCCTCGTGGAACTCGTTCCACGCCGCCCCGAACGCACCCGCGTTGTTGCCGCTCCACCCCTCGATCGTGGACTTCGCATCGGTGACCAGCGACGCATACCCCGACCGGCACTCCTCAGCGATCCTGTACGCCAAACGCCCCAACGCCTCGACTTCCTCAGGATCAACCCGCACACACGACCCATCACCCATGATCAGCCACCCCTCCAATACCTGGTTCAGATCACCTGGTCATGAACTATGACGCGCCAGACGTTCGTGCGGTTCCAGGTCGAGATCACTCGTGTTCCCCGCCGTCGAGCGTCGATCCAGAGAGTTACGGTACCGGCCGTGGGCGGGTGTCGGGGGGTTCAGGAAGAATAGGGGGAATCGATGCGAGGAGGGGCTGTGACGGACGGTCCGCTGATTGTGCAGAGTGACAAGACGCTGCTGCTGGAGGTCGACCACGAGTTGGCCGACGCGGCGCGGCAGGCCATCGCGCCGTTCGCCGAGCTGGAGCGGGCGCCGGAGCACGTGCACACCTATCGGGTGACGCCGTTGGCGCTGTGGAACGCGCGGGCGGCAGGGCACGACGCCGAGCAGGTGGTGGACGCGCTGGTCAGCTTCTCCCGGTACGCGGTGCCGCAGCCGCTGCTGGTGGACGTGGTGGACACCATGGCCCGGTACGGGCGGTTGCAGCTGGTCAAGCATCCGGCACACGGTTTGACCCTGGTCAGCCTGGACCGCGCGGTGCTGGAAGAAGTGCTGCGGCACAAGAAGATCGCGCCGATGCTCGGCGCCAGGCTGGACGACGACACGGTGGTCGTGCACGCCTCCGAGCGCGGGCGGATCAAGCAGATGCTGTTGAAGATCGGCTGGCCCGCGGAGGACCTGGCCGGCTACGTCGACGGCGAAGCGCACCCCATCGACCTGGACTACAGCGATGACAAGTGGCATCTGCGCGACTATCAGGAACTGGCCGCCGACTCGTTCTGGGCGGGCGGGTCCGGCGTCGTCGTGCTGCCGTGTGGCGCGGGCAAGACCATGGTCGGCGCGGCCGCGATGGCCAAGGCGAAGGCGACCACGTTGATCCTGGTCACCAACACCGTGGCCGGTCGGCAGTGGCGGCGCGAGCTGCTGGCGCGCACCTCGCTCACCGAGGACGAGATCGGCGAGTATTCGGGCGAGCGCAAGGAGATCCGCCCGGTCACCATCGCCACCTATCAGGTGATCACCCGGCGGACCAAGGGCGAGTACAAGCACCTGGAACTGTTCGACAGCCGCGACTGGGGCCTGGTCATCTACGACGAGGTGCACCTGCTGCCCGCGCCGGTCTTCCGGATGACCGCCGATCTGCAGTCGCGTCGGCGCCTCGGCCTGACCGCGACCCTGGTCCGGGAGGACGGCCGCGAGGGCGACGTCTTCTCGCTGATCGGCCCGAAGCGTTACGATGCGCCGTGGAAGGACATCGAGGCGCAGGGCTGGATCGCCCCGGCCGACTGCGTCGAGGTGCGGGTGACGCTCACCGACGCGGAGCGGATGGCCTACGCGACGGCGGAACCGGAGGAGCGCTACAAGCTGTGCTCCACCGCACGCACGAAAATCCCGGTGGTGCAGTCGATTCTGGCCAAGCACGCGGACGCGCCGACGCTGGTGATCGGCGCGTACCTGGACCAGCTCGACGAATTGGGCGCCGCGCTCAACGCGCCGGTGATCCAGGGTTCGACGAAAACCAAAGAGCGAGAAGAGCTCTTCGAAGCGTTCCGGCAGGGTGAGGTCCCCGTGCTGGTGGTGAGCAAGGTGGCGAACTTCTCCATCGATCTGCCGGAAGCCTCGGTCGCGGTGCAGGTTTCGGGTACGTTCGGTTCCCGGCAGGAGGAGGCGCAGCGTCTCGGTCGGCTGCTGCGGCCGAAACACGATGGTGGCCAAGCGCATTTCTATTCGGTGGTGGCCAGAGACACCCTCGACGCCGAATACGCCGCGCATCGCCAGCGTTTTCTCGCCGAACAGGGGTATGCCTATCGCATCACCGACGCAGACGACCTGCTCGGTCCGGCCATCGGATAAGCGGAGACAATTCCTCCGCAAGCTGTGCTAGGAATAGGGACGTGCGACGCTTCGAATTCCCGGTCGACCGCAAACATGCCCATGCGGTCAACGAGGTGTTCGCCGACCAGCGACGGCTGCGCATCATGGCGATCGCGGCGGGGATCATCGCGACCACCGGCGCGGCGTATCTGATCTGGCTCGACCATCCGTGGGCCTATCTGCTGGCGGTCGCGTTCGTGCTCGGCGCGGTGGTATCGGTGTGGGTGGCCGTCTGGACCTCGCGACACGCCAGCATGGACAAGCTGTATGCCGACGGCGAACTGGTGCCCGCGGTCATCTCGGAGACCTACCCGTCCGGCGTGGTGCTGCTGGCGCTGGTCGACGTGGCCAAGCCGGGCGCCACCGACTCGCACTACGCGCTGGTCATCCGTAAGGTCCGCGCGCTGCCGGGGCACGCGGCGAAAGCGGGCGAGCGGGTGCCCGCAGTCGCGGTGCGCACCGATCGGGCGCCGCGGCAGGTGGGGGAGCGCTGGCAGTCGGTCAGTGCGATGCCCATCGCCTGGGGCACCACCGACGCAGCCGTCATCGAACGTGCCAGGGAAGCGATCAGCGACGTCGAATGGCGGCTGCTCACCGACAATCTCGCGCTCGCCGACAAGGTGCGCCGCGCTCCGGCCCGGCGCCTGCTGCTCGATCCGCACCAGTTGCCCGGCGACCTGGGTTCCTGACCGGCGACGAGTCCGCTTCTGATCTCCCTTAATTCGGGTTGCCACTGCGCATAGACTCCGAAGATGGTTCCACTGTCCAACCTGCTGGCGTTTCTGGCCGCGGCGGTCGTCCTCATCATCGTGCCCGGTCCCGGCGTGCTGTTCACCATCGGCCGGGCGCTGACCCTGGGCCGGCGCGCGGCGCTGCTCTCGGTGGCCGGGCACTGCATCGGCGTCTTCTTCGTGCTGCTCCTGGTCGCGGTGGGGCTCGGCACCCTGCTCATGGCGTCGGCCTTGGCGCTCGCGGTGATCAAGTTCGCCGGTGCGCTGTATCTGATCTATATCGGCATCCAGGCGATCCGGGAGCGCAAGTCGCTGCGCGCCGCGCTGGGCGCCGACGTTCCGGTCGTGCCCACCACGAAGGTGCTGCGGCAGAGCGTGCTCGTGGGGCTCACCAACCCGAAGGCCATCGTGTTCTTCGCGGCGATCCTGCCGCATTTCGCCGATCCGGCGGTCGGCTCGCTGCAGCTGCAGTTCCTGATTCTCGGCTCGCTGTTCCTGGCCATCGCGGTGGTGTGCGACAGTGCGTGGGCACTGCTGGCGGCCTCGGCGCGGTCGTGGTTCGCGCGCTCGCCGCGTAGGTTGGAAGCGGTCGGCGGTGCAGGCGGGATGATGATCGTCGGCCTCGGCGCGTCGGTGGCACTGACCGGCAGCGCCGACTGAACCGACTACCATCCACCGAGGCTCGGTACGCCCGTACCGAAATGCCCGGCGGCGAAAAAGGGGTGGTGTGCGAATGAGGTTCGCCGGCTTGGTATGTGCCGCGGTCGCCGGAGCGCTCGTCACCGTCTCGGTGCCCGCCGCGGCAGACCCGCCGCCGGATCCGACGGTCGGTGCGCCGGGTCTCGGGGATCCGTACTACCCGCTGGACGGCAACGGCGGCTACGACGCCCGCCACTACGACGTCACCATCGAGTACGACCCGCCGAGTCATCAGCTCACCGGGTCCACCCGGATCGATGCCGTCGCCACCCAGGCGTTGCGCATGTTCAACCTGGATTTCGCGGGTCCGGACGTGCGGAGGGTCTCGGTGAACAACCAGCCCGCGTCGTTCGCCCGCAACGGCGAGCACGAACTCACCGTGACCCCGATGCTGCCGCTGCTGCCCGGCCTGTTGTTCACCGTGACCGTGGACTACGCGGGCACCGCCGAGAACACCGAGGGTGACGGCTGGACCTACGCGCCGAGCGGCGGCGCCTTCGCCGCAGGCGAGCCGCACTCCGCCTCGACCTGGTACCCGCTCAACGACACGCCGCTGGACAAGGCGACTTTCGCGCTGCACGCGACGGTCCCGGCGGAGTGGGAGGTGGTCTCCAACGGTCTGCGCACGCAGGACGCGGTGCAGGGCGACCGGCGCACGGTCAGCTGGGCGGTGAACCAGCCGGTGGTCGGTTACCTGACCACGGTCGCGATCGACAAGTTCAGCTTCCTGGAGCAGCGCCGCGCCGACGGCACCCCGCTGATCAGCGCCTTCGCCCCGGAGGCCGAGCGCAACCGGGAGACCGAGCAGCGGCTGCCGGAGATCCTCGACTTCATCGAAAGCCTGTACGGCCCTTACCCGTTCGAGACCTCGGGCGGCATCTACGTGGATGCCGACATCATGTTCTCGCTGGAGACCCAGACCCGGCCGATCTACGCGCCGTGGACCGATCTGCCGACCGTGGTGCACGAGATCGCACACCAGTGGTGGGGCGATTCGGTGTCGGTGCGCCAGTGGTCCGATATCTGCCTGAACGAATGCTTCGCCAGCTACACCGCCGACTACCTGTGGCCGGAGCAGAAGGAGGGCAAGGACGTCGACGCGGAGTATCGCCAGACGCTGCAGAAGTACCTGGACAACAACGAGTTCTGGCAGATCCCGCTGGCGAACCCGGGCGCCGGAAACGAATTCACCTCCGTCTACTACCGCGGCCCGCTGTTCCTGCACGCGCTGCGCAGGCAACTCGGCGACGCCGCGTTCTTCGGCGCGGTAAGGGAATTCAACATGAATCACGTCTACGGTAACGCGTCGATGCCGGAGTTCCGCAAGTTCGTGCAGTCCAAATCGCCGACGGATCTCACCGGCTTCTTCGGTGCCTGGCTCGATCAGGCCGCCCCGCCGCCGGACGAGTATCTCTACCCGGGCAGCCTGCGCAGCTGAGCCGCGCACCGCTGTCGTCAGTCCGCGACGCGCTCGCGGGCCCGCGCCACCCACCGCTCGACCCGGTCGAGTTGTCGCTCGGCCGTACGTAATCGGTCCTGCGCCGCGCGCTCGGCGGTGCGGCCGAACTGACGCTCCTGCTCGGCGTGCGCGAGCGCGTCTTTCAGCTCGGCGATCCGGGAATCGATGTCGCCCAGTCGATTCGTCGCCTGCTCGGCCTCTTCGGCGGCGGAATCCTTTGCCGCGCGGGCGGACTCGAGAGCTTCCAGTGCGTCGTCCAATTCGCGGCGTGCGTCGTCGTCGGCTGTGGTGTCCTGCGGCGGTTCGGCGGGGGGATCGTCGACCGCCACGAGGCCGGGACCGGACGGGCCGAAGCCCGAGTAGGTCTGTGCGGTGGCCAAGGTGCCGGTGCGTACCAGGTCGGCGACCTCCGGGTCGGCGAGCGCCGCGGTCAGGGTCTGCCCGACCTCGCGCAGCACGTTCTCGCTCACCGGGTGCCCCTGCTCGGCCGCGAGCGCGCCCGCCTTCTTCGCCAGCGCGTTGACCGCCTGCTGGCGTTGTCCGGTGAGGGTGCGCAGTTCGTCGCCGGACAGCCGCTGCTGGGCGGTGCGCAACGCGGCACCCAGTTGCAACAGCGCTTCGACCTCGTCCGGCACCGCACGGGCCAGCAGGTTCGCCGTCCACGCGGTGACCGTCGGTTTGCGCAACTTGCCGATCGCGGCCGCGAGTTCCTTGTCGCCCGCGTCCTTGGCGGTCTTGACCTGGGCGGTGCGCGCCGGCACGAACTCGTTCGGCGGGAGCCCGTACAGGTCGACGGCGATGTCGTCCAGGGTCATACTGACCAAGCGTAACGACTTGCTCGCAGGAACCGACAGAGACCACGTATCGGACGAGTGTCCACGTTGTGGTCATGCGCGAAAGGCATTGCTAGTGAATTACTTTGGACTCCAATTGCTCGGCCGTCTGCTCCCGAGCATCCTCGGCTACTCGCTGCTCGGCATGTGGGGCACCATCTGGTGAGCCGAGGCGGGGCATCAACCCTGGAGTTGATGCGGGCGTGTCGCGCGTCCGGGTATTCTCACCGCGTTCGCGACCGGCGTGAATGTGTTCGGTGAGAGAGGTTTTCAGGTGAAGTTTCCAGGAGCGAGGTTGCTGGCACGTGTGGTGCTCGCCCTCGTAGCGGTGGCCGCGGTGGTGGTCACGGTGGTCGGCTGTTCCGCGGCCAAGGACGCGAGCAAGTCCGACACGGCCAAGGCCAAGGTCGGCGACTGCATCAACGTCATCACGGGATCGTCCACCGACGCCAAGACCGAGCCGATCGACTGCTCGTCGGAGAAGGCCGTGTACAAGGTCGCGCAGTCGAACGACAAGAAGGTCGAATGCGCGACCGACTACACCTCCTACGAGGAGACCCTGGGCGGCGGCACCACCGCTTTCCTGTGCCTCGCGCCCAACTTCAAGCAGGACGCCTGCTACAACGAGAGCACGACCACCGGGTACAAGCACGTGGCCTGCACGTCCAGCGAGGCGACCTTCAAGGTGGTGAAGCGGATCGACGGCGAGGCCGACGAACTGCTGTGCGGCACGGACGCCACCAGCTTCCGGCTCATCTCCGAGGCGCCGAAGATCACCTTCTGCCTGGCCAAGCCGCAGGCCTGATCCCTTCGATCATTCGATGAGGGCGACGGAAGCGATCCGGTGCAACGTGAAGTGCCGGATCGCCCCCGTCACCGGGTCCAGCGCGTCCAGCTGGCCGTTGCCCACCTTGAGCGGTTCCACCACGCGCTGCGTCGCGACGCCCTGCGCGTCCACGTAGCCGATATTGACCGGTCGGCGCACCCGCGCCGCCAATTGCAGCAGCGCCAGCGTCGCGGCGGTGTTGGTCCTGGTGCCGTCCGTGCGGACCGCTTGCGCCGAACGGGCGCTGGTGGCGCGTTCGGCCGCCCGCAGTTCGGTGACGAGCAACTCCAGCTGTTCGGTGCTCGGCGGCGTCGGCCGCCACGGCTGCCTGGCATTGGGCCGGATGGAAATCCGCGCGCCGCGCTGCCGCAGATCCACGATGACGCCCGCCGAATCCTCGCCCGCCGGTGCGAAACCGGCCGCCCGCAGCTGCTCGAGCACCTCGCCGAGCGGCGCCTGCGCGATGGCGACCGTCGGTGCGATCGCGCGCAGCGCCAGCGTGCCCGCCACCGGGGCGGCCAGCACCTGGGCCAGCAAGGCGGGGTCGTCGCTGCGCAGGAACGACTGCGCCATGCCGGCCCGCAGCTGCCCGTGCCGCCGCGCCACATCGTCGATCAGGTAGGTGAGTGCCTGCGGAATCGGCGTCCGCGAGTGTTTGGTGAACAGCGCGTGCAGTTCCGCCGCGGTCAACCCGGCATCGAGCGCCCGCCGAACCGAGGTCTCGCTGATTCGGTAAACCGTTGCGGCGCCCGCGGATTCGACATCGGCGACCAGCGCGACCCGGTGCTGTAGCTCGGCGGTCAGCGGTCCGGGCGCGATCACCGTGAGATCGGCTTGGACCAGCACATGGTCGACCGGGGCGGGCAGCGCCGCCTCCATCTCCGCCTCGGCGTCGGCCGCGCTGCTCGCTTCGCCGTGCAGCAGCGCCCGCGCCGCGGAGCCGAGCGCGTCGCGCCCGACGAAGCCGAGCGCGGCCGCCTCGGCGAGCGTGTGCTCGACCGCCTCGAGCCGGAAGTGCCTGCGCCAGCGCGGTTGCCGCCACGCGAGCACGCGGCCGATATCGGCGGGCGTGAGGGCACTGCCGGACGGATACTCGGCGAGCAGGCCGAGGATGGCGTGGCGGTCGCGCGGCGCGTGCGGGTTACGCAGCTCCAGCGCGAGCGCCGCGAGCGGTTTGTCGTTGGCGTCGCGCATGCCGATCATCCATGGCATCCGGTCCAATTCGAGCCAGGCGACGGCCAGGGCCGCCCAGCGCCGGGCGAGTGGAGCCTCCAGCCAGGCCTCCACGGCCGGGGTCGGCGCCCAGAAATCGTCGGTCGAATCGAGCTCCGGCGGCGGGTCCGGCAAACCCTTTTCGATCAGTTTCGCGGCGGCCAGCAGCTCGACCAGCAAACCGGCGCGCGGCTCGTCGATCCCGGTCTGCTTGGCGACGCGGCGCAATTCGCGCACGCCGAGGCCACCCGCGCGCAACGCGGGCGCGGGCGCCTGCCCGAGCGCGTCGATGATCGCGGCGCAGTGCCGCAGCAACTCGCCCACCTCACCCGCGGCCACCGCGTTCACCTCGGCGGAGGTGTGCTTCTTGGCTTTCGGCTTGGGCGGGGTCAACGCGTGCGGGTGCGTCACGGGTTCGTTGCGCAGCACCTGGCCGACCGTGACCGGCAATTCCACCGTCTCGTCATCGATGCGATGCACCAGTCTGCGGGCGAGTAGCTGCTGGATCGGCCGGTCCGCCGGGGTGCCCGGTGCGGCGTCCTTCGTGCGCCCCCGCGGGCCGGTGGTGGCCAGCTTGTCGAGCAGTGCCCTGGCGGCGGCGGGAAGCTCGGGCAGCGCCGTGCGCACCTCGGGTTCGGTGAGGGCGTCGGGGATCTCGGTGGTGCTGCCGATCGGCCACGGCAGCGCCTCGACGGCCGCGGTGACCAGATGCAGCTCGTCCTCGACAAACCAGACCAGCGCGCGATCGGTCAATCGGGTGAGCGCCGCGTCGATCGCCGCGGCGCTCACGCGTTCGTTCAGCTGCACGTGCAACTCGGCCCGACGCAGCGGCGCGCCGTTGCTCTCGGTACGTGTCACCCCGTGCACGGCAAGGGTTTCCAGGATCGCGAAATCGAGGGTGTCCAGGTCGTCGGTGGCGCGCAGCACCGAGGCCCGCTGCTCGGCACGCGCGGCGAGCACCGCCATCGAGGACGGCAGCGGCACGGCCAGATCGGGCCGGAGTTCGAGCAGCGTCACCAATTGGGCATCACTACGTGCACCGAGCCATCCGGCAAGGGAGGTCGAGGGCTTGCCCGCCTCTCCGCGACTTCTGCCGGTCCTGGGTGCCCCGGGACTTGCGCTGCGGGCCGGTGGTTCGGTGCTTGGCTTGGTTTCGGGCGTGCCCGACGAGTTACCCATGTGCTCCCGAGATCAGTCGTTTCGTCTCATGCCGATCCTTACCAGCCTAATAGGCAGCGGCGAAGTTGCTCGGCGAGCGGGACATGCCAGAATGGGGGCCGTGGTGAACAAATCGAAGAAACCGTATGTCGACAACGGTTGGCCCAAGGTCGCCGATGGTGACCACGCGGTCACCGAACTTTCGTCGACCCGTTCCGGTGGGCTCTCGCCGTACGGTGAGGACACCGAGTTTCCGGTCCCGGCGGATCAGCTGCCCTACATGCACCCGAACACGGTGATCAATCGCTGATCTCCGGACGGAAAGTCCGCAGATACGAAGAAGGGCCCCACATCCTCGGATGCGGGGCCCTTCTTCATGAGTACCTCAGGAGGGAAGCAGTCCCTTGTTGGCCTCGTAGAAGTTCACGATGTTCGGGTCGAGCTTGGTGCCACTGGCCTTGGCGGCGTTGAAGAAGTCGAAGGCTTCCTTGGGCACCTGGATGCCCTGGCCCTGCACGACCGCGAGGGCGCGGTCGACCGCGTTGAAGACTTCCTGAGTGCTGTCCGGCGCGGCCTGAGCGGCCTGCGGCGCGGGCTCGGGGTTCCAGCGCGGGGTTTCGCTGGTGGTGGGCGCGGAGCGCGGCGTGGGCGCGCTGCTGAGGCCGAGGTTGGCCGAGCAGCTGGGCCAGGCACCCCAACCCTGCGAGGCGAGCACCTTCTCGGCGACCGCGATCTGCTGTTCGCGGGTGGCCTGGTTGGCGCTGGCCGCGTACTCGCCGCCGCCGTGGGCCTTCCAGGTGCTGGGCGAGAACTGAAGTCCGCCTTGGAAACCGTTGCCGGTGTTGATGCCCCAGTTACCGCCGGCCTCACACTGTGCGAGGCGATCCCAGTCGGAGTCGGGTGCCGCGCTGGCGTTGCCTGCGAGGGCCACACCTGCGGTGCCCATGATCGCGCCGGTCACGGCGACCTTGGCTACCGTGCGACCGGTCGAGCTTGGCTTGCGATGGCGTCCACTCATATCGGGTTCGTCTTCCTCTCGGCGCACCTGCGAGGTCATCGATCGGGCTGGACTGAGAGGTCGTCATGCCCGCCCTCGCCCCTACGTTTCCGTCGGGGGTCCGGTACCCGCGGGGCGAGGTTCGGTGCGGCGGGCCGGTGGTAGCCGGTCGTCCCGGCTGGATAAGACCGTACGTCGATCCCGGAGAAAAATCACCATTTGGTAACCGGCGTGTACGAGCGGGTCTCGGTGCGGTATCAGAGCGGGCGAAAGACCTTCTCCGCAGCTAGAAGCAGTGCCGTCCGGCCAGTGTCGGGCCGTCACCGGTCCGTGACCTCCCCGTTATGTGACGAGGATCACAACTGGGATTCGGTAACGAAAGGCTCGGGTAACCGGTTCGTACCTCGGCGGTCGGACGCGGTTGGGTCAGCGCGAGCGCCGGCCGGCGCGCAACGCGTAGACCACCGCGACCAGCAGGCCGAGCGGCACGAGCATCGCGCCGAAGTAGAGCCACAGCCCCGGCGTCGAATCGGAGAACACCGGGATCAGGAAGATCGCGAAGATCGCCAGCAATCCCAGCGCGAACAGGCTCAGCGCGACCTGTAGCAACCAGTCACCCGGCTTGCGCGGCGGGGGCGGAGCGGAAGGGTTCGTCACCGCACGACCGTAAAACTGATGTGCTTGCGTTATTCGCACCGGGGTAGACTCGTAGGCACTCGCGTCCCGCATCCCTGCAGGGCGCGTTCTTTTCGCAAAGAGAAAAGAACCTGCTCGTGGCGCTGTGCCGCAGCGGGTTCCGTGGACCAGTGTGCTCGGGCCGTCGGGGTCCGAGTTTTCGATGATGAACGGGTGAGCGCAGTGCCGACCGGCAGGGTGAAGTGGTACGACGTCGAAAAGGGCTTCGGCTTCCTTTCCCAGGACGAGGGGGAGGACGTCTACGTCCGGTCGTCCGCGCTGCCCGATGGCGTCGAAGGACTGAAGCCCGGGCAGCGCGTCGAGTTCGGCATGGCCGCAGGCCGTCGTGGCCCGCAGGCGCTGAGCCTGAAGCTGCTCGAGGCGCCGCCCTCGGTCCGGCAGGGCCAAGAACGTGAGCGCGCCCGCAAGGAGCCCGTCGCGCGCCGCCACACGCCGGACGAACTGCACGGCATGGTCGAGGACATGATCACCCTGCTCGAGGCGACGGTACAGCCGGACCTGCGCAAGGGCCGCTACCCCGATCGCAAGACCGCGCAACGCATCTCAGAGGTAGTCCGCGCCGTCGCGCGCGAACTCGATCACTGAAATATTGGCCGCGTGGCCGCGGCGTGGTTCGCGGCCCCTTTGTCTCGTGTCTCAGCTGTCGAGACTCGCGCCTTCGGCGCATGCGCTTCGACAGCTGAGACACGAGACGGCCGCGAACGGTCGCTCGTAAAACTCGCTCCGTGGTGGTTCCGTTCGGCGGTGAGTGGACGGTCGCTCGTAAGACTCGCTCCGTGGTGGTTCCGTTCGGCGGTGAGTGGACGGTCGCTCGTAAGACTCGCTCCGTGGTGGTTCCGTTCGGCGGTGAGTGGACGGTCGCTCGTAAGACTCGCTTCGTCGTGGTGCTGTTCGGCCGTGAGTGGACGGGCGCCGGTAAGACTCGCTCCGTGGTGGTGCTGGCGGCGATCAGTGGTGCGGTGCTGGCGACTTCGGCCGTTCGCTATGGGGCCGTGCTGATGGACCAGGCGGCGTGCGGGAGGTAGAACTCCTTGCCGGTGTCCTTGTCCTTGGCCAGGATCGGCAGTTGCAGTTCTAGGCCGACGAGGCGCAGGTCCGGTTCGGGGCGGGACTCGATGGTGACGGCCATGGCGCCCTGCGGGTAGTTGGTGTGGCTGATCACGCGATCGACCCGTTCTCCGTTGGGGAGTGCGTAGACGACCTGGGCCAGCCACGGCGCTTCGGCGATCTGCTTCGGCAGCGAGAGCTGCAGCGGATAGTTCGGCGGCACCACGAGCTGCACGGTCTCGCCGTAGCGGCAATCCGCCATCTGCACCGAGCAATACACGTATGGCTCGACGGTGACGGTCTTGCCGTGCGCGTAGGCGGTGATCACCGGATCCTTCTCGTCCGCGTTGCGGACCAGCACGACGAGCACGCCGACGAAGGCGACGGTGACGACGAGCAGCCCGGCGACGAGCAGCGCCACGACGGTGCGCGTGTTGAGCCGCTTCACGCCGCTGCCTCGCCGCGGCGCGGGCCTGCCGTCGGCACAGCCGCTGGGTCGAAGGTTCGCTCGCTCACTGGCTGGGATCTCCTATCCCTCGTTGGATATGTGTCGTCTCGCCCCCGGCGGTCCCCGGCTTGCGGTACGCGTTCGAAGTCTGTGGCATCGGCCTGGTCGCGGGAACTTCCTGTTCCGCGTGTTGCGGACGATTTCCGCCGAGACCGGGCAGCAGCGAATGGCCACGGTAGCTGACGAAGGTCTGCACCAACCCGACCACGAGCACCGCGGTGATCACCGCGAAGCCCTTCCAGTAGTCCGTCGGCAGCAGCACGCCGGCCGCGCCGCCGACCACCCAGCTGAGCTGCAGCACGGTTTCGGACCGGCCGAAGCCGGACGCGATCGACTCCGGCGGCAGGTCGTCCTGGATCAGCGCGTCCAGCGATACCTTCGCCAGCGCGCTCGTGCCCGCCGCGACCAGGGTGGCCAGCGCCGCGCCCAACAGGTTGTTGGTGAACGTCGCGAACAGCGCGACGAGGGCGCAAGCCGCCGTGCAGCCGAGCACGATCAGCGACGGCCGGCCCAGCTTGATCCGGGCGCCGGTGGCATTGCCCGCGAAGTTGCCGATCGCGGCGGCGGCGCCGACCACGCCCAGCATCGCGGCCTGCTGCACCGGCCGGTGCTCGGTGGCCTTGGCGACGAAGGCGATGTAGAAGGTGAGGAACCCGGTCAGCACGCGGATGGCGCTGTTGCCCCACAGGCCCGTCACCACCGAACGGCCCAGCGGCTGCCTGCGTTTGCGCGGCGGCACCGCGGATTCCTTGTCCGGCGAGAGCACTTCGGTGTGCGCGTCGGGGCCGTGGTAGCTCAGCGTCGCGGGCACCTCGCCCTCGGTGACCTCCACCCAGGACGGGATGCGCAGGCTCAGATAGGTTCCGGCACAGGCGATCAGCGTGGCGAAGATCAACGCGCCGTTGGACCCGGCGGCCATCGCGGCAATGCCCGCGATCGCACCCGCACCGATCGTGCCGCCGACCAAACCGAACACGGTGAGCCGGGAGTTGGTGCGCACCAAGTCGATATCGGGTGGTAGCACGCGTGGCGTCACCGCGCTTTTGAGCACCGAGAACGATTTACTGCCGACCATCATGCACAGGGCCAGCGGATACAGTGCCCAGCTGTCGAATTCGAGCACCAGCACCACCGCGACGACGGCGCGCAACGCGAACGAGGTGGCCAGCGCCACCCGTCGACCGTGCTGCAGCCGGTCGAGCATCGGCCCGATCAGCGGTGCGATCACCGCGAACGGCGCGATCGTGATCAGCAGGTACAGCGCGACTTTCGTCTTGCTCTCGGCGGTCGCGCTGGCGAAGAACAGGGTGTTGGCGAGGGCGACCGCGACCGCCGCGTCGAGGGCGAAGTTGGCCATCGTCGCGTAGGTCAGCGCGGTCAGGCCGGATTTGTCGGCGCCGTCGGCCTTCGCCGCGCGCTGGAAGGTGGCGATGCCCTTCTCGGTGAGTTCGCGGCCGCGCATCGCGGCGACCCGGGTGACCGTCAGCTTGCGCGGCACCCGTTGCGGGCCGGGCTGGGTCGGTTCGGCGTCGGCGGCCGCCGGTTGTTCGGGGAGCGGCTTGGTGGGTGGTGGCGGCGCGGCGAGTTCCGGCTCGGGTCCGTGCGGCGGTTGCGGGCGATTCGGGAAGACGCGGCGCGGTGTCCGGCCCGGCGGATCCTGCCGCCGCGGTAGCCCGGCATCCGCGGCCGGATGCCGCCGGGTCTCGGCCTGCGACCCGCCGAGCCGATCGGGATCCAACGGCGGCAACGGACCGCGGCGCGTCGGCGAATTCGGCGGCGGATACCGGTCGAAGCCGGGATGCCGTTCGATCGGCGGATACTCCCCACCGTCCCACCGATCACGGTCGGGACCGGAAGGTTCGCGGGGAGTAGTCACGTCCTCAATTCTGTCGTACTTCGCTGCTGGGCGTTCACTCGCGCTCGAAGGTGTCGGCGGAAGGTGACGTTTGTCGCGTCGCGGACGACGGTGCATACCCGCAGGCTGCCCGATCCGGCGGAGCACAACCGAAATCGTGGTGAACTCCTCGCCCCGCCTGGCTCAGGCGGGCACGAAGCGGACCTCGAACATGCTCGGCCATTTCTTGCCCGCGAGCAGGAAGCGGTCGGTGCCGGGCAGCTGTGCGATCCCGTTCAGCGCGTCGCTGCCGGTGAGTACCCGGGCGGCCGCCGGATACAGACTGCTCGCATCGATCCGCGCGAGCACCTCACCGGACTCCGGATCAATGCGCAGGATGGTGTCGGTCGGCCAATCGTTGGCGTAGACCGAACCGTCCTCGGCGCAATCGAGCTCGTTGAGCCGGGCGCTCTGGTGGCTGGTCAGCCGGATCGAGCCGGTCGGCGCGAAGGTGACCGGATCACGGAAGGTCAGCGTGTCGGTGCCGTCGCTCATCACGAGTCGGCCGTTCCTGGTGCACAACCCCCAGCCCTCGCCTTCGTACGGCACTCGGGCGCGCTCGGCCAAGGTGACCGGATCCCTCGCGAACGCCGTGTGCTCCTGCCAGGTCAGCTGCCACAGCGTGTCCCCGGCGACGGTGAGGCCCTCGCCGAAGAAGGGCGCGGGGAGATCGGTCCTGGCCAGTTGCTCGCCGGTGCGTACGTCCGTCGCGCGCACACTCGACGCGCCCGAGAGTCCGGTGCCTTCGTAGAGCACATTGCCGTCGATCTCGAGGCCCTGCGTGAAGGCGGTCGGGTCATGCGGTCTGACGGCGACGACCTCGATCTTCAGCTCGGGTGCGGCCTCCTGTGCGGCGCCACAGCCACTGAAGATGACCAGACCGACCAGCAGAGCGACAGCCAACGAACGCCGATTGCGTTTCATACGGCAAAATGTAGGCGGTGAGCGCAGTTTCTGTTTCTGAGTCCGGTGTCCGGCCGATTCTGGCCGACGCCGTCGATCTGGCCCGCCGTGCGCTCCTGGAGTTGGAACCAGCCGGCGTCGGGGCGCATCTCGGCGTGGCTGCCGAGGACGAGAGCGCGGCGACCCATCGCTTCGAAGCCACCCTGCCCGGCTATCGCGGCTGGCAGTGGGCGGTCGTGGTGGCCGCACCGCCGGAGGCCGAGTACGCGACGGTGAGCGAGTCGGCACTGCTGCCCGGCCCGGACGCACTGGTCGCACCCGACTTCGTGCCGTGGGATCAGCGGATCCGGCCCGGCGACCTGGCCCCGGGCGACCTGCTGGCCCCGCCGCCGAACGATCCGCGCCTGGTGCCCGGCTACGTCGCCAACGGTGACCCGGTCGTCGACGAGGTCGCCCTCGAGGTCGGCCTCGGCCGCACCCAGGTGATGAGCCTCGAAGGTCGCGCGGACGCGGCCGAACGCTGGCATGCCGAATACGGCCCCGACACCGAAATGGCCAAGGCCGCCCCCTCGACCTGCGGCCTGTGCGGTTTCTACCTCCCGCTCGCGGGTTCCCTGCGCGCCGCCTTCGGCGTCTGCGGAAACGCGATGGGCGCCGACGGCCGGGTTGTGCACGCCGCCTACGGGTGCGGCGCCCACTCCGACACCGTCGCCCCCACCGGCGGCGGCTCCCCCCTCTACGAGGCCTTCGACGACGCCGCAGTCGAACTGATCCCGACCGCGGACCTCCGCCAATCCCTTGCAGACGAAACACCAGCCGCCGCTCCCGCGCAATCGGCGGAAAGTGCTGCCGGGACGGACGACTCGTCCGCTCCGGCCGGAGACGCCGCCAACGCGCACGAATCGGCTGACCCGACTGACGGGCCGACCGTTGAGGTCGCTGCGGTGCCGCCGCGCGCGGCCGCCGAATCCGCGGTTACGACGACGGCTCCGGGCGAAACGTCGAACGTCGACACTGCGGCTGGCGAAAGCGGCACGGCCTTGGCTGACGCGACCGCAGCGGCGGCTGTCGGCGAGGGCGATCCGGCTGAGGAGGCGACGATCTCCGACGCCGCGCCGGGAACTCCGGACACCGAGCCCGGTGCCGCGCCCGTCGCGAACGGCGAACCGACCGTCGAGGTGCCCGTGGCGTCGCCGCGCGGCGATGTGGAAATCGCTGGTACGGGCGTTGTTTCGGTTGGTGGATCGGAATCGCCTGCCACGCAGCAGGCCGAGGTCGAGGCGCCGCCGGCTGCCCATGAGCCGACCACATCGGGTGCCGAGGCCGCCGCGCCGTCTGACACCGTTGCCGCGCAGCCCACGGCGGATGTCGTGGCAGCAGTCGCCGCGGACGACACCGCCGCATCGGTGGCGTCCGAGTCGGCGCGTGCGTACGCCGAATCCGCCGGTGCGGAGATCGTTTCGGCCGGTGCGGCCGACTCGGCTCGCACTACGGAGGACACTGCAGCCTCGTCCGATGTGTCACCGGAGGCCACGCAGCCGCTCGCACCCGTGGGCGAGACGCAGCCATTGGCCGCCGCTTCCGCCGCGGCGGAAGCCGCGGCTGCCGAGAGTGGTGCCGCCGCTTCGGGCGCGCAGCAGGTTGGCGACGAAGATCGTTCCGCCGACGCTGGTTTCGAGGCGCAGGGCTCGGATGCCGAGCGGCGGGGTGACGCGGCTGAGGGTGGGGCGGACGAGTCATCGCGACAGGGGTGAACGGGTCGGCCGATCCGTTCGGTACTGCCGCGTTGCGGGCGGGGGTGCTTGCCGCATGGCGTGATTCGCCGACGCGGCTGCGCGAAGACGCGGCGACCGAGGCGGATCTGGTTCGCGCCGGCTATCGCGACCGGCTGCTGACCGAGTTGGCGCAGAACGCCGCCGACGCCGCGGCCAAAGCTGGCGTGCCCGGCCGGTTGCGGGTGTGGCTCGACGGTTCAGTCCTGCATGTCGCGAATACGGGTGCGCCGCTGGATGTCTCGGGTGTGCACGCGCTCACCGCGCTGCGTGCGTCCGGGAAGTCCGATGCAGCGGATGTCGGACGTTTCGGTGTGGGTTTCACCGCGGTGCTGGCGGTGAGCGACGAGATCGAACTGCGCTCCACCACGGGTTCGCTCCTGTTCTCCCGCGCGCGCACCCGGGACGCATTGCGATCCGGCGAACTCGCCGGTACCGCAGACCAACTGGCGCAGGGCGAACCCGACGCGGAAGCGCTGGCCCCGCCCGCCTTGCGCCTGGCCTGGCCGAGCGAGAAGCAACCGGCCGACGGTTTCGACACCGAGGTGGTGCTCGCGCTCCGTCCTGAGATCGACGCCGCCGCACTGCTCACGGCGATGCACGCCGAAGCGGTCGACCTACTGCTGGAACTGCCTGCGTTGCAGAGCATTACCGTCGAAGCCGCGGAATTCACCAGCCGCACGGCCGTTCTCGGTGACGGACTCCAAGAGATCTGCGTCGAGGGCCCGGCTGACGAACGCCGGATCTGGTGGTCCTACCGCACGCCGCGCGCCCGCTGGCTGCTGCCGGTCCGCAACGGCAGGCCGGTCGCCGTCGCCCCCGATGTGCTGCGTGCCCCGACCCGCTCCGACGAGGAGCTGTCGTTGCCCGCGCTGCTGATCGCGGACGTCCCGATGCAGCCGGATCGCCGCCGTCTGCTGCCCGGCGCCCGCCTCGCCGAATTGGCCTCCGGTTATGCCGATTTCGCCCGCGCACTGCCACCCCGCGACCGACTGGTGCTCGTCCCCAGTCCCGCCTTCGCCCGCAGCGAAGCCGATGCCCTCCTGCGCGAAGCGGTGATCGGCGAACTCCGCACCAGCCCTTGGCTCCCCGTCCTCCCCACGAACACCGAGGACCACGCCGCCCCGTTCGACCCTTTACCGCTGGAGACCTCTACCCCCGCCGAGGACCACCCGGACATCGAAACTCCCACCGAATCAGGGTTTTTCGACCTCCCAGGGAAGACCACCTCGGAGGTCGCAGTACCTACGCGGGCGAGTGCGTTCACCGGCCTCACGGAGGAATTGGCGGCGCTGCTCGGGGATGTGATCGGGCCCTTGGTGATTCCCGAGTTGTCGGGGCGCGGGCACGCCGAGGCGCTGGGTGTGCTCGACGTGCATCGGGTCGGGTTGGCACGATTGGCGGAATTGTCCAGCGGTCTGGAGCGGGCGCCGCAATGGTGGTACGCGCTGTACGAGGCGCTGGAGCAGTTCGTGGCGGACCCGCTGGCCGCCGAGGAATTGGGCGCGCTCGCCGTGCCGCTGGCCGACGGACGCCTGGTCACCGGACCGCGCACGACGGTGCTCGACGATCAGCTCGAGGTCGCGATCCCGGTGCACTGGGCCAGGTTGGTGCATCCGGATGCCGCGCACCCGCTGCTGGCCCGGCTGGGTGCGCGGTCGGCCACCGTCGAGGAGCTGCTGCGCGAGCCGGACCTGCGCGCCGAGCTCGAGGATCACCCGGACGATCCGGATACGGTCGACGCCGTGCTGCGCCTGGCCGCCCATGCCGACGCCGCGGCACTGCCGACCTGGCTCGGCCTGCTCGAATTGCCCGATGCCGACGGTGTGCTGCACCCCGCGGACGAATTGCTGCTGCCCGACGCACCGCTGCACGAACTGCTGGTGGCGGATTCGCCGTTCCATACGATCGATCCCGCCATGGTGGAACAGTATGGCGCGCAAGCCCTTCGGGCCGTGCGAGTCGGCTGGGATTTCAGTTTGGTCGTCGAATCCGATCCGACCGGGCCCGATCACGACCTGGACGACGAGGACAGCTGGTGGTCGACGCTGGCGCAGGAGCCGCGGGAGCTGGCCGCGGTCCGTGACCTCGACCTGATCGACGACGACGCCTGGCCGGAAGCGTTGTGGCAGCTGGCGTCCGCGCCGCGCACCCGGCGGTTGCTCACCGATCACGACGGTTACACCGCGTGGTGGTTGCGCACCCACGCCCGGATCTCGGGCACCCCGCTCGGCCTGCTCCGGCACCCCGAGGACACCGAATTCGACGGCCTGCTGCCGACTTTCGCCGTCCCCGGCCTCGCGGACGACGCCGCCGCGATCCGCGCCTTGCTCGCCGATCCGGCGGTGATCACCCTCGAATTGGCCGCCGCCCTGCTCGACGCACTCGCCGATCCGGCGAATACGCCTACACCCGAGGTCATTTCGCGGACCCATGCGCGATTGGCCGCCGCGGTGGCGGCGGATCGGCTCGAGCTCACCGACCTCGAACTGCCCGACCGGGTGCGCGCCCTGTCCGGCGCCGTCATCGATCCGGCCGACGCGCTGGTCCTCGATCAGCCGTGGTTCGGCCTCGCACTGCCGCCGGACCGCTTGGTGGTCGGCGTCGCCGAGACCGCGCCCGCGCTGGCCGCGCTGCTCGATCTGCCGTTGGTCTCGGAGTCGGTCACCGCCGAGGTGGTGAGTGCCGGCCGGCGCACCACGTGGTCTGGGGAACCGCTCGGAGTTGTGCTGCGCCAACTTCTTTCGCTACCGCCGCAGGACGGGGAGTTGGTGCTGCACGACGAGCTGACCGTGCGGCTGCACGGCGCGATCGAGCGCACGACAACGGTCCCGTGGTGGCGCGAGGGCACTACCGTGCACGCGAACGCGCCGCGGTAGCGCACGCACGATCCGAGTTCCCGCACCCGACTCCGCGCGGTGTGCGGGAACTCAGATTGCGCGAGAACGGCTGTGCTGCACCAGGTTCAGGACGCGTACTCCGCGATCATCTGGCTGAGCAGATCCAGCTGGGCGCGGACGGCCTCGCTGTCGTTGTCCACCAGCCAGCGCAGCACCACCCCGTCGATCACGTTGAGGGTGAATCGGCTCAGTGACGGCAGCGGCACCGACCAGGTGTTGGCGGTCGCGTCGCGCGCGTGCTCGAGGATGTCGGCGACGGTGGAGTCGTTGAAGTTGTACTGCTCGCGCGCGATCGCGAGTTTGGCGGGAGTTTGCTCGCCTTCGCGCAGTGCGTAAGTTGTTGTTTCGTAAGTGAGTAGCTGACGTTCCGGGGTTGCCTCAATGTTGAGCCACATGAGTTCCAGTCCCGCGCGGATCAATTTTTGAAGCGCTTCTTTTCCACTTCCGACGTCTTGCCACACTGTTTCATTGGCGTCGACGGAATCTCGTAATTCCATCGACAACGCCTTGACCAGCTCGGTCATCAGCGCGTCCTTGTTTTCGAAACAGTAATGGACCACACCAAGCGAGACGCCCGCCGCCTGGGCGACATCGCGCGTGGTCACGCCCGCAACGCCCTTTTTTTCGGCAAGACCGATCGCGGCCTCGATAAGGTGGGCCCGTCTTTCTTCGACGCTCAATCGGGAGGACACCTCAGGGAGTTAAGCGCTCTAGGCGCGTGCAGTCAATTCGCTGGTCGAAAAATCTGGACTGGACGAGTGACCAGTTGTGTGGTTCGCTGCCATCAGGATCGAAGGAGGCGTGTATGCCGCTGTCGCGCAGAACCGTTCTGGCCCGAACCGTAGTCGGTTCGGCGACGCTGGCCGCCGCGGCCACGGTGCCTGTCCTGGCCGAGCGCTCGGGCGCGCGGGCCGCCGCGGCGCCGGATTCCGGCGGCTACGAGATCGGTGTCGGTCTCTCCGACATCACCGGTCCGGCGGCGGAATGCGGAATGATGGGCTATTCGCAGTTCGAGCAGCAGACCGCCGGCATCCACCTGCGTCCGCGAGCCAGAGCGTTCATCATCGGCGCGGGCGGCCGGCGAATCGTGTTCGTGGTGGCCGAGAACGGCATGATTTTCCAGTCCGTGCACCGCGGCGTCCTGACCGAACTCGCGCGCCGCTTCGGCGATCAATACACCGAACAGAACGTGTTGCTCACCTCGACGCATTCGCACGCGACCTGTGGCGGCTCCAGCAACGATTACGCATACAACCTGTCCATCATGGGTTTTCAGCAGCAGGTATACAACGCGGAGGTGAACGGCATCGTCGAGGCCGTCGCGGCCGCGCACGCCGATCTCGGTCCCGGCGCGCTGGCGTTGGGGCGCGGCGAACTGCACGACGCGAGCGTCAATCGGTCGAGGGTGGCCTGGGAACTCAATCCGATTGCCGACAAACAACATTTTCCCGAGGCCATCGACCCGGCGGTCACGGTGCTGTCCCTCGTCAAGGGCGGTCGACAGGTCGGCGCGATCACCTGGTTCGCCACCCACAACACCTCGATGACCAACCAGAATCGACTGATCAGCGCGGACAACAAGGGTTACGCGGCGTTCTCCTACGAGCATCTCGAGCACGGCGTCCGCTACCTCGACGGCGACCCCGGCTTCGTCGCGGCCTTCGCGCAGACCAACGCGGGCGATATGTCGCCGAACCTGAACCTGCGTCCCGGCTCCGGGCCTACCGAGGACGAGTTCGAGAACACCCGGATCATCGGCGAGCGGCAGTACCGGGCGTCGAAAGACGCGCTGGCGCAGGCCCGCTCGACCAGCGGACCGGTCGACGCGCTGCTCTGCTACATCGACCTGGCCGATATCGCCGTCGACGGCCGTTTCACCCCGGACGGGCAGCCCAGGCACACCGCGCCGGCCGCGGCGGGCGTCTCGCTCATCGCGGGCAGCATCGAGGACGGTCCGGGGCTACCGGGGGTGCCCATCCCGGAAGGCGTGCGCAATCCGTTCCTGCAGGCGCTCGGCGACCCGAACACGCCCGCGCCGGCGTGGCTCGCGGATGCCCAGGCGCCCAAGGCGATCGCCGCGCCGCTCGGCCTGCTGCCGCCGGTGGCCTGGGTGCCGAACGTGCTGCCGATCCAGCTGGTCCGGATCGGTGAGCTCTATTTGGCCGCCGCCGGTGGGGAATTCACCATCACCGCCGGACTGCGGGTGCGCCGGGCGGTCGCGGACGCGCTCGGCGTCCCGCTGGAACAGGTCCTCATGCAGGGCTACGCGAACGCCTACCACGAATACGTCACCACCCCCGAGGAATACGACGCGCAGCAGTACGAGGGCGCCTCGACGTTGTTCGGCCGCTACACCCTCGGCGCGTATCAGCAGGAATTCACCCGGCTGGCAACGGCGTTCGCGGCCAGGCAGCAGGTGCCGCGCGGGCCCGCCCCGCGTGACGTGTCCCACCTGCAACCCAACTTCCAGCCGGGTGCTGGGCCGGACACCACCCCGCCGGGCCGGGCCTTCGGCGACGTATTGATCCAGCCCGCACCGGTTTACGGCGCGGGTGCTCAGGTCGTCGCCGAATTCGTCTCGGCCCACCCGAAACACAACCCGCGCCGCAACGGCACCTTTCTGGAGGTGCAGCGGCGGAATCCCGCGGGCGACTGGATCCGGGTGGCCAACGAGGGCGAGTGGGCGGTGAAATTCCACTGGAGCAAGCGCGGTGCCGCGGACTCGGTCGCGCGGTTCACCTGGGATATCCCGGCCGATGCCACGCCGGGCCGCTACCGGCTGCAGCACTACGCCGACAGCCTGAGCCCCGACGGCGCGCTGCACCCGTTCACGGGCACCAGCAACGACTTCGAGGTGCGCTGACGCTCAGAGCCCGGTCTGCGCGCCCTTGTCGCCGCGCCGCGCACCGCGCCGCTGGATCAGGAAGATTCCGAGCGCGAGCCCGCCGACCACCAGCCCCATCAGGCAGACCGGCAGTACCGACGCCCACCGATCGCCACCGGCCCACACCACCACGGTGGCGATCAGCCAGAGCACGCAGCCGACCGCGAGCACGGGCCGCGGATCGGTCAGCCGCGGCGGGATCTGCGGCACGTTCTGAGTCACGTCACCCAGCATAACGGCGGCGTGCCGGACGGCCCGCGCACCGCCGATGTGGCTGCGGCTGTGCGCGTACCGGCGAGAACGCCGGTCCGTCGGCCACCGGTCCCGTATCGTTCACCTCTGTGACAACGCCATCCGATGTTCGAACCCTCGCCGGTGAACTCTCGCTGGCGGTGGTCCGGCTGACGCGTCATCTGCGTGGTCGACGTGCCGACGCGCAGATTTCGCTGACCCAGCTGTCCGCCCTCGCGACCCTTTCTCGGGACGGTGCGATGACCCCGGGTGCGCTTGCCGCGAAGGAGCGCGTCCAGCCGCCGTCGATGACCAGAGTCATCGCCTCGCTCACCGATCTCGGTCTGGTCGAGCGCAAACCGCACCCCACCGACGGCCGCCAGATCATCGTGTCGCTGTCCGAGGCGGGCCGCGCGTTGATCGCCGACGAGACCAACGCCAGGGAAGCCTGGATGACCGAGCAGCTTTCGGGTCTGACCGAGGATCAGATCGTGGTGCTGACCCGCGCGGTCGGCATCATGAAGCAGATCGTCGACCAATCCGAATAACTCAGCGCGCGCCGAACGGCTGGTCGCTGTCGACGATGTCGCGGCCGAGCGGGAACAGCGACAGCGGAATCAGTTTGAGGTTGGCCCAGCCGAACGGGATTCCGATGATCGAGATGAACAGCGGGATGCTGGTCAGCAGATGGCCGAGCGCGAGCCACCAGCCCGCGACGATGAACCAGATGATATTGCCGACCAGCGAGCCCGCACCCGAGCCCGGCTTCTCCACCGTGGTGCGGCCGAACGGCCACAGCGCGTAGGCGGCGATCCGGAACGACGCGATGCCCCACGGGATCGTGATGATCAGGATGCAGCAGATGACGCCGGCCAGGATGTAGCCCAATGCCATCCAGAAACCGACGAACACCAACCAGAGGATGTTGAGGACGAGCTGAATCGGCTTCACACCCACCAGCATGCCAGCACTCGGCCCGGAGCACACGTGGCCGTGTGCTCCGGCCGGGTTCAGAAGAACCAGCCGAGTACCGCGTCGCGGTCGGTGCCGAAGGCTTCCTGCAGGGCCGCCAGGTCGGCGGGGTCCTTGGCCTGGAGCCGGTTGGCGGCGGCGAAGACTCGGGCCGGATAGGCGCCGAGATACATGCTCGCGAGCACGTCGATGCCGAGTTCGAGCTGCGGGGCGCGGGTGGTGGGCGCGCACTCGGCGACGCCGTTGCGGACGCGCAGGGCGAACGTGCCGCCCGCGTCGCGGAACGGATCCTGTACCGCCAGCACGAGTTCCAGGTCGCGCCGGTACGTGCGCGCGGTCAAGGCCGCGGGAATGTCCATGAGCCGCAACCACAGTCCGTCCTCGCGGGCGGTGGTGCGCACCAGCCGCGGATCGGTCAGCAGGTAGGGCAGCGGATCATTGTCGCCCAGTACGGCTTTCACCCGCTGCGCCAGATCCAGCCCGAGCAGCGCCCGCCACAGCGCGGCGTGCGCCTCGGCGGTGACCGCCCGCAGCTCCAGCACGTCGACGGTGCGCTCGGACTCGGTGAAATGATTCCGGTACAGCGCATAGCCATCCGGATGGGTGAACGCGAAAAGCTCTGAGCCGCCGTCGCGGACCTGCTCCGGATCGGCGAACAGCATCGCCCACGAGGCCGCCGGGCGCACCTGCACACCGGGGGTGAACCTGCGCCACCGGTCGTAGACGGCCTCGACGTGCGCGGTGACCTCGGCCGCTTCGGCGAGCAGCACGCCGCCCGGATCCGGTGTGGTGGGCCGGAATTCGGCGAAACGCCGATCGATGGAGACCGCGTTCTCCCGCACCGCCGGTCCGTAGCCGAACCGCCCGTAGATGCTGCCCTCGCTGGCCGTGAACAGCGTCAGCGCCAGTCCCGCCGCCTCGGTGCGCCGATGCTGCTCGGTGTACATCGCCCGCAGGATCCCGCGCCGCCGATGCGTCGGCGCCACACCGACCGCGGCGATCCCGCAGCCGTCCACCGCCCGCTCGCCCGGCACGGTCACCGTCATCCGCCGGGATTTCACATGCCCGACCACCACACCGTCGTCGACCGCGACGATCGCGTCGGCCGGCGCGAACAGCTGCCGGCTGTGTTCGCGGAAGCCCGCGGGCCCGTAGGCGCCGAACGAGGTCGCCACCAGCGTCCTGATCGAACTCAGATCGTCCTCGGTGGCAGAGCGGATGGTGATGCCGTCAGTCAACGTCATCGTTGCACCCTCCCACGCCCCGAGCGCGCCACGCACTCGATTTTCGCCCGGGTCGCGCGCAGTGGCACGGCCACCACGTTCGCGCGGCATCGCGAGCGACGGACGGCTCCGCTTCCGGCGCACCCGGTAGCGGGGATCGGACACCGGTCGCGCCACGCGGTAGCCCGGACGGGCAGGATGTAGCCGTGGCCGAAGTGATCGATATCGATGACCCCGCCGACCCGCGGGTGGATGACTTCCGCGACCTCAACTCCGCCGACCGCCGGCCCGATCTGCCCGGGCGGCGTGGACTGGTGATCGCCGAAGGGGTGGTGGTGGTCCAGCGGATGCTGGCTTCGCGGTTCACCCCGACGGCGTTGTTCGGGGTGGACAAGCGCCGCGTGGAGCTCGCCGGGGATCTGGCCGATGTCGCGGTGCCGTACTACCGGACCTCGGCCGAGGTGATGGCGGAGGTGGTCGGGTTCCATCTCAACCGCGGTGTGCTGGCGGTCGCGCCCCGGCCGGCGCCGCTGAGTCTGGACGAGGTCACCGCGCACGCGCGCACGGTGGCGGTGCTGGAGGGCGTCAACGACCACGAGAACCTCGGCGCGATGTTCCGCAACGCCGCGGGGCTCGGCGCGGAGGCGATCCTGTTCGGCGATCGGTGCGCCGACCCGCTGTACCGGCGCGCGGTGCGGGTCTCCATGGGGCATGTGCTGCGGGTGCCGTTCGCTTCCGTGCCGGATTGGCCGGATGGTCTGGATATACTGCGGCGCAAAGGTTTCCAGATCATCGCCCTCACCCCCGACGCGAAGGCGATGACGCTGGCCGCCGCGATGACAGGGGAGCGTGTGGCACTGTTGCTCGGCGCCGAGGGACCGGGGCTGACCGAGGAAGCGATGCGGGCCACCGATGTGCGCGCGCGAATTCCCATGTCGCCGGGCACCGATTCGCTCAATGTCGCGACCGCCGCGGCCATGGCCTTCTACGAGCGGGTACGCACATGACCTATCCGCCCACCCAGAGCCCGGCGCCGTGGGGCGCCGGGTTGACCGTCACGATCATGGTCGCGCTGCTGAGCGCGATCGCGGTGTATTCGTTCGGGCGGGCGCTCGCCGAGGTGCATCCCCTGCTCGCGGTCGCGGTGAACGTGGTCGCGGCCGGCGGCGCCGCGCCGACCGCTTGGCGGTTGCGCGAGGCTCCGGTGACCAGATGGGTGGTGCTCGGCGGTGTCGCCGGGGTGGGGCTCGGCTGGTTGGTGCTGCTGCTCGGTGGCCTCGCGAGCTGATCAGGACACGCGGTCGGAGCCGCGGAGCCAGCCGAACAGGCCGCGCCGAGGGCGGACGCTCTCCGGTTCTTCCTCGGGCGGGACCAGGGTGGCCGGGTCGGGCGCCTGCCCTTTCGGGTAGAGCGTGAATCCGCACACCGCCACATCGCCGGGCACCAGTGCGCCCGCAGGGCCCGGTGCGCGGTAGTGGAAGCCGAGCCATTCGTTGTTCGCGGCGTCGGCGAAGTCGGGCGGATCGAAGGGCAGGGTCTGCGGGTCGGGGAGTTCACCGGCTTGCCAGCGCACCGGGTGCTCACCCGCCCAGTACGGGCGTTCCCACACCAGGGGGAGTCCCTCGTCCTCCAGGATGTTGACCCGGCTCGAGCTGAACGCCCGGCGGAATTCGCCACGCTCCCAATGCGCGAACGCGCCCCACCCGTGCGCGGTGTCGAACGACACCAAGTAGGTGTGCTCCGAGGCCAGCGGCCGCACCAGCAGTTCCGGCAACTCGGTCGGGTGGATGCGGGCGGCCTGCGCCGAGCACACCACGGTGACGCCGGGGTAGCAGCCGATGTAGACCTCGTCGAGGTCCGGGCCCGCGCATCCGGCCAGCGTGCCGACCATGATCGGCAGGACGTCGCGATCGCTGTGCAACTGTTTGGCAAGCGCCAATGCGGCATCGGGATCCGGGTCGTGATTGGCGCGCAGTACCGTCAACGGGTCGGATGCGTCGACGTACCAGAGCGACGAAGCTTTCGATAGCATTTCCGGCACCTCCCGATGGTTGCACGAATCAGCTCCGCGAACTTCGAGCAACGCACTGGGGTGTCGGACAATTCACCGCGTCGGTGTCTCGTCCGATGCCTGGCACGCCGTCGATCCCACACTGAAAATCTACCTGGCGTGCGCGGTTCCGGACCGTCCTTCGGTCCCGGAACACGCCCGCGCGCCGCGAAATATGTTGCTACGCGGGGCTCAGCAAACCAGCTCCGGCTTCAGCAAACCGATTTCGGCCGGACGCGCGACCTACGAACTGAACTCGAGTGCGTCGGAGCGATAGCCGCGCACATCCCGTCGTCGCGCGCGTGTCAGCTGAGCGACACGCGCGCGGAGTGCGAAACATCGTGCGGCAGCTCCCGAACGAAACGCGCCAGCCGTTCTCGGCGAGCCTTGAATACGAGAGAGACTGGCGTGCGCGTCAGTGACCTGAGCTGCGCACGCCGAGCAGCACGTCCTCCCAGGACGGCATGGGCGCCTTGCCGCGCTTGGTGCGGGCCGTCTTGGCCGGGGCCTTGGCGGGCTTGGCCGGTGCTTCCTCGGCGGCCGGTGCCTTCGCCGCCGGTGCCTTCGGCGCGGCGGGTGCGGGCGGGGCGGTGTCCGTGGTGCTTTCCGCGGTCGACGCGGCGGGGCTCGGCGCGGGCGCGCTCGGCGCGGGGCTCGCGGCGGCGGGCGTGGTGGTGGTCGCGGCAGGAGTCGCGGTGGCGCCCGCCGTGATGGCGGGCGTGCTGCTGCCGCCGGCCGCGACGGCCCGCTGCTCGAAGTATTCGTCCAGCGTGGGCTGGCCCTGCTGGCGGGCGGCGGGGCGGGTGGGCGGCGCCGCCGGGGCCGGGCGCGGTTCGGCGACCGGCTCGGGCTGTGGTTCGGGGGTCTCGGCCTCGGCGGGCAGGATGGTCGCGAGACCGCGTAGCGCGCGGCCGAAGTCGGGATCAATCAGGTCCGAGGCCGGGTCGTCGAGCGGGGAGACCGAGCCGCCGTGCGCGTCCGGCTGGTAGCGCCAGTGCGCGGCGATTTCGGAACGCCCGTTCTGCCACTGCAATTGGGCGACCCAGAAGCCCTTCTCGTCCTTCCAGGCGTCCCATTCGGCGCCTTCGATGTTGTGCCCGCGCTCGGTGAAGGCCGCGGTGACGACGTCGATGAGGGTTTCCACGGCGGGCCCGTCGGGCCGGACGGGGTGCGCCTTCTGGGCGAGTTCGGCGGCGCGGGCGCGTTCCAGCAGCACCGGGTAGGCGAACCGCTCGACGCGGCTGGCCGGCATGCCGGACTCGGCGGTGACCTGTTCGACGGAGGCGCCGGCGCGGATTCGAGCCTGGATATCGCGAGGACGCATAGTTGCTTCCATTTCGATCTCTATCTGGCCGAATCGGGCAAGGTCTCCGCGTGCTGCGGCTCGTAGCTTGTCGTCGGCGGGCAGCCGGTACTTCGCGCCGGACTCGGTGTCGATACACACGATGTGCGTGGAGTCGGGCGTCACCCCGATCACTCGAAGTTCACGCACCGTTACCTCCTTACCGCGTCGACTCGCGACACCGCCCACTTTCCGAAACAGTAGTGCACTTCTGGGATCCGTGGGGCAGGACACGCGGGGCGGAAATCTCCGCGGAGACCTCCGCACCCCGCTAATCTGCTCTGTTCGAGTTGAAGCTTCGCGCTCCACGGCGTGTCATGTGTGGCGTGTCACGTGCGGGGAGCGCGTCGATTCCGGTGTGTCAGCCCAGATTCTGCACGACCCAGTCGATGCTACGGGTGAGCTGGCTGATGTCCTCGGGGTCGATCGCCGGGAACATGCCGACGCGCAGCTGGTTGCGGCCCAGCTTGCGGTAGGGCTCGGTGTCGACGATTCCGTTGGCCCGCAGCACCTTCGCCACCGCGGCCGCGTCGACCGAATCGGCGAAGTCGATGGTGCCGACGACCTGCGAACGATGCGCCGGGTCGGTGACGTACGGCGTGGCGAATTCGCTCGACTCGGCCCAGTTGTACAGCCGCGACGAGGAATCCAGCGTCCGCTTGACCGCCCAGTCCAGGCCGCCGTTGCCGTTGATCCATTCGATCTGGTCGGCGAACAGCAGCAGCGTGGCCAAGGCCGGGGTGTTGTAGGTCTGGTCCTTGGTGCTGTTGTCGATCGCGACGGGCAGCGAGAGGAACTCCGGCGTCCAGCGACCCGAGGCCTTGATCTCCTCGACCCGGGCCAGCGCCGCGGGGCTCATCAGCGCGACCCAGAGGCCGCCGTCGGCGGCGAAGCACTTCTGCGGTGCGAAGTAGTAGACGTCGGCGTCGGCGAGGTTCACCGGCAGGCCGCCCGCGCCCGAGGTCGCGTCGATGGCGATCAGCGCGTGCTCCGAGCCGGCCGGGCGCTGCACCGGAATGGCGACACCGGTGGAGGTTTCGTTGTGCGCCCAGCCGATCAGGTCGGCCGACGGGTCCGACACCGGTTCGGGGGCGCTGCCCGGCTCGGACGAGACCACGATGGGATCGCCGATGAACGGGTTGCCCTTGGCGACCGAGGCGAACTTCGAGCTGAACTCACCGTTGGTGAGGTGCAGCGAGCGCTCCCGGATCAGGCCGAACGCGGCCGCATCCCAGAAGGCCGTGGTGCCGCCGTTGCCGAGCACCACCTCGTAGCCGTCGGGCAGCGTGAACAGTTCGCGCAGCCCCGAACGGACCCGCGCGACCACATCTTTCACCGGCTTCTGCCGGTGGCTCGTTCCGAACACCGAGGCGCCGACACTCACCAGAGACTGCAACTGCTCCGGTCGCACCTTGGAGGGGCCGCAACCGAACCGTCCGTCGGCGGGCTTGAGGTCGTCGGGAATCGTCGGGAACGCAGTGGTCATGCCGAACAGGGTAAAGCGTGTCGGACCAGCTCTGTCAGTGCGGGTGGGCTGCTGTGCTCGAAGCCACGGACCGGGCTGGGCCCGGCCGGGCCCGCGCGGTTGCCGGATTTCCTGGCGGCGTGCTCGAGTTGCGGTGGTATTGCTGTGTCGCCGGGCACACTCCAGCTAACCTTTGCGCCCATGAACATGGCGTCGGCGAGCTCGGGGTGGCGACTGCGCGGTCGCCGGTCACGCACCTTCGGGCTACGGGTGGGGGCGATCTCGGACGCGGCGCGGCGCGAGTTGCTGATGCACGGAGCACTCGGCTCGGCAACGATTTTGGGCGTGCGGCCGAGTTCGAAGGCGGGCGAGCCGGATTCGGGCACTGCCTCGCGGCGCGAACCGGGGCACGTGTTCTGGGTCCGGGTGCTGGTGGACGGCACGGCACCGTACGAGACCAGGGTGCGCCAGCGGGTGTCCGCGGCCGATCTCGAATGGATGCAGCCCGGAGATGTGGTGTGCTGCCGCATAGATCCGGGCGACCGGGACCGATTGGTGCTCTACGTACCGGATTTCGCGGAGACCGGGCGGGCCGGCATCGCCAAGATCCTCGCCGACGGGCGCCGCGCCGACGCGACCGTGCTGGCGGCGACCCCGGTGGCGGCGGACTACTCCGGGCGCGACGATCCGGTGCTGCGGCTGGATCTGGAGGTGCGCGCCTGGGACGAGCCGACGCCCTGGCTGGTCCGGCTGGTGCAGCCGGTGCCGCTGGCCGCGATCGGTCTGGTCGATCTCGGCGAGCAGCTCGAGGTCGCCTTCTTCACCGTCGACCACGGCGAGTCCGTCGCCGTCGACTGGGCCGCCTCGCTCGGCGAGGACTGACTGTGCCGGTCAGGGGAGGTGGACGAAGGTGAAGCCCATCGCGCGGATGGTGGGCAGCGCCGCGATCATGCCCGCGCCGGTGCCCGACTGTGGCCGGTGCATGTGCGCGAGCGAGATCGCCCCCGGCGCCGCGGCGTTCATCGCGGTCTCGACGTGCTTGGCGGAGGCGGTGGCGCCGTAGTCGGCGTTGATGCTGAAACCGAGGGGGATCTCCCCGATTTCCCGCACGATCCGCACGGCGACGTCGTCGTAGTGCGCGGTGCCGGCGCGGAAGAAACGCGGCGGGCGGCCGAGCAGGCCGGCCAGTCGCTCGTGATTGGCCCAGACCTCGTCGGCCGCTTCCTGCGCGGAGCCGGTGCCTGCGATGCCGTAGGCCGCCCGGCCGGTCACCGACAGCGGCTTGTGCGCCACACCGTGATTGGCCAGTTCGAACAGGGGGTTCGCGGCCAACTGGGCGGCCCGCCCCTGATTGGCGTCGATCCAGCGCTTGTTCAGGAACAGCGTGGCCGGAATCCGCTGGGCGACCAGGAAATCGATCAGCGACTGATCGATGTCGTTGTTGCCCGGTCCACCGCAGGCGTCGAAGGTCAACGCCATCTGTTTGCCCGCGGCGGCGAAAGTGCTTGTGATGCCTGCCATCTCCACACCCCACTGCTGCGGCTGGACACCGGCATAGCGGGCGGCGACCGCGGCGGGGGAGTTGTCCGGCGGCGGGGGAGCGGCTTTCGAGACGACGACCCGGTCGCTCGGCGGGGCTGCCTCGGTCTCGGTGGAATTCGGGGTCGCGGTCGTATCCCGCTGGGCGGTAAAGCATCCGGTGGCGACGAAACCGGCGGCCATCGCGGTGCCCAGGCCGAGCATCCGCCGCCGCGACATTCCCTCTTCCACCATCCGTCAGCTCTCTCTCGACGTCACGGGGATGCTACTCGAGCCGAACGCCCTACTGGTGTAGGGCATTCGGCTCGTGTCGTGTTGGTTCGATCACCATGCCGTGCGCGTGCGACGGCCGCGGGACTACGCGTGCCGGACCGAGCTCCAGCCCGCGACGTCCTCGGGGCGACGCGGTCCGGGGCCGGTGTAGATGGCGGCGGGCCGGACCAGCTTGCCGAGCTGCTTCTGCTCGAGGATGTGCGCACACCACCCGGCGGTGCGGCCACAGGTGAACATGGCGGGCATCATGTGCGCGGGCACCTCGGCGAAGTCCAGGATCACCGCGGCCCAGAACTCCACGTTGGTCTCGATGGCGCGATCCGGGCGACGCTCGCGCAGTTCGGCCAGCGCGGCCTGCTCCAGCGCGGCGGCCACCTCGTAGCGCGGGGCGCCGAGCCGCTTCGCGGTGGCGCGCAGCACGCGGGCCCGCGGGTCCTCGGCCCGGTAGACCCGGTGCCCGAAGCCCATCAGCTTTTCCTTGCGATCCAGGATGCCCTTGACCAGAGCCCTTGCGTCGCCGGACTTTTCGACGCCCTCGATCATCGGCAGCACCCGCGCGGGCGCGCCGCCGTGCAGCGGGCCGGACATGGCGCCGATCGCGCCGGACAGCGAGGCCGCGACGTCGGCGCCGGTGGAGGCGATGACGCGGGCGGTGAAGGTGGAGGCGTTCATGCCGTGTTCGGCCGCGGACACCCAGTAGGCGTCGATCGCCTCGGTGTGCTTCGGGTCCGGGTCGCCCTTCCAGCGGGTCATGAAGCGTTCGGTGACCGTGGTGCACTCGTCGATCTGCTTCTGCGGCACCGCGGGCTGGTAGATGCCGCGCGCGGACTGCGCGACGTAGGACAGCGCCATCACCGAGGCGCGGGCCAGGTTGTCCCGCGCGGTCTCGTCGTCGATGTCGAGCAGCGGCTGGTAACCCCAGATCGGCGCGAGCATCGCCAGGCCCGCCTGCACGTCGACGCGCACGTCACCGGTGTGCACGGGCAGCGGGAAGGGCTCGGCGGGCGGCAGACCGCGACCGAATTCGCCGTCGACCAGCAGGGCCCACACGTCACCGAAGGTCACCCGGCCCTCGACCAGGTCTTCGATATCGACCCCGCGGTAGCGCAGCGCACCACCGTCCTTGTCGGGTTCGGCGATATCGGTGGTGAAAGCCACCACGCCCTCCAGGCCGCTGACGAAATCACTGGGTACGGCGGTCTGCCCAGTAGGCACCGCGGGGGTGGTGGTCATGTTGTGACTTCTCCTTGCACTTCGGGCCGCATGATGCTCGTCGAAGAGGGGTAGCAAGGCTCGCCGAGTACATGCCGATCACTAAAACCTTAGCTCCTTGCTACTGCGGAGTAACGTCTGCCCCATGCGTGACCTGGACAATTCATCTGACGGACAGGAAGCGGCCGGATTCCTGCCGACCCCCGATCTCGCGGCGATGCGAGTCGACTACGGCGGTGCTTCGTTCGGCAGTGGCGAAGACGTCGATCTGGACGAAACCTGGCTGGCCGGCGGCTGGGAACCGTTGTTACGCCACTGGATCGAGCAAGCGACCGCGGTCGGTGTCGCGGAGCCCAACGCCATGGTGCTCGCCACCGTGTCTCTGGCGAGCGGTACGCCGCGGCCCGTCGCCCGGACGGTCCTCTGCAAGGGACTCTCACCTGAAGGTGTGACTTTTTACACCAATTACGACTCGGCCAAGGGCAGCCAGCTCGCCGCCGTCCCGTTCGCCGCGGCCACCTTCGTCTGGCCCGCGCTCGGCAGGCAGGTGCACGTGCGCGGCGCGATCGAACGGGTCGGCGCCGAGACCACCGGCGTGTACTGGCGTTCCCGCCCGCGCGACTCACAGCTCGGCGCGTGGGCTTCGCACCAGTCCCGGACCATCGGCTCGCGCGCCGAGCTGGATCGGCTCATGGCCGAGACGGTCGAGCGGTTCGCCGACGTCGACGACATTCCGGTGCCACCGCACTGGGGCGGGTTCCTGCTGCGTCCCGACGAGGTGGAGTTCTGGCAGGGGCGCCGCGGCAGGTTGCACAACCGCATCCGGGTGCTCATTCGTGACGCGACGATGACGGTCGACCGACTACAGCCGTGATTTATTCCCGTCGCACGGGTGATCAATATCCAGTCGTGACAACCGGGTTCGACTCGCTACAGTGCGCCCGGTGAAGCTGCTCGCCGACACCGCGCCCCTGCGCCACAGCGACTTCCGGCGGCTGTGGACCTCGGGCATCGTCACCATGATCGGCGCCCAGCTGACCGTCGTCGCGGTGCCGCAGCAGATCTTCCAGATCACCGGCAGCTCCGGATACGTCGGTCTGGCCGGGCTGTTCGGCCTGGTACCGCTGATCGTGTTCGGCCTGTGGGGCGGCGCGCTGGCCGACGTGATGGACCGGCGCAAGCTGATGCTCATCACCAACACCGGCACCGGGCTCACCGCGCTGGCCTTCTGGGTACAGGCCGCGGCGGGGCTGGACAACGTCTGGGTGGTGCTCGGTCTGTTCGCGGTGCAGCAGGCGTTCTTCGCGGTGAACCAGCCGACGCGCAGCGCGACCATTCCCCGCCTGCTGCCCGAAGACCAACTGGCGGCGGCGAATTCGCTCAGCATGACGGTGATGCAGTTCGGCGCGATCGCCGGACCGGTGCTCGCGGGCGCGTTGATCCCGGTCATCGGGCTGTCCATGCTCTATCTGATCGACGCCGTCTTCCTGCTGGCCACGCTGTGGGCGGTCTGGCGACTGCCCGCGCTGCCGCCGACCGGGTCGGTCCGTAGGGCCGGGTTCCGCACGGTGCTGGACGGTTTCGGATATCTGGCGACGCAGCGGGTGCTGCTCGCGTCGTTCGCCGTCGACGTGATCGCGATGGTGTTCGGCATGCCGCGCGCGCTGTTCCCGCAGATCGCGCACGAGACCTTCGGCGATCCGACCACCGGCGGCGTCGCGCTCGGGCTGCTGTTCGCGTCCATGTCGGCGGGTGCGGTGCTGGGCGGGGTGTTCTCGGGGTGGATTCCGCGGATCCGGCGGCAGGGACTCGCCGTGCTCATCTGTATCGCCCTGTGGGGCCTGGCCATGGTCGGCTTCGGCCTCGCCGTCGGTTTCACCGGACACGGCCTGAGCCTGAGGGCCGGCCTGTGGATCGCGCTGCTCTGCTCGGCGTTCGGCGGCGCGGTCGACATGGTCTCGGCGGCGTTGCGGGTCACCATGCTGCAGCAGGTGGCCACCGACGAGATGCGCGGCCGGCTGCAGGGCGTGTTCATCGTGGTTGTCGCAGGTGGGCCCCGCATCGGTGATGTTGCCCACGGTTTCGCGGCCGCGAGTCTGGGTACTGCTGTGGCGGCCGCGGGCGGCGGCGGACTGGTCGTGGTCGGCGTGGTGATCGCGGCGGTGGCGTTCCCGGCATTCGTCCGATACCGGGTGGGCCGCGCACATGCGGAAACAGTGGTGTGAAGCGCCCTGCGAATTCCTGGCAACTGTGGTGCGATGTGCTGTGCCGACCTCACTTGGCCGGGAAGTGATTGTGAGCCTCCCCAGGACTACCCTCCGTGGTTGTCCGGGTCGGTGAACGTCTAGCGTTGAGACAAGTGCATCGTGCGCCGACCGCGACGATGCCTACGGTTCTAGCCTGAGAGGGATCCTTCCGTGCCCGCTGAGAACATCATCAACGTCGACGAAGACGCCAAGCCGGTACTCACCTATCCCGGCGGGGAATTCCCGATGACGGTCACCAAGGCCGCCGAGGGCAACGACGGGATCGAGCTGGGAAAGCTGCTCGCCAGCACCGGGTACGTCACCTACGACCCGGGGTTCATGAACACCGCCCCCACCAAGTCGGCGATCACCTACATCGACGGTGAGGCGGGCATCCTGCGCTACCGCGGGTACCCGATCGACCAGCTCGCCGCGTCCTCGACCTTCATCGAGGTGAGCTACCTGCTGATCTACGGCGAGCTGCCGTCGCAGGCCCAGCTGGAGGACTTCACCGACCGGATCCGCCGGCACACCCTGCTGCACGAGGATCTGAAGCGCTTCTTCGACGGCTTCCCGCGCAACGCGCACCCGATGCCGGTGCTCTCCTCCGCGGTGAACGCGCTGTCGGCGTACTACCAGGATTCGCTGGACCCGCGCGACCCCGAGCAGGTCGAGCTGTCCACCATCCGGCTGCTGGCCAAGCTGCCCACCATCGCGGCCTACTCGTACAAGAAGTCGGTCGGCCAGCCGTTCCTCTACCCGGACAACTCGCTGAGCCTGGTGGAGAACTTCCTGCGGATGACCTTCGGCTTCCCGGCCGAGCCCTACGAGGTCGACCCCGAGGTCGCGGCGGCGCTGGACATGCTGCTCATCCTGCACGCCGACCACGAGCAGAACTGCTCCACCTCGACCGTGCGGCTCGTCGGTTCCTCCGACGCCAACCTGTTCACCTCGGTGTCCGGCGGTATCAACGCGCTGTGGGGCCCGCTGCACGGTGGCGCGAACCAGGCCGTGCTGGAGATGCTCGACGGCATCAAGGCCGAGGGCGGCGACGTTCGCGAGTTCATCCGCAAGGTCAAGAACAAGGAAGACGGCGTGAAGCTGATGGGCTTCGGGCACCGCGTCTACCGGAATTACGACCCGCGCGCCGCGATCGCCAAGAAGCACGCCGACGCGATCCTGAACAAGCTCGGCAACGACGAGCTGTTCGATATCGCCCAGGCCCTGGAGGAAGCCGCGCTCACCGACGACTACTTCGTCGAGCGTCGCCTGTACCCGAACGTCGACTTCTACACCGGCGTCATCTACAAGGCCATGGGCTTCCCCACCCGGATGTTCACCGTGCTGTTCGCCATGGGCCGGCTGCCGGGCTGGATCGCGCACTGGCGCGAAATGCACAGCGAGCCGCTGAAGATCGGCCGTCCGCGGCAGATCTACACCGGCTACGGTGCGCGCGATTACCGCGAGATCACCAATCGTCAGTAGTACCGAGTAATACCCACCATCCACCGACGAAGGGGATAACCCGAATGACCAAGCCGGAGATCGAGTTCCAGGGCGGCCCCGCGCCTTCCGAGCTGGTGATCAAGGACATCATCGAGGGTGAAGGCAAGCAAGCCGTGCCCGGCGGCAACGTCGAGGTGCACTACGTCGGCGTCGAATTCGACACCGGCGAGGAATTCGACTCCTCCTGGAACCGCGGCGAATCCATCACGTTCCCGCTGCGTGGCCTGATCCAGGGCTGGCAGGACGGCATCCCGGGCATGAAGGTCGGCGGCCGCAGGCAGCTCACCATTCCGCCGGAGCTGGCCTACGGCGGCGCGGGCGCCGGGCACCCCCTCGCGGGCAAGACCCTGGTCTTCGTGATCGACCTGCTCGACGCCAACTGACCTGTAGCGCCCGGTGGCCCATATCCCGTCAAGGGGTATGGGCCACCGGCATTTCTACTGCCGGACGATCTCGACCGGGTCGGTCAGGGCGAGGGCCAGGGCCGACTGCTGGGTGCTGCTGCGCTGGGGGAGGGCGGCGACGGCCTTATCGGTTTGGGTGCCCAGGTTGTTCACGATGGTCTGCAACTGGCTGACGCCGCCGGTGAGTTGGCTGATGGCGCTGACCAATTGGGCACCGCCCTCGTCGGCCAGCTTGGGCAGGCCCTCGGCCAGCTTCGCGCCCTCGTTCAATTGCGCACTGGCGCTGGTCAATCGGTCGACCACGGTGCGAAGCAGGGTGCCGAGATCGGTGTTCGGGTCCACCGCGCCGCCGACGAGCGAGCCGAGGCCGGTCAGCTGGGAGCCCGCCTGGCCCGAAATGTTCTGCAGGCCTTCCAGTTTCTTGATGATGTCGGCCAGCGCCGGATCGTTCGCGAAGGGGAGCGCGCGCAGCAGCGGGATGATCTGATCCAGGCCGGAATTCACCGTGTTCGCGGTCTGCTCCACCTGCGCGATCGTGATGCCGGTCGAATCCAGGGCGGTGGCTAGTTCGTTCGCCTGTTTCGCGGCGCCGTCCACAGTCGAATTCAGCAGCGCGATGGCCGACGTGAGCTGTGCGGAACCCTCTTTGGCGAAGTCGAGGAAGCCGAGCAGCTGATCGGCACCCGAGCTGAACTGGTCGGCGCCGGAGGCCGCGGCGTTCACCCCCGCCTTCAACAGCTGGGTGGTGAACTGCACCTGGGTCATCTGCGAACGCGCCTGCGCGACGGCCGCCAGCGCGGCATCGACCCCGAGCGCGCCGACCCGGTGGGTCACTTCGGTCACCGCGCCGTGCACCAGCTCGCTGTCGGCGTTCTTGTGCGTGGCCACGGTGACCTTGGCCCGGCGCGGCTGCGCACCGGCCAGGGTGCCCATCGATTCGGTGAGGTCGGCGGGCAGGGTGATCACCGCCGCGTAGTCGTCGGTGCTCGCTTCGCCCGCCTTCGCCGCGGTCCATTCGTAGCCGCCCGCGTCCTCGAGCGCTTTCACCACCTTCGCGCCCGTCGGGCCGGTATCGGCGTTGACCAGTGCGATCCCGGTCGGGCCGCGGTCGGAGCCACCGCAGGCGGTGACACCGGCGCCGAGCGCGCCAGCGCTGACGAGAGCAACGGCGAGAAGAGCCCAGCGGGCGCGTTTTCCGATCACAGCCCGACCCTAGAACTCGGATCCGTCCGCGCCCATGGCTGTTCTATGAGAGTTCGCTAAGGACAGCGGACCGCTCAGTTCGCGGTGCGTTCGGGCAGGTCGAGCACGAGACGGACGCCGCCGAGCGCGCCGTCGTCGAAATAGGCGCGCCCGCCGTGCAATTGGGCCTGCTGCGCGACGAGGGCGAGACCGAGGCCGGAACCGCCCTTGCTGGCCTGGCTGCCGCGGAAGAACCGGTCGAACACGGCCTGCCGCTCGTGCTCGGGGATTCCGCGCCCGTTGTCGTCGATGCTGATGACGATATGTCCGTTCGGTGCCCGATGCGCGGTGACCAGGGCCTGGGTGGCACGGCCGTGTTTGACCGAGTTGGCCAGCGCGTTGTCCACCGCGAGGCGCAGCCCGGCGGGCAGCCCCCGGGTCACCAGCTCGGCGTCGCTGTCGATGCGCACGGTGAGGCCGGGGAAGTGCCGCATGGCGTCGTGGGCGGCCTGGTCGCACAGGTCGCCCACATCGGTGGCGACGTGATCGCGGTCGTGGGTGAGGTCGCCGGTGGCCAGGCGCTCCAAGGCCGCGAGCGTGGTCTCCACCCGGCCCTGACTGCGTTGCAGGTCGCCGAGGATCTCCGCGCGCTGAGCCTCGTCCAGGTCCAGGGTGCGCAGCACCTCGAGATCGGTGCGCATGGCGGTGAGCGGGGTGCGCAGCTCGTGCGCGGAGACCGCCGCGAAGTCCCGTGCGGTCTCCAGCGCCGCGGCGGTCGCGGACTGCGCCTCGTCGACCCGCTCGAGCATCGTATTCACCGCGTCCGCCAGCTTTTCCGCCTCGCGCACGCCCGAGCCGTCCACCGGTGTCTGCGGGTTGTGCGGGTCGGGCAGTGCGCTGCGCGCGTCGACCTGACGGGTGAGCCGCACGATCGGGCGCACCGCGCGCCCGGCGAGCAGCCAGCCGAGCGCGGCCGCGGCGGCGATGGCGAGCAGCGCGCCCGCCAGCACCCAGCGCCGCTGCTCCGCGGTCGCCTCGGCCGCCGAGGCGGCGGGGATGCCGATCGACACCACCCGGTCCGCGGGTTGGCTCTCACTGGTCGACAGGATGCGATACGGCGTCCCCGCGACCGGGATGGTGCGCGAACCCGGTGTCAGATCGGGTAATTGGGTCGGCGTGCTCGCCGTGACGCTCCCGCTGTCGCGGACGGTGACCGCGATGTCGTTGGTCAGTCCGGGCAGCAGGCTGATGAAGCGGATCGCGATGACCGGTTCGACCAGCACGATGCGCGCGGCGATCGCGAGCTGCTGATCGGATTGCTGGACGTTGTTGCGCTCGATCGCGCGAATGCTGATCACACTGATCACCGAGACGATCACGATCGCCCCCGCCGCGGCCGCGCCCGCCACCCGGGTGCGCAACGAAAACGCCCGCAGCCGTCGGGTTTTCGGCGCCGCCGCGTCGGTCATTTGGGCGCCCGAAGCACGAAGCCGACCCCGCGGATCGTGTGCAGCAGCCGGGGCGCGCCGTCCACTTCGAGCTTGCGCCGCAGGTAGCCGACGAACACGTCGACCACGTTGGTGTCGGCGGCGAAGTCGTAGCCCCACACCAGTTCCAGCAGCCGTTCCCGGCTCAGCACCACACCGACGTTGCGGGCCAGCGTGGACAGCAACTCGAATTCCCTTTTGGTGAGCTCGATTTCGTGTCCGTCGAGCAGGGCGCGATATCCGGCCACATCGACCTCGAGCGGTCCGACGGTGATCGCGCCGGGCGTCGCGGGCGGGGGTGTGTCGGTGCGTCTGCGCAGCAGCGCCCGGATCCGCGCGACGAGTTCGGCGAGCACGAACGGCTTGACCAGGTAGTCGTCCGCACCGGACTCCAGCCCAGAGATGCGGTCGTCTACCGAGGCTCTGGCGCTGAGCACGCAGATCGGCACCTCGTTGCCCATGGCCCGCAACGCGGTCACCACCCCGGCGCCGTCGAGCACCGGCATGTTCATATCGAGCACGATCGCGTCCGGCGCGTGCTCGTTCACGCTGCGCAGCGCCTGCGCCCCGTCCCGCGCGACGAGCACGTGGAACCCGGACAGCCGCAGCCCGCGCTCGACCGACGCGAGCACGTCCTCGTCGTCATCGACGACGAGGACGGTCGGTGTAGAAGCAGGTGTCACAGCGTCCATTTTGGGCTAACCCGCCGCGCCGGGACTTCAGGCAGGGTAGTTGTGGCAGGTCGCGGCGACCTGGCGGAGGGTCTCGGCGAGTCCGGCCGCGCGCGGATCGTTCTCGGCCTGTGCGGCCGCGTCCGGGTTCTCGGCGAGGGCGCGTTGCAGGTCTGCCCGGCGCTGTTCGACCGGCTGATCGAACTTGCGCTGCAACTCGGCCTTCTGCGCGGGGTTCGAATCCAGGATCGAGGCCAGCTGCGGCGCCTTGTCGTGCAGCGCGGCGTCGACCTGCGCGAACGTACAGTCCGACTCCAGCAGCGGCCCGGCCAGCGTCATCGGATCGGCGGCCGCGATCGCGGGACTGAGGAACAGGGCCACGGTGGCCAGTCCGCCCGCGGCGAGTGCGGCGACGGCGGGACGACCAACGGAACGCTTCATGTGTTGTCTCCAGAGCATCGAGGGGTTGCTTCAGCGCCCTCGACGCTAGGCCGTCACACTGGCCGCCGTTTGAACGTTCCTTAAGGAATCTCTGAGTAGCGGTCGATCACCAAGGCAGAGCGCAGTTTTCGCGAGCGCGTCGTTTCGCGAGTGCGGTTCAGGCGGGTGAGCCGACGTCGGGCGTGGCGACCGGCGCCTGGTCCGGCGTGGGCGCCGGGCCGTCCAGCGGCCGGGCCGCCCGGATCTGGGCTTCCAGTGCGTCGAGCACCGCGGGGTCCTCGATGGTGGAGGGCACGTCGTAGGTCTCGCCGGCGGTGATCTGCCGGATCGTCTTGCGCAGGATCTTGCCGGAGCGGGTCTTCGGCAGCGCGGTCACGATGACGGCGTCGTGCAGGGTCGCGATCGCGCCGATCTGGGTGCGGACCCGTTCGATCAGTTCGTCGCGCAGCTGCGCCGGGTCCACTTCGACACCCGACTTGAGCACCACGTAGGCCAGTGGGCGGTGGCCCTTGAGTTCGTCGGGCAGGCCGATCACCGCGCATTCGGCGACGGCCTGGTGCCCGGCGATGGCCGCCTCGATGCTGCCCGCCGAGAGCCGGTGCCCGGCCATGTTGATCACGTCGTCGCTGCGGCCGAGCACGTAGAGATAGCCGTCGTCGTCGAAGTAGCCGGAGTCGCCGGTGAGGTAGTGGCCGGGGTAGGCGGACAGATAGGAGCGCTTGTAGCGCTCGTCGTCGTGCCACAACCCGGTCAGCGTGCCGGGCGGCAGCGGCAGCCCGATCACGATGTTGCCCTCGGTGTTCGCCGCCACCGGGTTGCCCTCGGAGTCGAGCACGCGCAGCCGGTACCCGGGCACCGGCACCGACGCCGAGCCCGCCTTGATCGGAAGTTGTTGCAGGCCGAGCAGATTCGCGCAGATCGGCCAGCCGGTCTCGGTCTGCCACCAGTGATCGACCACGGGGCAGTCCGTTCGCCCGGCGAGCAGCACCTCCTCGGCCCAGGCGTAGGTGGCGGGATCGAGGCGCTCGCCCGCGCAGAACAGCGCGCGCAGCGACGAAAGATCGTTGCGGTGCGCCAGCGCGGCATCCGGGTCGGCCTTGCGGATGGCGCGCAGCGCGGTCGGGGCCGTGAACAGTACGCGAACATTGTGCTCGGCCACCACGCGCCAGTACGCGCCCGCGTCGGGGGTGCCGACCGGCTTGCCCTCGTAGAGCAGCGTGGTCGCGCCGACCAGCAGCGGCGCGTAGACGATGTAGGAATGGCCGACGACCCAGCCGACGTCGGAGGCCGTCCACATGACCTGTCCCGGCCCGATGTCGTAGATGTTGCGCATGGACCAGGCGAGGGCAACCGCGTGTCCGCCGTTGTCCCGTACCACCCCTTTGGGTTTCCCGGTGGTGCCCGAGGTGTAGAGGATGTAGAGGGGGTCGGTGGCGGCGACCGACACGGGATCGGCCGGTGTCGCACCGCGGACAGCGTCGTCCCAATCGAGCCATTGCGCGGCGACGGTCTCGCTGGAACTCGGTAGTGATTCCGTGGCGGCCTGCGGCGCGGGGAAGTGGATGGTGCGGAACTGCTCGCGCTGCTTCACGATCACCGTGCGCGGTGCGGTGGTGGCGGCGAGGTCCAAGGCCTGCAACACAATCGGCGGATATTCGAGCTGCTTGCCCGGTTCCAAGCCGCCCGAGGCTGTGATGATCAACACCGGCTCGGCGTCGTCGATACGGGCCGCGAGCTCCGGCGCGGCGAAGCCGCCGAACACCACCGAGTGCACCGCGCCGATCCGCGCGCAGGCGAGCATCGCGATCACGGCTTCCGGGATCATCGGCAGGTAGATGACCACGCGATCGCCTGCGACAACGCCGATTCGGCGCATCGCACCGGCGAACTCAGCTACCTTTTCCAGCAGTTCGGCGTAGGTGAAAACGCCTCTGGTGCCGGTCATAGCGGAGTCGTATATTAAGGCGGGCTGATTCGCGAGGCCCCCCTCTTCCCGCACATGCCGGTCGAGGGCGTTGAAGGAGGTGTTGAGGCGAGCGTCGGGGAACCATCTGGCCACCGGCCGCGCGGTGGTGTCGACGACCTGGGTCGGCGGTACGTCCCAGTCGATCGCTTCAGCCGCACCAGCCCAGAACTCGGCGGGATCGACCAAGCTGGTCTGATAGACCGGTCGGTACTCGTGCCGCACGTTCAAACCCGTGACTCCCTAGCCTCGCCTCGATGCCCGCCTCGATAGATCTGGTTGATTGTGGCAGACTTCACGCGACGCCCGGGATGGTGTTGTGACCATTGGTTTTGCCTGGAACGGGCAGGTCAAGGGGCGCAGCCTGACTCGGAGTCACCCAAGAAGTTATTGATCCGTTAGAATCTGATGTCACTTATTTGGGCCGTCGTAGACGCAATTTCTCGGCCAGCCGCAGTTCTCGGCCAGCTCCGCCTGTCGAGCCAGTATGCGTGTGGAGGTTCGCTGATGGCGCGTGGTTGGGGCCAGTTTGGAAAGTGAGTGGGAGATGCGTGACGCCGCTAGGTCCGGCAGAAGGCGCTGGGCGCTCGGCAACTGGGACCTGCGCTGGAAGGTAACGGCAGTCCTGGCCGTTCCGCTGGCGGTCGCGGTAGGGCTCGGCGTGTCCAGGATTTCATCAGAGTTCGCGGATTCGAGCCGGCTTGCCGGGGTCGCGGAGAACGTCGGGGCGATCCCCGCGGTCACCGCGCTGAGTGCGCAGACGGCGACGACCGTCGGTTCCCAGATGATCGCGGTCGCGCCGAACGTGTCCGTGGTGACCGATCAGAACCTCGCCGATCTCGACAAGGCGATCGCCAACGCGGAGAAATCGGCCGACCGGCTCAACGGTGTCGCCGGCGCCCGCGCGGCGCTGGACAGCATGCTCACCCAGGCCAAAGCGGTTCGGGCGCAGGGTAAGAACGTCAGCACCACGCCGACCTCGGATGCCATCGGTCTGATCGACCGGGTCCGCAACGACAGCGTGCGGATCGTCGAGACGACGGTCGGCCAGGTCAGCGACACCGCGGTCGACACCGCGAAACTGCGGCTGGTCGACTCGCTCAACACCCGTGCCACGCTGGTCGGCGAGGTCGCCGCCTTCCCCGAGGTGCTGCGCAATCCGACCGCGGGCGTGCAGGGCTTCCTCACCGCCGCCAACACCGAGCGTTCGCTGCTCAGCGTGCTGTCGCACCGGTTCCCGGACGGGGACACCTCGATCGCCGACCTGCGGGCGGGTATCGATACCCGGGTCGCGCTGCTGAGCAGTCCGCAGTCGCAGGCCGGCCAGATTCCGGTGGGCGACTTGAAGAAGTCGCTGACCGACAGCCTCGCCGTCTACGAACTCGTGGTGAGCCGGGCGACCAAGGACATCGACAGTGCGATTAACTCCCTGGTGTCCACCGCGCAGCGCGACGCCTGGACCTACACCGCGGTCGTGGTCGCGACCATCCTCGCCGCGCTGTTGCTCGCGGTATTCGTGGCGCGCTCGATGATCGTGCCGCTGCACCGGCTGCGGCTCGCCGCGCTGCGGGTCGCCGAAAGCGACCTGCCGCACGAGGTTTCCCAGCTCCGCAACGGCGCGTCCCCGGAAGAGGTGCCGCTGGAACCGATGCCGGTGCGCAGCACCGAGGAGATCGGCCAGCTGGCTCGCGCCGTCGACGACATCCACGGCCAGGCGCTGCGCCTGGCGAGCGACCAGGCGCAGATGCGTTCGCAGGTCAACGACATGTTCGAGACGCTGGCCCGGCGCTCCAAGTCGCTCGTCGATCATCAGCTCAGCCTGATCGAGGCGATGGAGTACGACGAGAAGGACCCGCGCCTGCTGGAAAACCTGTTCCGGCTGGACCATCTCGCCGCGCGTATGCGGCGAAACGGTGACAACCTGCTCATCCTCGCCGGTACCAGGCAGCGCCGCGCCAAGTCCGCGCCGGTCGAGATCGCCGACGTGCTGCGCGCCGCGATCTCCGAGGTCGAGGACTACGAGCGGGTGAAACTGGGCGCCACACCGCGCGGTTCGCTGGTCGAGCCCGCCGCCTCCGATATGGCGCACCTGTTCGCCGAGCTGCTGGACAACGCGCTGCGTGCCTCCCCGCCGGAGACCGACGTGAAGTTCACCTTCGCGCAGGCGCACGATCAGGGCATGCTCATCGAGGTGGCCGACCGCGGTATCGGTATGCCGCCCGCCGAGATGGCCGAAATCAACCGGCGGCTCGAGCAGACCGCCGAGCCCGGTCCCGACACCGCCCGGCACATGGGCCTTTTCGTGGTCGGCAGGCTGGCCGAGCGGCACGGTCTCACCGTGCGGCTGCGGCCCACCTTCGACACCGCGCGCGATCCCGGCGTCACCGTGACCGTGCACGTCCCGGTGGGACTGATCGTCGCGGGCAAGCCGATCACGGCCCAGCCCGTCACCCCGTCGCCACAGGCCCCCGAGCGCACGCGCCCGGCCGGTCCGTCGTCGATGCAGATGCGGGCGATCACCCGCACTCCCGGCGGCAACGTCATGGTCACCGTCGATCCCGGGGTGAGCGGACCGATCCCGGTCAGCAAGCCGAACACCTCGCCCAGCACGCCGATTCCGGCCGCGGGCGGGCTGCCGCAGCGGCAGCCGGGCAGCAATACTGGCCGCGACACAGGGGAATGCGCAGGGTCCGACGCTGCGGCCCG
>NZ_BAFT02000011.1 GCF_000308475.2 Nocardia brasiliensis NBRC 14402 | reverse complement strand
TCGCGTGGGGGCGTAACCCGAACCGCGCGGGGCCAACTTGAACTGCGTGGGGGGGCGACCCGAACCACGTGGGGCGTAACCCGAACCGCGCGGGGCCAACTCGAACCGCGTGGGGGGCAACCCGAACCGCATGGCGCACAACCCGAACCGTGTTCACCGGGGCGCACCTGGAACGAGGTAGCCGTTGATCGCGTGGCGCAGTTCGGCGTCGAGTTCCGTGCCGCGCAGCACGGGCGCGACCGTGCCTGCGGATTGCACGGCGGATTGCGCGATCAGTAGCAGCATGGTGGCCAGGTGTTCCGGATCGCCTGCGCGAATCGAGCCGTCCTGCTGGCCTTCTCGGATTCCGGCCGCGAACAGCTCGATCAGGGCGCGCTGGTTGCGGCCCAGCCGGCCGAACACGTAGGTGAGCATCAGGTCGGTGTCGGTGCGGAAGATCTTGCCGAACAACGAGTTCGAGCGCACCGTCGCGGCGCCGGCGACGATGCCCTCGACCAACCGGGCCCGTCCGGTGCCCGCGCGCGGCATGGTGTCGGTGACGATCGCACGCAGCTCGCGCACCAGCAGCTCGGCTACCAGCGCGCCGGTGTCCGGCCACCGGCGGTAAACGGTCGGCCTGCTGACCCCGGCCCGCCGAGCTACCTCGGTGAGGGTGGTGCGGCGCACGCCGAATTCCTCGACGCAGCGGCGCGCGGCCTCGAAGATCGCGAGGTCGATCGCGGAGGGTGCGGTGTCGGCGGACTCGTCCGGAGCGGTCAAGGTGTCACCTCGGGTCGGCGGCTCATCGTTACTACTTGACATTCTATGTCAAACTGTAACGCATGGTCGAGACGCAGAAGCACACCGGCGAGGAACCGGCTCCCGCGCAGAACTCGGGCGCAACCGAGGCCGCGGCGGGTATGGTCTGGGATGCTTGGGGCATTCCCGCCGGACACAAGCCGCTGTCGGCACAGATCCGGAACCTCTTGACGCAGGTGTTCGGAGTGTCCGGCGACCCGGTGGCGCGCCGCGATGAGGGCGATGTGCTGCTCCGCGAGTCGGCGCTCACGCCGGACCAGCGAGACGGGTTGGCCGGGGTGGTCGGCGCGGACAACGTGTCGGCCGACCACCGCGACCGGTTGCGCCACGCGGGCGGTAAGAGCACCTTCGATCTGCTGCGCCGTCGTGCCGAAGAGCCGCAGGACGCGCCCGACGCCATCGTCGCCCCCGTTGACCACGCGCAGGTCTTGGCCGTGCTGGCCTACTGCGCCGAGCAGCGGATCGCCGTGGTGCCGTTCGGCGGCGGAACCAGCGTGGTCGGCGGCGTCGACCCGGTCCGCGGTCGTTTCGACGCCGTGATCGCGCTGGACCTGCGCAGGCTCGATACCGTCACCGACGTCGACCCGATCAGCGGCGTGGTGACCCTCGGCGCCGGTCTCACCGGTCCGCGTACCGAGCAATTACTTGCCGCGCAAGGGCTTTCGCTCGGCCACTTTCCGCAGAGCTTCGAGTTCGCCACCATCGGCGGCTTCGCGGCGACCCGCTCGTCCGGTCAGGCGTCCGCGGGGTACGGCCGCTTCGACGACATGGTGCAGCGACTGAAGGTCGCTACCCCCAGCGGCACAGTGGAACTCGGCCGCGCGCCGGCGTCCGCGGCGGGCCCGGATCTGCGTGAGCTGTTCGTCGGTTCCGAAGGCGCGCTCGGCGTGATCACCGAGGTGACGGTGCGGGTGCATCCGGTACCGGAAACCGTTGCGTACCAAGCATGGTCTTTCCCAGACTTCGAAACCGGCGCCGCCGCACTGCGTTCGGTGGTGCAGACGGGGGCGGCGCCGACCGTGCTGCGCCTGTCCGACGAGGCCGAAACCGGCATCAACCTCGCGCGCGCGGGCGATATCGGCGGCAATGCCGTCACCGGCTGCCTGGCCATCACCACGTTCGAAGGCAGCGCGGCGCACGTCGCGGCGCGCAGTGCCGAGGCGGGTGCGTTGCTGGCCGCGGCGGGCGGCACCGATCTCGGCGAAACTCCGGCCCGGGAATGGGAACACGGCCGCTTCGGCGCGCCGTACATGCGTGACGCACTGCTCGATGTCGGCGTGCTGTGCGAAACCCTGGAGACCGCGACGATCTGGTCGAACGTGCCGGTGCTCAAAGCGAAAGTCACCGCGGCGCTCACCGATTCACTCGCCGGTCAGGGCACCCCGCCGCTGGTCATGTGCCACATCTCGCACACCTACCCGACGGGCGCCTCACTGTACTTCACCATCGTCGCCAAGCAACTCGACGATCCGATCGCCCAGTGGCACACCGCGAAACTGGCCGTCGGCGACGCGATCGTGGCGGCGGGCGGCACCATCACCCATCACCACGCGGTCGGTACCGATCATCGGCCTTGGCTGCCCGCCGAGATCGGCGAGCTCGGGGTGCGCGTGCTGCGCGCGGTGAAAGCCGAACTGGATCCCGCGGGCATCCTCAATCCTGGAAAGCTGGTTCCGTGACACAGGATTCATCCCGCAGCGGGCGTTCGGTCACCGTCGTGACCAATCCGCGGTCCGGGCACGGCAAGGGCCACGACGTCGCGGATGCGGCGCTGGCACGGCTGCGTGCCCGTGGCGTCGTGATCACCGAGGTGCGGGCGCCCTCCGCCGCCGAATCGGTACAGCAGGTCCGGGATTCGATCGAACGGGATCGCCCGGCCGCGGTGGTCTGCATCGGCGGCGACGGTCTGGTCAACGTGATCCTCGCGGCCGTCGCCGAATCGGGTGTGCCGCTCGGCATGATCCCGGCGGGCACCGGCAACGATCTCGCCAGGGAGCTCGGCATCCCCACCGAGGATCCGGTGGCCGCGGCCGATGTCGTGCTCGATGGGCGCGAGCGCGCCATCGACCTCGGCCGGATCGACGCGCCGGTACCGGGTTCGGCGCCGACCTGGTTCGCCACCGTGTCCGGCACCGGGTTCGACGCCAGGGTCAGCCTGCGCGCGAACCGGATGAGCTGGCCGAAAGGCCGTATGCGCTACACCGTGGCGGCACTGGCCGAGATCTCGCGCCTGTTCCCGGTGCCCTACCGGGTGGCGTTGACCGGCGCGGTCACCGACGGACTGACCAACCCAGGCGGCGGTTCGAACCTGGAGATCGACGCGGTGATGGTCGCGATCGGCAACACCCGCACCTATGGCGGCGGCATGCTGATCTGTCCGGATGCGGAAATGGACGACGGGCTACTCGATCTGACGGTCGTCGGCGCGCTGTCGCGCCGCGAGATGCTGCGGCTGCTGCCCGCCCTGTCGGCGGGCAAGCGGCAGATCCACCCGAAGGTCACCCAGTATCGCGCCGCGGAGATCACGCTCACCGCGCCCGATACCCCGGCCACGGCGGACGGTGAACCGGCGGGCGCGCTGCCGATCACGGTGCGCGCCGTGCGCGGCGCGCTCACCGTGCTGGTGCCGTGAGCGGGTAATCCGCTACGCGGCGAAGGTGACTCGGCGCATCCGGTTGACCGTGCGCCGGTCGACGATCACCAGCGACTCCGGCGCGGGCCGCATGGTCTGCCCGGAGCGCAACCGGTCCATCAGCTGCCGCCAGCGAAAGCAGTGCAGCACGAACGTCATTCGGTTGGAGCGTCGTCCCCGCGCGTGCTGACCGGCCTTGGCCACGGTGGCGGGCACGTCGAGCAGGATCACGTGCAGTTCGCGGCCGTATCCGGCGGCCCAGAACGAGATCACCCGCCGCGCCCACCCGACGGTGGCGCAGTCGTGGATCACCACCGGACCGTCCGTATCGCGCAGTGCCGCATGGATTCCGGCGAAATGTGCGACGTGCACCACGGGCCGCCACAGCGCGTAGGGCAGCCAGCCGAGCCGATGCCGCAACCGATTGCGGACCTGTAGTGAATCGAGCACCACCGAACCTTCCGGTCCGCCGCACGGCTGCTCGGCGTCGGTGTCGGTCCCGAAGAAGCGGCGCAGCACGGTGCTCTTGCCCGCACCCGGCAAACCCGCGACGACCAGGGCCGCGGTTGCGGGGTACTGCAATTCATCGATGGAACGACCCCGCAGGTCGTGCACTGCGTCGGGGGTGAAGACGGGCGGCACCACTTCGGTGGCGAGCAGGTCCGCGGGCGGCCAGTCGGCCTCGGCGGGTAGCGCGGGTTCGGCGAGCGGGAGCACGGCTTCGTCGGCGTACGTGTCGAGCGGGGGCTTCACCTCTTCCAGCGTCCCCAAACGTCTTCGGCGTCGCAACGGGGAATACCCTGGTTTTTCACTGAGATTCCCCTGAAGGCGACTACCGGATGCGTTCACACTCTCCAGCGTCCGCATCTCGAGCCGATCTGGCAAGAACGGACAATACGGACACGGTCGAATTGTGATCAATCCGCGCGGCCGCGCCGGGGCCTGGCCCGCAGGTGCATCCGCTCGCCCTGACTGCCGAAGAGGCTGAGCAATTCCACCGGACCGCGGCCGGTACTGCCGAACCAATGCGGTTGGCGGGTATCGAATTCGGCGGCTTCACCGGGCCCGAGGACGACATCGTGCTCGCCGAGGATCATCCGCAACTGGCCGGACAGCACATAGAGCCACTCGTAGCCCTCGTGCACCCGCACCTCCGGTTCGGTGCGATCGGCGGGCAGCACCATCTTGAAGGCCTGCAACGGTCCGGGCTGCCGGGTGAGCGGAAAGACGGTGATACCGTTGATCTTCCGCGCGGAAGCGTGCACCCGCGGATCGGCGTTCCGGGGGGCGGCGACGAGTTCGTCGAGCGGTACCTGCAGGGCCTGCGCGATCGGCAGCAGCAATTCGAGGCTGGCGCGGCGCTGGCCGGATTCCAGCCGCGACAGTGTGCTCTTGGAGATCCCGGTCGTCTCGGCCAAGGCGGTCAAGGTGACTTTGCGCTGGGTGCGCGCCGCTTTGAGCCGGGGACCGATGTCGGCGAGGGTCGCGGCGATGGTCGGCTGGTTCTCCATCACTCCAGTGCACCCCGATTTCCCGGAATTGGCAATATTGGTTGCCGTAACAGGACGCGGAACGGCACGCTGTCGGCGGAGGTGATCACTGATGAACGAGACATACGAGGTAGTGGTGGTCGGCGGGGGCGCGGCGGGACTGTCCGCGGCGCTGGTGCTGACCAGGTCGCGGCGCCGGGTCGCGGTGGTGCGCGGGGGACCGGCGCGCAACGCGCCCGCCGAGCACATGCACGGCTTCCTTTCGCGGGACGGCATGCCGCCGGGCGAACTGCTGTCCGTCGGTGCGGCCGAGGTCGCGGGCTACGGGGGCGAGCTGATCGACGACTTCGTGACGAAGGCCGAAAAGATCGAGGGCAGTGCGGATTTCACCGTCCGGCTGGCGAGCGGCCGGGTGCTGACGGCACGCCGGTTGCTGATCGCGACCGGTCTGCGCGATGAACTGCCCGACCTGCCCGGCGTGCGGGAACGGTGGGGCGCCGAGGTGCTGCACTGCCCGTACTGTCACGGCTACGAAGTGCGCGACCAGCCGCTGGGTCTGCTCGGCGGGGCGGACCCCCGGGTGCTGCACCTAGCGTTGCTGCTGCCGCAATGGTCCGACGACGTGGTCCTGTTCCCGCACACCATGGAACTGTCCGACGCCGACCGTGCGCGGCTCGCCGCGGTGGGCGTGCGGATCGTCGAGGGAACGGTCGCCCGGCTGGTGGTCGACGGCACGTTGCGCGCAGTGGAACTGACCGACGGCCGGACCGTTGCGCGCGCGGCGCTGTTCGTCGCGCCGCGTTTTGTGCCGGAGGCCGATCTGTTGCACGGGCTCGGCTGCGAATTCGACGACAAAGGATGGGTGGTCGCCGACCCCGCGGGGCGCACCAGCGTGCCCGGAGTCTGGGCTGCGGGGAACGTCGCGAACGCCGCGGCTCAGGTGGTCGTGGCGGCGGGTGCGGGCTACACCGCGGCGGTCGACATCAACGGCGATCTGGCCCTGGCGGCCGCCCAAATGCCCGTTTCGACGGGTTAGCCGGGGAGGTACCGCCCGAAGCTGAGAATTCCGTATGGATTCCGGAGCACTTCCAGCTGGGACGGTAAGCTATGACTTGTAGGCGGAGTCTTCGGTGTCCCTCATCCACCGAAGACTCCGCCTTACTTTTTGTTTGTGCGCGCAGCCCCCGCCCCTGCGGAAATCCGTTGAGCCCGACTACTAGAATCGTCGGGTGACCAGCGCAGCCCCTGACAATCCACGTAATCGTGCCGATGCCCTTCCCAAGAGCTGGAACCCCGGCGAGGTAGAGGCCTCGATGTACGAGCGCTGGGTAGCCGCTGGCTATTTCGAGGCGGACGTCACCAGCGACAAGCCGCCGTACTCCATCGTGCTACCCCCGCCGAACGTCACCGGCAACCTGCACATCGGCCATGCCCTCGACCACACCCTGATGGACACCCTCACCCGCCGCAAGCGCATGCAGGGCTACGAGGTGCTGTGGCTGCCCGGCATGGACCACGCCGGAATCTCTACCCAGACGGTGGTGGAGAAGCAGCTGGCCGTCGACGGCAAGACCAAGGAAGACTTCGGCCGCGAGCTGTTCATCGACAAGGTGTGGGACTGGAAGCGCGAATCCGGTGGCGCCATCCAGTGGCAGATGCGCGCGCTCGGCGACGGCGTCGACTGGAGCCGGGACCGATTCACCCTCGACGACGGCCTGTCCCGCGCCGTGCAGACGATCTTCAAACGGCTCTACGACGCCGGGCTGATCTACCGCGCCGAGCGACTGGTCAACTGGTCGCCCGCGCTGCGCACCGCCATCTCCGATATCGAGGTCAAGTACGAGGACGTCGAAGGCGAGCTGGTCTCGCTGCGGTACGGCTCGCTCGACGACAACGAACCGCACGTGATCGTCGCGACCACCCGCGTCGAGACGATGCTCGGCGACACCGCGGTGGCCGTGCACCCGGAGGACCCGCGCTACCGGGCGCTCGTCGGCACCACCCTGGAACACCCCATCACCGGCCGGCAGATCCCGATCATCGCCGACGACTACGTAGATCCCGAATTCGGTTCCGGCGCAGTGAAGATCACCCCCGCCCACGATCCGAACGACTTCGAGATGGGCGTGCGGCACAGCCTGCCGATGCCGAACATCATGGACGAGCGCGGCCGGATCGTCGATACCGGAACCGAATTCGACGGCATGGACCGCTTCGAAGCGCGCGTCGCGGTGCGCGAGCGGCTCGCCGCCGAGGGCCGGGTGGTCGCCGAGAAGCGGCCGTACCTGCACAGCGTCGGGCATTCCGAACGCAGCGGTGAGCCGATCGAACCGCGTCTGTCCATGCAGTGGTGGGTCAAGGTCGAGTCGCTGGCCAAGGCCGCGGGTGACGCGGTGCGCAACGGCGACACCGTGATTCACCCGGCCAGCTCCGAGCCGCGCTGGTTCGACTGGGTCGACAACATGCACGACTGGTGCATCTCGCGGCAGCTGTGGTGGGGTCACCGCATCCCGATCTGGTACGGCCCCGAGGGCGAGGTGCTGTGCGTCGGTCCCGACGAGACCGCGCCCGAGGGCTATGTGCAGGACCCGGACGTGCTCGACACCTGGTTCTCCTCCGGGCTGTGGCCCTTCTCCACGCTGGGCTGGCCCGACGCCACGCCGGAACTGGAAAAGTTCTATCCGACGAACGTGCTCGTCACCGGCTACGACATCCTGTTCTTCTGGGTGGCCCGGATGATGATGTTCGGCACCTTCGTGGCCGAGGACCCGGTGCTCACCGCGGGCAAGAACGGTGCGCGCCAGGTGCCGTTCAAAGATGTGTTCCTGCACGGCCTGATCCGCGATCAGTACGGCAAGAAGATGTCCAAGTCGCGCGGCAACGGCATCGATCCGCTGGTGTGGATCAACGAATACGGCGCGGACACAGTGCGTTTCACGCTGGCGCGCGGTGCCCAGCCGGGCAGCGACGCGGCGGTCGGTGAGCAGCACGCGCTCGCCTCGCGCAGCTTCGTGACGAAGCTGTTCAACGCCACCAAGTTCGCGCTCATGAACGGCGCGCACACCGGGGCGCTGCCGGATCGTGCCACGCTCACCGATGCCGACCGCTGGATCCTGGACCGGCTCGAAGAGGTACGCGCCGAAGTGGATTCGGCCTTCGACGCCTACGAGTTCAGCAAGGCCTGCGAGGCGCTGTACCACTTCGCCTGGGACGAATTGTGTGACTGGTACCTGGAATTGACCAAGGTGCAGTTCGCGGCCGAGCAGACCCGCGCCGAATCGACCAGGGTGGTGCTCGGCACCGTGCTGGACGCGGTGCTGCGGCTGCTGCACCCGGTCATCCCGTTCGTCACCGAATCGCTGTGGCAGGCGCTGACCGGCGGCGAATCCCTGGTGGTCGCGGCCTGGCCGCAGGCCACCGGCGTGCCGACCGATCAGGTTTCCGCGCAACGAATTTCGGACACTCAGCGGCTCATCACCGAGATCCGCAGGTTCCGCAGCGACCAGGGTCTGGCGGACAAGCAGAAGGTGGCGGCCAAACTCAACGGTCTCGACGCGGCCGGGCTGACCGACCTGCACGCGCCGGTGGCGAACCTGGCCCGGCTCACCGAGCCCGGCGCCGATTTCGCGGCGACCGCCTCGCTGGAGGTCCGGTTGAGCGCGGCCACCGTCACGGTGGAGCTGGACACCTCCGGCGCCGTCGACCTGGATGCCGAACGTCGCCGCCTGGAAAAGGATCTGGGCGTCGCGGAGAAGGAGGTGGCCACCACCACGGCCAAGCTCGGCAACGAGGCCTTCCTCGCCAAGGCGCCGGAACCGGTGGTCGCCAAGATCAAGACGCGGCAAGAGATCGCCACCGCCGAGGTGGCCCGGATCAGCGCCCGGCTCGCGGAACTGAGCGGCAAATGAACCACGAACCGGAGCCGCAATACGGCGACGAACTGCGGCACCCGGCGGCGGGGCCGCGGCTGAGTTCCGGTCCGTCGCCGGTGGAACTCGCCGAAATGGCGTTGGTGGAGGCCGAACTCGACACCCGCTGGCCGGAAACCAAGATCGAGCCCTCGCTCACCCGGATCGCCACCCTGATGGATCTGCTCGGCTCGCCGCAGCACAGCTATCCGGCGATCCACGTGGCGGGCACCAACGGCAAGACCTCGGTGACCAGGATGATCGACGCCCTGCTCACCGCGCTGCATCGGCGCACGGGCCGGATCACCAGCCCGCACCTGCAACTGGCCACCGAGCGGATCAGCATCGACAACGCGCCGATCAGCCCGGCCCAGTACGTGGAGACCTACCGCGAGCTGGTGCCGTTCATCGAGATGATCGACGCGCAGTCGGCCGACGCGGGCGGCCCGCCGATGAGCAAGTTCGAGGTGCTCACCGGTATGGCGTTCGCGGCGTTCGCCGAAGCGCCGATCGATGTCGCGGTGGTGGAGACCGGCCTGGGCGGCACCTGGGACGCCACCAATGTGATCGATGGGCAGATCGCGGTGATCACCCCGATCGGCATGGACCACACCGACTTTCTCGGCACCGATCTCACCAGCATCGCGGGGGAGAAGGCCGGCATCATCAAACGCGCACCGGACCTGCTGATCCCGCGCGACACCGTCGCGATCATCGCGGAGCAGGACCCGGAGGCGATGGACGTGCTGCTGCGCCGCGCCGTCGAGGTCGACGCCGCGGTGGCCCGCGAGGGCGGCGAATTCCGGGTGCTCGCCCGCCAGATCGCGGTCGGCGGCCAGCAGCTCGAATTACAGGGTCTCGGTGGCGTTTACGACGAGATCTTCCTGCCGCTGCACGGCGAGCACCAGGCGCGCAACGCGGTACTCGCGCTCGCCGCGGTCGAGGCCTTCTTCGGCGCGGGCGCCGACCGGCAGCTCGACATCGACGCCGTGCGTGCGGGTTTCGCGAACGTGACCAGTCCGGGCCGGCTCGAGCGGATGCGCAACGCGCCCACCATCTTCATCGACGCCGCGCACAATCCCGCGGGCGCGCAGGCCCTCGCGGCCACCCTCACCGCGGAGTTCGACTTCCGTAAGCTGGTCGGTGTGGTCGCGGTACTGGCAGACAAGGACGCCGACGGCATCCTCAGCGCGCTGGAGCCGGTGTTCGACGAAGTCGTCGTGACCAGCAACGGTTCCCCGCGCGCGATGGACGTGGACGTGCTCGCCGATCTCGCGGTCCAGCGCTTCGGCGACGAGCGCGTGATCACCGCCTCGACCCTGCCGGACGCGCTGGAATCCGCCATCGCCATCGCCGAAGAGGTCGGTGAGGCCGGGGAGATGGTATCCGGCGCGGGCGTCGTGGTGACCGGCTCGGTGGTGACCGCGGGCGCGACGCGCGCACTGTTCGGAAAGGACCCGGCATGACCGAGGAGACCGGTTCGGTGCCACCGCCCGCCACGGACCCGTGGAAGGGTTTCCGCGGCGTCATGGCGGGCACTCTCGTGCTCGAGGCGATCGTGGTGCTGCTCGCGCTGCCGGTCGTCGGTTCGGTCGGCGGCGGGGTGACCTGGTGGTCGGGGACCTACCTCGTCGTGCTCGCCATCGTGATGTTCCTCGGCGCCGGACTGCAGGGCCGCTCCTGGGCGATGCCGTTCAATCTGGGCCTGCAGGTTCTGGTGCTGCTCGGCACCTTCATCCATCTCTCCATCGGCATCATCGGCATCGTCTTCGCCGTGGTGTGGGGCTTCATCCTGGTGCTGCGCGCGGACGTGCGCGGCCGGATCGAGAAGGGTTTGCTGCCGAGCCAGCGGCTCCCGCGTTCCTCCTGAATCGGGCCCGGGGAAGGTCCGTCGCGGCCGCGACGGAACCGCGGGTTCGGTACCCGGCGGGGGTGCCGGTTAGAGTGTCGCCGTGACTGAGCAGACGTTGGTACTCATCAAGCCGGACGGTGTGGCCCGTGGCCTCGTCGGCGAGGTGCTGGTACGCATCGAGCGCAAGGGCCTGAAGATCGCGGCTCTCGAACTGAAGCACGTGTCCGAGGACCTGGCCAAGGGCCACTACGCCGAGCACGCCGAGAAGCCGTTCTTCGGCTCCCTGATCGAATTCATCACCTCCGGCCCGGTCGTCGCGGCCATCCTGGAGGGGCCGCGCGCCATCGCGGCGTTCCGGCAGATCGCCGGCGGCACCGACCCGGTCGAGAAGGCCGTGCCCGGCAGCGTGCGTGGCGACTTCGCCCTGGAGACCCAGGAGAACCTGGTGCACGGGTCCGACTCGCCCGAATCCGCCAAACGAGAGATTGCTCTCTGGTTCCCCGAGTTCCGCATCTAACCGACAGTTGCCGAGCCCGCCCGGTCGCGCGCGACTGCCGCGGCCGGGCCATCGACACCAATGGCGGCAGACCGCTGACGTGAGCGAGTGAACCGAAGGCAACAGCGCCCCCGGCGTGCGGCGAAGCTGAGCGTCAGCGAAGCGAGCCGTGCGCCGCGGCGTACTCGCCGCGCGTGGTGTGGGATACTTGGAAGCGGTTGCTGTTGATGCCGACTGTTCGCGCAGGTACGCGGATGATCGGGACGATCGCAACCGGATGACACACCGCGGTTCGATGCCGATCATCGCTGCCACGGACAAAAGGCCCGGTTGCGCGGGCTCGCTGTTCGCGTCGGCACGCTGGATGAGCGCTCACACCGTGGAGTTCAGCCAACAGCCAGGCGCCGCGTGACCAGTTAGCCCAACCGACGATCGACATGGTGATAACCGGACATGCGGGGCGAGACCAGATGACCTTGCGCCGAGCGGCGTGAGGCGAACGGACAGTGCCCCCGCGTCGGCCGCGTCACTCCTTACCGGGAGGGACGCGCCCGGGGGTCCGAGGAGACTTCGTGGCCGAACAAGAGCCATCGGGAACAACACCACAGGATGCGGAACAATTGCCGGAGCGGATCCGAGTTCATGCACTCGCCAAGCGCCTGGGAGTAACGAGCAAGCGCATCCTGGCCAAGCTCACCGAGCTGGGAGCTGACGCGCGCAGCGCGCAATCCAACGTCGACCGGGCGATCGCGGAATCCGTCCGCGACGCGCTCGGCCCGCCGGAGGGGGAGACCCCCACCGCGACCCCGGTCGCCGAGACTCCGGCTGCCCCGACGCAGGAAACCCAGGCGGCCCCGCCCGCGGAACCTTCGGCGCCCGCCGCCGCGGCTCCGGTCGAGCAGCAGGCCGAGATCGTCGAGTCGCCGCCGAGCCGTGGCCACGGCGGCCTCGTCTTCTCCGCACCCGACCCGATCGTCGGGTCGGCCGGCTCCGAGCGGCCGAGCGAGGTCGCGCATCAGCCGTCGATCCAGCTGTTCACCCATCCCGTCCGGGAAGAGCCGCACGTCGCCGCGCCGGTGGTCTTCGAGTCCGCCGCCGTGGTGCAGGCGCCGCTGTTCTTGCCGCCGGACGCCGCCGCGGCCGAGCAGGCCCGCCGCAAGCGCCGCACCGAGCGGGAGACCCGCCGCGAAGAGCCGGTGGTCGAGCAGGTCGAGGAAGAGCCCGAGACCGTCGAGGACGAGCAGGACCCGGCCGACCAGCAGCATGACGGCGACGATCAGCCGCGCCGCAGGCGGCGTGGCCGCCGGGGCCGCGGCCGCGGTCGTGGTGAACAGCACAGCGACGCCGACGACGAGAACGACAACGACGGCGAGGCCGAGTCGGATTCCGACGACGAGCAGCCCGCCGAGCACGCCGACACCGCGGAGTCGACCGATGCGGCCGACGACAATGCCGATGCCGACGACGACGAGAACGCGGGCGACGGTTCCAGCCGCCGCCGGCGTCGGCGGCGGCGGCGCAAGGTCGCCGGTGATTCCGGCGACGCCACCGACGTCACCGAAGACGACCCGCCGAACACCGTGGTGCACGAGCGCGAACCGCGGAACAAGAGCCGCAGCCGCGCCACCAC
>NZ_BAFT02000012.1 GCF_000308475.2 Nocardia brasiliensis NBRC 14402 | reverse complement strand
GTGAGCTTGTCGAATTCGCGGCCGTATTCGTCGACCGCCACCACGTCCATCTCGCTGGCGAAGATGCCGGGCCGCACGTCCACGCGCAGGAACGAGTAGTTGCGGAACCGCACCCGCGACCACGGCGCCGCTTCCGCCCGCTTGCCGCCGCCGGGTACCCACACGTAACTGTTCGGCACCGTCGTATCCGGTAATTCGTTGCCGCGGTAGGACTCCTGCGATCCGGGCTGGAATTCGTAGCGGGGACGGCCACCGCCGCCGACCGTGTAGTAGACGGTGCCGTCCGACTCCGGATAGACGATCGAGTTGTCGCCCGCCACCTTCGTCGCGGCATTGCCGCGGATCGGGTCGGTGCGTTCGAAGACGTGATTGTGCCCCTGCAACACCAGATCCACCTGGTACCGGTCGAACAGCGCGACCCAGGCGTCGCGGACGCCGCCGTCGCTGGCGTGCGCCTCGGTGGTCGAATAGGCGCAGTGGTGGAAGAAGCAGACCAGGAAATCGATCTCGGGATCGGCCCGATAGGCGGCCAGCGTGCGTTCCACCCAACTCGTCTGCGCCCCACCGGAATACCCGGTGTTGGCGCGGATCTCGTAGGAGATGTCGTTGGCGTCCAGCGAAAGCACCGCGACATTGCCGTAGGTGAACGAATACGCCGAAGGGCAACCGGCGGGCCCGTTGCCGGGGAAGTCGAGCCGCGCCGCGTGCCCGCCGTAGCCGAGCGCGCCGTAGGTCGCCTCCATGTCGTGGTTGCCGGTCGCGAACATCCACGGTGTCTGCGCCGCGCTGTTCTCGATCGCGCCGAAGTACACGTCCCAGACATACGGATTGAACTTGTCGAAGCCGGACGTGAGTTTGCCGCCGTGCGGAACGAATTGGTTCGGTTTACCCGCGCCGGACGGATCGGCATAGGCGATATCGCCGGCCAGGATATGGAAATCCGGTTCGGCGGCGGCGATTTGGCGCAGCACATTCGTGGCGTGCGGTACCGACGGATCATTGTCCGCTTTGTAGTATTTGTCGTCATAATCGCCGGGTGCGACGCCCGGCGGCTGAGCCGGGGTTTCGTCGGTGCCCTGATCGCCCATCATAGTGAACCGGAACGGCACCAGCGCCGCTCGTGCGGTCGGCATCGCGGGGGCCGCGGCGCGGATATCACCGGCGAACCCGTCCGAGGTGCGCCAGCGGTAGAAATGCGGCAACCGGCCGGGCAGACCGTCCACCGGCGCGTGCGCGTAGAACTGTTCGGCCGCGAGCACACCGCCGTCGCTGCGCGGCACCTGAGTGAGCAGGTTGCGCACCTCGGCCTCCACCGTCGCGCCGAGCGCCGGAGTCGGGCCGTGGTCGAGAAAGACCTTGGTCCCCGCGGGGCGCCGGGACAGCTGACCGGCGAAACGCAGCTGACTCGCCGCGTCCGGTCCGAAGCCGACGTGGCGACCACCGACCGCCAGTTGCGCGTCCTGCGCGTAGGCGCGCCTGCCGAACGGCGACGTGCCCACCGCGGCGACGGCGGCCGCCGCGGCCGCGCCGCGCAGAATATTGCGCCGCGACACCGGATGCCGTCGCAGATAGTTCCGGTGCCAATCATGCTGCTCGGCCATGGTCATCTCGGCGGAAAGCTCGGCCGGGATTCCGGTATCCGGAATATCGCCTGCGGGGTTCAGCGGATGCGACGGCATTCGCATCATGCTGTACGGCCCGCCCGTCGCGGGCAACTCGACACCGCAGGCACTGCGCGAACAATTCGTGAACTTTCCCTTCACCACCTTCAGTGCCTTTCCGGCAATCGCGACAAATCGCATTCCGTAACCGTTGCCGCCCCGGTTACGCTCCGGCGATGAGGCCATTCCTGCGCGTGGTCGGCGCGGCGATCGTGCTCGGCGCGGCCGTCTGCGGCGGCGTCACCGCCAACGCCACCCCCGGCACCGACATCACCGCCGTCACCCTCGCCCAAGCCCAGATCCCGGCGGGGCTGCTCCCGTTCGTCGCGGGCACCGATCTCGTGGTGCGCGAAATCACCATCGCTCCAGGCGGTTCCACCGGTTGGCACTACCACGACGGCCCCGTCTTCGGTTTCATCCGCGCCGGCACCCTCACCCACCCCGGCCCCGACTGCACCGGCCCCACCTACCACCCCGGCGATTTCATCTACGAACCCGAAGGCGCCTGGAACGTCCACATCGGCCGCAACCAAGGCTCCACCCCCTTGATCCTCGACGTCGTCTACGCCCCACCCACCGCCCACCCCCTCTTCCAAGACGCCCCCACCCCACCCTGCGCCTAGCCGTCCCACCGTTCGGCTCGGCCCCCGCGCGACATAACATCCCTGTTATAGGTTGAGCAAAGCAGAGGGCTGGTACATACCGTGGAGAAAAGAAATCCATGGGTGAAGGGAAGAGCTGGACCGATATTCGTGACGAGGTGATGAGTCGGCCCGGCGCAGGTGCAGGCTACGAGGCGGCGCGGATTCGATTCGATCTCGGTGCCGCCGTCCGTGAGCGGCGCGAAGAACTCGGCCTCACCCAGGCGGAACTGGCGGCGCGGGCGGGTTCGAAGCAGCCTGCGATCGCTCGCTTCGAGGCGGGCGGCACGATGCCGACGATCCCGATGCTGGAGCGCCTTGCCGAGGCCCTGTACCTGCGGCTCAACGTGGGGTTCGATCGGCTGCGCGAGGCCGGCTGATGGCCTGAGCCACCGGAGGTGGTCCGTATCCCCGGGGCCGGCAAGTTGGGGGTAGTTGCGGACCAAGCGACAGATAGGTGGGGCTCACAGAGCGTTCGTACGGTTCACAGGGGGTGCGAGGCTTGTGAAGGGTGTGGATGGTCTGTGGGGGCTGCCGGGGTGTGGGGGTGGGGTTCAGCCAGTTGGCGGGTGGTTGTGGGAGTGCGGGTGGGGGACGATCGGGGGATGGACGACGGGTTTGTGATGCGGGTGGTGGAGTGGGCTCGGGGGCGGGGGGATGTGCGGGTGGTGTTGCGGACGGGGTCGCGGGGGCGGGTCGGCGGGGCGGTGGACGCGTTGTCGGATCATGACGTCGAGGTGTTCACGACGGATCCCGAGCGGTACGCGGGGGATGACGGGTGGGTGCGGGAGTTGGGGGAGGTGTGGGTGAACATCGAGCTGGAGGGGCCGTATGACAACCCGGCGCACCTGGTGTTCTTCGACGGTGGGGTGAAGGCGGACTTCCAGATACTGCCGGTGGATCTGCTGAGCGAATTCGCCGCGGACGGGCTGGACGAACTGCACGAGCGGGGCTACCAGGTGCTGTTCGATCGCGACGGGATCGCGGCGCGGCTGCCCGCGGCGACCGGGGCGAGCCCGGTGCTGGAATTACCGGATCAGCAGGAGTTCACGGCGCACTGCGCGGAATTCTGGTTCGAGATCGCGCACCTGCCAAGGTATTCGGCGCGCGGGGACCTGTGGGTGGTGCGCTCCCGGGATCAGGAGACCAAGGACTTGCTGCTGACCATGATCGAATGGCACGCGGTGACGCACCACGGCGCCGGGCACGACGTCTGGCACGGCGGCACGAAGATGCGGGACTGGGCCGCGCCGGGCGTGTGGCAGCGCGTCGAAGCGATCTTCGCGATCGGCGACCCGCTGCGCCAGGCCCAGGCCACCGCGGACCTGTTCGCCGATCTCGCCAAGACAGTTGCCGCGAGTCAGAACCTGGACTATCCGGCGGCTGCCGAAAAAGCCGTCCGCCCGTACCTCGATCAGCTCCCGCAGCGCTGAAAGGCCAGCTCAACGTGTTCCGGAAAATTTTTAGAAGTTTTTCGACGAGATACGTCGAAGGCGTCGACCCGGCTCCGACCAGAGGGTGACAGCAAGTCACCGATACGCAAGGAGCACAGCATGTCCGTCAACACCTTCTTCTGGTTCGACAACGCCGCCGAAGAAGCGGCCACCCACTACACCTCGGTGCTGCCGAACTCGGCGATCACCGACGTCGCCCGCAACGCGGACGGTTCGGCGCTGGTCGTCACCCTCGACCTCGACGGCCACGCCGTCACCCTGATGAACGGCGGACCCGGACACCCACTGACCGACGCCGCGTCGTTGCAGGTGATCGTGGAAACCCAGGACGAGGTCGACCGCCTGTGGGACGCCCTCACCGAGGGCGGCGCGCCGGGCCCGTGCGGCTGGCTGACCGACCGTTTCGGACTGTCCTGGCAGATCGTCCCCACGGCCTTGCCGAAGCTGCTGGCAGGCGACGACCCGGCCAAGACCATCGCGGTGGGCACCGCCTTGCGCAGCATGTCCAAGCTGGACATCAAAACCCTCCAGGACGCCTACGACAACGCCTGAGGCCGCCGCCGACGAGGCCCGCGCAGATTCGCGCGCGGGCCTCGTCTGCCCTGTTCAGGAGTAGGTTGGCCGCATGGCGGAATTCGTGGGAACGGTCGAGTCGGCGCTCGGCGGCGGTGCGTTCGTCGCCGTCCCCGCGGCAGTGTCGGCCGCGCTGGGCGGCGGGCGCGTCCCGGTCCGCGCCACTTTCGACGGCATCGAATATCGCGGTTCCATTGTGGACATGGGGTCGGGACCGTGCCTGGGTGTGCTGAAAGCGATCCGCACCCAGCTGGGTAAGGGGCCTGGTGACACCGTGCTCGTCACCGTCGAGCGCGACGACGCCGAGCGTACGGTCGAGGTACCGGACGACCTCGCCGCCGCCTTGCACACCGCCGGCCTGCGTGCGGCCTTCGACGAGCTGTCTTATTCGCGCCGCCGCGAACACGTCACGTCGGTCGTCGACGCCAAGCGCGAGGACACCCGCACCCGCCGGATCGCGAAGGTGGTCGCCGCACTGCGGTGAATTCGGTTGTGCCGAAACGTGATCAGCGCCAGCGCTGCGGCGTGACGGGTGCGCGCCAGGCACGGGCGTAGCTGCTCTTGGTGCTCGCCTCGGCGGCCTTGCTGCGATAGACGATGTAGGGGCGCGTCAGATAGCCGAGGGGCGCGCTGAACATGTGCACCAGCCGGGTGTAGGGCCAGATGCCGATGAGCACCAGGACGACGAGACCGTGCAGCTGAAAGGTCCACGGGGTGTCGACCATCAGGTCGGGTCGCGGGTCGAGAGTAAAAAGGCTACGGAACCAAGGGGATACGGTGGCACGGTAGTTGTAGACGCCCCAGAAGACGTTGCTGCCCCAGGTATTCAGCATGCCGGTGATCAGTGCGGCGGCGAGCAGGCCGTACATGAGCTTGTCGTTACCGGTGGTGGCTTTGCGTACCGCCGGGACGGTGAGGCGACGGTAGAGCAGGATGGCGACGCCCGCGAGGACCGCGAGTCCGGCCACCGACCCGCACAGCACGGCGCACAGGTGATAGTCGTATTCGGGGATGCCGAGCGCGTCGGTCCAGGATTGCGGGATCAGCAGACCCATGACGTGGCCGCCGATCACCCCGAGCATGCCGAAATGGAACAGCGGGCTGCCGAGCCGGAGCAGCCGGCTCTCGTACAGCTGTGAGGACCGGGTGGTCCAGCCGAATTGGTCGTTCCGGTAGCGCCACAGGTGGCCGAGCGCGAACGAGGTGAACGCGATGTAGGGCAGGATCAGCCACAGCGCGATCGGCAGGTGCGGGGTCAGGTTCATCGGCGTCCTTCCGAGTCGGCGAACATCGACGGGTCCGTCGCGAAGGGGACGAGCCCGACCTCTTCCTCGGGTGGGCCCTGCGCGGCAAGTTCCGCGATCCGCCGCCGGTCCGCGGTGGTCGGCGGCGGCAGCGTGGCCAGCACGGCCGCGAGCACGTCGGCGTACGGAGAACCGCTGTCCGTCAGCGAGAGCCGGAGCAGCTCGAGCACCGGTACATGCTCGCCGAGCAAGCGTTCGCCGCCGATCGGGTCGACCGTCGCGGCGAATTCCAGGACCACCGGCAGGTGGTCGGGCAGTTCGGTGTCGGCGAGTTCGGCACCTGCCTGCCGGTAAGCGTGCTTGAAACGCAACAACGCCATCCCGCGCTTGCGGGTATCGCCGTAGGCGTAGTAGGTCAGGTGCATACTGGCGCGGCGGCGCAGGTCGAACGTCTCGACGTAGGCGGCGGCGAGTGCCAACGGCGGTGTGCCGCTCAGATATTCGAGGAACCGAGCCAAGCCGGTTCCGAGGTCGTCCGGCAATTCAGCTGCGGCACAATTCAATCGATCCGTCATCGCGAGCAGCGAGTCGCTCGGGTAGTCGAGCAGCAACGCGGCCAGCCGCCAGATCAGGTGTCGATCCCGTTCAGCCATGGCGACGGTGGGCTCGGGACGGCGGCGCAGTTTCAGAATGGTCATCGGGCCGCACCGTCCGGCACGTGGACGTCGGTGGTGGCGGGCATCAGACCGGCGGTACTCGACCCGTCCCAGTCGAGCAGGTTGATTCGTTTCGACTTCTCCTGTGGCGT
>NZ_BAFT02000013.1 GCF_000308475.2 Nocardia brasiliensis NBRC 14402 | reverse complement strand
ACCCCCGCAAACCTCCGCGAGGCCAAGGCTCACGCCCGCCAGTCCAGCCCGCCCGAACCCCCGTCAAACCCGCAGGGATGCACCACGCCAACGCCGCAACCGCTCCCGTTCGCCCACACCCACCCCACGCTCCCGAACCCCTTCAAGCCCGCAGGGGTGCACCACAACCAAAGCCGACGACCCGCCGCAACACTTCATTCGTCCACCCCACCCCACCCGAACCCCACCACCCTTCAAGCACGCAGCCCGCAGGCTGCACCACCCTAAAGCCGACGACCCGCCGCAACCACTCCCGCGCCCACTCACCCCGTCACCCCCGGCGACCGCCCACCCCGAACGCCCAATCAACGCACCGCCGGAACACCTTGGGACAGCCCCACTCCCACCCCTCCCGCAACGGACAACGAATGCTCCGCAGGCGCCGGGGACATCTCCCCACCCCAATCCCCAGCCCGCAGATGGGCGAGGGTGATCAGCGCCGCCACCACCAATGCACTGAGCAACGCCGCGACGGCCAGGACCGCGAACCCGACCTGCGCCTGCTCGACCAGCTCACCGGGGTGCACACCACGGGCGCGGCGGACTGCGGAAGTCCTTGTGCCCCGGTCGTACACGACGACCCCGCCGCGGGGGCGCGCACTGGGCGGGCGGCGATCCACAACGGAACGTGTCGAGTCCAGCGCCCGGGTGCGCAGGGTGCCGCGATGCACCCTGGGCACCGTGGCGAAGGCCTGGTCGATCTCGTCCGCACCGACCTCGCGGCGCTCGAGGTCGTCGGCGACACGCAGCGCGACGCTCTTGCGTGTCGCGCCGATCTCCGTCTTGATATCGCTGATCGCAGTGCTCATCGGACAAACCTCCGTGGTGGGTGCTCCGTCTGTGGTCGAGCTGGTTCGGTCGAGCTGGACGCTTCGGTGGGGCTGTTTTTCGGTGCCGCTGATGGGTGCCATGTTCGATGCTGTTCGCTCAGGTGTTCGAAGAACTGATGTTCGATTTCTACCACGAGCCACCGACAAAGTCAGCAGAAACGCCCGACACTCCTCGAACAGATGTTTGAAACATGGGCCCGACCGGTCTAGATTCAAAAAGACGAAATTCTCGACAAGCCGAGCACGAGATTTGCCGGGCAGCGAATCCGCCCGGACACAGCACGGAAGGGCGGTTGCGGTGAGGCAGACAGACGACACGGGCGACGAGAGCGAAGGCGGCGCCGACTCGGCGATTTCCGGGGCGGATCTCACCGTGCGTCAGCGCAAAGTGCTGGAGGTGATCCGCTCCTCGGTGAGCGAGCGGGGTTACCCGCCGAGCATCCGGGAGATCGGTGACGCCGTGGGCCTCACCTCCACCTCCTCGGTCGCCCACCAGCTTCGAGCCTTGGAGCGCAAGGGATTCCTGCGGCGCGACCCGAATCGTCCACGCGCGGTCGATGTTCGCGGCTTGGACGAGGTGGGGCGCGCGGTCACCAGCCTGCATATCGCCCCGGTCGACGAAACCGACGGCGCCACCGCCGATTCCGGCAGGCCGACCCCGACCTTCGTGCCGGTGCTCGGCCGGATCGCCGCCGGTGGTCCGATCCTGGCCGAGCAGGCGGTGGAGGACGTGTTCCCGCTGCCCCGCGAATTGGTCGGCGAGGGTTCGCTGTTCCTGTTGAAGGTCGTCGGTCAGTCGATGATCGACGCCGCGATCTGCGACGGCGACTGGGTGGTGGTGCGCCAGCAGAACGTCGCCGACAACGGCGATATCGTCGCCGCCATGATCGACGGCGAGGCGACGGTGAAGACGTTCAAGCGCACCGGCAAGGACGTCTGGCTGATGCCGCACAACCCGGTGTTCGAACCGATCCCGGGCAACGACGCGCAGGTGCTCGGCAAGGTCGTCACGGTCATCCGCAAGATCTGAGCGCCCCCGACAGATGAACGGCCGCACGGCGATCCGTGCGGCCGTTCGCATGTCCGGCGCGTTCACAGCACATTGCCAGGATGCACCCAGGGTCCTCACCGCTGTGCCGGTCATGCTCCTGCGGTGACCGCGATCAGCGCCGCCCTGCCCCCTGCGACCGACTCGGCGACCCCCACCCCACCGGACACATTGCCACCGGCGCACCGCTGGGAGCGAGCCGGTCTGGCCGCGCTGCTGACCGGCACGGCGGCCGCCTACCTCTGGCACATCACCGTCAACGGCATGGGCAACAACTTCTACGCCGCCGCCACCTGGGCCGGTTCCCGGAACTGGGAGGCGCTGCTGTTCGGCTCGCTGGATCCCGGCAACTTCATCACCGTCGACAAACCGCCGGTGTCCCAATGGGTCATGGGACTGTCGGGTCAGCTGTTCGGTTTCAGCAGCGCGAGCATGCTCGTCCCCCAGGCGTTGATGGCCGTCGCGGCGGTGACCCTGCTGTACGCCGCGGTCACCCGCGCCACCGGTAGTCGCGGGGCGGGGTTGCTCGCGGGCGCCGTGCTCGCGGCAACGCCGGTGGTGGCGTTGATGTTCCGGTTCAACAACCCGGACGCGGTGATGGTGCTGCTGATGACCGCGGGCGCCTACTGCACGATCCGGGCGTTGCGCCACGCGAGCGTGCGGTGGCTGATCCTGGCGGGCGTCGCGCTGGGGTTCGCGTTCCTGGCGAAGATGCTCGAGGGGCTGATGGTGGTGCCCGCGCTCGGGCTCACCTATCTGATCGTCGCGCCGACCACACTGCGGAATCGGTTGTGGCACCTGGTCGACGCGACGGCCGCGCTGGTCGTCTCGTCCGGCTGGTATGTGGTGCTGACGCTGCTGTGGCCCGCCACGGCACGACCGTATCTGGCCGGGTCGACGAACAACACGTTCATGGATCTGGTGCTCGGCTACAACGGGTTCGCGCGGTTCCTCGGCCACAATCACCGGGGCGCCAACCCTTTCGAGCTGCCGCCTGGTTACGAGATGCCGCGGTCGGTGGGCACCGGTTTCGGCTTCGGCGGCGGATCGGGCCCGACCAGACTGTTCACCGGCGAGATCGGGTTCGAGATCTCCTGGCTGCTGCCCGCCGCGCTGCTGGCGTTCGGGCTCGTGCTGGTGTCGCGCCGGCGCGCGCCGCGGACCGACCCGGTGCGGGGCGCCGCACTGGTTTTCGGACTGTGGTTGCTCATCGACGGCATCGCGTTCAGCACCATGCAGGGCGGCATGCACGCGTACTACACACTCGCGATCGGGCCCGCCGTGGCCGGGATGTTCGCCCTCGGTGTGCACGAGGTGTGGCGGCAACGCACCGTGGTGTTCGGCCGGATCGGCGCTGCGGCGCTGATTTTCGCCACCGGCGGTTGGGCTTTCGTGCTGCTCGGCCGAAATGCCGAGTGGCTGCCGTGGTTGCGCTGGACGGTGCTCGCGATATCGTCGCTCGCCGCGCTCGGATTGCTCGCGAGCGTGTCCCCCGCCGTGTCACGGCGATTGCGCAACCGGGCGATTCCGGTGCTGGTTGTCGCCGGGGTGCTCGCCGGGCTCGGTGGCACCACCGCGTACGCCACGGCCACCCTGCCGCAGGAGCATGTCGGCGGCAGCCCGTCCGTCGGTCCGGCCAAGCCCGAAAAGCCCGGTCCGGCCAACCAGATCCGACGAACGGTCACCGCATTCGTCGACGGCGCCACCGAACCGCCGGTCGCCGCGCTGCTTCGCGACACCACTACGCCCTGGTCCGCGGCGGTGGACCGGTCCTCGGTCGCGGCGAGCCTCGAGCTGGCCAGTCACACCCCGGTCATCGCGATCGGCGGTTTCACCTCCGCCGACCCGGTGCCGAGCCTCGCCGATTTCGAAAACCTCGTCCGCACCCACCAGGTGACCTACTACCTCGCGCAGGAGGTGAAGCTGCCGGATGCGTGGAAGGTTCCCGACCAGCCGGGCGTCATCCCGAACGAGCCGCCCGCGAACAACGGCCTGTGGCGGCCCACCGGCCACAAAGACATCGCCGACTGGGTCGCCGCCCACTACACCGCCGTGCACTACGGCAATGTCGCCGTCTACGACCTCACCCGCCCGAAGTCCTGACGGATGCCGCACCCGAGGGGATCGTGCCGCCATCGCGACGTGCCGGTGCGGAATCCGAACGCCCCGCGCAGGTTTCGGCTGTCGTCGGCACCAGCGACAGCGACGGTTACGCTGGGTGGGTTATGACGACAAATCATGACCAAGCCGCGGCTGTACACGCCGAATTCAGCCGATACATCGACCGCTGGGTCGAATTGTTCAATGCCCGCGATATCGCGGGACTCGCCGACCTGTACGAGCCGGCCGGGATCGTGGTCCCCAGCCCCGGACATCCGATCTCCGGCGCGGGACTGTCCGCGGCGCTGACCCAATTCGCCGAAACGACGACGTCGATGAAAGCCACACTGCGCCAGGCATATCAGGCCGACGACATCGCCCTGCTCCTGATCGACTGGACCATGGAGGTTTCCGCGCCCGACGGTCAGCCGGTCACCCGGCACGGCACCGCCACCGATGTCGCGCGGCGTGGCGCCGACGGCCGCTGGCGCTACCTCATCGACAACCCCTCCGGCACCGCGGACCCGGCAGCGCAGTAGCGGGCGCGGCACACCGACGACCTCCCCGCCTCCGCCGGGGCTGGTCGTTGGTGGCCACGGCTCGAACACGACGATCACGTCGGTAGGCGTCCGGCGAGCGGACCAGCTAACTCGATAGCTATGGGATTGCCGATACTCGAAATCCAGTTGCCGATCAGCCGACTGGTCCCCGCACCGCGCAGGCCCGGGACATGGTCAGGTGGGGTGATCTGTTCGGGTGGCGCGGATTCCGGCGACGATCACGGTCCACGGTCGAGAAGCCCGCGTCTTCCAGGGTGTGCAACGTCAATTCCACTGTGCGCCACATTGCTTCGTCGTTGATGTAGGTGCCCGCGAGCACCTTCGCACCGTCCCGGTAGCGCAGCATCGACCGGCGCAGCCGATCGGCGAGCCGCATCACCCACTCGTCCCAGTCCTCACCCCCGGCGCGGCGCTTCCAGCCCTTCGATGGCGGCGACGAAGACGTTGCGCGCCATGGCGTCGAGCAGTTCGCGCTTGTTTGCGACATGCCAGTACAGCGCCGGCGCTTGTACGTCCAGCGCGGCCGCCACTTTCCGCATGGTCAGTCCATCCAGGCCGACCTCGTCGAGGAGATCGAGCGCAGCCTGGGCGATGACCACCTCGATCATGGAAACGACCGAGGTGGTCATCGCCGGTGCCGGACCGACCGGCCTGATGCTGGCTTGCGAGCTACGGCTGGCGGGCATCGACGTGCTGCTGCTCGACGGCCTGCCCGCGCGCACCGGCGAGGCGCGGGCCGGTGGCGTGCACGCCCGCACGATGAACGCGGGCCACTTCGGCGCCCTCCCGTTGGACTTTCGCGATTTCGACACCCGCTATCCGTACATGCTCGCCGTGTTGCAATCGGTGATCGAACGCGAACTCGACCAGCGGGCAACGGAATCGGGCGCGCCGGTGCACTGGGCGTCCCCCGTCGCCGGTTTCACCCAGGACGCGCACGGCATCGAGATCGAAGTCGACGAGCCACGGCCACACCGCATCCGCGCCGACTACCTGGTCGGCTGCGACGGCGGGCGCAGCGCGGTGCGCAAGCCGGCGGGCATCGGCTTTCCGGGCGCCGAGGCCACCATGACCGGCATGCTCGCCGATGTGGAACTCGCCGATCCACCGCCGGATCCGTTCTTCGGACGCCGCGGCGGAGCGGGCGATTTCTCGGCGGTGCAGTTTCAGCCCGGCTGGTACCGCCTCGTCGTGCGGCGACACGACCTGGTGCTGGATCGGGGCGCGACAGTGACTTTCGAGCAGTTCCGCGACCACTACCGGGAGATCGCGAGCACCGACTTCGGGATGCACAGCCCCCGCTGGGTGGCGCATTGCGGCGATGCCGCGCGACAGGCGCAGCGCTACCGCCCCGGCCGGGTGTTCCTCGCGGGCGATGCCGCCCGCATCCACTACCCCGCCGACGGCCAGGGCTTGAACCTCGGCGTGCAGGCCGCGGTGAATCTCGGCTGGAAGCTGGCGATCACCTTGCGCGGCAACGCTTCCGGTGCAGTGCTGGACAGCTACGAAACCGAACGCCTGCCGGTCGGCGCGCGAGTCCTGCACAACACCAGGGCACAGACGACCCCGCAGCGGTCCGGTACATACGTCGACGCCCTACGCGGCATCCTCGGCGATCTGATCGATGCGGACGTCGTCGGGCACCGGCTCGGGCTGATGATCACCGCGCTCGATATCCGCCACGACACCAAGGGAACTCACCCACTGGCCGGACGCCGAATGCCCGATCTCGACCTGGACGGTGGGACCCGAGTCAACCAGCTGCTGCGATCGGGGCGCCCGATGCTGCTGTGCCGCAACAACAACGGAACCCCCTCAGGTGCCCGGCGAAGTGGACGTCGCGCCCGCCGACACACCGGCCGCGTGGCGAGTACCCGGCGTCGGCGAAATCCCTGCTGCCGACGCCGTTCTCCTGCGCCCCGACGGCTATGTCGCTTGCGTCGGCGAAGGATGCGACGGCGCCCCGACCCAAGTCCTGACCACTTGGGGCTCGGCATCGTGACCGCCGCACCCGTCGCGCGAACGCCAGTGCCGCGGACGCGTCTCGACTAGGTCTGGTCGTCGACGGCCGCGCCGGGCGCGTTCTTCTGCACCGACTCGATGCCGTTGCGGGCCGCGGCCTTGCTCTCGTAGGCCTGGCTCGCGGCGATGACCTCACCGTTGGCAGCTTTGAGCCGCCAACGGGTCTTCGCGGCTTTGTCCGTGAACAGTTCGAATTTCGCGGCCATGACTACCGCTTCCTTTCCACTGGACAACAGGTGTCCCTTAGGGAGTAACCGCTCGGTATCAATTCAATCGCAGGCTTCTGACCAGGCAGGATGCACTTGTTTCGGAATTCCCCAGTTGTCGCCAGTCGAGATTGCGGTGCGGGTTGTGGTTCTACTTGCAGGACACACCCGATGCTCATTCGTGCGTGAAAGGTCCACTTGATGCGCAGAATCGCACATCTCACCCTGGGTCTACTGGTCGCTGCGGGCAGTCTGGTCGTCATGCCGGACGCCCTGGCGGACGCGGACTCCGGGCAGCTGGCGGACATCAGCGGCGTCACCGACGACGGCCCCACCACCACTGTGAAATCCGGCGCCGCCGCGGTGCGGGTGAGTTTCCCGCAGGCCGGCGCCGTGCGCGTGCAACTGGCGCCCGACGGGAAATTCACCGATCCGGCCGGCGACAAGATCGTCCTGCCGAGCAAGACCCCACCCGCGATCCCGAAACGCAAAGACAAAGGCGACTATTGGGCCCTGTCGACCGGCGAGGTCACGCTGCGCGCGTACAAGCATCCGCTGCGTTTCGCGTTGTACGACGGCGCCGACACCGCGCAGATCTGGGCCGAGAAGTCGCCGCTGTCCTGGAAGGGCGACACCACCACGCAGAGCCTCAGTCGCGGACAGCAGGAACAGTTCTTCGGCGGCGGCGAGCAGAACGGGCGATTCAGCCACCGGGATCAGACGATCAAGATCTTCGCCGACGACAACTGGAACGACGGCGGCGCACCGAATTCGCAGCCGTTCTACCTGTCCAGCAACGAATACGGCGTGCTGCGCAACACTTTCGCACCCGGCAGCTACACCTTCGGCGATACCGTGCGGACCACGCACGACGAGCGGCGATTCGATGCGATCTATGTCGTCGGCAAGGGCCCGAAAGGGGTGATCTCCGCCTACACCGGACTGGTCGGGCGGCCCTTCCTGCCGCCGATCTACGGACTGGAGATGGGCGACTCGGACTGCTACCTGCACAACGCGAACCGGGGCGAGCGGCACACCCTCGACGCGGTCGCCATCGCCGAGGGCTACACCAAGAACGAGATGCCCAACGGCTGGATGCTGGTCAACGACGGCTACGGCTGTGGCTACGAGAATCTGCAGCAGGTCGGCGAAGGGCTGCGCAAGAACAACATGCAGCTCGGCCTGTGGACCGAGAACGGCCTGCCGCATCAGGCCGAGGAGGTCAAAGCCGGTGTGCGAGTGCGCAAACTGGACGTCGCCTGGGTTGGACCCGGCTACCAGTTCGCTCTCGACGGATGCGACAAGGCACACAAGGGGTATCGAGGAGAACAGCGACGCCCGCGGTTTCGTGTGGACGCCGGTGAGCTGGGCGGGCGCGCAACGCTGCGCGGTGCTGTGGAGCGGGGACCAAGCCGGTTCCTACGACTACATCCGCTGGCAGATACCGACTTACGCGGGCGCGACGATGTCGGGTATCGCGTACAACACCGGCGACGTCGACGGCATCTTCGGCGGCAGCCCGCAGACCTACACCCGGGATCTGCAGTGGAAAGCGTTCCTGCCCACCATCATGTCGATGGACGGGTGGGCGCCCAAGGACAAGCAGCCGTGGCGCTACGGCGAGCCGTACACCGCGATCAACCGGAAGTACTTGCAGCTCAAGGAAAGACTGCTGCCCTACACCTATTCCTATGCGGTCGAGGCGAATCGCACCGGCGTCGGCCAGGTGCGCCCGCTCGCACTGGAGTACCCGAACGACCCGAACACCTGGGGCGACCAGGCGCGTTACGAGTTCCTCTCCGGCAAGGACTTTCTCGTCGCGCCGATGTATCGCGACGGCGAGGTGCGCGACGGCATCTATCTGCCGGAGGGCACCTGGGTCGACTACTGGACCGGGCGCACCTGGCAGGGGCCGACCACGGTGAACGGGTATCGCGCGCCGCTGGACACCCTGCCGCTGTTCGTCCGCGCGGGCGCAGTGGTGCCGATGTGGGCGCAGGGCACCAAATCCTGGCAGACCCGCGACCGCGGGGTGCTCGATCTGGACATCTACCCGAAGGGGGCAGGCAGCTTCACGCTGACCGAAGACGACGGTGTGACAAGGGATTACCGGTCCGGCGCGCAGGCCACCCAGCAGTTCGGCGTGCGCGCACCCGATGCCGGGACCGGCACCGTCGAGGTGGCGATCGGCGCGACGACCGGGTCCTACCGGGACCAGCCCGCGCAACGCCGCTACCAGCTCGCGGTGCACACCGCCGCCGCACCGGCCGCGGTGCAGACCTCGACCGGTGCGCTGAACCGCTGCGCCGATCGCGCAGAGCTGGACCGCGCGGACAGCGGCTGGTGGTTCGACCCGAACGATCGCGGCGGCGTGGTGCACGTGAAGACCGCGCCGATCGCCGCGCAGGACAGCCGGACCGTGACTTTGGCCGGCACCAAGGCGGTGGGCGGATAGCCCGTTGCCGCATCAGGAAAGGAAACACGATGAGAAAGTTCTGCCACGGCGCCGCGGGCGCCCGCCGCTCCGGCGTAGCCGGCTGTGGCGCGCACTCCGCGGCGCAGCCACCCGCAGACCGGCGGTGCACCGCTTGCGGCTCGCGAATTCAATTGCGGCCGAGCGCCTTCCGCAGCTCCCCAGTCTCGCTGGGGAGCTCGGGCAGAGCACTACCGTGTCATGCTGCAACGGGACGTCCGGACACCGACGGAAGATCGTCGGGCTGTCACTGAGATATCGACCCGCACAACTGTTCTCGGCTCCAGCTCAGCTCCGACCCGACGGGCCGCCGCGCGGCAAGTGAACGGGAATGCCGATGTCGCGGCCCGCCGCCGCGTCGGTGACATCAGAGCTGACACCCCGCAGGTTCTCCCCGTCGGTGCGTGTCTGTGCCTCGCCGCTCGACCGCTGCGCGAGGTAGCCCCAATTCCGCCTCACCTCAGGGAGGAACCCCATGCGGTTGGCAAAATTCCCCTGGCTCGCGGCCTCCGTCGCGGCCATTCTGATCGGCGTCTCGACGATCCTGGTGACCCTCACCAGCGCGACGCCGACGCTCACGGCCAGCACCGGCCCGTCCACCGGGGGCGCCAAGATCGCCTACTTCAACCAGTGGTCGATCTATCAGAATGCCTTCTACCCCAAGCACGTCGACCGGTCGGGGATGGCAGGCAAGCTCGACTACATCATGTACGCGTTCGCCAACATCCACCCCACCGACCTGACCTGTTTCGAGGCCAACAAGGCCGCGGACCAGAACGAGAACAACCCGAATGCCGGTGACGGGGCGGGTGATTCGTACGCCGACTACGGCAAGACGTTCGACGCGGCCAGCAGCGTCGACGGCACCGCCGACAAATGGGACGACCCGATCGTCGGCAACTTCAAGCAGTTGAAGCAGCTCAAGGCCAAGCACCCGAATCTCAAGGTGCTGCTGTCCATCGGCGGCTGGACCTACTCGAAGTTCTTCTCCGACGTGGCCGCGACCGATGCCGCGCGCAAGAAGTTCGCCGCGTCCTGCATCGACATGTTCATCAAGGGCAACCTGCCCAAGCAGAACGGCTACGGCGGGCCCGGCACGGGTAAAGGCATCTTCGACGGCCTCGACCTGGACTGGGAGTATCCCGGCGGCGGTGGCCATCTCGGCAATCACGCGTCCCCGAACGACCGCGCCAACTTCACCTTGCTGACGGCCGAATTGCGTAAACAACTGGACGCGCAGGGCACAGCCGACGGCAAGCGTTACGCGCTGACCGCCGCGGTGGCGGCCGGTCAGGACAAGATCCGTCACTACGACACCGCCAACCTCGGCAAGTATCTCGACCTGGTCAACCTCATGACCTACGACATGCACGGCGCGTGGGATGCGAAGGGGCCGACCAACTTCCAGGATCCCATCTACAGCAGGCCGGACGATCCGATGAATCCGGTCCCGCCGGGCAACGGGAAGTACAACATCGATGCGGCGGTCACCGCGTGGACCACGGGTGACAATTCCTACGGCATCCCGGGCGGCTTTCCGGCGAACAAGCTGACCGTCGGTTTCCCGTTCTACTACCGCGGTTGGACCGGCGTACCGGCGGGCAGCGAACACGGTCTGTTCCAGCCCGCGACGGGGCCCGCGCCCGGCGCACCGATGTCGGGCAACGTACCCGGCATCCGGATGTACAAGGAGCTGAACGGAGTCGTCGACAACCCGTCGCGCACGTTCTACGACACCACCGCTCAGGCCGCCTACTTCTACGACGGCACGAACTGGTGGGGCGGTGACTCACCGCAATCCATCAAGGCCAAAGTGGATTACATGCACTGCAAGGGCCTCGGCGGCGCGATGATGTACTCGCTGGAGAACCTGGATCCGGCGGCGACGCTGTTCAACCACGTCATCAATGGGGTCAACAGTTCGCCCGCGAACTGCAACCCGCCGACGACCACCCCGCCCACCACGACGCCGACTTCGCCCACCACCTCACCGACGACCACACCCCCGACGACCACGCCGACCTCGACCACGACCACCCCGCCCAGCACGACCCCGCCCGCGGGTTCCGGGGTGGTCAACGGTGATTTCGAGAGCGGCGCGTTGTCCCCGTGGTCATGTGCGGGCACGCTCGGCTCGATCGTGAGCACCCCGGTGCACGGCGGTAAGAACGCGTTGGGCGGCACGCCGACCGACAGCGACAACGCCCAGTGCTCGCAGACGGTCGCCGTCGAACCGGGCCGCACCTACACGCTGGCGGCGTGGGTGAACGGCAACTACGTCTACCTCGGCGCCTCCGGCACGGGCACGAGCGACGCGTCCACCTGGGCACCCAGCACCGGCGGTAACTACCAGCAGCTGTCCACCCAGTTCACCACCGGCGCCTCGACCAAGAGCGTCACGATCTGGCTGCACGGCTGGTACGGGCAAGGGAACTACAGCGCGGACGATGTCACGCTGAAGTAGTAAGCGCGGCAACGGAAGTGGGCCTCGCGGCCGCGAGGCCCACTTTCGTGCGTCAGGGGGCTGCCAGCGCCCGGTCGACGAGCGCGGCGAGTACCGGGGTGAGCGCCTTCGCGTAGGTGACGGTCAGGTGGTTGTCGTCGCGATAGATCAGCGCGTTGCCGGTGATGAGCGGGCAGCGCTGCGCGGTACAGAACAGCTCGGTCAGGTCGGCATACTGCCCGACGCCCGCCACGGTCGCCGTGCGCTCGGCCGCGATGCCCGCGTCGTTCACTGCGACCGGCCGCGCCGGGGCACAGGCCACGGCGTCGTCGAGATGGCCGGACAGGCAGGCCGGGGCATTGCTGTGCGGATCCGGAACCGGGCCCAGCACGAGCACGCTCGCTCCGGTCGCGCGCAGCTGTGCGGTCAAGCGGGTCAGGCTGCCGAGCCAGGCCTGGTCGTAGGTGGTGAAGCCGAAGTCACCGCCGTAGCGGCGCGACATGCTCACCACGATCAAGCGCGGACGCTCGGCGCGCAGCCTGGCCATGATCTGGCCGCGCCACCGCACGCATTCGGTGTACTCCCGACCCAGGTACGGGCTGGTGATGGGCAGTTCGAGCAGCGGGCAGGTGACCTTGCTCATCGTCTCCAGCCGCAGTGTCGCTGCTCGGCAACTTGTTCGAAGGCCGGACTCCACATGGCGGCGTGTGAATCGCCGA
>NZ_BAFT02000014.1 GCF_000308475.2 Nocardia brasiliensis NBRC 14402 | reverse complement strand
GCGCCGGACGAGAAGTCCACTCGCGTCAACCTGCTCAACTGGGATGGCAAGAGCACCAGCGGGTTGCTGCCCGCAGCGCAGAACGGCACCGACGGCCCGGAAAAGCACAACGGCACGAACGGAAACGGCGCGGCGGCGAACGGAAGCAATGAGGCTGTGCCGGAAGGCACTCCACTCGCCGCCCCGACACCCACGGGGACACCGCAATGAACAAGAGCCCATCATGGCGCTGCTGAAGGTCCGGCGCCGGCCGGAACCCGCGGTGCCCATGGCCGAGCGGGACCGCCGCCTGGTCTGGCGGATCGCCGCGCTGCTGCTCGACTATCCGAGCGAACAACTGCTCGCGATGACGGACGAGCTGCTCTACGCCGCAACAGAATTGCCGCCCGCGGTGCGGGAGCCGCTGCTCGGATTCCTTGCCCATATCCGGGGCGCCGCGCCACTGGACCTCGCGGCCGAATACGTCCGCACTTTCGACATGCGCCGGCGCTCCAGCATGCACCTGACCTTCTACGCGTACGGCGATACCCGTAAGCGCGGGATGGCGCTGCTCCGCTTCAAACACGCCTACCGGCAGGCGGGCGTCGAACTCGGCGACGAGGAGTTGCCCGATCACCTGGCGGTACTGCTGGAATTCGCGGCGACGGTCGACCCGATCGGCGGCGAACGCTTGCTCGGCGAGCACGTGCCGGTGCTGGAGCTGCTCCGGCTCTCGTTGTCGGACAGCGGTTCTCCGTACGCCGACGTGCTCGCTGCCGTGCTGGCCACGCTGCCGCCGCCGACCACCGCGGACCGGCGGCGGATCGCCGAATTGGCCGCGCAGGGGCCACCGGAGGAAGAAGTGGGACTCGAGCCGTTCGCCATGGATCCCACGATGTTCGCGCAAGGAGAAGGCCGCCGATGACCAGCACCCTATGGTTGACCCTGCCGTATGTGGCGTTCACCTCGTTCGTTCTCGGCCACCTGTGGCGCTATCGGAACGACCAATTCGGCTGGACCACAAGGTCTTCGCAGGTCTACGAGAGCCGCCTGCTGCGCCTGGGCAGCCCGCTGTTCCACTTCGGCATGCTCGGTGTGATCGGCGGACACGTGCTGGGGGTGCTGATACCGCAATCGTGGACGGCCGCGGTCGGCATCTCCGAGCACGCCTATCACCTGATCGCGGTTTCGGCGGGTTCGATCGCGGGGGTGGCTGTGCTCGCCGGCGTCGGCATTCTGCTCTACCGCCGGATCACCGTGCCCGCGGTGCGCAAGGCCACCACTGCCAACGACAAAATGATGTACGTCCTGCTGGCCGGAGCGCTGGTCACCGGACTGCTCAACACCTGGGGCAGCAACCTCGTCTGGGGTACTTACAACTATCGCGAAACCGTTTCCCCTTGGTTCCGTAGCCTTTTCACGCCGCATCCGGAGCCGGAACTGATGGTCGGCACGCCGTGGACCTTCCAGCTGCACGGCCTGATCGTGCTCGTCCTGATCGGCGTCTGGCCCTACACCCGCCTGGTGCACATGTTCAGCGCGCCCATCGGCTATCTGACCCGCCCCTACGTCGTGTACCGCCGTAAGCAGTCCAGCGCGCCCGACACGCGCCGCTACGCCCGCGCCTGGGATGCTCCCGTCACCCCCGATCGCTGGCGCTGAACCGGCGGGCGAGAGTTCCGTCCGAGACCTGAAAAGCCTTGTGCGCCCCGACCTTCCGAGGTCGGGGCGCACAAGGCTTTAGCGCTGCAGGCAGGTCAGCGGCTGCTGTGCGCGGCCGCTTCGGCTTCCAGGACGAACGCTTCCGCCTCGACCACCACGTCGGGTTCGGCGCCTGCCCGGGGACGGCGCAGGAAGACCGCCCAGACCACCAGGGCGCAGGCGACATAGAACGCCATGAAGACCCAGAACGCGGTCGTCGCGGACTTGGTGGAGGCGTAGGACGAGCGCAGCATCAGATTGATGCCGACGCCGCCGAGCGCACCGATCGCGCCGACGAAACCGATGAGCGCGCCGCCGGTGTTACGGGCCCACGCGGCCTGCCCGGCGCGGGGGAGATGCAGGCTCTTGGACTTGGCGTCGAACACCGACGGGATGATCTTGGTGACGGACCCGTTGCCGATACCGGACAGAATGAACAGGGCGATGAATCCGGCGATCAGCGTCACCATCGCCGCGCCACTCGGGACGCCGCCGTTGCGATCACCGAGCGTGCTCGCCACCACGACCAGGACCGCCGCCGCCATCATCGCCCCGAAGACGTACATGGTCACCTTGCTACCGCCGATCCGGTCGGCCCACTTGCCGCCGTACGGGCGGGCCAGCGAACCGAGCAGCGGACCGATGAACGCGATCTGCGCGGCGTGCAGCGCCGCCTGCGCGGCGGTGTCACCCCCTGCTTTGAAGCTGATCTGCAGGACCTGGCCGAACGCGAAGCTGTAACCGATGAACGAACCGAACGTGCCGATGTACAGGAACGCGATCGCCCAGGACTGCGGCACCTTCAGTGCCGCGAGCATGTCGGCGAGATCGGCCTTCTGATTACGCAGATTGTCCATGTACAGCGCGGCGCCGAGCGCGGCGACCGCCACCAGGACCAGGTAGATCGCGCAGATCAGCGAGGCGTAGTCGTTGCCGAGCGTCGCGATGATCAGCAGGCCGAGCAGCTGAATCGCCGGTACGCCGATATTGCCGCCGCCCGCGTTCAACCCGAGCGCCCAGCCCTTGAGCCGCTGCGGGTAGAAAGCGTTGATATTCGTCATCGACGAGGCGAAGTTGCCGCCGCCGACGCCGGCGAACGCGGCCACGATCAGAAATGTCGTGTACGAGGTGCCGGGCTGATTGATGAAATACAGCGTGAGCAGCGTCGGAATCAGCAGCAGGACCGCGCTGAAGATGGTCCAATTGCGGCCGCCGAATTTCGCGGTGGCCACCGTGTACGGAATGCGCAGGATCGCGCCGACCAGCGTCGGCACCGCGACCAGGAAGAACTTGCCGGCCGGGTCGATACCGTAGGTTTCGGCCGGCATGAACAGCACCATCACCGACCAGATCGACCACACCGAGAATCCGACATGCTCGGCGACGACCGACCAGATCAGATTTCGTCTGGCGATATCTTTTCCACCTGCTTCCCAGGCCGCGACATCCTCGGCATCCCAATTTTCGATGTCACGGTTACGCGTCAGCATGCTCAACTCAGGCCTCCCATTATCGGTTCAACCCAAGGTATGCAGCAGGTATTGCGGGCATGATGCGCGCAATGACCGGGAGATCAACGCTTGCTCACGGTCCGCAGGCGCAGCGCGTGAAACAAACGGTCCCGAGTCCTGCCTGGTTGTGTGGCAGAAATTACCCTTATGGCTTGCTGAGACGTTATGGCAGAGTCTGCCACTTCGGCTTAGCCTGTGGTTAGCCGACCTCCCCTTACCAGTGCCGTTAGGGCGGCGGTTCCGGGCTGCTCGACCCCAGGTGAAGTCGAAGGAGGCAGTGTCATGACGTCGTCGCAGCTGTTGGTTCGTCCGCTCGCCCCGAGTGAGCTCATGTATTTCCGGTTCGGGCTCTACGTGGGGTACTCGACCCGAGTGCGCGGCAGGCTCGACCCCGCTGTGCTGGGCCGGGCCTTCGAGACACTACGTGGCGCGTATCCGGTGCTGTCCACCCGGATAGTGCAGGATGACGAGAGCGGGCCCGCCATCGCGACGGTGCCCGACGTCGCGGCCGCGCTGTTCGAGGTGGCCGGTCCGGTCGAGGACCCGTTGTACGAGCTGCCGGGCCTGGACGGCCGCGCAGCGGCGATCCATATGGTGCGCGGTAGCGACGATACGGCCGCGGTGACCCTGCTGACCCATCACGCCATCGCCGATGGTCACCACTCGTTGCACCTGCTGTCGGAACTGTGGCAGTACTACACCGCGCACGCCGAAGGCGCGTCCGTCGCACCCGCGCGCCACGCCTACCCGCATTCACTCGAGCACCTGCTCGCGGCGCGCGGTGTCGCGGCCGCGCCTGCCGTCGAACTGCCGGATACGGACTGGCTCGAATCGCCGGCGGGCACTTCGGCGTCTCCGGCCGAACGTATTCGTACCCGCTTGTCCGCCAACGAGACTCGGTCCCTACTGGCCACGGGGCGGCAGCACGGCACCACGATCAATGGATTGGTCTCGGCGGCGTTGCTCGCCGCGACCGCGCAGAGCCGTGGCGTCGATATCGACACACTGCACTACACCTATCCCGTCGATCTGCGCAGCCGACTCAGCCCCCGGGTCGGATATCCCGAGGGGACCAACGTGTTGAGCATCGCCTACTTCGCCGCCGAGCCGCACAGCGAGCGCGACCTGCTCGCCCTCGCCCGGGCGGTCAGCGGCACGCTGCGCGAGTCTATCGCCACCGGCGCCCTGTTCGCCGGCGGTGCCGAACTCGCGTTCCTGCTGACGCCCGAAGCTTTGTCCAGAGCGCTGATCTCGACGAACTGGGGTGTGATTCCGCCGCTGCCGACCCCGGCCGATCTCACCGTCGAAGACTTCCATCCCCTCATGTCCGACGCGCCGCTGCCGGCCCTCACGCCGCATGTCATAACGACCTACGACGGGCAGCTCACGATCGACACGCGGGCGCACACCCTGGATGCGGGCCGCCTCTTCGCCGAGCACCTGCACCGTTTGGCGGCGCTCTGATCTGCCGTGCGCGAATCCGCTACTGCGGCAACATGGGGATGCTGCTCGGCTCGGCCACGGCGACCAGCACGACGACGTCGGCGTAGGGTGCGTCGCCATGGCCGAGGCGATGGGCGAAGCGTGCCATGGGAATTCGCCACCGGTACTTCGCGGCGATCTCGGACTCGACGTAGGGGAGCAGTGTGCCCGCGGTCACCAGCTGGGCCTGGCCCTGCCGCTGATGGGAGCCGAGGGCGGGCGTGCCGCGCCGGTCGCCCGGCTGTACCAGCACGCGGCCGTCGCGGGCCAACTGCTCGGCCTCAGCGGATTTCGACGACACCCGGAAGGCGAGCTGGGTATCGCCGATGGGAATGACCAACCGTGGCACGGTCGTCAGCTGCCGCGGGCCGGTGATCCTGGTCACCAGTACGGTTTTGGCGTCGCGCCATTCCGTCGCGGCAGCGGAATGACCACTGCGCCAGGGTGATTGCCCTCGGGTATCCGGGCGTGCGACCTGTCCGCTGTCCGCGGTCAGATCGACCAGGGTGTCTGTCATCGCGTTCGTTCCTTCCCCTGCGGAATTGCTGCTGAATCGGCGAGGGTCCCGGCGAAGCGCGCTCCCCGCATTCATCAGCCGTACCCCGTGGATCGCTGGCCAATCGTGTCATGTCACCATCGCCGCCGGACGGAGCCACCGGATCGGCCACTTGATGCCGGAAGTCGTTGTGGCCGTAGCGCTTCGCCCGGACATGGTTGTTGCCGCCGAGGGAAGGATCGACCCCGGCGGCAACAACACGGCGGCGCGGCCGAATGCTGTGGGGTAGGGCTCGCGCCAGGTCAGCCGGGCGAAAGCAGCTGACCGGAACCAGGTTATGTCGTGCGCGCGACGGCGGGCAGAGTCGTTCGTCCCTGCCGTGGCGGACCTTCGGTCCGGCTTCGCCGCCGCGCAGGTCCCGCGCGCGAGGACGAAGGTCATCGGGTGGGTCGCCGAAGGTCATTTCCTTTGCGCAGAGGGTGTTTCGGGGGACGCGCGGTGTTTACGGTCGGCTCGGCCGCGGGTGATGCGCGGGCCGACGGCGACCGACGCCGAGGTGTGAGGAGGGTGTGGTGACTGCGGTAACTCCCAAGCCGGAACCGGAATTGGTGGCGCGGCGGCCGTATCCGGCGCGGCGGTTGCCGAAGGGCTCGGCGCTGTACCGGATGGTCACCACGACCGACCCGAAGGTGCTGGGTCAGATGTATCTGGTGACCTCGATGACGTTCTTCCTCATCGCGGGTGTCATGGGGTTGCTGATCCGTGGCGAGCTGGCGCGGCCGGGTCTGCAGTTCCTCTCGCCGGAGCAGTACAACCAACTGTTCACCATGCACGGCACGATCATGTTGCTGTTCTACGCGACCTCGATCATCTTCGGCTTCGCGAATATCCTGGTGCCGTTGCAGATCGGAGCTCCGGATGTGGCGTTCCCGCGGTTGAACGCGTTGAGCTACTGGCTCTACCTGTTCGGCGCCTCGATGGCCACCGCCGGGTTCGTGACCCCAGGTGGCGCCGCCGATTTCGGCTGGACGGCGTATGTCCCGCTGACCGATATCATCCACTCGCCGGGCGTGGGCGCGGATCTGTGGATTCTCGGTGTGGGGGTCTCGGGGCTCGGCACGATTCTGGGCGGGGTGAACATGATCACCACGGTGGTGTGCCTGCGCGCCCCGGGTATGACGATGTTCCGGTTGCCGATCTTCACCTGGAACGTGTTCGTGGCGAGTGTGCTGATGCTGATGGTGTTTCCGCTGCTGACCGCGGCGGCGTTGGCGTTGTTCTACGACCGGCATCTCGGCGGGCACATCTACGATCCGGCGACCGGCGGGGTCATCCTGTTCCAGCATCTGTTCTGGTTCTTCGGTCATCCCGAGGTGTATGTGATCGCGTTGCCGTTCTTCGGCATCGTGTCCGAGATCTTCCCGGTGTTCGCGCGTAAGCCGATCTTCGGTTACACCGCGCTGGTGTACGCGACCCTGGGCATCGCGGCGCTGTCGGTGGCGGTGTGGGCGCATCATATGTACGCCACGGGAGCTGTTCTGCTGCCGTGGTTTTCGCTGATGACGTTCCTGATCGCGGTGCCGACGGGAGTGAAATTCTTCAACTGGATCGGCACCATGTGGCGCGGTCAGCTGACCTTCGAGTCGCCGATGCTGTTCTCGCTCGGGTTCCTCGTGACCTTCCTATTCGGTGGCCTGTCCGGTGTGATCCTGGCCAGCCCACCGCTGGACTTCCACATCAGTGACACGTATTTCGTGGTCGCGCACTTCCATTACACGTTGTTCGGCACCGTCGTGTTCGCCACCTTCGCCGGCATCTACTTCTGGTTCCCGAAGATCACCGGGCGCATGGCCGACGAGCGCCTCGCGAGATGGCATTTCTGGACCACCTTTTTCGGCTTCCATCTCACGTTCCTCGCCCAGCATTGGCTCGGCAACGCGGGTATGCCGCGGCGCTACGCCGACTACCTGCCCGGCGACGGATTCACCACGCTCAACACGATTTCCACGATCGGGGCGTTCGTACTGGGCGGGTCGATGATTCCGTTCCTGTGGAACGTCTTCAAGAGCTACCGCTACGGGCAGGTCGTCACCGTGGACGATCCGTGGGGGTACGGCAATTCGCTGGAGTGGGCCACCACCTGCCCGCCGCCGCGGCACAACTTCTACGAGCTGCCCCGAATCCGGTCCGAGCGTCCCGCCTTCGAGCTGCACTACCCGCACATCGTCGACCGGATGCGGTCCGAAGCGCATGTCGGCCGGCGCCACCGTCAGTCTTGATCCGGCAGCGGGCCGGGTCGCCGACCCGGTAGGAAGAAGTACTCGCCTTTGGGTAAAGGCTTCTGTATCGTTCTAGTAGAACGTTTCAGTAGACCTAGGGGAGTTGTCCGGCATGCCACCCAAAGCGACCATGAAGTCCGTTGCGGCGGCGGTGGGGGTTTCGCTGTCGACGGTCTCGAATGCCTACAACCGGCCCGAGCAGCTCTCGGTCGCGGTGCGGGAACGGATTTTCGCGGCGGCGCGGGAACTCGGCTACACCGGTCCCGACGCGGCGGCGCGGACGCTGCGCGGCCGGCGGGCGGGCGCGATCGGCCTGATCCTCACCGAAGAGTTGTCCTATGCGTTCTCCGACCCGTTCGCGGTCGGGCTGCTGGCCGGTTTGAGCGAGGTGGCCGAGCGCACCAGTACCGGCCTGCTGCTGATCCCGTTGCCGCGCTATGAGTTCGGCGCCGACGAGCAGGCCATCCGGGAGTCCGTCGAGGCGGTGCGCAATGCGGTGGTCGACGGCGTGGTGGCCTACTGTGTCGACCCGGATCATCCCGCGCTGGACGTGGTCGCGGCCCGGGGCCTGCCGTTCGCGCATTCCGACGACGAGTTTCCGGGTCGCCGCGTTGTGATCGACGAGGCGGCCGCGACCAGGGCGGTCGGTGCGCATTTGGCGAAACTCGGCCACACCCGGGTGGCCGCGGTCGTCGACTGCGGCCGCGACGCTCCGGGCGTGCGCGAGATCAGCGACCTGTCGGTGCTCTACAACAACGCCCGGCTGCGGATCGGTGGCCTGCGCGACGGTCTCGGCCCGGATGCCGAGATCACCGTCGTCTCCGGCGGTCACAACTCGGTCGACTCCGGCATCGCCGCTGCCGAATTGGTATTGGATCGTCGCGACCGCCCCACCGCGATCGCCGCGATGGGCGACGTGCTCGCGCTGGGTGTCCTCGAAGCCATGCGGCGGCGCGGACTGACCCCGGGGCGCGATATCTCGGTCACCGGTTTCGACGACATCTCGGCCGCGGAAACGGCCGGCCTCACCACGATCAGGCAACCGATCCGGATGAAGGGCCAGTTGCTCGGGCGCATGCTGCTCGACCCCGGCTACACCGAGGAGCGAGTCGTGCTGCCCACCGAATTGATCGTCCGCGCCAGCACCGGACCGGTGCGCGGCTGACGATCCGGAAAGGAATGACAATGAATCCTGTCGCGGCCACCATGGCCGTCAAAGCTGTTCGTGCGCAAGCCGGCTCGGCCCGGCCAGGCGCGCCGGTGGTGCGCGCGGAAGCGGCACGGAACTCCCCGGCCCGGCGCTGGATCACCGCCTATCTGCGCGCGTCGGCGCACCGGCGGACGTCGCTGGCCGATCGCCTGGACCACAGCCGGGCGACCCGCCCAGCCTCCGCCACCCGATCGCTCGGTGTGGTCGGTGGTTGCCCGGGCGGCGCGTCCACCTGTACGCCCTGAGCTACAGCACGGCAAGAACGAGGGCGGCCAGCAGTGCCAGGCCGAAAGCCGCCAGGACGGCGAGCGTGAGCGCGCGCAGCAACCCCGGCCCGACGGCTCGGGCGATGAGGTAGCCCGCACCGCCACCGAGCGCGGCGAGCACGAATCCTTCGCCTTTGACCAGGTAGAACACCGATGCCAGGGCCGCGTTGCCCGCCTCGCCGAAGCCCTGCGCGTGGTCGCCGAACGGGATCGGAAACCGGTAGACCACTCCGACCAGGGCGGCCGCCACCGGGGCCGACAACACACCCGTGATCAGACCCCAGGCCGCCACCGCCCACAGCGCGGGCAGGCCCAGCCGTTCTCCTTCGATCCCCATGCACGCCCTCTCTGCTCGCCAGGTGTTCGTTCAGCGCAAGGCTCCACTGTAGGGGTGCGGGTAGCGGCGAGTCAGCACCTCCCGAACAGCCAGTAACCCGGCTGGTCACGGGTGGGCCGCGCACAGAAGGCGCGCACCGCGTCGACGAGTTCGGCGACGCTCACCGCACCGTCGCCGTCGCGATCAAGGCGAGCGAAGATCTCGCGCGACTCGGCTCGGGAGAGGTTGCCGCCGAGCAGGATTCGATCCAGCTCGGCTGGTTGGAGCAGGCCGTCCCCGGTATCGGCGAGATCGATGACGGCGCGCGCCAGCGGCTCGATGTCGTCGGCGAACTCGGCGCCGGAACCGCGCCAGGCGGCGAATTCGGCTGCGCTGACCCGGCCGTCGCCGTCGGTGTCGGCGGCCGCGCGGACCGCGTGCCACAGCGCGCGGTACCCGTGCCGGACGGCCTGGGCCTTGGCCGAACCGGGTGGCTCGCCGGCCGCCTGCACCAGGCGCAGGGCGAAGGCGTCGTAGTCGTCACGGGTGAGGAAACCGTCGCCGGTGCGGTCGAGCAGCTCGAACCCGCAGCGCGCGGGATCGGTCGCGCCGGTCGGCGGTCGCTCGAGCACATCGCTTGCCCACGTGCGGATTTCGTCGAGTCCGGCGGTGAGCATCGCCGCGTGCGTGGCGTCGGGGTATACGGCGTAGGTGAGTTCCGAGCCGGTGTCGCGCAGCTCGGCGGCGAACCGCTCGACCACCTCGAGCGGAATCACCTCGTCCACGCCGCCCGCGGCGAGGAACAGCGGCCGATCGAGGCGGGTGAGCGGGACCCGGCACGAGTCCAGGACCGCCGCGATCAGCGGACGATCCACCAACAGGTCGGTCGTGCCGATGTGGTCGTTGGTCGCGGTGGAGATCGCCTTGAACATCTGGCCGAGCGAGGCGTGCGCGGCGAACTCGACCATCGCGCGGCCGGCCGGGGTGAGGAACGCGCGCGCGTCGAAGTCGGGACGCCCGGTGCGCAGACCCGCGAGCAGGAACGGCACGAAGATGGTGAGCGGGCCGGTGCCGTCGCTGGTCTGCAACTGAATGATGGTGGTGGCGTGCACCGGTGGCGCCAGTGCCACCGTGCCGCGGAAGTCCAATTCGGGCGCGTACCTGGTGGCCGCGATCGCGGTGAACAGGGCAGCGTGCCCGCCCTGCGAGAAGCCGACGACGATCCACGCGGTGCGCAGCGGGTGCGCCAGCTGGTGCGCGGCGCGCACTGCGTCGATCACGTCGTCGAACACCGCCTCCCCGTTCAGGTATGGATGGGGACCCGGCGTCGCCAGACCTTCGTAGTCGGTCGCCGCCACCACCCACCCGGCGGACAACCAGGCCCCGACGTGCGACCGTTCCAGCTTCGACAGGCCCGCCCGGGACGGTGCCGTGGCATCGGCGAGCCCGCAGGTGCCGTGCGCGTAACCGACCACCGGCCAGCCGCCGGGTGGCGCGGCGCCCGCGGGCACGAACACCGAACCGCCGATGGTGCGGCGCGTGCCGTCGTATCCGATGCTGCGGTAATGGATCCGATAGCAAACGGCGCTGCCGGCGGGCCACAGCTGCTCCGGTAAGCGCTCGTGGTGGAGCAACGTGCCAGGTGCCCGGTCGGCTCTCGCCGATCTCCCGCCCATCACCGACCTCCGTACAGATACGAACGCACCAGCGGATATCGCGGCCGCGGCAAGCTGCCGGCAACGGCTGCGCCAATTATGTCGCGCGGCCCCGCACCGGGTCGGCGGAATCGGGAACCGGACCTAAGGTGAGGCAATGGTCTCGACTCCTCAGCGGCGGCCGCGCGCCGACGCGGTCCGCAATATCGAGCGCATTCTGGGTGCCGCGCGGGCGGTGTTCGCCGAGCACGGTCCCGACGCGCAGTTGAGTGCGGTCGCTCGGCGTGCCGGAGTGGGTGAGGCGACGCTGTATCGGCATTTCGCGAACCGGGACGAATTGATTCACGCCGTGCTCGCCCGGCGCTTCGACGAGGCGATCGCGCCGGTGACCGCCGCGGCATCGGACACCGCGGATCCGTGGCAGGCGATGGTCGACATGCTGACCGTGGTGCTCGAGGTGGCCGCGGACGAGCAGCGCACGATCGCGGCCGCGCAGTCGCCGGATATCTTCACCGGATTGGCCGCACAATATTTCGAGGCGTTCGGTGTCGTGTTGCGGCGGGCGCAGGACGCGGGGGTGGTGCGCGATGATCTCGTCGCCGCCGATCTACCCCGGCTGACCACAATGTTGATCGGCGCGCAGCGGCTCGGCGGCGCCGCCGACGCCATGTTCCTCGGGATGGGCAGTGCGGGACGGGGACCGGGTGAGGGGTGGCGGCGCTATCTCGCACTGATGCTGGACGCGATGCGGCCCGCCGCGGCTACCGCGCTGCCACCGTTCGACGCGGCCGCTGCCACGGAATCACCCCGCGACCGTTGAGTTTTCGCTGATCAACGCGGTCTGCTGCGGGTGTAACGAGAGTCGACTCTCACTTGTGCTACCTTCGGGTCAGCGGCACAAGTGAGAGTCGACTCTTGCTTATCTGTCGCGATCCTGCGTGCTGAGTGAATGGGATTCGATCGATGACGCACACCGCCTCCGTACCGTTCTATCGACGACGAGAAGGATTCGACCCGACCGCCGAACTCGTGCGGCGCCGCGAAGTCCGGCCGGTCAGCCGGGTCGAGCTGCCGATGGGGCCGGTGGCCGTCCCGGTGTGGCTGGTCACCCGCTACCACGATGTCCGGCAGGTGCTGAACGATGCTGCGATGTACAGCAATTCGTTCGATCGCATGGCCGAGCACCTCGCCGAGCTGCTCGGTGCCCAAGCCGCCGCGCGGATGGCCGACGTCGCACCCGGACCGCTCGTCGTCGCCGATCCGCCGGAGCACACGCGTCTGCGCCGGGTGCTGACCCCCGAGTTCACGGTCACGCGGATGCGCAGACTGCAACCGCGCATCGCGCAGATCGTCGCCGAACATCTGGACGCGATGGCCGCGCACGGCTGCCCGGTCGACCTGGTCCAGAGCTTCGCGCTGCCGGTGCCGTCGCTGGTGATCTGCGAGCTGCTCGGCGTGCCGTACGCCGACCGCGCCGAGTTTCAGCAATGGGGCGCCGCCCAACTCGATCGGTCGTTGAGCCACCTCGAACGTGCTGCGGCCGGGGCCGAATCCCGCTGGTACATGGCGGAACTGGTGCGCAGGCAACGAGCCGACCCCGGCGAGGACTTGCTCGGCATGCTCGTTCGCAAGCACGGCGCCGCCCTCTCCGACGCGGACCTGATCGGTATCGGCGTGCTGCTGCTGCTCGCCGGGCACGAGACCACCGCGAGCATGCTGGCATTGAGCACCCTGCTGTTGCTCGAGCATCCGGATCAGTGGACGCTGCTGCGCAACGATCCGGCGAGCACGGATCGGGCGGTGGAGGAACTGCTGCGCTACCTCTCGATCGTGCATCACCCCGGTATGCGAACGGCACTGCGGGACACGGTGATCGGTGACCAGCCGATCGCCGCGGGCGATATGGTGCTCTGTTCGATTCCCGGCGCGAACCGCGACCCTGCCCTGGGGCCCGGCGGTGACACCTTCGATATTTCCAGGAAGCCCAGCGGTCATCTGGCTTTCGGTCACGGTATCCACCACTGCGTCGGTGCACCCCTGGCCCGCTTGGAACTGCGGATCGCGCTACCGGAACTGGCCCGCCGGTTTCCCGCGCTGCGCTTGGCCGTCGCGCCGGACGAACTCGTGTTCCGAGCGGATTCCATCGTCTACGGCGTGCAATCGCTGCCGGTGCGGTGGTAGTGGCGCATGCGAATTCAGGTGGATCGGAACGCGTGTATCGGGTCGGGGAATTGCGTGCTCGCCGCGGCGGCGGTGTTCGATCAAGACGACGACACCGGCCTGGTCCGGCTGGTGGCGGAGCGACCGGCGGCAGGGCACAGGCTCGCGGTCGAGGACGCGGCGGACCGCTGCCCGGCCGGCGCGATCACCGTGGTAGATAATGAGAGAGCAAGTCCGGCAAAGACTTCCGGGACACTGGTCGTCAAGACGATCGTGGTCGACGTCGGGGTGCCGTACGCCGCCTATCTGGCGCTGACACTCGCGGGGGTCTCCGATGTCGTCGCGCTCGTCGCCGCGGGCGGTGCGTCGGCGCTGCGGGTCGGGGTGGGCTATCTGAGGCACCGACGGGTGAGTGCGCTGTCGGTTCTCGTGCTGAGCCGATTCGTGCTCGGCGTGCTGGCCGGACTATTGACCGGCAATGCCACGGTCGTGCTGCTCAAAGATCCGATCATCACCGCCGTGATGGGCGCGGTGATCCTGGTGTCGCTGGCGCTGTGGCGGCCGCTGACCTATTACATCCGTAGGGATTTCGTTCCGGACGGACTCAGCTGGGACGAAGCCTGGCGGCAGTCGCGGGCTTTCCGGCGACAACACCGCACCGTCGCCGCGGTATGGGGTATCGGCCTCATCGCGGAATCGATGGTGCGGGTCGCGCTCGTGCTCACGAGCCCGGTGCAGGTGGCGGCGGTCGCGTCGCCACTGGTCGGCACCGGGTGCATCCTGCTGCTGTTCGCGTGGATGAACTGGCATGTGCGGGTCGGCGAACCGATGAAAAGGCAAGCGCCAGTGGATCGATGAGTCAGCCGATGCTGAAGGGCCGGCCCCACAGGGTAACCACCGAATTCACCGTGGCGGTGGCGACTTTCACCCGGACGAAGGCGCGGGCTTGGGCGTAGCCCGCACAGCCGTGCACACCTATGGTGGAATCGGCCCAGGTGACGCTGCCGCTCGTGCCCTTGAATTTGTTTCGGGTGCTGTGCGATTCGTTGCCGAAGTCGTCGGCTTCTTCCTGGTCGAGCAGATACAGGGATTTGGCCTGGCCGGGACCGAGGGTGAGGTTGCCGCCCGCCTTGCCGCCGATCTCCGGTTTCTTGCCCTCCCAGTCGGTCTTGGCGTCGACGCCGCCGTTCACGCCGCCGCCTTTGAGGGTGACCTGGCAGCCCACCACGTAACCGGGATAGATCTTGCCGCCGACCGCGTCGGAGCCGGACAGTTCGACCTGTGCCGAGCCCGACACCCACGCGTTGCGGTGGACGGGGGTGGCGCCCATGGACGGACTGATGGTGGCGGATTCGCCGACCAGCCGGACCGTCAGCACCGTGCCGTCCGACAGCGTCTTGGTGAGTTCGCCGCCGGGCAGCGCGACGACGGTGTCGGCGTGGGCGGCGGTGGAACACAGGCCGAGGGCCGCGGTCGCGGCGACGCCGGTGGCCAGGCGTGCCACGGCAGTGCGATTGATCATCGAGATATCCTTGGGTCTAATGCTGTTGCGCGAGTGGGGCTTCAGGGTCAGCCGATGCTGAACGGCTGGCCGTAGAGAGAGACCTTGGCGTAGTTGTCGCCGATGATCTCGGCCACCGTGTACGAACGCGCCTGGGCGTATCCCGCACACCCCTGGATCTGTATCTCGACGTCGCGGTACTCGATCGAGTAACTGCCGGGCCGCAGGATGTCCTTGCCCTCGATGTCGACGAAGCCCACCTGGCCGGGCCCGAGTTTCAGACCGATCGAGCCGCCCACCTTTCCGCTGGTGAGGTTGACGCCGGCGGACAAGCCCGCGGAAATGGCGTTGTCGCTGATGCTGACCTGGCAGCCGACGATATACCCCGTGCTGAGCCGCGACGCGCCGTGCGTCGAGGAGTTGTTCGTGCCCGGCGCGTTCTTGGCGCCGTTGTTGGGGCCGGGTTTGCCCTGCGGGGTCGTCGTCACGTCCGCGGTGACCGTCCCGGTCAGCCACGCTACGCGTCCGGCTCCGTTGGCCGCCAATGACGGCGAGACCAGCGCGCTTTCCTGCGTGCGACTGATCTTCACACCCGGGCCGAGTCGTTCCCCGTCCGGTAGCGGCACGAAGGTATCGGCATGCGCCGCACCGGTAGCCGACAATCCGAGCGCCACAGTCGCCACGACACCGAGCCCGGCAGCTCGCACGCCGCGGTTGCCCGCGCGAAATCTATTCATGCCTACCCTCATCACCTTGCAGGAGTGCGAATTATGCACCGCGAGAACAGGTCACCGCTCCGTCCGTGCGCCGGAGCGGCAACCGCGCTGAGCGTAGGCCCGCCCCGCCACCCCCGACCATCCCCCAACCGGCCGAACCCCCCATCCATCCGGCTGGTCAGTCCGGTAGTGGTCGAAGCTGCCCGCTACGGGGATAGTTCAGTACGCGGAACAATCGATGCCTCCATGGCGGGCGGCTCGGGTGCGGATGCGAGCCACTCGAGGTGCCCAGGAGCGGTATCCGCAAAGCTGCCCAGCGCCGCTTGTTCGGGCACAACGACTGTCCGGGTATCGATGCCGAGCTCTGCGCGCGCCGCCGTCGCGAACTGCGCTATCGCCTCATGGAGCTTGGCCCGGTGATGCAAACTCTTGGCGGCGTCGCCTTCGGTGAGGCTGCGGTCGAGCATCGTCACTGCCAGCCGACAGCGGTACGCCCACGCACGAACAGGCAGCGAACCGATGAGATTTATTTGCGCTCGGGCATTTTCGAGGATGTCGACCTGTTGGTCGAACAGCTCGCTGTCCCGGGAACGGCCACCGACGCGTCGGTCCAGTTGCAGCTGAAGTGCCTCCGCAGAACTGGCGAAAGCGCTGTACGGCGCGAGTCTTGAAGTCTTGATGTAATTCCGGGTGTCGCCGCGCCGCCGCCACATATCGGCCAATATGGGGCTGAGCAGCGACCCGAGCAAAGTGCCGGCGATTCCTGCCACTGCCACGACTGTTGTCATCGCGCACACCCCACGTCTTCACCAGAGCTGCCTAGCTCCGCGATAGATCATGCCACGAAAAGCGCTGGGATCACACGGTGCTGGTCAGGCTTGGTGGAGGGGGAGGCCTTCGGTGGTGAGGTGGTGGTGCAGGGCGGTGCGGCCGGTGACGAAGAGGAGCAGGGCTTTGCTGGGGCCGTGGATTTCGCGGCCGGTGCCGTGGGACCAGTCGATGTCGGTGGCGCACAGGCGGATGCCGTCGAGGCGGTGCCGAGGAAAGACCGGCCAGCCGATGGTGGCGGCGCGCTGGGTGGCGACGGCGGCGGCGAGTGGTGGCAGGTCGAGGGTGCGGCCGAGTGGGAGCGCGATGTCCTGGCCGTGCACCATCGTGTCGAACAGGATGTTGCGGTAGTTGGTGAGTTTGGGCAGGGAACGGTCGGCCGCGTGCTCGCGGATGCCCGAAACAAGCTGTGCGACAGGATGTTCGGCGTAGGCGGTGGTGAGCTGGTCGACCATCCGGTTGTAGTTGCCGCGCGCCCGGACCGCGGCGGTGAGCATCGTCCAGCTCGACGGGACCTGCGGGGTGAGGGCGAGATGCGCGGCGACGTCGCGGATGCGCCATCCGGCGCACAGCGAAGGGCTTTCCCATTCGGCGGCGGTCAGTTCGGTGAGCAGGTCGGCGATCGCGCGGCGCTGGGCTTCGATGACCCGCCAGCTGTCCTCGCGGTCCAGCGTGACTTGTTCGGTCGGCATGCCGCACCTCCCGCTAGCATTGGTCAGTGACTCTGACTAGTATCGTCAGTCTCTCGTACTAATGTCAAGGAGTGTGATGGCAGACGAGCAGCTCAACGTGGGTCTGCTGATGATGATCGCCTACCGATCGATGGAGAACCGGGTCTTCGCGGCACTGGCGGCGTCCGGCTACGGTGACCTCACCGTCGCGCAGGGCCGGATCGTCGCGCAGATCGGTGCGGAGGGCACCCGTCTCACCGAACTGGCCGAGCGGGCTCAGGTGACCAAGCAGACCGCGGGCTTTCTGGTCGACCAACTGGAGCGCGCCGGCTACGTGGAACGCGTCGCGGACCCCAGCGACGGCCGCGCCCGCCTCGTCCGGCTGACCGCGCGGGGAATAGCGGGGGCGACGTACGCGAACTCGGTCGCCGAGCAGGTGCAGACCGAATGGGCCGAGGAACTCGGAGCCGCGAGTATGCGTCAATTGCGTCGGACGATGACCCGGCTGCGCGCGATCACCGATCCGTACGCGTGAGTGGGCAACGCGGACAGCGGATTTGGTCCCTTCCCGGTCGCCCCCTGTCGAAAGTTCCCGGGCGGAAGTAAAATGGAGGCATTATCCGGGGGCATAAGGAGGGGCCATGTCATCTGGTCCGCGAATTTCGAAACATGGTCGGCGTAGCCTCGTTCGAGCAGCCCGTGCTGCCACCATTGCGGCGGTGTTCACCAGCTTCGCCCTGGTTCCCGCCGAATCCGCCGCGCAACCCTATCCGATCTACGGCGCGATCCGAATCGAATACGACGCGGCCGGTGGCGTCGCCTTCTTCGGTATCGCGGTGAACCCGGAGTCCGACGCTTCCCGCGGCGGGCGCTGGCAGGCGTTCGAGAAGGACAGTTCGATCTATTGGCACCCACTGGTTTCCGACGGGCATGCCAATCAGATCGGTGGTGCGATCCGCGCCAAATGGGGCGAACTCGGGTGGGAGGACGGTGCTCTGCGGTATCCGACCAGCCGGGAAATGCCCACCCGGAAACCGGGGCGTTTCAACCACTTCGAGGGCGGCACCATTCATTGGTCCCGGGCCACCGGAGCGCACAACACCTGGGGCGCGATCCGCGACAAGTGGGCGACGCTGTCCTGGGAGGACGGCCGGCTGGGGTTCCCCGCCACCGACGAATTCCGGGCCAAGAACAACGGCGCCGGCCAGCATTTCGAGGGCGGCTCGATCTACTGGTCGGCCGATACCGGCGCCCGCGTGGTGGTCGGCGCGATCCGCGAGATCTGGGCGAGCCAGAACTGGGAGAACGGCCGCTACGGGTACCCGATCAGCGACGAGTACGACTACAACGACGGCCGCGCCCAGGATTTCCAGGGCGGCCGCATCGAATGGCAGCCGCCCCGCTGACCGAGCCGGTGCGCACCCACTCGGTCGATCGGACGATGATTTACGCCCTGCGCGTCCTGGTCGCCGGTCGGGTCAACCGCCGAGCGCGAGTTGGGTGAAAGCGTGCAGCGCGAAGTCGATGGGGTGCGGTTGCGGATTTTGTGCGGAATCGAGTTCGTTCCACCGCTGCATGTTCACCGCCAGCGCCAGCTGCCGTTGCCCGTCGGCGCTGATCATGGCAATTGCCCCGCTGCCCCAGGCAGAGCCGTCGTGACCCCAGAAGACGCCGTGACCGGGCACGGTCAGCTTGTGCAGGCCGAGACCGTAGGTGACGGTCTTGCCCTCGAACGAGATGACCGGAACGGTCTGCTGCATCTGTGCCAGTGCCGACGGGCCGACGATCTCGCCCGCCAGCAGGAGCCGATAGAAGCGGTTCATATCCGCGACGGTCGAGATGAGCGAGGCGGACGGGCCGACCCACGACATGTCGAAAACGCTGAAATCACGCGGCGGATCGAACATGCCGAACCACGCCTCGTAGTGCAGGGCATGCGGACCGGTGAGGTAGGGCTCGGTGGGGAGCTCGGTGTCCGGCAGTCCGGCGCGTTCGATGACGTCACGGGTGATGCACTTCTCCGCGGACAGACCGCTCACCAACTCCAGAAGTTGGCACAGCAGAAGATAATTCGTGTTCGAGTACACGCCGGGTGTACCGCCGGGAGCGCCGACCGCGGGCGCACCGACACCCAATTCGATCAGCTCGACCGGATGGAAACGGGTGAACCTGTTGTCCTCCAGGCTTTTCGGCGTTGTTTTGCCGACGGCCGGGAAGGCGGCGAGCGACGGATAGGCCAGCGGCAGGTATTCGGCGAGTCCGCTGGTGTGGTTGATCAGCATCCGCACGGTGATCGCTGCGCCGCGCGTGCCGGGAACCAGGTGCGGCAGATAGTGGCCGATCGGTGTGTCCAAAGCTATTTCGCCGTTTTCGACCTGTTGTAACACCGCGGCGGCGGTGAAGGTCTTGGTGATGCTGCCGACCCGGTGGCGCATCTCGGGGGTGACGGGCCTGCCGGTGGCCAGGTCGGCGACTCCGGCTGCGCCGCGCCAGGTTCGGTCACCGGCCCGGACCTCGGCGAAGGCGCCGGGCAGTCCTGCGGCGTGGACGGCGTCCAGGGCTGCTTGCAGTGCCGCGGGATCAAAAGTGTTGTGCACGGCTTTCCTCTCGTTGTCGAAGGGTGACGCCCCGGGCGGCGATCGGACGACCGCACCGGGACGAACACCACTATCGATCGAGCGAGGTCGCGCGGTATTGGAAGAATTTTCCCCAGGCCTGGTACCGGTGCCGCGCGATGGTAGGCAGGTAGTGAGTCTGCAACGCCCCGGGCGTATCGGCGGCGAAGATCGATACGTCGCGGCACAGGTGGGCCTGATCGGTGTAGCCGGAATCCACCGCGACCGCGGCGGCGGGACGGCCGGCGAGCAGGCCGTCGACCGCGTACCGGAACCGGGCCAGCATCGCCGCGCGCTTGGGCGTCAGCCCGATCTGGGATTCGAACCGCGCCCACAGTCGCTTGTGGCTCCAGCCGAGAGCTTCGGCGAGCGCGCCGATCCGTACCTGTCCGCGCGCGGCAAGAATGCGGTGCCAGCCCGCCAGTACCTCCGGATCGAGCGTGTGCGATCGCCGGTCCTGCTGCGCCAGAAACGATTTCGTCAGAGCGAAACGCTCGTCCCAGTTCGGGGCGGACGCGAGCTGTTCGCGCAACTGCCGGGCGCGCTGCCCCCACAGATCTTCCAGGGCGACGGCGCCGCGGCCCAGCTCGGCGGGCGACACGCCGAGCAGCGAATACGCTCGCAACGGCGAGAGGCGAAGCTCGACGCATTCGGCGCGTGCGCTGTGCACCCGCATCGGGTCGAGGGGGAGCCCGGCCACGAAGCTGTCGAGGGTGCGCCGCCCGCTCGCGTCGTCGACGAGCACTTCCTGTGTCCCGAACCCGATCACTACGGTGATCGCCGTCGTCCCCGCGACCCGCAGATCCAGCCCGCTGCCGTCCAGATCGCGGTATCCGATGATCGCGGCCCCAGGCGGCGCGGCCGAGGCCGCGAAGTCCCAGCTCGGTTGGGGCCCGCGGCCGACGTGCACAACTCTCACGCGTTCAGGTTACGCATCGCCCGATGGGCGCGTTTCGGCTCATTGATGCAGGTTATGCATATCTCGGTGCGGCGCGGGTAGGCGGTAGGAGCAGTTACTTCGACGAATGGAGGCTCTGATGAACGTCGATGACAACGTTGCTGCCGACCGCGGCCCGGCCCTGCGGATTCCCCGCAGTCGCGGCGCCCTCGGCGGGCTCGCGGTGCTCTTGCTGGGAATCTGGGGCGCGCTGATTCCGTTCCTCGGACCGTACTTCGATTTCGCGTTCACCCCGGACGACTCGTGGGTGTGGACTTCGGCGCGCGGCTGGCTCGAGGTGCTGCCCGGCGTGGTCGCGATCGTCGGCGGCTTCCTGATGTTGACCAGCCGGAATCGGCTCGTCGCCAGTTTCGGCGGTTGGCTGGCCGCGGCGGCCGGTCTGTGGTTCATCGTCGGTCCGTTCCTGGCAGATCTGCTGAACCTGGGCGCGCTCGGTGAGCCGGTCGCATCCTCCGATCTCAAACGCGCCCTCCTGCAACTGACCTTCTTCTACGGCCTCGGCGCTCTGATCCTGTTCTTCGCCGCGACCTCGCTCGGCCGGTTGTCGGTGCGCAGCGCCCGCGATATCGCCTTCGCGCGCCGCGAGGTCGACGCCCGGGCCATCCGTACGGACAACCGTGGCGCCGTGGTCGCGCCGGAACCGGTGCGCACGACCGACCGCCCCACCTTCGAACCTCAGCCCCGACTGCACAAGCCGGGCCTCGGCGGCGGGCACGCCTAGCCGATCGCCCCGAATATCCGGCCTCCGGCCCGACCTCCTCGGGCCGGTGGTCGGCATGCGCGCGACCTGGGCAACGATTCCTTTGCGCGGTGATCGAGGTCTACACAGGCGACGGATGCGGTCCGTCGCAAGTGGACCGCATGGAGCCGAGTAAAGGGAGCTGGTTGCGGTGAGTGTGCCGACCATGATGCGTGCGCTGGAACAGACGTCGCTGCGCGGTCCGCGCGATATGCGCGCGATCGCCGACGTGCCGGTACCGGTGCCCGGCCCGGGCGAAGTGCTGATCCGAGTCGACGCCGCGGGCGTCAATTTTGTCGATATCTCGCGGTCCTACGGCACCTTTCGCGGCGGCCCGCAACCGCCCTATCTGGCGGGTTTCGAGGCCGCAGGCGAAGTCGTGGCGCTGGGACCGGAGGTGACCGCGCCCGTGCCGGGTGCGCGCGTGTTCGGGGTGGGCGAGGCTGCCTTCGCCGAATACATGGTGCTGCCCGCGGCCGCGGTCCAGCCGGTGCCGCCCGGTTGGACCGCGGCAGAGGCCTTGGGCTTGGGCGTGAACTGGCCCACCGCCATTGCCGCGCTGCGGCCGTTGGGCCGCCTGACCGCGGGGGAGACCGTGCTGATCCAGGCCGCGGCGGGCGCGACCGGCCGGGCCGCGGTGCTCCTCGCCAAGCACTACGGCGCGACGGTCATCGCCGCCGCGGCGCCGGACAAGCACGAGACGGTGCGCTCGTGCGGTGCCGACCAGGTGGTGGACTCCCACAGCGCGGATCTCGCCGCGCAGGTGCGCGCGCTGACCGGCGGTAGCGGCGTCGATCTGGTGCTCGAATCCGCGGGCGGCGCCGCACTCGAGGCCGGCTTGGGCGCGGCACGACGGGTAACGGGTCGGGTCGTGGTGTACGGCCTGGCCGGCGGGACGGCCACGCTCAGCAACTGGGATCTGGTGTACCGTAACCAAGTTCATGTCATCGGGCTGAACATGGGCGTGCTGATCGAAGCCGCGCCGGATATTTTCGGTGCGGTGCTGGCCGAATTGTCCGGGCTCGTCGCCGCCGGTGTCTGCGCGCCCGCGCGCCCCATGGTGCACGATCTGGCCGACGGCCCGAAGGTCTTGGCGGCGTTGGAGTCCCGCGCCACTGTCGGCAAACTGGCACTGCGGCCTACACTCCCGGCATGACGACGTCGCGGACGCGGGCGGCGGACCGGGACCGGTTCGCCGCCGAGGCCGAGCGATTCCGGCGGGAACTGCTCGCGCACTGCTATCGCATGGTCGGCTCCGCCCACGACGCCGAGGATCTGGTGCAGGAGACCTATCTGCGGGCGTGGCGGGCGCGGGCCGATTTCGAGGGCCGCGCGTCGTTGCGGGTCTGGCTGTACCGGATCGCGACGAACGTGTGTCTGACCGCGGCGGCTCCGCGCGGGATCCGCGTGCTGCCCTCCGGCCTGGCAGACGCGTACACCGGCCCGCCCCGCGCGCCGAAACCCACGGCACCGGGGGAAGTTTCGTGGTTGACGCCGTTGCCGGACGCACTACTTGCCCCGGCTACCGACGATCCGGCCGCGGCCGCGATCGCCCGTGAGTCGCTGCGGCTGGCGCTGATCGCCGGGTTGCAGCATCTGCCTGCCCGCCAGCGTGCGATTCTGCTCCTACGCGAGGTGCTGGCGTTCTCCGCGGCCGAGACTGCCGAGATCCTCGGCACCACCACCGCCGCGGTGAAGAGCGGCCTGCAACGCGCTCGGGTTCGGCTGCAGGAGGTGGCGCCCACCCGCGAGCGACTGCTCGAGCCGACGGAGCAGCGGGCGCGTGCACTGCTCGACGGCTACATCGCCGCCTTCGAACACGCGGACGCCCGGATGCTCGAGCAGGTGCTGCGCGCGGACGCCACCCTGGAGGCCACACCGTTCCGCGATTGGTATGCGGGGCGGCGGCATTGCCTCGGCACGCTCGAAACGTACGTACTCGGCGATCCCGGTGACTGGCGAATGTTCGCGACGACGGCCAACGGCCAGCCCGCCGCCGCGGTGTATCGCAGGGACGAGCACGGCGTGATACGGGCGAACGGCATTGTCGTGCTTTCCGTTACGGCCGCCGGGATTGCCCAGGTCGTCGCGTTCCATGATCCCGTGATGCGCGCCGTTCCCGGCTTCCCCGACCTGCTGGCCCCGGGCGGCCGGTGTCGTGACGGCCGCCCGGGGTACTCGGCTACTTGTGGCGGGTGATCACCACGGGCTTGATCTCGGTGGGAACGTTGGCGAAAGCCGAGACCGGGATGCCGAACGACGCGGCGAGGACTTCACGGGGAAGTGAGTTCAGGGTCGCGACGATGCCGATATCGTCGTTGGGTTCCTTGGCACTGGTATTGAAGGTGACGAGAACATCCAAAGGTGTGTCGGCACTGGCATTTTCGAAGTAATGGAAATAGCCCTGCGGCGCGAAGACCAGATCGCCCTGGTCGGCCTCGAAGACGTCGTTGTGATAGGTCCCGTCCGGGTGCGTGCCCAGGATCGTCCACTTCGCCTTGCCGGAGATGATGTAGTTCAGTTCCCACGCCGAGGGATGCCAGTGCGGTTCCCGAATGCCGCCGCCCTCCAGGTGCACGAAGTACACCGACCCCTTCTGGCCTTGCAACACAGGGAAATTGTCCTCGTTCGCCCCCTGCAGGTACCCGCCGTCGAAGTTCGCCCGTTCGGCGGCCCGCAGCTTGAACAGGTGGGAGGCGTTGTTGAGATTGCTGTCGAGTGCGCCGTCACTCGCGAGCGCGGGTGGGTCGGCGGGGCTCGCCGCGGCCGCCCCGACCAGTCCGCCGCCCAGTGCGGCCGCGCCTACGGCGGCGACGCCGGTGCCGAGCAGCGCTCGACGATCCATCCCGCCGTTGTTGTTGTCCTGCTTGGCATTCGAGTCTTCTGACATATCGCCATCTCCTGATGCGCAAGAACCGAGTGATTGGGTAAGCACCTCTGCGATCTAAGTTAACCTTGCAACACTTCTGTCGCCAGGTGACACGCGTCATAATCCGGTAAGTCCGATTCGGTGCCGGTCTCGGCGGAACTGTTGCGGGTCAAGGACTCCCGTTAGGGTCGTCGGCATGACGGTCTTCAACCGCACCTACCGGGAAGTCGACGGCGAGCGCGTCGAGGGAACATGGCGGCACGCTTTCATTCGCAACGGCGACTACTTCCTGACCGATCTGAAGATCTACGCCGACGGCATGGTGGACTGCTGGGGTCTGGTGAACCTGACCGAATTCGCCGCGAAGGTGCGATCTGGCTGGGTCGCCACGACCTTGCCCGCCGGCGCGAAGGCCAGCGGGCACGAGCTGGCCCAGTGGACGTTCGGCGACCCGCACTCGTGGATCGACGCGGACGAGCTGATCGGCGAGGTCGCCGACGAGGTGGAGCGGCTGGCCGGGCGGCCCGACTCGCGCGCCCGCTGTCGGCTGGCCGTCGACACCTGTCTGGCCGAGCCGAACGAGCAGAACCGCGCCGCGTTGCGTGCCGCGTACCTGGCGATCCCAGCGCACCTGCGGGTGTACACGCTCGGCGACATGGATCGCAAGGACCGGCCGATCGTCGCGCTGTTCGACGACGACGAGCGGGAACGGGCCTGGGCCGTCGAGTACTTCGCCCGGTGTGAGCGGGAACGGGAAGCCGCCGCGCAACGCCGGGCAGCCGACGGACCGGAGGAGCCCCACGCACTTCCGGTCACCTTCGGCGGCGTCGGATATCCCCGCGGCTGGCCGGACGATCCGGGCCTGGAGGCGCTGCAAAACCGTTACCCCGCACCGATCGTCGTCGGCGGGACCACCTATCCCACCGTCGATCACGCGTATTGGGCGCTGAGCACGTCCGACGAGGCGGCGCGCGCCGATATCGCCGCCGCCGAGAACCCGTACCGCGCCGCGGAATTGGCTCGTGACCTACCCCTTCGGCCGGGCTGGTCCGACGCCCGGCTGGCCGTGATGACCGGCCTGCTGCGTGCGAAATTCCGGCAGCATCCGCACCTGGCCGACCTGCTGCTGACGACGCAGGACGCCAAACTCCTGTCCAACGAACACTTCTCGCGCTTCTGGGGGCCCGGCCGCGGCTGGGTCGGGCGGCTGCTGGAGGTGGTTCGCGCCGAACTCGCCGCGGAGCGCGCGGGCATCACCGATCTCTGAGAGCGATCTGCCACCTGCTCAGGGGAAGTCGTGCTCCATCGCCTCGCTCGCGTGGGTGGCGCCGATCCAGTGCAGGAGCCGGTGGATCGTGTCGTCGGCGAGCCGGTACCGCACGATCCGGCCTTCCTTGCTGCTGGCGACCCAGCCCTGCTGGCGCAGGATGCGCAGCGCCTGGGACGCGGCGGTGGCCGACATGCCGACGGCGGCGGCCAGATCACTGACGCTGATGTCGGGTGCGTAGTGCAGGCAGACCAGCAGGCGCAGGCGGTTGGCGTCGGAGAGCAGATCGAACCGGCCCGCCCAGTGCTCGATCGCCATGATGTCCAAACCGGACGCCGCGCGGCGCGCGTGCTCGGGATTCAACGGAGGACTTACTGCCACTCTTCTACTCTGCCACCTCGCCGATCGCCCTTCGCCGTGGACCGATCCGGCGAGCGAACACGTACACACCTGTTCATGTGAACACATGACCGCGTATTGTCTCGCGAGGTGAGCAGTACGTTGGCAATGCATATGAGCGACGGCATCGTCGATGTCCCGACCAGCGCCCTCTTCGCCGCCATCGCTGTCGCCGGACTGGCTTTCGCGGCCTGGCGGGCGCGCGCCGAACTCGACGAGCGGGCCGCGCCGATGGCGGGATTGGTCGCCGCGTTCATCTTCGCGGTGCAGATGGTCAACTTCCCGATCCTGCCGGGCGTGAGCGGTCACCTCCTGGGCGGGGCATTGGCGGCGATTCTGGTCGGGCCCTATGTCGGCGCGCTGTGCGTGGCGATCGTGCTCGTCGTCCAGGCGCTGCTGTTCGCCGACGGCGGGTTGAGCGCGCTGGGCACGAACATCACCAATATGGCCCTCATCGGTGTCGCGGTCGGGTATTCGGTCGCGCGCTGGCTGCTGCCGGTGCTTGCCGACCGCGTCCGTTCGGGGATCGGCATCGTCGCGTTCCTCGCCGCCTTCGTCGCAACGGTATGCGCCGCAATGGGGTTCGTGCTGGAGTACGCGATCGGCGGTGCGGCGGGCTCGACGGTCGGCGCGGTGGCGGGGTACATGCTGATCACCCATGCGCTGATCGGGGTCGGCGAAGGGATCATCACCGCGATCACCGTGGTCGCCGTCGTCAACGCGCGCCCCGATCTGGTCTATGTGCTGCGCCGGGTGCGGGGTGGCGCAGCGCCGGTGCGCGCGCGAGTGTCCATGACCGGATTCCTCTGGGCCTTCGCCGCGGTCGCGGTGCTGATCGCGGGATTGCTGTCCTATGTGGCCAGTTCGCAACCCGACGGCCTCGACGCGACCACGCAGCGCGGCTGCACGGTGGTGGATACCGAGGGTGTCGAAGAACTGCGCGGTGAATGCATCGCGCAGAACGCCGAGGAGCACCGGTTCGCGAATTCGCCGCTGGCCGACTACACGATCGACGGCGACGACGGACTCACCGGGTTGGCAGGCGTGCTCGGCGTGGCCGCCGCCTTCGCCGCCCTGTTCGCCGTGCTCCGGATGATCCGAGCGGGCCGGGCCCGAGGCCGGGAAGTCCGCGCGCACAGAGAGATACCAGACGAACGCGCGACGCCGGGATCGCCGTAGGTGCCCGGTACGAGCAATCGCCTTTATCTGCCCGGCGCCTCGCCCGCGCACCGAGCACCGGTCGAGGTGAAGATCGTCTGCGCGGTGCTGACCGTGTGCGCGGTCGTCGCGACACCGCGAGAGCTGTTCTGGCCCTTCGCCTGCTACGCGCTCGGGTTGATCGCGCTCTGGCGGTGGATCGGCGTCCCGGCGCGCTGGATCGCGCCGCGCCTGCTGATCGAAGTGCCTTTCGTGGTGCTGGCGGTGCTGCTGCCCTTCGCGGCGGGCGAGCCGCGCAGCTCGGTGCTCGGGCTGTCACTGTCCACGACGGGCCTCTACGCGGCCTGGGGCATCGTGGCGAAAGGGACTATCGGCGTGGGTGTTTCGCTGACGCTGGCGGCGACCACCGCGGTCCGGGAACTGCCCGGCGGATTGACCCGGCTGCGTGTCCCGGGCCTGATCGTCACCATCGTGGTGCTGATGCTGCGCTACGTCGATGTGCTGGCCGACGAGGCGGCGCGCATGCGGCTGGCCCGGATCTCGCGTGGTGACGACCCTCGCACGCTGCGCCAGGCCGGCGCGACCGCGCGCGGCGTGGGCAGTCTGTTCCTGCGGTCCTATGAAAGAGGTGAGCGGGTGCATCTGGCGATGCTGTCGCGTGGTTTCACCGGCGCGGTGCCGGATCTCGGTGAGCGGGCCGCCGGGCTGCGGCAGTGGCTGCTCGGCTGTCTGCCCGCGGTCGTGGCCGCCGGAATCTGCCTGAGCGCCTGGGTGGTTCGGTGACCTCGGCACCG
>NZ_BAFT02000015.1 GCF_000308475.2 Nocardia brasiliensis NBRC 14402 | reverse complement strand
CGATGATCGCCAGATAGCCGAGCCCGAAGGTGACGTAGGTGACCGGCAGCAGGGTGCGCAGCCCGCCGTAGCGGCGCATATCGGTTTCGTCGTCCATCGCGTGCATCACCGACCCGGCGCCGAGGAACAGCCCGGCCTTGAAGAAACCGTGCGTGAGCAGGTGCATGATGGCGAACGCGTATCCGGCCGGCCCGAGCCCCGCGGCCAGCATCATGTAGCCGATCTGGCTCATGGTGGACGCGGCGAGGGCCTTCTTGATGTCGTCCTTGGCGCAGCCGATGATCGCACCGAACAGCAGGGTCACCGCGCCGACGAGGACCACGCCGAGGCGCGCGTCCGGCGACAGGTCGAAGATCGGGCCGGAACGGGTGATCAGGTAGACACCGGCCGTCACCATGGTCGCCGCGTGGATGAGCGCCGACACCGGCGTCGGGCCCTCCATCGCGTCCCCGAGCCAGGACTGCAGCGGTACCTGCGCGGACTTACCGCACGCGGCGAGCAGCAGCAGCAACCCGATCGCGGTGAGCGTGCCCTCCCCGGCCTGCGGCGCCCCGGCGAACACGGTGCCGAAGTCGATCGAGCCGAAGGTCGCGAACATGACGAACATGGCGATCGCCAACCCCATGTCGCCGACCCGGTTGACGACGAACGCCTTCTTGGCCGCCGTTGCCGCCGAGGGCTTTTCGTGCCAGAACCCGATCAGCAGGTAGGACGCCAGGCCGACGCCTTCCCAGCCGAGATAGAGCACGAGGTAGTTGTTCGCGAGCACCAGCAGCAGCATGGCCGCGAGGAACAGGTTGAGGTAGGCGAAGAACCGGCGGCGCGCCGGATCGTCGGCCATGTAACCGATGGAGTAGATGTGGATCAGCGAGCCGACGCCGGTGATCAGCAACGCGAAACACATCGACAACTGATCGAGCTGCAAGCCGAAGTCGACCTGCAATCCCGCGACCGGCGCCCACTGGAACAGGTCGGTGTGCACCGCGCGTTGGTCGCCGTCGCGACCGATCATGCCGAAGAACGCGAGGCCCGCGACCACGAACGACCCGAGCGCCATCATGGTGCCGAGCAGGTGACCCCATTTGTCGCTGAACCGTCCGCTCAGCAGCAGGATCACGGCGCCGGCGAGCGGCAGTGCTGGCAGCAGCCAGAGTGCTGTCGTGTCCATATCAGAACTTCAGCAGGTTGGCGTCGTCGACCGAGGTCGAGCGGCGGGCACGGAAAATGGTCATGATGATGGCCAGGCCGACCACGACCTCGGCCGCCGCGACCACCATGGTGAAGAACGCGAACACCTGCCCGTCCAGGTTCGCGTGCAACCGGGCGAAGGTGACGAACGCGAGGTTCACCGCGTTGAGCATCAGCTCGATGCACATGAACACCACGATGGCGTTGCGCCGCAACAGCACTCCCGCCGCGCCGATGGTGAACAGCAGGGCCGACAGGAACAGATAGTTCTCCGGATTCACCGCTTGCCTTCCTCGTCGCTCGGGGTCTCGGCGCCGACCGAGATGACGGCCGCCTCGGTCAACGCCCGGGTGCGGCGGTGCCGCAGGATGGTGCTGACCGAGAGTTCCTCGAAGGAGCCGTCGGGCAGCCGGGCCGGGATGTCGACCGCGTTGTGCCTGGCGTACACGCCGGGGGTGGGCAGCGGGGTGGCCCGGTGCCCGGCTTCGCGGAAGCGGCGGATCGACATCTCCCGCTGCCCGATCCGCGGCCCGAACTGTTCGCGGTGCGCCAGCACCATCGCGCCGATGGTGGCGGTGATGAGCAGCGCACCGGTGAGCTCGAACGCCCACACGTACCGGACGAAGATCAGCTCGGCCAGTTCGCCGATCACGTCGCGCCCGGCGAAACCCGTGGCCGGGAAGGTGATTCCGGAATCGCGGATACCGCGGGCGATGCCGCTGATCAGGAGCAGCCCGAAGCCGAGCCCCACCGCGGCCGCCGCGAGCTGCTGGCCGCGCAGGTTCTCCTTCAGCGATTCCGCGGAGTCGACGCCGACCAGCATTAGCACGAACAGGAACAGCATCATGACCGCGCCGGTGTACACCACGATCTGCACCACGCCGAGGAACAGCGCGTCCTGCGCCATGTAGAACACGGCCAGGATCACCATCGTCGCGGCCAGGCAGATCGCGGAATGCACCGCCTTGCGGGCGAACACCATGCCCAGCGCGCCGACGGTGGCCAGCGGGGCGAGCACCCAGAAGTTCACCGCCTCGCCGGTGGAGGTGCGGGTGAGTGGCTCTGCGGCAAGGATGAATTCGTTCACCGCGCCCCTCCTTCCACGCCCGCGACGGCGGGCTGCTTGGGACTGTCGGAGCCGTCGACCGCATGCGCCCCATTGGATTCCGACGCGTTGCCCGGCACGTTGCCCCGGTAGTAGTCGCCCTCGTCGGTGCCCGGGTACATCGCGTGCGGCGGCGCGGTCATGCCGGGCTGCAGCGGCGCGAGCAGGCGGTCCTTCTCGTAGATGAGGTCGGCGCGGTTGTCGTCGGTCATCTCGTAGTCGTTGGTCATGGTCAACGCGCGAGTGGGGCACGCCTCGATGCACAGCCCGCAGCCGATGCAGCGCAGGTAGTTGATCTGATAGACCTGCCCGTACCGTTCCCCGGGAGAGAAGCGGGCCGTCTCGGTGTTGTCCGCGCCCTCGACGAAGATCGCGTCGGCGGGACACGCCCAGGCGCACAGCTCGCAGCCGATGCACTTCTCCAGCCCGTCCGGGTGCCGGTTGAGTTGATGCCGCCCGTGATAGCGCGGCGCCGTCGGCACCTTCTGTTCCGGATAGAACTCGGTGTTGGGCTTTTTGAACATGGTCGCCGCGGTGACCGCGAACCCGGCCAGCGGATCGAGCAGGCCCGCCTTGGCGGGTTCACGTGGACGCTCGGGCAGCGGCGGTGTCGGGAAACCCAGGAACACGGCCGAATCCGGCCCGGGCACAGCGGGTTCCGGCTCGGCCGGGGGCGCCGCCCCGCCGCGGCGTCCGGCCCGCAGGAACAGGCCGATCATCAGCCCGGAGATCAGCAGACCGCCGATCACCAGGAACGGCGTCTGCACCGCGTAGCCCTCGGCCTGCAGCACGCGGGCGGTGGCGACCAGCATCACCCACAGCAGCGAGGTCGGGATCAGCAGCTTCCAGCCCAGATTCATGAACTGGTCGTAGCGCAGGCGGGGCAGGGTGCCGCGCAGCCAGATGAATACGAACAGGAACATCCACACCTTGGCGGTGAACCACAGCACCGGCCACCAGCCGCTGTTCGCGCCGTCCCACATGTTCAGCGGCCACGGCGCGTGCCAGCCACCCAGGAACAACGTGGTCGCGAGCGCGGAAACCGTTGCCATGTTGATGTATTCGGCCATCATGAACATGGCGAACTTCAGCGAGGAGTACTCGGTGTGGAAGCCGCCGACGAGTTCGCCTTCGGCTTCGGGCAGGTCGAACGGCGCCCGGTTGGTCTCGCCGACCATGGAGACGCAGTAGATGAGGAACGAGGGCAGCAGCAGGAAGACATACCAGGTGCCCTCCTGCGCCTCGACGATGCCGGAGGTCGCCATGGTGCCGCCGAGCAGGAACACGGTGGCGAAGCACAGCGCCATCGCGATCTCGTAGGAGATCACCTGCGCGGTCGAGCGCAGCCCGCCGAGCAGCGGATAGGTGGAGCCCGACGACCAGCCGGCGAGCACGATCCCGTACACCCCGATCGAGGTGATCGCCAGGATGTAGAGCACCGCGACCGGCAGGTCGGTCAGCTGCAGGGCGGTGCGATGTCCGAGCACCGACACCTCGGGCCCGAACGGGATCACCGCGAACGCCATCACCGACGGGATCAGCGAAATGACCGGCGCCAGAATGTAGATCGGCTTGTCCACGATGGCGGGGATGATGTCTTCCTTGAGCGCCATCTTCACGCCGTCGGCGATGCTCTGCAACATCCCGTACGGGCCGATCCGGTTCGGTCCGATGCGCATCTGCATGCGCGCCACGATCTTTCGTTCCGCGACCACCGCGATCATCGGGGTGAGCAGCAGGAAGACGAAGATGGCGAGGGATTTCGCGATCACCAGCCACAGCGGATCGTGGCCGAAAAGACTCAGATCACTCATGCCTGCACCTCGCTACGCTCGGCTCCGGCATGAGCGAAGCACGCTGTGTGGTCGATTCGTTCGCTGCGCTCACTCATGCCGATGCTCCTTCATCCGCTCGTCGGCGCGCCGCAGGGTGACGATGCCGCCGGGCTGGGTGGCCAACTGCTCGGCGATCGCGCTGCCGGGTGAGTGTTGCGGCACCCAGACCACCCGGTCGGGCAGGTCGCTGATCATCAGGGGCAGCGTGATGCTGCCGTGCGCGCTGGCGACGGTCACCAGATCGTCGGTGACCGCGCCGATTTCGGCCGCCGTGGTGGCGGAGAGCCGGGCCACCGCCGGGCGGGCGATGCCCGCGAGGTTGGGTTCGCCGTCCTGCATCCGGCCGTCGTCGAGCAGCATCCGCCAGCTGGCCAGTACCGCGGTGCCCGGTGCAGGCTGGGTGAGCGGGTGCGGCCGATGCGCGGGCGCGGCGACCGGTGCGCCGTCCCATCCGCCGAGTTCGGCGAGTTCGGCACGCGCGGCGTCGGTGTCGGGCAGGTCGAGCCCGACCTTCATCTCCTCCGCGATGGCCTGCAGCACCCGCTGATCCGACAGCGGCGCGGACTGGCGGCGCACCATGTCGTCGCCGAGTGCCGCCGCGAACGGCCGCGCTCTGCCCTCCCAGGTGAGGAAGGTGCCGGCCTTCTCCATCGCGGTGGCCACCGGGAAGACCACGTCGGCGCGCTCGGTCACCGAGCTGTGCCGCTGTTCCAGGCTGACCACGAACCGGGCCGCGTCGATGGCGGCGAGGGCGCCGGCCGGGTCCGGCAGATCGGTGACGTCCACGCCGCCGATCACCAGCGCGCCGAGACCCGGCGCGGCCTCCAGGATCGCCGCGGTGTCCCGGCCGGGCGTGGCCGGCAGGTCCGCCACATTCCAGACCGCCCGAACCTGTTGCCGGGCAAGCGGATCGACGACCGGGCGACCGCCCGGCAGCAGGCCGGGCAGCGCCCCCGCCGCCACCGCGCCGCGTTCACCGGCCCGCCGCGGCACCCAGGCCAGCGCGGCCCCGGTCTCGTCGGCGAGCCGAACCGCGGCCGAGAGCGCCCCGGCGATGCCCGCCATCCGCTCGCCGACCATGATCACCGCGCCGGATGCGCGCAGCAGCCGGGCGAGATCCGCGAGCTGCCCGGGATCGATTCCGGAAGTGCCGTTTTCCCCGCCGCGGATGGCGTCGAGCAGATGGGGTTCGGCACCGGGCATGGCGCGCACCAGTTTGCCCGCCATCCGCTCCAGACCGCGGGAGGCGAACGGGGCCAGCGAATAGATCGGCAGGCGGCGGCGCCGCGCGGCCTTGCGCAACCGCAGATAGACGATCGGCGACTCTTCCTCGGGCTCGAACCCGACGAGCAGCACGACCGGCGCGGTCTCGAGATCGTCGTAGGTCACCGTCATGCCCTGCCCGGCGACGCGGGCGGCGAGGAAGTCTGCCTCCTCCGCCGAGTGGGCGCGGGCACGGAAGTCGATGTCGTTGGTGCCCAGCGCGATTCGGGCGAATTTGGCGTAGGCGTAGGCGTCTTCCTGGGTGACCCGCCCGCCGACCAGCACACCCGCGCTGCCGTGCGCCGCGGCCAAGCCTTCCGCGGCCGCGGCCAGCGCCTCGGACCACGACGCGGGGGCCAGGTTGCCGTCCCAGCCGCGGACAAGCGGGGTGGTGAGGCGGTCGCGCTCGGTGGCGTAGGCGAAGGCCCAGCGCCCCTTGTCGCAGTTCCATTCCTCGTTGACCTGCGGGTCGTCCCCGGCCAGGCGGCGCAGCACCTTGCCGCGCCGGTGGTCGGTGCGCTGGGCGCAGCCGGAGGCGCAATGCTCACACACATTAGGGCTCGACACCAGGTCGAAGGGCCGGGCCCGGAACCGGTAGCTGGTACCGGTGAGCGCGCCGACCGGGCAGATCTGCACGGTGTTGCCGGAGAAATAGGAATCCAGCGGTTCGGCCTGCGCGGTGCCGACCTGTTGCAGCGCACCGCGTTCCAGCAGTTCGATGAACGGGTCACCGGCCACCTGCTGGGAGAACCGGGTGCAGCGCGCGCACAGCACGCAGCGTTCCCGATCCAGCAGCACCGCGCTGGACAGCGGAATCGGCTTGGGATACGTGCGTTTCTCGCCCTCGAACCGGCTCTCGGCGCGGCCGGTGGACATCGCCTGGTTCTGCAGCGGGCACTCACCGCCCTTGTCGCAGACGGGGCAATCGAGCGGATGGTTGATGAGCAGCAGCTCCATCACACCCTCCTGCGCCTTGTTCGCGACCGGCGAGGTGAGCTGGGTCCGCACCACCATGCCGTCGGTGACGGTCATGGTGCAGGAGGCGACCGGTTTGCGCTGGCCCTCGACCTCGACGATGCACTGACGGCAGGCGCCGACCGGATCGAGCAGCGGATGATCGCAGAAGCGCGGGATCTGGATGCCGATCAGCTCGGCGGCCCGGATCACCAGGGTGCCCGCGGGCACGCTCACCGTCGTCTCGTCGATGGTGACCGACACCAGATCCGCGGGCACGGCTGCGGGTGCGCTCTTGATTTCGGCTGCGGGCGCAGCCGTCGTCCGGCCGCCACCCCTCATCGAATCACTCTGTGATGCAGGCCCACCCGCCACCCGGCCACCACCCCTCATCGAATCACTCTGTGATGCAGTCACTTTGCCTCCCTTGCCCACGCCGTGGACCGCGCCGGGTCGAACGGGCAACCGCCGAGTCGCAGATGGTCGACGTATTCGTCGCGGAAGTACTTCAGCGACGAGATGATCGGGCTGGCCGCGCCGTCACCGAGCGCGCAGAACGACTTGCCGTTGATGGTGTCGCTGATGTCGAGCAGCTTGTCCAGGTCGGCCTCGGTGCCGCGGCCCTGTTCGATCCGTTCGAGCAGTTGCACCAGCCAGTAGGTGCCCTCGCGGCAGGGGGTGCATTTGCCGCAGGATTCGTGCGCGTAGAACTCGGTCCAGCGCAGCACCGCGCGGACCACGCAGGTGGTTTCGTCGAAGATCTGTAAGGCCTTGGTGCCCAGCATGGATCCGGCCGTGGCGACGCCCTCGTAATCCAGTGGCACGTCGAGGTGAGCGGCGGTGAACAGCGGCGTGGACGAACCGCCCGGCGTCCAGAACTTCACCTCGTGGCCGTGGCGCACACCGCCGGCGTAGCCGAGCAGTTCGCGCAGCGTGATCCCCAGCGGCGCTTCGTACTGCCCGGGCCGGTGCACGTGACCCGACAGCGAGTAGAGCGTGAAACCCGGCGACTTCTCGGTGCCCATCGCGCGGAACCATTCGGTGCCGTGCAGGATGATCGCGGGCACGCTGGCAATGGATTCGACGTTGTTCACCACGGTCGGGCAGGCGTAGAGCCCGGCGACGGCGGGGAACGGTGGCCGCAATCGGGGCTGGCCGCGGCGGCCTTCGAGCGAATCGAGCAGTGCGGTTTCCTCACCGCAGATGTAAGCGCCCGCGCCGGCGTGCACGATGAGTTCGAGGTTGTAGCCGGAGCCGAGGATGTCGTTGCCGAGAAAGCCTGCCTCATAGGCCTGTGCGACGGCGGCCTGCAGGCGGCGCAGCACCGGCACCACTTCGCCGCGCACATAGATGAACGCGTGCGCGGCGCGGATGGCGTAGGCGGCGATGACGACGCCCTCGATCAGCGCGTGCGGACTCGACAGCATCAGCGGAATGTCTTTGCACGTACCGGGTTCCGATTCGTCGGCGTTGACCACCAGGTAGTGCGGTTTGGTGACGCCGTCGGGGCCCGGGCCCTGCGGGATGAAGCTCCATTTCATGCCGGTGGGGAAGCCCGCGCCGCCGCGGCCGCGCAGCCCGGCGTCCTTGACGGTCTGGATGACGTTGTCCGGCTGCATCGCCAGCGCCTTGCGCAGCGCCTGGTAGCCGTCGTGGCGGCGATAGGTGTCCATCGTCCAGGACTGCGGGTCGTCCCAGTACCGGGTGAGCACGGGGGTCAACGTCATGTCAGGCCTCCGAATCCTGTTGCAGTACCGAGGTTTGCGCGGGATCGGGGGCGGTCATGCGCTGCTCGCGCGCGACTTCCAGTCCCGCCAGCGTGGCCGGGCCCGCCGCGCCGTCGAGCACACCGGGCCGCTCGTCCGGGAAGCCGGCGAGGATGCGCGCGGTCTCCTTGAACGTGCACAGCGGCGCGCCCCGGGTCGGCGTCACCTGCTGACCCGCGCGCAGCGCGTCGACGAGGGCCTGCGCCGATTCGGGGGTCTGGTTGTCGAAGAACTCCCAGTTGATCATGATCACCGGGGCGAAATCGCAGGCCGCGTTGCACTCGACGTGCTCGAGGGTGATCTTGCCGTCCGCGGTGGTGTCGCCGTGCGCGATGCCGAGATGCCGTTCGAGCGCGGCGAGGATGGCGTCGCCGCCCATCACCGCGCACAGCGTGTTGGTGCACACGCCGACGTGGTAGTCGCCGGTCGGGGTGCGCCGGTACATCGAATAGAAGGTGGCGACGGCGGTGACCTCGGCGCCGGTCAAACCCAGCTGGTCGGCACAGAAGTCGATGCCGGTGCCGGTGACGCAACCCTCCTCGGCCTGCACCAGATGCAGCAGCGGCAGCAGCGCCGAGCGCGGCTCCGGATAGCGGGCGATGATCTGCTTGGCGTCGAGTTCGAGCCGCTCGCGAATGAACGGCTGGAACGGTTCCGGCCGCGTGCTGAGCTTCAACAGTATTTCTGTCATCGGTCTACTCCGCCCATCACGGGGTCGATGCTGGCGACCGACGCGATGACGTCGGCGACCATGCCGCCCTCACACGTCGCCGCCACCGCTTGCAGATTGGTGAACGAGGGGTCGCGGTAGTGCACCCGGAACGGCCGGGTGCCGCCGTCGCTGACCATGTGCACGCCGAGTTCGCCGCGCGGCGATTCGACGGCGGTGTACACCTGACCCGCCGGCACCCGGATGCCCTCGGTGACCAGCTTGAAATGGTGGATCAGGCCCTCCATCGAGCTGCCCATGATCTTGCTGATGTGCTTGGGAGAGTTGCCGAGTCCGTCCGGGCCGATCTGCAGATCGGCGGGCCAGGCGATCTTCTTGTCGTCCACCATCACCGGGCCGGGCCGCAGCTTGTCCAGGCACTGCTCGACGATCTTGAGCGACTCCTTCATCTCGTCCACCCGGATCACGTAGCGGCCGTAGCAGTCACAGCCCGTGGTGGTGGGGATGTCGAATTCGTAGTTCTCGTAACCGCAGTAGGGCTGGGCCTTGCGCAGGTCGTGCGGCAGGCCGGTGGCGCGCAGCACCGGACCGGTGATCCCCAGCGCCATGCAACCCTGCAGATCGAGGTAGCCGATGTCCTGGGTGCGGGCCTTCCAGATCGGGTTGGCGGTGAGCAGCTGCTCCATGTCGCGCAACCGTTTCGGCATGAGCGCCAGCAGTTCCCGGACCTTGGCGACACCGTCGTCGGGCAGATCCTGGGCCAGGCCGCCGGGCCGGATGTAGGCGTGGTTCATCCGCAGGCCGGTGATCGTCTCGAAGACGTCGAGGATCAGCTCGCGTTCCCGGAAACCGAACAGCATCGGGGTCAGCGCGCCCAGTTCCATGCCGCCGGTGGCCAGCGCCACGAGGTGCGAGGAGATGCGGTTCAGTTCCATCAGCATGACGCGAATGATGCTGACCCGCTCCGGGATCGCGTCGGTGATGTCGAGCAGCTTCTCCACCCCGAGGCAGTACGCGGTCTCGTTGAAGAACGGGGACAGGTAGTCCATCCGGGTGACGAAGGTGACGCCCTGGGTCCAGTTGCGGAATTCCAGGTTCTTCTCGATGCCGGTGTGCAGATAGCCGATGCCGCAGCGGGCCTCGGTGACGGTTTCGCCCTCGATCTCCAGGATCAGGCGCAGCACGCCGTGCGTGGACGGGTGCTGCGGGCCCATGTTGACGACGATGCGTTCCTCGCCGGCGCCGCGCAGCGAGTCGGCGACCTCTTCCCAGTCCTGTCCGGCGACGGTGACGACGGTGGGTTCGGGCCCGGCGGCACCGGGTTCGAGCTCGGTCTCGTGCGCCCCACCCGTCACCCGCCCGCTACTACGCACGGAATCGTTTTGCGATGCAGTCATCAGTTGTACGCCCTCCGCTCGTCGGGCGGCGGTATCCGCGCGCCCTTGTACTCGACCGGGATCCCGCCGAGCGGGTAGTCCTTGCGCTGGGGGTGACCGCGCCAGTCGTCGGGCATCAGGATTCGAGTGAGCGAGGGGTGCCCGTCGAAGAGGATGCCGAAGAAGTCGTAGGTTTCCCGCTCGTGCCAGTCGGTGGTCGGATACACCTCGTACAGCGACGGGATGTGCGGGTCGGCGTCGGGCGCGGCCACTTCCACGCGCAGGCGCCGGTTGTGCGTGATCGACATGAGCGGGTACACGGCGTGCAGTTCGCGGTCGGCGTCTTCCGGGTAGTGCACCCCGCTGACGCCGAGGCACAGTTCGAAACGCAGTGCGGCCGTGTCGCGTAACGCGCGTGCGACGGCGACGAGATGTTCGCGCCGCACGTGCAGGGTGAGTTCGCCGCGGAAGACGACGATCTTCTCCAGCGCCGTCTCCAACCGCAGGCCGCCCTGGTCGAGCGCGGTGCGCAGCGCGTCGACGATCTCGTCGAAATAGCCGCCGTAGGGCTGGGGCGAGCTGCCCGGCAGGCTGACCGGGCGGACGAGCCCGCCGTAGCCGGAGGTGTCGCCGGTGCCGCGCACGCCGAACATGCCGTGCCGGGTGCCGATCACCTCGTCGGGTTGTTCCGGGATCGGCCGCGTGCCTTCCGGGCCCGCCGTCGCCGCGGCATCGATCTCGTCGTGCGCCGCGGTGGTGGTGTTGTTGTTGTCGGGGGAGTCGAAAGTCATCGCAGCAGCCCCTCCATCCGAATGGTGGGCGTCGAGGCCAGGGCCGCCTGCTCGGCGGCGCGCACGGCCTCCTCCCGATTGACCCCGAGCGGCATCTCCTGAATCTTGGCGTGCAGGGTCAGGATTGCGTTCAACAGCATCTCCGGCCGCGGCGGGCAGCCGGGCAGGTAGATGTCGACCGGTACGACGTGATCGACGCCCTGCACGATGGCGTAGTTGTTGAACATCCCGCCCGATGACGCGCAAACGCCCATGGCGAGAACCCATTTCGGCTCGGTCATCTGGTCGTAGACCTGTCGCAGCACCGGCGCCATCTTGTTGCTGACCCGGCCCGCGACGATCATCAGATCGGCCTGCCGCGGCGAGGCGCGGAACGCCTCCATGCCGAAGCGGGCAATGTCGAAACGGCCTGCGCCCGTGGCCATCATCTCGATGGCGCAGCAGGCCAGACCGAAGGTGGCGGGCCACAGTGAGCCCTTACGCAGATATCCGGCGAAATCTTCGACCGTGCTCAGCAGAAAGCCGCTGGGCAGTTTTTCCTCGAGACCCATATCCGACTAACCTTCACTTCCACTCGTCGCCCGAACATGCTGTGCGGCAGTCAGTCCCAACTGAGCCCGCCGCGCCGCCATTCGTAGGCGTAGGCCACGGACACGTTGAAGATGAACAGCGCCATCGCGGCGAGACCGAAGAGACCGAGTGCATCGAAGTGGACTGCCCACGGGTAGAGGAACACGATCTCGATGTCGAAGATGATGAACAGCATGGCGGTGAGGTAGTACTTCACCGGAAAGCGCTGGCCCGTAACGTTTCCCGGGCCACCGGCCACGGCGTGCGGGGTCGGTTCGATACCGCACTCGTAAGCCTCGAGTTTGGCCCGGTTGTACCGCTTCGGGCCGACGAGGGCCGCCATGATGATGGTGAACACCGCGAACGCCGCAGCGACCGCGCCTAGTACAAGAGTCGGCATTTCGATATTCACGACTGCCCTCTCCCTTGGTGTGAGCCGGCCCCCTCCGGGTGGGCTGGAGCCTGCGGGTGGGCCGTCCGTTAGCCGGACGGCAGCTTCCGAGGCGGGCTGACGTCGTTGTCCGCCTCGGCCAGACTCGCCCCATGGCCAGCTCGGCGCGGGGTGATGGCTGTGCCCGCGCACCTGTGAGCTAGGGCACAGCCTACAACCGATATGTCTGGGTGCCGCAGCTTTGACTGCTGCGTTTGATCTAATTCGTGACGCGGATTTATGACTGAAACGGTGGTAATCGCAAGGGCTGTCACGTGACGTTGGTCGACCGGTCAGTCGGTGTCGTGAAAAACCGCTCCTCGGAGCGGGTTTCGCGTGGTGGCCAGGGTTTTGCCGTTAGGTGAGCCTCACTACGTTATCGGCTGTGGCGGCAGGCAAGGGCGAGGTCTCTATGCGCGACGTCCGCGATAAGTCTGCAACTCGGCGTCGGCTTATGTAGTGGCAGGACTGTTTTCAATCAATGCAGACTATGCATCAATGCCCGCGCTGAAAGTGGTACGGGGGAACCGCTCAGGCTGCCGAACGGTTGCGCAGCAGGCCGACCACGGCCTCGGTGAGCCGGATCGGATCGATCGGATGCGAGACCGCCGCCTCGGCGCGCGACCAATTGGCCAGCCAGGCATCGTCGGGCCGGCCGGTGAGCACGAGCACCGGTGGGCAGTGCTCGATTTCGTCCTTGAGCTGCTTGGCGATACCCAGCCCGCCGGTCGGGGTGGACTCGCCGTCGAGGATGACGAGATCGATGCCGCCGGCGTCCATGTGCTGGATCACCACGGGGCCGGTGGCCACTTCGAGGTAGTCCAGCGCCGGTAGCTCCGGATGCGGCCGTTTACCCAACGCCAGGATCACCTGGCGCCGCGTATCGGCGTCGTTGCTGTACACGAGGACCCGCAGTGAGTCGGCCACGACCGCATGCTACTTCCGCCGGGCCCACCCCCGTGGCATCTTCGATCAGATCCGGGGTTTCTCGCGCGTCGTACGGCCCGCACCGCGCGTCGCCGGGAGTGCTTGCGCCCGCAGGGTAATCGCAAGTTGTCCATAAGAATCGGCCGGTAGCATCCCCGCAATGCGGGGCGATCTCACACAGGTCCTCGTCGATACCGACGTGTGGACCGATGACATGCTGAACAGTGCCGGGATACCGGTGATCGATGTGCCGTTCGTGACGATCGGCAGTGGGATCGGCTCGTTCGTCACCTATGACACGTTGCGCATCTTCGGGGTGCCCGCCCAGGCGATGGCCGTGCTCGGCCCGCAGCAACATCCGTGGTCCTCCTACGAATATCTCACCCGGGTCTCGCAGATCCCGCGCGGCGAGCGACTGCGCAGCGATTCCGCGTCCGAGCCGGACAACATGTGGGGCTTTCCCTCGTATGCGGTGCGCGAGGCGCTCGCAGACAAGTCGATCAAGCCGCTGTGGAATGTGTTCGTGGAGCCCATCTTCGCGAACTACTACACGCCGCGAGCCGGGCAGGCGTTCGAAGGTATGGAACGCGAATTCCATCGCATCGGATACCCGAGTTCGTTGCATCGCGGGCAGGTTCGCATGGTGCGCAAGCGCCACGGCGGCGGCTATTTCACGATCCTGACCCCGCCCGCGGATTCGACGCCGACCAAACGGATCGCGTTCCGCAGCACCTATGTGCATGTGGCCGTGGGATATCCCGGGCTCAAGTTGCTGCCCGATCTCCAGGAATATCGCGAGACCCATCGCGATCCCACCCGCGTGGTCAACGCCTACGAGCCGCACGAGCACGTCTACCAGGCGTTGCAGCGCAGACCGGGGACGGTGCTGATCCGCGGTAGCGGGATCGTCGCGAGCCGGGTGCTGCAGCGGCTCATCGACGATCGCGACCGGCTGAACCTGAACACGCAGATCCTGCATCTGTTCCGGACCTACGTCGCCAAAGCGCACGGCAAGAATGTGTTCAACCGGCGACCCGGTTCGCACGGCTGGGCGTATCAGGGGTTCAACTATCCGAAATCGGTATGGGGCGGGCAGCTCAAACAGAAGATCCGCAACCTGCAAGGCGAACAGCGGGCCGAGGCCTACAAGGAGATCTCGGGAACCAACACCCCGATCCGGAATTCGTGGCAGAAACAGCTGCGGCGCGGCCGGGCCGAAGGGTGGTATCAGGTGATGGCCGGGACCATGCGCGCCCCGCGGCCCGCGGAGGGACGCCAAGGTGTAATCGCGACGATCCTGCCGGACGTGAATGCCGAACTGCCGGTGCCGCCGCCGACCCAACCGTTCGACACGACGGTCGATTACATCATCGACTGCACCGGGCTCGAAGCCGATATCCGGGAACATCGCCTGCTCGCCGATCTACTCGAGCACACCGGGGCCGGGCGGAATCCGGTCGGGCGGTTGGACGTCGACACCACCTTCGAGTTGATCGGCACCCGAAGTGGCACCGGACGCATCTATGCATCCGGTAGCGCCACACTGGGCGGCCCGTTCATCGGCGTCGACACGTTCCTCGGGTTGCAGATCGCCGCGCAGGAAATCGCCGACGATCTTGCGGCGCTGGGGTTCTGCCGCCGGATGGGTCCGCTGCGCTCGACGAGCCAGTGGTGGTCATGGGTTACGAACAAGAAGATCTGAGCTGATGCTGCCAACCTTGAACGGGCGTATCCAGACCCGTGTGCTCGCGCTGAGTGTGATCGGCGTCTTCGTCGCCTTGCTCATCACGCCGCTGCTGCCGACCGGTTCGCTGAGCCTGGGCCAGGCCTATCGGGTGACGCTGTCGGTGCTGCTCGCCACCGTTCTGGTCGGCGTGCTGTGGGAGTTGCTCTACCATTTCTTGCAACAGTTCCGCTGGGAAAAGGACTGGCCGACGCTGTTCGGCTTCCTGACCGTGATCAACGAGGGGGCACTCATGTGGGTGCTCGTGGACCGCACCACCATCGTGCTCCCTGAGCACCTGCACCCCTCGCTCACCGCGTTCCTCATCCAGTTCGTCCTCACCTGGATGGTGTTCTGGCTCATCGTGAACGGGCCGCTGCGGGTGCCGTTCCATCGTTGGCGATTCCAAGGTGGCAGGTTCCTGTGAACAGGCAGATCGAGGTCCTTCCCGGCGCGCACCTGGTGGCCGGCGCCGGCGGCGTGGTCGTTGTCGTCGCCCACCGGTCGGTGACGCCGGTGACCCAGGCATCGATCGCGGCCCGCACCATGACGGCGCTGCTCGGGATCGTCCGGCGGGTCGCCGCCGACGAACCCCGCCGCAGCGGGCGAACCGTCGCGCGGCTGGCCACCAACTGGCTGATGAGCCTGGAAAACGGCGACGAGGACGCCGTCGAATTCGGGGTACTCACCCCGACCGACACCGGCCTGGCCGTCTTCCTGCACGGCGGGGTGAGCGCGATCCTGGACGCAGGTCCGCGGACCGAGATACTGCGCGGCCGCGAAGCCGGATTCACCGTCGACCGCGTAGTGCTACCCGCTCCGTCCGTCGGTGCCGGACTGTTCGTCGACGAAGTCGGCCTCGATATCGAAACCTTGCCGACCCGTGGGGTTTTCACGTTGACCGAGGGGACCACACCGGGGGCGGGAGCCGTCCTGTGGTTCGGCGCGAACGAGGCGGCGCTCGGGGGTATCCAGAACGCGGAAGGTGCGGCGGGGTCCGCTGCGGCACGGCACATCGCTCCGCCGCCCGTACCCGGAAACGCACCGGCAGCCACAACCCAGCCTCCACCCGCCCCGCCCGGAATCAGCCACCCGCCCACCGACGTCCGGCCCGGCACCGCACCGCCAGCGGCCCTGCCCAGCGCCACAGACCTCCGCAAGCCCGCCGAATCCGCTCCGGCCCAGCCTGATTCGCGGGCCGGTTCCTACCGCACCCCCGTTGGCGCACAAGAGGTCTCGCAGTCGCGCGAGGGCGAGGAACGGGATCCGTCGGCAGCCGAACTCACTGGCTCGACGTCGGGCGGTAGCGCCACATCCGCGGATTCGGGTGGCGTTGCGTCCGGCGGCGATGAGCGACCGGCAACCTACCTGCCGCCCGCCGGGAGCGAAAATGATGCACCCGGTGCAGCGCTGGGCGTTGGGCGTAGTACGGATCGCGGTGGTGTGGCGGCTGGTCGTGGTGACGCGCCGACCGAGTATGTCGCGGCTGCCGATGGTGGACTGTCCGCGTTCGCGGGAAGTGTTGTGCCCCGAGGTGATCAGCGACCTTCGAACAATACGCCGCCTTCTGGGGGTGATGCTCCGACGGAATTCGTGGACAGTGCGGCCGTGGAGTCCGCCCCCGGCCGTTCGACTCGCAGCGAGCGGGCGGCCCGGGGTAGCGAGACAGGCGGCGGGGACGCGCCGTCGGAATATGTCGACAGTGAGGCGATCAGCTCTGCCCTGGGCGGCGCCCGGGGGGCGGGGCGAGGTGGGTCTTCGCCCGGAAGTGGGGCGGTTGGCGGCGGGTCGGCGCAGAGTGTCGCGCCCGGGGGAGACGAGCGCCGGCGGAGGTCCATGTCCGCTGCGGGTGATGCCCCTACTAAATACGTTGCGTTGGCGGACAGCGGGTCGGTCGGAACGCGCGGCACCGACGCAGGTGCCGGCGGTGGCGACAGCGGGGCGGTCGGGAAACGTGATGCGGGTGCTGTCGGTGGGGACGACAGCGGGGCTTCGAGCGTCTTCGGTGATGCTGTTCAGGACTCCGGGGTGGCCGATGAGCGGCCGACGTCGTATATGCCGCCGGCGGCTGTCACACCGCCGCGACTGGTGAAGCCGTCGAATGTGGTTGCGCCGCCGTCGAATACCGGACCGCAGGAGCGGGCGGTACGTGACCGGGGTTCCGGGCCGGTGCATTACGGCGGGTCGGCGTCGGAGATCGATATGCAGGAGACCGTGGTGCCGACCTCGGCGCGGACTCCGCACGTACCCGAGGTGGCGTCGAACGATCCGGGGGTGGTGATCAAAGGGTTCAAGTGTGCCCGTGACCATCTCAACGATCCGCGGGTGTCGTTCTGCGCGGTGTGCGGTATTCGGATGGATCAGCTCACCTGTGTGCTGACCGACGGCGTGCGCCCACCCCTGGGCCTGCTACTGCTCGACGACGGCACCTCCTTCGTCCTCGATGCCGATTGCGTTCTCGGCCGCGAACCCGAACACGCCGAAGCGGTTTCGCGCGGCGCCCGCCCGGTCCGCCTCGAAGACCGCTCGGGCGGCATGTCGCGCGCGCATGCCGAGATCCGTTTGGTCGACTGGGATGTCACCGTCGTGGACGGCGGCTCCACCAACGGCACCCACATCCGCCAACCCGGCCACCAGGATTGGTCCCGCGCCATCCCCGGCCACCCGGTCAAACTCATCCCCGGTGCCCAAGTCCAATTAGGCAGCCGCGTAGTAACTTTCGACTCCCAGCACGGCCAACTCTAGGCCCCATCGGGGAGCGTCGAACCACTACGTCCGAGGACTTCGCGGCCCACGCACGCGATCCCGATTACCTGGCCCGGCCCGGCATGCCGGGCCACCCGCGCGCCCTCGGGCGACACGCCGAGGTTCCGTTGGTCAGTCGATCAGGTGGAATTGGTGGCGGCATCGGCCGAGAGCCCGCCGCCACCAGTTCCTCCTGATCGACTGTCCAGCTCCAGCGGGTGCGAGTTCCGCGTCGAGAGCCGAAGGGTTCAGCGCTCTTTCGACGTCGGCGGGTCGGCGCGGACGTGGGCGCGCATTCCTTGGGGGCCGAAGAGGATGAGGAGTTCGACGGCGCCACCGTCGGCGCTGCCCAGCCAGTGCGGGACAGCGGTGTCGAATTCGGCGGCCTCGCCGGGCGGGAGGGTGAAGTCGCGATCGCCGAGCACCAGGCGCAGGTGGCCGTTGAGCACGTAGAGCCATTCGAAGCCTTCATGCGTCTGCGGTGTGGGTTCGAGCGGTTCCGGACGGGCGGGGATGATCATCTTGAACGCTTGGATCCCGCCCGGTCGCCGGGACAGCGGCACGAAGACCATGCCGTAGCGGCGGATCGGTTTCAGGTGGATGCGCGGATCGCCGGTGCGGGGCGCGCCGACCAGGTCGTCCAGCGGGACGTCGTAGGTGCGGGCCAGCGGCAGCAGCAGCTCCAGGGTCGCGCGGCGTTGCCCGCTTTCGAGCCGGGACAGGGTGCTCTCGGAGACGCCGGTGCGGGCGGCGAGGTCGGCGAGGGTGATGCCGCGTTCGCGGCGCAGGGCGCGCAGGCGGGGCCCGACCACGTCGAGCACGTCTTCGGTTTCGCGGTCCATGCCGCCATCTTGCCGGAACCGCAAGTTTGCGTGCCAGATGGTGGTGGGGCTGGCGAGACTGGGCGCGTCACGACAAGTTAGGAGCCCCGATGAGCACCACCGATGCGGTCGCGTTCTGGGACGGCGTCTATGCGACCCGGCCGGCCGCGACCGATCCGACGCCCAATGATCGACTCGTGGAAACGGTCACCGACCTGCCACCCGGTGCCGCGTTGGATCTCGGCTGCGGCAACGGCGGAGACGCGCTGTGGCTGGCGCGGCGCGGATGGCGGGTGACTGCGGTAGACATCTCCGCGGTCGCCGTTGCGCGGCTCGCGGAACTCGCCGCCGCGCACGGACTGGGTGCGCGGGTCCGGCCGGAGCAGCACGACATGCGGGAGTCCTTCCCGCCGGGGCAGTTCGATCTGGTCACCGCCCATTACCTGCACACGCCGTTCGATCTGGACCGGGCCGCGGTGTTGCGGCGGGCCGCGCACGCGCTGCGGGTGGGCGGGTTGTTGCTGGTCGTCGATCACGGGTCGACCGCGCCGTGGTCGTGGCAGCAGGATCCCGATCTCCGGTATCCGAGTCCGCTCGAGGTCGCGGCCGATCTGGCATTGGATCCGGCGGCGTGGACGGTCGACCGGGCCGTCGCGGCCCGCCGCAACGCGCGCGGCCCCGACGGGCGCACCGCCGAGGTCGTCGACCACATTCTGCTCATTCGCCGCATCGCCTGAAGGAGATCCTCGTGCCGACCACCAAGCGCCGCAAGGACATGCCGCCGCCGCGCACCGGAAGCAGCGAAGCCGAGACCCTGCGCGGCTTTCTCGATTACTTGCGGGATTCGATCGCCGCGAAGGTCGACGGCGCGCCCGAACCGCAGGTTCGTACGGCCGGGGTGGCGTCGGGGACGAATCTGCTCGGCCTGCTCACCCACCTGACCGCCGTCGAGCGCTCGATGTTTCTGGGCGACAACGTCTCCGACTGGCAGGCGACCTTCCATGCCGACCCGGCGGACACCGTCGCCGACGTCGTCGCCCGCTACCGGGAAGCCGTCGCGCGGGCGAACGAAATCCTCGACGGGTGTGCAGATCTCACCGCCCCCATCCCGCGGCCGGGCCGTCCAGCCCCTAGTGTCCGCTGGGCACTGGCGCACATGATCGAGGAAACCGGCCGCCACGCAGGCCACGCCGACATCCTGCGCGAACTGATCGACGGAACCACCGGACGCTGAACCGAGTCCCGAGCCGAGCGGCGTGGACTGGCTGCTGACCGACGAGGGCGGCTCTATACCAGGCCGGGCAATCGGAACCAGGCCGGGCGAGCGGAACCGGGGCCGGGCAAGCGGAACCGGGCCGCGCAATCGGAACCAGGCCGCGGAACCGGGCCGTGCGAGCGGAACCGGGACCGGGACCGGGCGGATTCGTCCGCACCGATACCTCGAGCGCCGCTCTACCGACTGCCCGGGTAAGCGGCCAGTCCGGTCGGTCTCGGGAACTTGTGCGTGCACGTCGGCCTAGGGACTGCGCGGACTGCGCCTGACTGCAGTCGAGTTGCTGCCGAGTTGACCGCCCCCGGCGAGGACGTACCTGTTCAGCGGCGCGTGTGGCCTGGACGCAACCACCGCCGGACACCATTCACCTTTGAAAGGAAGCTATGAAAACCGAATCGCGGCCGACGCCGAGCAGTTTCGCGCGCTCGATGGGAGCACTCGTTTTCGCTCTGCTGCTCACGATCGGCACCGCGGCGTGCACCACGACGGCGGCCGCTGCGGTGCCGCCGTATGCCGTTGCCACGCAGGGTGATCCGAAGTTCGAGAACACCTTCCGGCACGAGTTCGCCGATGTCGACGGTGTCCGTATGCATTACGTGCAGGGCGGCAGTGGTTCGCCGGTGGTGTTGATCCACGGCTGGCCGCAGACCTGGTTCGGCTGGTGGCCGATCATGCCCGCCCTCGCCGAGAACCACACCGTCTACGCCGTCGATCTGCCCGGGCTGGGTGACAGCACGGGTTCGCCGAGCGGCTACGACAAGGCGACGCTGGCCAGGTATGTGCACACGCTGATCGCGGATCGGCTCGGGGTGCACGATGCCCAGGTGATCGGGCATGATTTCGGCGCGGCGGTGGCCTTCCAGTACGCGAGCCGATTCCCTTCCGACACCGCACGTCTCGGCTATCTCGACCTACCGCTGCCCGGGCCCGCGATCGACGGCCCCACCTACCGGTCGCTGAGCTGGCATATCGCCTTCCACTCGCAGCGCCGCGTCCCCGAGGCCGTGGTGCGCGACGATGTGCGCGACTACCTCGCCCTGTTCTACCCGCAAGTCTCGTTCGGCGGCACGGCTTTCGGTGGCACCTCGGACCGCTCACCGTTCAGCGATGCCGAAATAGACGAATTCGCAAGGACTTACCGCAGGCCCGAGGCCCTCTCCGGCGGTTTCGAACTCTACCGGGCCCTCGACCAGGACGTCCGCGACACCGTGGCCGCGACTCCGACCGCCGTGCCCACCCTCGTGCTGACCGCCCAGGGGCAACTCGACCCGGTCCGCGCCACCGCCGCCCCCCGAATGACCAACATCGTGCAAGCGGCCGACGTCCCGCACGCGGGCCACTGGCTGATCGAGGAAAACCCGGAGTTCGTCACCGCGCAACTACAGCGCTTCCTGCAGTGACCGCCACCGAGCGCGCCAATCGAACTGGGACGCGGCGGTCCGTGCGGCCGGATCCACGGAACCTCAACGCTGCTGCACTGACCCCGACGACGTGTCCGTGACCCGGAACTCGACGGATAGCTGCTGCCGCAGCCGGATCCGCTGTCCCAGCCCAACCCGGCTGTGGCGACCGTCCGCCGTACAGCAGCCGGATCCGCGGAACTTCAGCCTGCGCGGCCCGGCTGCGGATGCGGCCGATGCCCGTCGCCGCAATGACCTTGATGACCGCGCCCCGCCACCTGAGAAACCGGGACGCGGCGACAGCGGTTGCTCCACCGGATCCGCTGTTCTGGCTGACCCGGCTGCCGCAACTGAACCGCTGCCCGGCCCTTGCGCGCGGTCCGCCGAACGTTGCCGACCCCGCGCGGCTGAGCCTGGACGCGTGGGCGGCGCAGTAGCGTGGTGCCGTGCGACCGATGCGGATGGGGTTGGGGAAGCGGGGTGCGTGGGCGGGGTTGCTCGCGGGTGTGGGGGCGCTCGGCCTGCTCGAGGTCGCGGTGCTGCATTTCGTGGTCGGAGCCTATGCCCCGCGGGTGGTGACCCTCGTGCTCGACGTCCTGTTCGGTGTGCCGACGCTGGCCTTGCTCGCGGCGATGGCTTCACCGCTGTGGAGCGCGCAGCGGGTGGACGGCGAGCGGTTGCGGCTGCGGTTCGGTTGGCTCGCGGCATTCGACGTACCGCTGGGGATCGTCCGCACCGCCGAGCCGCACCGGCCGAGCGTCCGCTATCCCGCGCAAACAGGTCTGGATTTCGCGGACGAGTCTGCCACCGTCTCGCTGATACGTTCGCCCGCTTCGGAATTGGTCCGCGTCGAGTTCACCGAAGAGGTGCCCGCGCGCATCCAAGGGTTCCGCCGGGTCCGTGCGCGCTCGGCGGTCGTCAGCGTCGACGCCGCCGCCGAGTTCTGCGCCGCGATCGCCGCCCGCCGGTCGAGCAAGTGACGCGGTGGCCGACCGTCGACCGCGAATCATCCACCCGCTTCGCACTTTCCGTGCTCACCGGCATGGTGAATGTGCCGTTCCTGGGCGGGCAGCGCCACACGTGGCCAGGAATTCCCGACCGGCGCGGGACATCACCGGTCGGCGTCTCCCACTGCATCATTCGCGCCGGAGCGGGCGGCTCCCTCCTCACGCGGGGTGGAAAGCATCGCAGCCTACTTCGGCGGCGTCGCAGAGGTGATTGAGGAACAGGCGGGTGGTGGGGGTGGGGGTGCGGGTGGTGATGGCGTGCCAGGGGCGGTCCATGGGGGTGCCGGTGACCGGAAGGATGTGCAGCGCAGCGGTTTCGAGGTCTTGGGAGACGGCGTCGCTGTGAATCAATGTGACGCCGAGACCTGCTCGGGCCGCCGCGAGGACGGCGCCGTGACTGCCGAGGGTGAGGGTGGGTGGGGCGAGGTCGAGTTGATCGAGCAGTCCGAGGGTGGCATCGCGGGTGCCGGAACCGCGCCCGCGCAGCAGCCACGTGGCTTGTAGTGGACGCTGGCCTGCGGCGCCGACGACGACCAGGCGGCTGGCTCGGCGCGCGCGGACGACGAGTCCGGTGTTGCGGGGCGGGCGGCCGGCGATGACGAGATCTGTTTCGTGGTGCTGTAATTCGAGGAACAGCACGTCGCGCGGGTGCACCGAGAGGCTGAGTTCGATATCGGGGAAGCGGTGGCGAAACGAGGCGAGCGGGCGCAGCAGCACGTATTCGCCCGCGGTGGCGACCACGCCGATGCGTAGTCGCCCGGTTTCGGCCTGCTGGACGGCGGCGTGCGCTTCGTTCATCAGTCCGAGGATGCTGCGGCAGTATCCGGCGTAGACGCGGCCGGCCTCGGTGAGCACGATGCCGCGCCCGGATCTGGCGATCAGCTTGGCGCCCAGCTGTTTCTCGATGTGCGCGACGGCCGCGGAGACGGCGGCCTCGGTGATGTGCAGCTGGGCGGCGGCGCGCCGGATGCTGCTCATCCTGGCCACGACCAGGAAAGTTTCCATCCTGGCGGCACTGACCGCTGCCATCCGCCGACGGTAGCAGACTTCGACGGTGACTCTGGTGCCATAGGAATTGATGGCGTCGCGGGAGCGGCGCGCGGGCGGTGATCTGTGGAAACATCGGATCTGTCAGGGTCAACCCGACGGCGGCGCGTGACTCCCCTTCCGCGCCGTGCTCGAACACCCCGGAGTGGTGCGCGCTCCGGGGTGTTCGTAGCGACTCCGGAAGTTTTCCAGCACTCCTCGCCGCCCTTTCCCGAACTCGAGTACGACGAAACCTTACTTTTCGGTTGAGCTTACGCAGGAACAATCAAATTGTTTGTTGTCCGCGCTGCCGTCATCCTGGAATTCGCAAGGCGCACAACCCGAATCGCCGGACGCGCCTGCCGATCACCGACCGCCAGGAGGAACGATGGCCGAAGCAACCGAGCGGGACCGGTGGGATCCGGGTGTTCAGTCGTATGCGTCGATGGGGTATTACGCGCCGGACTATCAACCCTCCGATACCGATGTGCTGGCCGTGTTCCGGGTGACGCCGCAGCCCGGCGTCGATCCGATCGAGGCGGCGGCCGCAGTGGCGGGCGAATCATCCACGGCGACATGGACGGTGGTGTGGACCGACCGGCTCACCGCGCACACCAAGTATCAGGCCAAGTGCTATCGGATCGACGAGGTGCCCGGCCGGGCGGGCGAGTATTTCGCGTATATCGCCTACGATCTCGACCTTTTCGAAGAAGGTTCGATCACCAATCTGACCTCCTCGGTGATCGGTAATGTGTTCGGCTTCAAACCTTTGCTGGCGCTGCGGCTGGAGGACATGCGCATTCCGGTGGCATACGTGAAAACGTTCCAGGGCCCGCCGCACGGCACCGTGATGGAGCGCGAATATCTGAACAAATAACGGCAGGCCACTGCTGGGCGCGACGGTGAAACCGAAACTGGGTCTGTCGGCACGCAATTACGGCCGGGTGGTGTACGAGGCGTGCAAGGGCGGCCTGGATTTCACCAAAGACGACGAGAACATCAATTCCCAGCCGTTCATGCGCTGGCGGGACCGGTATCTGTATGCGATGGAGGGCGTGAACCGCGCGATCGCCGAGACCGGCGAGCTCAAGGGCCATTACCTCAATGTCACCGCGGCGACGATGGAGGACATGTACGAACGTGCCGAGTTCGCGAAGGAACTGGGCAGCGTCGTGATCATGATGGACCTGACCGTCGGCTACACGGCGATGCAGTCGATGTCGCATTGGGCGCGGCGCAACGGAGTGCTGCTGCATCTGCACCGGGCCGGGCATTCCACCTTCACCCGGCAGAAGACGCACGGGGTGAGTTTCCGGGTGCTGGCCAAGTGGTGCCGGTTGATCGGTGTCGATCATCTGCACGCAGGCACCGTCGTCGGCAAACTGGAGGGCGATCCGGCGATGACCAAGGGGTTCTATGACACGTTGCGGGACAACCACATTCCCACCAATCCGGGCAACGGCATCTTCTTCGATCAGCAGTGGGCGAGCCTGCCCGGGGTGATGCCGGTCGCCTCCGGCGGTATCCACGCCGGCCAGATGCATCAGCTGCTCGACCTGTTCGGTGACGACGTGATCCTGCAGTTCGGCGGGGGCACCATCGGCCATCCGCTGGGCATCGCGGCGGGCGCCGAGGCGAACCGGGTGGCGCTGGAGGCAGTGGTCAAGGCGCGCAACGAAGGTCGCGATCTGCTGAAGGAGGGGCCCGACGTGCTGCGCAACGCGGCCGAGAGCTGCCGCCCGCTCGAGGTCGCGCTGGCGACCTGGGGCGATGTCACTTTCGACTACGCCGCCACCGACGCACCCGACGCCGTGCCGACGGCGACCCGCTGACCGTCCAGGAGCCACTCATGTATCTGCGTCACGGAACCTTTTCCTACCTCCCGGAATTCACCGATGCCGAGATCGCCGCGCAGGTGCGTTACGCACTGCTCAACAGCTGGCCGGTGTCGATCGAATACACCGACGACCCGCATCCGCGCAACGCCTACTGGGAGATGTGGGGCCTGCCGCTGTTCGATCTGGACGAGCCCGACGGCGTGCTCGCCGAGATCAACGCCTGCCGTGCGACCTTCCCGCATCACTACGTGCGGGTGCTGGCCTATGACGCCCGCTACGGTAGGCAGACGACGGCGCTGAGTTTCCTCGTGCAGCGTCCGGGCGACGAGCCGGGCTTCGTGCTGACCCGGGCCGAGGGCCCGGATCGACGGCAGCGCTACGGTTTCCACTCCTATGCCACCGACGACCGCCAGGGGCAGCGGTATGGCGGCTGAACACAACGGTTTCCGGCTGCACCGGCCCGGTACCGGCGACGGCAGGCCGGTACGCGCCGAGCCTGCTGCCGAGGCCGCGCCGCAGCCGCTGGATGCCGATGCGCTGCTGGATCTTTCGACCGATATCGCGGGCAACGACGTCGAGGAGACGCTGCGCAGGCTCGACGCCGAACTGGTCGGGCTGGCGAATGTGAAGGGCCGGGTCCGTGAGATCGCGGCACTGCTGCTGATCGACCGGGCCCGGCAGCGGTTCGGGTTGAGTTCGTCGCGGCCCACCATGCATATGAGCTTCACCGGCGGCCCGGGCACCGGCAAGACCACCGTCGCGCTGCGCATGGCCGAGATGTTGCACGCGCTGGGCTATATCCGTAAACCGAAGGTGCACACCGTCACCCGTGACGATCTGGTCGGGCAGTTCATCGGCCACACCGCGCCCAAGACCAAGGAGGCGCTGGCCAAGGCGGCGGGCGGGGTGCTGTTCATCGACGAGGCCTACTACCTGTTCCGCCCGGAGAACGAGCGCGACTACGGGCAGGAGGTCATCGAGATCCTGTTGCAGGAGATGGAAAGCGAACGCGACAGCCTGGTCGTGATCTTCGCCGGCTATCCGGATCGGATGGAGCGCTTCTTCTCCGCGAACCCGGGCCTGTCCTCGCGGGTCGCCCATCATCTGGAGTTCGCCGACTACACGCACGCGGAGTTGCTCGGTATCGCCGAATTGATGGTGGCGCGGGAGAACTTCCGGTTCGATCCGGCCGCGCACACCGCGTTCGCCGAGTACCTGACGTTGCGGATGGCCCGGCCCCGGTTCTCCAACGCGCGCAGCGTGCGCAACGCGCTGGACCGCTGCCGGCTGCGACAGGCGAAAAGGCTGGTGGAGCTGCACCGGCCGCTCGGCAAGTCCGATCTGATCACGCTGACGGACCGGGATGTCTACGGCAGCAGCGTGTTCGAGCACGACCGCAGCACCACAGCGCCGCCGGACGGGCCGAGCGCGCGGGCTCCGGTGTGAGGAGAACGAGGCGCCCATGCCAGAAGGACTCAAGACGCTCACCCGGTACACGATCGAGGAGGAGCATCGGCATCCCGGCTCGTCCGGTGAATTCTCGGCCCTGGTCAATGTGGTCGCGACGGCGACGAAGATCATCGCCAACCAGGTGACCCGGGGTGCCATCGTCGGTTCGCTGGGCGCCGCGGAGCCGGACAATCTGCCGCCGACGGTGCACCGCAAGCTCGACGCGATCGCCAACGACATCATGGTCGCCGAGACCCAGTGGACGGGACATCTGGCGGCGTTGCTCTCCGAGCAGATGTCGGCCGTTCATCCGGTGCCCGACGCGCATCGGCGCGGCAAATATCTGCTGGCGTTCGATCCGCTCGACGGTTCTTCCAACATCGACGTGAATCTGCCCGTCGGCACCATCTTCAGTGTGCTGCGCGCCCCGGAACCGGGCGAGAACGGCCCGGTGGCAAGCGATTTCCTGCAAGCCGGGGTGCATCAGGTGTGCGCGGGCTTCACCCTGTACGGCCCGGCGACGATGCTGGTGCTCACCACCGGCCGGGGTGTGGACGGGTTCACCCTGGACCGTGAGATCGGCGCGTTCGTGCTGACCCACCCGCGCATGCGCATCCCCGAGGACACCTCCGGGTTCGCGATCAACGCCGCCAACGAGCGGTTCTGGGAGCGCCCGGTGCGCCGGTACGTGCACGAATGCCTCGACGGGGTGGAGGGCCCGCGCGGGCGCGATTTCAACATGCGCTGGGTCGCGTCGCTGGTGGCGGACACCTTTCACATCCTGACCCGCGGCGGGGTCTACCTGTATCCGCACGACGATCGGCCGCCGGTGCGGCCCGGCCGGGTCGCGCTGCTCTACGGTGCCAATCCGATCGCGTTCATCGTCGAACAGGCGGGCGGCTGGGCGACCACCGGCGGGGAACGCGTGCTCGAGGTGCCGCCGCGCGAGGTGCACCATCAGGTGCCGCTGATCTTCGGCTCCCGCAACGAGGTGGCGCGGATCGAGCGGTATCACGCCGAGCCCGACGAAGGACCGAGCTTCGACAGCTCGCTGTTCGGGTCGCGCTCGCTGTTCCGGCCCGCGCCGCACTGAGTTCTGTCCGCCGGCCATCGAGGAGTGCCATGTCGGTCAAACATCCCGTCGTCGCCATCACCGGGTCCTCTGGTGCGGGCACCACCAGCGTCACGCGGACCTTCCAGGAGATCTTCCGCCGCGAAGGGATCAATGCGGTGGTGGTAGAGGGTGATTCGTTCCATCGCTACGACCGCAACGAGATGAAGCAGGCGATGGCCGAGGCCGAGCAGAGCCGCAACGTCACGTTCTCGCATTTCGGCGAGGAGGCCAACCTGCTGAAGGAACTCGAGCGGTTGTTCCGCGACTACGGCGAGACCGGGGTCGGGCAGGTGCGCAAGTATCTGCACGACGAGCGCGAGGCCGAACCGTACGGGCAACCGGCGGGCACGTTCACGCCGTGGGAAGACCTGATGCCCGGCAGCGACCTGCTGTTCTACGAGGGACTGCACGGGGCCGCGGTCACCGACAGCGTGAACGTCGCGCAGTACGCGGATCTGCTGGTCGGGGTGGTGCCGATCGTGAACCTGGAATGGATTCAGAAGGTCATCCGGGACAAGACCGAACGCGGCTATTCCAGTGAGGCGGTGATCGACACGATCCTGCGCCGGATGCCGGACTACGTGAAGTACATCTGCCCGCAGTTCTCGCACACCTACGTCAACTTCCAGCGGGTGCCGACCGTGGACACCTCCAATCCGTTCATCGCCCGCAGCATCCCCACCGCGGACGAGAGCTTCGTGGTGATCCGCTTCGCCGACCCGAAGGTGATCGACTTCCCGTATCTGCTCTCGATGCTGCACGACTCGTTCATGTCGCGGCCCAACTGCATCGTCGTGCCCGGCGGCAAGATGGAGCTGGCCATGCAGCTGATCTTCACGCCGTTGATCCTGCGGCTGATGGACAAGCGGCCCAAGCGCGCCCGCTGATCCGGCACCCGGTGCCGTTGTGCATCGGGTGCACCTCTGGTGGAGAAGCGCGGTCCTGGGCTACTGTCGATCGGACCCTATTCAACGAGTTGCATATGCGAGGTGGGATATGACCACGTTCCGCGAGGCCGTCGAAGCGCGGGACACCGCGGCGATCGAAGCCCTGTTCGCCGACGACGTCGTCTTCACCAGCCCGGTCGCGTTCAAGCCCTACCCGGGCAAGGCGATCACCACCGCGATCCTGCGTGGCGTGCTGCGAGTCTTCGAGGACTTCCGCTACGTCCGCGAGATCGCCGACGCCGGCGGCCGCGACCATGCCCTGGTCTTCGAGGCCACCGTCAACGGCAAGACCGTCAACGGCTGCGACTTCCTGCACTACGACGAGTCCGGCAAGATCGACGCTCTCACCGTCATGGTCCGCCCCCTCTCCGCCGCCCAAGCCATCTCCGAAGCCATGGCCGCCCAATTCCCCCGTATCCAAGAAGAAGCCCTCGCCGCCACCCCATCCCAACCCACCCCCTGACCCGACCCGGCGCTCGGCGCGCGCCTGCGACCGGCCATCTGCCGCGTAGCATCACCATCGACCGATAGCCCTACTCCGAGCGAGGCAGTCAGTGAGCGTTCTTCCGGTATGGGCCGATGATCCAGGCGCTTTGGAGATGTCCGAGGCCGCCTATGATGTGCTGCCGGACGATTTGCGCAAGCTCATCGAGGTCATCGACGGCAACGTCATTCGTTGCCAGAGCGGTTCACCCGAACACAGCGACGTCGCTCGGCGTCTGGCCAATCATCTGGAGGCCGCGAAACCGGAAGACCCGTGCACCCGGGTGTCGACCGATGTCGACGTTCGCTTCACCCGTCGGCAACCCCGGGACGGCGCGTTCTCGTTTCGGCGACCCGACGTCACGGTCTATCGGTGCGTCGAGCGCGGAACGAAGCTGACGACCGGCGATGCCCTGCTCGTCGTCGAAGTGGTCTCGCCGGGCTCGGGCTATACCGACACAGTCGACAAACTGGCCGAATACGCCTACGAGGGCATCCCCGTCTACCTCGTGGTGCATCTGGATGCGAGCTTGTACGTGAAGATGATTCAGGAGTATCGCCTCGATTGGGCGACTCGCGTCTATCGGCTGGTCGAAACCCATCAAGAAGCCGTGGCACTGGAGAGCCCGTTTCCGGCGACGATCCTGTTCGAGCAGCTCGACGGCTGAACCTGGTCAGTCCGGCAGGAGGGGGACCGAGAGGCCTTCGCCGCGGTTGAGGAGGGCGGCGCGGGTGACGGCGGCGGAGCCGAAGCGGTGGCGGAGGCTGTCGAGGGTGGCGTCGAGGGTGTTGCCGGGGCGGTGGTCGAAGGGGAGGGGGAGTTGGTAGGGGTCGGCGTTCTCGAGGTTGGTGAAGGCCAGGCCGATGAGGGTGAGGCCGCGCTCCTGGATCATCGGGCCGGCCGCGCCGAGCAGCGTGCGGGCCGCGCCCAGCAGGGTGCCGGTGTGGTCGGTGGCTTCGGCGAGGGTGTGCGAGCGGGTGGCGCGGGTGAAATCGTCGAAACGCATGCGCAGCACCACGGTTCGGGCGATGCGGTCGGCGGCGCGCAGGCGCCGGCCGAGCCGGTCGGTGAGGCCGTGCACGTAGGCCTCGATCTCCTCGGGCGGATGCGGGACGCGCCCGAGCGCGCGCTGCGCCCCGATGGACCGGCGGCGCACCCCGGTCTCGACCCGGCGCGGGTCCCGCGCCCACGACAGCGCGTACAGGTGCCGGGCCGCGCCGGGGCCGAGGATCGCGCGCAGCGGGCTTTCGCCGAGGTCGGCGAGTTGGCCCACCCGGGTGATGCCGTGCTCGTGCAACGTGCGCGCGGTGACATCGCCGACGCCCCACAGTCTTTCGACCGGTAACGGATGCAAGAAGTCCAGTTCGCCGTCCGGGGGTACACAGCGCAGGCCGTCGGGTTTGGCGACGGCACTGGCCACTTTGGCCAGGAATTTGGTGCGCGCGATGCCCACCGAGATCGGCAGACCGACCTGGTCACGCACCCGCGCGCGCAGGCCTTCGGCGATGCCGATCGGTGCACCGGCGATCCGCCGGAGCCCGCCGACATCGAGGAACGCCTCGTCGATGGAGATGCCCTCGACCACCGGGGTGGTGTCGTGGAAGACCTCGAACACGGCTTTGCTCGCTTCGGCGTAGGCCGCCATGCGCGGCGGCACCACGATGGCGTGCGGGCACAGCCGCCGCGCCTGCCCGCCGTTCATCGGCGTGCGCACCCCGAACGCCTTGGCCTCGTAGCTGGCCGCGAGCACGACCCCGCCGCCGACGATCACCGGTTTGCCGCGCAGGCGCGGATTGTCGCGCTGTTCGACCGAGGCGTAGAAGGAGTCGAGATCGGCGTGCAGGATCGACGCTTCGGCCCGCGCGGCGATCCGCGGGCGGGAGGCGGGGGCGTCGGACACGAACATATGTTCGCATAGCGCACCGACATCCGGAACCCCGTGCGCGTCCGCGCACCCGACGAATCTACGATTCAACTACGTAGCAATGCGCCGGAACCGGTATTCTGGCCCGACGGTAGGGCACTTTTGGATGAGGGAGTCGGTACAGTGCGCGGATTTGGAGACCTGGAGGCGGTGATCATGGACCGCATCTGGGATCGGGACGCAGAGGACACCACGGTTCGTGAGATATTCGACGAATTGTCCGCACAGCGCGACATCGCGTACACCACCGTCATGTCCACGATGGACAACCTGCATCGCAAGGGCTGGCTCGCGCGCGAGCGCTCCGGCAAGGCCTACAAGTACTGGCCGACGTTGACCCGTGAGGAACACAGCGCGCGGCTGATGCTCGAGGCGCTGGGCGCGGGCGGACGCTCCGATCTGGTGCTGAGCCACTTCGTGGACCGGATCACCGCCGAGGAATCGGCGGGCCTGCGCGCCGCGCTACGCAGGCTCACCGCCCGCAAGACCCCGGACGCTCCGCCGGGCGCCGAAGGCGCCGCCCCATGACCCTGGCCGTAGCTCTGATGCTCTACGGCATCGTGGTGGCCGTGCTCGGCCCGCCGGTGCTGATCCGGTTGACCCGCCGCGGCAACGCGCCGCGCCTGGGCATCGTCGCGTGGCTCGTGGCGATCACCGGCACGCTCGGCGCGTGGGCCGCGGCGGCGACCATGCTCACCGTCGAGTTCGCCACCTACTGGGGACATCCGCACGACGCGTTGCAGGCCTGCTTCGCGATCATGTGGACGCCGCTGCACGAGGACGGCAGCGGCGCGACGAAGGCCGCGACGTTCGCGGTGGGTGCGCTGGTCGCCGCCTGCACGATGGCGGTGGTGGCGCGGGCGGTGTCGGTGGTCAAGGACATGCGCCGGCGCACGAGCGCGCACGCCAAGGCGCTGCGGCTGGTCGGGCGGCGGGTGCCCGGAGTCGGCGCGCTTGTGCTGGATTCGCCCGAGCGCCAAGCCTATTGCGTGCCGGGCAAACCCGACACCATCGTGGTGACCAGCGGCGCGCTCGACGCGTTGACCCCCGATCAGCTCGACGCGGTGCTCGCGCACGAACACGCGCACCTGGCCGGCCGGCACGCGCCGTTGACCGCGGTGCTGCGCGGTATCGCGACGACGCTGCCCGGCCTGCGCCTGGTCACCGTCGGCGCGACCGAGATCGGCCGGCTGCTCGAGATGTGCGCCGACGACAAGGCCGCGGGCAAGTACGGCTCCGAACCGCTGCTCGGCGGCCTGCTCGCCATCCTCGGCGTCACCGAGCCGGTCCCGTCGGGCGCGCTGGCCGCGGCGGGGACCGCGGTACTGGCCCGGGCCGAACGCCTGGTCGATCCGGTGAGCGCGATCCAGCGGGCGACCACCCGCACGGCGCTGCTCGGCGTGATCGCCGCGACGGTCACCGGTTTCGGTTTCGTGGCCGCTACGGTGGCTTTCTGTAGCGCCGTTCTAGGCTGAGTTTTTCGAAGGAGAACCATGCGACTGACCTGGGATCAGGTATTCGCGTGGCGGCTGGAGCGGCAGTTCGTCACCGCCCCGGCCGGCACGGTGTCCGAGGTGGTCGAGCGGTTGGCGGGGGTGCAGGCACAGGTCACCTCGTCCGCGGAAACGGCCGTCGCCCTGCGTAGTTCGACACCCGCGCCCGGTGCGCTGGTGCGAGGGCTGAACGAGGGCACCTTGATCAAGACGTGGGCGATGCGCGGCACGCTGCACGCGCTCACCCCCGCACTGGCCGCGGCCTGCCTCTCGCTGATCGCCTCGGCCCGCACCTGGGAGAAACCGGTGTGGGAGCGCAACTTCGGCGCGTCACCGGCCGAGGTCGCGGCGCTGACCGACGAGGTGCGCAGGGTACTGGACGGCAAGACGCTGACCCGGGAGGAACTGGTCGCGGCGATCGTGGCCGATCCCGGCTTCGAGCGCCTGGGCGAACAGTTGCGATCGGGGTGGGGTGCGCTGCTCAAACCCCTTGCCTGGCAAGGCGCGATCTGTCACGGACCGGCCAAGGGCAACAAGATCACGTTCACCGATCCGGCGCAGTCGATCAAGGACTGGCCCGGGCTGCCCGAGCCCGATGACGCAGCCCCACAAGCGATCCTGGCCTATCTCGGCGCCTACGGTCCCGCGACGCCGGAGACGTTCGACGCGTGGCTCAGTCGCGGCAGCTTGCGCAAAACCGTACTGCGCCGGTGGTTCTCGGAGCTGGGCGCGGCGCTCACCGAGGTCGAGGTGGAGGGCAGGACCGGGTATGTCCGCACCGGCGACCTCGAACAGCTCGCCGCCACCCGCCCGGGCACATCGGTGCATCTGCTGGGCGGCTTCGACCAGTACGTGCTCGGCCCCGGCACCGGCGATTCGGTGCTGCTGCCCGGGGATCATCGCGCGAAGGTGAGCCGCACGGCGGGCTGGATCTCGCCGATCGTGGTGGCAGGCGGTCGCATCGTGGGGACCTGGGAATTGGCCGAGGACGCGGTGGTGCTCTCGATGTTCGACGACGCGCCCGTGCCGAAGCGCGGACTCGACGCGGCCCTCGATCGGCTCGCGGTGGCGCTCGGGCGCGACACCTTGCCGGTGCGTGCCGGGTAATAGATGAACAAACACGGGGGTTCGCTGGCCGAGGACCGCGTATTGCGCACGCCCGGCATCGTTTTGGTGCTCGCGTGCGCGTTCGTGCCGATGATGGACGCGTTCATCGCGGGGGTGGCGCTGCCGGGCATCCGCCGCGATTTCGGGCTCGCCGAGGGCTCGGCGCTGCTGAGCCTGGTGCTGGTCGGCTATCTGGCCGGGTTCGGCTCGCTGCTGATCGTCGGCGGGCGCGTCGGTGACCGGTTCGGGCGCCGCCGCGTGCTGTGGGTGGCGGCAACGGGTTTTCTGCTCGCGTCGCTGATCTGCGGGGTGGCACCGAGTTTCGAGGTGCTCGTGGGTGGGCGGATCGTGCAGGGGATCGCCGCGGGATTCGTGATGCCGCAGGTGCTCGGCCTGGTCACCGCGCACGCGGGCGACCGCCGGGAGCGCGCGATCAGCTGGTACTCGTCGATGAGCGGGGTGTCGGCGCTGGTCGGGCTGATCGGTGGCAGCGCGCTGCTCGATCTGGTGGGCGGCAGCGGTGCGTGGCGCTGGCTGTTCCTGATCAACATTCCGCTGGGCCTCGTCGCGGTGATCCTGTTGCCGCGCATGGTCCCCGACACCGCACCGAACACCGCCCAGCAGATCGACGGACGTGGCGGTGCGCTGCTGTCGCTGACGGTGCTGTCGTTCCTGCTGACCGCGGCGCTGTCGAGCACACTGGGCCCGCTGACCGTCCTACCTGCGGTGCTCACGGTGGTGCTCGGCGGGGCGTGGCTGGCGCAGCAGCGGCGCGGGGTCGCGGCCGGGCGCCCGGTGGTGGTGCCCGCAGGGATGTTCGACAGCCCGCAGCTGCGCTGGGCGCTGGTGTCGATGCTGCCGTTCTTCGCGGGCGCGGGCGGGTTCCTCTATGCGCTGCCGCAGACCTTGCAGGAGGGTCTCGGGCATGCGCCGCTGCTCGCCGGGCTGTTGACCGCGCCGATGGCGGCGGGATTCCTGGTGTCCTCGTTCGCGGTGCCGCGCCTGCGCGGGCGGCTCGGGGTCGGCGCGATCGCGTTGGGCGCGACCGTGCAGGGGCTCGGCTTGGCGGGGATGGCGGTGGGGGTGAGTGCGGCGAGCGTGCCGCTGATCTGTGTGGCGATGCTGCTGATCGGCACCGGGCAGGGCATCACGCTCGGCACCATGAACGCGCACATGCTGTCGCTGGTCCCGGCCGCGCTGGCCGGGATGGGCGGGGGCGTGCTGCTCACCGCGCAACAGGTTTCGATCGCCACGGGCGCGGCGGTACTGGGCACGGTGTTCGGTGCGGTGGTGCGGTCCGCGGGCCACCAGAGCGCGATGGTGACGGTGCTGGTGGTGCAGATCGGGCTGGCGGCGCTGGTGATCGCCGCCGCCCTGCGCTCAGCTCGGCGCGTCGGCGGGCGCTAGCGCCGAGATCTCGGCGAGGCTGTGGCCCATCTCCTCGTGCAGGAACCGCACCATCGTCCACCAGCGCCCGCCCTCGGCGTCGAAATCACCGAATCGACGGCAGTACAGCGGAATCCAGCGCAGGAACTGTTCGATCATCGCCTCCCGCGAGGGTTGGCGCTGCCCGTAGTCGCCGTAGGAGATGGACCGGTGGTGGATGAAATAGCCGCCGGGTAAACGGTGCTCGCACAGTTCGGCGTACTCGCGGGTCTGCAGGATGAGGTAGTGCCACACCTCGTCGATCACCTGCTCGACCGGGAGGAACAACCCGCTGAGTGCGTCGCGGTGCGCGGAGACCAGCGTCAGATAGCGGACCGTTTCACGGACCTGGACGCGGGCGGTCGCTTCGTCGACCTGGTTGTGCTCGCGGGTGTAGTCGACGGTCTCCTGGTAGAGCTCGCCGAGGATTTCCTGTTCGCTCATCGCCTGCTCCTTCACCGGGCCAGCCAGGCGTATTTGCCGGACTTGCCGATCGGGATATGGGTGCGGTGCGCGACCGTCACGGGTGTGCCGGTCAATGCTGTTGTGGCGGCGGCCAGTTCGGCCTCGACGGGCCGTTCGAGTGCGGCGCCGTCGAAGGTGGTGTAGGTGAGTTCGGCGCGGGGGACCGACAACTGGTAGACGAAGATCCGCGGGCTGGTCGCGGCGATGACGTCGTCGAGTTCGGCCTGTGAGGTGATTGCGGTGTCGGTGACGAACAGTTCCTTCTCGCGTCCGCAGAATCGCACGATCCGGGCGGGGTCGGCCGATCCGTCGGCGGTGTGCACGCAGTCGCCGGTGTTGTAGCGCAGCAACGGCATGAACGGGTTGCGGATGCTCGACACGACCAGACTGTGGATGCCGCGGCTGCCGGGAATCGGTTGGAGTTCGACCTCCATGTCGACCAGGTGCGGGTGGTAGCGGCCCCGGGTGTCGCCGTAGTACAGGTAGCCGAGTTCGGTGCTGCCGAACAGCTCGACGACCGGGCAGTCGAGTCGTTCGGTGAGGAACCGGCGCACGTTGCGCGGGGTGAACTCGTAGCCGTGGATCGCGCTGACCGGGCGGGCGAACCGGTCCCCGGCGGCCAGCAGCAGGTGCGCGGCGTGATAGGAGGAGCAGTCGAGATGGTAACGGCCGCCGCCGGTTTCGGAGCGGACGTGCTCGATCTCGGCGAGCATGCGCTCGACCGCGGCGGCCGGCCAGGTCGCGGGATCGAGGTCCTGGTTGATGTAGACGGTGCGTTCGTCGAGCCAGCGCCGCGCCAGATCCCCGGGCGCACCGCCTTTGGCCTCGTTGACCCGCGCGACGTGCTCGGTGGCCAGCCGGGTGGTGAGCGAGACCCGGGGCACGCCGGCGGCGAAGGTGTCGCCGATCTGCGGATGATCGCGCCACACCGCGTAGTAGGTCTTCAGCAGGAACAGCGGCGGCCGGATGAGCGGCATCCGGGCGTGATTGGTGCCGGTGGACCAGACAAATTGCGCGGCACCGGTTTCCAGGGCCGCGCTGACCTGCGGGGTGAGAAACGAATCCGGGAAGGATTCGGCGAGTTCGGCTTTGGTGATGATCGGAAAGGCGTTGGCCGCAGCGGATGCCCGATAGAACGGGATGTCGCGGGTCGCGTCGACGAACGCGCTCGGCAGGGGGCGGGTGAGAGCGGTGTCGGTCATGGGGGTCCTGGCGGACGGGGCCGAGCCGGGCTCGGCCCCGGGACCGCGACTAGGAGATGCAGCCCGCCTTGGAAATACAACCTGCCTTGGAGATGCACCCGTCCTTGGCTCCGGATTCGGAGTTGACGGCTACCCACTTGTCCCAGTTGGCATCCTGCGCGAGGGTCTTGATCAGATCGTTCATTGGAGCATCCTTCGATCGATGTAATCTACCTGCATGCCCATGGTAAAGCACGAGTAAAGACTTCGCGCGGGGTGCGACGGCCGTCACATTTTCCGGCCGCCCGCACGCCGGCGGTGGCGACCGGATCTCGGCTAACCCGTATTCCGTTGCGCCAGATAGTGTTCCAAGCCGTCCCGCATCTCATGATCTCGAGCATTTTCGTTGCCCCGCAACTGATGCCGAGCTGGCTGGGGGCGATCGCCGCTGGAACCCGATCTCCTCCATGGTCGCCGCGGCGCACGAGTTGTTCGGCACACCGGTCGGCAGCGGGGATTCCTGGATCGAACAGCACGCGCTGCTGATGGGGGTGCCGTGGCCGGAGCTCATCACGGTGATGTTCCTGCCGTTGGCGGTGCGGCGGTTCCAGCGGTTGAGCCGGTGAGGTCGCGGTCCTGATGCGTGTGTCGCACCGGGTCTCAGCACCCGGTGCGGCACACGTCTTCGTGCGGCCCGGTGCCACCGGTGACGGACGGGTGGTTAGGGTGCGTGGGTGACCGACGAGCGGCTGATCGATACGGTGGCATGGGTGCGGATCGAGGACGGGCGGATCCTGTGTGCCCGGCCGCGCGGCAAGGACGTCTTCTACATCCCGGGCGGGAAACGCGAAGGCGGCGAGACGGACCTGCAGACGCTGCTGCGCGAGATCGAAGAGGAACTGACGGTGGCGTTGCTGCCGGACACGGTCGCGCATGTGGGCACCTACGAGGCGGTGCACGGCCCCGAGACGGGTCTGGTCGTGCGGATGAGCTGCTACACCGCCGACTATCGCGGCACCCTGGCCGTCAGCAGCGAGATCGAGGAGATGGCGTGGTTCGGCTACGCCGACCGCGCGCTGGTTCCCCCGGTCGACCAACTGCTGTTCGACGATCTGGTCGAGGCCGGTCACCTGCGCTGAATATCACTCCGTAGTCCGATTCCCCGTCATACCAAGGGATTACCGGCGACGAGAATCCGGCCGATAGCGTCGGCGGACATGACGACATCTGCCCTGGCCCCCGAGTCGAGACCGCGCCGCGGCGCCGACGGCGATTACGCCCGGCTGCTGCGCCGGATCACCGAGGCGGGGCTGATGCAGCGGCGTCCCGGCTACTACGCGATCCGGTTCGGCCTCGTCGGGATCGCGTTCGTCGCCGGATGGACAGCGTTCGTGCTGGTCGGCGATTCGTGGTGGACGCTGCTGGTCGCGGCGTTCCTGGCGGTGACGTTCGCCCAGATCGCGCTGGTCATGCACGATGTCGCGCACCGGCAGGTGTTCCGGTTGCGGCGGCCGACCGAGTTGGCGGGGCGGATCGTCGGCAACGCGGGAATCGGGCTGGGTTACGGCTGGTGGCAGGACAAGCACACGCGCCATCACGCCAACCCGAACCACGAGGACCTCGATCCCGATGTCGCCCCTGACATCCTGGTGTGGTCGCAGCGCCAGGCCCGGTCGAGTCGCGGTCTGCCTCGGCTCATCGGGCGGGCGCAGGCGTATCTGTTCTTCCCGCTGCTGCTGTTGGAGGGACTGATCCTGCATGTGGCCGGCGTGCGGGCGTTGCAGAACCGGTCGATGAAACATCGCGGCTGGGAGGCCGCGCTGCTGTTCGGCCATTTCGCCGCGTACGCGGTCGCGTTGTTCGCGGTGCTGCCGGTGGACAAAGCGCTCGTGTTCTTCGCGGTGCACCAGGGACTTTTCGGCCTGTACATGGGCTGCATCTTCGCCCCGAACCACAAGGGGATGCCGACCCTGACCGGTGACGATCGTCCCGACTACCTGCGTCGCCAGGTGCTGACCTCCCGCAACGTCCGCGGTGGGCTGTGCACCGACCTCGCCCTCGGCGGGCTCAACTACCAGATCGAACACCACCTGTTCCCGAGCATGCCCACCCCGCACCTGCGCCGCGCCCAGGTGATCGTGCGCGACTACTGCGCCGAAATCGGGGTGCCGTACCACGAAACCGGCCTGATCCGCTCCTACCGCGAAGCCCTCACCCACCTGCACCACGTCGGCGTTCCGCTGCGCACACTGGATGAAACCGCGAAAAGTTAAGTGCCACAACGTCAGTGGAGATGTCCGCGCCTGACCAGCGGCAAACGGGCAGGAAGTCTTTCACTGAGCACCCGCATAAGGCTGCGCATCCGACCGGTGTGGGATCGCCGGCGCAACCGACTCGGTGAGCTGCCGTCGGTCGGCCACGATGTCCGACACCGCCCCGCACAACCTGACGTGAAGTCGCCGGCGTCCGCATCGAGGTCTCGGCGCATCGGGGAAATGGTTGCCCTGGTTCTTGTTCCGTGGTGGGGTACAGCGATGGGCAACTTTGCGGGGCGGTCGATCGGGCGGCGGACGATGCTGGGTGGGGTGCTCGGCGCGGGGGTGCTGCTGGCGGCGGGACGATTGACGGCGTCGGCGGAGCCCGGGGACCCGCTGACGGTGGCGGCGCGGCAGCGGTTCTTCGGTGCCGACACCGTCGACGCCGCGACCGGTGCGGTGCGCGCGGACCGGGTGGTGCTGGCGTGGGTGGGATGCACGACGTATGCGCTGGCGATGGGCGGGTCGGTGTTCCTGCTCGACGCGTGGGTGCCCCGGCTCACCAACCCCGGGTATGTGCCCGCGACACCGCAGGATCTGGCCGACCTGGCGCCGGAGGCGATCTTCATCGGGCACGGGCACTTCGATCACGCCGGTGACGCGGGCCGGATCGCGCAGGCTACCGGCGCGGTCGTGTACGGCACCGCCGGTCACGGGGTGAGTATCCGCGCGCAGGTCAGCGACCCGGGGTTCGAGACGGTCGCCCTGGGCGGGGCCGAATCGTTGCCAGGGGAGCGTCACGATTTCACCGTCGGCGCCGTGCAGGTGACCGCGATCCGGCATCTGCATTCCGCGCCGACCGCGCCCGAGCAACCGGGCGGTTCGGCGCCGTTCTTCCCGCTGCCGGACCTGTGTGCGCTGGTACAACATCCACCCACCCTGGCCGGGGTGTTGCAGAACATGCCGCGGTCGAGCGACGAAGAAGGCGGGTCGCTGCTCTATCAGTTCCGGGTGCCCGGATTCGCGCTGGTATGGCACGACTCGACCGGCCCGCTCACCGAACACGCACCGCACGTGTACGACCTGTTCGCGAGCCTGCCCTCGACCGACCTGCATATCGGCGCGATCCAAGGGTTCAACCAGTTCAACAACGGATTGCGCGACCCGCGCCGCTACATCGAAGCGCTGGCGCCCAGGGTGTTCGTGCCGGCGCATCACGACAATTGGTTGCCCGGCGTCACCGCGGGCGCCGCCACCTACGATCCGCCCCTGCTCGCCGAATTGGCCCGCATCCCCGCCGCGGCCCGTCCCGAACTCCGCTCCCTGCACGACCCCGCCGACTACGTCCGCCCGGAGTTACTCACCTTCACGTTGTGAGGGCGGGCCGATAGAACAGCGCGGCCCGGGTGGCGCTGTCCTGGGTGTACGCCCAGGCCGAGCCGCTCCGGGGTGGCGGCCCTCCGGGCGCCCGGTCGCCGTCGCATCGGTGGATCCGGCTGGAGCAGAACGCGGCCGCATCGGCACTCACCTGGATGCCGAGGCGCTGGCCACCCTGAGCGACCAGGTGACAGGCCAGCGATACACCGCCGAGGTCGCTCGGGGGTGCGTCGCGTCGGTGTGTTGCTGGTCAGTTGATCACGAGGAACTGGTGGCGGCGGGCTCTCGGCCGATGCCGCCACCAGTTCCTCGTGATCATCCGTCCAGCACGGGTTCGTGGACTTCGGGCGGGCATTCGGGGGTGTAGAGGCGGTCGATGTGGTGGGCGTATTTGGCGGCGATCGGTTTGCGGCGCAGCTTCATGGTGAGGGTGATCTCGTCGCCGCCGGGTTCCCAGAAGGTCGGCAGGACGGTGAAGCGTTTGATCTGTTCGACGCGGGACAGTTTCGTGTTGCCCGCCGCGACGCCGCGCGCGATCTCGGCGATGACAGCGGGATGGGCGGCCAGGCCCGCCGCGGAGGCGTCGGGCAGATTGTATTGGGCCGCATAGGGTCCGGCGGTTTCGGCGTCGATCACGATGAGCGCGGTGTTGAACGGGCGGCGGTCGCCGATGGTGGCGATGGAGCCGATCAGCGGGGTGGCGGCTTTGATGGCGTTCTCGATATTGGCCGGGGACATGTTCTTTCCGGCGGAATTGATGATGAGTTCTTTCTTGCGGTCCACCACGCGCAGGTATCCGTCGGCGTCCTGGGTGAGGATGTCGCCGGTGTGCAGCCAGCCGTCGGCGTCGAGCGCCTCGGCGGTCTTGGCGGGTTCGTCACGGTAGGCGCGCATGATCGAGGGGCCACGGATGAGGAACTCGCCGTCGTCGGCGATCCGGCTTTCCAGGCCGGGCAGTAGCCGCCCGACGGTGCCGAGCCGGGCGTCCTCGGGCGCGGCGACGCTGGCGATGCAGGTCACCTCGGACATGCCCCAGACCTCGGAGATCGGGATACCCAGACCGAAGAAGAACCCGAGTGTTTCCGCGGGGATCGGCGCGGCTCCCGACATCGCCCACTTCACTTGGTCCAGGCCGAGTTTGGCGCGGAGCTTGGACAGCACGGCAGCGTCGGCCTTCGCCCATTCGGCGGCCAGGAGGTCGTCGATCGGTTTGCCTGCCAGTTGCGCGTCGGCCTTGCGTGCGGCGACCCCCAGTGCCCAGCGCAGGCCCTCGCGAGTGGTGTCGTCGGGTTCGTTGGCGACCGCGAATTCGATTGCGGCCTTGAACTTTTCCCACACCCGCGGTACGCCGCCCCAGATGGTCGGGCGGGCGTCGAGCAACGCGGCCGGCAGTTGGGTGCGGTCGGGCACGACGGTGATCTGGGTGCCGAACACCTCCTGCAGGTACAGCGCGGTGAACCGGTCGGCCATGTGCGCGGTCGGCAGGTACGAGGTTTGGCGGTCGCCGAATTCGACCGACAGCACCGTGTTGAAGGCGTACGCGTCGAACAGCAGGTTGGCGTGGGTGAGTTCGACGCCTTTGGGGTTACCGGTGGTGCCCGAGGTGTAGCACAGGGTGAGCACGTCGTCGGGGCGCACCGCGCGCCAGCTCGCCTCGAAATCGAAATCGTTGCGGCCCAGGGCTTTCAGATCCTCGACACTGATCGTGCCCGCGGGTGCGCCGTCGAGGCAGACGAGGTGTTCGATGGGGATGCCGCAGGCGCGGATGCGGTCCACGTATTGGGCCTCGCAGATCACCACCCGGTTGCCCGCGTTACCGAACACATAGTTCAACTGTTCGGGCACGAGGGTGTTGTACACGGAGAACGAGGTCGCGCCGGTGTGCTGGGCGCCCACTTCGAGCGGATAGAACTCCACCCGATTGGCCATCATCAGCGCGATGGTGTCGCCGCGCCCGACACCGAGCGCGCTCAGCCCCGCGGCGATCGCACGCACCTGCGCCGCGTACTCGCGCCACGTCAGACTTTGCGCGCCCCCGATCGACCGGACCGCGACCGCGTCGGGGTCGATCCCCGCCACCCGCTGAAACGCTGCACAAGACGTTGTAGGTTCATCCATCACACAACCCCGCTCGCCGCAAAAGAACTACCTGAGACGGTAGGTCCCGGCCACCGACCCCGGACCGTTTCGCCCGATTAGCTTCCGAAGCAAGGGAATTCACCGCCGCGGTCCGCGTTCGCCGCGCGGATTCCGTTGCTGGACTCTTTCCGGGGGTGGACTGGCTGGGTCGGTCCCTGGACGCGCGGTCCCAGCCCTCGCCACTGCCCGCATGGGACTTACCCTTGCCGGCCCTGGAAGTTCCGCCCGATCGCGTGGGCGTCGGCCCCCGAACTGCCTGCTCGGACCCGGAAGAAGCTCCGATCGCCCCCGAGGCCCGTATCGACGTAGTTCGGCGAGCCGTGCCCACGCCGACGAGGATCAGGACAGCGCGCAGCAGGTGGATGTACTGGATGCCGCAGCAACCGAGCTCTGGCGCGTTACCGGGAAGCCACGTGCTCGTCCGGCGAAGGTCAGCAGCGAGCTGTGGCCGGGGCGTGGCGGTGCACTCGGCCGTCCGGGTGGTCTGTTCCGGGCGATCGCCGGGCGCGCCGGATAGACACCTACCCCGTAGGGGTATATTGTCGGTGGGGCGATCCGGCCTGGGGCGACACGAGGAGTGAGCTACGTGAACGACGACCTGCAGCGCGGGACGACCCGACACCGCACGGTGGTGCTGGATGTGCGCGAGGTGCGCTGGGCCAGTCAAGCCAATGTCGTCACCGCCGTGCTGCGGCGCAGGCCCGGCGTGCTCGACGTCGCCGCCAACCCGGCCGCCCACACCGCCACCGTCACCTACGACCCGGCACGCACCTCGGTCTCCGAACTGGCCCACTGGATCCGCGACTGCGGCTACCACTGCGCAGGCCGCTCGGTCCCCACCCACCTCTGCGACCCCCTCCTCGAACCGGCCGACCCGCCCGCACACGGCGAACCCACCGGAAACCACGCTGAACCTCGGCCCCCCGCCAGCGAGCGCGATGTGTCCGTGCCGCTCGACGGCCCGTACGGCGAGGCCGCCACCGATCACGTCACGCACGCCGAGCACACTGCTCGTGGCGAGCCGACTACGCACGCCGGTCACGGCGGGCTGACGGCGCGAGGTCGCCACAGCGATCACGCGGCGCATGGCGATCACGCCGCGCACGGTGGTCACGCCGGGCATGCGGGGATGTCCATGGCGGATATGGCGGCCGATATGCGGAATCGGTTCGTGGTGGCGGCGGTGTTCTCGGTGTCGGTGATGTTGTGGTCGCCGATGGCCACCGACATGTTCGGGGTGCATCTTCCGGTGCCGTTCGGGTTGCGGCAGGACGTGTGGGCGCTGGTGCTGAGTGTGCCGGTGATCTTCTATTCGTCGGCGATCTTCTTCACCGGTGCGGTGGCGGCGTTGCGGGCGCGCACGTTGGACATGATGGTGCTGGTCGCGGTGGGGGTCGGGGCAGGCTGGCTGTATTCGCTGGCGATCACGCTGACCGGCGGCGGTGAGGTGTTCTACGAGGCGTCGACGATGCTGGCAACCTTTGTGCTGCTGGGACATTGGTTCGAGATGCGGGCCCGCGGCGGCGCCAACGACGCGGTCCGGACGCTGCTGGATCTGGCCCCGCCCAGGGCGGAGGTGATCCGGGACGGCGTGCCGGTGGAGGTGCCGACCGCCGACGTGGTGGTGGGTGATCTGCTGCTGGTGCGTCCGGGTGCGAAGATCGCGGTGGACGGGGTGGTTCGCGAGGGCGACAGCGATGTCGACGAGTCGATGGTGACCGGGGAAAGCTTGCCGGTGCACAAGGAGCCGGGCGCCGCGGTGATCGGCGGATCGTTGAACACCAACGGCACGCTGCGGGTGGCGGCCACGAAGGTCGGCGCGGAGACGGCGCTGGCGCAGATCGTGGAACTCGTTCAGCAGGCGCAGAATTCGAAGGCGCCGGGCCAGAAGCTGGCGGATCGGGCGGCGTTCTGGTTGGTGCTCGTCGCGTTGGCCGGTGGCGCGTTGACGTTGACGGTGTGGCTGCTGGCCGGCGCGTCGTTCGCGAAGGCGATGCTGTTCGCGATCACGGTGGTGGTGATCACCTGCCCGGACGCGCTGGGTTTGGCGACGCCGACCGCGATCATGGTCGGCACCGGTTTGGGCGCGAAACGCGGTGTGCTGTTCAAGAACGCGCTCGCGCTCGAGGCGGCCGCACGGATCCAGACGGTGGTGTTCGACAAGACCGGCACGCTGACCAAGGGCGAACCCGAGGTCACCGAGGTGCGTACGGCCGACGGTTTCACCGCCGATCAGGTGCTGCCCCTGGTCGCGGCGGTGGAGCGGGAATCCGAGCATCCGCTGGCCGCCGCGATCGTGCGGCACGCCGAGGGCGGGGTCCGGTTGTCGGCGAACAAGTTCGAGAACGTGCCCGGTCACGGCGCGGTGGCCGAGGTCGACGGGCACCGGGTGGCCGTGGGGAACCGGCGCTTGTTCGAGCGGGACGGCATCGAGCTGGGTTCCCTTGGCGCGCACCGTGGTCAGCTCGCCGCCTCGGGGCACACCGCGGTGCTGGTCGCGATCGACGGGGTCGCGGCGGCGGCGATCGGACTGGCGGACGCGCCGCGGGAGTCCTCGGCAGCCGCAGTCGCCGAACTGCACGACCTCGGTGTCGAGGTGGTGATGTTGACCGGCGACAACCGGGCGACGGCGGAGCGGATCGCGGCCGGGCTCGGCATCGACACGGTGATCGCGGAGGTGCTGCCCGGCGACAAGGCGGCGAAGATCGCCGAGCTGCAACGCGGGGGCCGCAAGGTCGCGATGGTCGGCGACGGGGTGAACGACGCGCCCGCGCTGGCGGGTGCCGATCTGGGGATCGCGATCGGCGCGGGCACCGACGTCGCGATCGAGACCGCCGACCTGGTGCTGATGCGTTCGGATCCGCTGGATGTGCCGACCGCTCTGCGTATCGGACGCGGCACCTTGCGCAAGATGCACCAGAATCTGGCGTGGGCGGTCGGCTACAACACGATCGCGCTGCCGATCGCGGCGGGCGTGTTCGTTCCGGCGTTCGGGTTCACGCTGCGGCCGGAGATCGCCGCCATGTCGATGTCGGGTTCCAGCATCATCGTGGCGTTGAACGCGGTGTCGCTCGAGCGACTTCGGCTGCCGGGGCAGCGCCCCACCGATGCCGCCCCCGCAGCGGACGAGCACCCTGCCCACCACTGATCAGCCGCGAACCGTGCGGGCGGTAACGTGCAGCGGCGGTACCCATGCCGTCGGCCGATCCACCCGATCACCAGTGCGTCCTCGGTCGTCAGTGCGCCACCGCTTCGCCCGCAGCACCCGGCTGGTGGTGCGCGGAACCGGTCGAGTACGCGACGCCGCCACCGACTACGCACGCCCGCGCACTTCTCGTCACCCCGCGCGCGTGTCAGCCGACCGACATGCGCGCGGGGTGACGAGAAGTGCGCGGCAGTCTGTGCACCGGCTCCCTGGCGCCTGAAGTCATGGCTCGTGGTCCGCGCCGCCACCGCCTGACGATCAATTGACCACTCCGTGCACGGACAAACCGCCCTGTACATGTCTGAGACACTCGCCTAGATTCGGTGGTCATGGACACGATTGAACTCACCACCCCCGATGGACGGCTGGAGGCGATGATCGCGCGGCCGTCGGGACAGGGCCCGTGGCCCGGGGTCGTGGTGATCCACGATGCGGTGGGGTTCAGCGCCGATCTGCGGCGGACGATGCGCATGCTCGCCGACTACGGGTATCTGGCGGTCGCGCCGAACTTGTTCTCCCGCGGCCGAGTGCGGTGCGTGCGCTCGATTTATCGGGCGCTGGTGTCCACCGGCGACGGACCGGCCGTGCGTGATGTGCTGGCCGCGCGCGATCACCTCGTCGCCCAACCGGACTGCACCGGGCGCACCGCCGTCGTCGGATTCTGTATGGGTGGCGGGTTCGCGTTGCTGGTGGCGCCCAAGGGTTTCGATGCGTCGGCGCCGTTCTATCCGTCGCTGTTCGCCGACTACCGGTCCGTGCTCGACGGCGCCTGCCCGGTGGTGGCCAGCTTCGGGCAGCGCGATCCCGTGTTGATCGGCAAACCCGCCAAACTGGAACAGACCCTGACCGAGTTCGGTGTCGAGCACGACATCAAGGTCTATCCGGGCGTCACCCACGCCTTCGCCAACCTGACCGCGGCCGACCCGGTCCTGCGCGTCACCGGCCTGGGCTACAACGAGGACGCCACCCGCGACGCGTGGCAGCGCATCTTCGCCTTCTTCGACACCCACCTGTCCGCCGACGAACCCCCGGTCGCCGAATCCTCGTAGGGTCAACAAACGTTTTGCCGGATGAGTTGCGCACCGAACCCGCGCGGCTGACCGGTCCTGCACCGGCGGGGGTAACGCCGACCCGATCGTTGCGGGGCCGTGTCGACCGACCTGGACCTCGAGACACCTTTCTGGCTGGTGCAGGCGCTGCTCCCCGCGCTGTCGGAAGCCTTGCTCGGTGCGGACGACCCTGATCTGACCGTTGTCCCTCCTGGTGAGCCGGAACGCAGCGGCGGCGGTGAAAACCGATCAGCGCGAAGGCCGATACGCGGTCTGCGGCGAGGCAGTCCCGCCGTCACCGTACTCGCGCCCGGCGACCGTGGGTCACGTGCAACGAGCGCACCCCGCGCGCGGTCAACGCGGACTACTCGCCTGTCCATCGGGGAGCCCGCTTCTCGGCGAACGCGCGCGGGCCTTCGAGGAAGTCCTTGCTGGTGAAGATCGGGGCGGCTTCGGCGGCGCTCATCTGCCAGATGGGGTCGTCCCAGTCGGAGCCGAAGTCGTTGACGCGGTGCATGATTCGCTTTGTCGCCCGGACCGAGAGCGGCGCGTTGGCGGCGATGGTCTCGGCGAGGGCGAGTGCGGCGGGCAGCACTTGGCCGGCGGGCACGACCCGGTTGACCAGTCCCCAGTGCGCGGCGCTCGCGGCGTCGATCGGACTGCCGGTCAGGGCGATCTCGAGCGCGATCTTGGGCGGGATGGCGCGCGGCAGCCGCAGCACACCACCGGCCGCGGCGATCAAGCCGCGGGTCACCTCGGGCAGTCCGAGCGAGGCGTCTTCGCTCATCACCGCGAGATCGCTGGCCAGCACGATCTCGGTGCCGCCGCCGAGGGCGAACCCGTTGACGGCGGCGATGAGCGGCTTGTCCACGAAATGCTGGACCAGCCCGGCGAATCCGTATTCGGGGTGGTCGGGATCGTGGATGGCGTTGCCGCGCGCGATCTCCTTGAGGTCGGCGCCCGCGCAGAAGGCGCGCCCGGCGCCGGTGATCACCCCGACCCGCAGGTGCGCGTCGGTGGCCAGTTCCTCGAGTGCGGCGCCGACGGCGCGGGACAGTGCGGCGTTCACCGCGTTCATCGCCTCGGGACGGTTCAAAGTGATGACGGCGATATGGCCCCGGCGTTCCAGGGTGGCGGCGGCGGACAAGGGCCCTCCTTCGAAGTCGATCACCCGAACCTACCGGGCGCATCCACCTAGACCGCCCCGGATCCCGATGAGCGGGCCCTAGTTTCGTCGCGGGGGACGTTCCACGCGTGCTGGTCAGATGATCACGAGGAACTGGTGGCGGGAGCCTCTCGGCCGATGCCGCCACCAGTTCCTCGTGATCACTTGACCAGTTCGAGGCGCCCTGCTGCGCTTCGGCGAGTCCGAGGGCGCGGCGATCGTGCACAGTACCGCCGAGTGTGACGGGCTCCTACCGGTTTTCCGGCGCGTTGTGGACGCGTCGGACGTGTGGTGCCGTGCGAGACTGTGCCCGTGATCGAGCGTCGGCACTGTTCGGGCGGCAACGTCCGGCGGGGCCGGTGGCCGCATGACGGGGAGCGTCGAGCAAAGGCGTACCGGTGCTGGAGTCGAGGAGCAGTGAGGCGCAGGCATGAGTGAGCCGAAGGAAACGGCGGAGCAGAACCCCGCGGACCGCGGTCGGGGTGCGGGCAGGGATCGCGGTGAGGTGATCGGGTCGGGTCTGCTGTGGCTCGCGAAGTGGGCGCTGTGCATCGTCGCGATCGCGGCGGGCAGCTGGGTGCTGCTGTATCTGATCGGGAAACTGTGGGTGGTCATCCTGCCGGTCGCGTTGGCGATCGTGGTCGCCACGGTGCTGTGGCCGCCGACGCGCTGGCTGGTCGAGCACGGTTTGAAGCCGGGTTTGGCGGCGACGATCACCGTCGTCGGTTTCATCGCCGCCCTGGCCGGTGTGGTCGCGCTGATCGTGCCCTCGGTGGTGGATCAGGCACCGGAGCTGGCCGACAAATCCACCGCGGGTGTGAACAAGGTGCGCGACTGGTTGCAGGGCCCGCCGCTGCGCATCCGCGACGAACAGCTCAGTTCGGCGGTCGACGCGATCGTGTCCCGGTTGCAGTCGAGCGCCGAGCAGATCGCGACCGGGGTGTTCACCGGCGTGAGCACCGCGACCTCGGCCCTGATCACCCTGTTCCTGGTGCTGGTGCTGGCGTTCTTCTTCGTCAAGGACGGGCCGCGCCTGCTGCCCTGGTTGCATGCCGTGCTCGGCAGCCGCAGCGGACGCCACGTCGAAGAGGTGCTGAACCGGGTGTGGGTGACCCTCGGCGGATTCATTCGCACGCAGGCGCTGGTCAGCTTGATCGACGCGGTGTTCATCGGCGCCGGTCTGGTGATCCTGGGGGTGCCGCTGGCTTTGGTGCTGGCGGTGATCACGTTCATCGGTGGGTTCGTGCCGATCGTGGGCGCGTTCGTCGCGGGTGCGCTGGCGGTGCTCGTCGCGTTGGTCGGCAACGGCTTGACCACGGCGTTGATCGTGCTTGCCATCGTGCTCGCGGTGCAGCAACTGGAAGGCAATGTGCTGCAACCGGTGCTGCAGAGTCGCAGTATGCAGTTGCATGCGGTGGTGGTGCTGCTCGCGGTGACGGCGGGCGGGTCGCTGTACGGGATCGTCGGCGCGTTCCTCGCCGTACCGGTCGCCGCGATCGTCGCCGTCGTGGTCCGCTACATCGGTGAGCAGATCGACGTGGTCACCACCGCACCCCCCGAATCCGGCGACGAGGTCCAACCCGCACCCGAGTAACCTCCGCTGACGTGAACCCGACGCACGCCGACCGCCTCGGTCCGGGCTTCGCCCGATTGTGGTCGGCGGCAACGATTTCGAGCTTCGGCGACGGGGTGACCCAGATCGGCGCCACCCTGCTGGCGGTGTCGATCACCCGTGACCCGGTAGCGGTGTCGGGACTGATGATCGCGCAGGTGACGCCGTTCCTGGTGTTCGGTCTGCCCAGCGGCGTGCTGGTGGACCGGTTCGATCGACGGCGGCTGATGACCGTCGCGACGATCGTCCGCATCGGCGTGCTCGGCATTGTCAGCGTCGCGGTCGCGACCGGTCATGCGGGACTGCCGCTGCTCTATGCGGCCTTTTTCGTGGTGGGCTGCGCGGGCCTGGTCTTCGACAACGCTTCGGTCACCGCGATTCCCGCAGTGGTCGCACCCGCACACCTAGATCGCGCCAACGGTCGCATGCAGGCGACCCGTGCGGTCATCGAACAGGTGCTCGCGCGTCCGCTCGGTGTCGTGTTGTTCGGCATCACCGCGTGGACACCGTTCGTCGTCGACACGGTGGGCTTGGTCGCGGTCGCCGTGCTGGCGGGCACACTACCGGCGACCGTCGGTCGACGCGGGCACGCAACCGATCGGCCTCGGCTCACTGCCGCGGTCGCCGACGGGGCGCGCTGGCTGTGGCGGCATCGCCTGGTCCGCACCCTCACGCTCACCGTGGGACTGTCCAATATCGGTCTCGGCGCGATCTTTTCGCTGCTGGTCCTGATCGCGCAGGAACGTTTGGGGGTCGGCGCGACCGGCTATGCGGTGCTGCTCGTCGCTGCCGCGCTCGGCGGTGTCTGCGGTGGCTTGACCGCGCCGCGGATCATTGCGGCGCTCGGGCCGGGCACGACGTTGCGGGTGGGGTTGCTCATCGAGATCGCGGCCTATGCCGGGATGGCGTCGACGCATAGTGTCGTCGTCGCCGTCGCCATCCTCGTGCCCTTCGCCGTGCACCTGTCGGTGTTCTCCACCATCGGTGCCTCGCTGCGTCAGTCGCTCGTGCCGCCGGCGTTGCTCGGGCGGGTGCACAGTGCGTATCGACTCGTCGGGGCCGGCGGATTGTTCCTCGGTGCGGCGCTGGGCGGAGTGCTGGCCGGCCGGTTCGGTCTCGCCGCGCCCCTGTGGCTGGGGCTTGCCTGCGCGGTGGTGTTCACGCTGCTGGCCTGGCGCACACTCGCGGACCGCTGCATCGCTGCCGCTCGTGTGGCGAGGGACCAGCTGCCGGCCGAGGAGTGAGCGACAGGCGGTGCGCCCGGGTTCCTGCACCGACACCGAGTGCTGCGCCTGGCCGCGCGCCGGCCTCGTCCAGCAGCGCCAGGTTCTGTGCCTGGGGCCCGCCTGTTGAGATCGTCGGCCGAAAGCCGCATCACCGCCCGGCTCACTCGATTCCGTCGACAACCCGCCCCGCGCCAGCCGGTTCGTACCGAGCCCCGTTGGTGCACAGGAGGTTCCACACCGGACAGGCGGCGACTCGCCCTCGTCACGGCGGCGTTGTCGTGCTGTCCGATCCGGTTCGAGGGCGCGACACCCTCGAACCGGTGCCGGGCTCAGGCGCGGCCCGCGGCGAGGGCGGCGATGGCGGGGCCGAACATGGTGGTCTTGATGGCGGTGAGGGTGCCGCGATCTTTGCCGCCCAGGGGAGCGAGCATCGCCAGGGCGGCATCGGTGACCGCGCCCTCGGCGGCGGTGGCGTCGACGATGTCGTAGGCGAGGGCCTCGGTGCCGCCGAAGCGGCGGCCGGTGGTCATCGAGGCGATCACGGCCTTGGGGGTGAGCTTGGCTTGGATGAGCGCGGCCATGCCCGGGGTGAACGGGATGCGGATATCGGCTTCGGGGAAGCAGAAGTAGCCGCGGTCGGCGCGCATGGCCCGGTAGTCGTGGGCGATGGCGAGCATGGCGCCGGCGCCGAAGGCGTGCCCGGGCAGCGCGGCGGCGGTCGGCACGGGCAGGGTGAGCACCCGGGTGAACAGCGCCTGCACCTGCGCCACATACCAGTCGCCACGATCGCTGTTGGCACCCAACCAGTCCAGGTCCAGGCCGTTGGAGTAGAACTTCCCGCCGGCCGTGGTGACCAGTCCTTGCGCGTCGGCGTCGAGGGCGGCGTCGATGTGGGTGTTCACCTCGTCGAGAAACTCCGGGGAGAAACGGTTCTCGTTGTCGCCCAGATCGAGGACTGCGATCTTGTCGTGGTAGCTCAGGCTCGGCATCGAGGGTTCCTAACTGTTGCGGGTTACCGGATGGTCGGTGGCACCGGACGGCGGGCCGATCGCGAGCACGGCCTGGACCGCCGCTCGAAGTTGTTCGCGGGCAATGGGATTGGTGAGGCGGTCGCGGCGCAGCAGGATCGCGGTGGGCAGGTCGACCAGGCACAGGGTGAGCACGTCGACGGCTTGGCGGTCGCGCCGGTCCCAGAGGTGACGGGTCAGCCGGATGAGCAGATCCACCAGCGCCTTGTCGGTGGCGGCGAGTTCGGCGCCGACGGTCTCGGGGGCCGCACCGAGCAGTTCGTCGCGGGGGACGATCAGCAGCAGTCGCGCCGAGGTCGGGAACTGTCCGGCGAAGACCAGCGGCGCTTCGGCGGCGGCCAGGACCGCTTCGACCGCGTCGGGTGTCGCGCTGTCGAGCGCCGCGTCGACCAGGCCGGTTTGCAGGTTCTGGAATCGGCGCGCGGCACGTAACCAGGTGCGCGCGAGCAGTTCCGCGCGCGAACCGAAGGTGTGATAGATCGCGCCGTTGGACATCCCGGTGGCCGCCGCGACCGCCCGGGTGGTGACCGCGGCCGGACCCGAGCGCACCACCAGCGACTCCGTGGCGTCGAGCACGGCGTCGGGGTCGTGGGTCCGGGGGCGGGGCACGCGTTCATCATAACAGAGCGTTCGCTCTGTTACTCGGCCGGCGGTCCCACCATCCGACCGCATGCGCCGATTACCCACGCGCACTACATATTTCGCACGGTAACAGCTACCGCGGGTCGCTGAAATGACCCGTTCCGTCCTTCGGATATCGGCGTACGCGCCGACCCGGCCATGGGGTACTGTTCGGTCCTCCCACCCTTGCCCGAACGAACAGAACGGCGCCCGGCATGTCACGTGTGGTCACCAAGGAGCAGTACTTCGACAGCGCTCTGGAGGTGCTCGCCGAACTGGGGTTCAAGGGTCTCAACATCGGTGTGCTGTGCCGCCGGCTCGGGGTCACCAGCGGGTCGTTCTACCACCATTTCGGCAGCTGGCAGGGTTTCGTGGATGCGCTGCTCGAGCACTGGGAGAACCGGCAGGTACTGATCCTGCGCACGCTGAAATTCAACCAGGGCAACCCCGACGACGACATCCGCGCGATGTCGGATCTGGCCGCGGGCCTGCATCACGCCGCGGAGGCCGCGATCCGCGCCTGGGCCGCCAACGACGAATCGGTGAACCTGGCGCTCAAGCGTGTCGACGAATGCCGCAGGCGCACCGTGCACAAGGCGATCATGGGCGTCGTCGGGGACGAGGAGACCGCCGCCACCGTCACCTCGCTCGGCATGTCCATGCTGATCGGTTACCAGCAGATCGCCGCGGGCGGCGAGGACGTCTCGCTGGACAAGCTGCTCGCCGAGTACGCGCGGCTGATCTATTCGCACGCACGCCGCTGACACCTAACCCAGCAGCTCGTCGACGTAGCACCAGCGCCACGCCTCCCCGGGTTCCACGCTGCGCATCACCGGATGCCCGCTGCCGGCGTAGTGCTTGGTCGCGTGATTGCCCTCCGAGGAGTCACAACAGGCGATGTGCCCGCACGCCAAACACATTCGCAAGTGCACCCAGCTCAGGCCTTCGGCGAGACATTCGGCGCATTCGTCGGGCTCGTCGGGGTTCATCACCAGCGGCGCGGCCCGCAGATGCGCGCAACTGTCCGCCATCGGGACGGCGAGGGGTTCGACGCGGTCGTCGTCGGCTTCGTCGTAGCGGTCGATCATCGATTCCTCGAGGTCGAGCCGGGCCAGCACGTGTTGCAGGATCTCGTAGTCGAGGCCGCCCGAATCCCGTACGCGCAGCACGGTTTCCCGTTCCGCGGCGAGCATCGCCAACCGCAGCCGGCGATATTCGGCGGTGGGGGTGACCGATTCGGATTCCGCGCGCCCCAGCCGCTCCCACGCGGCGTTGGCCTTCCACGCCACCCGGTCACGTAGTTGCTGCACGACCCCCGGCGGTGTGTCGGGGGTGATCGCGTTGTCGAGGGCGGCCAGTCCCGCGGAGGTGGCTTGCTGGAGCAGGCTCGCCTTGCGCAGCGCGTCCTCGGCGCGGCTGGGACCGCGCAGCCGGATCAGGCGCACCAGCCACGGCAGCGACGTACCCTGCATCAGCAGGGTGCCCGCGACGACCACCAAGGCCAGCAACTTCAGCACCGGCAGTTGCGGGGTGTCCTCGGGCAGCAACAGCACCGCGGCGAGAGTGACCACACCGCGCATGCCCGCCCAGGACACGACCGTCGAATGTTCCAGCGGCACAGTGCCCGAACGCCCGAGCCGGCGCACGAGCAACGACCACGGGAAGATCCACAGCGGTCGCGCCAGCATCACCGTCACCAGCACCGCCACCGCGGTGAGCACCAGGGTGCGGTGATCGAGCCCGCTGCTCCACGCCCCTTCCAGGATCGCGCGCACCTGCAAACCGATGATGACGAACACCGAACTCTCCAGAATGAACTGGATGGTGCGCCAATTGGTGCGCTCGGCGATCCGCGACGCCGCGCTCTGCCACACCGGCGCACCATGACCGAGGATCATCCCGCAGGTGACCACCGCGATCACCCCGGAGGCGTGGATCCCCTCGGCGGGCAGATAGGCGGCGAAGGGCGCGAGGAACGACAGCGTCGTGTCCAGCACCGGGTCGCTGATCCGGCGGCGCAGCAGCGCGAGCAGATACGCGACCGCCACACCCACCGCGGCGCCACCACCAGCCGCGAGCAGGAAATCACCGCCCGCGGTCCACACCGACACCGCGCCCGCCGACGCCGCGATCGCGGTCCGCAACGCCACCAGCGCGGTCGCGTCGTTGAACAGCGACTCCGATTCGAGGATGGTGACGATCTGGCGCGGCATCCCGATCCGGCGGGCCACCGCGGTCGCGGCCACCGCGTCCGGCGGCGCGACCACCGCACCCACCGCCACCGCCACCGCGAACGGCACCGGCAGCAGCCACCACACCACCGCCGCGACCGCGAACGTCGTGAACAGCACCAACCCCACCGACAGCGACACGATCGCCCGCACGTTCGCGCGGAAATCCACCAGCGAGGTCCGGATCGCGGCCGTGTACAGCAGCGGCGGCAGCAGACCCAGCAGGATGATCTCCGGATCGGGATGGATCTCGGGCACGAACGGCAGATACGACGCCGCCACCCCGGCCAGCGTCAGCACCAGCGGTTCGGACAAGCCGAACCGGCGCGCCAGCGCCGCCAACGCCGCCGCCGACGCCACCAGAACCACCAAGCCGATCGCGACATGCACCGTGGCATTCTCGCAGAGCGCATGTGCGGCAACCTCGCCCGCGGTAGATGACGTGTCCGGTGTCGACGGATTTCCTGTGCCGGGCCGGTCGAGGGTCCATGCTTGTCGGCGACAGGGAGGTAGGCATGGAGGAATTCGCGTTCTGGCGGGCCAACGGCCGACGGTTCACCCACCGCGGTCACCAGATCTTCTATCGCGACGGCGGCTCGGGAGCCGACGGCACACTGCTCTGCATCCACGGTTTCCCGACCGCGTCCTGGGACTGGCATCGGCTCTGGCCCGGACTGTGCGACCGGTTCACCCGGGTGCTCGCACCGGACATGATCGGCTTCGGCTGGTCGGCCAAACCGCTCAACTACACCTACACGATCGCCGACCAGGCCGATCTGCACGAAGCCCTGCTCCGGGAGCAGGGGATCGACCGCTTCCACATCCTGGCCCACGACTACGGCGACACCGTCACCCAGGAACTACTGGCCCGCGATGCCGAACGCCGCGCCGCCGGCGACGAATCGCTGCTCATCGCCTCGGTGTGCCTGCTCAACGGTGGACTGTTCCCCGAAACCCACCGGGCCCGTCCCGCGCAACGCCTGCTCGCCGGACCACTCGGACCGCTGGCCGGAATCTTCGGCACCGAACGCGTCTTCACCGCCAGCCTGGCCGCGGTGTTCGGCCCCGACACCCGGCCCAGCGAAGAAGAAATGAACCAATTCTGGCTGCTGTGGTGTAGCCGGCACGGTAAACGCAACGGGCACAAGCTGATCCGCTACATGGGCGAGCGGCGCAAATACCGGGAACGCTGGGTCGGCGCACTGCGCGACACCCCGGTCCCGATCCGGCTCATCGACGGCCTGCGCGACCCCGTCTCCGGCGCCCACATGGCCCGCCGCTACCGCGAACTCATCCCCAACCCCGACATCGTCGAACTCGAGGTCGGCCACTACCCGCAACTGGAAGCCCCCACCGACACCCTCAACGCCTTCCTCGACTTCCACACCCACGCGACGAAGTAGGCGAGGGGCGGGATTCGCCGACGCGTGTGTGCAAGCGGGCGCCGGGATGTTCCGGCAGCGCGATCCTTGGCCCGGCGGGCGCGGTGTCAGTCGTACCCACGCCGTCGAGCACTGGATGCAATGCGGCAGGCAGTGCCTGTCGGAGCTGTTCTGTGTGAAGGCAGACCAGCGTTTCCGGCGGAGCACTTGTAGCCCTGGCCGAGGCGCGGTCGCCGCGCGACGATCACCACTGCAGCCGATGGCCTACCATGCCTGATTCACGGTCGCGGGCGAGCGCTTCTTGTCCCGCACAACGTCCCGCCTGATCGAGGCAGTGTCTCGCCACAGGTCTGCCCCGCTACGCACCCGGAGCACGACAGAGTGGCACGGGCCCGAGGTGCCGGTACGACAACGGGCCCGCAGCGCCGGCCACTGGAGGTAGAGGCGCAGGCAGTGCCGTCGGGGCGGGCCGCACTCCCGACCTCAGCACCGCGGCGCACCTGTGGCTGATCGGGGCTCGCTGTGGAGCACACCTCGTGCGTCCAGCGGAACGCGCGGTGCATGCGTCTGGGGCTGGGGATGTGCCGGGTCTATGGCACGTCCCATAACATGGCGGTATGGCAGCGACACGCCGAGCTCGAGGTGAAGGTTCCGTTCGTCCGCGTCCGGGGGATGCGCGACGCCGGATGGTCGAGGGGGCGATCGACTCGCTGCGGGTACGCGGGGCCAGCGCGACCAGTGTGGATCGGGTGCTCGCCAGCACAGGCGCCCCGCGCGGATCGGTGTACCACCATTTCCCCGGCGGACGCACCGAGCTGATCAACGACGCGGTGGTGGCGGCGGGCACGTTCATGTCCGAGTACATCGAACGCCTCACCCTCGAACACGACCCCACCTCCGCCCTCGAACAGTTCGCCGACATGTGGCGGCGCACCCTGCTCGACAGCGACTTCCGCGCCGGCTGCCCGGTATTCGCGGTCGCCGTCGAAACCAACGACGAGGCCCCCGAATTCGCGCGCGCCGCCGCCGACTCCTTCGACCGCTGGCAACGCGCCCTCGCCGGCATGCTCGTCCGCGACGGCATCCCGCAGGCGCGCGCCGCCCGCCTCGCCACCCTCACCGTCACCTCGTTCGAAGGCGCGATCGCCCTGAGCCGAGCCCGCCGCACCCTGACCCCCCTCGACGACATCGTTCAGGAACTACACGATCTACTCGTCGCAGCCCGCCCCAGCAGTTGACGACCGCCGCAGTCGTCGCAGCCCGCCCCCACAGCTCGCCGACGGCGGCGTAGCGCAGGTTTCTCACAGAGGTTGTCGACACCTCGCACAGCGACTTGCCGCGCGCCGCGCCGACCCTCGGTGCGCGAGCTCTGTGACGCGGTGTTGGTCTGTTGATCAGGGGGAATTGGTGGCGGCATCGGTCGAGAGGACAACGCCACCATTGCCTCCTGATCAACAGACCAACATCTACCACCCCAAGTAGCTCTGGCGGCCCGTGCGGATCCCGAGAAGTGGTGCGGTTGTTTCGTGTGCTGATCGCGACGCGACGGTGATGTCGTCGCAGGGACACAGGACGGTGGTGACCGTAGAGTTCGGCGCATGGCGTTCCAACTCGAGCTGCGGCCGACTCCACCCTTGCCGTTGACCCCGGAATGCCTGCTACACACCGGAATAGCGCGATTGTTCGTCACCGGCATGCTCGTGCAAGGCTCCGGCGCTCCGCCCGAACAGTTCGGTTTCTTCGTCCCGACCGCGCCCGCACTACCCGAGGGCACCCCGGAACCGCGACTGCTCGCCGAAGCGCACCTGATGACCGGCATCGCCACCTCCACCTCCGGCGACTTCCCGTTCGGCGTCGAATACGTCCGAGCCGCCTACGTCTCCGACCCCCGCGGTGGCACCGACCGCTGGCTCTACCTCAGCGGCGCCGCCCACATCGGCCGCGAAATCCGCCTCGGCTACCGAGTAACGGTCCTGACCGTCAATTGAACTGCCCCACAGTTCCTTTCGCGCTGCGGGCGCAGCAGTCGACGGTGTAGCCGCGCTTGCCGTCGACTGCGGTGGAAGTGCCGATTCCCTGTCGAGGACCACCAGATCCACGCCGCGCGCCTGCAGCGCGTCGGACAGCTCGATCAGACGCTCGCGGGAGCGGCCGAGCCGGCCCAGCTGCTTTCCGATGGCCAGTTCCTACCCGCCTGTTCGATCCTCCTCGCAGGCAGTCGGCTGCCCGGATGTGAACTCAATGGCAGGTTCGCCGAACCAGCGCGACAGACAGTCGTCCAGCTCCTGCTGATCGTCTCCGAACCAGGCGACATGACCGTCGGGGCGTAGCAGGACGCACGGAACATCAAGTGCCGCAACGGGATCTGCGAGGTAGTCGACCCGGTTCGACCAACCGCCGACGGTCAGGCGTTCGGTGCGGTCCAGCAGCAGGCCGCGGCCGCGGTGCAGCAGACTGTAGAGGCGGCCCTGTTTCAGGTCGATGTCGGCCAGGCGGCGGCCGAGCAGGTCGGGGCCCTCGCCGAAGTCGTAGCGTATGCCGGTCGCGGTGATCTTCTCGATCAGATAGCGGTTCACCTCGTCGAAGTCCATCAATTCGGTGAGCAGCCTGCGCACCGCCTGCGGGCCTGGTTCGGTGGCGTGCAGTTCCATCTGGGCGCGAGTGTTGTCCAGCACGTCCTCGGCGACCGGATGACGTTCAGCATGGTAGGTGTCCAGCAGTGTTTCCGGCGCCCAGCCGCGGATCTGTGCGGCCAGTTTCCAGCCCAGGTTGAACGCGTCCTGAATGCCCAGGTTCAGGCCGTGACCGCCGGCAGGCGGATGGATGTGCGCGGCATCGCCGGCCAGCAGCACACGCTCGACCCGATAGCGCTCGGCCAGCCGAGTGGCATCGCCGAAGCGGGACAACCCGCGCGGGGAGTGCACGCCGAAATCGGTTCCGGCAATGGCGCGCAGCTGTTGTTTGAAGTCCTCGAGGGTGGGCGGCACCGCGGGATCACTGACTCCCGCAGCGGGGACGACAACGCTGTAGGTCCGATCGCCCACGGGCCGGAGACTGAATCGCTTGTTGGTTCGATAGATCTCGGCTGCCTTGGCGGCGATCTCCTGCTGCGGCACAGCCACTTCCATCTCGCCCATCAGCGTGTCGTTCTGTGCGGGCTCGCCGGGGAAGCCGACGCCGAGCAGTTTGCGCACCGCGCTGCGCGCGCCGTCACAGCCGACGAGGTAACGCGCACGCAGCGGCTCACCGTCGGCCGGCTCGACGGTCACGCCGTCATCGTCCTGCTCGAAACCGGCCACCGCGCAACCGCGCCGGACCTGCGCACCCAGCGTGATCGCGTGTTCTTCGAGCAGGCGAACGATGACCGGCTGCTGGATGCCCAGCAGATACGCGTACGCGGAATCCAGGCCGTCGGGCGCAGGCTTGGGAATCGCGGCGAAGATGCCGCCGACCGGACGCCGCCTTCCGTAGTCGAGAATGCGATCCAGTAGACCGCGCATCGCCATCAGCTCGAGACTGCGCATGTGCAGGCTGACTATGCGCACGAACGACGCAGGCTCGGTTTCCTTCTCCAGAACGAGTACCCGCACACCGTGCAGACGCAGTTCGGCGGCCAGCATCGCACCAGTTGGTCCGCATCCGGCGATGATCACGTCGAACGAGGGGGGCGTGCGATCGGTGTCGGGGGACGGCGGCCGACGGCCGGAGACATCACCGGCACTGACATCGCGCTCGAGAACGTTGTCGTCGCCGCAGCGGTTTTCGGAATTGAATTGCACGATAGTGCCTTTCGGGAGTGCTGGTGAACGGCGCTCCCGGACGGCCTACCGCCCGACCATGACCCACAAGGGGAGCACCCGTGTCGATACTGCGTTCACTGGTACCACCTCCTCGGTCTCTTGCACGGCCTCCGGAAAGGTAACAGTGGCCGCTGTGGTTCGCCAACAGGTTTTGCAAAGAACCCGAACGCGCACTGCTCGGCTACTTACAGGCCGTTGACGAGCGACGGCACGAGTATCGAGTCGAGGTCACAGGTAGTGCCAACAATCCCAAGAGGTCGAGTGCCTGTCGACCATCTCGTTCGCGGTGCCGTCGGGTTCCGCTTCAGGTCGCGGGGTGCCGGGTAGAGCCAAGCGGCCCCGCCCGCCGCGAACCAGCGCCACCGCGAACCCGGCCCGGAATCGAGACACCGATGCCGGTTACTGCGGCAACCCTGCCCCGGATCACACAGTCGACGCGACGTCCACCGACGCGGCGGCGACCGGGGACGGGGTTGCGGCGGTGACGGTGACCCAGGTGTTGTTGACGGCGGAGGTTCCGGAGAAGGGGTCGGTGAGGGCGGGGTCGTGCAGGAGGTTCACGTTGGCGCCGGGGGAGGACGCCGCTACCGTCCAGCCGACGCCGGGTTCACCGTGCCCCCAGCCGTGCGGGATGGCGATCGTGCCTGCGCGGATGTCGTCGCTGACCTCGAGCGGGACCACGATCGAACCCGTGGGTGAGCTGACGGTGACCGGCACACCGTCGGTCAGGCCGCGTGCGGTCGCGTCGTCGGGATGCATGAGCGCGGTGCAGCGGTCGCGGCCCTTCACCATCGCGGGGACGTTGTGCAGCCAGGAGTTGTTGCTGCGCAGATGCCGGCGCCCGATCAGTTTGAGGTCGTAGCCGTCGGTCGGGGTGGTCAGCGAGTGACCGCGCTGGGCATCGGTCAGCACCTGCAGTGCCGCGGCGACGAAATCGGCGGGCGCGAGCCGCACCTTGCGGTCCTTCGTCCCGATCAACGCCCGCAACCGCGGCGTCAACGGACCCAGATCGATCCCGCCCGCCGCCGCTCTAGCCTTCCCGACGGTCAACCCTTTGCGCCCTCGCCGCAACACCCCGTACGGTCCCGTCGCGACACCGACGGTCGCGATCCGCAACGGACTGACCTGACCCAGCACACCATTGAGCACCTGCCCGGTGAACCGGCGCGCGGGCAAGGGCACCAACTCGGTGATCATCCGCGCCAGGATCTGCCAATCTTCCAGCCCCTCGGCGGGCGGCTCGAACACCCGCGCGTCGTAACGCAGGTTGTTGCGCACGCTGAACACCGGGAACAGGATGTTGACGTCCTCACGTTCCAGCGGCGAGATCGGCGGCAGGATGATATCGGCATGCCTGGTCGTCTCGGTCACGTACATGTCCACCGCGACATAGAAATCCAGCGAATCCAGCGCCGCACCCAACCGGCCGCGCTGCGGCGTCGACAACACCGGATTGCCCGCATAGGTGATCATCGCCCGAATCCGCCCGCGGCCCTCGGTGCGGATTTCGTCGGCCAGCGCCGCGACGGGCAACTCGGTGCGGAACGACTTGTAGGTGCCGGAGCGGTCGGTCCATGCCCCGTAACCCATCGGCAGATATTTCGCGAACCGCGCCGCATCGATCGGCGGCTTGGCGAACATCTGCCCACCTGCCCGGTCCAGGTTCCCGGTCACCGCGTTGATCGCGTTCACCAGCCAGTGCGTGAGCGTGCCCGTCACCTGCTGACAGACCCCGATCCGCGCGTACAGCACCGCCGAACTCGCGGCCGCGTGCGCCCGCGCCAATTCACGGATGACGTCGGCGTCGACACCGGCGTGCGCCGCCAGCAGCTCCGGCGACGCCGCCCCGACCAGCGCCCGCAGCTCGTCCCATCCGGTGCACTGGGCGCGAATCGCCTGCTCGTCACACAGGTTCTCGGTCACCAGCACGTGCAGCATCGCCAGCAGCAGGTACACGTCCCCGCCGGGACTGATCGCCACATGCTGGTCGGCCAGGCGCGCGGTCTCGGTCCGGCGCGGATCGATGACCACCACCCGACCGCCGCGCCGGCGCACGTCCCTGATCCGCTGTTTGGCATTGGGCATCGTGGTGATCGACCCGTTCGACACCGCCGGATTGGCCCCCAGAATCACCAGCCGATCGGTCCGATCGATATCGACCACCGGCATCAGCACATTCGACCCGAACATCCGCCACGCCACGAACTCCTGCGGGAACTGGTCGATCGAGGACGCCGAATAGAAATTCCTGGTCAGCAGCACCGCCCGCAACAGTGCCCCGTAGATCACCGAGGAACTGTGCGCGGCCGGATTACCCAGGTACATACCGATCGCGCTGGGCCCGTACTCGTGCCGCACCGCGCGCAGCCGCTGCCCGATCTCGCGGAACGCCTCGTCCCACCCGATCGGCTCGAAACGCGAACCCACCCGCTTCACCGGCGTCCGCAGCCGATCGGGGTCGTGATGCAGCCCGCCCATCGCGGTGGCCTTCGGGCAGATATACCCCTGGGACAGCACGTCGTCGGGATTGCCCTCGATCCGGATCACCCGCTCGTTCTCGGTGGTGACCAGAATTCCGCAATGCGCCTCGCACAGCGTGCACTGCCGCGCGATCGTGGTAGCACCCATCGGTTTTCACCTTCTGCCGGTTCCCAACAGGCTATCAACCAACCGTAGGCAGCTCTACGTTCTGCGGGAGGATCCCGGACAGGCGATCACCAGGTGATGGTGGCGGCGGGCTCTCGGCCGATGCCGCCACCATCACCTGGTGATCAATCGACCAAAGCCGCGAGCACGCTGCGCGCCTGATGATCGGCGCCGAGCTGATTGGGATGGAACGGCACCGCGAGCCCCGGCGGATCGGTCGAGAGCGGGATCAGCCCCTCCACCCAGCGGGTACCGGGCGGCTGGCAGGCATCATGGCCGGCACTGGTGCTGTAGGTGTCCACCAGCTCGACCTCGGTCGCCCGCGCCACCCGCGCCAGCATCGCATTCAACTCGATCAGCTTGCGGCCCAGCCAATCCGCGTCCCCATCCGAGATCGGCACCAGCGGAAAACACCCCGCACCGGTCCGCACGCCGGCGAAGTAGTCCAGCAACAGAATCCGCGCCCGCGGCGCACGCGCCCGGATCCCTTCCACCGCGCCCGTCACGGTCCGCTCGGCCGCCGCGATGTTCACCGACATCCGATCCACCCCACCGGAGACCAGCGAATCCAGACACGGCGACACCGCCGGATCGGAGGTCAGACAGTTCTGCACCGTCGCCGCCAAACCCGCGTCGTTGCCACCGATCCCGAGCGTCACCAGATCCGTCGACGCGCTCAGCCGATCGAACTGCGGGGGATTGACCCCCATCGGAACGCTCTGCGCCGCAGTCATATTCGTCGTCTTCGCCGCGCCGCACGTCGCGTCCTTGAACACCGGCACCGACAACGCCGCCGCCACCTGCTTGGCGTAACTGCGCCGACTCTGCCCGCAACCCAGCGGGACGAACTCGTCGGTCGGCTGACTCAACGACGCGTCCGCCGCCCACGAATCACCCAATGCCACATACTCACCGAACGCCGGCGCCGCCGACGCGACCGGCCCGCCACCGAGCGGCACGATCATTCCCACAGCCGCACACGCCAATACCATCCGCGCTGTACCGCGCACCACGCCTCCAGACCGCCCGACCCGAATCACACCGTGCTGGACGGTCGTCCAGCCCAGCTGCAACCTAACATCAATCTCGAGCAACCCCAGCGCTATACGATGCAGACCATGCCAACGCGCCGCTCCCGCCTGCCGGCCGCACTCGGAGCGCTCCTGATCGCCGCCACCACCACCGGCTGCATCGGCGCGGTCGACCGCGCCGACTTCGAACGCACCCTGCGCACCCGCGGCGGCGGACTCGTCTCGGCCCTGCCCGCCGCAGCCTTCGACGCCCTGCACCGACGCCTCGGCGTCGACGACCTCCAGGCCTCCGTCATCCTGTTCACCACCCCCGACTCCAGCCAATTCCGGCTCACCACGATCGACCAGCCACCCCAGCTCAGCCGCTACTTCAACGACCACCACAACCTCGCCGGCCAAGACACCGCCGTGCGCATGCGCATCCGCGTCCCCGGCCACCCCGAACAGCAGGACGACTACACCTACGCCAACGGCACCCTGCACGGACCCGACCCCGTGCACGTCTCCGCCCTCGACGACCTCGACGCCGAATCCTTCGCCGTCCGAGACGTTTCAGGCCTGCGCGCCCTGGAACAGATCATCGACACCGCGGTCACCCGAACCCAGGTCGACGGCGGCTACGTCTCGGCCATCGTGGTCAACCGCATCGGCACCGAAATCATCATGACCGTCAACGTCGCCTCGGCCCGCACCACCATGATCGCCCAATTCGACCAGGCCGGAAACATGCTACGAATGCGACAGGCATGAGCGACGCACACCCCGAAGACCACATCCCGCGACGCGCCCCGAAAATCCTCGCCACCCTCGCCGCCATCCTCACCGGCACCGCGATACTGGGATGCGTACTGCCCATTGCCATCTGGCCCGGCGAAGCAGAACTCACCGCGCCGCTGTTCTGCGCCGAACCGTTCACCGAACCGATCGTCGTCTCCGACACCTACCACGATTCCGAAGGGCAGAGCACGAACTACTCCATGTACTGCGTCGGCGAACGAGGGCAATACACCGAAGTCGGTTTCCTGCGGCCCTGGATCGCGCTGTGGGTGCTGCACAGCCTCATCGCGATCGCGCTGGTCGGCATTATTCGGTTGTTGCGGTGGCGGCCGTCGCGACCCGTGGTGCAGGACGATCCGTTGGCGCCACTATCGTCACAGTGACGTTTTTCGAACGCTTCAAGGTGTTGCGGAAATAACGGCAGGGGAGTCGGTCGCTCGCGGAGACGCGCGCACGGAGCATGATCAACAACTCGGGCGAGTGGCATGCCCGCCACAGCGATGTCGCGACCTGGATGCCTGACGCGCTGTTCAGGCTGGGGAGCGCTGTTCAAGCCGGGACAACAGGTGCGGGCTCGGCGGCAGGCCGGGGTTCGAACCCAGGCAGGAAACGGTTCGCCGTCGGAATCATCAGTTGGATCAGCGGCCCGATACCGAACGCGTACACCACCGTGCCGATCCCGACACTGCCGCCCAGAATCCAGCCGATCGCCAGCACCGTCACCTCGATCGAAGTCCGCACCACCCAGACCGAAACACCCGTCCGGCGGACCAGTCCAGTCATCAGTCCATCACGCGGACCCGGACCCATACCCGCGCCGATGTAGAGCACCGTCGCGATGGCATTCAGCACCACCGCGGCACCCATCGCCACCACCCGCGCCGGAATCGCCTCCCACGCCGGCAGCAGCCACAGGCCCACATCCACCGACACGGCGATCACCACCACATTACTCACCGTGCCCAGGCCGGGCCGCTGCCGCAACGGAATCCAGGCCAGCAGCACCGCGATACCGGTAATCGCCGTCACCGCACCGAAACTGAGCGGCACATGACCCGCCACACCCTGATGGAACACATCCCACGGATCCAGCCCGAGCCCCGCCCGCACCATCACCGCCATCGAGAACCCGTACAACCACAGCCCGACATACAACGCAACCAACCGCCGAATCAACACCGACCCAGCATCGCCGACGACTGGCCATCCAAAACAGAGCCAGTCATGAACCGATGGACTGCCACCAGGAGACCAATCGTCCGGCCACGTGCGCGCACCGCCATCGAACGCAGAAGTCGGGGCGTCAGCAGCTCCGAACTACGCCAACAGTTTTGGTACCGCAACCCACCGCAGCATGCCGAGTATCACCGCGGGCCGCGCGAGGCCGTGGCGATGCGCACCCGAAGCCCGTCAGAGTTCATGCCGCCCAACAAGATACGTCCACTCGCCTACCTTCGAATCGTCACTGTGACGTTTCGAAGGTAGGCGAGTGGACCCAGGGGGAGCAGCCCGCATATCCCAGGGAGCAGCCCGAACATCCCAATCTCGGCCCGCTTCAGGACTTTACGGCCAAAACACCAAACGGCAGGAATATTTACATCGGCCATACGCGGTTCCGGGGGAACACCGACACAGCCGACGCCGCCCATGACACCACAGGCAGACCTCGGCAAGCCCGGGCAGTCGGGAGCGGCACATGAAACATCGCCGACACCAACAACATACGCCCAGTCCCAGCACGCCCGTTTCCGTGCCGATAATCAACATTATGTCAACTAATACAGATCCAGCCGACCCATAAGCCGGTCACCGACCGCACTCTCCCGCGACCGGATACGGTGCCACCTACAGCTCGACGGACGACACGAAGGACAGCACGGTGGGATCTCTAGGTGTTCATTTCGCTCTGACATCGGAACAGGCGCAAGCCCTGCTCGGCGCGGACGATCCCGATGATCTCCTGACGCTGCTCGAGGAAATCGAGGAAGAGCTGGCCGACGAAGCCGACCAGGTGGCCAGCGACAAAGCGTGGGATGCCATTCATCGTTGCCTGTCCGACGGCACCCTCGATCCCGCCGCCGGCACCTACCCACTCTCCTATGCTGTGCTCGGCGGAACCCGCCTGGACGCGGGCGACGGCTACTTCGTCAGCTTTCGCACGACCGAACAGGTCGGCGATGTCGCGCGGGCACTGGCGCCGCTGGACGAACAAGCGTTCCGCGAACGCTTTTTCGCCTTGAACCCCGACGACTACGACGGGGCCCGCGACGAAGACGACTTCGCCTACACCTGGTCGAACCTCATCGACATCAGGACCTTCTTCACCCGGGCCGCGCAGCTCGGTCGGCCCGTCATCTTCACGGTGGACCAGTAGCGTCTAGTTCCAGTTGTCGATCCGCACATCGCGCGGATCCGGTGTGCCCGTTCCGGTTTCGACGTAACTCTTCAGGCTCATCAGGAACATCGCCCATTTGGTGCTGCAATGGTGCATGAACTCGACGGGTTCGCGCCAGCCCTGGTGCCGGAACAGCACGATCGCGTAGTCACCTTCGCGTTCGAGGGTGAACGAGACCTCGGTGCCCACCCACTCCTCGGGGCCGTCGACGACCTCCCATCGCACCCGTTCGGCGGGCTGCAGGTCGGTGACCTTCATATCGAACCCTTCCTTGCCTTCGGGTCCGAAGCGGAACCGGATTACTCCCCCGGCGTTTTCGTCGCCGTGGGTGTTGGTGGTCCACCAGTTGGCGAGGCCATCGATCGTCGTCAGTGCCGTGTACACATCGTCGAGGGGTGATTCGATCCCGACCCGATGCAGAATGTCGACCATTTCGGAGTTCCTCTCTCACTTCTTCTCTTCGGCGCGTTGAATCGCCTCGGCGATCTTCTTGATGCGCTGCAGCCGGGCGTCCCACGCGGAGCCGACCGCGTCGAGCTGGGCGACCGCGCGGGCTAGTTGGGCGTCGTCGACGTGGTAGCGGTGCTCGCGGCCGGACGGCGTGCCGTGCACCAGGCCGACCCGGTCCAAAACGCCGAGGTGGCGTGCGACGGCCTGGCGCGTCACGGGCAGCTGTTCGCTGAGCGAGGTCGCGGTGCCGCCGCCCTCGGCGAGCAGCAGGTCGAGCATGCGACGCCGGGTCGGATCCCCTATCGCGGACCAGAGATCGTCGTCGACGGCGGTGCTCATCGGCCCGCACCGACCTTCGCGGCGTACGCCACGAGGCGTGGCAGGAACAGCTCCCAGCCTTCGATGTGGGAGTTGTATTCGCGTTCCAGTACCGCGATCTCCCAACCCCTTTCGCGGAACCCGACCTCGGTCATCTGCACGGTGGTGCCCGTCCCGGACGGACTGAGTTCGAAGGTGACGAACAGCGAGTTCCCGGCGTCGGCAGCCTCGTCCGCCGGGTGTCCCCAGCGGAACGAGAACAGCTTGGGCGGCAGCGCGTCGACGACGGTCAGCAGGGCGACGGAGCCGTCCGGTGCGTTCCGGTCCCCCCACACGAGTTCGCCGACCGCGCCGGGCGCCGGATCGAGCGAGGCCTCGTCGGGCCACCACTCGCGCAGATGTTCGGGACTGCTGATCACCTCGTAGACCACCTGCGGGGTGGCCTCGATGTACAGGGATCGTTCGATGCGTCCGTACTCCATGTCCAAGCCTCTCGATGTGCAACACTTTGTTGCACGTGACGTTAGCTCAACACGACGCAATGCGCAACACTTTGTTGCACAACAGGGCGACCCGACCGCCGGAAACCTGCAGTGCCGGATAATTCGAAGGCCCCAATTAGAGTGATCGTTTAAGCTCTGTTGGGGGCTCGGGAAGCCATTTGATCGGGTGGGCCACATGGAAACGCACTATGGTGCCGACCGGGTGACGGCGACGCAAAGCGCGTTGACGCAACTGGTCGCTGGATTCGACAGCGCTTGGGTGGGTGCCGCCGAACCCCCGGACCTGGCCGCACACCTGCCGGCCGAGGCCGGGCTGCGCCGCTCCGCCCTGATCGAACTGATCAAGGTCGACCTCCAGCACCGCTGGCGAGCGACCGGCAACGGCAAACGCCTCGCCGAATACCGGGCCCAGTTCCCCGAACTCGACACTGCCCCACTGCCGCCGGACCTCATCTACGAGGAGATCACCGCGCGCAGCCGCGGCGGTGACGACCTCGACCTCACCGAATACGAGCACGAGTTCGCCACCCAGATGGCGCAGATCGCCGAACGTCTGGACACCGGCGAGAACTTCCGCACCACGCTGCTCGCCGACGCCACCGCGTCCAACGCACTCGACACCATCGCGCCCGGCGCCACCATCGACGACTTCGACCTGCTCATCGGACTCGGTCAAGGCGCGTTCGCCCGCGTCTTCCTCGCCCGGCAACGATCGATGCAACGCCTTGTCGCCGTGAAGATCTCCCGCGACCGCGGCAGCGAACCGCAGACCCTCGCCCAGCTCGACCACGAACACATCGTGCGCGTCTTCGACCAGCGCCAGATCGAGGAACAACACCTCAAGCTGATGTACATGCAGTACGTCCCGGGCGGCACCCTGCTCGGCGTCCTGCGCCTGCTCCGCACCACCCCGATCGACCGGCGCACCGGACAACTGCTGCTCGATGCCGTCGACACCGCGGTCACCTCGGGCGGCGTGCTCACGCCCCAACCGTCCACCACCCGAACCGAACTCACGAACCTGTCCTGGCCCGAGGCCGTCGCGTGGCTGGGCAGCCGGCTCGCCACCGCACTGGACTACGCCAACCGCGCCGGCGTCCTGCACCGCGACATCAAACCCGCCAACGTGCTGCTCACCGTCGACGGACAACCCAAACTCGCCGACTTCAATATCAGCTTCAGCACGCACATCCCGGGCGCGAGCCCCGTGGCGTACTTCGGCGGGTCGCTGGCATACATGTCGCCCGAACAGCTCGAGGCCTGTCACCCGGCGATCCCCACCACCGCCGCCGACCTGGACACCCGCAGCGACCTCTACGCCCTCGCGGTCGTCCTGTGGGAGCTGCTGACCGGGCGCCTCCCGTTCGCCGACGAGATCGGCATCGGCGAATCCGACACCTCACTCACCCGGATGATCGAACTGCGCAGGCGACCGATCGACGAACGCCGCAGCAGCGCCCCCGCCGACTGCCCGCAGATCCTCCGGCACGCCCTGCTCACCTGCCTGTCCCCCGACCGCGACAACCGCTATAGCACCGGCGCCGAACTCGCCGAACAACTGAACCTCGCGCTGGATCGCACCGCACGCGACCTCATCGACCCGCCCTCGCACAGCCTGCGCGGCCGGCTGCGGATGCGGCCGATGCCCGTCGTCACGTTGTCCAGCGCGCTCGGGCAACTACTCGGCGGCATGTACCTGGCCGGACACAACACCAGGCTGCTCGACCTCGAACTCACCGTCGACGGCCGCGCGGAACTCACCAGACTCGCACTGATCACCGCCGCCATCGGATACCCGATCGGCATCGGACTGCTGCTGTATTGGTGCCGGTTGGTGTTCCTGGTTCCCGAGGGACTGCGGCGCGGTAAACGCTACGACGACAAGACCTTGGCCAAAGCCCGCGCGGACACCCTCGCCTGCAGCGACCGCATCGCCACCGTCGCGTTCACGGGCTGGGTGCTCGCGCTCGGAGTCTTCCTGGTCAAGCTGCACTACATCGGCGACCTCTCCCCCGGACTGCTGATCAACCTGATCGCCTCGCACCTCGTCGCCGCGGCCGTCGCGGTCGTCTACACCTACTTCCCGGTGACCTTCTTCGTACTCCGTTGGTACTACCCCGGATTGGTCGCCGCGGGGCACAGCTCCCCCGGCGAAGCCGTCCAGCTGCACCGGCTCGCGCGACGCAGCCGGATCTACCTCGGCATCGCCGCCTCCGTGCCGTTGTTCGGGGTCGCGGCGGGCGTCGCGTTCCTGGATCCGACGCAGCAGCAGACCGTGATCGCCTCCATCGTGGCGCTGTGCGTGTGCGGGCTGTTCGCGTTCGTCGGTGCGCTGCGGGTGTTCTACACGCTCGAATCAGACCTGCACGCGCTACACCGGATCGTGGATCCACACGCTCGGCCGTGAGGGGCGAACCCCTCCTGTCCATGCGTTTCTGTTCGTTGGTTTCTTACCGCACTGCGGGGTAGAGCTTTATATGCATATATACGCACAGGAGCGTAACGGCATGTTATTCAACCTGTAGTGACTTCAGACGTCCAAACAGTTGAAGCCACTACGGCGATCACGCCCCCCTACGTCCTTCCGTGGCTGACGCGGCGGTCCCGTGCCCTCAGGCGGCAAACGCCACTTCTACCCTCCCGCGCACATCCTCGTCGTCCCGCGCGCATGTCGGTAGCTGACAGATCATGGACCGCATCTGGGATCGAGACGGAGAGTGCGCGGCGTGACATCAGCACGCGGCAGTGTGCCCCCGACTCCCCTGTGCCCAAGGCCAACCCGACTCCCCTAGCTGGATGTTCTTGTCTACCAAGATCACTGAATCGGCATTCGCCGAATAGTCGTGAGGTGAACTAACGTTCAACCGGTGCTTGGACATTCACATGCGACCAGTGGCGCTTTGGCCTGGTCGGGGGCGGCAGCAACGCTGCCCGTCGCGATCTTGACCTACCCCACGATTCAAGGCGCCACCGGACATCTCGGGCCCGTCGATCTGCTGCTGGGAACATTCCTCACGGCCGGAGCCGCGTTGCTGCCGGACGCCGATCACCCCAACGGGACCATCGCGCATGTGCTCGGCCCGCTCTCCTACACCCTCTGCAAGATCATTTCGTGGGTGTCCGGCGGACATCGGCATGCCACGCATTCCCTGGCTTTCGTGGCCGCCGTGACGTACGGAACATGGGCCGGCGAGCACTGGATCGGACGCTGGTTCACCCTCGGACTCGTCTTCTTCCTGCTCGCCCTGGCCGTGCGCGCCCTGCACCTGTGCCCGCCGGGCGACGGATTCTCCGCCTGGGGCACCGTCGTCGTCCTCGCCGTGGCCGGAACATTCGCCATGGACCACTGGATCGCCGACAAGCCCGTCTGGCTGCCGTTCTGCGTCGGCCTCGGCGCTCTGACCCACCTGCTCGGCGACTGTCTCACCGACCGCGGCTGCCGGCTGTTCTGGCCGTTCGCACTCCGCACCAGCCTGCCCATCATCGAGCGCACCGGGAACAAGGTCGAAACGTGGATCCTGTCCCCGCTCTTCGTGATCGGCACCCTCGCCGTGCTCTGGTACGCGATCACCCACCAGCCGTAGGCCTGCGCCGCAACGAACTGCTCACAGAGAGAGCACCCCTGGACATCTACAGCGACCGCTACGCCGCCGGTGCCGCGGGCGCGACCGGGCCGCTGTTCGGGCCGAGTGCGCCCCTGGACATCTGCCGCGACCGCTAGCCACCGTGCTCGCGACCGGGCCGTGAGCACGGTGGGCGTAGCGGTCGCCGCAGATGGAAGAGTGGTGCCCTCTCCGTCTAGGCAGTTTTTGATCGTGCGCACTTCTTTACCGCAGGATTGATCAAGGAGCGTATACATAGTTAGATGCGCATATCTACGTATGACCATGTTATTTTGGTGGACCGACCCCGGGCTGCCGAAAACCCGGGCGCAGCACGTATTCACACTTACCTCCCGCACTCGCCCCTCCCGGATCCGATTCCGCCAGGCACCTCCCTACCCCGGCGTTACGCTGAGACGTGCTCGCATCGACGATGAATCCGCAACGCTGGACCCCTCCCCCCGCTTCGCGGCGTGCGCGCGAAACACGCAGCACCCCACCTCTTCCCGCGCTCACACGAGTGGAATTGCCCGCGGCGGGTCCCGAGGATGTGGTGCGCACGCCGGACGGACGACTGCTCGCCGGAACCGCTGACGGTGCGATTCACAGCATCGACCCGGCGACCGGCGAGGTGCGGTTGCTCGTGAACACCGGCGGGCGACCGCTGGGCTTGCACGCCGACCCGGACGGCACCGTGCTGATCTGCGACTTCGAGCGTGGCCTGCTCGAACTGCGACCGGACGGCACCCTCGAGGTGCTCGTCGACGAGTTCGACGGCGCGCGACTCCCCTTCGCCAGCAACGTAGTTCGCGACTCGGACGGGACCGTCTATTTCTCCTCGTCGACCAGCCGGTACCCGCTGGACCAATACATGGGCGACCTGCTGGAGCATTCGGGGACGGGCAGGCTGTTCCGGCGCGATCCGTCGGGAAAGGTCGAATTGCTGCTCGACGGGCTGCATTTCGCGAACGGTGTGGTGCTCGCGCCGGATCGTTCGTGCGTGGTGGTCGCCGAAACCGGCGGGTACCGGCTGGCCCGGCACTGGCTGACCGGCCCGAAGGCCGGCACCCGGGACCTGCTCATCGAGAACCTGCCCGGTTTCCCGGACAATCTGGGCCTCGGCAGCGATGGGCTGATCTGGATCACCCTGCCCAGTGCCCGCAACCCGATTCTGGACCGGCTGCTTCCCCTGCCCGGGATTCTGCGCCGCATCGTGTGGGCGCTGCCGGACTGGGTGCAGCCGAAGCCGGCGAAGACGATCTGGGTGATGGCGGTCGACTTCGACGGCAACGTAGTGCACGACCTGCAGACCGAGGGCACGAATTTCGCGATGGTCACCGGCGTCGCCGAGCACGAGGGCACGCTGTACCTGGGCAGTCTCACCGAGTCCGCGATCGGCGTGACGCGCGTTCCGTAGTACGCCGAGGGGTCGCTTCGTCCGTCCCGTGCGCTCGGGCAGCACGGTCACCCGGACGATTTCAGTGCACGCTTGTACACTGAAACGATGATTGAGCAGGCGCAGCGGCAGGCCGAGGTACGCGCCCTCGCCAGATTGGCGGGCGACGAACTCGGTGGCGCGGTGGACGGGATCGCGGCAGTGCATCGGGCGATCACGGGCCGGGTGTTCGCGGCGGTGCGGTTGGGGGTCGGCCCGGCCGCGACGCCGGTCGAGGTGGTGCACGACGCGATCGCCGGCGGGGTGTATCGAATCGTGAGCGAGTCGGCCGTAGCGGTGGGCAAGCTGGCCGAGCGGACCGCGGATCTGCCCGGCGCGCAGCCGCCTTCGCGCACGGTGTTCGGGGCCGGGTTCCTCGGCGCGCTACAGGGTTTCATCGGCGACGAGCTGGAGCAGGCGCGGCCGATCCTCGCCGGGCCGATGACGTTGCGGGTGGATGGGGAGCCGGTCGCACCCGAGCGGATCGGCCAGTACGTGGCGAAGCCGAGTTCGACTGTGGTGGTGTTTCTGCACGGGCTGGTGGAGACCGAGCATGCCTGGCGGCTGGGCGGGCGGACGAGCTATGCGGAAGGGCTCGAGCAGGATCTCGGCTACAGCACGCTGCAGATCCGCTACAACAGCGGCCTGCACATCTCGGAGAACGCCCGCCAGTTGAGCGAGCTGTTGCAAAGGGTGGTGGAGCACTGGCCCGTCGAGGTCGAGCAGCTGTCGCTGGTCGGTCATTCGATGGGCGGGTTGATCGCGCGTGGGGCTTGTTTCGAGGCGAGCGAGTCCGGGTCGGCGTGGGTGCGCCGGGTGCGGCATCTCGTCTGTCTCGGTTCGCCGCATCTGGGTGCGCCGCTGGAGCAGTTCGTGCACTTCGCGTCCGCGGCGTTGGTTCGGGTGCCGGAGACGCGTCCGTTCGGCCGGTTGCTGCGGCGGCGTAGCGCGGGGATCCGCGATCTGCGGCAGGGTTCGCTGGTCGATGAGGATTGGCGCGATATCGACACGGACACGCTGCGGCGCAGGGTCATTCGTGAGGTCCCGCTGCTGGACGGGGCGGCGCATTATTTCGTGACTGCGTGCGTCACGCGCAGTCCCCGGCATCCGCTCGGGCGGATCATCGGTGACGGTCTGGTGCTCACCACGAGCGCGTCGGGCCGGAACCGGGCTCGCCGCATCGGCTTCGACGACGCCAACGGGCTGCACGTCCCCGCGGCCAACCACTTCACCCTCCTCAACCACTACGCGGTCTACGAGAGCCTGGTCCGCTGGTTGAGTACCGCGCCGGAGCTGGCTGTCGAGGAGGCGAGCGCGGTCACCGAGTCGTGATCCGATCGGCACGGCAGGCAAACACGCGTGCCGTGCCGATCACTGCCTACAGCAGGTGTTCGGGGTCGGAGTCGGCTTCGATGCGGACGTCGGCGGTGAAGAGGGCTTCGACGTCGTCGTCATCGGTGTGGGCGGCGTAGAGCAGCAGGCTGCCGCGGATGCCGTCGAGGAGGTCTTCGAGCAGGTCGAGGGCGGGGCGGGCGGGGTCGAGCCGGCTGATCCGGAAGCTCGCGAGCATGGCTTCGCGGGTTTCGGCGTCGACCTCGAAGGTGCGGGCCTGTTCCTCGATTTCGGCGACGCGGCCGACCACGGCCCACGGGGCGGGCACCCGGCCTTCGTGCACGGCCATGGCTTCGGCGATCAGGTCGACCACGACCTCGGTGGGGCTCTCCCCTGCGTCGAGCCGTTCGAGCACCAGGGTGGGGGTCTCGACCTGCAGGGCTTCGATGTCGTCGGCTTCCACGACGACGTCGGTGGCGGGCACGCCGGCCATCTCGCCGGCGACTTCGGCGGCGGCGAGCAGCCAGTGTGCGGCGGCCACGGCGGCGGAGGCGGGGTCGAGTTCGGTGAACAGTTCGATGGAGCCGAGCGGGTCGGCGCGCAGCAGGTCGTCGGCGGCTTGTACCTGGGCCGGGGAGACGTCGGGGCGGGACAGTTCGACGGCTTGGCGGGCGCGGCCGGACAGGTCGCCGCGTTCGGCGGATTCGATGGCCGCTTGTTCGGCGCTCACCTCGGCGATGATGGTGTCGCGCAGGACGGGGTCGTCGATGTCGTGCAGGGTGCGTCCGACGCGGTGTGCGGATTCGACGACGCCGCTGTAGGAGACGACGAGTCCTTCTTCGGAGGGCAGGTTGGGGGTGCGCAGTCCGACTTCGACCTCTTTGAAGTTGCGGCGCTCCTCGGCGCGGCGCCAGGCTTCGCTGTTGGGGATGTCGGGATCGCCTGCCGCGCTGGCCGGGTGGGTGTAGGTGCGCCAGTGGAACCGGGACAGCGTGGTCAGGTTCGACGCCAGATTGGTTGCCTGATCGTGGGTCACCTGGTTGGACAGCACGGCTACCGTCTGCGCGAGGTCGCCGCGTCCGGTCGCCCAGGTGGCGACTAGTACGTTGCGGTCGGCGTCGAATGCGTATCGGGTCACCCGGCAAGTCTGGTCTATTCGCGCGCGATCCGCGCGCTCAATCCCGTGCATCGACTCCGCCGCGCAGCGCGATTCGACGTGGCACGCTGAAAGATGGCAGCTCGGAGACAGACCCGGCGTCCGCGTGTCGGGCGGGCAGGAGAGGATGAACGCATGACTCTCGACCATGGTGACCCCGGCGACGCGCCGTCGATTCCGCAGCCCACGGGCCCGGTGGCGAACTCGGCTCGGCCTTCGGCCGCGGAGGAGGCGAGAACGGTTGCCGCCGCGACGAATACCGCGACGCTGGCCAGTCTCAGCGAGGACGGCACACCGTGGGCGTCGTTCGTGACGTATGGGCTGCTGGACGGGCAGCCGGTGCTGTGTGTGTCGCGGTTGGCCGAGCACGGCCGGAATCTGGCGGCCGACGCGCGGGCCAGTGTGGCGATCGTGGCGCCGGATATGCCCGCGGATCCGTTGGCGGGGACCAGGATCACGCTCGCGGGTGTGGTGGAGCAGCCGGTGGGTGCGGAGGCCGAGGCGGCGCGGGCGGCGCATCTGGCGGCGGTGCCCGCGGCGAAGCACTACATCGATTACAGCGATTTCTCGTTGTGGGTGTTGCGGGTGCGGCGGGTCCGCTGGGTCGGCGGGTACGGGCGGATGGATTCGGCGAGCGCGGAACAGTACGCGGCGACGTCGGCTGATCCGATCGTGCCGGTGGCGGCGGGGGCGATCGCGCACCTCAACGACGATCACGCTCCGGCGCTGCTGGCGATGGCGCAGGCGCTCGGCGGGTATCCGGACGCGACGGAGGCGAGCTGCGAGCGGGCGGACCGGTATGGGCTGGACCTGCGGGTGGTTACGCCGCGCGGGGTGGCGCGGACCCGGGTGGGTTATGCCGAGCCGATCGGTTCGATCGACGAGTTGCGGGCGGCGACAGTCGAATTGGCGCGGCGGTCGCGCGGGATGAATCAGACTTCGTAGAGTTCGAGCGGCAGGTCGTCGGGGTCGAAGAAGAACGCCATCCGTTTTCCGGTGACCTCGTCGACGCGCAGTTCTTCGGTGCGTACGCCTTTGGCGGCGAGGCGGTCCAGGGTGGCGGCGACGTCGCGGACCGCGAACGCGAGGTGGCGTAGCCCGGCGGCCTCGGGCCGGCTCGCGCGGTGGGGCGGTTCGGGGAAGGAGAACAGTTCGATCCTGCTGCCGCCGGGGATGGCGAGGTCGAGTTTGTAGGAGCGGCGTTCGGCCCGGTATTGCTCGGCGATCACGGCGAGCCCGAGTGTCTCGGTGTAGAACCGCTTGGAGCGCACATAGTCGGACGCGATGATCGCCACGTGGTGAATGCCTAGGAGTTCCACTCCGCGACCGTATCTCAGGGGTGCGGTCGTTCCCGGTAGGCCCTGTTCGGGTCGCGGGTGGATCACATCGGGTGCCGCGACGGCCGCGTCGCGGCGATCAGGAATCCCGATGCGGCGGCGAGCGCGGTCAGTACGCGGGCGTGGTTCCACCAGACCCACTGCGTGTACAGCTCGTCCCATCGGGTCGCCGCGCCGGGATCGGCGGGGTCGAGCGCATCCACCGACGCGCTGACGGGCACGTTACCGGCTCCGGTGAGCACGACCGTGGCGAACAGGAAGGTGACGGCTGCGGCGAGGATCCACGGCGCCGCAGAGGTACGCCATCGCATGGCCGCGCGCACGATCAGGACGAGGCACAGCGCGGTGGTGCCGTACATGGCCAGCATCAGCGGTGGCGTGACGGCGGTGCGGTCCAGGGCCTGCATGGCGGTGATCGCTTGTGCCGGGGGCAGCTCGCGTAGGCCGGGCATGACGACGAAGGAGAAGTCGAAGAACACGCCGGCGTTGACGGCCGTGGCGAGTGCTGCCGTCCACGTCAGCCATCGATCCGGGCCGCGCATCTCCCGTGCTCCGGGATTGTCTTTTCGCATGGTTCAACAACATCAGCCGTGCGTGCGAAACACCATGCGCGAGGCTCGCCGACGCATGCGGGAACGTCCAGTGCGGTGTTCACACGGTGAGCATGGCGACGATCATGGCGATGATTTCGGCGGCGTCGTCGGGCTGGGGTTTGCGAACGCCCGCTTCCAGGGTGCGTTCGTAGTCGGCGATGAGCGCGAACATGACGGTGGCCATGGTTTCCAGGCGTTGCCTGCGTTTTCGTGCGGACAGGTGCGGCAGGGCGGCGGTGAGCCGGGTGGCGATGATGCGGACGGCGGCGCGGTCGGCGCCCGCCAGGCGGCGCGGATCGGCGATCACCGGGTGGGCGCGCACGACCTCCAGGAAACGGCCGTAGTGGGTGACGCCGTCGGCGGCGCAGAGTTCGAGGATCGGTGCGGCGAGCATCGTGACGAGGGTGTCGAGGTCGTGTGCGGTGCCTTCGGCCTCGTAGCGGGCGAGCAATTGCATGCGCCGGTCTTCGAGCCAGTTCATTCTGCGGTCGACGATGGCTTCGATCAGGCCGGTGCGGGAGTCGAAGTAGTAGTGCACGGCGGAGTTGTTGCGGTTGCCCGCGGCCGCGGCGATATCGCGCAGCGGGACGTCGACCCCGCGTTCGGCGATGAGCCGCTCCCCCGCGTCGAGCAGTGCCGCGCGCGAATCGGCGATGAACATAGCGAGACTCTACTAAACACTCACCTTGACTCGGTTAAGCACACGTGTTTAGTTGAGGAGGTGGGTTGCGGGGTTCAGTGCCGAGCAGCGTCCGGCCGCGGCCTGACGCCTGCGGGTCCGAAGCGGCACTGCCGCGCGGAGGTCGGCCGATGATCGCGTGCGGGCCGATCTTTCAGCTGGGCTGGGTGGTGCCGGATATCGTGGCAGCCCGACGGCAGTTCACCGAGCGGTACGGGGTGGCAGAATGGTTCTCGATCCCGGACGTGCACTTCGGGCCGGAACTGTGTGAGTTACGGGGCGCGCCAGCCGATTACACGATCTCGGTCGCGCTCGGGTATGCGGGTGGGCAGCAGCTGGAGTTGATCGAGCCGCGAGGTGGGGCGAGCCTGTACGCCGAGCACCTCGAGCGGGCCGGCGCGGGATTGCATCATGTGGCGTGGGTGCCGGAGGACTACGACGGCGCGCTGGACGAAGCGCGGGCCGCGGGTATCGAGATCGTCGCTCGCGGGCAGTTCCAGGGTGTCGGAATGGAGTTCGCGTATCTCGAAGGAGGACCGCTCGGATCGCATGTCGAACTCATGCGCTTGTCCGGCGAAGTGCGGGCGATGTTCGACGCACTGATCCCGGAGGGCTGCACCAACCCATGGCAGTAGGAACCGAACTTCCCGATGTGGCCGTCCCACCGGCGGACTGGGACGAGACCGCCGATGTGGTGGTCGTCGGCTTCGGCATCGCCGGTGCGTGCGCGGCGATCAGCGCGGCCGAGGCCGGTGCGCGGGTGCTGATCCTCGAACGCACCGGTGCCGCGGGCGGCGCCTCCGCGCTCGCGGCCGGGCACTTCTATCTCGGCGGCGGCACACCCGTGCAGCACGCCACCGGTCATCAGGACAGCGTCGTCGCGATGCGCGACTATCTGGTCGCGGTCAGCCCCGACCCCGACCATCGCAAGATCGAGGCCTACTGCGCGGGCAGCGTCGCGCATTTCGGGTGGCTGGAAGCGCAAGGGCTGGGCTTCGAGCGGTCGTATTACTCCGGCAAGGCCGTGGTGCAGCCGGGTACCGAAGGTCTGATGTGGACGGGCAACGAGAACGTCGCGCCGCATCGAGACCTGATCGCCCCTGCGCCGCGCGGGCACAAGGTGAACGTGCCCGCCGAACGCGGCGGCGCCGAGATCATGCGGGTGCTCGCCGCGCGGGTGCGCGCGCTCGGCATCCGGGTGCGCTACGAGACGCGAGTCGAGCAGTTGGTGCTCGACGGCAACCGGGTCGTCGGCGTGTGCTGGCCCGGTGGCGCCGCGGCGGGTGCGGTGGTGCTCGCCGCGGGCGGCTTCGTCGCCAACCCCGGCATGCTCGCCGCCTACACCCCGCTCGCGCGGCATTTCCTGCCGTTGGGTGTGCCCACCGACGACGGGCTCGGCATCCGGCTCGGCCAGTCCGCGGGCGCGGCGACCGCGCACCTGCACGGCGCGTTCCTCACCGCCTCGTTCTATCCGCCAGCGCAACTGCTGCACGGGATCATCGTGAACAAAGCGGGTCGCCGGTTCGTCGCCGAAGACTCCTACCACGGGCGCACCGCGGGCGCGGTGGTCGCGCAACCGGATTCGACCGCGTACCTGATCGTGGACAGCAAACATCTGGTGTGGCCGGACCTGCCGATGGCGAAGTTCGTCGACGGCTGGGACACGGTCGCGAAAATGGAGGCCGCGCTGGGCGTGCCCGTCGGGGCGCTGCAGGAGACACTGGCGAACTACAACGTCGCCGCGGCCGACGAGCACGACCCCGAATTCGACAAGCATCCGGACTGGGTGACGCCGCTGACCGAAGGACCCTGGGGCGCCTTCGATCTGACGCCCGGTATCGCGACCTATGTCGGGTTCACCCTGGGCGGGCTGCGCACCTCCGTCGACGGACAGGTGCTGCGGGCCGGCGACGCACCGATCGGGGGGCTGTACGCCGCCGGGGCCTGCGCGTCCAACCTGGCGCAGGACTGCGACGGTTATTCGAGTGGAACCTGTCTCGGGGAGGGCTCGTTCTTCGGGCGCCGCGCCGGGGCGCACGCGGCGCTGCACTCGCGGCGCCAGGAAGGCGACTGATATGCGCTTCACCTATGCCGAGACGATGACCGACCCGGCCTACTACGTCCCACTGGCCCGCGCCGCCGAGGCGGCCGGCTACACCTCGATGGCGGTCGCGGACAGCATCGCCTACCCACGCGACTCCGACGCCAAATACCCCTACACCCCGGACGGGAGTCGAGAGTTCCTGGAGGACAAGCCGTTCATCGAGGCGTTCGTGCTCAGCGCGGCGATGGCGGCCGCGACCACCACGCTGCGGTTCACGCCGTTCGTGCTGAAGCTGCCCATCCGGCCGCCGGTACTGGTTGCCAAGCAGACCGCGTCGATCGCGGCGTTGAGCGGCAACCGGTTCGGGCTCGGCGTCGGGATCAGTCCGTGGCCCGACGATTTCGAGATCATGGACGTGCCGTTCGAGAAGCGTGGCGCACGGATGGACGAGTGCATCGACATCGTGCGCGGACTCACCGCGGGCGGCTACTTCGAATTCCACGGCGAGTTCTACGACATCCCGCCGATCAAGATCAGTCCGGTGCCCACCGAGCCCGTCCCGATCCTCATCGGCGGGCACAGCAAGCCCGCGCTGCGCCGGGCCGCGCAACGCGGCGACGGCTGGATGCACGCCGGCGGCGACGGCGACGAACTCGACCGTCTCCTCGTCGAATTGGACGCGCTACGGGCCGAATACGGCACCCGCAAAGATTTCGAGATCCACGTCATCTCCCTCGACGGCTTCACCGTCGACGGCATCAAACGACTCGAGGACAAAGGGGTCACCGACGTCATCGTCGGCTTCCGCCTCCCCTACACCCTCGACCAAGACACCGAGCCCCTCGACACCAAGATCACCAACCTCTCCCGCTTCGCCGAACACGTGATCGCCAAGGTCAACGGGTAATGCTCCGCTGCGCGCCGATCTTGGGTGCCAGGGGTGTTGGTCGGTTGATCACCAGGTAATGGTGGCGGGGAGCTCTCGCACGATGCCGCCACCATTACCTGGTGATCGCGTGACCAGGTTGTGCGCGGCGTGTCGGCGCGGCGTGTCGCTCAGTCGAGTTCCTGGACGAGGCCGATGATGACGCCGCCGGGGCCGCGGACGTAGCCGTAGCGGTAGATGTCCTTGTACTGGGCGATGTCGCCGACGAGTTCGGCGCCGTGCGGGCGCAGGCGTTCGAAGACTTCGGCGGTGTTCTCGACGACGAAGGTGAGACGCGGGATGCCGGGAGTGTTGACCGGTTCCCGGTGGGCGGTGCGGGTGGATACCGGGTTCTGGAAGGTCGACAGTTCGAGGCGGCCGCTGCCGTCCGGGACGCGCAGGAACGCGACGTCCGCACGGACCTCCGCCAAGCCGATCAGCTGGTCCACCCACGGCCCCTCGACCACGGTCTCCCCCTCGAGTTCCAGACCGAGTTCGATGAAGAAGGCGACCGCGGCACCGAGATCCTCGACCACGATGCCTGCGTGATCCATCCGGATCGTCATGCTGTTCTCCTCTTTCGTTGCGGCACCTACGGTGCCCGTTGATCGTGTCAGGCGCTATGCCTGCGGTTCGTTACCCGGGTTTCTGAAGCCACTTGTGTGACTTGCTCCAGCTCAGGCGTTCTGGCGTTCGGCGCGCTGCCGGATCAGTTCTTCGACTGCAGACGGCAGCGTGTTCTCGAAGTCGATGAGTTTGACCCAGGTCGGCGTGATGACGATCCGGACCATGCCGTCGTACAGCGAACGGACCTCGGCTTCCCATTCGACGCGCTGCTCGGCGCTCATCTCGTAGCTGCCGTTCATCTGCAAATACTCGTCGGGGATGCCGTCGACCTCGTCCAGTTCCGCGCGACCGCGCAGGAGCAGGATCTTCGGCGGGTGCACCTCGGTGTCGATGGTCAGCGCGACCTCGGGTGTGTGCCGCAGCGAATGCAACTTCGCGGCGTTCTTCGTGGTGCACACGACGATCTCCTGTCCGTTCCAAGTGAACGCGACCGGAATGTTGCGCGGACTGCCGTCTTTGGCGACGTACGCCATCCGCAGCAGGTCACGAGCCAGAAGTTCCTGACTCAGCGGCTGATTCAGGATCGCGGTGATCTCGTCGGCGTGCATCTTCGCTCCTTCATGTCGGCGAGGGCCGTTCGGCTGCTCGTACCCCGGGGACGGAGCCACCTACGCGTTCTCGACATCCCCCGACAAGAATTTCCGAACTTTTTTCTCCGCCGCCGAAACGCATCCGGCATGCTTCGCAGCCATGGGTGTCCCGGCATGAGCGAGGTCCGAGTCTGGTGCCTGCGCCACGCCGAGTCCGAAAACGTCACCGCACGAATCGCCGGCGCAGTGCCCAGGCCACCGCTGACCGCCCGCGGCCGCCACCAAGCGGTCGACGTGATGCGAATGTTGCGCGACGAACCGATCACCGGCATCTACTGCAGCACCGCATTACGCGCACAACAAACCGCGGCACCCCTGGCGTCCGATCGCGACATCGACATCACCGCACTGTCCGACCTGAACGAAGTCGGCATCGGCGAACACGAAGGCACAGCCGATCCTGCGGTCCGCCGACACACAGCAGAAGTCTTGCGAGCGTGGATCGGTGTGGCGCACGCCGCTCGCCCATGCCTCGCCATTTCTCGTGACATGGGATCGTGCGATCTGGCGTTGTCGATCCTGGCCCCGGTAGCGCGCCTCCCGTGCCACGGAAGCCCGAGTCCGGTCAGAACATTTGCTCTCGGTGTGGCAAAGACAAGTGAGCAACGGTCGGGAGTGAATCAGTTGGTGCTGTGGTCGAGGTAGGCGAGAACGGCGAGCACGCGTCGGTTGGCCGTGCCGTCCTCCTGGATGCCGAGTTTGTCGAACATTGTGGTTGTGTACTTGCTGATCGCGCTTTCGCTGAGGAATAGGCGGCTCGCGATCGCGCTGTTGGAGAGCCCCTGGGCCATGAGCGCGAGGACGGATCGTTCCCGCTCGGTGAGCTGGGCGAGCTTTGTGGCGGCCGTCGGGCGGGCGAGCAGCTTCGTCACGACAGCGGGATCGAGCGCGGTGCCACCGGCGGCGACACGTTCGAGTGCGTCGATGAACTGGTCGGCGTCGAACACGCTGTCCTTCAGGAGATATCCGACACCGCCTGCGTGGTCGGCGAGCAGTTCGCGGGCGTACAACTGCTCAACATGCTGGGACAGGATGAGCACAGGAAGTCCCGGGATCTGTTTGCGCGCGCGCTGAGCGCTGCGGCGAGGCCTTCATCGGTGTTCGTCGGTGGCATCCGGACATCGACGATCGCGATGTCCGGGCGTTGGGTGAGCATGGCGTGCAGCGCTTCAGGGCCGGTCGTGGCCGTTGCCACGATCTCGTGACCGTACGCGTCCAGCAGCCGGACGATGCCGTCGCGAAGTAGGTAGAGATCTTCGGCTACGACGATTCGCATGGCACCACCATCCTGGCCTGTGTCGGGCCGCCCGCCGGGCTGGCCAGGGTGAGAGCGCCGTCGAATGCGGCGAGGCGCCTGCGGATGCCGTCGAGCCCACCGCCGGGAACGACTTCGGCGCCGCCGGGGCCGTCATCGTCGACATCCACCTCGACGGCCCGGCCACGATCTCGGATCCGTACGTGTACGTGCCCGGAAGGCGCGTGTTTCGCCGCGTTGGCCAGCAGTTCGGCGACGGCGAAATAGACAGCGGCCTCGACCGGGACGTCCAGCCTTATCCGGTCGGGAGCCTCGACGCGGACGTCGACCGGACTGTCGAGGGCCAGCGCACGGATCGCCTCGACCACTCCCCGCTCGACGAGCACCGGCGGGTTGACGCCACGCACGAGCTCGCGCAGCTCGGCCAGCGAGCTCGACGTGCCTTCCCGCGCTTCGCGCAAGAGTGCTCTGGCGCGCGCCGGGTCGTGATCCATCAGCTTCTCCGCGGTCGCGAGGGACAACCCCACCGCGACCAGGCGAGCCTGCGCACCGTCGTGCAGGTCACGTTCGATGCGGCGGATCTCGGCGGCCTGCGCCGTGGTCAAGTCCGCGTGCTGCAACTCCAACTCCCGCATGCGCTCCGCGGTAGCGGCATGTTCGGACAGTCGTAGCCATCGGTGCGCGAGCGGGCCGACGATCCGCCAGGCATAGGGTGCGCTGGCGACGGCGACCGCCACGAGCAGAACTCCCGCTATGACGGAGGCCGACGTGGGATGAGCGAACGCGATCACGGCACCGGCCAGCGCAGCCACCGGCACAGCGCACACCGGTCCCACGATGACGGCTGCGATCACCACCCACCGCACGTCCCGCCGATACGCCGGATCGCCGATCCGTCGACGCCACTGCTGATCTGCCTCTGCGTCACGGCGGCTGCGCTCATAGGAGTGGCCGTTCCACCAGTACCCGGTCGACAACCGCACGGGCTCTGGCGCGGTCTCCGGCCGTCGGTAGCCGTCCTCGATCACGATGCCGCACCACCGGGCGACGAGCCGACGGAACAACGCGCCGACCCGCCGCGCGAACACGAAGGCAAGGGGAACAAAGAACATCAGCACCCCACCCACGACCACGGGTTGCGCCACGACCATGCAGAACCCAGCAACGCGGAGACCACGGCCGGGGCAACGGACAGCGCTGGAAGAATCACTGCCGCCGCTGCGAGCAGCGCCGCCTTGGCGAACCCGCCGACTGCCGCCCCCAGCCACGAACTCGACCGTCGCACGAGCCCCCTCCTTCCCAAGGATCGCCTGTGCGCCATCTTGCTTGCCCCACGAGTCACGGCGACTCAGGCCCCCGTCGGCAAAGCGGTATGCATGACGCGTCGGGTGCGGACGGCAATCGCGATCAGCGGCACTGCCGACACCGCCTGCATCCCCGCGTACCACACCGGGCAGACACCCGGAATCAAGTCAACCACGATGATCGCGATCGGCAAGATCGTCGTCACGATGCGCAAGTGCTCCAAGCTCTTCCGCTCTCCCCGCGACGCACGTACAGCCAGCCGGTAGAACAGCGGAGTAGCGAGAAGCAGAAGACCGGCTCGAACCCACATGAATGTATTCGCCAGGCCATGAGCCACTGCGATCGCGGCCACCGTCGCCAAGACCACGGCACTGATCACACCGAAGATCACGATGCACTTCTTCACCATGCCGAAGACGTGTTGGGCACTAGTATCGTTCGGCGACACCGCCACCGCAGAGTCGCTGTTGCTCAGTTTCTTCGAGTTCGTCATGCCAACGACGCTACGAAGACCAACAGCCATGCAACACAGGTCTAGACCCACAGGGTGGTGGGTCTAGACCCACCAGCCCAGCATCCCCCGGCTCCCCGTCATCGGCGGTCAGAATCTGCCGAATAGATCACCCGCACAACGGCACTACGGCCCCGGAGTTCCGTCAGCGCCGATGGGAACGTGCGACCTGGCGTTGTCGATCCTGGCCCGGTAGTGCACCTCCCGTGCCCGGGAGGTGCGGCCGCGGTCAGAGGGTGATGCCGAGGAGGGCGTCTACGGCGGATTTCAGCGCGGCGGGGGCGGCGGGATCGGGGCCGCTGTAGTCGAGGGCTTGGCGGGCCCAGTTGTCCACGGCGTCGAGGGCTTTGGGGGTGTCCAGGTCGTCGGCGAGGTGTTGGCGCAGGCGCGCGATGGTGTCGGTGGCGTCGGGGCCGGTGGGCAGGGCGGTGGCGCGCCGCCAGAGGTCGAGGCGGGCTTTGGCGGCGTCGAGCACGGCGTCGGTCCACATGCGGTCCTGCCGGTAGTGGCCGGCCAGCAGGCCCAGGCGGATGGCGGCCGGGTCGACGCCGCTGCGACGCAGCGTGGAGACCAGCACCAGGTTGCCCTTGGACTTCGACATCTTCTCGCCGTCCAAACCGATCAGGCCGGCGTGCACGTAATGGCGGGCGAAACGGCGGCCCGCGATCAGGGATTCGGCGTGCGCGGCGGAGTACTCGTGATGCGGGTAGATCAGATCGCTGCCGCCGCCTTGGATATCGAATTCGGGCCCGATCCGGTTCAGCGCGATCGCCGAACATTCGATGTGCCAGCCGGGACGGCCCGCACCGAACGGGGCCGGCCAGGACGGTTCGCCGGGACGGGCGGCCCGCCACAGCAGCGCGTCGATGCTGTCCCGCTTGCCCGGACGGTCGGGGTCGCCGCCGCGCTCGGCGAACAGGCGCTCCATGGTGTCGCGGTCGTAGCCGGACTCGTAGCCGAACTGTTCGGTCGCGTCGGCCCGGAAGTACACGTCGGGGTACTCGGCGTCGTCGACCACGTACGCGGCGCCCGACGCGAGCAGCTTCTGCACGAATTCGACGACCTCGTCGACGGATTCGATGGCGCCGACGTATTCGCGCGGCGGCACGATGCGGAGCGCGGTCATGTCCTCACGGAACAGCTCGATCTCGCGCGTGCCGAGGTCGCGCCAGTCCACGCCGTCGCGTTCGGCGCGCTCGAACAGCGGGTCGTCCACGTCGGTCACGTTCTGCACGTAGTGCACCTCGTGCCCGGAATCGCGCAGCGATCGGTTGACCAGATCGAAGGTCAGATAGGTGGCGGCGTGCCCGAGATGGGTGGCGTCGTAAGGGGTGATCCCGCAGACGTACATGGTGGCGGTGGCGCCGGGTGTGACCGGACGCACCTGACGGTCGGCGGTGTCGAACAACCGCAACGGCGGCCCTGCTCCGGGGATGGTGGGTAGGGCGATATCGGACCAGGACTGCATAATTCGAGGGTAAAGGTGGGGTCGAGATCGTCGCCCTCCGCCCCGGCCGATCCGCCGCCGAACCCCTCTGCTACGCCACTCACGACCTGCGGAAATCAGCAAATCATGGGATGTCAAGGTTTTCGCTCTCGCTGAGTCCCTTGTCCGCGAATAGTTGACGGGACCACGCTCACGCCACCCGACGCTTCGCGCGACGGTAGCGCGTGCACCCGCCGAGAGCAATGCCAGGGGTCATGGGCGCCGCGCAGGCGCACCCTGCAAGATCGCATCGACTGCCGAACCGCGGGCGCTGAATATTTCGCCCGGCGATCGGGGGCACTCGCAACTTCGATACCGGATTCTCCGGCCACCCACCGGCCGACGCGCAGCGACTGGACAAACCGCCAGGACACGCAGAGCCCGAAGCCGCCACGGAGCTGGGCAGCCGCCACCGAGCGACCGGCGTCGCCGGCCGACCTTGGGCTTCGCCCGGGGCCACCGCCGCCGATCCGATCGCGTCCACTCCAGAACGCAAGCCCCCCAAGTCGATTCGGCACCCGATGCAACCCCGCACACCGTGCCGAATCAGCTCAGAACGCGGGCCAGGGTATCGGGCGGGAGGTGCGGGGCGTCGGCATCACTGGATCGTCGACGAGTTCCTGGGTGCGGTCGACCAGGGCTTCGATCTCGGCGTCGGTGATGTGCTCGGCGAGGTCGTCGGCGACCGCGCCGGGCAGTTCTTTGGCGAAGGCGGTGATGTCGGCGACCAGCGCGTCGCTCAGGGGCTGGCCGGCCCAGCCCCACAGTACGGTGCGCAGTTTGTGCTCGCTGTGCAAGCAGATGCCGTGATCGACGCCGTAGACCTGCCCGTCGGTGCCTTCCAGCGCGTGCCCGCCCTTGCGGTCGGCGTTGTTGAGCAGCACATCCAGCACGGCCATGCGTTGCAGGCGCGGGTCGTCGGCGTGGATGAGCGAGACGTCGTTGCCCGCGGGGTCCTGCGCGCGCAGCACCTCGCGGAAACCGTCGGGCACCGCGCCGAGCGGCACCAGGTCCACCAGGTCGAGCCGGTTGCCGCGCGCGGTGTGGTTGTCGACGCCGTCCACCCAGCGCTGCACCATGCCGACGCCGTAGGGTCCGTCGCGCAGGATCGTCTCCGGGATCACGCCCCAGCCGACGGCCGCCGAGATCCGATAGGACGCCACCTCCCGGCCCGCGAGCGTGCCGTCGGGGAAGTCCCACAGCGGACGCTCGCCGCGTACGGGTTTGTACACCACCCGCAGGGGCGGTTCGTTCTCGTCGAGGATTTCGCAGACCAGGGTCACGTTGCTGGCGGTACTGATCCGCCCGATCACGGTCAACTCACCACTGTGGAACCGCTCCCCGGCCCGCGTCACCGTTCACTCCTCTAGCTCGGCCGCGCCGAAGATGTCGCCGCGCTTGTAGCCGTTGGTCCGCACACACATATGTCCCCGCGACGACAGCGGTTCCCCGCACAGCGGGCACGGCGGGCGACCCGCCGCGATCACCCTGGTCGACCGCAGCGCGAACTCCCGGGCCTGGATCGGGGTCAGGAACACGCGCACCGCGTCCGGCCCCTCCTCGGTGTCGTCGAGCACCACCGACTCGTCCACCTCGGTTTCGGTGATCGCCAGCAATTCCACCACCACGGCGTTCGCGTCGGCGTCCCAGCCGAGCCCCATCGTGCCGACCCGGAACTCGGCGTCGACCGGGGTGACCAGCGGGGCGCTGTCGCTGATGTCCTCGGCCTGCGGCGGCACCTCGGCGCCGAAGCGGCGGGCCACCTCGTCCAACAGCAGACCCATCCGGTCGGCGAGCACCTTCACCTGCTGCTTTTCCAGCAGCACGCTCACGACCCGCGGTTCCTGAACGGCCTGCAGATAGAACGCGCGATCGCCCGGCTCACCGACGGTCCCGGCGACGAAACGATCGGGGGTGCGAAATACATGGATTGCGCGTGACACATGCACCTCCTGATACGTGACCCTGATCGACTATCCGCGGCGCGGCGCCGCCGACTACCCGTGTACAAGGAATCTCAACGCTCCGCATTCCCATTATCCGCACTCCCCGCCCCGCCCAGCTCGCCGCCGGGCACCGGGCCGTCCGGATCGGCCGCAGGTTGCTGCCCTGCGGAGCGTGAATCGGCAACGGGGCGTTGCTGATTCGCCAGCGCCGAGAGGTCGGCGCCGGTGTCGTTGAACCGCCACACATACGGCGAGGTGGGGGTGTAGCGGACGACGCTGATCGAGGCGGGCTCCACCATGATCCGCTGGAAACCGTCCAGGTGAATGCCCAGCGCGTCGGCCAGCACCGACTTGATGACGTCGCCGTGCGTGCAGGCCACCCACAGCGCGTCGCCGCCGTGCTGTTCGGCCAGCGCCCGATCGTGCTCGCGCAATGCGGCCACCGCACGGCTCTGCACCTGCGCCAGCCCCTCCCCGCCGGGGAAGACCGCACCGGAGGCGTGCCGCTGCACCACCTTCCAGAGCGGTTCCTCCAGCAGTTCGCTGATCGGCCGCCCGGTCCAGTCGCCGTAGTCGACCTCGATCAGCCGATCGTCGAATACCGGTTCCAGCCCGAATTTCTCCGCCAGCGGGGCCACTGTGCGCTGACAGCGCAGCAGCGGCGAGTGCACGATCCGCTCGATCGGCAGTCCGGCGAGCCGTTCGGCGACGGCCCTTGCCTGCTCTTCGCCGCGCTCGGTCAGCTCGACGCCGGTGCTCCGACCGGCCAGGGTGCGGGCGGTGTTCGAGGTCGACACACCGTGTCGCAGCAGAATCACCGTCATGTAGTCAGCCTAGTCATGCGGCCGGACCGGCCCCCACTTCGTCGGCCGCCGTCGGCCACGTGCCCCACGGCCGCGGCGATACTCATGTGGCCGACACGACCCCGGTCGCGAGCAACCCCATCACGGTCAGACCGAGCAGGATGCGGTACCCGACGAACCAGTCCAGCGAATGCTTCGCCACGAACTTCAGCAGCCACGCCACCGACGCGTAACCGACGGCGAATGCCAGGATCGTCGCCACCAGCAGCTGCGGTCCGCTCGCGTTGAGCCCCTCACCGGCCGGTTTGAACGCGTCGGGGATGCTGAACAGGCCCGAGGCGGTCACCGCGGGAATCGCGAGCAGGAACGAAAAGCGCACGGACGCTTCGCGAGTCAGGCCCAGGAACAGACCCGCCGACGAGGTGGCGCCCGACCGCGACACACCCGGGATCAGCGCGAGACACTGCGCGAAACCCATCACCAGGCCGTCGCGGGTGGTCAGCCGTTCGATCGGGCGCTGCTTGCGGCCGTAGTATTCGGCCGCGGCGATCACCAGGGCGAACGCGATGAGCATGAACGAGATCAGCCACAGGTTGCGCGCCGCGGTGCGGATCACGTCCTTGAACAGGTAGCCGAGCACGCCGATCGGGATGGTGGCGATGATCACATACCACCCGATCCGATAGTCCAGTTCGCGCTGACGTTCCTCGTCGAAGTAGCGGTCCGCCTCCGCGTTCGTCACGACGGGCAGTCGGGTGGTCACCTGTTCGGTGATCGGGACGGTTTCGCGGACGGCGGACAGCTTGCGGCCGAGCACGGTGAACCAGGCCTGCACGATCCGCCAGATGTCCTTGGCGAAATAGACCAGCACGGCGGCCTCGGTGCCCAGCTGGGTGACCGCGGTGAACGAGGCGCCCGCGTCGTCACCGAAGAACACCCCGGACACGATCCGCAGGTGCGCGGACGAGGAAATCGGCAGGAACTCTGTCAGTCCCTGCACCAGACCGAGCACCAGTGCCTGCAACCAGGTCATCGATTCGCCGGTCATGCAGCCTCCCGGTCACTCATTCCGCCTCCATCCGTGCTGCCCGAAAGAACCGTTCCGACTGGGCAATTGGTCAACTGGTGGGTCGCGATGCCGTGGGGTCGGCCGCAATCCCGCAGCGACAGTACAGTGTCGGCGCGTACGGGGCATGCCCGCCGCTCGCTGCCACCGGATCCGCCGCGACGCGCGAGCGCACTGCGCGGTGGGCGACCGCACGGCCGCGCACGCTCTAGGCTTGGCGCCGTGACGATTGCGCGGGCACGGTGATGGAACAGCGGACGGTCGGCCACAGCGGCCTACGGGTGTCCCGAATCGGATTGGCGACCCATACCTGGGGTGCGCACACGGATACCGACGACGCCGCGGTGCAGCTGGCGGCGTTCGTCGAAGCGGGCGGCACGCTCGTCGACACCTCCCCCGCCTACACCGGCGGCGGCGCGCAGCGGATCCTGGCCGAGCTGCTCGGCGATCTGGTCTCCCGCGACGATCTGGTGCTCAGCGGGTGCGCGGGTATCGCGCCGCGGGTGACGCCCGCCCCGGCCGGGCCCGCCGTCCCGGACGCGACGTATTCCGCCGTCGATACGTCCCGGCGCGCGCTACTACGTCAGCTCGATCGGACCCTGCTCGAATTCGGCACCGACCATCTCGACATCTGGAACGTCGCGGTCTGGGATCCGCGGACCCCGCTCGACGAGGTCGCCGCGACGCTGGAACTCGCGGTCCGGTCCGGGCGGGTCCGCTACGCGGGCGTGCGCGGGTTCAACGCCTGGCAGCTGGCCAGCCTCGCCGCGCTCGCCCCGATCAGTGCCGCGCAGACGCCGTACTCGTTGCTCGCGCGAGGCGCGGAAACCGATTTCGTGCCCGCGGCACAGCATCACGGCGTCGGGGTGATCGCCTCGTCGCCGCTCGCGGGCGGCATCCTCACCGGCAAGTATCGCGACGGCGTGCCCGCGGATTCGCGGGGCGCGGACGAATCGACCGCCGCCGATATCCGCGACAGTCTCGACGAGCGGGCGACGCGCGTGGTCGACGCGCTGGTCACCGCCGCCGACGGGCTCGGCACCTCGCCGCTGGCCGTCGCGCTGGCCTGGATCCGGGACCGGCCGAGCGTGGCGAGCATGATCGTCGGCGCGCGCGATATCGGTCAGCTCACCGGCGTGCTCGCGGCCGAGGCGCTCGAGCTGCCGCGGGCGATCGCCGCCGCGCTGGACGACGTGAGCGCCCGCGCCGAATGATCACCGCCCGCGCGTGTGCCGCCTGCCTGCCGCCGCACGGCACGTCTTAGGCTTACCTTCATGAGGCATGCGACGTCGGCAGACCCGTCCGTCCAGGCGCAGCGCATCGGTCGTGGCCGAGCGGGGCTGACCCGGTGCGTGCTCGCGGTGCTCGCACTCACCCTGGCGGTGACGACCGCGGCATGCGGTACCGACAGTGCCGCAACGAACTCCGGCCAGCGCGGCCCCGCAACCGCGAAACTCACCGACCTCGATCCGGTGCCGATCGGGTCCGAGCCCACGCCGACGCTGCCGGTGACGGTGCGCTCCTTCGACGGCACCGACGTCACCATCACCGACGCGAGCCGCATCATCGCCGTCGACCGCTACGGCACCCTGGCCCAGGTCGTGTACGCACTGGGCTTGGGGCCCAAGCTGATCGGGCGCGGCACCGTCGCCAACCCCGCCATCCAGAACGTGCCGATCGTGGCCGGCGGCAACGGGTCCTTGAACCTGGAAGGTGTACTGGCCCTTCGTCCTTCGGTGTTCCTGACCGACGACGTCACGGTGACCCCGCAGTTGCGCGAGCAGTTGCGCGCGGCCGGGGTGAACCTGGTCTTCTTCGATCCGAAACGGACCATGGACGGCGTCGGCCCGCAGATCGAAGCCGTCGCCGCCGCCCTCGGTGTGCCCGATCGCGGCCGCGCGCTCGCGCAGCGCACCAAGGACGAGATCGCGGCCGCCATCGCCGCGGTGCCCCCGCAGGATCCGAAACTGAAGATGGCGTTCCTGTACCTGCGCTCCACCGCAATCACGATGCTGGCGGGCCCTGGTTCGGGCGCGGACACCCTGATCGCCGCGATCGGCGGAGACGACGCGGGTTCGGCGCTGTCCGAGCCGTTCATCACGATCACCAGCGAGGCCATGATCGGGGCCGCGCCGGACGTGCTCATCGTGATGTCCGACGGGCTGAAATCCGTGGGCGGCGTCGACGGCTTGGAGAAGGTGCCGGGCATCGCGCAGACGCCCGCCGGACGCAACAAGCGGGTTGTCGACATGGCCGACACCGTGGTGCTCAGCTTCGGCCCCAACACCGGCCGGGTCATCACGGCCCTCGCCGAGGCCGTGTACGGCACGAAACCCGCATGAGCGAAACCACCACCGCCGCGAAGCCAGTCACTCCCACCCCGAGATCGCGTGGTCGTTCGCGCACCACAGTGATTTTCGTGGTCGCGATCCTCGGGCTGATCGGGCTCGCGCTCGCTTCCGCCGCGATCGGGCAGGTGCCGACCACCCCCGCCGAAGTGGCGGGTAGCGTGCTGCACCGGATCGGCCTCGACTGGGGACCGATGCCCGCGCATCCCGCCGGCGAGGTGACGCTGTGGGAGGTGCGGTTCCCGCGGGTGCTGCTCGCGATGCTCGTCGGCGCGGCACTGGCGACCGCGGGCGGACTGCTACAGGGCGTGTTCGCCAATCCGCTCGCCGAACCCGGTGTGATCGGTGTGTCCGCGGGTGCGGCGGTCGGGGCGGGCACGGTCATCGTGATCGGCGGGGCGTTCGTCGCCGCCTGGTCCGTGGCCGCGGCCGCGTTCGCCGCCGGGCTGGCCACCACCGCGCTGGTGTATGTGCTCGCTCGCTCCAACGGGCGCACCGAGGTGGTCACGCTGGTGCTCACGGGTGTCGCGATCAACGCGTTCGCGGGCGGGCTCATCGCGTTCCTGCTGTTCGTCGCCTCGCCCGCCGCACGCGATCAGATCGTGTTCTGGCAGCTCGGTTCGCTCAACGGTGCCACCTGGGATTCGGTGCGCATCGTCGGGATCCTGAGCGCCGTCGGCATCACCGCGGCCGTAGTCATCGCGCCCCGCCTGGACCTGCTCGCACTCGGTGAGGCGTCCGCGCGGCATCTCGGCGTCGACGTGGAACGGTTGCGGCGCAACGTCATCCTGATCGTCGCCGTGCTCGCCACCGCGGGGGTCGCGTTCACCGGGATCGTGCTGTTCGTCGGGTTGATCGTGCCGCATCTGGTGCGCATGCTCGTCGGCCCCGGGCACCGCGTGCTGATCCCGTTGAGCGCCATCCTCGGCGCGGTGGTGCTGCTGGCCGCCGACGTCGCCGCCCGCTCCCTCGTCCACAACGCCGACCTCCCCCTCGGCATGCTCACCTCCCTCATCGGTGGACCCTTCTTCTTCTGGTTGCTCCGCCGCACCCGCGCCCGCGCCGGAGGGTGGGCATGAGCGGCGTGCGCGCTGGTGCGTCGAACCTCGGCAAGTCGGCGTTCTTCGTGCTCGACGACGCGGAGAGGGTGGCAGCCGGTGCGGTGGCGGCGTTTTCCGTGCACGCCGGGCAGGGTTGTGCCATCGGATCGGCGAAGCAGCCGAGCAGGTGCGCGTCGACGCGGCGTTCCTCGGAGTCGCGACCCGTGGTGGCCGCCGCGCACACTCCGGGTCGGCTGTCACCGGACCGGCACCCCGCGGGCGGCGCGTCTGCACCGATCAGCAGGGGTCGTGCGATGCAGGCGGGCCAAGTAGTGCCGCGGTGGCTCGCGTCGCAGTCCTGCCGGGACGGTGCGCCCCGGCGCGAAGGCACAGCGACGGCAGGTCCGCCACGCGGCCCTGCCGTTCGGCATCGACCGCCCGGCCGGTCGCAGGACGAAGCGAACGCCCAATTGCCGAGGACCGCTCGGCGTCGCCGGATCTCGAAGCACGTGCGTCATGGCGCGACATCGACGCGAAGTTCTTGCGGGGCATGGGCGCTGGGTGTGCGAGGTGGTCGATGAGTGGGGTGCGGCAGGTGTTCGCGCGGACGCATGAGGTGCCGGCGGCGCCGGCGGCGGGCGCGGTGACGTTGCGGGCGCGCGGGGTGAGCGTGGAGCGGCGCGGGGCGCACAGTGCGCAGCGGCGGGTGCTCGAAGACGTCGATTTCGATGTGGTCGCAGGGGAGATCGTCGCGCTGGTCGGGCCGAACGGGGCGGGCAAGTCCACCTTGCTGGCGGCGCTGGCCGGGGAACTCACGCCCAGCACCGGCGTGATCGAACTCGAAGGGCACGCGCTGACCCACTGGTCGCCACTGGACATGGCGCGCCGGCGCGCCGTGCTCCCGCAATCCCACACCGTCGGTTTCCCGTTCACCGCGCGCGAGGTCGTCGCGATGGGCCGCGCGCCATGGCTGCGCACCGAACGCCGAGAACTCGACGACGAACGGATCGCCGCCGCGCTGGCCGCTGCCGACGTGGAACACCTTGCCGCCCGGTCGTTTCCGACCCTGTCCGGCGGCGAACGCGCCCGCGTCGCGCTGGCCCGGGTGCTCGCCCAGGACACCGGCACCCTGCTGCTGGACGAACCCACCGCCGCCCTCGACCTCGGCCACCAGGAAGCCGTGCTGCACCTGGCCACCGCCCGCGCCCGCGCCGGTGCCGCCGTCGTCATCGTCCTGCACGACCTCGGCATCGCCGCCGCCTACGCCGACCGCGTAGCCGTCCTCGAGGCGGGCCGCATCGCCGCCGACGGCCCACCCCGCAAGGTCCTCACCACCGACCTGCTCACCCGCGTCTACCAGCACCCCGTCGAAGTCCTCGATCACCCCGAAACCGGCGCCCAACTCGTCCTGCCCGTCCGCCGCTGAACCCTCCTCGGCGGACGACGAGATCGAGCCCAGTGATCGGGCGTCGATGAGCCGCCGGAACCGATATCGGCGCGCCGCCAGGCGGCGCTACCCGGGCTCGGACAGCAACGGATGGGGTTGTGTCGCAAAGACTTTCCGAACCGGCACTCAGCCGGGCAGGGCCGCGCGGCGCAGGATGTCGATCTCGCCGCCCGGGGTGGTCGGGTCGAAGCCGTGTTCGGTGAGCCAGCGGATGCCGCGCAGGCTGCGCAGGGACCACCAGGCGCGGATCACCTCCCGGTCGACCTCGGTGCCGTAACCGGCCAGCACGTCATCGAGATGCTCGGGGTGCCCGAGTGTCAGGGTGGCGAGGTCGAACAGGGCGTCGCCGCAGGCCGCCTCGGTCCAGTCGAGCACACCGGTGACCTCGTCACCCTCGACGAACACGTGCGCGACCTGGAGGTCGCTGTGCGTGAACACCGGCGTCCACGGTCGCAACGCGGCCTCGGCGACCCGGCGATTGCGCACGACCACCTCCACGGGAAGGACACCGTTGGCGACGATCCACTCGCATTCGCCGTCCAGTTCCGCAGCAAGCCCGTCAACGGTGCGACCGGGCCACGGCGGCAGCGGCGCATCGTGCAGTCGGCGTACCACCGCGCCCGCCGCAGTCCACGCCGCCCGCGACGCGGTCGAAGGTCGACCGAGTCGACCGAGCGGCGTGCCACGAAGAGCGGCGAGCGCGAGCACAGGCGGCTTGCGCCACAGCACTTGCGGCGTCGGAATCGGCGCCAACTCCATCGCCGCGACCTCGACGTCGGTCCGCCCCTGATCTCCGTCGACTTTCAGGAACGCCTCCCCGACCCGCAAGGTCGCACAGTCGTGATGCGCCACCACAACCTCGACGTTTCCCACACGGGCCATTATCGTCGGCCACGTCAGCCGCTGTCGCCAGGTTTATCGGCGGGCGAGAGGAGCTACACCCGTCAGCCTGCGGGTGACGACGGCTCGAAGGCTTGGGCTACCGCGAGGCTGTCCTCGTAGACGTGATGCCTTGTGATGAGGCTGTTCTCGACGGTCACGTGCAGGGCGAAGCGGGATCGGTAGGCGCGGCGGGTGGTGCGGGCCGTTTGGCGGATCTCGCCGAGGATCACCGCGTCGGGGCCGTCGACGAGGATGCGTTCGATCACAGTTCCGACTTCCTCGGGCACGTGGTGGCGGGCGATCTCACGAAAGTGCTCGGCGACGTCCGCGCGCGTCGCACGGTGCCGGATCCACGGTGTCGCCGTGCGCCCGTGCTCGTCCTCGGGCCAATCCAGCTGCCAATCGCTCACCGGCGCATAGAGCGCGGCGATGGCCTCCGCCTCACCCGCCCCGATCCGACCGAGCAGTTCCGTCACGACGGCACGCGTCGCACTCTCCTCCACAACATCCACCCGCCCACTCTCCCCCCGCCACCCGCACCACGTCGATTACCTGCGAGGTAATACCGCCCGTCCCCACGACTCCCACGACGCGTCGGATAGCCAGCATCCGCAAACACCCGACCGAGTGCGGGAGATCCGCGAACGCTACGGCATCGCCTACTTCACGATGCTGGAATCGGATATGGAGGCCTTCGCCCCGGTGATCGAACTCCTGAAATAGCCGCTACTCGCCGGCGGTCGGCGCGAGGTCGACGTGCAGCCCGCCCTGGATCAGCACGCGCATAACGGCATTCACCGCCCAGACGGCGAAGAACAGCGCCCCGGCCAGCGGATGGACGGCGGTGGACCAGGCGAGCGCGCCACCGCCGAACCAGATCAGTTCCAGCGCAACACGCCACGCGCCCGTGAGCGGGAACCGCGCGTCGGCGGCCGCACCGAACATCGCCCACATCAGAATGAACAGCAGCGGCGCCAGCACACCCGCGACCACCCGCACGACCAGCCCGCCGGATACCGAAAATCCCCAAACAGCAGCGCCCGCAATGACGCCCAGCTCCAGCAGGAACATCACGACAAGGTTGACGGCACGCACGAATCCCCCTCAGCGCCAGACGATCTTCAACACCGCGGGCGTCAGCAGCATGCGAATGACGGTGGCATCGAGGATGAGCGCAGCGATCATCCCGTAGGCGATGTATTTCATCAGCACCAGATCGGAGAAGCCGAACGCGCCGGTGACGACGATGAGAATGGCTGCGGCAGAGGTGATCACGCCGCCGGTGTGGGCGATGCCGTACCGGATCGCCTCGGGCGGGTCGGCGCCGCCGGCGCGCGCTTCGGCCACCCGGGACAGCAGGAACACCTCGTAGTCGGTGGAAAGTCCGAACACCACGGTCACGATCAACGCCAGGACCGCGAACATCAACGGGCCAGGGGTGAAATGGAAGATCCCCGAACCGTGCCCCTCGACGAACACCCAGGTGAGCACACCGAGGGTGGACACCAGACTCAACGCGCTCATCGCCACGGCCTTGACCGCCAGCACGATCGACCGGAACGCCGCGTACATCAGCGCCAGTGCCGCGGCCGCGAGCAATGCCACCAGCACCGGCAGTCCGCGCAACAATCCGTTGATGCTGTCGCGTTCGAGCGCGGGCACCCCCGCCACCATGACGCGCACGCCAGGCGGCTCCGGTATCGCGCGCAGCGCATCGATCACCCGATCGGAGTCCTGTTTGTCCACCAGCCCGGCTTGCAGCACGTTGATGCCGTCCTTGGTCGCCGCCGACGGCTCGAATCGTCCGGTGAGGCCCGGTATCCGGCTGGCTTCGTAGCGAATATCGCTGAGCTGCTGCGGATTCGCGCCGAGCACGAGCAGCTTCAGCGGTTCGGTGCGGAAACTGGGAAACAGTTCGTCGAATCGTTCCTGGGCGACCCGGGCCGGGTTCTGCGCGCCGAGATATTTCTCACTGATCCCGCCGAATTCGATGTGCCGGAACGGAATACTCAGCGCCAGCAGCGCGAGCACGATCGGCACCGCGACGGCCCAGGGCCTGCGCATCGACCATTGCGCGAGGCGGGAGAAGAAGCCCGCGTCGATCTGTGCCTCGGTTTTGGTGCGGGAGAACCGTTTCCAGCCCAGGAAATCGATGCGCCGGCCCGCGATGCTCAGCGCGGCGGGCAGCGCGGTCACCGAGAGCAGCGCGGCGAGCAGCACCGAACTGATGCCGCCGTAGGGCACCGAGCGCAGCACCCCGTTCGGGAAGATGAACAGCGCGGCCAGGCTGACCGCGATGATCGCCGCGGAGAACAGCACGGTGCGCCCGGCCGTGGCGACGGTGCGCGCGGTCGCCTCCTCGACGGTGTGCCCGGCCGCGAGTTCCTCCCGGAACCGGGTGACGGTGAACAGCCCGTAGTCGATCGCGAGCCCGAGGCTGACCAGCGTCATCACGGTGCTCGCGAAGACGTTCACGTCGATGAAGCCGGTGAGCACCCGCATGATGCCCGCGGTGCCCATGATCGTCATGCCGCCGATCAGCACCGGCAGCAACGCGCCGACCACGCCGCCGAACACGAAGTACAGCAGGATCGCCACCAGCGGCAGCGCAATCAGTTCGGCCCGGTGGATGTCGTTCTGCATGCCGGTGTTCAGCCCGGCCAGCACGGGCTGCAATCCGGCCAGCTGGACCGTCGTACCGCCGGGACCGCCGCCGTCACGCCCGGCGCCGAGGTGGTCTTTGATCGCGGCGTAGTTCTCCACGGTCGCGGTGCCTTCACCGCGCAGCCCGACGCTGGCGAACGCGTGCGTGCGCGAGGCGTCGGTGGCGTTGGCGGCGAACGGGCTGTCCCAGTAGCTGTCGATCTTCAGGATGCGCTCGGGGAACCGGGCCAGCAGATCGTTCAGCGCGCCGGTCACGGCCGACCGGACCGCGGGATCGTCGACCGTCGTGCCCGTGGGCACCGTGTAGAGCAGGATCAGGTCGCTGTCGGTGTCTCGGCCGAAGGTGGCGTCGGCGATCTTCGAGGCCGCCACCGATTCGCTCGATTCGTCGAACCAGCCCTCCTGGGTCAGCCGGCCCGCGAGGTCACGGCCGAACAGCCCCGACAGCACCACCGCCAACGCGAACACCGCGAGCACCACATAACGATGCCGATAGACGCATCGCCCCCAGCGCAGCAGCCCGCTGTGCAGCTTCGACTCCCCTCGCGCGGCCCGTGGCCCCGCCTCGACGCGCCCGCTGCGCAGATCCGACACGATCCGGGTCAGCCGCAGGCCGGCGTGCGGTAGTCGGCCGAACGCAGGATGCCGCACAGGTCGGTGCGCGAGATCTTCCATTTGCCGTCGAGCAGCACGAAGTGCACCACGGTGGTGCGCACGGCCGTGCCGGTGCCGTCCTTGTCCAGCCGCATGGTCGCGGTGAGCGTGCCGTCGTGGTTGTCGAACACCGGGTCGGTGACGCCGTAGATCGCGCGCGGATTGTCTTGCAGCGCTTTGTACATGTCGGGGATCGCGGTGCGGAACGCGTCGCCGTCCTCGATCAGGTCGGTGCGTTCGCTGTCGGGCAGGGCCGGATCGAGCGCGCGTTTGATCTGCGCGTCCAGTTGCGCGGCGCTCGGCAGCGGCGGATGCGCGGCCAGCGAGGACGTGGTGATCGAGGCGGACAACGACGCGTTGGCCGAGGACCGGGCGGCGTCGACGGCGGCCTCGTCCGGGCCGGTGCTGCACGCCCCGGACGCGGCGACGGTGAGCAGAACGGCCGCGAGCAGCGCGGTGCGGGCGAATCGTGTGTAGGGCATCACCATCTACATACCATCTATGACGGAACTGATTCGTCCCAGCAACGCGCGCACCGTGGTCATTTCCCGATCCGGGATGGCGGCGGTGGGCACGGCGGCGGGGATGGTGTCGCGGACGAGAGCGACGACGCTGCGTTCGTCGTCGAGGTCGATATCGGTGACGCGGGCCTGCGCGACGGCGACGACGTCGTCCGGGCCGGGCATGTCGTCGGCCAGGTCGGCCCGGTAGATCTCCAGCGTGAGCGTGGCGCGGACCGTGCGAAACGCATACGGCCTGCCGTCGGCGGTGGTCCCGAACCCGTGCGCGAACGGACCAACGGTGATGTCATCGATGGCAAACCCCGACGTGTGGTCGGCTATCAACCGGCTCTCCCTGATTTGGACACTGTTTCAACTCAACGGTAACCCGCGTCACCGACATTCACCGTCCGCCGACACCCCGGTACGCCATGCCGGTATACCGACATGGTCAGATGGTTGGGTTGCGGTTGATTCGTCGGTAGAAGGAGTTCGGAGGATGCCCGCTCGCGGTTGGGTGGAATCGGCGGCGATCTCCGCAGTAGCGGCCGTGCTGCTGCTGACCGGATGCTCCTCGAGTTCCGACGGGGACGATCTGGCCACCCGGGATCCCGCCACCGCCGCGGTCGCACCCGCCCAGAGTGCCCGCCCCGCAGGCGATGTCGTCGGCGTGACCACACCGATCGGCGCACTGCTCGCCGAGGAGTCCACCGGGCGGATCGCGGCACTCGGCACCAACGGCGACACGCTGCTGCTCATCGATCCCGACACGCCGAACCCGCGCACGATTTCGCTGCCCGCCCGGGGCGCCGCGCTCGTGCAGGGCAAGCCGGGCGAAGTCCTGGTCCCCGCGCCCGAGCGCGTCCTGCGCGTCGACGTCGCGAGTGGTGCGCTCACCGAGGTCGCGGTCGACGGCGACGCCCGCTCGGTGCAGCGCCGCGCGGACGACACGCTGATCGTCGGCACCGCCGACGGCAAGGTGCGCACGCTCTCGCCCGAGGGCAAGACCACCCGTACCGTCTCGGGACTCGCCTCGGCCGACGCGCTGGCGCTGACCGACGATCACGTCACAGTTCTGGATCGCAAGCAGACCTCGGTGACCGAGATCGAACTCGGCAAAAAGTCCCTCGGCCTGGCCCTTCGCGCCGGTGACGGGGCCACCAACATGATCTCCGACCGGTTCGGCCGGGTGCTGGTCACCGACACCGACGGGGGCGAACTGCTGGTCTTCAGCGCCGGACCTCTCGTCCTGCACCAGCGATTCCCGGTAAACTCTTCGCCTTACGCGATTGCCTACGACCAGCGGTCCGACACCGTGTGGGTGACGTGCACACAGACCAACGAAGTCGTCGGCTTCGATCTGTCGACGGGTATACCGAAAGAGGTGGGGCGGTACGCCACCGTCCGGCAGCCGAACTCGGTGACCGTCGAGCAGCGCACCGGTGACATGTTCGTGGGTTCCGCGACCGGCGACGGTCTGCAGCGGATCCGCGCGGACGATCGGAAGAGAGGGCACTGATGACTCGGGCAGCGGACGAACCAGCCTCAGCACATCATTCCGGCAGGCGGACGGTGCGCCCGCGCGCCCTGCCTGCCGGGTGGGAGACCACCAGTGACGATTACGAATACGTGCCGCTGCGGCTGCCACCCGAGGTGACCCGGGTGACGGCCTCGATGCGGCTGGCCATCCAGGCCGAATTCGGGGGCTGGGAGTTGTCCCGCGTGCGGGCTTACACCGACGGCAGCCGCCGGGTGCTGCTGCGCCGCCGAAAAACCGCACTACCCCAGCCCGAACCGGGAATGTGAGCCGATGTACGCCCTGTTATTACGCCTGATGTTCCTGGTCCCGCCGGAGCGGATCCACCACCTGGTCTTCGCCACGATGCGGGTGTGCGGCCGGCTCGCGCCGACCCGCTGGCTGATGACCAAGTTCTTCGTCACCGACGATCCGATCCTGCGCAATACCGCGTTCGGCGTCGAATTCCCCGCGCCGCTCGGCTTGGCCGCCGGCTTCGACAAGAACGCCGACGGCGTCGACGCGTGGGCGCCACTGGGTTTCGGCTTCGCCGAGATCGGCACCGTCACCGCCCAGGCCCAGCCGGGTAACCCCGCGCCGCGCCTGTTCCGGCTGCCCGCCGATCGCGCGCTCATCAATCGTATGGGGTTCAACAACTTCGGTGCCGCGGCGGCCGCCGCCCAGCTGCGCGACCGGCGCGGCGGGGTGCCGATCGGCGCGAACATCGGCAAGACCAAAATCGTCGAAGCCGCCGACGCCGCAGGCGATTACGCGATCAGCGCGGCTTTGCTCGGCCCGCTCGCCGACTTCGTCGTCGTCAACGTCAGCTCCCCCAATACCCCGGGCCTGCGCGACCTGCAGGCCGTCGAATCGCTGCGCCCCCTGTTGCAGGCGGTGCTGGACAGCGTGCGGGTGCCGGTGCTGGTGAAGATCGCCCCCGACCTGTCCGACGAGGACATCGACGCCGTCGCCGACCTCGCCGTGGAACTCGGCCTGGCGGGCATCGTCGCCACCAACACCACCATCCGCCGCGACGGCCTGGCCACCGCCGCCGCCGAGGTCGCCGCCATGGGCGCGGGCGGGCTGTCCGGCGCGCCCGTCGCCGACCGCTCGCTCGACGTGCTGCGCCGCCTGTACCGCCGTGTGGGCGACCGTCTCGTCCTCATCTCGGTCGGCGGTATCGAAACCGCCGACCAGGCCTGGGAACGCATCCTGGCCGGCGCCACCCTGCTGCAGGGCTACACCGGCTTCATCTACGGCGGCCCGTTCTGGACCCGCAAGATCCATCGCGGTCTCGCCGAACGCCTGCGCGCCAACGGATATCGGAGCCTGGCCGACGCGGTCGGTGCCGAGCACACCGCCAACGCCTGAGCCCGTTCGCGGCTCAGCCGAGGACGTACGGCGGTTCGACGAGGTGCCCGCGCAGCGGGTGCGACCGCGGGTTGCGTCCCGGCGAAGCGGCCGCAGCCGCCCGTTCCTGGTGCAGCCGCACCGCCATCCGACGGGCCAGCAGCAACAGCGCGCCGGTGCGCGGTATCCCGATCTGCTCGGCGCAGACATCGATCCGATCCTGCACCGCGCGGTCGTGCACCGCGCTCAGGTCGCTCAGCAGTTCGTCGAGTTCCATACCGAGCTGCGCCTGCTCGGCGCTGAGCAGGCGATCGGGCAGCCAGCTCAACCGCCACCGGTCCGTGCCGTCCGCTTCGCGGTACGCCCATTCGGGGGTGATATCGCTGGTCATAGTCCAGAAGGTGATGTGCACAGTCATGACTGCCTCCGGTCCAACAAATCGAACGTGTTCACGAATGTCTGTCCCGCACCCGCCGGTGCAGCAGCTCCAGGGCCTGCCGCACGGTGATGCCGAGGACACCGGCCGAGGTTTCGGCCCGCGTCTGCGCCGGACCGTCCGACGCGAAGTCCGGGCGGCTCAGCAGCTCACCCAATTCCATTGCCGCTCTGGCCTGCTCGTGGCTCAGCCGGTGCGGTAGCCAGCTCACGAGCCAGGCCGGTTCGGCGCGTCCGGCCACCCGTTCCGCCCATTCGCCGCAGACACTGCTCGTCATCGATCGGCTGTTCTCGAAAATCGTCACGGCGGCCTCCTCCAGGTGGGTCGTCGCACGGGCGCGTGCTGCTGCACTCGAGGTTGGTGAGCCCGGTCGGCGCAGCGCGCGAACCGGTGCGGCTTCCTCGCGGAAGCGATGCGATGCCGACCGTGGCCGGCCTGCGTAGGGGGTCTGCGAGAACTGCGCCGCGCCCCGCCTAGGCTCCGACCAGGTTCGGCTCGAGCTCGGTGTCGGTACCGAGGTGCCGGTGCGGCCTGCGCCGCCGGTTGTGCCGAATCAGGAGAACTGTTTTCATCTCCGGGTCCCCTCCCGAGGTGGCTGGGAGGCGATGCCTCGCCGAACCCAGTGTGGCATTTGCCGTATCGGACCGTCAATTGCCGTTGTAGGTTGGTAATTGACAGTTCGCCCGCGGGCTAAACGCCGATTTTCGGCGGACGCGGGTATACCCCTCAGCAACGACGACGAGAGAGGTCGAGCCCGCCATGGTCCCGCAGGACTCGGGAGTGGTTGCCGTGCGCAACATCCTCACGCGACTGTGCAAGCGGTCCGGACTCAGCCTGGACCGCCTGCGCACCACCGAGATAGACGTCGCGCCGCTACTGGATCTATTGGCCGTGCGCCAGCACGCGCACCGCAACGGGATCTCCGCCGAAGAGGCAGTGCTGCCGGTCGTGCGCGATCTGGCCGCGCAATTGCCGCCGACGAACCGGCTCATCGCCGACGCCGAGCTCGTCCTCGGGCTGCTGCGCGACGACAATGCCGGCGCCGCAGTGGATCTCGATCGGCTCTACGCCGCCGACCTCGGCGAGCGCCGGGAGTACCTGACCGAGCAGTGGCGCCTGCTGCACGAAACCCTTGCCGCCGAAGACATCCCGCCGGCGCCGACCGTGCGCTCGCTGCGCGCCACCCCCGAACGCCGCGCGTTCACCGCGCTGGCGAACCTGCTCGTCAACGAATCGGTCTACGACGCCGCCTCGGCGCACACCACGCCGATCTTCCGCGCCCCGCCGACCACGAAACCCCCTGCCACACCGACAGTTCCAGGCGTCGTCACGGTGATCGGCGACGCCGTCATCGACCATCTGTACTTCGTCGACCACATCCCGGTGGCGGGCGCGTCGACGCAGGGCAGCAGTTTCGAAGAACATCCCGGCGGCAAGGGGCTCAGTCGCGCGGTGGCCGCCGCCCGGCTCGGCCTGCAGGTCCGGCTGATCTCCGCGGTCGGCGACGACGCCGCGGGCCGTCGCGTGCTGCAATATCTGCGCGACCAGGGCGTGGACACCGATCTGGTGAAGGTGGTGCCCGACGCACCGACGCCGGTGACCGCCGTGCTGATCACCAGCACCGGCGCCGCGGGCTTCATCGGCTGTCGTGACGACCGGATCCGCTTGAGCGCCCAGGACTTACGCAGCCCGATGATCAACGCCGCGCTCGCCTCCTCGGACGCGGTGCTGCTCACCTTCGAACAACCGAGTCCGGTGCTCGAGCGCGTGCTGTCGTTGGTGCAGCGGCTGTCTCCGCGTCCGCTGCTCGTCGTCCATCCGTCGCCGTCGATCGGCGTGCCGCAGTATCTCTACCAATACCTCGGCGCCGTCGACTATCTCGCGGGGACCAGCAAGGACCTGGCCGCGATGGTGCCCGACGGCGCCGCCGCCTCCCCCGCCGCGACGGCTCAGCGCCTGCGCGCGCTCGGGGTCCGATCGGTCTGCGCGATCGAGGACTTCCGCTGCACCGTCTGGTCCGACCGCGTGAGCACCCAGATTCCGCCGTTCCCCGCCGCGATGGAAGATTCACCGGGAGCTCAGGCAGCCTTCGCGGCGGCGCTGGTATACCGTCTCGTCTCGACCCGCCGACCGGCCGATGAGAACGACTACATCTGGGCGACCGCGGCGATGGTGGCAACGCAGTCGTTCGGGGATGTCCCCGGGGCGATGCCACCGGTCAGCGATATCGACCGCATCGTCAGACTTGCTTCGGAGGAGCATTGACCACGTCGCTGTCCGGCCTTGCCGAGACCGAGCACCGGTTCACGCGCAAGGAGAGCACCCTGCCGGTCAGGGTGCTCGAACTCGACGACGCGACCGAACGAGGACATCTGCTGATCTTCGGTGAACTCACCGACGGATGCCTGGTCCGGATCCATTCGCGCTGCCTGTACGGCGAGACCCTGCGCTCCGACGACTGCGACTGCGGTCCGGAGCTCGACGCCGCGCTCGATCTCATCCAGGCGGCCGGCTGCGGCGTCCTGGTGTATCTGGAGCAGGAGGGTCGCGGGCTCGGACTGGTCGCGAAGGCTCGCGGATACCGGCACAGCGAGCAGCACCGCACCGACAGCTTCACCAGCTACGCACAGCTGGGCTATCCCGTCGACGCGCGCACCTTCGAGGCGGCGGCCCGTGGGCTGGCCGGGCTCGGACTGCGCTCGGTCACGCTGCTCACCAACAACCCCGTCAAGATCGAGACGGTGCGCGCCGCGGGCGTGCATGTCATTGCCGCGCCGCTGATCACGCCGGTACGCAGCGACCGGGCCCGGGCCTACCTCGAAGCCAAGCGGCTGTACCGCGGGCACACCCTACCCGCGGATCTGGCCCCGTTCGACGCGCCCGCACCGCTGCTGCCCGCGCCTCGGCTGCGCTCGCTGCTCCCCAGCCGCGAGGTCGTGGTGATGGCGCCGATCGCGCTGCTGGCCGTTTTACTCGTATCGTTCGGTCATATCAGCGTGGCGGTGACCGCGGCGCTGCTCGGCGTGCTCCTGCTCGGCGGTCACGCGCTGCGCTCCAGCGATCTCATCGCCGAGTTGCGAACCCGGCACGAGCGGCACGCCGAGACCGGCCGGCTCGAGCTGACACCGCTGCCCGTTCCGCCGCTGCCCCTCGCCGACGATTCGGCGGGCGCGGACACCGTGATCGTCACCCCGCAGCAGGAGTGCTGCTGATGACGCGCGCCGGAGGTCCTCGGTGACCATCATCGACTCGACACCCGCCGATACCGGACATCGGTTGCTGCGCAAGGGCCGCGACCTGCAGGTCCGGGTGCACGAACTGCCCGGCGACCGCGACGGCGGACACGTCCTGGTCTTCGGCGAGATCGCCGACGGCTGCCTGGTCCGGATCCACTCGCGGTGCCTCTACGGTGACGCGTTGCGCGCCGGCCACTGCCGCTGCGGTGTCGCACTCGACGACGCCATGGACCGGATCCAGGCGGCAGGCGCGGGCGTGCTGATCTATCTGGAGCAAGAGGGCCGCGGCGCGGGACTGGTCGGCAAGGCCCGCGGACTGCACGCCGCGCAACGCCTCGACATCGGCACGCCCTGCAATCCTGCCACCGATGCCCGCTCCTACCTACACGCCGTGGCCGCCCTGCAACGACTGGGACTGCGGTCGGTGCGGCTGCTGACCGACAACCCCGACAAGGTCCGTGCCGTGCGCGCGGGCGGGCTCGAGGTCACCGTCCGCAGCCCCGCGGCAACCGCCCGCGGCGGCTGGATCGCGGCGCTGCGCGCCCGCTGGGTGCACGTCATCCGCCGATTCGAGGCACGGTAGGTCGCGCGTCCATAACTTCCCGAGTAAGCCGTACCACTACCTGCGGATCTGGCTACCATGAGTGAGCCGCGCCACTCCTGGCGCATCGACTCGTGAGAAACTGACAGTAGAGCTGCCGCATTCTGTCAGGATCGGGTCTCGAACCGCCCGCGTGCGGACGCCGTGAGGCGCGGTTCATGGCACAGCTATCGGGAACAGGGTTATGACGACTACAGACATCGGCTATTCGCACAAATCGGGCAAAACGGTCTACACCATCCCGGAAGCATTTCAAGAGACCATGAGCGTGCGGCCCGAGCAGGTCGCATTGCGGACCGTCGGCGGGACGCAGGAGATCACGTGGCGCGAGTACGGCCGGCGCGTGCGGACCATCGCGGCGGGCCTGGCCCGGCTCGGCGTCGGCCGCGGCGACACCGTCGGCATCATGCTCACCAACCGGCCCGAATTCAACCTGGTCGACACGGCCGCCCTGCATCTGGGCGCCACCCCGTTCTCGATCTACAACACCAGCTCACCCGAGCAGATCACCCATCTGTTCACCAACGCCGCGAACAAAGTCGTTGTGACAGAACAGGTCTTCCTCGACAAGGTGACCGCAGCCGGGGTCGAGCTCGCCCACATCATCCTGGTCGACGGACCCGCGACCGGCACGATCACCCTGGCCGAGGTGGAGGCGAACCCGGCCGCCGACTTCGATTTCGAAGCCACCTGGCGGGCCGTGCAACCGGACGACCTCGCCACCCTGATCTACACCTCCGGCACCACCGGTCCGTCCAAGGGCGTCGAGGTCACCCACCGCAACGTGCTCGCCCAGGTGATCGGGCTGGTGGCCGGGCCGCTGCCGGTCGGGCTCGACGACCGCGCGGTGTCCTATCTGCCCGCCGCGCACGTCGCCGACCGCATCTCCGCGCACGCCATGAACCTGCTCACCGGCATCCAGCTGACCACCGTCACCGACCCGCGCGAGGTCGCCGCCGCGCTGCCCGACGCCCGCCCGACGAGCTTCTTCGGCGTGCCCCGGGTGTGGCAGAAGATCAAGGCGGGCATCGAGACCAAACTCGCGGCCGAGACCAGCCAGGTGAAGAAGACCCTCGCGCTATGGGCCATCGACACCGGAACCGCCGCGGCCCGAGCCGATCTCGCAGGCAAGAGCCGCGGCCCGGTGCTCGCGGTGCAGCACCGGCTGGCCGAAACGCTGGTGCTGGCGAAGCTGCGGCACGCGATGGGCCTCGACGCGCTGAACATCGCCGCCTCCGGTGCCGCCCCGATCCCGCCGGAGACCCTCGAATACTTCCTCGGCCTCGGCTTCACCGTGAGCGAGGTGTGGGGCATGTCGGAGACCACCGGCGTCGGCACCTTCACCGAACTGGACAAGCCGCGGCCCGGCTCGGTCGGCCGTCCCCTCGACGGCATCGAACTGCGGCTCGACACCGACGGCGAGATTCTGGTGCGGGGGCCCATGGTCACCAGCGGCTACCGCAACATGCCCGAGCAGACCGCCGACACCATCGACGCGGACGGCTGGCTGCACACCGGCGACGTCGGCACCCTCGACCCCGACGGTTACGTGCGGGTCATCGATCGCAAGAAGGAACTGATCATCAACGAGGCGGGCAAGAACATCGCGCCCAGCAATGTCGAGAACGCCGTCAAGGCCGCCTCCTCACTCGTCGGTCAGGTCGTCGCGATCGGGGACGCGCGGGCCTATATCGGTGCGTTGATCGTGCTCGATCCCGACGTGGCCGCGTTGCGCGCCAAGGATCTCGGCGCGACCGACGCCGACCTGCCGACCCTGGCGCGCCGCCAGGAGATCGTCGACGAGGTGCGCGCGGCGGTGCTGCAGGGCAACGTCAAGCTCTCCCGGGTCGAGCAGATCAAGCGCTTCACCATCATCGGCGCGGTGTGGGAGCCCGGCGGCGACGAGCTGACCCCGAAGATGTCGCTCAAGCGCAACCCGATCGCGGCCAAGTACGCCGCCGAGATCACCGCGCTCTACGCCGAGCAGCCGCCCGAGCACGTCATCTCGGTCAAGTAGAAACGCGGACACGACTGTGGCCCTGGGTGATTCACCCAGGGCCACAGTCGAGCAACGGCCTACTTCTGCTCGTAGGTCGCCACGATCACCGCACGCGCGATGGCATGCGAGAACAGGTTGAAGCCGAGGTAGGCCGGGCTGGCGCTCGCGTCGATGCCCAGGCTCTCCACGTCCACCGCGTGCACCGCGATGAAGTACCGGTGGTAGCCGTGCCCGGGCGGCGGCCCGGCGCCGACGAAGCCGGCGAACCCGCCGTCGTTGCGCAGCGAGATCGCGCCGGTGGGCAGCGCGCCGCCCTCCTCGCCGCTGCCCGCGCCGCTGGGCAGCGAGGTCGCGCTCACCGGGATGTCGGCGACCGCCCAGTGCCAGAATCCGGACGCGGTCGGCGCGTCCGGATCGAACACGGTGACCGCGAAACTCTTTGTCTCGGCAGGGAATCCGGACCAGGACAGCTGCGGCGAGATATCCTTGCCGCCCGCGCCGAACACGCCGCTGACCTGATCGTTGCCGAACGGCGCACCGTCGGTGACGTCCTCGGAGGTCAGCGTGAACGACGGCAGCTGCGGCAGCGCGTCGTAGGGGTTGTAGGAGTAATCGGGCACGTGGTGTCCTTTCGTCGATCGTCAGCTGTTCAGGAGGAAATGCTCCAGCACGCGGGTGCCGAATTCGAGCGCTTGCACCGGAACCCGCTCGTCCACACCGTGGAACAGCGCAGTGAAGTCGAGTTCCGGCGGCAGCTGCAGCGGCGCGAACCCGAAGCAGCGAATACCCAGGCGGGCGAACGCCTTCGCGTCGGTGCCGCCGGAGAGCATGTAGGGCACGGTACGGCCCTGCGGATCGTGCGCGAGGATCGCGTCGTTCATCGCGTCCACCAGATGACCGTCGAAAGTCGTTTCGTACGAGTCGAGTTTGGTGATCCACTCCCGCTCGACGTCCGGGCCGATCAGCTCGTCGACCTCGCGCTCGAACGCCGCCTGCCGTCCCGGCACCACCCGGCAGTCGACCACGGCCTCGGCGGTCTGCGGGATGACATTGGCCTTGTACCCGGCTTGCAGCATGGTCGGATTCGCCGTATCCCGCAGTGTCGCACCGATGATCCGCGAGATGGTGCCCAGCTTGGCCAGCTGACCTTCGATATCGGGACTGTCCGGGTCGAAGTCGAGCCCGGTCTCCTCGGCGACGGCGGCCAGGAACTCCGCCACCGAATCCGACATCACCAGGGGGAAGGTGTGTTTGCCGAGCCGGGCCACCGCGTCGGCCAGGATGGTGACCGCGTTGTCGTCGTGCAGGAACGAGCCGTGGCCCGCACGGGCCTTGGCGCGCAACCGCATCCAGCCCAGGCCCTTCTCGGCGGTCTCCACCAGATACAGCCGTCGCTCGGTGCCGTCCGGGCGGGGCACGGTCAGCGAGAACCCGCCGACCTCACCGACCGCCTCGGTGACCCCGTCGAACAGATCCGGCCGATTGTCCACCAGCCATTGCGATCCCCATTTGCCGCCGTTCTCCTCGTCGGCCAGGAAGGCGAAGACGATATCGCGCGGCGGCACCGTGCCCTCGATCTTGAACTGGCGCGCGATGGCCAGCATCATGCCGACCATGTCCTTCATGTCGATGGCGCCGCGACCCCACACGTAGCCGTCGCGCACCGCGCCCGAGAACGGGTGCACGCTCCAGTCCGCGGCCTGCGCGGGCACCACGTCCAGATGCCCGTGCATCATCAGCGCGCCCCGGCTCGGGTCGGCGCCGGCCAACCGCGCGAAGACGTTGCCGCGGCCGGGCGCGCCGGACTCCACGTACTCGGTCGTATACCCCGCCTCGTGCAGTTGCGCGGCCACCCATTCGGCGCACTCGCGCTCGCCCTTGGTGGTGGCCAGCTCGCCGGTGTTGGAGGTGTCGAACCGGATCAGCGCGCTGACCAGGTCCACCACCTCGTCCACCGCACGAGAGCCGCTGTTGGGAACCGATCCTTCGACAGATGTGGACACGTACCCTTTCCTACCACCTGCTCGCCCCGGCACCGTCGGCGTCCCTGCGCCCGCGTCCCCCGGCGACACCGGACGGCACAGCGTGCGGTACCGATCCCGGTGCCCGCAGGGGTACGCATCACGCTGATCGCAATCGGCGCACGGTGGCCGCGCACATCGGTCCAGCATCTCGGTCGGCGCCGGAGGGTAGGTCGCGACATTCAGCGGGCGAAACCTGTTCCGCCGGGACCGGAATCGGGGCCGGACCGCAGCATGGCTCGGCCTCATCGAGGAAGAACGCGGCCGGATCCTGACGACGCCGGCCAGTACGCCGCGTCCTGCGCCCGCATGCTCGCCGAACCCGCTGTGCAGCAGTGCTATTCGGTGGCCGGACACGGGGATTACGTCGTGGTGATGGTCACCGCGGATCTGGCCGACTATCGCAGGATCTCCAACGAACTGTCCGTCGGCGACAAATCGGTCCAGCGCTACCCGCCTATGAACGCGTGAAAGCGCAACTGGCCGTGCCATTGTCGGCATCGGCGAGTACGGAGATCAAACCGTAACCGACTTCACAGGATCAGCACGGAAAACGTTAGCTCCGTTCACGGCCCGAGGTGGTCAACTGGAAGGGTGCCGATCGGCACGAGCAGGTCTGCACGAGGAGGTCCGGCCCATGTGCTCGGCACCTGTCAGCGATGACACCGATCCCGAGGAGGTTCGCCTCACCGGCGCCACTTGGGAATCCGTGAGCAGGCGCGGCGCGCGCTCGCTCAACGCCGACGCGGCCGCCACCCACACCGACCCCCGCACCGGCCGCACCGCGTTCGTCGTGGCCGACGGCATCGGCAATCATCTGCTCGCGGTCCGTGCCGCGCGCATGGTCGCCGCGGTCGCGGCTCGGGTCGCCACCGCCGCCGGCGCCCGCGCGGGAATCCTTGCCGCCCAAGCGGAACTGCTCCGCGAGTTCCCGCAGTCCGAGGCGGACAGTGTGCTCGTCGTCGCCGTGGTGCCCGCCGGAGAAGGTCCCGCCGATATCGCCTGGGTCGGCGACTGCCGGGCCTACCGCTGGAACGGCCGGGTGCTGCACCAGATCACCGTCGACCACACCGTCGCCGAATTCTGGCGGATCCGCGGCCAGCACCCGCCACCGCGCCTGAATCATCTGGTGACGACCTCGGCCCGCACCGTCCGTCCCGCCGATATCGGCCAGGCCGGCACCGGCGCCAGCAGCGGGCGGCTGCTGCTCAGCACCGACGGCGTGCACAAGCGGCTCGAGATCGCCACCATCAAGGCCGTTCTCGCGAACTCCGCCTCCGCCGCTCTCGCCGCCGACACCCTGGTCCAGTCGGCTTTGCACGCGGGCGGCACCGACAACACCACCGCGCTCGTCGCAGATCGCCGGACCCGGTGAGTCCCGGTGCGGTGTGGTCCCCATGAGAATGGCGATGGCCCCCGAACAAGGATCTGTTCGGGGGCCTCGGTAGCGAGGCTACACCGGACGGCGGGGTCTCGGGGGCGGTTTCTTGCTTACTTTTTGGCCACAGAAGATGACCCGGTGGTCCGCGCCGATACTTCTTCCCACAATGGGCCGAACACCAGCCACAGGCCGACGATCGCCCAGGCGCGACCGATCCACCACCAGAGTGCGTCCGCCTGATCGCCGCGCGCGATGGTGAGGATGATCAGCCCCAGCGTCAGCGAGGCGATCGCTGCGGCGAGCACCACCCGATTCCACTCCCGCCACAGTGCCGCCGCTTTCTCCGGTGTGCCCTTCGCCGGTTTCACCGGAGCCGGGCCGCCTGCGAAGCGATGCGCGAACCGGACATCGGCCCAGCGCACGATCGTCGGTCCGAACGCGACGCTCACGCCCAGGTAGAGCGCGGCGATGCCGTGGATCGTCCCGGGCTTCGCACCCTGATGCAGGTCGATGGCCGCCGCCACGATCAGCGCGACGTCGAGCAGCGGAATCCCCCACAGCAGCGCCGCACCCAGCCCCCGCAACCGCAGCAGATACCGGGCCACCAGCCCCGCGGCCAGCAGCACCCACAGCCCGACCTCCGACACCACGATCATCGTCGCGACCGGGTTGTCGCGAACAAGATCAAACATTTCCGTCTCCCGCCGATTCGTCGAACAGATCGAGCAGGTAAGCGTCCCTCTCCGCCGCCGACCCGCCCTGCCTGATCAACGTAGGTCGCGCACCGGCGTCGACGCGTCCTCCGATGGAACGACCTACCCGTCGACATCCGGAGGACGTTGCGGGGTGCCCCCGGAAACAAGGGCACGCATGCTCCGCACGGACCTCCTAAGGTTTGGCACCGGGTGTGCCGATGTTTCCGGCCGGGGGCGGCTCGAATCTGGTTGGACGCCGGACCGATTACGGCGATCGTGGGGTAACAGGTGACTGAATTCGAACCGTACGAACCGGACTCGATGAACAATCTCGGCGTGCGGTTGCAGAACGAGGGCGACCACGCCGGGGCCGAACGGTGGTACCGGAGATCCGCGGCGATGGGCCACATCAACGCGATGTTCAACCTGGGCGCGCTGCTGCACGAGGCCGATCCCGTCGAAGCGGAGCAGTGGTATCGCCGAGCCGCCGCCAAAGGCGACGCCGACTCGATGCACAACCTGGCCATCCTGCTGCGTGAGCGGGACGGAAACGCCGCCGAGGCGGACTATTGGTCGCGGGAAGCCGCCGAGCACCGGACGGCGCACTCCACGACCACGGAGCCGAGCGGCACGGGTGAACCGACCCGGGAGCGGCGCGTGCTCCGGCAAGTCGGTTATGCCGCAACCGCTTTGGTCGGCATCGCCGCATTCCTGGCCATTCTCGGCGGTATCCTCGGTGTGATCATCGGCAGCGTCGAATGGGCCGAGGCCGACGACACGCCGGTCCCGGATGTTCCGCTCTGTGACGGCAAACCAATGGAACCCGACGACCTGTGCATAACGTTCCAGGGCGGTAAAGCCACCAGGGAAACCTACGAAGACAAACTCACGGCATTGCGCCGTCATGAGGACAGCGGGCCGGGAACGGTAATTTTGGGCGGTGTGCTGATCGTCGGTGGACTCGCGACCGTCATGGTCTGCCGATTCCTCCTGCCTATCCTGGATGTCGACGCGAAACCGGCTGCCCCGGAACCGATTCCGCCCGCTCAGCGCCGCCGCGTGCCCGCACAGCCACCTCGCCCGCAGGTACCGGCCAGGCCGGTCCCGCCGCCACCCACCGCCGACACCTACCAGGCTCTGCTGACCCTCGTGATGGGTAGCACCGGCACCGCCGAACGCCTCATCGAGCACGAACGCAGCAGGACCCCGGGAGCGGACCGCACGACCCTGATCCGAAAGGCGATCGATCGCTTGACCTGGGAACGTGAGCGCCACAATTGATTTCGCGGACGCTACAGTGCGCGACGAAGCCGCCTTCTCGTCGTTGAAGACCAGATACGACCCTTCGCCGGAACCGCCCAGCCCGGTCGCCGGGTACGTTAACCGCCCATAGCGAATCGGGCGTGCCACGAGGCAGAAAAGGAACGCTTCCCCGAGAACAGTTCACTAAACCTCGGGGTAATTCTGTTCACAAAGCAGCGTCGCTGATTTGCGCGGCGCCGACGAACACTATCAACTGGAAGGATGCCGACCGAGAATTCGATGACGAGCAGACGCCGGGCTTTTCTGCCGCGGCTGCGCCGCCGCAATCTCGACGGCTACGAAATGGTTGTTTCCGCGCCGGAGAAACCGACAAAGGACGAAAGGCACATTGCGGACCGCAATGTCGTGGTCGTCGCATTGTTCGCCGCGCTGGGCGGCATGCTCTACGGCTACGACACCGGCATCATCTCCGGGGCGCTGCCCAAGATGTCCGCCGAATGGGGCATCGACCACACCCGGCAGGAGATCGTGACCGCCGCGATCCTGGCCGGCGCGGTGATCGGCGCGCTGATCGGCGGATCGCTGTCCAAGACGCTGGGCCGGCGCAAAGTCATCTTCCTCATCGCGTGTGTCTTCGCCGTCGGGGTCGTGGCGTGTTCGCTCGCGGTGGACGAGTGGATGATGACCGCCGCGCGGCTGTTCCTCGGCCTCGCGGTGGGCGGCTGTTCGCAGATCGTCCCGACCTACATCGCCGAATTGGCCCCGCCGCACCGCCGCGGTGCCATGGTGACCTTCTTCAATATCGCGATCGGCGTCGGAATCTTCTTGGCGAACCTGGTCAGCCTGCTCGCGGCCGCGGGCGACACCGCCGAACCCAGCGGCGATTGGCGCTGGATGATCGGCATTGCGGTGATCCCCGCCCTGGTGCTCGGCGCGGCGATGCTGCGGCTGCCGGAGACCCCGCGCTGGCTGATCGAGAACGGGACGATCGGCAAAGCCCGCGTCGTGCTGCGCTGGCTGCGGCCCAATCGGTCCGCCGCTGTCGACGAGACCTTGCAGATCTGGGCGATCTCTCAGCAGGAGCAGCGGGAAGCACGGGGCGGCTGGTCCAATTTGTCCCAGCGCTGGGTGCGGCCCGCGCTCGTCGCGGGCCTCGGCATCGCGGCCTTCACCCAGCTGTCCGGGCTGGAGATGATGATCTACTACTCGCACACCATCCTCGGCAGTGCCGCGGGTTTCGGCACCGGCCTGGTGGTCTGGTCCGGTTTGGGCATCGCGACCGTCTATCTGATCTTCACCGCCGTCGGCGAACGGCTGGTCGACGTGGTGGGCCGCCGCCGGCTGATGCTCACGCTGATCCCCGGTTCGACCGTCTTCCTGCTCTGCTTCGGGCTGATGTTCGTGCTCACCGACCACCCCAACCGCTATCTCACGGTCGGGTTGATGCTCGCCTACATGGCGTGCAACGCCGCCGGACTCCAGGCGGTCGGCTGGCTGCTCGGCTCCGAGCTCTATCCGCTGAGCATCCGTGATCGCGCGACCAGCTTGCACGCCGTGGCACTTTGGGGTTCGAACCTGGTGCTCACCCTCACCGCGCTGAGCACCATCGACACCCTCGGCCTCGGCCCCGCATTCGTCATGTACGCCGGATTCAACCTGCTGTCCCTGGTTTTCGTGTTCTTCTTCGTCCCGGAAACGAAGGGGCATTCCCTCGAAGACATCGAACAGTCCTTGCGCGAAGGAACTTTCATGCCCCTCCGCGGCAACATCGGCAGCCGAGTCCAGATCCCCACCAACGCCCCACTACCCGCCCCCCAATCCCCCTGACCCCGAAGCACTTTCACCGCCCCGGCGGCTCTCCTTCGTCGCGGGCCGAGCCGGGCGGATCGCCCTCATCGCGGACCGTGTCGGGCGGCTCACCGTTATCACGCGCCGAGCCCGGGGGCTCGCCCTCGTCGCGCGCCGAACCCGGCGGCTCCCCTTCGTCCCGGACCGTTCCAGGCGCACCGCCCGCGTCCTGGACCTGCCGAGGCCGAACACCCTCGTCGCGGGCCGTGTCAGGTGGGCTGCCCGCAGCCCGGACCGTGTCGGGCGGCTCACCCTCATCACGCGCCGAACCCGGCGGGTCGCCCTCGTCGCGGAACGGTCCAGGCGGGTCGCCCTCGTCGCGCACGGTGCCGGACCGCTCACCCTCATCCCGCACCGTCCCAAGCGGCGTACCGTCGGCGCGGACCGTGTCAGCCAGCTGACGCTCGCCGCGCACAAGTTCGAGCAGGTCGCCCTCGTCGTGGGCAGGTCCGGGCGGGTCGCCCTCGTCGCGCAGGATGTCGGGTGGCTCGCCTTCGTCCCGGAGTGTTCCAGGTGGTTCACCCTCGTTGCGGAGCGTGCCGGGCGGGTCGCCCTCGTCGCGCCGCGTGCCGTGTTGACCACCTTCTGCGCGAGCAGTTTTCGCGTGCACGGGCGGGAGGATCACCGGGCTGGTACCGGAGTGAATTCCGGGGGCGTGTTCGACCTGCGCGTGGACGGCGGGTGGGGTCGGGGGCATATCCATCAGCGGCATCGGGTCACTGTTGCCGACATCTGTGCCGAGGTCGAGGACTCGGTCTGCTCAGTGAACCGTTCGAAGGCTCAGGGGCGGGGCTGTCCGGGGGCGGGGGCCGGTTTGGTGTGTTCGGTCCACGCCTGCCCGTCCCACCAGTACAGCAGGCGACCACCTGAAGGCGGGTGGTACCAGCCCGGCGGAACATTCCACACCGGGGCGGGCGATGCCTGCTCAGCGGTGTGCTGGTCCCCGGCGATGCGCGCGCAGAAGATGAAGAACGCGGCGGTGACCGCAAGCGCGAGCGCCCCGGCGATCAACCCTTGCACCAGCAGCAGGAGTGCGACGACACCGCAGATCCCGGCGAGCACCTGCAAAAGGACGCGCCCGTCAGCGATACGAGGTGAGGACCCACCCGCGACTGCGGCACGAGGCGACGGATTCCGGCCACGGCTGCGCCGGGCCCCGATTACTTTGGTGTCCGAGATTCCTGTCCCCGGTATTCGTACCGTTCGGGTCACCCGCCCGTCGGCGCGCTTGGTCACCCGTAACGGACCCCCACCCGCGCTGTACCCGAACCCGGTCTTCGATACGGTGACCCGCACCGGACCATATTTTCTGTGTACCCGGACCACGCACTGCTCCTTCGAGCATCGAACTCGACCAGCCTGCGAACGACTCCGATGGTACTGCGCCGCACCCCGCCCGATCGAGGAGTTCGCCGGCCCGGTTCCCGCCCCGCGCCATAGGCTCGCGCGTCCGATCGGCCGTGACCGCCACCCGAGCGCCGCCCCGGCCGACAACGAGTCTTTCCGGGCCCGCCGCGGCCTTGACCCGAAAGCGCGAGCAGGTGCGGTCGCCGCCGGTGCCGAATCCCGCGCCCACCAAGCCACTCGCTGTGCCGAACCTCCTCGCGCGGAGGCCAGAAGGACGCGCACCGCGGCGACGGTGCCGACGGAACCGAGCGGCGGCCTACTACCTGCGTGCGCGGCGGCGGAAGCGGAAGGAGCGGCTGCCGGTGCCGACGCCGGCCAGGTGCAGGGCGATCAAGAGGAAGCCGAGGGTCACCAGGGTGCCCGCGGTGATCGTGTCGCCGAGGGTGGCATCGGTCAGGTCGAGCAGCAGCGCGAGTCCGAACGCGACTGCGGCGGCTATGGCCATCATGGTGAACCTCCTTGTGCTGCCCCGGAAGTACCCAGCGGCGCGCGGCGCAACCACACCGATTTCGGTCAGTCACCGACCATGCGTCCGGCCAGGTTGCGAATCGTCCGCTCGGTGAACACATCCCGGAGTTCGACGGTCACACCGATCTGTTCGGCGATCCGCCCGGCCAGGCGCACGACGAGCAGCGAATGCCCGCCGAGTTCGAAGAACGAGTCGTCGATCCCGACCTGTGCCACGCCGAGCACCTCGGCGAACACCGCGCACAGCTGTTCCTCCAGCGGGCTGCGCGGCGCGTGGTAGCGCCCGCCGGTGAACACGGGCTCCGGCAAGGCTTTTCGATCCACCTTGCCGGTCGGCCCCACAGGCAGCGCGTCGAGTACCACGAACGCCGCGGGCACCATGTACTCCGGCAACCGGCTCGAGACGAACTCGCGCACCGCCGACTCCACCACTCCCGCAGACGGATCGGCGGGCACCAGATACCCGACGAGCTGCCTCCCCACGTGGCCTTCGCGCGCGACGACCACGGCGCGGGCCACCGACGGGTGATCGGACAACGCCGTCTCGACCTCGCCGGGCTCGATCCGGAACCCGCGAATCTTCACCTGGTCGTCGGCCCGTCCGGCGAGCACCAGCTGCCCGTCGTGGTCCCGGCGCGCCAGATCGCCGGTCCGATACAGCCGTCCGCCAGGACGAACCGCATACGGGTCGGCTACGAACCGTCCGGCGGTCAGTCCGGCGCGCCGCAGGTACCCGCGCGCCAATCCGGCTCCGGCAACATACAATTCGCCTACCACGCCCGGCGGCACCACCCGCATCGCGTGGTCCAGCACGTACACCCTCGTGTTGTCCACCGGTCCCCCGATCGGCTCCGCGACCGTGTCGCGCGTCGCCCCGGCCACCGCCCATGTACTGTCCGCACTGGTTTCGGTCGACCCGTAGAAGTTCAGCAGCACACTGTCCGGCAACAGCGCGCCGAACGAGTCCGCGACCGACACCGGCAACGGTTCACCGCTGCTGACCCACACCGCGCAGCCCGCGCCGCGGTGTACCCGCGGGTCGGACAGCATGACCGCGAGCAAGCTGGGCACCACCACGATTCGGCGCACCGCGTAGCGTTCGATCAGCGTGAGCAGCGCGCCCACATCCCGCATCTGGTCGGCATCGGCGACCACCACGGTGCCGCCGTAACTCAGCGGCCCCAGGATCTCGGCCAGCGAATCACCGAAACTCAACGCGGTTTTCGCGCACACGACCTCGCCGGCCCGCCACGGCAGCACCTTCTGATA
>NZ_BAFT02000016.1 GCF_000308475.2 Nocardia brasiliensis NBRC 14402 | reverse complement strand
AACTCCGGTCCGGCAGGGCAACTCCGGCCCGGCAGGGCAACTCCGGTGCGGTAGCGCGACTCCGGTGCGGTAGCGCGACTCCGGTGCGGTAGCGCGACTCCGGTGCGGTAGCGCGACTCCGGTGCGGTAGCGCGACTCTGGCTCGGCCGGGCGACTCCGGCTCGGCGCGCGGAATCGTCCGGCGGGTCTGTGGGGGCAGGGGTCAGGGCGTGGGGCGGTCGGGGGCAGCTGGTTCCAGTTCGGGGTCGGGGAGGTCGGGTTCGTGGTCGTGGGAGAAGAGGGAGAGGTGGTGGCGGTGGGGGGCGGGTGGGGCGGGGACGACCGTTCGGGTGAGTTCGGCTTCGGCGGCGGTCCGGACGTGTTCGACGTCCGGTTTGCCGGCGACCAGGTCCTGCACGAAGATCTTGGCGCGGATCACCGGACGCCGGTACCGGCGCTCGCGCACGATCGCGCGGTACATCAGGCGACGGCGGTCGGCGTAGCGCCAGCGCGCCCACGGCGCGCCCGGCCTGCTCAACCGCAGCGCGCCGACGACGAGCAGCGGCAGGAAGAACATGCCGAACAAGCCGGTCCAGATCTTGCCCTTCGCGATGACGGTGGCGGCGAGCGCGAGGTTCACCAGGGAGAACGCGACGACGAAGATCCGGACCTCCGTGTTGGGGTCGCTGCGGAAGTCGTTGATGTCCAGCATCCACAGCGGATGGAAGCCGAGCAGCAGCAGACCGGTGACCGCGAGCGCGACGAACACCGCGTCCACCGAGGTCCGTCCCTGCTCCTCCCAGTACACGTCACGCAGGTAGAAGATCAGCGCGAACTCGTCGAGCACCAGCGCCGCCCCGACGCCGAAAGCGGCCGCCAGCGCGGAAGCCGTTGCGGTGTCGGCACTCTGGTACAGGGTGACCATGCCGATGCCGGAGGCCAGCACCAGGATCACCCCGAACACCATGTGGTGGATGTGCACCCCGCCGGAGCGCAGGTTGCCCGGCCACCACCGCACCTGTTTGCGGATCAGCCGGACGCTGAGCCGGATCAGCAGGAAGCCGACGATGAACCCGAGCAGGAAGCACAGCAGCGGAAGCCTGCCCTGCGCGATCACGTCTTCGTCGAGCCACCGTCGCATGGCTTCCCGCATCCTCCGTCCGCGATAGGGGTCCTACTGGCCGAAACCGGCGCGGCGCAACGCGTCGGCCATCGAACCGCTCGGCGCGGGCGCGTTGCGGCGCTGGTTGCCACCGCCGCGCGACTGCCCCTGGCCCTGGTTGCGACCCTGACCCTGGTTGCGGCCCTGCTGGTTCCTGCCCTGCCCATTCTGCCGCTCAGGGCCGCCCTTGCGGTCACCACCCTGACCGCGCTGCCTGTTCTCACCCTTGGCGGGGGCACCCGGCTCGTCGTCCAGGCGCAGCGACAACCCGATGCGCTGGCGGGCGACATCGACCTCGAGCACCTTCACCTTGACCACGTCGCCGGACTTCACCACTTCGCGCGGGTCCTTGACGAAGTTGTGCGACATCGCCGAGACGTGCACGAGGCCGTCCTGGTGCACGCCGATGTCGACGAACGCGCCGAACGCCGCGACGTTCGTGACGACTCCCTCGAGCACCATGCCGGGCTCCAGGTCGGCCACTTTCTCCACGCCCGCGGCGAATTCGGCGGTCTTGAACTCGGGGCGCGGGTCGCGGCCGGGCTTCTCGAGTTCGGTGATGATGTCGGTCACCGTGGGCACACCGAAGCGTTCGTCGGTGAAGTCGTCGGCGCGCAGCCCGCGCAGCACGGTGGTGTTGCCGATGACCTCGGTGATGTCGCGACCGGTCGATTCCATGATCCGGCGCACCACCGGATAGGCCTCGGGGTGCACGGAGGAGGTGTCCAGCGGGTCGTCGCCGCCGCGGATACGCAGGAAGCCCGCGCACTGCTCGAACGCCTTCGGGCCGAGGCGCGGCACGTCGAGCAGCGCGGTCCGGCTGCGGAAGGGTCCGTGCTGGTCCCGGTGCGCGACAATGCTTTCCGCGACCGAACCGGCGATACCCGACACCCGGGACAGCAGCGGCACCGAGGCGGTGTTCACATCGACGCCGACCGCGTTCACCGCGTCCTCGACCACCGCGCCCAGCGAGCGCGCCAGCAGCGTCTCGGACACGTCGTGCTGGTACTGGCCGACACCGATCGACTTCGGGTCGATCTTCACCAGCTCGGCGAGCGGGTCCTGCAACCGGCGCGCGATCGACACCGCGCCGCGCAGCGACACGTCCATGTCCGGCAGTTCCTGGGTGGCGTACGCCGAGGCCGAGTACACCGAGGCGCCCGCCTCGGACACCACGATCTTGGTCGGCTTGTTCTCGGGGATCCGCGAGATCAGCTCGGCGGCAAGGGCATCGGTCTCGCGCGAGGCGGTGCCGTTGCCGATGGCGATCAGTTCGACGCCGAACCGGGCGACCAGCGCGCCGAGTACGGCGAGCGACTTCTCGGTCTGTCCCTGCGGCTTGTGCGGGTAGATCACCTCGGTGGCGACGACCTTGCCGGTCGCGTCGACCACCGCCACCTTCACGCCGGTCCGGTAGCCCGGGTCCAGACCCATGGTGGTGCGGGTGCCCGCGGGCGCGGCCAGCAACAGGTCGCGCAGGTTCGCCGCGAACACGTCGACCGCGTCCTTCTCGGCGGCTTGCCGCAAGCGCATGCGGGTATCGATGCCGAGGCTCACCTGGAGTTTGGTCCGCCAGGCCCACCGCACCGTGTCCAGCAGCCAGGTGTCGGCAGCGCGGCCCTTGTCCGCGATGCCGAACTTCACCGCGATGCGACCTTCGTAGATGGTTCGCTCGCCCGGCTGCGGCTCTTCGGTGTCGGGCTCGAGGTGCAGCGTCAGCACCTCTTCCTTCTCGCCGCGCAGCAGCGCGAGGATGCGATGCGAGGGCAGCTTGGTGAACGGCTCGCTGAACTCGAAGTAGTCGGCGAACTTGGCGCCGGCCTCCTCCTTGCCCGCGCGCACCGTCGAGGTGACCTGGCCGCGGTTCCACATCAGTTCACGCAGCTCGCCGACCAGGTCGGCGTCCTCGGCGAACCGCTCGACCAGGATCGATCGCGCACCGTCCAACTGCTCGGCGTTGTACTGCGCGGGATCGGTGGTCGGATCGGAGATGAGCGCGTCGGCGACCGGCTCGTGCCCCGCCTCGCGGGCGATCTGTGCCTTGGTGCGCCGCTTCGGCTTGTAGGGCAGGTAGATGTCCTCGAGCCGGGCCTTGGTTTCGGCGAGCATGATCTGCTGGTGCAGGGCGTCGTCCAGTTTGCCCTGGCCCCGGATGGATTCGAGGATCGCGCCGCGGCGCTCGTCGAGTTCGCGCAGGTAATGCAGGCGCTCGTCCAGCTGCCGCAGTTGCGCGTCGTCGAGACCGCCGGTGACCTCCTTGCGGTACCGCGCGATGAACGGCACGGTCGAGCCGGCGTCGAGCAGCTCGACGGCGGCCCGCACCTGGGTCTCGCGCACCGCGAGCTCGTCGGCGATGCGGCGATTCACGCTGGCCTGGCTCACGATCGTCGCGGGGGCGGACACGGGCTGGGACTCTGCACTGGTGGTCTCGGGCGCTGTCGTCACGCCGGAGACACTACCTCCGTCGCCCGACACGGGGCCCACACCCAGGTGAACCGGCCTGCCCGACCGCCCGCGCCGCAGGCGTCCGGGCTGCACGCGAGCACGCCGAACGGGCCGAGGATGCCCGGCCCGGTTCGGCGATTTCGGCGCGCAGACGCGAATCATCTACTACAGGACCAGTTCCGGGCTGAAGATGGGCGAGTTGACGTTACCGTTCACGGTGACCTTGGTGACGGTGACGTAGCGATGCCCCGGCTTCGCGTCGGCGGCGTCCACGGTCAGCGGCGGGGACGGGTACCGTCCGTTGAAGCAGTTGAACTCGCTGGTCGCGACGTGCGCGTCGGAACCGTCGGGAGCGCCGCCCCGGTCCACGACGGTCACCTCCATCGTGCAGTTGTCCGGCGTGATGGTGTTCTTGATGGTGAGGCCGCCGAAGGCGCGCGGCACTCCGTTCTCGGCGTAGATGCACGACTCGACTTCCCCTGTGCCGTCACCCAGCAGGAAGACACCCGAGCAGCTGTACTGGCCGTCCGGCGCGGCTACAGCTTGCGGCGCGAACATCAGCAGAGGCGCCGCGGTGGCGAAAACACAAGACAGGACACGGGACAACGAACCGATGGACATGCAAGACCTCTCGATATCAGATGTGTCAGATCCCCCCGACAGTCGAACTCATCCCACCTTATGGTCGCCACCTCCGGGTCACATGACCGTAGTAATCGGGGCACCTCATCTCAGGTCTGATCCGGCAAAGCGAGTAGCGCACGGGACAATTCACGCATTTCGGCCTTGCGGATCTTTCCGGTGACGGTCATCGGGAATTCGTCCACCACGTGCACGTAACGCGGAATCTTGAAATGCGCCAATTTGCCGGTGCAGAACTCGCGAACCCTCGTCGCGTCCAACGGCGCCGCGCCCTCGCGCATCCGGACCCAGGCCATCAGCTCCTCGCCGTACTTCGGGTCGGGTACGCCGATGACCTGGGCATCCAGGATGTCCGGGTGGGTGTAGAGGAACTCCTCGATCTCACGGGGATAGATGTTCTCGCCGCCGCGGATCACCATGTCCTTGATCCGCCCGGTGATCGCCAGGTAGCCGTCGTCGTCCATCACGCCGATATCGCCGGTGTGCATCCAGCGGGCGGCGTCGATGGCCTCGGCAGTCTTGCCGGGATCGCTCCAGTAGCCGAGCATCACCGAGTAACCACGGGTGCACAATTCGCCCGGCTCGCCGCGGGGCACGGTGAGACCTGTTGCGGGATCGACGATTTTGACCTCGAGATGCGGGCCGACCCGGCCGACGGTGGCGGTGCGGCGATCGATGCCGTCGTCGCGGCGGGTCTGGGTGGAGACCGGCGAGGTCTCGGTCATGCCGTAGCAGATGCACACCTCGTGCATGCCCATCCGATCGATCACCCGCTTCATCACCTCCACCGGACACGGCGAGCCGGCCATGATGCCGGTGCGCAGGCTGGACAGATCAGTTGTGGCGGTGTCGAGTTCGGTGAGCAGGGCGATGAACATGGTCGGCACGCCGTAGAGCGAGGTGCAGCGCTCGGCTTCGACCGCGGCCAGGGTCGCCACCGGATCGAATGCGGGCGCCGGAATCACCACCGCCGCAGCGTGACTGGTGGCGGCCAGATTCCCCATCACCATGCCGAAGCAGTGGTAGAACGGCACCGGCACGCAGATCCGGTCCTGCTCGGTGTAGCCGCACAGCTCCCCGACGAAGAAGCCGTTGTTCAGGATGTTGTGGTGGCTCAGCGTCGCCCCTTTGGGGAAACCCGTTGTGCCCGAGGTGTACTGGATGTTGATCGGGTCGTCGATGGACAGTTCCGCGGCGCGTGCCGCCAGCCGATCCGGATCGATCGCGGTCCGCGCCAGCTCGTCCCACTCCGGCGTGCCCAGGATCAGCACCTGTTCCAGCGCCGGGCAGTTCGGGCGGACCTCGTCGATCATCGCGACGTAGTTCGAGGTCTTGAACTCCGCGGCCGCGATCAGCACGCGCACGCCCGCCTGGCGCAGGACGTATTCCAGCTCACTGGTCCGGTAGGCGGGATTGATGTTCACCAGGATCGCGCCGATCTTCGCCGTCGCGTACTGCGCGAAGAACCATTCCGCACAGTTCGGCGCCCAGATGCCGACCCGGTCGCCCTTCGCGATGCCGCGCGCGGCCAGCCCGGTGGCCAGCGCGTCGATCGCCGCACCCAGCTCCCGATAGGTCCAGCGACGATCGGAGGTCTTGTCCACCAACGCTTCCCGATCCGGATGCGCCGCCACCGCGCGGTCGAGATTGCCGCCGATGGTGTCGCCGAGCAGCGGAGTCTGCGACGTCCCCGAGGCGTAGCTGGGCTGCGACATCACTTGTTTCCCTTCTGCCGCAGCACGAATCGCTGCACCTTGCCGCTGGGCGTCTTCGGCAGCTCCGGCACGAAATGCACGGTGCGCGGATAGGCGTGCGCGGCGAACTTCCGCTTCACCAGATCCTGCAACTGGGCCGCGAGCTCGTCGCTGCCCCCGGAACCGTCGCGCAACACCACGAACGCCTCCAGCACCTCGCCGCGCAATTCGTCGGGCATGCCGACCACGGCGGCCTCGGCGACCTGATCGTGCAGCACCAGCACGCTTTCCACCTCGAAAGGGCCGATCCGGTACCCGGCCATGATGATCACGTCGTCGTCCCGGGCGGAGAAGTGGAAGCAGCCGTTCTCGTCCTGCGAGCCCGCGTCACCGGTGAGGTACCAGCGGCCGTCCGGCGTGAAGCGCTGCGCGGTGCGTTCGGGCGCGTCCAGATAGCCGAGGAACCACAGCAGCGGACTGTTGGCCGTATCGATCGCGACGCGGCCGAGTTCGCCGACGGGCGCGACGGTGTCCGCGTCGTCGGCCAGCACCGCGCAGGTCCAGCCCGGCAGTGTGCGTCCCATCGACCCTGCGGGCACCTCCGCGTCGAGCGCCTCGTGCCAGGCATTGCAGATGAGCATCCCGTGCTCGGTCTGGCCGTAGTGATCGCGCACCGCGACGCCGAGATTCTCCAGCGACCAGGCCACGACCTCGGGCGTCAGCGGTTCACCCGCCGAAGACGCGCGGCGCAACCTGATCCGCGGCGGCGTGCCACCCGCCGCGCGCAGCGCGCGGTACACCGTCGGCGCGGCCGTGAAATTGGTGACGCCGAAGTGTTCGAGCACCTGCCAGGTGAGCGGCGCGGAGAAACCCGCGTGCAGCAGCAGGCTGCGGATGCCGCTGGACAGCGGCGACAGAATCGCCCAGTAGAGGCCGTAGGCCCAGCCCGGATCGGCGGCGTTCCAGTACACGTCGTCCGTGCGGACGTCGAGCGCGAACTCCTGATACGCCTGGAAGGAAGCCAAGGCGCGCAACGGAATCGGCACCCCCTTCGGGGTGCCGGTGGTGCCGCTGGTGAACAGCTGGATCAGCAGCCCGTCCCCGCCGACCGCGACCGCGGCGGCGTTCGGATCGTCCGCGGACTTGCCGGCCAGCAGCTCCGCCATGCTCAGCGTGCCGCTCGGCGCCGCACCGCTGACGATGACCTGCCACGGCGCGTCCGCGGGCATGTCCGGCCCCGGCGCGAGCTTGCCCGCCTGGTCGGCGTCTGCGATGACGACCGTGGTCCGGCTCGCCTCGAGCCGGAACGCGATGGCGGGCGGCGCGAACGCGGTGAACAGCGGGACGTGCACCGCCCCGCGGCGCCAGATGGCCAGCAGGGCGACCACCAGATCCGCGGACTTCGCCATCAACGTCGCCACCCGATCGCCGGGCCCGATCCCGAGGTCGGCCAGCGCCGCGGCGAACCGGGACGAGCGCTCCCGCAGTTCGCCATAGGTGAGATCGGTCGACGACAGGTCGCTCTCGACGATGGTGAACGCGATCCCGTTCGCGGGATGCCGATCGCACAGTACGTCGGCGGCCGAGGCGTCCGGCCGGTCGTACATGTCCAGCAACTCCCGCACGCGTGGATTCAAGTCGATACCCATCTCGTCACTCCTCAGTGTTCGGGTCACGCACTGGCGCGTCCCCGCCGCGCGCCAGGCGTGACCGAACACGCACTACGTCCCGTTGGTCCTAATAGGATGTGGGTCACACCTAGTTCGCCACTACCCCCGAAAAGGGGTGAGTCCCATGACCCACACCGCGCTGCTCCGCCCGCGCGACTCAGACGCGCTGCGCGCCGAAATCCGCTGGGTAGCGGGCACGGCCGGGGTGCCGGTGGCGTTCGGCGGCGAGGTGCACGGCGATGCGCTACTGCTATCGGAATTCGTCGGCACCCTGACCAATGGACTGCGCGGTCTGTCCGTGCTGCGCACCTCGGGGCTGGGCGGGCGGGTGATGGAGTCCGGCCGTCCGGCGTCGGTCGCCGACTACGTCAACACCTCCACGATCACCCATCACTACGACGGGCCGGTGTCCGGCGAAGGGTTGCGTTCGATCGTCGCCGTGCCGGTGGTGGTCGGTCAATGTTCGCGGGCCGTGCTCTACGCCGCCACCCGCGGCGCCAGTCCGATCGGCGACCGCACCGCCGATCTGGTGGTGCAGGCGGGCCGCAGGCTGGCCACCGAGATCGCCGTCCGGGACGAGGTGGACCGCAGGCTGCGCCTGCTGGAGATGACCGCGCCCGCCTCCGACACCGCGCCCGCGGTCGCCGAGGAACTCCGCGACATCCACGCCGAGCTGCGCGGCATGGCCCGCTCGGCCGACGACGACAACCTGCGTGGACGGCTGCACACGGTGTGCGAACGCCTCACCCGCGTCATGGTCGGCGCACCCGCCGCCGACGCGCCCCAGCTGTCCCGGCGGGAGCTGGACGTGCTCTCGCAGGTCGCCCTCGGCTGCACGAATCAGGAGGCGGCGCAACGGCTCTCGCTCGCCGCGGAAACGGTCAAGAGCTACCTGCGCAACGCGATGACGAAACTGGACGCGCACTCACGCCACGAGGCGGTGGTCGCGGCGCGGCGGCACGGGCTGCTGCCCTAGGTAGGTCAGGGCAGCAGGTCGGGGCGGCGCTCACGGGTGCGCGCGAGGGACTGCTCGCGGCGCCAGGCAGCCACCTTGGCGTGGTCGCCGGAGAGCAGGATCGGCGGGACCTCGAGCTCGCGCCAGGTGACCGGACGGGTGTAGCTGGGGCCCTCGAGCAGGCCGTCGGAGAACGAATCCTCTTGGTGGGATTGCTGATTGCCGAGCACCCCGGGGATCAGCCGGACCACGGCCTCGGCCAGCACGAGCACGGCGGCCTCGCCACCGATCAGCACGTAGTCGCCGATGCTCACCTCTTCGACGCGCACCCGACGGGCCGCATCGTCGAAGACGCGTTGATCGATGCCCTCGTACCGGCCGCACGCGAAGACGAGATGGTTCTCGGTGGCCCAGCGCTGCGCGGTCGCCTGAGTGAACGGGACGCCCGCGGGCGTCGGGACGACGAGCAGCGCGTCGTCGGGGCAGACCGCGTCCAGCGCGTCGCCCCACACCGTCGGCTTCATGACCATGCCGGGGCCGCCGCCGTACGGAGCATCGTCGACGGACTTGTGCACGTCGTGCGTCCAGTCGCGCAGATCGTGCACGGCGACCGAGATAAGGCCCTTGTCGATCGCCTTGCCGAGCAGCGCGGTCCGCAGCGGCTCGAGGTACTCGGGGAAGATCGTGACGACGTCGAGTTTCATACGCTCATCCCCTACTCCGGATCGAGCAGTCCCTCGGGCGGATCGATGACGATCAGCCGTTCCGCCAGCGAGACGGTGGGCACGATCGCGGTGACGAACGGGATCAGGATCTCCCGGCCGTCCGCGGCGGCCCGCACCGAAAGCAGTTCTCCCGCAGCCGAATGCAGGACCTCACGCACGGTGCCGACCACGGTCTCGTCGGTGAGCCGGACGGTCAGCCCCTCGAGTTCGTGGTCGTAGTACTCGTCCGGATCGTCCGAGGGCGGCAGATCGGCGCTGTCCACCACGAACAGCATTCCGCGCAACGCGTCGGCCGCCTCGCGCCCGCTGACGCCGTCGAGAAACACCAGAAGCCGGCCCGAGTGCTCTCGGGCCGACTCCACGGTGAACTCACGAACTTCCTTGGACCGCGCCAGCCGTCCGCGCAGCGTGCTGCCCGGCGCGAACCGGGCCTGCGGCTCGTCGGTGCGTATCTCGACGACCAACTCGCCACGCACGCCGTGCGACTTGGCGACCCGTCCTACGACAAGTTCCATCTACTGGTCGGTGTCGACCACGTCGACCCGGATGCCCCGGCCGCCGATACCGGCGACCAGGGTGCGCAGCGCGGTCGCGGTACGACCGCCGCGACCGATCACCTTGCCCAGGTCATCAGGGTGAACGTGCACCTCGACGGTGCGTCCGCGGCGGCCGGTGATCAGCTCGACGCGGACGTCATCCGGATTCGCGACGATGCCGCGAACCAAATGTTCCACAGCATCGGCGACGACTGCGCTCATTACTCAGCAGCCTCGGTCTCGGCCACGGCGGCCTCGTCCTTCTTGGCGGCCTTCTTCTTCGGGGTGACGGCCTCGGTGGTCGGGGCGTTGTCGGCGGCGGCCAGCGCGGCGTTGAACAGGTCCAGCTTGGACGCCTTGGCGGCCTTGACCTTCAGCGTGCCCTCGGCGCCCGGCAGGCCCTTGAACTTCTGCCAGTCACCGGTGATCTCCAGCAGGCGCTGGACGGGCTCGGTCGGCTGCGCGCCGACACCCAGCCAGTACTGAGCGCGCTCGGAATCGATCTCGATGAGCGACGGCTCTTCCTTCGGGTGGTACTTGCCGATGGACTCGATGGCCCGGCCGTCCCGGCGGGTACGCGCGTCCGCGACGACGATGCGGTACTGCGGGTTGCGGATCTTGCCCATGCGGGTGAGCTTGATGCGAACAGCCATGCTTGTTCTGCCTCTTTCATTGGTTGGTCACGGCGCAATTCAGCGACCCGCATGGTCTGCGAGCCCGGTTTAGCGCTTGGAGTGTGTGACCGCCGCGCGGTACGTAACCGGAGACGGGCTGACACTTTGTCCGGAAGGACGGTGGTTCATTGTGCCAGATGGACCGCGAGCACCTGAAATCGCCTGGACTTGTTGCGCCGAGGCGGCCCGCCGGTATAACAGGTCATGGGGATCTTCCGCCGCCGCCGACGCAGGCGTAGCACCGCGCGTGACACCGCCCGCGAAACAGTCACCGACATCGGCCAGGACGTCGCCGTCGAATACGCCACAGCGGGCGGTTTCCGCCTGCTGCGCGGCATCGCGTCCGGCCTCGCGAACCTCTTCAACTGAGGCTAGGCGGGCCGGTATCGCAGCAGCACCACCCCCGATTCGAAGGGGCGCGTCTCCACGAGCCGCAGCGCCGGGATCGCCGCACCCCCGGTGAACAGGCGCCGACCGGTGCCCCGCACGACCGGATAGACGAACATCCGGTACTCGTCGACCAGGTCGGCGGCGATCAGGGCATGCACCAGCCGGATGCTGCCGGTGGCCACGATGGCCTTGCCCGGCGCCGCCTTGACCGCGCGGATCTCCTCGACCAGCGGACCACGCAGCACCACGGTGTTCGCCCAGTCCGGTTGGTCGAGGGTGCCGGAGACGACGTACTTGGTCGCCCGGTTCAGATGATCGGTGACCCCGGTGGTGTCGTCGGCCTGCGCCGGCCAGTAGCCCCGCATGTCCTCGAAGGTGGCCCGGCCGAACAGGACCGCGTCGGAATCGGCCATATGCGACCGCAACGTCGCTACCAGGTCGGACTGATCCACACCGGCCGCGTTGGCCACCTCGAACCACTCCGCGGCCTCGATCACGCCGTCCAGCGTGATGTTCTCGGTCACGATCAATTCCCGCATCGCCGTTCCTCCCGTTCGGAATTCGCCTGTTACTGAAGACGTTCCGCACCGAGGGAATTCATCGGCGGGTCAGGCGGTGGCGGGTGGGGCGGTGGCGCTCAGGGTGCGGGTCGGCATCCAGGGGCCGCCCCACCAGACCTGCCAACCGAGGGTTCGGGCGCGCAGGGCTTGGGCGCCGTTGGCGACGAGCGTGGTCTCGTATTCGCCGGTCCGGCCGATATCGACGAGGACGAGGTGACCGCCGGGCCGCAGCACGCGCAGCGCCTCCCGCACGGCGGCCGCGCGCCCCGCCGAGGATTTGATGTTGTGGATGACCAGGCTGGAGACGACGACGTCGAACTCGCCGGTCCGGAACGGCAACGAGGTGATGTCGCCGGTGTGCAGTTCGATCCGGTCCGCGACCTGCTCGGCGACCGCGTTCTGCGCGGTGGTCGCGGAATTGTTGCCGGATTGGTCGACCGAACGCCACAGATCGATGCCGACGGCCTTACCCTCGGGCAAGCGCTTGGCCGCGGCGAGCAGCACCGCACCGCGCCCGCAGCCGAGATCGAGCAGGCGCTCGTCGCCGCGCAGCCGCAGGTCGTCCAGCAGCCCGTCCCAGGCGCGGAACTTACCCCGCCGGGTGGCGTGCAGGAACAGGCTGAACTGCGCGGCCATCGCGAGCCCGATCAACACCAGCACCGCCGCCGACGCGAGTTCGCCGACCAGCACGTCGACCACCGCACCGATCAGGAACCCGAGCGCGAGCACGCCTAGCAGGACCATGATCGGTGGCGCGTCGAATCCGTAAGAACCCCGCCGCTCCGGTGTGGACGCTGTCACGTTGCCGATTCTATCGACCGGAAAAGTTTCCGTACTCCCAACAGTTTTCAGGGCACGTTCGATCAACGCACCAGCGGCGCAAGGGCATGTCCCGCGAGCTCGACCGCACCGGGGCGATGGCCGTTGGTGAGCATGTTGACGACGAGTCCTTGCACGCCGTGATCGAGGACGCGGCGCTGCAATTGCTCGGCGACCTCGTCGGCGTCGCCGGCGAACTGGCGGTCCGCGACGGACTGCGCCAGCTCCGCAGGGGACATGCCGGACAGCTCGATGCCGTTGCCGCGCAGGAAGTCTCGCTGCTGCTTGCGGGCCTGGTCGCCGTCCTCGTCGAGGAACAGCATGCACAGGTAGCTGACCTCCAGGGTCGCCGGATCGCGGCCGATCTCGGCGCAGCGCTGGTGCAGGGCCGCCATCTTCCGTGGCAATTCCGAAGCGTTGCACACGATGTTGAGGTGATCGGCGTACCGCGCGGCCAGGGCGAAGGTCTTCTTCTCCCCGGAACCGCCGAGCATGATCGGCAGATCGTCGCGCAGCCGCGGCTCGTTCATCGCGTGCTCGGCCCGGTACCACTTGCCGTCGAAGGTGGCCGGCTCGCCGCGCAGCATCGGCCGGATGATCTGCAGCGCCTCGTCGAGCCGCTCGAAACGCTCGGTGAACGTGCCGAACTCGAAACCGTAGGCCGTGTGCTCGAGTTCGTACCAGCCCGCGCCGATGCCGAGCACCGCGCGAGCACCGCTGACCAGGTCCAGCGTGGTGACGGTCTTGGCGAGCAGTGCCGGGTTGCGATAGGTGTTGCCGGTCACCAACGCCGACAACTGGATTCGCTCGGTCGAGGCGGCCAGTGCGGACAGCGCGGTGTAGGACTCCAGCATCGGATCGTCCGGCGTGCCCAGCCCCGGCAGTTGATAGAAGTGGTCCATCACGAACACGGTGTCGAAACCGGCGGCCTCGGCCGCCCTGGCCTGCGCGACCACGGTCGGGAACAGCTCACGCACCGGCTGTCCGTACGTGAAGTTGGGCATTTGATAGCCGAGGCGAATGCTCATGGGTGCCGACCCTACGCGCGCCGTTCGGTCCTACGCGCGGGGCGCTCAGCCGGCCGGACGGGCGAAACGCACCGCGACCGCGGAACCGCCTTCGGCGTCGGGACGTTCGATCTGGCGCTGCGCGATATCGACCGCCCACGCATAGCGCGCGTCCGGGCGCAGGGCGTGCTCGCGCAGGCAGGCCTCGGTGAACTTGATGACGTGCTCGTCACCGTGGTCGACGGCCCGGCCGACCAGTTCGTCCCAGGCCGGCACCTCGGCCCGTTGCGCACGGTCCAGTGCGCCGTCCTCACCGTCGCGGCCGTTGGTGACCATCATCAGCAGCGTCACCTGGGCCTGCCACAGCGCGGCCACGGTCGGCCCGTGCAGCTCCTGCGGCAACTGCGGCAGCACGAGCCGGGCCGCGGCGGGCGCGGTGACGCCGTGCAACAGCGGGATCGGGAACCCGGCACCGGAGTGCGCGACGCACACCCCGGCGTAGGTCGCGGTCATCTCCGAGATCAGCCGGTCGGTGTGGTCGGCGGCGAGCGCGGTGAGCGCGTCGGTGTAGCCCGGCATCGCCTGCGGATTCCGCATCCGCGCCAACCCCTCCTGCGGACTGCGCGGCCGTTCGGGCAGGCGCGGCACCGCGGCCAGCGCGGCGGGCACCGGCAGCCGGCCGGTCAACCTGCCCGCCCACCCGGCGTCGACGAACCGGGCGGCCCAATAACCCAGCCCACGGGACAGTTCGCGCAGCTGCACCGGAGTCGGTGGCGCGGCGGACAGGCCGCGCACCGCGTGCGCGGTTCGGATCAGTCCGTGCGTCAGTCCGGTCATCGGGCCCGGGAGCAACCGCGGCCACCAGCGCACCAGCACCGCCTGCCAGCCTTCCTCGGCGATCTCACGCAGGAAGAGTTCTTCGAAATCACCCGCGCGGCCGATATCGCCCAGCGCGGCCCGCCAATCCGCCTCGTCGGTGCCGTCGATCCGCTGGTACGGCACGGGCGGTTCGTGGTGCGGCGCCGCCTTGCGGTAGGTCGCGACCCAAGCCGGCACCGCGTCGCCGTGCCCGAGCACCGCGAGCGCCTCGGCACCCATCGGCCCGTGATTGGCGAGATCGCCACCCCCGAGATTGCGTTCGTAGCCGAGGTCGTCGAGGCGCTCGAGCGCATCGATGACCGCATCCTGATAGCTGGACACCCCAACCCCCAATGGTTTGGATATACGAATAGTTCGTTTATCCGAATATATATGCTGTACCCATGCCCGACAAGCCCAGCGCACCCCGGCTGCCGAACCGCGCGGAGATCACCGAGGTGATCGGTTACGTACCGCTGATTGCCAACTTCTTCGACAAGGCACGGTCCGACATGCCTGTCGCGCATCAGGATTCGTTCGCAGCCCACGGTCTGACCGCTCGGCACGGCGCGGTCTGCGTACAACTGGTACCCGAGGCTGCGCTCAGCGTCAGCGAGCTGGCCGGACGGATGGGCCTGGCCCTGTCCACGGTCAGCGAACTCGTCGGCGACCTCGACCGCGCGGGATGGGTGAGCAGACAACCCGATCCGGCCAACCGCCGCCGGACCCTGGTCGCGCTGCTGCCGCAGTGGCGCGAACACATGGAGACCTTCGTCGCCCGCCGCGCCGAACCGCTACTCGCCGCGATGGCCACCCTCACGCCGGAGCAACGCGCGGGTTTCGCGGCGGGACTCCAAGCCTGGGCGCGCGAAATCCGCCACTGGCGCACCTGATTCGAGCACGCTCGAGATCAGGGGGAACCCGTGGCGGCGTTTCGCGAGAGGCCGCCGCCACCAGTTCCCCCTGATCTTGTCAGCGGTGACCCGTGACCGGGTCCCGCTGGGCGTACACGCGGCCGCGCAGGATCACCGCGTAGGGCGCGATGAGGGTCTCGGGGCGAGCGCGGGGATCCTCCTGGTAGACAACGAAGTCCGCAGGAGCGCCGTGCTCGATGCCGGGACGGCCGAGCCACGTGCGAGCGTCCCACGAGGCCGCGCCCAGTGCATCGTGCGGCGACAGACCCGCGCCGCCGAGCGCGGCGATCTCGTCCGCGATGCGGCCGTGCCGGATCGAACCGCCCGCGTCGGTGCCCGCGAAGATCGGCACGCCCGCGTCGTGCGCGTTGGCGACGGTGGTGCGCACGCGGCGGTGCAGGTCACGCATGTGCGCGGCGTAGACGGGGAATTTGCCCGCGCTGTCGGCGATATCGGGAAAGGTGTCGATATTCACCAGGGTCGGCACCAGCGCGGTGCCGTGCGCCACCATCAGCTCGATGGTGTCGTCGGTGAGGCCGGTGCCGTGCTCCAGGCAATCGATGCCCGCGCCGATCAGGCCGGGCAGCGCGTCCTCGCCGAACACGTGCGCGGTGACCCTGGCGCCGTTGGCGTGGGCCGCGTCGATCGCCTCCTTCAGGATCGCGTCGCTCCACAGCGGACGCAGATCTCCCACCGCGCGGTCGATCCAGTCGCCGACGATCTTCACCCAGCCGTCGCCGAAGCGCGCCTGCTCGGCCACGATCTCCGGCAGGTCGCGCTCGTCGTCCAGCTCGATGCCGAGTTCCCGGATGTAGCGGCGCGGGCGCGCGATATGGCGGCCGGCGCGGATGATCTTCGGTAGTTCCGGATGGTCGTCGATGAACCGCGTGTCGATCGGTGAGCCGGCGTCCCGCAGCAGCAGCGCGCCCGCGTCCCGTTCGGTCTCGGCCTGCGCGATCGCCCCCGCCCGGTCCTCGTCACCACCGCCGTAGCGGATCCCGACGTGGCAGTGCGCGTCCACCAGACCCGGCACGATCCACCCTGTGCGGCACAGTGTTTCGGCTCCGGGCACGGGTTCGAACGACACGGTTCCGTCCCGAACCCACAGATCGCGGACCTCGTCACCGGGGAGAAGCACGCCACGCAGATGCACAGAGACCTCCTTTGTCCCCAACCTACTGCGTGCGAGTGCGGTCCGCGCCTCGGCCGACGCGCGCGCAATAGCGCGCCGCGCACGAATTCGTGCGCGGCGTGCGGAAACGTGCGCGGCGACGGTCAGTTCTTCGGGAACTTCAGCTTCGAGATGTCGAAACCCTCCAGGCCGGGCGGGAGCTGGTCCAGGCCGGGCGGCATGTTGGACAGGTCGGGCATCCCGGCGGGCATGCCCGGCATCCCCGCGGGCATCCCCGGGAAACCGCCGCGTGCCTTGGGCGGGGTCGGTCCGCGACCGCCCTTCTTGCCCTTCTTGCCCTTCTTGTTGTTGCCGCGGCGGGCACCGGGCATGCCCATCTGGCGGCCCATGGCGGCCATCATCTTCTTGGCCTCGAAGAAGCGGTCGACGAGCTGGTTGACGTCGGACACCTGGACGCCCGAGCCGTTGGCGATGCGCAGCCTGCGGGAGGCGTTGATGATCTTCGGGTTGTCCCGTTCGGCGGGGGTCATGCCGCGGATGATCGCCTGCACCCGGTCGAGCTGCTTGTCGTCGACGGCGGCGAGGGCGTCCTTCATCTGGCCCGCGCCGGGCAGCATGCCGAGCAGGTTGCCGATCGGGCCCATCTTGCGGATCGCGAGCATCTGCTCGAGGAAGTCCTCCAGCGTGAGCTCGCCGCTGCCGATCTTGCGCGCGGCCTCCTCGGCCTGCTGCGCGTCGTAGATCTGCTCGGCCTGCTCGATCAGGCTGAGCACGTCGCCCATGCCGAGGATGCGACTGGCCATCCGGTCCGGGTGGAAGACGTCGAAGTCCTCGAGCTTCTCACCGGTGGAGGCGAACATGATCGGCGCGCCGGTCACGTTGCGCACCGAGAGCGCCGCACCACCGCGGGCGTCACCGTCGAGCTTGGTCAGCACGACGCCGGTGAAGCCGACGCCGTCGCGGAACGCCTCGGCGGTGTTGACCGCGTCCTGACCGATCATGGCGTCGAGCACGAACAGGGTCTCGTCGGGCTGCACGGCGTCGCGGATGCCCGCGGCCTGGCGCATCAGTTCCTCGTCGATGCCGAGGCGACCGGCGGTGTCGACGATGACCACGTCGTACTGCTTGGACTTGGCCTCGGCGATACCGCCGCGGGCCACCTCGATCGGGTCGGCGGCCGTGACGCCCAGGGCGTTCTCGCCGCCGCCGGTGGAGGTGCCGGGATGCGGCGCGAAGACGGGCACGCCCGCGCGCTCACCGACCACCTGCAGCTGCGTGACGGCACCGGGCCGCTGCAGGTCACAGGCCACCAGCAGGGGCTGATGCCCTTGGCCCTTCAGCCATTTCGCGAGCTTGCCGGCGAGCGTGGTCTTACCGGCGCCCTGCAGACCGGCCAGCATGACCACGGTCGGCGGATTCTTCGCCAGGGTGAGCCGCCTGGTCTCGCCGCCGAGGATCGTGACGAGTTCCTCGTTGACGATCTTGACGACCTGCTGCGCCGGATTCAGCGCGGCGGAGACCTCGGCGCCCTTGGCGCGCTCCTTGATTCGGGCAATGAAGCCGCGCACCACCGGCAACGCGACGTCGGCTTCGAGCAGCGCCAGCCGGATCTCGCGACAGGTGGCGTCGATGTCGGCCGGTGACAGACGCCCCTTACCGCGCAGATCCTTGAGGGCACCGGTAAGCCGGTCGGACAGGGATTCGAACACCGATCGCGCTCCTGATCTCGGGGGACGTCAATTGCCTCCCAGGGTAATGGGATAGCCGACCCACCCGCGCAGGCGGTGCGTCCTTCGAGGTCGGAACGGGTCGATCAGTCGAGCGAACGGCGACGCGGTTTGGCGGTCTTGCGGTAGTCGTGGTTCTCCTTGGCGACCATGTAGACCGCCTCGCGCGCGGTCAGTCCCAGCTCGAGGGCCAGGTCGTCGAGGATGGCCCATTCCGTCGTGGTGGGGATCCGTGAGCTGGCCACCGTCGAGGCGATGGTCATCGCGGTCACGGCCTGTTGTCCGGTCAATGTGCGACCGGGAAGCCAGGAAACAACCCAGCGGTCCCCGCCGACGCACCGCGCCATATGCGTGGTCTCGTCGCTCGTCATCATCGACGCCGAAACAACTTCAATTGCCAACGACGTGCTCCCCTCATGCAGCGATAGCCGGATGCTCTGATCCTAAGACGACCGGCGGCGCCGACATATGGGTTACAGCAAATCGTGTGCAACAGATTGGTTACTTCGTGGCGTGTCAGGTCCCGACGATCCCCGGACCGGGCATACCCGCCTCCGGCTTCTTCGGCGCGGGACGCGGCACGACCGCCAGGATCGCCTGCTCGATCTCGGTCCGGCGGGCCGGGCCGTCCGCGGTGCCGAGGTCGAGGCAGAAGGTGTCGACCACCGCCGAACCCATGGTCACCACCTTGGCCCAGCGCACGTCGGCGGCGCAGTTCTCCAGCGCGGCGGCCAGCCTGCTGAGCACCCCGATCCGGTCCTCGGCCCGCAACTCGAGCAGCACCTGACCGGGCGCCGAGGTGCCCGACCACAGCATCCGCGGCTGCGCCTGCGCGTACTCACTCGGTTTGACGCCGCCCGCCTCCCGTTCCCGTTTGGCGAGCACCGCCGCGACATCGAGATCGCCGCCGATGGCCCGGATGAGCTCCTGGCGCAACAGTCCGGCATCCGGCGGATCACCGAACTTGGGCGACACCACGAAGGTGTCGATGGCGGACTCGCCCTCGCTGCCGAGTGCGGCCGAGAGCACCCGCAACGAGTGCAGCGCGAGCACCCCGGCGGCGTCGGACAGCAGTCCGGCGCCGTCCGGCGCGATCACCGTCACCACGTAGGTGTACTTGCTCTCCCCCGGCTTCAGCTCGACGTGCACGCCGCCCGCTTTGGCCTTCGCGATGAGTTCCGGTGCGATCGGTTCCGGTTGCGGCAGTTCGGCGCCCGCCAGCACCAGCCGACACCGGCGCACGAGGTCGCCGATGAGCGAGGCCTTCCAGTCGCCCCACACGCCGGGTCCGGTGGCCAGCGAGTCCGCTTCGGCGAGGGTGTGCAGCAGTTCCAGCAGTTCCGGGTCGCCGTCGAGGGTGTCGACGACGTGCTGCACGGTGGCGGGGTCGGCCAGGTCACGCCGGGTGGCGGTGTCCGGGAGCAGCAGATGGTGGCGGACCATCGCGCTGAGCGTGCGCACGTCCGACGGCCACAGCCCGAGCCGGCGGCCGATATGGGTGGCCAGTTCCGCGCCGACCACGCTGTGATCGCCCGTGCGGCCCTTGCCGATATCGTGCAGCAGCGCGCCGAGCGCCAGCAGATCCGGCCGGGCCACCCGGGTGCTCATCCCGCTCGCGTAGGCCACCGTCTCCATCAGATGCCGGTCCACGGTCCAGGTGTGCAGGGCATCGCGCGGCGGCAGGTCACGCACGGCGCCCCATTCGGGAAGCAGCCTGCCCCACAAGCCCGTTCGGTCCAGCGCCTCGATCGCGTCGATGACGCCGCGGCCCGCGCCGAGCAGCACGAGCAGATCGTTCAGCGCGTCCTTGGGCCACGGCTCGCGCAGTTCGGGCGCGTCCTCGGAGAGCCGGTTGAGCGTGGTGGCCGACATCGGCAGGCCGGTCTGCGCCGAGGCCGCGGCCACCCGCAGGATCAGGCCCGGATCGCGTTGTGGCCGTGCGTCTCTGGCCAGCACCACCTCGCCGCCGTGCTCGACCACCCCCTCATCGAGTGGCCGGCGCACCGGCATCCGACGCAGCCGAGCGAGCCCGCGCCGGGGCAAAGCGTTTGCCGCGGTACGCAATCCGACGTCGACGGAATAGCTGACCGTGCGCGCGGAATCGCTGAGCGTGCGCGCGAGATCGAACCGGTCGCCGATGCGCAACGCCGCGCCGATCTCGTCGGCGTCCTGGGCCCGCAACTGGTCGCGGGCCCGGCCCGCCACCCGATGCAGTTCGGTCCGCACGTCGAGCAGTCGCCGATGCGCGTGTTTCAAGCCACCGCCCGGCACGTCGGGACCGAGGCCGGGCATGGCATCGGTCAGCTGGGCGACGGCGAGCGCGTCGAGCAGCTGGATATCGCGCAGGCCGCCGCGACCGTTCTTCAGATCCGGTTCGGCGCGGTGCGCGATCTCGCCGCTGCGCTCCCACCGGGCCTGCGCCTGGGCGATCAATTCGTCGAACCGGGAACGGATTCCGTTGCGCCATTCCCGGCGCACCCCGCCGATCAGCAAGTTGCTCAGCTCTTGGTCGCCGACGATATGCCGGGCCTCCAGCATGCCGAGCGCGGCGATGAGATCGTCCGAGGCGACCCGCAGCGCCTGCGGGACGGTCCGCACGCTGTGATCGAGCTTGATGTGGGCGTCCCACAGCGGATACCAGAGCTGATCGGCGACCTCGGCGACCCGGGCGGGGTCGACGTCGTCGTGCAGCAGCACCAGGTCGAGATCGGAGTACGGCAGCATCTCCGCACGGCCGAGACCACCGACCGCGACCACGGCCAGTCCGCTGTCGCGGGTGATGCCGAGTTCGGCGCCCTTACTGGTGAGCCACAGCTCGAACAGGTCGACCAGGGCCTGTCGCAGGGACTCGGCGTCGAGCCGGGGATTGCGCGGCACCCCGCCGTCGAGCAGTTGGCCGCGCGCGCGAACCAGATCCGCCGCCCCGTTGGACACCTTGCCGTCGTGCTCGTGCTGACCTGCCACAACCCACCGCCCATCCCTAACAGTCGCGGCCCCGCCCCGACCGGAGCTCCGGTGGGAGCGGGGCCGCCGCTCAGCTCAGATATTCGAGATCTACAGCGCGTCGGTACCGCGTTCGCCGGTACGGACGCGAATGATCGTCTCCACCGGCGTCACCCAGACCTTGCCGTCGCCGATCTTGCCGGTGCGCGAGGCCTCGACGATCACCTCGACGACCTTGTCCACGGACGCGTCGTCGACGACCACCTCGACCCGGACCTTCGGCACGAAATCCACGGAGTACTCGGCACCTCGATAGACCTCGGTGTGCCCCTTCTGGCGGCCATATCCCTGCACTTCGCTGACTGTCATGCCGAGCACACCCGCCTGCTCGAGACCGGTCTTGACGTCCTCGAGGGTGAACGGTTTGACGATTGCGGTGATCAGTTTCATGTTCGTCATGCCTCCTTGACGGCCGAACGTGCCGTGCTGCCCACGGCGGCGAAGTCGTACGCGGATTCGGCGTGCTCGGACTCGTCCAAGCCCACCGATTCCGCTTCTTCGCTCGCGCGCAGCCCAATGGTGAACTTCACGATATAGGCAATGATCAGGCTGGCGACGAAGGAGAAGGCAAGTACCACACCGGCACCCACCGCCTGACGCCACAGCTGATCGATGCCGCCGCCGTAGAACAGGCCGGTCTTCGCGGCACCCATCTCGGGCGCGGCGACGAAACCGACCATCAGGGTGCCGACGATGCCGCCGACCAGGTGCACGCCCACCACGTCGAGCGAGTCGTCGAACCCGAACTTGAACTTCAGGCCGACCGCGAGCGCGCACAGCGCACCCGCGACCACACCGACCGCGAGCGCGCCGAGCACGTTCACCGACGAACAGGACGGGGTGATCGCGACCAGACCCGCCACGATGCCCGAGGCCGCGCCCAGCGAGGTGGCGTGCCCGTCGCGCAGCTTCTCCACCAGCAGCCAGGCCAGCATGGCCGCGGCCGTCGCCACCGCGGTGGTCACGAAGGTGGTGCCCGCGAGACCACCGGAGGTCAGCGCGGAACCGGCGTTGAACCCGAACCAGCCGAACCACAGCAGGCCGGCGCCGAGCATGACGAAGGGCAGGTTGTGCGGGCGGAACGCGGTGGTCGGCCAGCCCTTGCGCTTGCCGAGCACCAGCACCAGGGCGAGCGCGGCCGCACCGGCGTTGATGTGCACCGCGGTACCACCGGCGAAGTCGACCGCGAGCAGTTTGTTGGCGATCCAGCCGCCCTCGTGCACGACATTGCCGTCGGCGTCCTTGGCGTCGAAGTCGAAGACCCAGTGCGCGACCGGGAAGTAGACGACGGTGACCCAGATGCCCGCGAAGAGCAGCCAGGCACCGAACTTCATGCGGTCGGCGACCGCACCCGAGATGAGGGCAACCGTGATGATGGCGAACATCAGCTGAAACGCGACGAACACGCTCATCGGAATGGTGCCCGCGAGCGGAATGCCGGAGGCGGCGGTGGTGACGGCGCCGGTGGCGTCCTTCACCTCGGCCACCGCGTTGCCGCCGAGCAGACCCTTCAGGCCGAAGAACTGCGCCGGGTCGCCGATCAGGCCGAAGGTGTTGTCACCGAAGGCGGTCGAGAAACCGTACAGCGACCAGAGCACGCCGACGAGGCCCATGGCGCTGACGCTCATCATGATCATGTTCAGCACGTTCTTCGAGCGGACCATGCCGCCGTAGAAGAACGCCAGACCGGGCGTCATCAACAACACGAGCGCTGAGCTCGCCAGCATCCATGCGGTGTCACCGGTGTCCGGTGCACCGGTAAGGGGAAATGCCACCTTAATGTCCTCCTCATCTCGGGCCCTGCCGACTCCGGCAAATGGACCTGACCAGAAGGGTGGTCACTCGGTGTTTCATCTACAGAGCTGCGGTGTTTCACCTGCGTGAACGGATGAGCCAGTTGTGTTGCGGCCACGTTTCGGGGTTTACACCGGGAGTTTCCGGGCGCCGGTGAGGTGCGGGCCGGCGTCGGCGCGGCTCCGGTTACCGGCCCGCTAGAAGTAGCAAACATTCGGTTTTCGGCGTGTTTCGTCGCAAACACTGCCGTGTCAGCCGCGATCGCACGTCGAGTTGTCGGGACGAGCCGGACAATTCGGTCAAGGGCTCAGTTTGCCGAGACGATGCTGTCGCGTGAGGCGGTTTTCCGGCCCGCGCGCGGCTCAGCCGAGCAGCGCGTCCACGAAGGCGCCCGGCTCGAACGGCGCCAGATCGTCGGCCCCCTCACCGAGACCGACCAGCTTCACCGGCACGCCCAGCTCGTGCTGCACCTGGAAGACGATGCCGCCCTTGGCGGTCCCGTCCAGCTTGGTGAGCACCACGCCGCTGATATCGACCACGTCGGCGAACACACGCGCCTGCATCAGGCCGTTCTGGCCGACCGTGGCGTCGAGCACCAGCAGCACCTCGTCGACGGCGGCCTTCTTCTCTACGACGCGCTTGACCTTGCCCAGCTCGTCCATCAGACCGGTCTTCGTGTGCAGGCGACCCGCGGTATCGATGAGCACCACGTCGACGCCGCGATCGATGCCCGCGCTCACCGCGTCGAAGGCGACCGCGGCCGGATCGGCGGCCTCCTTGCCGCGCACGGTTTCCGCGCCGACCCGCTCGCCCCAGGTCTGCAACTGGTCGGCGGCGGCGGCCCGGAAGGTGTCGGCCGCGCCGAGCAGCACGCGGCGGCCGTCCGCGACGAGCACGCGCGCGAGTTTGCCGGTGGTGGTGGTCTTTCCGGTGCCGTTGACGCCGACGACCAGCAGGATCGACGGGTGATCGGCGTGCGGCAGCGCCCGGATCGAGCGGTCCAGTTCGGGGCGCAACGCCTCGATCAGCACGTCCCGCAGCACGGCACGGGCCGCGTCGGTGGTCCGCACACTGCGCGAGGCCATCTCCTCGCGCAGGCGGGCCACCACCGCGGCGGTGCTCGCGGTGCCCAGGTCGGCGAGCACCAGGGTGTCCTCGACCTCTTCCCACGAGTCGTGGTCCAGGTCGCCGCCGCCGAGCAGGCCGAGCAGGCTCTTGCCGACCGCGTTCTGCGAACGGGACAGGCGGCCGCGCAGGCGGACCAGCCGGCCCGCGGTGGGTTCGATCTCCTCGAGCGGGGCGGGGGCCTCGGCGCCAGCGGCGGTGTCGGGGAAGGTGGTCGGCTCGGTCGCGGGGGACGCTGCGTCGGCGGGCGCGGCCGGTGCGTCGGTGGACGCGGTGGTCGGTGCGTCGGCGGACGCGGTCGTCGGTGCGTCGGTGGACGCGGTGGTCGGTGCGTCGGCGGACGCGGTCGTCGGTGCGTCGGTGGACGCGGTGGTCGGTGCGTCGGTGGACGCGGTCGTCGGTGCGTCGGTGGTGGCCGGTGCATGCGCGGCGACTTCGGTCGACTCGGCCTCGGGCGCAGCGGTTTCGCCCGCGGGCGCCGCGGCGACATCGCCCTCGGGCAGTTGCACATTGGTGATGCCGCGCTTGGGTGCGTCCCGGGGAATGGCCGCGTCGTCGCCGACGTGCGGCTGCCCGTCCGTATCGGTCCGCTCGACCAGCTGCGGTTCGGGTGCGGTCGCCGTGCCGCCTTGACTGAAACTGAATCCGCCCGAGGCGGCGTAACCGCCGGACCGGTCGGTCAGCTGCTGCTCCGCGGGCTGTGTCAATGACACCCGAGAGCGCTTGTACCGGACAAAACCGACAACAAGCACCACCAGCAGCAGAGCAGCGGCAACGGCGACAATGATCCAGGCTTCGGAACTCACGCGCCCCATCCTTGCAGAACGAACCGGCCCGCTTTACCACGCCGCCCCGGTGCCGACACACAACCCCCGAGATTTCTTGTCCTGCGGAACTTCTCGCGACGTGCCAATAGGATCGGCGACGTGACCGATCGAAACGTGCTTGGGGGGCCGCTGGAAGAGTGCGGCGCCGATCCTCTCACCGGCTTCTACCGGGACGGCTGCTGCAGCACCGGGCCGGAGGATCTCGGTAGCCACACCGTGTGCACCGTCGTCACGGCCGAATTCCTGGAGCATCAGGCGTCCATCGGCAACGATCTGAGTACGCCGCGGCCGGAGAACAACTTCCCGGGATTACAGCCGGGCGACCGGTGGTGTGTGGTGGCCGTGCGGTGGTTACACGCGCACGAGGACGGTGTCGCCGCACCCGTGGTGCTGGCCGCCACGCACGAGAACGCCCTGGAAGTGATCTCGATGGACATCCTGCGCAAATATGCCGTCGACGTGCCCGACGACGTCAGCGACCTGCTGTAATCCGCATGCCGCGCACGGCAGCCCGGGCCGGATCCGGCTGCCGTCGGGCCTGACCCGTCCCGTTCGACCGTGACCGGGCCTCGACACGTGTCGCTTATGCGCCACGTGTTCGCTTCGTCGCCGCGCGGCGACGATGCGCTTTCTGCCGACAGGCGGGTGAGCAATATCGCGGACGACGGCCGGTGCCCGAGTGCCGGACGGCACTGGCGCAAACCAGGCACCGCGTTTCGTTACTATCCGCCGTTTCGTTACGAGTTTCGCCCGCCGCGGCGGGACGATTCGTTACGCCCGGGGCACGCATCGCATCGATGACCAACGCGGCCGTCCGGCCCAGTGCACCGTCGGCCGGTTGAAGTCGTTGGATGGCAACGCAACCGGTGAAGATCGCCAGTACATCCGAGACCTCGAGATCCGGGCGGACCGCGCCCTGACGCTGCGCGGCCGTCAGCAGCGCGCCCAGCGCCTGATGGAATCGTGCGCCCGCACTCATCAACAGGGCGCGCGGCCAACCGTCATCGGACTGCACCAGATCGCACAGCGCTTGATTGCCCGGCGTCGAAACGACCACCTGCGTGCAGAAATCGAAGAAGGCGGCACCGGGATCTCGCGCGCCCAGACGGTCGGTGGCCAGTTGGGCGAGCCGGTCCACGCGCTGCTGCATAACCGCTTCCAGCAGATCGACTTTCGTTGGAAAGTGCCGGTAGACGGTGCCCGCGCCGACCCCGGCGCGCCGGGCCACCTCCGCCAGCGACACCGTCGGCCCCTGCTCGGCGAACGCGCGTTGCGCGGCGGACAGCACCGCGGCGCGGTTGCGGGTGGCGTCGCTGCGGGCGGTAGGTGGGGCGGTCAATTCGTTACGGCCTTCCGTTCTCCGACCTGGTCAAGCGGGCCAGGCCACCCGTACCGTCTCGAAATACGGGTTATCCGACCCGATTCTATCGACAGACAAGGCGAACATGTCTTCTTCGCAGCACCTCATCCTGGTCACCGGCGCCACCGGCAAGCAGGGCGGCGCGACCGCCCGCAAACTGCTTGCGGACGGTCGTGCGGTGCGCGCGCTGGTGCGCGACCCGCACGCGCCGGCCGCGCGAGCGCTCGCCGCCGCGGGCGCCGAACTCGCGGTCGGCGATTTCGACGACCCCGCCACCCTGCCCGCCGCACTGGCCGGTGCCACAGCCCTTTTCGCGGTGCCGCCCGCCGCCTACGACCCGGACGGCTGGGATGTCGAGCGGGAAGCGCGACGCGGCGAAGCGCTCGTCGACGCGGCCCGCCGGGCCGGGGTGGCACAGATCGTGTTCACCGGTATCGCCTCGTTCAACGAGGACACCTCGTGGGGCGCGAGCGGCAAACAGCGCATCGAAAACGCCGTCGCGGCCAGCGGGGCGCGCTACACCCTGCTGCGCCCGGTCCGGTTCATGGAGAACTACCTGCTGCGCGGTCTGCCGCTCGACGGCATCGTCGACGGCGTACACCGGCACATGTTCCCCGCCGACCGCCCGATGAAGGTCATCGCGGTGGCCGATGTCGCCGAGGTCGCCGCCCTGGCCTTCGCCGACCCCGACCGTTTCCACGGCCGGACTCTGGAGCTGGCCGGTGACGCCCTCACTCCGCCGGACGCCGCCGCCGCGATCGCCGCCGCCACCGGCCATCCCATCCGCTATCAGGAACTGGACGAGGCCTACGCCGCCTCCCTCGGCGCATCGATCGCCTACACCTGGCGGCTGATGCGCGAAACCGGCGGCTGGCGCGCCGATATCGATACCGTCCGCGCCATCCACCCCACCCTGCGCACCTTCGCCACCTGGCTCGCCGAAACCGGTGCCGCGCAAATCAAATCCCTGCTCGACAACGACCGACTCCCCACCGCCTAGGCCCGAGCCGCGAAATCCCGCGCAGGCGACGTCTCCGCGGGATTTCACCAGGCGGGCCGCGGAAATGCCGAGCACACCTCGACACCGCAGGGGCTGATACATCAGCATCGAAATCCTGCCTTGGAGCTAAGCGGATGGGCGAACCTCGACCGACGGCGCGCCGTGGGCGCTGAACCACTCGCGTAACTCTGGGCCGTCCAGCAGCTTCGACGTGTCGACGCCGACGTCGACAGGCCCGATGACCTGTCCGGATGCCCCGGCGACCCGGCAGCCCCCCATGCGCGCACGTGACAGTCTGGTCCGCTCGAAAACACTACCTCGAAGGTCCGCCTCTCGAAGGTCCGCCCCTGAGAATGTAACTCGTTGGAGCTGTGTGCCTCGAAGAACCGCGCCGCGAAAGTTCGACTGAGCGAAATCCGCTCGCTGTAGATTGGCGCCGGAAAGGTTGGCGTACTGCGCTTTACAACCGCGACCCTGGACCTTGCGCAGATCCGCACCGCTGAGGTCGGCGCCGTCCAGTCGAGTCTCGCCGAGCGAAGCGGTGTATAGGTCGGCGTCGATGAGCACCACCCGACTCATGTTCGCGCCGCCCAACTCCGCACCGAGCAGGTCCAGCCCCGACAGATCCGCACCCGAGAAATCCGCTCCCCACCCGTTGAGAACCGTAGCCGCCGTCCGCTCAGCAGCAGGATCGGCTGGCAGCACCTGCAGATACTCGGCCAATGCTCGATGTGCCGCCGAATCCGAAGGCCACCTGGCGACACTGCTCGAACTGGGACCATCAGCCGTGGTCATCTCTACCAAAGCACCTTTCCTTGCCACTCGGGGTGACTCTCGACCAGTTGCTTCAGGCGTGCTATCCGGGCGGGCGTCATCCCGCTCTGATCGATCATGACACCCTCACCGTCTGCGATCGAATCCTCGATCATTTCGGTGAATTCCTGATCAGTTTGCGGATTGGGTATCGGATTGCCCGCAACCTGGGCCGGTCTGTAGTCCGGAATGACATCCGGTGAGCTTTTCACGTCCCACCGTTTGCCTGAGGCATCGATGAACTCGCCTTGGTCCTCTCCGTTGGCTCCCAACGGAGCTCGGGTGATCGGTCCTTCGACCGCGCCGGAGTTCTCCAAACCCAAACCCACCTCTGCCTCCCGTTTCGACTGGGGGTTCACCTTCCCGTTTTTCGCCGGGTCTTGCGCAAGTTCTTCGACGCGCTTCTGGTACTCAGTCGTTCCGGGCGTGTTGGAGGCGTTCGATGAACCGGGCTGCACCCCGTCTGCACCGTCGATGAGCACACGCATACCGATAATCGCGGTGAGTTTTGCGCTCAGGTCCAGGAGTGCTTCACTGGGCACTTTGTCGAAATGAGTCAGAACGACGGCAGCCGTTGCGGTCGCAGCGGTGAGACCGACGATTCGATACAGTCTGCTGGCGGTATAGGCCGTGCGGATGGCGTTGATGGTGTTGGCGACGAGCCCGACAACGGCGCCGCCGCTGACTGCCAAACTGCCCCCAAAGCTGAAGGCGGCTGCGACAACTCCCAGCGCGACGGCGATTCCAGCACCGATGACGAGAGTATTGATCTCGGACTCGAACGTCTTGCGAGCATCCACGGTGCCGGTGTGGAATTCAGCCACCGGCGTTGCCAAGTTCTGTGCGGCAAGAGCGACCTGGCCGGCGCTGTCTCGAAGTGTGGTCAGGTTCTCGAGGACCAGCTCCAGGTTCTTCTTGTCCGCGACACCATCGAACAAACCGATGACACCCGCGAGTTGCCCTGCCGAACCGGTGATCGTGGCGTGCTCGGCGAACGTGCGCCATGCGGTGGATGCCTTGCTCAACTTGTCGACGTCACCGTTGGGAAGTTTGCCGAACTCCTCCCCGATCTTGTCGACCAGCTTGTCGTAGAACTCCTTTATGCCGGCGCCGTCTTTTTCGTGCACGCCGGGACCGTTGTCACCGACCGACGACGCGATGGTGACCTTGTACTCCGGTAGCGGAGCGACGACCGGACGCTGCGGCAACGGATTGCTGTTGTTCGCGACTGCGTAGTTGTAGCCCATCGCGGAGAGGACGTAACCGTAATTGGTAAGCGCGTCGGCAAGGTTGGTGCAGGTTTGCATGGTCTGCTGAGCTAGCTGGTCGTATTGGGTCCCCACTGTTTGCAGCCGTTGGCGTCCCCAGCCATGCCCGCACAGTCGTTCTTGACGGCATCGTGCAGTGGCTTGTCCGCAGCACGTAGATTGGTCGCGATCTCATGGCATTTCGCGGCGGCATCGTAGTAGACCTGCCAATCCAACTTCAGGTCGTCGCCCACTGCCTCACCCCCGGACCACCATCTAGTAGTTCAGATCTATCGCGTGGGTGTAGCGACTGCGGGCATCGCTTCACCCATTCGGTGTGCGCGGTGTCGTATGCCTGCGCGGCTACCGGGCCAACCGTCGCTCAGCACCCAGTCCACGCCGATGCCGGCTGAGTCCAGCCCGGACCGTAGCTCCCCACAGGCTCATACAGGCGGCTCCCGGCTGCTGGAGCCACGGCGAAATTCTGGGTGCGCGGTGCTCCCCCACCTTCGGCCATGCATGGCAGCTTAACTACGCCCCGAGCAACTGTCGATCACCGACTCTGTCGGTTTACGCCGCGCCCGCGGGCGTGAGGTTTTCGCCGCGGAGGCGTTGGGAGATCACCTGCGTGATGCCGTCGCCGCGCATGCTGACGCCATAGAGGGCGTCGGCGATTTCCATGGTGGGTTTCTGGTGGGTGATGACGATGAGCTGGCTCTTCTCGCGGAGCTGCTCGAAGAGGCCGATGAGGCGGCGCAGGTTGGTGTCGTCCAGGGCGGCCTCGACCTCGTCCATCACATAGAACGGTGAGGGGCGGGCACGGAAGATGGCGACCAGCAGGGCGACGGCGGTGAGGGACTTCTCGCCACCGGACAGCAGCGAGAGCCGCTTCACCTTCTTGCCGGGCGGGCGCGCCTCCACCTCGATACCGGTGGTGAGCATGTCGGACGGGTCGGTGAGTAGCAGCCTGCCCTCACCGCCGGGGAACAGTTTCGCGAACACCCCGACGAATTCGCGTTCCACGTCCTCCCATGCCTCGGTGAACACCTGCAGGATGCGCGCGTCCACCTCGGCGACCACGTCGAGCAGGTCCTTGCGCGCGCTCTTCACGTCCTCGAGCTGGGTCGCGAGGAAGTTGTAGCGCTCCTCGAGCGCGGCGAACTCTTCCAGCGCAAGGGGATTCACCTTGCCGAGCGTGGTGAGGTCCTTCTCGGCGCGTTTGGCGCGCCGCTCCTGGGTCTGGCGCTCGTAGGGCATCGGGGCGGGCGCGGTGACCTGTTCGCCGCGTTCCTTGGCCTGCTCGTACTCCTGCCATTCCAGGTCGGTCGGCGGCAACGGCACGTCAGGACCGTACTCGGCGATCAAATCGCTGAGCGCGATACCGAACTGTTCGGAGATCGTCGCCTCGAGCTGCTCGATGCGCAGGGCCGCTTGGGCTTTCGCGACTTCGTCGCGGTGCACGGCGTCGGTGAGCTGGGCGAGCTGGGTGGACAGCGCGCGCACCCGCTCCTTGACCTGCTCGACCTGGGCGGCGGCTTCGCCGCGGCGGCGGACCAGATCGTCGCGGCGCGCACCCGCCTCCGCCACCACCTTTTCCAGTTCGGCGGCGACCTTGGCCCCGGATTCGGCGACCGCGGCGGCGACTTCGGCGGCTTTCTTGCGCGAGGCCTGGGCCCGTTCGGCCCTGGCCCGCGTCTCCCGTTCGGCGCGGGCGGCGCGGCGCAGCGAATCCGCCTTGCCGCGTACCGATTCCGCGCGTTCCTCGGCGGTGCGTACCGCCAGGCGCGCCTCGACCTCCATCGACCTGGCCTCGGCCAGCGCGGCGGCGGCTTCTTCGCGTTCCCGGCCCGCTGTCTCGGTGCCCGCCGCGGTGCCGTCGGAGTCGATCTCGGTCTGTTCCAGTTCGGCGTTGCGCAGCCGGTCTTCGAGTTCGGCGAGCGAGGTGAGCGATTCCTCCCGGCTCGCTTCGGTTTCCGCGCGCTGGGCGAGCAGCCGGTCGTTGTCGGCCTGGGCGGTGCGGGCCGCGTGCCCGAGCCGGCCGAGCCGGTCATAGATGGCGACCAGGGACTGATCGGATTCGTGCAACGCGAGCAGCGCCTGATCGACGGCGTCCTTGCGGTCGGCCTGTTCGGCCAGCGCGCCGGACAGGGCGGCTTCCAGTTCCTCGGCCCGGCGTTGCGCCGCGACCAGATCGGCTTTGGCGGTGTCGATATCGGCCTGGATCTCCAGTTGGCTGGGCGCGCGATCGGAGCCGCCGAGCAGCCAGCCGGTTCCGGTGAGGTCGCCGTCGCGGGTGACCACCCGCACGTCCGGGCGGGCCGCGAGCACCGCACGGGCCGCGGCCAGATCGTCGGCGACGGCGATACCGGCGGTGAGCGCCATGATCGCCGCACGCACGCTGTCCGGGCACTCGACCACGTCGGACAGCCAGCGGGCCGCGCCAGGCAGCGGTCCGGGATGCGGGCGATGGCCGCCGTCGGCGCCGAATACCAGTGCGGCACGGCCGCCGTCGGCTTCCTTCAGCGCGCGGATGGCGGCGTGCGCGGATTCCCCGGTGTCGGCGGCGACCGCGTCGGCGAGCGGGCCGAGCGCGGTGGCGACCGCGGCTTCGAAACCGCCGTGCACCCGCAGCAGACCGGACAGCGGACCGAGCAGCCCCTGGGACCGGTGCTCGACCAGCCAGGCCGCGCCGTCGCGACGGGCCAGATTCATGCCGAGCGCCTCGATCCGCGCCGAGAGCGACGCGACCCGCTTGCTCGCCTCGCGATCCTGTTCGCGCAGTTCGGTCACCCGCTGGTCGGCCAGGGCGAGCGCCTGCACCGCGTGCTCGTGCTGGGCGTCCAGGCCGGCCTCGCCGGCGTCCAACTCGGTGAGTTCGGCCTGCACCGTGTCGAATTCGGCCTGCGCGGCCTCGCCGCGCTGCCGGGCGTCGGCGATCGCGGTGGTGAGCCGGGAGATCTCGGCGTCCACCGACTGCGCCCTGGTCCGCAACGTGTCGACCTTGCCCGCGAGCCGCGCCACGCCTTCGCGCCGGTCCGCGATCGCGCGCACGGCGGCGAGATGCGCCTGCTCGGCGGCTTTGGCGGAGTGTTCGCGTTCGGCCAGTGCGTCCCGGGCCGCCTCGAGCGTCTCGGTCGCGATCTCGACGGCCTCGCGCAGTTCGGCTTCCTCGGCTTCCACCCGTTCGGCTTCGGCTTCCAACTGTTCGGGATCGCGTCCCGTGCCGACCGGCGCTTCGGTGTCGAGATGGCGGGCCCGATCCTGCGCGATCCGGATGGTCGCGTTGACCCGCTCGGCCAGCGCCGACAACTGGAACCAGATCTGCGCGGCGGCTTCGGCGCTCGGCGTCAGCCGGGACAGCTGGAATTCCTGCTGGGCGAGCGCGGCATTGGCGGCGTCGAGTTCGCTCTGCACGGTGATGTGCTGCTCGCGGGCGTAGGCTTCCTTGCTCTGCTGGCTCTCCAGCTCGCCGCGGCGGGTCACCAGATCGTCCGCGGCCAGGCGCATCCGGGCGTCGCGCAGGTCGGCCTGCACGGTCTGCGCGCGGCGCGCCACCTCGGCCTGCCGGCCGAGCGGTTTGAGCTGACGGCGCAACTCGGTGGTGAGGTCGGTGAGCCGGGCCAGGTTGGCCTGCATCGCCTCGAGCTTGCGGACCGCCTTTTCTTTCCGCTTGCGGTGCTTGAGCACGCCCGCGGCCTCTTCGATGAACGCGCGCCGATCCTCCGGGCGCGATTCCAGAATCGCCGAGAGCTGGCCCTGTCCGACGATGACGTGCATCTCGCGGCCGATGCCGGAGTCACTGAGCAGTTCCTGCACGTCCATCAGCCGGCAGGTGCTGCCGTTGATCTCGTATTCGCCCGCGCCGTCCCGGAACATGCGCCGGGTGATGGACACCTCGGCGTAGTCGATCGGCAGCGCGCCGTCGGAGTTGTCGATGGTGAGGGTCACCTCGGCGCGCCCCAGCGGGGCCCGGCCCGCGGTGCCCGCGAAGATCACGTCCTGCATCTTGCCGCCGCGCAGCGCCTTGGCCCCCTGCTCACCCATCACCCAGGTGAGCGCGTCGACCACGTTGGACTTGCCGGATCCGTTCGGACCGACCACACACGTGATGCCGGGTTCCAGGCGCAGCGTCGTCGCGGACGCGAAGGACTTGAAGCCCTTCAGCGTCAGGCTCTTCAGATGCAAGTCCGACGACCTTTCGTTATTCGTTGCCGGTGTGCACGCCGCCATATTCCGCCTGCTCATCGATGCAGGCGACCAGTCATGGTATCCGTCGCGGACCGAGTGACCCCGACGCGGGACAGGCCGCGTCGCCGCATGGCGGTTCGGCGGTACCCGTAGGTTATCGAGTCGGCCCACGATATCCCGTATTTCGATGCGCTCGGAGTTAGCCGGATGTCGCGTTTCGACGCCCGGCGCGCCCGGTCGGTGCGTTCGCGGCGCGCACCGGCGGCATCGACGCGAGGTATCGACGGAAGGTGACGAACGCGGGGCTGTTGATCGACCTCGACGCGACCTTCACACCAAAAGACGGACCGACTTGCCGGACGCTCTGCCGCGCGGCGACGACGCCGCATACGATCCAGTCGATCCGCCAGCGGGAATATTTGGAGCGCCACGCCGATGCCAGCTCGAACCGGGACCAGAACGGCGTTCCGGCTTGCCCGAATCGCGGCTCTGGTGCTCGGCAGCCTGCTGTTTCTCTATGCGTGCGAGTACAGCAAGAGCGCGGTGCTCGCCGACCGGTGGCTCGAGGTCGCGGGCGCGGGGCTGTTTTTGGCCGTCGGAATCGGGCTGGCGTGGTTCGAGATCAAACTGACGGATTTCCGCGAGTTCCTCGGCGACGAGGCGGACATTCCGGCCGAACCGGTCCCGGTGCGGAGCACGCACGCTTCGGTTCGCCGGGGCGCCAGCGCAATTCGCTCGGAGTATGCCGAGGAGCGGGCGGAGCGGGCGGCAACTCGTATGGGGCACCGGGAAACTCGGCGTGACGATCGGGTGCCCCCCGGCGAATCGGTCGCCGCCCGGATTCGCACAGCAGGGCGCAAAGCGGCCGGCCTTGGATCCGAGAGTTGGTGGAAACCTGGTAGATCCGGTGCCGACCGAGCCGAGACGCGGGACGGGCACAGCGAAACCCAGGAATTCCTGGTCGAATCCGAAGGCTGGTCGATGCGCGCCAAGCTCGGGCGCTCCGGCGATCTCATCTTCCACGGACACGACCGCGGTGGAACCTATCCCGCGTACGAGTGGATGTGGATCTTCCACCCCGACACCTTCCCCGCCATCCGCGACGCCCTCGGCGATCCCGAAGGCGAGATCCTCGACCTGCTCGAAGATGTTGTGCCCCAGCTGGATCGGCACGGACGACACGACCCCGGCGCCTGGCTGCGCGCCCACGACATCCCGGCGACCTACCGGGAGAAGGGCGTCAGCGCCACCCAGGACACCAGGGAAATCCCCCTGCTCGTCCCCGGCCTCCCCCGCCTCGTCCCACCCGAACGCCGACCCGACCCCGCCCCCCACTGGCCCCAACGCACCGCCGAACCCCCACCCCGCAAGTCCCGCAACCGCGCGGACGAGGTCGCAGCACCATCGGAATCACCTGCGCGGCGGTCCCGCAGAAGCGCGGAACCCGCCCCCACCCGAGCAGCGTGGGAAAGCGAACCAGCCGGGCGGCAGTGGTACAACCGCTCTGACGAAGCCTCCCCGTCTGCCTGGGAAGCCGAACCAAGTGCGCGGCGGTCACATGGTCACGTGGCGGAGTCGCCTCCGAGTCGCGCAGCGCGGGAGGGCGAACCGGCAGCGTTGACCGCACGCGACCGAGGCTATGCGCCCAGGTCGGCCCAATCGGCATGGGAGGGCGAGGTTTCGGCGCGACGGTCGCGTGGTCGTGGGGGCGAGCCTGCTGCGGCGCGGTCGGTGTGGGAGGTGGAACCGGAAAGCGTGGTGTACGAGGAGCCGCGGTGGCGGGCGCGTGGTCGGCCGCAGGAGTCCGACCGCGATTGGACTCGGCGGGACGCGCAGGGGTATGAGCAGGATGTCGGTGAGCCGTACGAGGATGTGCGGGGGCACGGGCAGGCCGCCGGGGCTTGGCCTTCGTACGCGGAGCCGGACTATCAGCAGGACGCCGCTGATCGGTACGAGGAACCGCAGTACGCATCGCACCGCCCCGAAGTCCCACGGCGTGAACCACTTTCGACCCGGCGACCACCTCCGGGCGCGGAAGCGCTGGGGCGCGGACCCGCGCCGGTGTGGAGCGAACGCCCCGGCAGGCAGCGCAACCCAGCTTCTGAGCCGTGGCCCGAGGAGCAGCCGGAAGAGTATCGGGCCCCCTCCCGTCGACGCCGGTACGCCGCGCCACCGAATTCGACCGAAGCCCCACGCCGCACCACCTCGTACGGCGCGACACCCCCTCGGCCCTGAGCCCTGTCACCCGCGCACTGCCGAACCGCAGCGCGTCGCCTTCTTCACCACCACGTCGTGGTCTGTGCGCCTTCCCCTCGCACACGCGGAACGCAGTCCGGCGCTGACCGCGCGTAAAGCACGGCAGCGCCGGGTCGGCCGACTTCGTCCCGCTAGTGGGTGCGGCGGCGGTATTTGCCGGATTCGAAACCGGTGAGCATGCGGAAGACGAGGACCGCGCCCCACGGGACGATCACCCAGATCGGCCAGGGGTAGGTGAATTCGCCGACGCTGAGCGAGATCGCGGCCCAGATGAACAGGACGAGCAAGCTCACCCCGAGCCAACTGGTGCCCTCGATCTTCTGCCAGATCGGAATGCGTGAGCCCGCTTGCCCGGCAGTCTCTTTCGCCAGACTGGGCAGATCGGACAGCACGAGTCGCAGGTCGTCGGTGGTGGTCGTCGCGTACACCTGGGCGGTGCGCTGGTCGTATTCGGCGAGGTCGATGCGTCCGTCTTCGAGGTGCCTGGCGAGCAGCCGGACCACCTTGTCGCGTTCGGCGTTCGAGGCGCGCGTTCCGGTCGAGATGTCCATGAGCAGTCCTTGTCGGCGATTTCCACCCTCCATAGTGGAATATGTCTCGATCATGCGCCTTCCATAGTGGAATGTCAACCCAGGCCGGTCCGCCGCTGGTGTCCGAATCGCGGGCGCGGCAGTATGGACGAAAGGTCAACTCGCGGCCGGACGGTCCGCGTCCACGAAAACTCCCAGGAGGCATAGGTGTCGGAAACCGTGCGCGGTGTCATCGCCCGTAGCAAAGGCGCGCCGGTCGAGGTCGTGGACGTGGTGATTCCGGATCCCGGACCGCACGATGTGGTCGTGCGCGTACAGGCCTGCGGCGTCTGCCACACCGACCTGCACTATCGCGAGGGCGGCATCAACGACGAGTTCCCGTTCCTGCTCGGCCACGAGGCCGCGGGCATCGTGGAGACGGTCGGCGACGCGGTCACCCACGTGCGGCCCGGCGATTTCGTGGTCCTCAACTGGCGCGCCGTCTGCGGCGAATGCCGGGCTTGTCGCCGCGGCCGCCCCTGGTACTGCTTCGCCAGCAACAACGCCAGCAAGAAGATGACGCTCACCGACGGCACCGAGTTGAGCCCGGCCCTGGGCATCGGCGCGTTCGTCGACAAGACGCTCGTGCACGAAGGACAGTGCACCAAGGTCGATCCCGCCGCCGATCCGGCGGTGGCGGGACTGCTCGGCTGCGGCGTGATGGCAGGCATCGGGGCGGCGATGAACACCGGCAACGTCTCGCGCGGCGATACCGTCGCGGTGCTCGGCTGCGGCGGCGTCGGCGACGCGGCCATCGCGGGCGCCCGGCTGGCCGGCGCGAAGACCATCATCGCGGTCGATCGTGATCCGCGAAAGCTGACCTGGGCCAAGGACTTCGGCGCCACCCACACCATCGATGCGAGCAGCGAGGACGTGGTCGCGAAGATCCAGGAGTACACCGACGAGTTCGGTGCCGACGTCGTCATCGAGGCGGTGGGCCGGCCGGAAACCTGGAAACAGGCGTTCTACGCGCGCGACCTGGCGGGCACCGTCGTCCTCGTCGGCGTCCCCACCCCCGATATGACCATCGAGATGCCGCTGATCGATCTGTTCTCCCGCGGCGGCGCGCTGAAATCCTCCTGGTACGGCGACTGTCTGCCCGAGCGCGACTTCCCGACCCTGATCGACCTGCACCTGCAGGGCCGACTGCCGCTGGAACGCTTTGTCAGCGAACGGATCTCCCTCGATCAGGTGGAGGAGGCGTTCACCGCGATGCATGCGGGCGACGTGCTGCGTTCGGTGGTGGTCCGGTGATCGAGCGCGTCGTCACCTCCGGCACCTTCTCCCTCGACGGCGGCACCTGGGACGTCGACAACAATGTCTGGCTCATCGGCGACGACCGGGACGTGCTGGTCGTCGATGCCGCGCACGACGCGGACGCGATCGCCGCCGCCGTCGGCGGACGCAACGTCGTCGCCATCCTCTGCACCCACGGACACAACGACCACGTCACTGTCGCACCGGAATTGAGCGCCCGCCTGGACGCGCCGATCCTGCTGCATCCCGGTGACGACCCGCTGTGGCGGATGACCCACCCCGACGTCGACTACCGTTCCCTGGCCGATACCCCGCGAATCACGGTGGCCGACATCGACATCGATATCCTGCACACCCCCGGCCACTCCCCCGGCTCGGTCTCCCTGCACGTTCCGGCGGCGGCCGCCCTCTTCACCGGCGACACCCTCTTCTCCGGCGGCCCCGGCGCCACCGGCCGCTCCTACTCCGACTTCGACACCATCATCGATTCCATCCGCGACCGCCTACTCACCCTCCCCGAAGAAACCACCGTGCACACCGGCCACGGCGACGCCACCACCATCGGCACCGAAAAACCCGCCCTCGCCGACTGGATAGCCCGCGGCCACTGAACCCTCAACCCACCCGCAACTGCTCGTCGCCGAAATCGGCGACGAGCTTCAGCACGCCGCCCAACGCGGAGACGTAGCGGTCCAACACCTCCCGCGTGGCGACCTCACCCTTTTCGATCTGCGACACGCGTGCCACGGACACGCCCATGTGCTCCGCCACTTGTCTTTGGCTGAGCCCTCGGCGCTTGCGCAGTTCGGCCAGTCGCCAGCCGCGCGCCTGGTCCTGCAGCTGCTCGACACCGGCCTCGAATTCCTCGGGCCCGCTGGCCGTCTCGACCGCACGGTCGAGATGGCCGGTGTCGCGCCAACGTCGATGAGTGGTCATCGGTGCAACTCCTCGCGTCGCTCGATCAAGTAAGCGTCGTAAAGCTTTTCGGCGCGCGGTATCGCGTCCCGATACCACCGCTGCCATGCGCCCGCCTTGTCCCCGGCGACCAGCAGGATGGCCGACCGCCACGGATCGAATACGAACAATATTCGGATCTCGCTACTCCCTGCAGAACCAGGTCGCAGCTCCTTCATGTTGGCGATCCGCGACCCTGCGATGCAGTCGACAAGCGGACGCCCCTGCGCGGGCCCGGCTCGCTCCAGCAGCAAGATCGCCTGGTTCACCAATCGGTGCGTTTGGCGGTCGTTCTTCCACAAATCGTCGAGGAACTGCTCTACCTCATCGGTTATGAAGATCTCCCACTCGTCCACGACGGTACCTCCCCCAGGGGCAGAATTCAAGGATTTCCTTAACAGACAGATCGAGCGAACGCGCCTGAAGATTAGGCCACAGGTCCGACAACCACGGGCGCCGGAAAATCGGTCGAGAGATGGCGGGCGGGTTGTTAGGGTGCGCGTGTGACTTCTCCGGAGGCTTCTAGACGTTAGCCGCCTGTCGTGTGATCAGGTGGCGTTGATCGGGACCTGGTTGTGCGGCGTCGAGTGCTGCCCGTTTGTGGGTGGAATCTGCTCTGCCGCCTCAGCTTTCAGTGGTGGGCGGCTCGGTGTCGAACGAGTCCGGGAGTCTTGTAGTGCCAATTCTGGTGTGGGTTATGGGTGTCGCTGTGTTCGCGCAGGGGACATCGGAGTTCATGTTGTCGGGCTTGTTGGAGCCCATCGCGCAGGATGTCGGGGTGTCGCTCGGGGCGGCGGGGGCGCTGACGTCGCTGTTCGCGGTCGGGATGATCGTGGGGGCACCGCTGATGGCGATGACGGCGGGACGGTGGCCGGTGCGTTCTGCGCTGACCGGGTTTCTGGCGTTGTTCATCGGTGCGCACGCGGTCGGCGCATTGACCGCGAATTTCATTGTGCTGCTTGCTACTCGCGCCGTAGCGGCGGTGGCCTACGCGGGGTTTCTGTCCGTGGCGCTCGCGTCGTTGCCAGCCCTGGTGGGCGCGGCCCGGGTCGGCAGGGCGACGGCGATCATTCTGTCCGGCGTGACGCTGGCGTGCATCGTGGGCGTCCCGGCGGGCGCGTTCCTCGGCCAGACGTGGGGCTGGCGGTCGGCGTTCTGGGCCGTCGTGGCGGCCAGTGTTCCTGCGCTGGTGGCGCTTTGGGGCCTCGTGCGCGTGCCGGTCGATCGAGTCACGACCGCCGAAGGCCGGGTGATCCGGCGGGAATGGCAAGCGATCACCGAACGGCCGGTACGGGTGGTGCTGATCGCGGGTGGACTGGTCAATGCCGCGACGTTCGCCTCGTTCACCTATCTGGCCGTGCTGGCCACCGAGGTCGGCGGCGCCGGAAAGGCCTGGGTGCCGGTGTTTTTGGCCCTGTTCGGCCTCGGCTCCTTCCTCGGTGTCAGCCTCGGCGGACGCTACGCCGATCGCCACGCCACTCCCCTCGTCACGATCGGGTCCGCGGCGCTGATATTCGCTTGGGCGACAACCGCTTTGACGGCGCAGTATCTACCGATCCTGTTGATCATGACCACTGTCTGCGGCGCGGTGTCTTTCGCGGTCGGCTCCACCCTGATCGGCCTGATCGTCAGCGCGGCGACGCCGACGGCTCCCCGAATGAGCGGCGCTTTCGCCACCGCCACCTTCAACATCGGCGCGGCCGCCGGACCCGCGGTCGCGGGCATCGCGATCACTTCGACCGGCACACCGAGCGCCGCGGTCTGGACCAGCGCGGTGATCTCTTGCGCCGCAACGGCTGTCACGCTGATCGGCCGACGCCCGCAACACAGGACGGTAGACGGGGTCAGCGCTCCGAGTTCCGCCACACCGCCACGATCGCGCCGAACAGGACAGTGAGCAGGATCAGCGCCAGGAAGATCTGCCCGTGCATGCCGAGCACGAAAACCGTTCGCTCGGCGAACTCGGGATCATAGGTAGCGGTATCGGGAAACAGCAGCGCCCCGGCCATCCCGAGCCACGGGATGGCCACCACCGCTGCGGCACACAGTGTGGCGCGTCGCGCGTCCGGACCCGGTCGCAGGGTGAGTACCAACCCGGCGAGGCCGAGCAGCACCGTCATCACCAGGTACTGAGCGTCGTGAAACTTCGCGTGCGGCGGCCAGTTCGGGTTGAACGCGTGCTGCTCGGCCAAGTCCGGTATGACCAGATCGGCGAGTACGGCACCGAGCATCGTGATCGCCGCCACCACGGCGATGACGATTCGAGGAAGTGGCATCGCGCCAGCCTTTCGAGAGAGATGTTCCAGCAGATCAGGGCGTCCACGAATAGGTGGGCGTGATCGAGCGGCCCAGCAGCGAGCTGGGCAGGAGGGGAAGCGCGGTGTCCCGCAATGCGGTCGCCAGTGACGAGTTCCAGTGCGCGGGCGCCCCGACCCGGCGCGAGAGCTGCGCGATCATCTGGGTGCGCGGCCTGCGGCGGCGGTCGTATTCGGCCAGCCCCGCCTCGACCCCGTGGGCGTCCACCGCCGCCGCGAGCGTGACGGCGTCCTCCAGCGCCTGACAGGCGCCCTGCCCGAGGTTGGGCGCCATGGCGTGCGCGGCGTCCCCGAGCAGCGCGACTTTCCCGCTGACGTAGCTGCGCAGCTTCGGCAGCTCGTAGGTGTCGTGTTGCAGGACGGCGTCCGGGTGCGCCGCCGCGAGCAAGGCCGGAACCGGGTCGGGCCAGTCCGCGAACCGCGCGCGCAATGCGTCTAGCCCGGCGCGGGATCCGGCAGGGGCATTCCCCATCAGATAGCAGTAGACCCGTCCGTCAGGCATCGGCAGGTAGCCGAATCGTTCACCCTTGCCCCATATTTCGACACTGCCCTCGACTGAACCCCCTGCCGTGAGCAGCCGCCAGGTGGTGTAGCCGACGTAGCGCGGGCCTGCGGCACGCGGCCAGACGGAGCTCCGGGTCACGCTGTGCACGCCGTCGCCGCCGATGACGAGATCCGCTGTGGTGGTCCCACCGCCGTAATGGACTGTGCCGTCGGGCATTACCTGCCGCACGGCGCTGCCGGGGCGCAGCGCGTGCGCGGGGAGGGCCGTACGCAGGAGATCCACCAGCGCGGCGCGATGCACGATCGCCCACGCCCCGAAGCGCCGTTCGAGTTCGTCGACATCGTTGCGGATCAGCCAGTCGCCGTTCATGTTTCGAATACCTCGCGGTGGACCTGCCGAACGGTTGACACGCAACTCCTCCCCTAACCCGAGCACGTCCAGGGCACGCAACCCGTTCGGTTGAATCGACAGTCCCGCACCGATTTCGGTGATCTGCGGCGCACGCTCGAGCACCTCCACCTGCCAGCCGCGCCGATGGAACGCCACCGCCGCGGCCAGCCCGCCGATCCCACCGCCCACCACGAGCGCCTTCATCGCCGCTCCGCACGCACACGAACCGACCCGTCGCGCAACCGCGCGGTTCTGGACTGCCGCCACCACACCGCCGTCACGATCAGCGCGATCACCGGCACCCACCGCCAACGTTCCATATCCACTCCCTAGAGCCTCTAAATTATCTAGAGAAATTAAGACACCATAGATGCTCTAAGCTGTCAACGGGTACGGCAGATCAACAGAAGGGTGAGGATGTCGACACAGAGCGGCAGCAGGCGCGAACGGCAACGCAAGTCCACCTTGCGGGAGGTCCACGAGGCGGTGCGCACACTGCTGGTCGAACAGGGATCGGCCGCGGTAACCGTCAACGCGGTGGCCCGGCAGGTCGGCATGAGCGGACCGGCGCTCTATCACTACTACGCCGGCCACGATGCGCTGGTCGGCGCGGTGACCGCAGACTTCTTCGACGAGTTGGCGGACGCGATGGAAGCGGCGCGCGACGCTCGTGCGCACGCGCCGGTCGGCGAGCGCATCCTCGCGGTCTGCCGCGCCATGCGCGCCTGGGCGATCGCGCACCCGGCCGAGTTCGGCTGGATCTTCACCGCGCCGATCGCGCCACCGAATCGGCAACCCGATTCCGCACGCCATCGAGCCGGGCAGCGCTTCGAACGCGTGCTGCGTGACCTGACGATCGAACTCTGGCAGACCCGCCCGTTCCCGGTTCCGGACCTGGCCGAGCTGCCCGCGTCCTTAAGCGAGCAGCTGATCGACTACTCGGCGAGCATCGGCGAACAGCTACCGCCCGCGGCCGCACACGTCTTCTTGTCCTGTTGGATTCGCCTGTACGGCCTGCTGTGCATGGAGGTCCTGCACCAGCTCGACTTCGCGTACTCGGACCTCGAGCCGGTCTACGAGGAATGTCTGCGCGACCTCAGCCGCATCCTCGGCCTGACACCCGCCGACCGGCCGACCGCGTGAGGACCAACCGGCCGAATCAGAGAATGGCGAAGGCGACGACCAGGCCGAGCGCGAAGTGGGCGGCGGCCACGACGAGGACCTCGGTGGTGTAGGTCTCGGAGTGCAGAGCGGCGCCGATGTCGATACCCAGTGCCTTCTCGATCACCCGCACCGAGATGACCTGCGCGACAATGCCGACGAGGCCGAACACCAGGGCGGCGATGAGCCCCTCGGACAGCTTGCCGCCGCTGCCGACGGCCAGGATGGCGAGCACCACGATGAACGCCATGCTGATCATGCCCGCCGCGGTCACGATGATCGCGTTGGGCTTGCCCTCGACGACCAGCGCGCGCAGCTTGCCCGGCGTGGTCAGGTCGATGGCGTAGAAGCCGACGAGCATCAGTACCAGACCGATGAGGGCGTAGAGGATGATCGCTCCGACACCCTCGCCGAGCGAGCTCCAGTACCCCGATTCGAGGGCGACTGCGGTCATCATGATCCTTCCGAGGTGTATTGACTACCAGGTGAATTGGCTACGAGCTGACGATGCGGTGCGGGACGAAGGCGGAGCCGTCGTCGGTGATCAATCCGGCGGTCTCCCGGATGCCCAGGCCCGCCGAGGTGTCGCCGACGATCCAGGCGCCCAGCACGGGGCGCATGTCGTCGAATTCCGGTAGCGGATCGAGTAATTGGTAGACGTAGCCTTCTTCGCCGTAGACACCGCCGGTGGCGGTCTCCAGCCCGGCGCCGACGATGGTCATGTTGGCGCCCTCGCGGCCGAGCTTCGGCTTGCGGATGTACTCGGTGAGCTCGTTGGGCTGATCGAGGTAGGCGGGCAACAGGTTCGGGTGACCCGGGTACATCTCCCACAGCACCGCGAGGATCGCCTTGTTGCTCAGCAACGTCTTCCAGAGCGGCTCGATCCACATCGTCTGCGGCAGGCTCGCGACCACACGCTTGCCGAAATCGTCGTCGAGAGCCCACTCCCACGGGTACAGCTTGAAGATCGCTTCGATCGGCGCCTCGGCCAGATCGACGAAACGTTCCAGCTCCGTGTCGAATCCGACCTCTTCGATGGGCAGCGCGATGGTGTCGAACCCGGCCTCGGCCGCCGTCTCCTGCATGTAGGCGGTGGTGACGTTGTCCTCGCCGGTGGCGTCGGCACCCGACCAGCTGAAGTGCAGCTGCGCGGTCGGCAGCGTGTCCCGCAGCTCGGTCCAGCGTTCGACGAGCTTCTCGTGCAACGAATTCCACTGATCACCGTCGGGGTACAGCGCGGTCAGCCAGTGCCACTGCACGATCGCCGCCTCCAGCAGCGAGGTCGGCGTATCCGCGTTGTATTCGAGCAGTTTCGCGGGGCGGCGCGCGTCGTAGCGCAGATCGAAGCGGCCGTACACGTGCGGGTCACTGCGCCGCCAGGATTCGGCGATCGGTCCCCAGGTCCATTCGGGCAGGCCGAAATCCTTGAACCGTTCGGTGAGCACGATGTGCTCCACCGCGTTCAGGCACATCGAGTGCAGCAGTTCGACATCGGCTTCCAGCGCGAGGATTTCCGGCATCTCGAACTCGTAGTGCACCGATTCGTCCCAGTACGGCCGCGGCTGACCGCTGGCGTCGCGGCCCGGCGAACCGTAGACCAGCCCTTGGCTTTCGGTGATCTGCTGCCACCCCGGGCGGGGTGTACTGCGTACGCGCCGCATCAGGACCCGCTGCCTGTGCTCTTGCTACCGAGCCCGCCGCGCTGCACGGTGGTGCCGCTCTTGGTCTTTATCTCGGCGCTCTTGGGTTTCACCGTGGTGCCGCCGGTCGGCGGCTTGCCGATCGTCGGGGTGCCGCCGTAGTAGTAGCGGTATTGCGGACCGCCGCCGAGGATGATCAGGCCGGGGCTGACGTGCGGTCCGCCGTCACCGACGAAGCCGGGACGTCCGTCGCCGCAGTAGCTGTCCTCGACCACTATTTCCTGGCCGTTCTCGGTCTTCACGCAGGACGCCGTGACCTTGTCCGGCGCGGTGATCGCGCGGTAGGCGAGGTAGCCGCCGCCGACCAGCGCGGCGACACCGACGATCGCGGCGCCGCCGATCATCACCCGTTTGCGGCCACGCTTCTTGGCATCTTCGGCGGCGGCCGCGGCGCGCTGCGCCGCTTCGGCCCGCTTGCGCGCCTTGTCCCTGGCGCGCGCCTCGGCGACGGTCGGCGGTCGGGGCTGCGTGACGCCGGCTTCTTGCCGCTGCACACTGCCTTGCCGTGCGGGTTGCGTTGGATCTCCGGCGCCGGGTTCGGACGGCGGCGACGCGCCGAACTGCCCGGAGGTCGCGCCCGCGGACGGCTCGGCGCTCCACTGCTGCCCGGCACTCGGCGGCCCGGGATTCGACGGCGGCTCGGAGTGCCACGACTGGCCGGGATTCGACGGCGGCTGAGCGGGATTCGACGGTTGCGGCGGTGTACCCCCGGCCTCGTTCGGCCCGGCGCCGGAACGGTCCGCACCCGGATTCTGTGTGCTCACTGTCGCGTCCCCGTCCTAGCCCGAGCCACCACTAACGCTCCTCGAATCCGGTCAAATCACCCCGCGCGGGCTCCCAGCTTTCCACAACCAACGTCACCCGACCAGGAGTATCGCCGGACCGTAACAGTTCGAGCAACCGCGCACAGTCGGGGCGCGGTCCCTCCGCGACCACGTGCACCCGCCCGTCACGCGCGTTGGTGGCGTGCCCGCTCAGCCCGAGTTCCAGCGCCCGCGACCGCGTCCACCAGCGAAATCCCACGCCCTGGACGCGGCCGTGCACCCACGCGCTCAGCCGGACGGTTTCGAGCGCCTCCCCCATCAGGCCTCGATATCGAAGGACAGGGTCACCTTCGTCCCGGCCTGCAGGGTCCGGCCCACCGTGCAGGCCTTGTCGATGGCGCGCTGCACCGTCACCAGCAATCGTTCGCGCGCCTGCTCGTCCAGTTCGCTGAGATCGAGTTCGAACGACTCGTCCAGCTGCGGGTACACCTCGTTCTCCCGGTCCGCGTCGCCCGAGACGCGAATGGTCGCGTCGAAGGAATCGCCGAGCTTGCGCGCGAGGGAGAAGTCGGCGCTGAGCCCGGAGCAGCCGGCCAGCGCGATCTTCAGCAGCTCGCCGGGGGTGAAGGCGCCGGGCACGCCCTGCGAGGCGATCAGCACTTCGGCGCCGCGCGAGCTGCGGCCGGTGTACGCCCGCGTCCCCGTGCGCTCGACCCAGAGTTCGGTCGGTTGTGCTGCGGTGCTCGCGGAGGTAGCGGTTGGTTCAGCCATGGGTCCGATCCTGCCATTCTTTGTCGGAATCAACTCACGCCTGGCAACGCCGACTGGTCGGTCGCCCATTCCGCGCCGTGCGCAAGCTCTCCGCCGCACCCGAATTCGCGCGCCGCACCGCCCGCTAAGCCTCGCGCGGCGGATCAAAACGCGCGCGGCACCGTCACTCCTGGAAGCGGTAACCCATGCCCGCTTCGGTGAGCAGGTGTTTGGGGTGTGAGGGATCGTCCTCGAGCTTGCGCCGCAGCTGAGCCAGATACACCCGCAGGTAGTGCGTCTCCGTCGCGTACGACGGACCCCACACCTCGCGCAGCAGCTCTTTGCGCCCGACCAGTTTGCCGCGGTTGCGGACCAGCATCTCGAGCATGCCCCACTCGGTCGGGGTCAGATGCACCGTCTCGTCGTTCTTGGTGACCTTCTTGGCCGCGAGGTCGACGGTGAACGACGAGGTCACCACCACCGGATCGGACGCGTCGGAATCGGTGGCGCCGCGCCGGACCGCGGCGCGCAACCGGGCCAGCAGCTCGTCCATCCCGAACGGCTTGGTGACGTAGTCGTCGGCGCCCGCGTCGAGCGCCTCGACCTTGTCCGCCGAATCGGTGCGCGCCGAGAGCACGATCACCGGCGCCGAGGTCCAGCCGCGCAACCCGGCAAGCACCTCGATGCCGTCGATATCGGGCAGCCCGAGGTCGAGGATCACCACATCGGGATGCTTGTCGGCGGCCGCGCGCAGCGCGGCGCCGCCGGTGCCCGCGGTGATCACCTCGTAGCCGCGGACCGACAGGTTGATCCGCAACGCGCGCACGATCTGCGGTTCGTCGTCGACCACCAGCACCTTGACCGCCGGGGCGTCCTGCTTCTTCTCGGTCATCGCGACTTCCTGTGTGGTCGTGGACTCCACTGTCGTCATGAGCTGCTCGCTCCGTTCGCTGCGGCGGGCAGATCGACGATCATGGTCAATCCTCCGCCCGGGGTCGGTTCGGCGTGCACGGTGCCGCCCATCGCTTCGACGAAACCGCGCACTACCGACAGGCCGAGGCCGACCCCGGTGGTGTTGTCCCGGTCGCCGAGCCGTTGGAACGGTTCGAACAGTTGCTCTTCGGCACCCGGCGGGACGCCGGGGCCGGTGTCCACCACCGCGATGGACACCCGATCACCCTCGCGTTCCGCGGTGACGCGTACCGGCGGGGGATGGTAGTCGCCGGCACCGCCGGGTTGGGTGAAGGCCATGTCGCGGGTGGCGTGGCGCAGTGCGTTGTCGATCAGGTTGGCCACCACGCGCTCGAGCAACCCGCTGTCGGCACGCACCGACACGTCGCCGACCTCCACCTTCACCCGATCCATCGCGGCGCGCCGCAAGCCGCGCGCGCCCATCCCGACGCTCACCAGCGCCCGGTGCACCACCTCGTCCATGTACACCTGCCGCAGTTGCGGTTTCACCACGCCCACGGCGAGCCGGGAGGAATCGAGCAGATTGCCGACCAGCGCGGTCAGCTGGTCCACCGATTCCTCGATCGTCTCCAGCAGTTCGCCGGTGTCCTCCGCGGAGAACTCGATATCGTCGCTGCGCAGGCTGGACACGGCCGCTTTCGCCCCGGCCAGCGGCGTGCGCAGATCGTGGCTCACCGCGGACAGCAGCGCGCGGCGCAGACGGTCCGCCTCGAGCAGGGCCGCCGCGGCGCTCGCCTCCTCCGCGAGCCGGGACTGGCGCACCAGCCCGGCTGCCTGATTGGCCACGGCGTTGAGCACCGGGCGGTCACCCGCGGCCAGCGGCCGTCCGGCGAGCAAGAGCAGGCTCGTCGCGTCGCCTGCCTGGATGGTGGTGTCGGCATCCGTCGCACGCTGTGGCGGGTCTGCCCCCACTTCGGCAACCACTTGTTCGCCGCACAACATGCTCACCGCCCGCTGCCCGTAGGTCTCGCGCACCTGCTCCAGCAGGTTGGGCAGGTCCGCGCCGTGCAGCACGGCACCGGCGAACATCGTCAGCAGCTCGGCTTCCTGCGACGCGCGCCGCGCCTGCAACGTCTGTTTGGCGGCCACGTCGACCAGCGCCGCCACCGCCACCGCGACGAACAGCAGCACCACCACGGTGACGAAGTTGTCCGGCTCGGAGATGGTCAGGCTGTAGCGCGGGTCGGCGAAGAACCAGTTCAGCAGCAGGCCGGACAGCAGCGCCGAAAACGCCGCGGGCACAACGCCACCCAGCAGCGCGACCGCGACGACGCCGATGAAGAACACCGCGCTGAGCCCGCCGAGTTGCAGGAAACCGTCCAGGAACACGATGCCGATCCCGCACACCGCCATCGGCACGAGCACCGCCGCCAGCCAGGCCCGGATCGGCTGGCGCGGCATGAACGAGGACCGGCGCAGACCGCGGTGCGCCTCCTCGTGGGTGACCATGTGCACGTCGATCTTTCCCGACTGCTGCACCACTGTGGAGCCGATGCCCTCGTCGAGCATCCGCGCCCATCGGGAACGGCGCGAGGTGCCGAGCACCAGTTGCGTCGCGTTCACCTCGCGCGCGAACTCCAGCAGGGCGGTCGGCACGTCGTCACCGGTGACGGTGTGCAGCGAGGCGTCCAGACTCCCCGCCAGTTCCCGCAGCCGCGCCAGCCGCGCGGTGGACACCCCCGCCAGCCCGTCGCCCCGAACCACATGCACCAGAACGAGTTCCGCGCTGGCCTTGCTCGCGATGCGGCTCGCCCGGCGCACCACGGTCTCCGATTCGGGGCCGCCGGTCACCGCGACGACCACGCGTTCGCGCGCCTCCCAGAGTTCGGTGATCTTGTGGTCCGCCCGATACTTTGCCAATGCGGCGTCGACCTGATCGGCCAGCCACAGCAGCGCCAATTCCCGCAGCGCGGTGAGGTTTCCGGGGCGGAAGTAGTTGCGCAGCGCGGCGTCCACCTTGTCGGCGGCGTACACGTTGCCGTGGGAGAGCCTGCGCCGCAACGCTTCCGGCGTGAGATCTACCAGTTCGACCTGATCGGCGCCGCGCACCACCGCGTCCGGCACGGTTTCCTTCTGCTGGATCCCGGTGATCTGCTCGACCACGTCGTTGAGACTCTCCAGGTGCTGCACATTGACCGTCGAGATCACGTCGATCCCCGCATCCAGCAGTTCTTCGACGTCCTGCCACCGCTTTTCGTGTTTGCTGCCCGGCGCGTTGGTGTGCGCGAGCTCGTCGACCAGCGCCACCGTGGGGCGCCGCCGCAGCACCGCCTCGACATCGAGTTCCGGCAGTTCGGCGCCGCGATAGCGCACCGTCCGCGCCGGGATCCGTTCGATGCCCTCGAGCAAGGCCGCGGTCTTGGCCCGGCCGTGCGTCTCGACCACCGCTGCCACCACGTCGCGGCCGCGCTCGAGCCGCCGGTGGGCCTCGCCGAGCATGGCGTAGGTCTTACCGACTCCCGGCGCGGCGCCGAGGTAGATGCGCAGTTGGCCGCGTTTCACCGGTCCATCATCGCGTGCCGCGATCCCGGAACCGAGTACCCCGCGGATCGATCGGCGTGCTGCGCCCGATCCTCACGCATCCAGCGGCCCCGACTCCGCGCCGTGCAGGCTGCCGACCCGCTCGCCGTCCCCGGCGACGTCCATTTCGTCGCCCTGACTCCGGAGCGCGCGAATGAGCAGCGCGCAGCACACGAACCCGACGAGCAGGGCCACGGTGACAGCCGACATGACGATCCTTTCTCCGACCGATCGAAACAACCGGTTGCGCTGGAGAGATCCGCCTGGCCGGGCCTTCCATTACTACCCGCACCCGCGCGGTTGAGCTGGATCTTTACGGTGTGTTGACGGTATCGCGGCGGCTTTTGACGGCATCCTTTCACTGATCCCGGGCCGAGGTGTAAACGAAGCGCAAAGGCAATGATTCCACCCGCAAAGGAGTCGTAAGGAACCTCGGCAGGACCCGGAACGAAGACTTGACTCGCCCTGGTGCGCTCGACAACACGAGCGCTGATGGAGGTTGGTTAGACATGTCTGTCGTGGTGTTCACGGTGCTGACCGTGGCGATCTTCGCGCTGCTGGGCCTGATCCAGCGGGGGGTGGAAAAGCTGTGATCGCGAACCTGATCGGTTTGGTTCTCGCCATCGCAGTGGCGATCTACATGATCGCCGCGCTGCTTTTCCCCGAGAGGTTCTAGGTGAACACGACAACAGCGGGGATCGCGTTCGTCGCTTCCCTGATCATCGCGCTCGCCCTGGTGCATGTGCCGCTCGGCGACTACATGTTCCGGGTCTACAACGGGCGCAAACACTCCCGTGCGGAACGGGTCATCTACCAGACCATCGGCGTGCAACCCGAGGTGGAGCAGACCTGGGGCGTCTACGCCCGTAGCGTGCTGGCCTTCTCCGCGGTGGGCATCCTCTTCCTTTTCTTCTTCCAGTTGTTGCAGGGCAAACTGCCGCTGCACCTGAACGACCCGGCCACCGAGATGACGCCGGCGCTGGCCTGGAACACCGCGGTCAGCTTCGTGACGAACACGAACTGGCAGAACTACTCCGGTGAGTCGACCCAGGGTCACCTGGTGCAGATGGCCGGGCTCGCGGTGCAGAACTTCGTCTCCGCCGCCGTCGGCATGGCGGTGGCGGTCGCGCTGGTGCGCGGCTTCGCCCGCAGGCACACCGGCGACCTGGGCAACTTCTGGGTCGATCTGGTCCGCGGCACCCTGCGCATCCTGCTGCCGATCGCATTCGTGTTCGCCATCGTGCTGGTCGCCGGCGGCGCGATCCAGAACTTCCACCTGCACGATCAGTTCGCACAGACGCTGAACGGCAGCGCGCAGACCATTCCCGGCGGCCCGGTGGCCAGCCAGGAGGTGATCAAGGAACTCGGCACCAACGGCGGCGGCTTCTACAACGCCAACTCATCGCATCCGTTCGAGAACCCGACCACCTGGACCAACTGGGTGGAGATCTTCCTGATCCTGATGATCAGCTTCTCGCTGCCGCGCACCTTCGGCCGCATGGTCGGCAGCAAGAAGCAGGGCTACGCCATCGTCGCCGTGATGGGCACCATCGCGCTGGTCAGCACGGTGTTGCAGAACGTCTTCCAGCTCGCGCACCACGGCACCGTGCCGACCGCGATCGGCGCGTCTCTCGAGGGCGTCGAAACCCGTTTCGGCGTGGCCGATTCCGCGACCTTCGCATCCGCGACGACGCTCACCTCGACCGGCGCGGTCGATTCGTTCCACGACTCCTACACCAGCCTCGGCGGCATGATGACGATGTTCAACATGCAGCTCGGCGAAGTAGCGCCGGGCGGAACGGGTTCCGGGCTCTACGGCATGCTGATCCTCGCGGTGATCACCGTTTTCGTCGCGGGTCTGATGGTCGGACGGACACCGGAGTACCTCGGCAAGAAGATCACGCCGCGCGAGATCAAGCTCGCCGCTTCGTATTTCCTGGTGAGCCCGTTGATCGTGCTGGTGGGCACCGCGCTTGCGATGGCCATGCCCGGACAACGCGCGAGCATGCTGAACTCCGGACCGCACGGACTCTCGGAAGTGCTGTACGCCTTCACTTCCGCGGCCAACAACAACGGTTCGGCCTTCGCCGGCCTGTCCGGCAATACCGAGTGGTACAACACCGCGCTCGGCCTGGCGATGGTCTTCGGCCGGTTCCTGCCCATCATCTTCGTGCTCGCGCTGGCCGGTTCGCTGGCCCAGCAGGGCAGCACACCCGAGTCGATCGGCACGCTGCCGACGCACCGGCCGCAGTTCGTCGGCATGGTCGTCGGCGTGACCGTGATCCTGGTCGCGCTCACCTTCCTGCCCGCACTCGCGCTCGGGCCGCTCGCTGAAGGAATCCACTGAAATGACGAGTCCCACTACTGAAGTCGCCGAAGTTCCGGACGAGTTCAACGAGTCGAAGAAGCAACTCGAGCACAACGCCGGCCGGGTGCCGCGCGGTGCGCTCGACCCGAAGATGCTGCTGACCTCACTGCCGGACGCGGTGCGCAAACTCGATCCGCGCACCATGTGGCGCAATCCGGTGATGTTCATCGTCGAGCTCGGCGCCGTCTGGTCCACCGTGCTGGCGATCACCGACCCCAGTTTCTTCGCCTGGACGATCGTCGTATGGCTCTGGCTCACCGTCATTTTCGCGAATCTGGCCGAGGCGGTCGCCGAAGGGCGCGGCAAGGCCCAGGCCGACACGTTGCGAAAAGCCAAGACCGACACCGTGGCCCGGCGACTGGTCGACTGGACGCCGGGTGGCCCGATCGTCGAGGAAGGCGTCGCGGCGCCGGAGTTGCAGCGCGGCGACCACGTGGTGGTCGAGGCCGGCCAGGTCGTCCCCGGCGACGGCGATGTCGTGGAAGGCATTGCCTCGGTGGACGAGTCGGCGATCACCGGCGAATCCGCGCCGGTCATCCGGGAATCCGGCGGGGACCGTTCGGCGGTCACCGGCGGCACCACGGTGCTGTCCGACCGGATCGTCGTCAAGATCACCCAGGAGCCCGGCAAGAGCTTCATCGACAAGATGATCGCCCTGGTCGAGGGCGCGAGCAGGCAGAAGACGCCGAACGAGATCGCGCTGAACATCCTGCTCGCCTCGCTCACCGTCATCTTCGTGTTCGCGGTGGTGACCTTGCAGCCGCTGGCGATCTTCTCGAAGGCGAACAACCCCGGCGTGCCGGACACGGCGGCGCTGGACGTCAACGGCATCACCGGCATCGTGCTGGTCTCGCTGCTGGTATGCCTTATTCCGACCACCATCGGCGCCCTGCTGTCCGCCATCGGCATCGCGGGCATGGACCGGCTCGTCCAGCGCAACGTGCTGGCCATGTCCGGCCGCGCGGTCGAGGCCGCGGGCGATGTGAACACGCTGCTGCTGGACAAGACCGGCACCATCACCCTCGGCAATCGGCAAGCCTCGGATTTCGTTCCGATGCCCGGTATTTCGGCCGACGAACTGGCCGACGCGGCGCAACTGTCCAGCCTCGCCGACGAAACTCCCGAAGGCCGTTCCATCGTCGTGTATGCGAAGCAGGCGTTCGGCAAGCGCGAGCGCACACCCGGTGAGCTGAAAGGCGCCACCTGGGTGGAATTCACCGCGCAGACCCGGATGTCGGGTGTCGACCTCACCGGCGGGCACCAGCTGCGCAAGGGCGCCGCGAGCGCGGTGATCGAATGGGTGCGCGCCCAGGGCGGCGTGGTGCCCACCGACGTCGGCGTGACCGTGGACGGCGTATCCGCCTCCGGCGGCACCCCACTGGTGGTCGGCGAGCTGAAGGACGGCACCGCCCGGCTGCTGGGCGTGATCCATCTCAAGGACGTCGTCAAGCAGGGCATGCGCGAGCGGTTCGACGAGATGCGCCGGATGGGCATTCGCACCGTCATGGTCACCGGCGACAATCCGTTGACCGCCAAGGCGATCGCCGACGAAGCGGGCGTCGACGACTTCCTCGCCGAGGCGACGCCGGAGGACAAGCTGGCGTTGATCAAGAAGGAACAGGACGGCGGCCGGCTGGTCGCGATGACCGGCGACGGCACCAACGACGCGCCCGCGCTCGCCCAGGCCGACGTCGGCGTCGCGATGAACACCGGCACCTCGGCCGCCAAAGAAGCGGGCAACATGGTCGATCTGGACTCGGACCCGACCAAGCTCATCGAGATCGTCGAGATCGGCAAGCAGCTGCTCATCACCCGCGGGGCGCTGACCACCTTCTCGATCGCCAACGACATCGCCAAATACTTCGCGATCCTGCCCGCGCTGTTCATCGCGCTGTTCCCCGGCCTGGACAAGCTCAACATCATGCGACTGGCCAGCCCGCAGTCGGCGATCCTGTCCGCGGTGATCTTCAACGCGATCGTCATCGTCGCGCTGATCCCGCTCTCACTGCGCGGCGTGAACTACACGCCGAGCAACGCGTCGAAGTTGTTGAGCCGCAACCTGACGATCTACGGCCTCGGCGGCATCATCGCGCCGTTCATCGGCATCAAACTCATCGACCTCGTCGTCCAACTCCTCCCCGGGATGTCCTGACATGCGTACTTCGACCTGGATCCGGCAGCACGTGGCCGCACTGCGCGCGCTGCTGGTGCTCACCGCGATCACCGGAATCGCCTATCCCCTGGTGGTTTTCGCCGTGGCTCAGTTACCCGGCCTGCACGACAAGGCGGACGGGTCGCTGGTGAGATCCGGCGGCACCGTCGTCGGCTCCAGCCTGATCGGCCAGTCGTTCACCGACACCGACGGCAACGCGCTGGTGCAGTACTTCCAGAGCAGGCCCTCCGCGGCCGGGACCAACGGGTACGACCCGATGGGCACCGCCGCGTCCAACCTGGGTCCGGAAAGCATCGTGGACACGCTCGCCGCCGATCCGGCCGAGACCAAGCTGAGCCTGCTGTCCACCGTCTGCGCCCGCAGCAAGGCGATCGCCGACCGTGAGGGGGTCGACGGCGCCCGGCCGTTCTGCACGAAGACCGGTGTGGGCGCGGTGCTCTCGGTGATCGGGCCGCGCGACGGCCGCGGCGAGGTGGCCCATCCCACCCGGGTCGTGAGCGTCAACGAGGCGTGCCCGGCGACGCCGTTTCTGTCCGCCTACAAGGGCGTCCAGGTCGAGTGCGCCCAGCCCGGCGAGGACTACGCGGCGGGCCGGATCGTGCCGATCTTCGGCGACGCCCCGGTCGACACCCCGGTGCCCTCCGACGCGGTAACCGCCAGCGGCAGTGGCCTGGACCCGCATATCTCGCCGCGGTACGCGGACCTCCAGGTCGCCCGAGTCGCCAAGGCGCGCAACATCTCCGAGGGTCAGGTCCGTCAGGTGGTGGACGCGCACACCGACGGCCGCACACTGGGCTTCCTCGGCGAACCACGGGTCAACGTGGTCGAGTTGAACCTCGACCTCGACCAGCGGTACCCGTTCCGCGGGTAGCGGTGCGAAAGCGCAAGGGCCGGTGGCGTCTACGCCCACCGGCCCTTGCGTGTCCGGCGGCGATCAGCGGTATTCGGGGTTCTCGAAATCGAAGCGACAGCCGGCGTCCCACTCCGAGCGCTGGTTGCCGTGGGCGGGGATGCCGTTGGCGTCCTTGAGCATTCGGGCCAGGTGCAGCAGGTTCCAGGTCATGAAGGTGGTGTTGCGGTTGGTGAAATCGTTGTCGGGGCCGCCGGAGCCGGGATCGAGATAGGACGGGCCGGGGCCCGCTTCGCCGATCCAGCCCGCGTCGGCCTGCGGCGGGATGGTGTAGCCGAGATGCTGCAGGCTGTAGAGGATGTTCATCGCGCAGTGCTTGACCCCGTCCTCGTTGCCGGTGATGAGGCAGCCGCCCACGCGGCCGTAGTACGCGTACTGGCCGTGCTCGTTGAGGATCGACGAGTTGGCGTAGAGCCGCTCGATGACCTGTTTGGTGACGGAACTGTTGTCGCCCAACCAGATCGGGCCCGCCAGCACCAGGATGTCGGCGTCCATCACCTGCCGTTGCAGTGCGGGCCATTCGTCGGTGGGCCAGCCGTGCTCGGTCATGTCGGGCCAGACGCCGAAGGCGATGTCGTGATCGACGGCCCGGATCTGGGCGACCTGCACGCCGTTCTTCGCCATGATGCGGGCACTGATATCGATCAGGCCCTGCGTGTTGCTCACCTCGGGCGAGCGTTTCAAAGTGCAGTTGACGAACAGAGCGCGCAGGTCGTCGTAGGTGGTCACGAAGTGCTCCTTCGGGTCGTGGTGTCGCGCCGGCGGCGCCGATCTACGAGTTTCGCCGCCCCGGCGGCACCCACCAGCATCCAGACCATTACCAGCGCGGCCACCAGGCCGAGGGGATAGTTCCGGTCCAGCACCGTGGGGTTGTCCGGCATGGCGTGACCGCGGTCGAGCACGGGCGCGGCGATCGCCAGCAGCGCCACCGTACAAACCGCACCGCACGCGGCAGGTCCCCACCAGATGCCCGGCAGGAACCGGCGAGCGGTGACGCCGGCCGCGGCGCACAGCGGCGCGAAAACCGCGTCGTGCAACAGGATGCCACCCGCGAACCACACGGCGATCGAGATCAGGTCCGCCCGCGGGAAGTCGAGCAGCAACGTGATCCCGTACCACCCGAGCCAGCCGCCCGCCAGCAGCAACAACAGCCGAATCACGGTCATGATCGGGCCTCGATCGTCGAAAGCCATTTCGTCTGCAGCACTCCCGGCCGGCTGGGCGCGATGAGGCGGCACGGGTAGCCGTGGTCGAGGTCGAGCGTCGCGCCGTTCAACGACAGCGCCACCAGCGTGTCCGCGTCGGCGACATGTCGTTGCGGCAGTGTCGAACTCGCATAGATGCCGTTGGTCTCCAGCGATCGGAAATGTACGTCACCACCGGGATACGGTCCCACCGCGGCGAGCAGATCACGCAGGCGCACACCGGACCAGTCGGCGGTGGCACTCCAGCCCTCGACACAGGCGATCGGCAACCTGGCCCGCGTCTGCGGCATGGCCAACAGTTCGTCCCTGGTGAAGGCGCGTTTCCGGTCACCGACCTGGACGATCAGCCGATAGTCCGCTGCCCGCGCCGGCCCGCCGACACCGGCGGACGCGGCGGTCCTGTTGACCGGAAGTCCCTGCGGCCCTTCGCCACTACGCGGTGCGAGCACAGCGGCCCAGCGCAGGAACGGAACCGTCTGACCGGCCATCGCCAAGGTCGCCGCGCCCGCGGAAACGCAAGCCGCGGTCAGCACCGTCCGTCGTGAAACATGGCGCGCGCCCGCCCCTTCTGCAGCCTCGCGGTCTGCGGGCTCCGTATCGATCGGACGGCTCAACGCCGCCCGGATCACCGGCAGCTTCACCGCGAGGTGCACCGCCAACGCACCCGTCGCGACAAAGGCCATCGCGTAATGCGCGGTGCGAAAGAAGAACTTCCACGGGTAGTACTGCGCGATGTTCAACAGTCCGGTCGACAGCTCGAACACCATCGCGCCGACCAGCACCGCGATCGATCCGCGCTCCAGCATGCGCAGCGGCGATCCGAGCACCGGGCGCTCGAACAGCTTCGGGTACACGGCCCAAAGTTTCACCAGCAGCATCGGAATCGCGGCGACACCCGAAACGACGTGCAGCCCTTGCGTCAACCGGTACAGCCACACCGGGTGCGCAGGCCACCAGAACCAGCTCGGCGGATGCTGAATCCAGTGGCTCAGCAGCCCGGTCACAAAGCAGATCAGGATCGCCGCACCGAGCGCGAGGCCCACCCGGCTCGCCACCTCCGGGCCGCGGGCGCCGGACACCCGGTACCACCGATCGTCCGATCCGCCCGTGCGCTCAGCGGATTCGTGCACAGTCATCGGACACCGCCTCGAATGCTCGAATAGTCATGAACAGGAAGACGGAGCGTGCCTACCGCCGCACCAACTACGCCATGGCCAACCGACGGCGGAAAGCCCCGGCGACCGAATGATCCGCCGGATCCGCCCGGTCGAACTCGACAGGCCGATCCGATCTCATCCCAGCCCAGCACGCGGACCTCCTATGCCCCGACGCGAACCGGTCGCGATCGCATCGCGGCGCGGGAAACTCGGCGACTGCGCAACCATGCGATGTGCCTGCCGCCCACGTCCGCTGTGTCGAGCACCCGAAACCCGGTGCCGCGCGCGAGATCTGCCGCATGGTCGATGCTCACCGTGGCCCACGGGAACCAGCAGCCCACGTGCGCCCGTGACTCGACGCGGAGCTGCCGAGTGGCCGAACCCGTACCGGGACGGCCGAACTCGACGACTGCGACGCCGCCTGGCATGAGCAGGGACGCGGTACGCCGGAGGATGCGCTCCGGGTCGCCGCCGATCCCGATATTGCCGTCGGCGAGCAGCGCGTAGGCCCAGCGTCCCGTGCCGGGCAGCGGACCGAACAGATCACGCCGTAGCGCGGGCGCACCACGAAACCTGGTGATGGCCACTGCGGTTGGGGAGATGTCCACCCCCAGCGCCAGCACACCGCGCCGAAGCAGCGCCGCCACCAACCGGCCGGGCCCGCAGCCGAGATCCACCGTCGGACCGTCACAACATCTGGTCAGCGTCAGATCCGCACGACGATCCGCGCGGGACAGTCCCAGCCACCGCTCCATCGGCAGGCTATGCCGCACACCGTCCGTATCTCGGACCCAACACTTCTCGCCCGCCAGCGCGCGGTCGAACACGTCCAGCTCGATCCCGCTCACGACGTCGCCTCCCGTGCTGGGCGGTCGACTACGGCGGCGAAAGCTCCGATCGCTCCGGCCAGGCGCGCGCGGAGCACATCGCGGCGCCGGCCGCCGCCGGCCGTGGCAAGACGGCCGGTGCGGACGCGGAGTCCGCCCGCCCGGCGCGGAACGCCGCAGACGCCGCTCACGATCGCACCAACCCGCGTTCACGCAGCCGGTGGATCTCCCCGGCGAATCGGCCGCGCGAAGCAGCGGCGACCCGTTGCGCATCGGCGAAGGTATCGACATCGCTGAATCGCGGCAGCGAGGTCACCGCGTACCCGCACTGCTGCAACGCCTTCCGCGTCAACTCGCCGGTGCGAGCGGTGGACATCGGAACATGCTCGAGCACTCGCGCGGGTTGCGGCGACGGTAATCCGAGTCCCCACCAGCCGCCGTCCTCGGCCGGGCCGAGCAACGCACCGTCACCCGCGACGAGCGCACGCGCCGCCGCGGTCAAGGTCTCCGGGCCGAGCTGCGGCGTGTCCATCCCGATCTGGAATACCGGCGCACCGAAACGCGCGGCATCGGCGTGCGCGTTCGCCAGGCGCGCACCGAAACCCGTGCCACGTTGCGGTACGACCTCGAACGACTCCAGCGCCCTTGCCAATTCACCACTGCATTCGGCCGCCGACAGATCGCCGGTGAACGCGACGACCCGATGCGCGACCTCGCTGCGCAGCACCGCTTCGAGGGTGTCCAGCAGTGCGGCGGCAGCCACCGTGGCCGCTTCGTGCGGGGTCAGCGGCGGAGAGAGCCGGGTTTTGGCGAAGCCCGCGATGGGCGCCTTCGCGATCACCAGCAGCGTCGCCGGACAGCAGCTCATCGCAGCACCGCCAGGAAATCCTTGGTGGCACGCAAAGTTCCGAGCCACGAGCCCGACACCTTCGACACCCCGCCCGCGCGCGGCCGGTAGACGATATCCCGCTCCTCCACCCGCCAACCGGCGCCGGCCGCGCCGACCAGCAGCTCGAGCGGATAGCCGGACCGCTGGTGCAAGGGTCCGAGCGACAGCATTCCGGCCCGCCGCGCCACCCGCATCGCGGCGATATCGTGCACGGGCAGACCGTATTTGCGTCGCAGTCGGCGCGCGACGAGCAGATTGCCGAGCCGGGCGTGCCAGGGCCAGACCCCGGCATGCGTGGGCCGTCGCCGGCCGACCGCGAGATCGGCTCCGCCACGCACCAATTCGACGAGGCCGGGCAGTTCGGCCGGATCCATCGATCCGTCGCCGTCGAGTACCGCGACCAACTCGGTGCGGGCCGCCGCGATGCCCGCCTGCACGGCCGCGCCGTAGCCCGGTCTGGCCTCGTGCACCACCGTGGCGCCGCGGCTGCGCGCGACGGCGCCGGTGCCATCGGTGGAGCCGTTGTCCACCACGAGGGCGTGATATCCGGCGGGTAGCGCGGCGAGCACATCGGGCAACGCATCAGCTTCGTCCCGGCACGGAATCACGACGGTCACTCCGGCAGGATCAACCTGGGTTCGAGTCACGCTGCCGACGCTAAGCCGTCGCGGCCGCGAAACGGCCCGAAAACCTGTGACGAAACAGTGACATCATCAGAAAAACCGCCGGGATCTGCATAGACGGCTCGATTGCCGCCCTATCGTGATAACCGTGCCCGATACCTCCGTCCTCGATCCCCCGCGGCGGGCCCGGCTCCGTGGCGACCTGGTGGGCGCGGGCAGCGCCGCCGTGCTCGTCACGGCGGCCTTCGTCGTCCCGCGAATCGCCGGCGAATCGTGGCGTAGCAAGCTGTACGCCGGCGCCGCACCGCTCTTCGGCAACTGGTTGCCGCACGCGGGCTGGGGTACCGGGCCGGCTATCGCTCTCGCGATTGTCGTTGTGGCACAGGGCCCCACGCTCGCCCGCCGGTTGTCCTGGCGTCCGTTGCTCGCCGTCTCCTGGGCGGCCGCGCTGGGCTGGGCGTTCGCGCTCGCCATGGTCGACGGCTGGGAGCGCGGATTCGCCGGCCGGCTCACCGATCCCAACGAGTATCTGCACGAGGTCGGTGGCGTCACCGACATCGGCGCGATGCTGCGCGGATTCGCCGACCGCATCCTCGATTTCGAGCCGGACTCGTGGACCACGCACGTGTCGGGGCATCCGCCGGGCGCGTTGCTCTTCTTCGTGCTGCTCGACCGCCTCGGCCTCGGCGGCGGCGCGTGGGCGGGCGTGGCCTGCCTGCTGATCGGCACCAGCGCGGTGCTCGCCGTCGCGGTCGCGCTGCGGGCGCTCGGGGCCGAGGATCGAGCTCGGGCGGCGCTGCCGTTCCTGGTGCTCGCGCCCGCCGCGCTGTGGATCGCGGTTTCCGCGGACGCCATGTTCGCCGGTGTCACCGCCTGGGCCGTCGCATTACTGGCGATCGCGGCGCGGCCCGGCGGCAAGACCAGCGCCGCGATCGCCGCAGGCGTTCTGTTCGCGCTCGGCATCTATCTCAGCTACGGCTTGGTCCTGATGGCTCTTCCGGCCGTGGCCGTGCTGATCGCGGCCCGAACCGCGCGGCCCCTGCTGCCCGCACTGGCCGGTGCGCTGGTGGTCGTGGTCGCGTTCACCCTGGCCGGCTTCTGGTGGCTGGACGGCTATCACCTCGTGGTGCAGCGCTACTACCAGGGCATAGCCAGTGAGCGGTCCTATGCGTACTGGTGGTGGGGCAACCTGGCCGCGACGGTGTGCGCGGTGGGCCTCGCGACCGTCGCAGGCCTGTCCCGCGCGCTGTCGCCGCGCCCGCTGCGTGCCCTCGATCCGACGGCGCTGCTGGTCGCCGCGGCCCTGTGCGCGATACTCGCGGCAGACCTCAGCGGGCTGAGCAAAGCGGAAACCGAGCGAATCTGGCTACCGTTCGATATCTGGTTGCTCGCCGCGACCGCCTTTCTGCCGCGCGCCACCGCCCGGCCCTGGCTCGCGCTGCAAGCCGCCGCGACCCTGCTGCTGGTCCACACGATCCTGACGAACTGGTGAGGGCATGACGATTCTGATCGCCGACGACGATCCCGTCGTCCGGGACGTGGTCCGCCGCTATCTCGAGCGCGACGGCCATACGGTACGCGAAACCGCGGACGGCACAACCACTTCGGCGGCGCTGGCGAATCCGGACGAGGTGATCGAGCTGGCCGTGCTCGACGTGATGATGCCCGCGCCGGACGGCATCGAGATCTGCCGCAGCATCCGCTCGGGCCCGCGACCGGACATGCCGGTCATCCTGCTCACCGCCCTCGGCGACGAGGACGACCGGGTACTCGGCCTGGAGGCGGGCGCCGACGACTACGTCACCAAGCCGTTCAGCCCACGGGAACTCGCGCTGCGCGTCGCCTCGGTGCTGCGGCGCTCGCAGGTGGTGCGCGACAGCGACCATCCGGTGCTGCGCGACGGCGCCGTGGAGATCCGCCCGGCGGTCCGGCTCGTCCTCGTCGCCGGGGCGCCCGTGGATCTGACGCCGCGCGAGTTCGACCTGCTCGTCTTCCTGCTGCAGCATCCGCAGCAGGTGTTCAGCCGGGAAGCCTTGCTCGCCAAGGTGTGGGGCTGGGATTTCGGCGACCTGTCCACGGTCACCGTGCACATCAAACGGCTGCGCGCCAAACTCGGCGACAGCCATCGCATCGAAACCGTGTGGGGCCGCGGTTACGCGTGGGCGCGCACCGGCAACGGAGCCGTCGATGCCTGAGGACACCACCCAGCTCGTCATCTATTCGCTGGCCTGCTCGCTGCCGGTGGTCCTGGTCGGCGCGATCATCCTGCGCACCACCAGGAATCGGTCGGTGACCACGAGCATGGCGGTGCTGGTGCTGATTCCGACGCTGGCCACCCTCGCGGGCGTGATCGGGGTCAGCGGGCTGATGTTCACCCAGGAGCTACAGCGCACCGCGGTGGTGCTCGGCATCGTCGCGGCGGTCACCGTCCCCGCCGCGATCCTGCTCGGGCGCGAGCAGGCCCGAAAGATGGTCTGGGAGAAGCAGATCCTCGAACAGGAGCGCGCGGCCGAGCAGTCCCGCCGCGAGCTGGTCGCCTGGGTGAGCCATGACCTGCGGACTCCGCTGGCGGGCATTCGCGCGATGGCCGAAGCGCTCTCCGACGGTGTCGTCAGCGGACAGGCCGACGTGGCGACCTACGCCGAGCAGATCGGCGTCGAGACGAATCGGCTCTCCCGCATGGTCGACGACCTGTTCGAGATGTCGAAGATCAACGCGGGCGCGCTGCGCCTCGAGCTGGAGCCGGTGGATCTGCGGGAACTGATCGACGAGGTACTCGCCGCGAACCGGCCGACCGCGGCCCGCGCCCAGGTCGAACTCCGTGCGGAACAACCGGATTCGCGCATCGTCGTCACCGCGAACGATCAGGCGCTCGGCCGGGTGCTGACCAACCTGGTGTCCAATGCCATCGCGCATACGCCGCCCGGCGGCGAGGTCGCCCTCTCGGCGGGCACCGCCGACGGTCAGGCGTGGGCACGGGTCGACGACACCGGGCCGGGGATCGCCGAGGCGGACCTGCCGCGCATTTTCGAGGTCGCCTATCGCGGCACCGCCGCGCGCTCCCCGGTCGCCGCCGACGGCGTACCCACCGGCAGCGGCATGGGTTTGGCGATCGCGGCCGGTCTGGTCGAGGCGCACCAGGGCCGCATCACCGCCGAGAACCGGCCCGGCGGCAGCCGTTTCGAGGTACGGCTGCCGCTGTCGGGGAACTGACCGCTCACAGGGTCGGTGCGCACATCCCCGCGCTGTCGCGCAGCGGGGCGAACGCGAACTCGGTGAGACCGGCCACCGGATCCACCTGTGCGACGAAACCCAGGACGCGCCTGGCCTGTTCGGGATCGGCGACGATATGCCGCACGTCGCCGGCCCGATAGCGGCCCGTCACCACCGGGTCCGGGCCGCCGCGCGCCGCGGCCAAGGTCTGCGCCACCTCGCCGATGGTGATCGGGTGGCCGGAAGAGACATTGAGCGCGACGAAGCCGGACAGCGGCTGCTCGACGGCCGCGAGGTTCGCCGCGGCGATATCGGTGACGTGCACGAAATCCCTTGCCTGCCGGCCGTCCTCGAAGACCTGCGGCGACTGCCCGGCCTCGAGCGACGACCGGAAGATCGCGGCGACCCCGGAATACGGTGTGTCCCTGGGCATATCGGCACCGTATACATTGTGATAACGCAGTGCGGTCACCGTCGATCCGGTCACCGCCGCCCACGCGGCGGCGTAGTTCTCTTGCGCGAGTTTGCTTGCCGCGTACAGGCTGCGCGGCCGCAGCGGCGCGTCCTCGCGGACCGTTTCCCAGCCGAGGACCTCGCCGGTCGCCGGACAGCGGTGCTCGAACATCCCCGCCGCGAGATCCGCCGGGCGGCGGACGCCGACCTGCACCGGCCCGCACCGCGCGCCGCGGTAGTGCCCCTCGCCGTACACGACCATCGACGACGCGAGCACCAGCCTGCGGCACCCGGCCCGATCCATCGCCGCCAGCAGGACCGCCGTGCCGAAGTCGTTGTGACTCGCGTAGGCGGGCGCATCCTGGGCGCTCACGCCGGCACCGACCACCGCGGCCTGATGGCAGACGACGTCGACGTCGTGCAGCAGCGCATCGAGGGCCTCCCCGTCCCGGACATCCACCTGCCGGACGCCCTCGGGCACCGCGGCGGCCGGCCCGTGCGCCGCCGGGATCATCAGGTCGACCGAGACCACCTCGTGCCCGGCGGCGGCCAGCGCGTGACGGATATGCGCACCGATGAATCCGGCCGCGCCGGTCAGCAACACCCGCATGCCGGTCACGCCGGATCTCCTGGCCGTGCAATTCGTGTCATGGACCGATCGTGCCTGGTGAACGCGCCGCGGCGGGTGCTCCACGCCGCACCGTCAGACTTTCGTCATGCCTCGATCGCCCGGCACCGTGTCGGTGGGTGTTGCTAGCGTGCGCCTATCCGAGGAATCACAACGCACGGGAGGTCGTGATGGCGGAGCAAACGTCGGCGGCAGAGTTTCCGCACCGGATGGGCAAGGTCGCCAACCGCGAGCTGGCCGCGCACGGGTACACCCGCTACGACCAGCTCACCGCGGTGACGGCGAAGGACCTGCTGCGCATCCACGGCGTCGGCCCGAAGGCGATCCGAATCCTCGAAGAGGAACTGGCCCTGCGCGGCCTGCACTTCGCCGACCAGGCCGCGCCCTTGCCCGAGTAGTCCCACCCGGCTCCGCGCCCTCGGGTCAGCCCTCGATGATGATCTTTCCGTCCTGACCGGAGGCGACGAATCCGAGCAGGCGCTCGGCCTCGGCGCGCAGGGCGGACTCGTCGGCTGCAGACAGCGGGTGCCAGGGCGTGACCCGAATGGTGCTGTCCTCCAACGCCCATCGGCCGTGCACGAAACCGTCGACCAGGTACATCGGCACCCCGCCGGAGGCCTCCTTGGCGATCCGTTGCCGATCCTCCTCGCTGATGATCCGGCGCCGGTCCTTGTGCCCGAGCAGCGCGTTGTCGAAGGCGGGCAGGAAGCGCACGGGCATCGGCAGGCCCGGATCGGCCAGCGGCGCGTCGGGCAGGTCGAACAGCACGCGATGCTGGTCGTCGGTGAAAACCCGCAGGCTCGAACGCATCTCGTCCACCACCTCGGCGAGCTTGGTCACCCCCGCCCACGCCTGCATATCGGCCACCGTGGCGGGACCGAACGCCGCCAGGTACCGCAGGATCAAGGTCTGCGCGTGCGGCTCGGTCGACATCGGCACCCCGATCCACTCGTCGGCGAGCGCGACCGTCACCGACCGGTTGCGCCATTTGCCCCAGGCCCCGGTCACCGGGCTGTGCACCATCGGCACCAGCAGTTCCGCCGCCTCGGCGAGCCTGCGCGCGTGCCGATCCGGGAAGCGTTCGGCGAGCAGGCGGCCCAGCTCGGTGCGCGACAGGATCTGGCCGGACAGCAATTCCCTTCCCGCGACGGCGAGTTCGGCGAGATCCATACCCTCGATCTCGTCGCGGTAGTACGGCGCCTGCAACGCGGCGTGCACGATCGGGCGCACCGTGGGGCGCAGCCAGCGGAAGTCGTCCACGTCGGCCAGGTGCACAGTGCGGCGGATCATGGTGGACCGCACCAGTTTTCGTTCTCGCAGTAAGGCAGCCAGATCGTCGTGCCGGAAATCGGTAAGCCGGGACCACAGGCCCACATAGGGCCAATTGGGTTCCTGCCCTTGAACCGCGACGAGATGCCGGACGAGCTCCAACGGTGTCATCGCGACCCGCTGTGCCAGCATCTGACGCACCAGCAGGGTTCGGTTCAGCTCACGCAGCGATAGTTCCGTCATGCCTGCCATCTTCGCCGATGGCACCGACACATCGGGCCGATTCCGGCGGGCATACGTATACGTACAATGTGTTCATGTTCGATCCCATCACCCTGGCCGTCGGCGCCGGGATCGCCGGCGTCGGCTGGGCGATCGGGCGCTACGGCCACCGCGCGGCGTTCGGCAAGACGAAGAGCGCCGCGCAGTGCGGCTGCGGCCACGATCTGTCGGTGCACGATCCGAATGGTGAGTGCCACACCGAGTTACGCCGTTCCGTCGCGCCTTCGGTGTGGGAGTGGGTGCAGTGCCCGTGCCGCCGCTACACCGGCCCGCTACCGGTCGAGGACTACTTCTCCCGGCCGTTCCTGCCGCCGAAAGAGTGAACCGTGCGTGGGCACCGGCCCGGCGCCCACGCACGGCGCCTCAGCCGACCTCGGGCTGCATCCGCAGCGGGACCCCGATCCGGTTCCACAGGTTGATCATCGCGGTGACCGCGACCAGCCCGGCCCGCGCGCCCTCGTCGAAATGTTTCTCGACCTCGGCCCAGATCTCGTCGCTCACACCGTGTTCGCCGAGTTTCGTGACCGCCTCCGCGTAGGCGAGGGCGGCCCGCTCGGTGTCGTCGTAGAGCGCGGACTCGCGCCAGGCGTCGAGCTGGTAGATCCGCTTCTCGGTCTCCCCCGCCAGGCGCGCATCGGTGGTGTGCAGGTCGATGCAGTACACGCAGCCGTTGATCTGGGACGCGCGAATCTTCACCAGCTCGCGCACCACCGGATTCAGCGGACCGCGCCGGATCGCCTTCTCCGCCTCGAACCACGCCTTGTAGTACTCGGGGGCGACCTCTGCGAGCTTCATCCGTGCCACGGTGACGTCCTTTCCTCGATGTCCTCGTACAACAGATGGACGAGACAGCGGCCGCGAGTGTGACGCGTTCCCGCACAATTCACGATCCGGCGGCCATCAAACTTCGGCGGTCGCCGTCCAGGCCAGCAGCTCGGCCAGCGGCCAGGTGTTGATCACGCGTTCGGCCGGAACATCATTGGCCACCGCGCGTTCGCAGCCGTAGCCCTGCCAATCCAGCTGACCGGGCGCGTGCGCGTCGGTATCGATGGCGAACAGGCAATCCATCTCGAGCGCCAGCCGCATCAAACGCGAAGGGGGATCGCGTCGTTCGGGCCTGCTGTTGATCTCGACGGCGGTGCCGAACTTGCGGCACGCCTCGAACACCACCTCGGCGTCGAAGCTCGACTCCGGCCGGGTGCCGCGACCACCGGTGACCAGCCTGCCCGTGCAATGCCCGAGCACGTCCACATTGGGATTGGCGACCGCGTAGACCATCCGCTTGGTCATCGTCGCGCTGTCCGCGCGCAGGTGCGAATGCACGCTCGCCACCACGATATCGAGTTCGGCGAGCAGATCGGCCTGCTGATCCAGGGTGCCGTCGTCGAGGATGTCCACCTCGATGCCGGTCAGGATGCGGAACGGCGCCATCCGCTCGTTCAGTTCGGCGACGACGTCCAACTGCTTGCGCAACCGGCTCGCGGACAGGCCGTTCGCCACGGTCAGCCGGGGCGAATGATCGGTCAGCGCACAGTATTCGTGCCCGAGCGCGGCGGCGACGCCCATCATCTCCGCGATCGGGCTGCCACCGTCGGACCAATCCGAATGGGTGTGCAGATCGCCGCGCAGGCGGGTGCGCAGCGCCTTACCGGGCGCGCCGATCGGCTTCGCGGCGTTGCGCTGATCGATCAGATACTGCGGCAGCACGCCGGCCGACGCCTGTTCGATCACCGCCGCGGTTTTCGGGCCGATCCCGGGGATCTCCCGCCAGCTGTGCGCCGCCTGGTGTGCCGCGCGTTCCGCCGCGGACAGTCCCGCCACGATATCGGCGGCCTTGCGGTAGGCCTTCACCCGATAGGTCTCGGCCCGCGCGCGTTCCAGCCAGAAGCCGATTTCGCGCAGCACCTCGACCGGGCCCGGCGTCGCCGCCGGGCCGGTCGCGCTCGAATCGTCTTCCGCCACCGCGGTTAACGAATCCTGCTGTACTTCATGAACGCCACTCCGTCCTCGAAGACACGGCTGGTGATCACCCGGAACCGGGCCGCGTCGGGCAGCCGTGGACCGGTGCCGAACAGCGACCGGCCGTGCCCGAGCAGTACCGGGTACAACTTGAGGAAGATCTGATCGATCTCCGGCAGCAACACCTGGGCGAGTTCACCGCCGCCGCACAACCAGATGCCCAGTCCGGGTTCGCGCTTGAGCTCGCGCACCTTCGCCAGCGGATCCGCGGCGATCAACTCGACGTCCGGGTCGGGATCCTCTGGCAGCGTCGTCGACACCACGTACTGTTTCAGATGCGAATACGGGCTCGACGTACCCGTGCGCACGCCGAAATCGTGCGTCTTGCGACCCATCAGCACGGTGTCGAAATAGCGGTTGCGCTTATCGATGCCGAGCGACTCGCGCACCTTGGTCGGCAGCGTCTCGGGGTACTGCGCGGTGATCGCAGGGCCGTGGTCGCCGCCGACCGGGAAGAAATCGACCGACCCGTCATCGGTGGCGATGAATCCGTCGATGGTCGACGCTACGTAGTACGTGAGCTTGCGCATATGTCCTTCCTCCACGGCCCCGACACCCGGACCGCCTACAAGAAAGGTAGCTCGTGCTCCCTAACGAGGGCGAGGCTTCGTCTGGCACCGCGGGCAAGAATAGGAGGAACGATTCATGAACTTCTCCCGCTGGATCGCGGCCCCGCAGCGGCGGCACGGCTCGTCCTCGCGCCCGTACACGGCGAGGGAACGCTCGAAATAGCCGGACTGTCCGTTGACGTTCACATACAGCGCGTCGAACGAGGTGCCACCCGCGGCGAGCGCCTCCCCCATCACCGCGCCGACATCGGCGAGCAGGCCGCGCAGCACGGGGCGGGACAGGCCGGAAGCGAGGCGGGTGCCGTGCAGCTTTGCGCGCCACAGGGATTCGTCGGCGTAGATGTTGCCGATGCCGGAGATCACGCTCTGATCGAGCAGCACACGTTTGATCTCGGTCTGTTTGGCGCGGATCGCGCGCACCACGGACTCGACGTCGAAGCGCGGGTCCAGCGGGTCACGGGCGATGTGCGCGACCGGTTCCGGCACGAGCGTGCCGTCCACCTCGACCAGCGGCGCGAGCGCCCAGCCGCCGAAGGTGCGCTGATCGACGAACCGCAATTGGGTGCCGTCGTGCAGGGTGGCCCGGATGTGCGCGTGCTTCTCCAGCGGCGCGTCGGCGGGTTGCACCAGCATCTGCCCGCTCATCCCCAGGTGCACGACCAGGGACGTGTCCGGCTCGTCGAAGGTGAGCCAGAGGAATTTGCCCCGCCGCTCGGCGGACTGGACCTTCAGTCCGGCCAGCCGTGCGGCGAGATCGGCGGCGCCTTCGAGATGACGGCGCACCGAGCGGGGATGGGTGATCGCGACCGAGTCGATGACCCGGCCGACCACGTGTTCGGCGATACCGCGCCGGACGACCTCGACCTCGGGAAGTTCGGGCACGGTCAGGCTTCGGCGGTCAGCGCCTGGTAGGCGGTGCCCGCGGCCTTCTGCTCGGCTTCCTTCTTCGATCGGCCGACGCCCTGGCCGTAGGCCTGGCCGCCGATCATCGTGGTCGCGGTGAATTCCTTGTCGTGATCGGGACCGGTCGAGGTGATCTCGTAGCTGGGCACGCCGAGACCGCGCTCCGCGGTGAGCTCCTGCAGGCTCGTCTTCCAGTCGAGCCCGGCTCCCATGCGGGGACCGCGCTCGAGCAGGTCGGCGAACAGGCGCAACACCACCGCGCGCGCGACATCGATGCCGTGCTCCAGGTGCACCGCACCGAGCAGCGACTCCATCCCGTCGGCGAGGATGCTCGGCTTGTCCCGGCCGCCGGTGAGCTCTTCGCCCTTGCCGAGCAGCAGGTGCGCACCGAGACCACCCGCGCCGAGCTGACGAGCCACCTCGGCGAGCGCGTGCATGTTCACCACGCTCGCGCGCAGCTTCGCCAGCTCACCCTCGGACTTGTCCGGGTGCTCGTGATACAGCCGCTCGGTGATGCTCAGTCCGAGGACGGAATCGCCGAGGAACTCCAGGCGCTCGTTGGTCGGCAGCCCGCCGTTCTCGTATGCGTAGGACCGGTGCGTCAGCGCCAGGCGCAGCAACTCCGGCTGCACCTCGACGCCGAGCGCCGCGAGCAGGCTCGCGTGCGCACCGGACGAGTCTGGTTCATCAGTCACGTCGATACGACAGGTCGAACTGTCAGACAGCAGCGGTGACCTGGCGACCCTTGTAGGTGCCGCAGGACGGGCACGCGATGTGCGGCAGGGTCTTCTCACCGCAGGCGCGGTTCGGGCAGGTGATCAGGGTCGGCGCGGTGGCCTTCCACTGGCTGCGCCGCGACCTGGTGTTGGAACGGGACATCCGGCGCTTGGGAACGGCCACGACTACTTCTCCTCTGTCCTATTGCTTACCATATCGGCTGAGTGGTCTGTTGCTGTGGCCGCACCCGGTTCGGGGCTGCCGTTACCGGGCGATTCGGTGGCGAACTTCGCCAGCCCGGCCCAGCGAGGGTCAAGTATCTCATGCGAGTGCGCAGAACCCGCAATCGCCATCCGTACGCCGCATTCCGCGCATAGTCCGGCACAGTCCGGGGTGCACAGCGGCTGCAGCGGCAGTTCCAGCCCGATCGCGTCGATGATCACCGGTTCGAGGTCGATGGTGTCGTCCACCATGCGGTAGACCTCGTCGTCGTCGGTGGTCTGCTCGGTGGTGCTGTCCGGGTAGGCGAACAGCTCGGTGAGGTGCAGATCGATGTGATCGGTGAACGGTTCGAGGCAGCGCGAGCACTCGCCTTCGATGGGCGCGTGCACCGCTCCGGTCACCAGCACACCCTCGGACACCGCCTGCAACTGCAGATCGAGCTCCACCTGCGCACCCACCGGGACGCCGATCAGGTCGAGGCCGATCCGCGCGGTGGTATCGAAGCTGCGCTGCAGTTCACGCATCGTCCCCGGCCGGCGGCCGAGGCTGCGCACGTCCAGCACGAAAGCCGCGTCCGGCTCCCGGCGCGAGGCCGAGCGCGGACGCGAGGCAGAACCGGAACCGGCGGGCATCACGAACTCACTTCACAATCGGGGGGAATGGGCAACCACTCAACGGTACGCGAGCAGCGGCGTCCGCCCAAATCGGCGCAGGTCGATTTTCGCGCGCGTTCTTCCACATCCCGCGCGCGTGTCGTTCGCAAAACATGCGCGCGCGGCACCAAGACGTGCGCGGCAGCAGCTCGACTCAGGCACTGCCTGCGCTAGCGGCGATATTCGCCGGCGTAGTCGGGGGCGCCCGCGCCGGAGCGCAGCTGATGGCGGCCGCGGCCGACCGTGCGCAAGGTATTGGAGAGGGTTTCCTCGAAGTCGGCGAGTTTCGAGTCGACGTAGTGGTCGCATTCCTCGCGCATCGCGTCGGCGTCGGCGTGCGCCGCATCGATCACCCGCGCGGATTCGGCGTGCGCGGCCCGCACCACCTCGGTCTGCGAGACGAGCCGGTCCCGCTCCGCTTCCCCGTCGGCCACCGAGCGATCGTAAGAAGCCTTGCCCGCCTCGATCATTCGCTCCGACTCCACCCGGGCCCGGTTGGTGACGGCCTCGAATTCGGCGTTGCCGTCGGCGATCACGCGATCGGCCTCGGCCTGTGCGGTGTTGACCAGATGGTCGGCGTGCGCGCTGGCCTCGGCCACCATCCGGTCGGCGTGCGCCTTCGCGTCGGCGAGGATGCGGTCGGCTTCTTCCCGAGCCGAGCCGATGGTGTGCGCGGCCTGCTCGTTGGCACTGGTCACCGTCACGTCGGCGGCCGAGCGGGCGTCGGACACGATCTTGTCCCGGATGTCGAGCACATCCTGGGCGTCGTCCAGTTCGCCCGGCAACGCGTCGCGCACGTCGTCGAGCAATTCGAGCACGTCGCCGCGCGGCACGATGCAGCTGCGGGTCGGCGGGATGCCACGCGCCTCCTCGACGATGGCGACCAGCTCGTCGAGTGCTTCGAATACGCGGTACATGCTGACTACCCCACTCTCCTACGACTCACGGCGAACTCTCCGCCGAGCCCCAGTGTGCCCCTCGTCACGGCTTGTGCCGAGTCACCTTCCGGTGTGTCGTGCCAGTGTCTCGCACGCCACATAAATCAAGTGGAGGATAAGCCTCCACTTCGTGGTACCTTCGATAGGAAGATCGACAAGGTCTTCGGCTTAGCGCGCAGCCCCCACCGGGACCTGCGGGATGGAGGAAGCCAGAGAGCAAGGGACACACCGGTCCGCCCGTTGTCGACAGGTTTTGTGCGAAACCTGCCGAGAGCCCGGCGGGAAGGAAGCGATCACCGTCGCTGTTGTCCCACTCGAAGGCCCTGTTCGATCGGAAAGACCATGACAGTTCTGGATCTGGAGCGACCGGCGGGAGCAAACGCGACCAGCTTGTTCCTGCCGTGGGTCGGCCCGTACCCGGTGCTACCCGCAGCACCCGTCGCGGCGCGATTCGAGCAGCTGATCACCTACCTGCGCGGCGACCGCGCGTTCGCCCAGCTCATCCGCTTCGCCCTGGTCGGCGGCTCCAGCAATATCGCCTACGTCCTGCTGTTCTTCGCGATGCACGGCATCGGTCCGCTGATCGCCAACGTGGTCGGCTCGATCGTCAGCACCGTCATCGCCAACGAACTGCACCGCCAGCTCACCTTCCACGCCCGCGGTCGCGTCGGCTGGTTCACCGCCCAGTGGGAAGGCGGCGGCTTGGCCCTCGTCGGCCTCGCCATCACCACTGCGGGCCTGGCCGCCCTCGACGTCTGGGCCCCCAGCATCGGCGGCCCCGCCGAGGCCACCGCCATCCTCGCCATCACCGCAGCAGTAGGCGGCATGCGCTTCCTGGCCCTGCGCGGCCTGGTCTTCTGAACCATCACCGCAGCCCACGAATCAGCCCCGGCGCCGAACTCGACCCGGGGCTGATTCCTATCCAGAGTTACGAAGGGCCTCGCGAACCGCCTCCGTCACCGAACCCAGGGCAGCCGTGATCTCGTCCGCGTCGTAGCCGGTGCGATAACGCGCCTCCTTGGGCCCCAACAGTTCCCAGGTAGCGGCAAGAAGAGCCGGCCACAGCTCGAACACAGGCCGAGGAACATGCCGCACAACTTCGCCGTCCAACCTGAGCACCCGCTCCGGCACTTCGGCCTCGTCGACTGTTCGATCCCCCGCAACGATCCTGACCCGAGCCGTCGATGCCACCTCTCGCGGAATCGACTTCACGAGCTCGTACAAGAGCGTATCGATCTCCCAAGTCCAACCATGTCCGACCATCGCCGCCCGGTTCACGTCCCCCATTTGACGTGTCAGCTGCCTGATGAGCTCGAAATCCGTCCCCATTATGACGAACTCGGCTCCAGCAGAATCCGAACCCATTCGATCTTTGTCCGTATCAGCGCGGTGACTTTGTGCGACGGAGGCGGCGGGTTCGATCAGCTTTTGCGGTCGGCGAGGCGGGCTAGGAGGCGTTTGTGGACTGAGGGGGGGAGCATGTCTACTACGTCGCCGCCGAAGGCTGCTACTTCTTTGACGAGGGAGCTGGAGAGGTAGCCGAAGGCGGGGTTGGTGGCTATGAAGAAGGTTTCTACGCCGGAAAGCTTTTTGTTCATCTGCGCCATTTGCAGTTCGTAACCGAAGTCGGTGGCGTCGCGCAGGCCCTTCACGATCGCGGTGACGTTCTGCTCCTTGGCGAAATCGACCAGCAGCCCGTACCAGGACTCCACCCGGACGTTGGGCAGGTGCGCGGTCGACTCGCGCAGCATCTCCATGCGCTCGTCGACGCTGAACATGCCCTGCTTGTTCTTGTTGATCATGACGGTGACAACGACCTCGTCGAACTGGGCCGCGGCCCGGGTGAAGACGTCGATGTGTCCGTTGGTCACGGGGTCGAAGGACCCGGGGCACAGTGCTCCAGCCATGGTCAGACGCTATCGTGTCGACCCGCCCCACACCACAGTGGGTGCGCCAGGCCACACCGGGACTATTCGAACGTCGCCAGCTCGATCCGCGTTTCCCCGTATTTGCGCGGCTTCAGCGCGGAATACCCTGCGGGCCAGACGATCTCCGGTGACCGGATGGATCGCTCCACCACCACCAAGGCGTCCGGGCGCAGCCAGCCTCGGGTCAGCGCGCGCAGATCCGCGAGCACCGCGTCGGTCTCGACCGCATACGGCGGATCGGAGAACACCAGGTCGAATTCGCCCGCACCGCCCAGCGCCAGCACCGACGAGACCGTGCCGAGACGTAGCTCCGCCCCGGGCAGCCCGAGGTCGGCGATATTGCCGCGCACGATCGCCGCGGCCTTGCGATCGGATTCGACCAGCAACGCGTGCGCGGCACCGCGCGAGAGCGCCTCCAACCCGAGCGCACCCGACCCCGCGTACAGGTCGAGCACTCGGGCACCGTCGAAGTCGATCCGGGCGTCGAGCGCGCTGAACAGCGCCTCGCGCACCCGATCAGAGGTCGGGCGGGTACCGGCGGGCGGCACCCGCAGGCGCCGCCCACCCGCCGTTCCGGCGACGATCCGCGTCATTCGGCCGCGGACTCGCGCAACGCCAGCTCGATCAGCAGATCGCCACCCTCGACCTGCTGCACCTGGCCGATCGCGACCCGGCCGACGGTGCCCGCGCGCGGCGCGGTGATCGCCGCCTCCATCTTCATTGCCTCGATGGTGCCGATGGTGTCGCCGGCCGCGATCGAATCACCTTCGGACACAGCCAATGTCACGACGCCGGCGAACGGGGCGGCGATGTGGCTCGCGTTGCCCTTGTCCGCCTTCTCCGCGGCCGGGATCTCGCTGGCGATGGACCGGTCCCGGACCGCGACCGGGCGCAGCTGCCCGTTGAGGATGCACATGACCGTGCGCATGCCGCGCTCGTCGGGTTCGGAGATGGCTTCGAGGCCGATCAGCAGCGTGACGCCCTTCTCCAGCTGCACGCGGTGTTCCTCACCGTGGCGCAGACCGTAGAAGAACTGGTTCGCCGAGAGCCCCATGGTGTCGCCGTACTTCTCCCGGTGTGCGAGGAATTCGGCGGTGGGCGCGGGGAACAGCAGCCGGTTGAGGGTGGCCCGGCGCTCCTCGGAGCTGCCCGCCAGTCCGGCCTCGTCCGCCGCGGTGAGCGGGGTTTCGGGCTTGGCCGGGCCGCGGCCTGCCAGCGCGCGGCTGCGGAACGGTTCCGGCCAGCCACCCGCCGGGGTGCCGAGTTCGCCACGCAGGAAACCGATCACGGAATCGGGGATGTCGAAGCGACCGGGGTCGGCGGCGAAATCTTCGATGTCCACGCCGGTGCCGACCAGGGACAGGGCCAGGTCGCCGACTACCTTCGACGACGGCGTCACCTTCACCAAGCGGCCCAGCAGCCGGTCGGCCGCCGCGTATTTGGCTTCCACCTCTTCGAACCGGTCGCCGAGGCCGAGCGCGATGGCCTGCTGACGCAGGTTCGACAGCTGACCCCCGGGGATCTCGTGGGTGTACACCCGGCCGGTCGGGGCCGGCAGCCCGGATTCGAACGGCGCGTACACCTTTCGCAGCGCCTCCCAGTACGGCTCGAGATCGCACACGTTCTGCAGGTTCAGCCCGGTGTCGCGTTCGCTGTGCGCCGCGGCCGCGACGATCGCGGAAAGTGCGGGCTGACTGGTGGTTCCGGCCATCGCGGCGCTGGCGCCGTCGACCGCGTCGGCGCCGGCCTGCCAGGCGGCGAGGTACGTGGCCAGCTGACCGCCGGGAGTGTCGTGTGTGTGCACGTGCACCGGCAGATCGAAGTTGCTCCGCAGGGCCTTGACCAGAGTCGCCGCGGCGGGAGCGCGCAGCAGTCCGGCCATATCCTTGATCGCCAGCACGTGCGCGCCCGCGTCCACGATCTGCTCGGCCAGTTTCAGGTAATAGTCCAGGGTGTACAGGGTTTCGTCCGGGTTGGACAGATCACCGGTGTAGCTCAGCGCGACTTCGGCTATGGCCGTGCCGGTTTCGCGCACCGCGTCGATCGCCGGGCGCATCTGGTCGACGTTGTTGAGCGCGTCGAAGATGCGGAAGATGTCGATGCCGGTCGCGGTCGCCTCGGCGACGAACGAGCGGGTCACCTGCTCCGGGTAGGGCGTGTAGCCGACCGTGTTGCGCCCGCGCAACAGCATCTGCAGACAGATATTGGGCACCGCTTCGCGCAGCAGGGCCAGGCGTTCCCACGGGTCCTCGTACAGGAACCGCAGCGCCACATCGTAAGTCGCGCCGCCCCACGCCTCGATGGACAGCAGCTCCGGCGTCAACCGCGCGACATGCCCGGCGACGCCGAGCAGACCGTTGGTGCGCACCCGGGTGGCGAGCAGGGACTGATGCGCGTCCCGGAAGGTCGTGTCGGTGACGCCGACGGCCGCCTGCGCGCGCAGATCCCGCGCGAAACCCTCAGGGCCCAAACGCAACAGCCGCTGCCGCGAGCCGTCCGGCGGGGGCACGGACAGGTCGATGGCGGGCAGTTTGTCGTGCGGGTAGACCGTCGTCGGCCGTTCACCGTGCGGCTTGTTCACGGTGATATCGGCCAGATAGTTGAGAATCTTGGTGCCGCGGTCGGCCGAGCCGCGCAGCGTCAGCAGTTGCGGCCGCTCATCGATGAACGAGGTGGTGACCCGGCCCGCCTTGAAGTCCGGATCGTCGAGCACCGCCTGCAGGAACGGAATGTTGGTGGTGACGCCGCGGATGCGGAACTCGGCCAGCGCCCGCCCGGCCCGCGCGACCGCGGCCGGGAAGTCGCGACCGCGGCAGGTGAGCTTCACCAGCATCGAGTCGAAGTAGGCGCCGATCTCCGCGCCGAGGTTGGCGCCGCCGTCGAGCCGGATGCCCGCGCCGCCCGGCGTGCGGTACGCGGTGATGCGGCCGGTGTCCGGGCGGAAGCCGTTGGCCGGGTCCTCGGTGGTGATCCGGCACTGCAGCGCCGCGCCGCGGATGGTGACCTTGTCCTGGCTCAGGCCGAGATCCGCGAGTGTCTCGCCCGCCGCGATGCGCAGCTGCGACTGCACCAGGTCGACGTCGGTGATCTCCTCGGTGACCGTGTGCTCGACCTGGATGCGGGGGTTCATCTCGATGAAGACGTGATTGCCTCGCTCGTCGAGCAGGAACTCGACGGTGCCCGCGCAGCTGTAGCCGATCTCCTTCGCGAAGGCCACCGCGTCGGCGCAGATGCGGTCGCGCAGTGCGGGATCCAGGTTCGGGGCCGGCGCGAGTTCGATCACCTTCTGGTGCCTGCGCTGCACCGAACAGTCGCGCTCGAACAGGTGCATCACGTTGCCGTGCTGGTCGGCCAGGATCTGTACCTCGATGTGGCGGGGGTTCACCACCGCCTGCTCGAGGAACACCGTCGGGTCGCCGAAGGCCGATTCGGCCTCGCGCGAGGCCGCCTCGATCGACTCGCGCAGCAGCGCGGGCTCGGCGACCCGGCGCATGCCCCGCCCGCCGCCACCGGCGACCGCCTTGACGAAGATCGGGTACTCCAGCTCCTGCGCGGCCGCGAGCAGTTCGTCCACGTCCGCACTCGGCGCGCTGGAACGCAGCACCGGCAGGCCCGCGGCCTTGGCGGCGGCGATGGCGCGCGCCTTGTTGCCCGCGAGCTCGAGCACCTCGGCAGAGGGGCCGATGAAGGTGATGCCCTCGCGCGCGCACGCCGCCGCGAGGTCCGGATTCTCGGACAGGAAGCCGTAGCCGGGGTACACCGCGTCGGCGCCCGCCGACTTCGCCGCGTCGATGATCGCGTCGATCGAGAGATAGGCCCGGACCGGGTGCCCTTGCTCACCGATCTGGTAGGACTCGGCCGCCTTCATCCGATGGACCGAGTTGCGGTCCTCGTACGGGAAGACGGCTACCGTCCCCACGCCGAGTTCGTAGGCCGCACGGAAGGCCCTGATGGCGATCTCGCCGCGGTTGGCGACCAAGACTTTCGTGAACATTGGCCTAAGGTACCCGGCTGAGCGCATCTCACAGACACTGATGCGGCCTTCGCAGGGATCTTCACAACGGCACCCGGCAACGCTGCGAAGTTGCGTTCACCGCGCCGTCACAGACTCGGCTCGCTTCGAACTATGCCCGATAGGGGTTCCGGTGCCGCAACCCACGCGGCACTGACCGACAGCGAGACCGACCCTCAGCCCGCGTTCTTCGGCGACCAGGACCCGGGTGAACGGCACCCGCACGATCGGCGACAACACCGTCCGCAGCCGGGTCTCCGGCAGTCCGTTGTCGGTACTCCCTGGTGACGCGCCCGCGCACACCACCGCGGGCGGCCCGCCTATGCTGGTACGTGCAGCTGGTTCACCGATGCGCGCGAGATGGAGCCCCGCCGACGCGCACGGAGCCGAGTTCGGCCACCCGCGAACGGGCGGTCGGGCGAGAGGGAACCCGGTGGGAATCCGGGACTGTCCCGCAGCGGTAAACAGGAACGAATGCCGTCACCAGCACTGGGTACCCCAACCCGGGAAGCGACGGTTAGTAGGTCGGCCGACAACGGCCGGTGCCTGTGAGTCCGAAGACCTGCCAGCCGTGCCGGGTACGCCGTATCCGGCGACCACCGCCTCGTGGATTTGGGCGTGCGGTTGCACCAGTGCTGAAGTGTCGGGCTCCCTTCGTGGTTCGCCGGCTCGTCAGCCGGTGGCCGCGCCGCCCGTATGGCGATGGTCCACGACTCAGCACTGGAGAGACATCGTGACTGTTGTACATCAGACACCGTTCACCGCAACGGTTCTCGGGCTACCACGGGTGGGACCGCGACGTGAACTCAAGCGGGCCACCGAGTCCTACTGGGCAGGCAAGATCGACGCCGATCGGCTGCACGCCGTCGCGCGCGAGCTGCGGCACGCCCAGCTCGCCGAACTCCAAGCGGCAGGCCTGGATTCGATCCCCGTCGGCACCTTCTCGTATTACGACCAGGTGCTCGACACGGCCGTACTGCTCGGCGCGCTGCCGCCGCGGGTCGCCGGCATCGCCGACCCGCTGGATCGGTACTTCGCGGCCGCGCGCGGCAACGAAACCATCGAACCCCTGGAGATGACCAAGTGGTTCGACACCAACTACCACTACCTGGTGCCGGAAATCGGCGCGGACACCGTGTTCTCGCTGCACCCGGAGAAGCTGCTGGCCGAAGTGCGCGAGGCACTGGACCTGGGCGTCGCGGCCCGGCCGGTGGTGATCGGTCCGGTCACCTTCCTGAAGCTGGCCAAGGCCACCGGCGGCGCGGCGCTGGACCGGCTCGCCGAACTCGTGCCGCTCTATCGCGACCTGCTCGCACAGCTCGCCGCGGCCGGCCTGGGCTGGGTGCAGCTCGATGAGCCGATCCTGGTCACCGATCTCACCGCGGCCGAAATCGAGCTGGTGCGTAGCACTTACGCCGAACTCACCGCGACCGCGCAACGTCCCGCCATCCTGGTGGCGACCTACTTCGGTCATCCCGACGCCGCGCTGACCGCGCTCGCGAGCACCGACGTCGAGGGCATCGCGCTCGACTTCACCTCCGGCACCGACGTTTCCGACGTCGCGGCGGTACCCGCGCTCGCGAGCAAGCTGCTCGTCGCGGGCGTGGTGGACGGGCGCAACGTGTGGCGCGCGGACCTCGACAAGTCGCTGGCCACCCTGGGCACCCTGCTGGGCTCGGCTGGGTCGGTGGCGGTTTCGACGTCGAGCTCGCTGCTGCACGTGCCCTACACGCTGGCCGTCGAGACCGGACTGGACGACGCGCTGCGGTCGTGGCTGGCGTTCGGCACCGAGAAAGTCGCCGAGGTGCGGCTGCTCGCGACCGGCTTGACCCAGGGCCCGGAGGCGATCAGCGCCGAACTGGCCGACACCCGCGCGGCACTGGCCTCGCGGCACGCCGACCCGCGACTGAACGACGCACAGGTCCGGGCCCGGCTGGCCGCGCTCGGCCCGGACGCCGTCACCCGCGCGCCCGCCGAGGAACGCCGTGTGCTGCAACAGGATCGGCTGCAGTTGCCGCCGCTGCCGACCACCACGATCGGCTCCTACCCGCAGACCTCGGCGATCCGGGTGGCCCGGGCCGAGCTGCGCAAGGGCGAGATCGACCAGGACGAGTACGTCCGCCGGATGCGGGCCGAAGTCGCCGATGTCATTGCGCTGCAAGAACAGCTGGGCCTGGACGTGCTGGTGCACGGCGAGCCGGAGCGCAACGACATGGTGCAGTACTTCGCCGAACAGCTCGACGGCTTCGCGGCCACCGAGCTGGGCTGGGTGCAGTCCTACGGCACCCGCTGCGTGCGGCCGCCGATCCTGTTCGGCGATGTGGCGCGCCGCACGCCGATGACCGTCGACTGGATCAGCTACGCGCAATCGCTCACCGACAAGCCGGTCAAGGGCATGCTCACCGGTCCGGTGACCATCCTGGCCTGGTCGTTCGTCCGTGACGACCAGCCGCTCGGGGATTCGGCGCGTCAGGTGGCGCTGGCCATCCGGGACGAGACGGTGGACCTGCAGAGTGCGGGCATCCGGATCATCCAGGTCGACGAGCCCGCCCTGCGCGAACTGCTGCCGTTGCGCGAAACGGATCAGCAGGCCTACCTCGACTGGTCGGTGCAGTCGTTCCGGCTGGCGACCTCGGGCGTCTCCGACGCCACCCAGGTGCACACGCACCTGTGCTATTCGGAGTTCGGCGAGGTGATCGACGCGATCGCCGGACTGGACGCCGACGTGACCTCGATCGAGGCGGCACGCTCCCGGATGGAGGTGCTCGACGATCTCAACGCGGCGGGCTTCGATCTCGGGGTGGGCCCGGGTGTCTACGACATCCACTCGCCGCGGGTGCCCAGTGTCGAGGAGATCACCACCTCGTTGCGGGCCGCGCTGAAAGCTGTTCCCGCCGAACGGCTCTGGGTCAACCCGGATTGCGGATTGAAGACCCGCGGCCAGGCCGAGGTGGCGGCGTCACTGCGCAACATGGTCGCCGCCGCGGCCGCCGTGCGCTGAGCACCGCGATCACACACTGAAAAGCGCAGCGCCTCCTCCCTGTTCAGGGAGGAGGCGCTGCGCCCGGGGCTGCTCGCCGGTCAGAGGTCGAAAGCCTTGTTGATGGCACCCATGTCGAAATAGTCGCGCCAGGCGGTGATCGCGCCGTCGGCTACTTCGAAGACGCCGGTCACCGGGAGTGGAATCGCTCGGTCGGCGGTGCGCAGGGTGTCGGTGCGCTCGTTCATGACCAGATTGCCCGCCGCGACCTGATGGTGGATGTCGAAATCGACGCCCTGGAAAGTGGTCAGGAATCCGGCGAGGAAGTCGCGGATCGCGGCCCGGCCGACCACCGGCTCCATCGGAATGTTGTGGTAGACGGCGTCTTCGGCGAAGAAGGACGCGATGCGGTCCGGATCGGGGTCCGACCAGCTACGGCACATGGCACGGACGAGTTCATCGGGGCTCGGCATCGACTTTGCTCACTTTCGTTCGGAGACGGCACGCGTCGCGCACCCTCCGATTCAACCAAGCAAATGCTCGGTTCGGAACCCCGGCGCCCACTGGCCGGACCCCAGTCTCGGTGTCGCACACGGATATCGACTTGTCCGTGGCACCGCCTAGGCTGACCGGATGACCGATCAACCCCTGCGCTACCGATTGATCACCGGCGTCGACGACGCGACGTTCTGCGAACGGATCAGCGCCCTGCTCGACCAGGGCTACCACCTGCACGGCTCACCCGCGGTGACCTTCAACGGCGCCGACGTGATCGCGGCCCAGGCCCTTATCTGGGGTGGCGAGCAGTAGCCTCTTCGCACGCTACGCAGCTGGCATCTCGGACAAAACACCTCGCAGTGACATATTTTCACAACGAACAAGCGTGGATATGCGATGTTTGCGAAGGCGTGGGGCTACCATCTTGCACGTGCGGAAGATGTACGCGGGTGCGCGGCTGCGGCGGTTGCGCGAGGAACGCCGGCTCACCCAGGCGGCGCTCGCGAAATCGCTGGATCTCTCCCCCAGTTATCTCAACCAGCTCGAACGCGACCAGCGCCCGCTCACCATCCCGGTGCTGCTGAAACTCAACTCCACCTTCGACCTGGACGTGCAGTTCTTCGCGGCGGACTCCGACGCCCGGCTCGTCTCGGATCTGCACGAGGTGCTGATCGAGGCCGCAGGCGGGCACACCGCGCCGCTCACCGAGGTGGAGGAGCTGGCGACCAGACAGCCCGACGTCGCGCGCATCGTCGTCGCGATGCACCGGCGGCTGCGCGCCGCCACCGACCAGCTGGACCTGCTCTCCGCCCGGGTGGACACGCCCGCCGGCACGCCCGGCGTGCCCATGCCCTACGAGGACGTGCGGGACTTCTTCTACGACCACCACAACCACATCCCGCAGCTGGACATCGCCGCCGAGCAGCTCTTCGAACAGTCCGGGCTGACCATCGGCTCGCTCGATCGCCAGCTCGCCAGGGTCGCCGAGGAACGCGCCGGGGTCACGGTGCTGGTCCGCGGCGACGGCGCCGATCCCACCATCCCGAAACGCCACTACGATCCCGAGACCCGCACGCTGACCCTGGCGCGGCGCCTGCGGCCCGGCCAGCGCGCCTTCCAGATCGCGACCACCCTCGCCCTGCTGCTGTACAGCACCGAACTGGACGGGGTGCTCGCCGAAACCCCATCGCTCACCGGCGAATCCCGCACGCTCGCCCGCATCGGACTGGCCAACTATTTCGCGGGCGCACTGGTGCTGCCCTACGGCCGTTTTCTGCGCTCGGCCGAGGAGCTGCACTACGACATCGACCTGCTCGGCCTGCGTTTCGAGGTCGGCTTCGAGACCATCTGCCACCGGCTCAGCACCCTGCAACGGCAGGGTCAGCGGGGCGTGCCGTTCTTCTTCGTCCGCACCGACCGGGCGGGAAACATCTCGAAACGGCAGTCCGCCACCGCTTTTCACTTCTCCCGGGTCGGCGGTAGCTGTCCGCTGTGGGTGGTGCACGAGGCGTTCGCCTATCCGGGCCGCATCCTGACCCAGATCGCCGAGATGCCGGACGGCAGGCGCTATCTGTGGATCGCCCGCACCGCGATGACCGCGCCGCAGGGATTCGGTACCGCGACAAAGAATTTCGCGATCGGGCTGGGCTGCGATATCGAATACGCCGACCGCCTGGTGTACTCCTCGGGACTGCAACTCGACGACCCGGCGACAGCCGTGCCGATCGGTGCGGGCTGCAAGGTATGCGAACGCCCCGCCTGCGCCCAGCGCGCCTTCCCGAACATCGGCAGCCCCCTGGCCGTCGACGAGAACACCAGCACCGACCTCCCCTACCCCCGCGTCGGGCAGTGACACGGGACGTTCCATTCGTCCAAGCCACCCGCTCGCGCGGAGCCTACCGTTGCGCCCATGGCTACCACACCCACTACCGGCGCACTGCACGATCGGCTCGTGCCGCTGCTCGACGCCTGGATGGCGGCCATCGTCGCCGACGACGCGGCACGGATCGCCGAATTCATGACCGACGACTGGACGATGGTCTCCGAGAACGGGATCACCAGCGCCCAGGACTTCCTGGGGTTCATCGCGTCCGGCGTGCTCACCCATTCAGCGATGCAGCGGGTGGGCGACCCGGTGATCCAGTGCCACGGCACGGTCGCGGTATTGACGGTCCGAGTCACCAATACCGCGCACTACCAAGGCAAACGGTTCGACGCCGACGAGTGGACGACGGACGTCTACGTCGAAACCGCCCAGGGCTGGCGCTGCTCGCTCAGTCATATCACCGGGGTCGCGACGGCCTAGTTCACGACTTGGCCAGGTACTCCAGGCGTTCGGAGTCGACGGCGGCGTGCATCATGCCTGCCAGACCAGGATGCTTACGCAGCCCGGGGTCGGCTTCGACCACCTCGCGCGCGAGTTCCTGTGCGGCGGTGATGACTTCGAGATCGTCGAGCAGCGAGAGCAGTTTCAGGGAGCGGGCCGTCCCGGACTGGGCCGCGCCGAGCACATCGCCTTCGCGCCGGGTACGCAGGTCGAGCACCGCCAACTCGAAGCCGTCGGTGGTGCTCGCGACCGCGTCCAGCCGCGCCATCGCCGAGCCCCCCGGCGCGGAATCGGTGATCAGCAAGCACAATCCGGCATGCTTACCGCGACCGATACGGCCGCGCAGCTGGTGTAGCTGACTGACGCCGAAACGGTCCGCGTCGACGATCACCATCACGGTCGCGTTCGGCACGTCGACGCCGACCTCGACGACCGTCGTGCAGACGAGCACATCGACCGACCCGTCGTTGAACGCGCGCATCACCTGGTCTTTTTCGTCCGCGGGCAGCCTGCCGTGCAGCAGGCCGACCCGGACCCGGGACAGCGGTCCGGCCCGCAACTGATCGAACACGTCGAGCGCGGCCGCGGTGGTGGGGCCTTCCTTCTCGGCGTCCTTGGCTTTGGCCTTGCCGTTCTTCGACTTACCGGCGGCCTCTTCGTCGTCGCCGATCCGCGAGCACACCACGTAGGCCTGCCGACCGGCGTCGACCTCCTCCAGGATCCGCTCCCACGCGCGGTCGACCCAGTTCGGATGTTGCCTGCGCGGTACGACCTTGGACGTGATCGGCGAGCGGCCGCGCGGCAACTCGGTCAGCGTCGAGGTCTCCAGGTCGCCGAGGGTGGTCATCGCGATGGTGCGCGGAATCGGCGTCGCGGTCATCACCAGCAGGTGCGGGCTGGCTCCGGCTTTCGCTTTGGCCCGCAACGCATCCCGCTGTTCGACACCGAAGCGGTGCTGCTCGTCGACCACCACCATGCCCAGGTCGAAGAACTCGACGTTGTCCTGGATGAGCGCGTGCGTGCCGATCACGATGCCCGCCTCCCCGGTCACTGCCTCCAGCAGCGCCGCCTTCTTCGCCGAGGACGACATCGAGCCGGTGACCAGCACCACCTTGGTCGCGTGCTCGGCCGCGCCTAGTTCGCCGCCGCTGCCGAGATCGCCGAGCATCCCGCGCATCGACCGATAGTGCTGGGCGGCAAGGACTTCCGTCGGCGCGAGCAAGGCGCACTGCTGCCCCGCGTCGACGATCTGCAACATCGCGTTCAGCGCGACGATCGTCTTACCGGAACCCACCTCGCCCTGCAGCAGCCGGTGCATCGGCTGGCTGCGGGACATGTCCGCGGAGATCTCCGCGATCACCTGCTGCTGACCGGCGGTCAACTCGAAGGGCAGCCGGGTCTGGAACTCGGCGGCGATGCCGTCCGGCCGCGGCGGGCACGGGCGCGCGGACCGGCCGGACACCTCGTGCCTGCGCTCGGCGAGCACCAGTTGCAGCGCCAGCGCCTCGTCGAACCGCAGACGCTCTCTGGCCTGGTCGATATCGGTCTTACGCTCCGGCAGGTGGATCAGGCGCAGGGCGTCGGAGATCTTCATCAGCGAGCGATCGGCCCGGATGTCGTCGGGCACCGGATCGTCGATCGGGTCCAACTGGTCGAGCACCTGCCGGATACACGCGAGCACGTCCCAGCTCTGCACCTTCGCCGTGGCCGGATACACCGGAATGAACTCGCGCTCCATGAACGAGGTGTCCACGCCCTCGGCGCCTTTCGCGCTCTGCGCCAGCCCGCGCAGGTTGCCGCCGCCGCGCACGGTGGTGAGCGAGCCGACCTTCTCTTCGTCGTCGGCCTCGGGCAGGATGAGGTAGCCGGGGTGGCTCAGGTTCCACTGGCCGGGCCGCCAGTAGGTGACGGTGCCCGACATCATCGCCCGAAGACCTTCTTTGACAACGTATTTCACCTTGTCACCGTTGAAGAAGGTGACGTCGACACCGCGACCGGTGCCGGAACCGGTGTCCAGCACCACCTTCAGCAGCGAACCGCGCCGGTTGCGCATCGGGCGCAGCTCGGCCTTGGTGATCCGGCCGATCACGGTGATGTGCGCGCCCTCCTCCGGCGCCTCCTCGGTGAGCGGTTGCCCCTGGGTGGCGTAGCGCAGCGGATAGTGCCGGAGCAGGTCCTCCACCGTGTGCATATCGAAGGCGTCGACCAGGGAACCGGCCGCCTTCACACCGAGAATATGGTCGAGCCGATCGCTCAGGGTCGCCATCTACTCCACTCCGATCTGCACCAGATCCCCATGCTGCCCACCGGAATACACGGTGACCTCCACGCCGGGAAACCTCTCACCGATATGTGCGGCCAGCGCGTCGGCGAGGCCGTCCGGCGCCGCCGCGCCCATGAGCAACGTGACGAGCTCGCCGCCGAAGGCGAGCATCCGGTCGAGCAGCGTCAGTCCGGCCGCCCGCACGTCGTGGTCGATCACGACGACATCGTGGCCGACCAGCCCGAGTCCGTCGCCCGCCGAGCAGGTGCCGACCATGGTCAGCGCCCGCTCCGCGGCGGCCCGCAGCGCCCCCCAGCGCGTGGTCGCGGCCGCCTCCGACATGGCGAAGGCGTCGTCGACGGCGATCCGGCCGCGGTCGTGCACCGCCAGCGCCGCGAGCCCCTGCACCACCGACGCGCTCGGCAGCAGCAGCACGTCGCGGTGCGCGTCGCGGGCGGCGACACCGACCGCGAGCAGGTCGTGCGCGGGCAGTGCGCCGTTGGGCAGCACCAGGACTTCCCGATTCGGCATCGCGCGGATCGCGTCGAGCAGGGCGGCCGCGGTCACCGGGCCGTCGCCGTCCAAAACCACCGCCCCCGCGTCCTCGAACAGGGCGGCCGCGCCGTCGCCCGCGGCCACGGCGAGGATGCCGCGATCGGCGGGCCCCTCGGGGACGGGCAGCTCGTCACCGCTGACGAGCTGCTCGGCGGCGTCGTGCAGCGGCTCGTGCCGGGCCAGGGCGAAGCTCTCGATCCGGATACCGCTGAGCCGCCCCGCGACGAGCCCCGCCTCCACCGCCGCGCCGGCGTCGGCGCAGTGCACGTGCGCGGACCAGGAGCCCTGCCCGTCACCGACCACCACCACCGAATCCCCCAGCTCGGTGAGCCGGGCGCGCAGTGTCGCCAGCCGTGCCTCGTCGGTGTCGCTCAGCAGGTACATCACTTCGTATTGCGGTGTGGGCGAGGTTGTTTCGGACGGCTCGGGTTCGGGCTGGGTCATGCCGGGTTCCCTCGGGGTGTACTCGGGCCGGGACGGGACCTCGCCGAGCGTCACCGAAACCAGGCTGTCCAGCAGCACCACCAGACCGCGTGCGCCCGCGTCGACCACCCCGGCATCGCGCAGTACACCGAGCTGCGACGGCGTTTCGCCCAGCGCCTTGGCCGCGCCGTCGGCCGCCGCCAGGGCGACCTCGGCGAGCGTGCTCTCGGCGTCCCCGGCCGCGCTGGCGGCGGCACAGTCGAGCACGGTGAGAATGGTGCCTTCGATCGGCACGCTCAGCGCCGCACGGACCAGCACGGCCGCGCGCCGCAACGCCTCGCGCAGCGTCGCCGCGGTCAGCGGCCCCTCGCGGACGGCTTCGGCGATCCCGCGCAGCACCTGGGACAGGATGATGCCGGAATTGCCGCGGGCGCCGATCGTCGCGCCGCGCGCCATGGCGGCGGCGACCTCGTGCGCCGTCACCTCGCGCGCGCTCGACGGGGCCGCTATCGCCTCGGCGGCCGCCATCGCCGCGCGCATCGTCGCGAGCAGGTTCGTGCCGGTGTCGGCGTCCGGTATCGGGAAGACGTTGAGTGCGTTGATCTCCGCACGCCGATGCGCGAGGCCGTCGAGGCAGGTTCGACCCCAGCGCAGCAGCGCCGTGCCGTCCATCACATCCCGCACTCCGGGCACCGTCACCCCTCTCCCTCCGCCACTCGTGTCCGGCGCGCGGCACGCCGCCGGGCCCGCGCTCACGCCGCAGACGCCGCTCGCCAGGTTAGCGGGCGATACCGACACCCGGCCGACGGTATGGGCCGCGGCGGGCGGGCGTTCGTTTCCGACTACACTCGGGGTACCCCACAGCCGGCACCGGCATCGGCTGCCGACGCCCGGTTTGGTGGATCGGTGCCCGTCCCGCTACCCTTGCAGGGTTGCCTCGCGTGGCCGTCGCCGGTTTGCGCTGGCCGACATCAGTCGGCAGGGGTACGTCGATACATTGTTTCCGGACATGCTGCCCGCGGGCGGCGGTCCCCACCATGACATGAAGGAGTTCGCGACTATGGCTGCCGTCTGCGACGTCTGCGCCAAGGGCCCCGGCTTCGGGAAGTCGGTCTCGCACTCGCACCGGCGCACCAACCGTCGCTGGAACCCGAACATCCAGACCGTTCGCGCCCAGGTTGCGCCGGGTAACACCCGTCGCATGAACGTGTGCACCTCCTGCCTGAAGGCGGGCAAGGTCGTCCGCGGCTGATACGCCACGGCTGATCGGTACGAGACCGACGCACGCCCCGGCACCCTCACGGGTGGCCGGGGCGTAGTCATCTGCGGGTCCGTTCGGCGACCATGGTGCACATGACCGAGTCGACGTGGCGCATCCTGCCGCTCGCCGCCGAGCACACCTATCGCCTCGCCGAATGCCATATCGCCTGCTGGCGCGAGGCCTACGCGGACCTGGTGCCCGCACACGTGCTCGCCGCGTTCGATGTGCGCCGCCGGGCCGCCCAGTGGGAACGCGACCGCCTCCGCTACCCGGGACGCACGCACGTCGCGGTGCTCGGCGACGCGGTGATCGGTTTCGCGAGCGCGGGCGAGTCCACCGATGAATCACCGGTCACAGCACTGGAGTTGAGCGCGCTGTATGTCCGCGCCGCCTGGTACGGCACCGGCGTCGCCGACGATCTGCTGCGCACGGTGCTCGACCCGCGAAAGCCCTGCTCGCTGTGGGTGTTCGAGGACAATCCGCGGGCCCGCGCCTTCTACGGCAGACACGGCTTCCGCCCGGACGGCGCGCGCAAGATCGAACCGTTCACCGCGGTGCTGGAGCTGCGCATGGTGCGCCCACCGGACGAAACCGACCTCGGCGCAACGCCGTCCGGCCCCGCGGTGGCCACACGTTAAAGTGCAGACCATGACCTCCACCGCGCAGACCGGGTACGTGAGCACCGTCGACGGCGTCCTGCAGATCACCATCGCCACCGCCGCCAACGGCACGTCCATGGACTTCGCTGGCATCGTCGCCGGCACGGCCGCGCTGCGCTCGCTCGGCGCGGACGTCGGGGCCGTGCTGCTGACGAGCAGCGGGGCGAACTTCTGCGCGGGCGGCAACGTGCGCGGCTTCGCGGCCGCCGACGATCGCGCCGCGCACATCTACGGTCTGGCCACCGACCTGCACCATTTCGTCCGCGCGCTGGACGCGACCGCGGTGCCGGTGGTCGCGGGCGTGCACGGCTGGGCGGCGGGCGCGGGCATGAGCCTGGTCTGCGCCGCGGATATCGCGCTCGGCGGACCCGGCACCAAACTGCGCCCCGCCTACCCGGGTATCGGGCTCAGCCCCGACGGCGGCATGTCCTGGACGCTGCCGCGCATCGTCGGACTGGGCCGGGCTCGCGAAATCCTGCTCACCGACGCCGTGCTGGACGCCGACGAGGCGGTGCGGCTGGGCCTCCTCAGCAGGCTGGTCGCCGACGAGGACGTGCAGAGCGCGGCGCTCGACCTGGCTCGCACGCTCGCCGCCGGACCGCGTTCGACCCATGCCAGCATCAAAACGCTGCTGGCCCAGTCGACTTCGTCGACCCTCAGCGACCAGCTCGACCGGGAGCGCGAGGCGATCGCCGCCGCGGCGGACGGCCCGACCGGGCGCGAGGGTGTGGACGCGTTCGTGGCGAAGCGCAAGCCGGAGTACCGGTAGTCACGGTTCGTTGCGCAGCACGAACTTGGCGACCGCGTCGGTGAACGAATCGTTGTTGTCGCCCGCCGCGGTATGCGCGGCGCCGCCGATCTCGACCAGCTCCGCGTGCGGCACCAGTTCCTGGAAGGCCGCGGCTCCCTCGGCGCTCACCACGTCGGATTGCAAGCCGCGCACCAGCAGCACGGGCATGGTCAGCCGGCGGGCCGCCGCCTCCATCTGATCGACCATCTCCGAGGCGTCCTCGATCCGGCCGGAGAGCATGTCCGGATCCCAGTGCCAGTACCAGCGACCGTCGCGCCGGCGCAGATTGCGTTGCAGGCCGTCGGTGTTCTCCGGACGCGGACGATGCGGCAGATATTCGGCAACGGCATCGGCGACCTGCTCGAGCGAATCGAAGCCGTCCCGATGCCGGCCGAGGAAGTCGATCACCCGCGCCACCCCGGCCTGTTCCGGCCTGGTCACGATGTCGACGAGCACCAGCGCCTTGATCGGTGCGCCGGGGACCGCGGTGGCGAGCAGCCCGGTGATCCCGCCCATACTGGCCCCCACCACCACGGCGGGCGCACCGAGCTGCTCCAACACCAGCAAAAGATCCCGAACCATGGTGTCGCGGCGGTAATCACCGTCCGCGGACCATTCACTGTCACCGTGCCCGCGCGCGTCCAGGGTGACCACCCGCATACCGGAGGCCGCCAGCTTCACGCCGGTCTGCTTCCACGAGTGCCTGGTCTGCCCGCCGCCGTGCAGGAACACCACGAGCGGGCCGGCGATCGGGCCGAATTGGTCGGCAACTAGCTCGAGACCGCCCGAACCACGCAGCCGCAGCGGCGCGGGCTCGAGCAGATTGTTCGCATTACTCACTAACCGAGGATCGCATAGAACTGGTTACAGTTCACCCGCGAGCCTCCAGGACGGGTTTCCGCTCAGCAATTCCACTTGCCGGACGCGCTGAAGGTGTTCTGCAGCAGGCAGGTGACCTTGGCGTTGACCGACGACGAGATGGTGGAGGAGCCGTTGGAGGTGAATTCCTCACCGATCGGCGCCGTACCGGCCGGGGCCGAGGTGGTGTCCGTGGCCTGCTCCAGCGGCAGACCCTCGGCACTCGCGGTGGCGGCGCCACCGGCGAGAGCGGCGCAGAGGGCCAGGGTGGCGGTGGTGCCGCGCAGTGCGCCACGAACGGTGGTGTTGGGCATGGGTAGAGCTCCTCACTCGATTCGAACTCGGTAGATCACACACAGACGCCTGCTCACGGCAGGCGCCAGTCAACAGGTTCGGCACCCAGCTCGTCGAGCAGTTCGTTCACTCGGGAGAACGGGCGGGAACCGAAGAAACCGCGCGACGCCGACAGCGGCGACGGATGCGCGGACTCGATATAGGGCACCTCGGCCTCGACCAGGGTCGGCTTCAGCGTCGACGCGTCCCGACCCCAGAGGATCGCGACCAGCGGCTCGTCCCGCGCGACCAGCGCGCGAATCGCCTGTTCCGTCACCGCTTCCCAGCCCTTGCCGCGATGCGAGGCGGGCTGGCCCGGTGTCACCGTCAACACCCTGTTCAGCATCAGCACGCCCTGGTCCGACCACGGGCTCAGGTCGCCGCAGGACGGGGTCGGGTGGCCGAGATCCTTGGTGTATTCGGCGAAGATATTGGACAGGCTGCGCGGCACCGGCGAAACATCCGGAGCGACAGAGAAACTCAAGCCCATCGCGTGCCCGGGGGTCGGATACGGGTCCTGGCCCACCACCAGTACACGGACCGCGTCGAACGGGCGCTGGAACGCGCGCAGCACATTCTCACCGGCCGGTAGATAGCCGCGGCCCGCCGCGTTCTCGGCGCGCAGGAACTCGCCCATGGCCGAAATTCGATCCGCCACCGACTCAAGTGCCTTCGCCCATCCCGGATCCATGATTTCCGACAGTGGTTTCGCGCCCATGACCGCACAACTTAGCGTGGTTCGCCGGGCGACGCCGAGTCCGCCCCACCGAACGATTCCCAACCGGCGCTGCCGGCGCGCGGCACACCGTCGACTGTGACGCCGTGACCGGCGCACACACGCCCGATCGGCACCCAGCCCGCGGGCAGCGACCGACCGGCGGGCCAGGTGCCGGCGAAGGCGTGGTCCTCGCCGCCGGTCAGAATCCATTGCGCCGCATCGGCATCCAGTGCGGCGGCGATCTGCTCGAGTGCCGGGTCGCGCAGCGCCGCCGAATCCAGATCGATGGCGACGCCCGAGGACTCGGCGATATGTCCGAGATCGGCGAGCAGGCCGTCGGAGACGTCGGTGAGTGAATTCGGGCCCGGTGTTGCCGGATTCGCAGCGTTGTCGTGCGGGTGCGGCGCAGGGTCGTTCATGGGCAGGACGTCCAGTACCGCGGCGTAGGGGGGTTGCGGGACTCGATGCGCGGCAAGCACTTCGGCGAACTCGGCGGAGTCCACGCCGGCGGTCAGCGCCGCGAGACCGGCCGCGGACCAGCCGAGCCGGCCCGCCACGGCGACCGTGTCGCCCACGCGTGCACCGGATCTCGGCACCGGTGCCCGGCCGTTCAGGTCACCGAACGCGGTCACCGAGATGACGATCTCGCGGCTGCGCACCAGATCGCCGCCCGCGATCGAGGCGCCGGCGCGGGCCGCTTCCGCCCACATCCCGTCGGCCAAGCCGTCGACCACTTCGAGCGGGGTGTCGGACGGCAAACCGAGCGCGACCACGAACGCGCTGGGTGCGGCACCCATCGCGACCACGTCGGCGGCGTTCTGCGCGATCGCCTTGCGGCCGATGTCCGCGGGGCTGGACCAATCGAGCCGGAAGTGCCGGTCCTGCACGAGCATGTCGGTGGTCACCACGAATCGGCCGTCCGGCGCGGCGACCAGCGCGGCGTCGTCGCCCGGCCCGAGCAGCACGCCGGGTGCCTGCACCCGACGCCGGTTGATCCGCTCGATCAGCGCGAACTCCCCCAGTTCGCGCACCGTCCGCGGCGTAGCGCTCTCGCTGATGACCGGGTCCTTCCGACACGCTGCTGGCTGGAAACGACCCGAAGGTACCCTTTCCAGGGCAATCGAGTACTACCGGGCCGGTCACGGCACCCGCGGCAGCGATCGCGGCCCCCGCCCGGTCATCCAGCGCAGGAAGGGTCGGTGAGCATGGCGGCGGAATCGTCGGACCACGATTCGTCGAAGGGCGAGGACGCCGAAGTGGGCGGTACGTCCGCGCGTGGTGCCGCGGCCGACCTCGCAGAATCCGAGGCCTCTGCGAGCACCGATGCGGTCGCGCGGCAGTATCCGCCCGCGTTGATCGCCACGGCTGTCGCGCTGCCGGTGGTGCTCATTGTCGGGTTGTTGGTGGCCGCGGTGCTCGCCCGGCGCGCGCCGGTCGAACGCGAACCGCTGGTGCTCGGTCCGGTTCCCGCACCCGCCGCGGACGGTCAGGCGTGCGTGACGTTGCTGCCCGCCTTGCCGACCACCGTCGGCGACTTCACCAAATCCACTCTCGTGGAACCCTCCCCGCCCGGCACCCGCGCCTGGCAGCGGCCCGACGGCGGCGACGCCATCGTGCTGCGCTGCGGCCTGGATCGCCCGCTCGAATTCAACCGCGCCTCGCCCTTGCAACTGGTGAACAACGTCCAGTGGTTCGAGGCCCGTGATCCGGCCGCCAAGGCCAGCACCTGGTTCGCCGTCGACCGCGAGACCTATATCGCGCTCACCGTCCCCGACGGCTCCGGACCCACACCGCTGCAAAGCGTCTCCGACGCGATCACCGCCAACCTCCCGGCCAAGGCGCTCGACCCGGGACCGCTGCCCAACTGATCGCGGCGGCGTCGGTCCCTGGCGTACTCGACGAGACGCAGAATCGGCTAACCGAGCTTGCGCAAGGCGTGTAGGCAGATCTGCTCGCACAGTTCGGCGAAGTCGATTCCTGCGGCCGCCGCGGATTGCGGCAGCAGGCTGGTCGCCGTCATGCCCGGCAGGGTGTTCGCCTCGAGACACCAGATGTCACCGGCGGCGTCGACCCGGAAATCGACGCGACTGTAGGCACCGAGCTTGAGCGCCCGGTGTGCGCGCACCGCCTGGGTGCGCATCTCGTCCGCCAGCGCGGCGGGAAGCTCGGCCGGGAAGATCTCGACCGCACCGCCGACCTGATATTTGCTGCGGTAGTCGAAGATCTCGCTGCCCTGCGGAATGATCTCGCCGACCGCGAGCGGTTCGTCGCCGAGCACGCCGACCACGAATTCGCGCCCTGGCACGAACCTTTCGACCAGCACCTCGTCGTCGTGCGCGCGGGCCACCCGCACCGCCTCGGCGTAGTGCGCGGGATCTTTGACGACCGTCAGGCCGACCGTGGAGCCCTGCTTGTTCGGTTTGACGATCACCGGCCAGCCGAGCCGGTCGTCGAACTCGTCCGCCGTCGCCATCTCCCAGTCCGGTGTCGGCACCCCGGCGAGCCGGAACAGCCGCTTGGACACGTCTTTGTCCATCGCCATCGCACTGGCCAGCACGCCGCTGCCGGTGTAAGGCACGCCCGCCAGATCGAGCAGACCCTGGATGGTGCCGTTCTCGCCCGTACCGCCGTGCAACGCCAGGAAGACGACGTCGACGTCGCGCAATCCGCCCTGCTCGCACAGCAATTGCATGGTCAGGTCCGGCACCGCACCGCTGATCTGCGGCGGCTCCGCCGGGACCGTCGCCGCCATGAGCCGATCCTCGCCGTCGGCGTCGAGGCGGCCCGCCGTGGTGTCGTAGGCCGAGACCTCGTGCCCACGCGTGCGCAACGCGCGAAACACCTGCCCCGCTGTGGCAATCGAGACATCCCGCTCGGCATTCGTCCCGCCGAACAGCACCGCAACCTGCATCTGACCCGCCTTCATCCGCGCTCGATGCCGCCGGTATCGACCGCGACTAGCGAAGTCCGGTGCCGCGTGTGACGGCGGTTTCGATCAGGGTGGAGATCAAGGTCCGGTAGTCGATGCCGGTGGCATCCCACATTTTCGGGTACATCGAGATGGGGGTGAAACCGGGCATGGTGTTGATCTCGTTGATCACCGGGCCGTCCGCGGTGATGAAGAAGTCCACCCGGGCCAGGCCCTGACAGTCCAGCGCCCGGAACGCCTTGACCGCGAGTTCCCGTACGTTGTCGGCGATTTCGTCGTCCAGCTTCGCCGGGATGTCGAATTCGCAGACGTCGTCGAGGTATTTGGTCTCGAAGTCGTAGAACTCGGGGAGCGCCGCGGCGTCGTCCTCCGGCATCCGGATCTCGGCCAGCATGCTCGCCTGCACCCGTCCGTCCGGGAACTCCAGCACGCCGCATTCCACTTCGCGGCCGATGATGCCCGCCTCGACAATGACTTTCGGGTCGTGCTCCCGCGCCACGGCGATGGCGGCGTCGAGTTCGGCCCAGCTGGTGACCTTGGTGATGCCGATCGAGGAGCCGCCGCGCGCGGGCTTGACGAACACCGGCAGCCCGAGCCGATCCCGCTCCGCCGCATCGAGTGTCGCGGTGCCCGGCCGCAACACCACCTGCTTGCCGACCGGCAGCCCTTCGGCCGCAAGGAGTTTCTTGGTGAACTCCTTGTCCATCCCCGCCGCGCTGGCCAGCACGCCCGGCCCGACATAGGGCACTCCGACGAGTTCCAGCAGACCTTGCAGGGTTCCGTCCTCGCCGAACGGCCCGTGCAGGATGGGGAATACGACATCGACCGCGCCGAACGTCGCGTGGGGATCGTCCAGGGCGACCAGCGCGCCGGAGCCGCCCCGGCCCGCGGCCAACGTCAGCGCGGTGCCGGTGCCGTCGACCGCGGGCAGCGCACGATCGTGGAAACCGAGCGCGGCGACCTCCGAATCGGCCAGCACCCAGGTGCCTTCGGTGCTGATCCCGATCGGCACCACATCGTATTTTTCCGGATCCAGATTGCGCAGCACGCTACCGGCCGACACACACGACACAGCGTGCTCATTGCTCCGCCCGCCGAAAACCACAGCCACCCGGATCCGGTTCGTCATGCCCCGAACCGTACCCGCCACCGCTACTCCGGCTTGATTCGGCGGCCGAGGAGGTTGCCTACGGCGGCGAGGACGGGGACGTTTTCGTGGCAGACCTGGTGGACGGCGGTGGTGAGGGGCATGTCGACGGTGTGCTTTTCGGCGAGGGCGCGGATGGAGGTGCAGGATTTGACGCCCTCGGCGACCTGGCCGTGGGTCGCCTCCTGGGCCGATTCCATGGAACCGCCCGCGCCGAGCGCGTGCCCGAAGGAACGGTTGCGCGACAGCGGTGAGGTGCAGGTCGCCACGAGGTCGCCGACACCGGCCAAGCCGGCCAGGGTCGCCGGTTCGGCACCGAGGGCGACGCCGAGCCGGATGATCTCGGCGAGACCGCGGGTGATGATGCTCGCGACGGTGTTGTCGCCCAGGCCCATGCCGGAGGCGATACCGCAGGCGAGCGCGATCACGTTCTTACAGGCGCCGCCGATCTCGCAGCCGATCACGTCGGTGTTGGTGTACGGGCGGAAATAACCGGTGGCGCAGGCCTGTTGCACCGCGACAGCACGTTCGGCATCGGTGCACGCGATCACCGTTGCCGCGGGCTGGCAGGTGGCGATCTCGCGCGCCAGGTTCGGACCGGACAGCACCCCGATCCGGCTCGGGTGGGCGCCACTGACGTCGGCGATCACCTGGCTCATCCGGAGCAGGGTGCCGGTCTCGATGCCCTTGGCCAGGCTGAGCAGGGTCGAGTCCGGGCCGATCAGGTCCTTCCAGTGCGCGAGATTCGCGCGCAGGGACTGCGACGGCACGGCGAGGACGACGAGGTCCGCGCCGTCGAGCGCGACCGCCGGGTCGTGCGTGGCCGCGATCGGCGGCAACTGAATATCGGAAAGATAGGACGGATTGCGATGATCGGTGCGCAGTACCTCGGCGACCTCGGGTCGTCGAGCCCAGATGGTGACATCGGTGCCCGCGTCCGCCAAAACCTTCGCGAACGCGGTACCCCATGATCCCGCGCCCAGTACTGCCGCCCTCGTCATCTGCCCAATATGCCATGGAAGGATTGGTCGCATGCGCCCGCACGCCGTGCATGCCGTGATCGCGGTCAAGAGCCTCGATCAGGCCAAGAGTCGACTGGCCGACCGGCTGCGCCCGGAACACCGGGCCCGGTTGGTCCTGGCCATGCTCGCCGACACCGTGACCGCTGCCGCGACCGTCGAGGAGATCGCCTCGGTCACCGTCGTCACGCCCGATCCGGCGGTGGCCGATCTGGCGCGCACGCTCGGTGCCGCCGTCCATCCCGAGCCGCGTCCCCTCGGCCCGGACAGTTTGAACGCCGCACTCGCCGATGCCGCCGCCGCACTGCGCCACCGGCACGGCGCGGTCGATCTGCTCGCCGTGCAAGCGGACCTGCCCGCGCTGCGGCCGGAGGAACTCGCCGATATGTTGGCGACCGCGCCGCGCGGCGTCCGCTCGATCGTGGTCGATCACGCGGGCACCGGAACGGCCGCGCTACTTGTCCGCGACCCCGTCGTCCCGCTCGACCCGAGGTTCGGGCCGGGTTCGGCGGGCAAGCACGTCGCGGCGGGCGCGGTGGACCTCCCCGGCGATTGGCCGGGGTTACGGCTGGATGTGGATACGGCCGACGATCTGGACCTGGCGATCGAGCTCGGCGCGGGCGGGTCGACCCGCGCTGTGCTGCACGACATCGGCTGGCAGGGCCGCGTTCACCAGCCCGTTCGCCGAGTGTGCTAGAAGGTCGCCACACCAGCGGCCGATGGTGACGGCAATCGCAGTGTCGGCCTGCACATCGCACCCCGAGTAGGGGATGATCGTTGGCGTGAGTGAGCTAACTATGGACCGGTGCGCATCGCGCATGTCGGCGCCGAGCGCCAGCGAGGTACGGGCATGAGCGATACCGAGACCGTCAAGCAACAGTTGCTGCCCACCCCGCCGCCCGCGGCCTCACCGGTGCCGACGGACGCCACCGTCGAGCAGTTGCCACGCGATCGCTATCTCAATCGAGAGTTGAGTTGGCTCGACTTCAATGCGCGCGTGCTCGCCCTGGCCGAAGACGCTTCGCTGCCACTGCTCGAACGGGCCAAGTTCCTCGCGATCTTCGCGTCGAATCTCGACGAGTTCTACATGGTGCGGGTCGCGGGCCTGAAACGGCGCGCCGAGACCGGTTTACTGGTCCGCTCCGCCGACGGCCGCTCCCCCGGCGAACAGCTCGAGTTGATCACCATGCGCACCCAGGAGATCGCCGAGCGGCACGCGCGGGTCTTCCTCGACGAGGTGCTGCCCGCGCTGACCGACGAGGGCATCGCGATCATCGACTGGAAAGATCTCAACGACGATGAGCGCCAACGTCTCTCGGGACACTTCCAGGATCAGGTGTTTCCGGTGCTCACGCCGCTGGCCGTCGATCCGGCGCACCCGTTCCCCTACATCAGCGGCTTGAGTCTCAATCTCGCCGTGACGGTGAAGGATTCGTCGACCGGCGGCGAGCACTTCGCCCGCGTCAAGGTGCCCGACAACGTCGACCGGTTCGTCCGGGTGCGGCGCACCGACTCGAATTCCCCCATCGCGGCGTTCCTTCCGATGGAGGAGCTGATCGCGGCGCACCTCGATCTGTTGTTCCCCGGCATGGAAGTTGTTGAGCAGCACTCGTTCCGGATCACCCGCAACGCCGACTTCGAGGTCGACGAGGATCGCGACGAAGACCTGTTGCAGGCGCTGGAGCGTGAACTCGCCCGGCGGCGGTTCGGATCGCCGGTGCGCCTGGAGGTCTCGGACGACATGACCGAGCACATGCTCGAATTGTTGTTGCGGGAACTGGATGTCGATCCCGGCGACGTCATCCAGGTGCCCGGCCTGCTCGACCTGTCCTGCCTGTGGCAGGTGTACGGCGTGGACCGGCCCAACCTCAAGGACACCCCGTACGTGCCCGCGACGCCCGCCGCGTTCGGCGAGCGGGAGACGCCGCGTAACGTGTTCGCGGCGCTGCGCGAGGGCGATGTGCTGGTGCACCATCCCTACGATTCGTTCTCCACCAGCGTGCAGCGGTTCATCGAACAGGCGGCCGCCGACCCGCAGGTGCTCGCGATCAAGCAGACGCTCTACCGCACCTCCGGTGACTCCCCGATCGTCAACGCGCTCATCGACGCCGCGGAGGCGGGCAAGCAGGTCGTCGCGCTGGTCGAGATCAAGGCGCGCTTCGACGAGCAGGCCAACATCAAATGGGCGCGCGCGCTGGAGCAGGCGGGCGTCCACGTGGTCTACGGTCTGATCGGCCTCAAGACGCACTGCAAGACGTGTCTGGTGGTGCGCCGCGAGGGCGCGACCATCCGCCGCTACTGCCATATCGGCACCGGCAACTACAACCCGAAGACCGCACGACTCTACGAGGATGTCGGATTGCTCACGGCCGCACCGGAAATCGGCGCCGACCTGACCGACCTGTTCAATTCGCTGACGGGTTACTCACGAAAAGAGAACTACCGCAACCTGCTCGTCGCGCCGCACGGCGTGCGCGCCGGGATCATCGAACGGATCCAGCGCGAGACCGAGTTGGCCAGGGCGGGCAAGGATGCCCGAATCCGGCTGAAGGCCAACGCCATCGTCGACGAGGAGATCATCGACGCGCTCTATCGGGCCTCGCTGGCCGGCGTGCCGGTGCAGATCGTGGTGCGCGGGATCTGTGGTCTGCGGCCCGGGGTGCCGGGCATGAGCGAGAACATCGAGGTGCGCTCGATCCTCGGCCGTTTCCTCGAACACTCCCGCGTCATGCACTTCCAGGCCCAGGATCAGTACTGGATCGGCAGCGCCGACATGATGCACCGCAACCTCGACCGGCGCGTGGAAGTGATGGCGCAGGTGAAGGATCCGCGGCTGACCGAACAACTCGGCCAGGTTTTCGACTCCGCCTTGCATCCCAACACCCGCTGCTGGGTACTCCGGTCGGATGGTAATTGGCTCGCTTGGCCGGAGCACGCCGGAGATGACGACGTGAAAGTACGTGACCACCAGGAGTTCCTCATGCGGCTGCGGAGGCCCGATCAGCAGTGAGCGGTCGCACCGGGTACGAGATGGAAGGGGGTCCCTTCTGGGACCCCCGGGTAACCGCCAACATTCACGCCGCGGGCGCGGTGGTGTGGCGCAGGACGCCGAACGGCACGATCGAGATCGCCGTCGTGCATCGACCCAAGTATCAGGATTGGTCGCTGCCCAAGGGCAAGCTCGACCCCGGCGAGACGCCGGTGCTCGCCGGGCTGCGTGAGGTGCGCGAGGAGACCGGGCTGGACTGCAAGCTCGGTCGCTACCTCGGCCACGTCACCTACCCGATTCCGGGGCACCGCAAGCTGAAGCGGGTCGACTACTGGGCCGCGACGGTGGCCGGTGGTGAGTTCACCGCCAATAGCGAAGTGGACGTGCTGGATTGGCATCCGCTGGATCGGGTGATGGATGAGCTGTCCTACCCGATGGACCGGCAGGTGGTGCGCGCGTTCACCCGGCTGCCACCCGACACCAGCACCCTGCTGCTGGTGCGGCACGCGAAAGCTGGTCGGCGCGACCGCTTCTCCGGTCCGGACCCGCTGCGACCGCTGGATCGGGAGGGGCAGTCCCAATCCCGGGTGCTGGTGCCGAATCTGCTGGCGTTCGGGGCATCTGAGATTCATTCGGCCGAGCCGGTGCGCTGCGTGCAGACGGTGACACCGTTGGCGGAGAAGCTCGGCACCGAGATCGTGCTCGAGCCCCTGCTGTCCGAAACCGGTTATGCCGCAGCGCAGGACGAGGCGCGCGAGCGACTCGTCTCGCTGGTCTCGAATACCGAGGTTCGCGTTGTGTGCAGTCAGGGCAAGGTGATTCCGGATCTGCTGCAGTGGTGGGCCGACCGGGACGGTGTCGTCCTGCCCTCCGCGCGCAACCGCAAGGGCAGCGTCTGGGTGCTGTCGTGCCACCGCGGCAAGCTGGTCGCGGCCGACCACATGGACCGCACCTTGTCCGCCGACGTCGTCCGGGCCTGAGCGCACCGTCCCCAAAGCCGGACCCCGACAGGGAAAACCGGCCCTTTCCGCCCGCATCGGGCCGGAAAGGGCCGCTACGGCTGCGTCTGGCAGCCGAACCAGCCGACCACCGGGCCCGGGCCTCGACACCCGCCTACGGTGCGCGGGAGCCAAACTCAGCCCACACGGCCCGAAAGACCGGTCAGGACAGCCGAAACGGCCCCGGAGGCGAGCCTCCGGGGCCGTTTTCGCGGTCTTACCGCTTGTTCCTAGCGGCTGCGACGAGCCGGCGCCTTCTTGGCGGCCGACTTCTTCGCGGGCGCCTTCTTGGCGACGGTCTTCTTTGCCGCAGTGGTCTTCTTGGCGGCGGTGACCTTCTTGGCGGGGGCCTTCTTGGCCGCAGCCTTCTTCACCGTGGCCTTGGCCGGAGCCTTCTTGGCTGCGGTCTTGGTCGCAGTCGCCTTGCGAGCGGCGGTCTTTGCGGGTGCCTTCTTGGCAGCCTTCTTCGCCGTCGTCTTGGCGGGGCCCTTGGTCGGGGTCGCCTTCTTGGCGGCAGTCTTCTTGGCTGCCGTCTTCTTGGCGGCCGCTTTCTTCGCTGCCACCGGGGCATTCGCGCCGCGCTTGACGGCCGGGCCGCTCGCGGTCAGCTTCTGCTTGCCGGCGATCACGGCCTTGAACTGAGCGCCCGGACGGAACGCAGGCACCGAAGTGGGCTTCACCTTGACCGTTTCGCCGGTACGCGGGTTGCGGGCGACCCGAGCCGCACGCTTACGCTGTTCGAACACACCGAAACCGGTGATTGTGACGCTCTGACCCTTGTGCACCGCGCGCACGATGGTGTCGACCACATGCTCGACTGCCGCGGTGGCCGTGCGCCTGTCCGTACCCAACTTTTCGGTCAGAACGTCGATCAGTTCCGCCTTGTTCATTGAATCCTCCGCAGACTAATGGCCCGTCGTCGGACCGACTAGGTACCACGGTAAACCCACAATGGGCAAGAGTCTATGTGCCACGCCAAAATTCATGTGGTTTAGCACACGTCCAGCTATCGGCCCCCTGCCCATCCAGCTAACCGAGCGGGGTGTTTAGGACTGCGAAATACGTGCTGGGAGGGTAGTGGGTTTCCATGCTGGCCTTGCGTTTTCGAACTCGGCGATGGTCTCGCTGCGGCGCAGAGTGAGCCCGATGTCGTCCAATCCTTCGAGCAGACGCCACCGTGTGTAGTCATCAATATCGAACGGCAACACGGCGGTTCCAGCGGTCACCGTGCGCGCCTCGAGGTCCACAACCAATTCGAGCCCGGGCTGTTCCTCGAGCAACTTCCAGAGCATTTCGACATCGTTCTGTGACATCTGAGCGGCCAGTAGACCGCCCTTACCGGCATTGCCGCGGAAGATGTCGGCGAACCGGGAGGAGATCACCACCCGAAAGCCGTAGTCCGACAGCGCCCAAACAGCGTGCTCACGTGAGGATCCGGTGCCGAAATCCGGGCCGGCCACCAGCACACTTCCCCGCTTGTACGGCTCGGTGTTCAGAATGAAGTCCGGATCCGTTCGCCATGCGGCGAACAGTCCGTCCTCGAATCCGGTGCGGGTCACCCGCTTCAGGTACACGGCCGGGATGATCTGATCGGTATCGACATTGGAACGGCGGAACGGCACGCCGATCCCCTGATGCACGGTGAAGGCTTCCATTGATTCTCCTGAGTCGGTAGAGGTATCGCGCCCGGTCAGTCCAGATCCGCAGGCGAGGACAGGGTTCCGCGGACCGCCGTCGCGGCCGCTACGAGCGGGGAAACCAGGTGTGTGCGGCCGCCTTTGCCCTGGCGACCCTCGAAGTTCCGGTTCGACGTGGAGGCGCAGCGCTGCCCCGGCGCGAGCTGATCCGGATTCATTCCCAAGCACATTGAGCACCCCGCCTGCCGCCATTCGGCGCCCGCCGCGGCGAAAATGTCGCCCAGTCCTTCTAATTCAGCCTGTGCGCGAACCCGCATCGAGCCCGGTACAACCAACATTCGCACTCCGTCGGCGACCCGGCGTCCCTTTAAAATCCCGGCCACCGCACGCAAATCCTCGATGCGCCCGTTGGTGCACGAACCGACGAATACGGTGTCGATCGCCACATCACGCAACGGGGTTCCCGGCGCCAAATCCATGTATCGCAGCGCTTTCTCCGCGGACTCGCGCGCCGTCTCGTCGGCTATCTGGGCGGGATCGGGCACCGATTCGCCGAGCGGCGCGCCCTGTCCCGGGTTCGTGCCCCAGGTGACGAAGGGGGTCAGCGCGTTCGCGTCGATGTGCACCTCGGCATCGAAAACCGCGCCCTCGTCGGTCTTCAGCGCCTCCCAGGCGGCCACTGCTGCCGTCCAGTCGTCCCCCTGCGGGGCGTGCGGGCGCCCTTCGAGGAATTCATAGGTTGTTTCGTCAGGGGCGATCATGCCCGCCCTGGCGCCCGCCTCGATGGACATGTTGCAGATGGTCATTCGCGCCTCCATGGACATCGCGCGAATCGCCTCGCCGCGATACTCCAGCACGTAACCCTGGCCGCCGCCGGTGCCGATCTTCGCGATGACGGCGAGAATCAGGTCCTTACTCGTCACACCGGGCGCGAGGGTGCCGTCGACGGTGATCGCCATCGTCTTGAACGGACGCAGCGAGAGTGTCTGGGTGGCAAGCACATGCTCCACCTCGGAGGTGCCGATGCCCATCGCCAGCGCGCCGAACGCACCGTGCGTCGAGGTGTGGCTGTCGCCGCAGACCACCGTCATCCCGGGCTGCGTCAGCCCCAATTGCGGGCCGACGACGTGCACGATGCCCTGATCCAGATCGCCCATCGGATGCAGCCGCACACCGAATTCCGCGCAGTTGCGGCGCAACGTGTCCACCTGGGTGCGCGAAACGGGGTCGGCGATCGGCTTGTCGATATCGACCGTCGGGACATTGTGATCCTCGGTCGCGATGGTGAGATCGGGACGCCGCACCGGCCGGCCCGCCGCCCGTAGCCCGTCGAAGGCCTGCGGACTGGTCACCTCGTGCACGAGATGCAGGTCGATGTAGATCAGGTCGGGCTCACGCCCGACGCCCTCGCCCTCGCCGCGGGCGACGACATGCTGCTCCCACACCTTTTCGGCCATGGTGCGCGGCTGTGCCATTCTCGATCACCTTTCGACAAGCATCCGGTCCGCGATCGGGGCTGTGAACGCGGCGACGGCTGCACAAGTTTTTTCGGATAGGCGAGATCGGATGTCGCGTGGCGAGCAGCCGCGCCGGGGAGCATCCGCCGCAGTGGATTTCCCAGCATCCGAGACGCTAGTATCGTTCTATGAGACAGCATAGCGGCATCGGCGTCCTCGACAAAGCAGTGGCGGTGTTGTACGCCGTCGCCGAGCATCCCTGCGGTCTCAACGAGCTGTGCGCCCGCACCGGACTCCCCCGTGCCACCGCACATCGGCTCGCCGTCGGACTCGAGGTGCATCGCCTGCTCGCCCGCGACAACAGCGGCATGTGGCGGCCGGGGCCCGCGCTCGCCGAACTCGCCGCGGGAGCCACCGATCCGCTCCTGGAGGCCGCTTCGGCCGTGCTGCCCCGATTGCGCGAGATCACCGGCGAAAGCGTCCAGCTGTACCGCCTGGACGGCAATGCGCGCGTCTGCATCGCGGCGATGGAACCGCCGGTCGGCCTGCGCGACACCGTGCCCGTCGGCGCGCGCCTGCCGCTGACCGCCGGTTCGGCCGCGAAAGTCCTGCTCGCCTGGGCCGATCCCGAGTTGCAGCGCACCATCCTGGCCGATGCCGTCTTCGGCGAACGCGCCGTCACCGAGGTCCGCAAGCGCGGTTGGGCACAGAGCGCCGCCGAACGCGCGTCCGGCGTGGCCAGCGTCTCCGCGCCCGTCCGCGACGCCGGCGGCACCGTGATCGCCGCCGTCTCCGTCTCCGGCCCGATCGACCGGATGGGCCGCAGGCCGGGCGCCCGCTGGGCCGCCGACCTGGTCGCCGCCGCCGAGGCCCTGCACAAGCGCCTATAACACGTTCTAGAAATCTGCCTCTAGAGTTGGCCCATGGGAGTCAATCAACGGGCACAGATCGTCATGTCCGAGACCGAGATCACCGAGTTCCTGCAGCGCAGCCGCATCGCGACGCTCGCCACCCTCGGCCCGGACGGCAGGCCGCACCTGACCGCCATGTGGTACGCGCTGCTCGACGGCGAGATCTGGTTCGAGACCAAGACCAAATCACAGAAGGCGGTCAATCTGCGCCGCGACCCGCGCATCACCTGCATGGTCGAGGCCGGCCAGACCTACGATCAGCTGCGCGGCGTCGCCGTAGAGGGCCGGGCCGAGATCATCGACGACCCCGACCGGTTGTTCGCCGTCGGCGTCAGCGTCTGGGAGCGCTACACCGCCCCCTACAGCGAGGACGTGCGTCCCATGGTCGAGGCCATGCTGCACAAACGCTCCGCCATCCGCGTCGTCCCCGAGCGCGTCCGCAGCTGGGACCACCGCAAGCTCGGCCTCCCCCAGATCCCCTTCGGCGGCACCACCGCCCACCCCTTGGACTGACCCTTCCCACCTCTCGAGACACCATCCACCCGCCCGGCTCCGCCCACCACCGGAGACGCGCACCGATATCCACCTGACATCCCCTCCCCAGACGACTACCGTCGAACCGTTCGACACCGATCGGCCGGGCACCGCCGCCCCCAGTGCTGCGGCGCACGGCCGCGACGACGAGGAGCAGGCGATGGCGGAATCGGATAGTTCCCAGGGCTCAGGCAGTTCCGAGGGCGCGAACGCCGACGAGGTGAAACGAAAGTTCAAAGAGGCGCTGGACCGCAAAAACAAGAACCACGCCCGAACCGCCGACCACCTCGACGGCCGCTCCAAGGCATCAGCCGCCCACGGCAACGCCAGCCACAAACGCGAATTCCGCCGCAAGAGCGGATAAGCACCAGGCCCTCCGCCCCGCGGAGGGCCTAACTTTTTCGCCCCAGCATCGACCCCGCCGGACGCGAAGCGACGGCACAACGGCAGCGAAGCACCCCGCAGCGGACGCCCAGCCTCCCGGACCCGAAGCGACACCAGAACGGGCAGCGAAGCCCCTCGCACCAGACCTGTAGAACAACACCACACCCCTGCGAACAACGGCAGAGCAGGCAGCGAAGCGCCCCCGCAACGACCCCGACAACGTCCCCACACCGCTGCCAACAACGGCAGCCCGAGCAGCAAAGCACCCCCGCAACGACCCCGACAACGTCCCCACACCGCTGCCAACAACGGCAGCCCGAGCAGCAAAGCGCCCCTCGCAACAGACCCCGACAACGTCACCAATCTGCTGCAAACAACGGCAGCGCGGGCAGCAAAGCGCCCCCGCCAGGGGGTCCGGGGGCGCCAGCCCGCCGGGTGGGGCGTGGGGGCTTCGCCCCCACAAAATACGCGGAAACCAGAAAAGGCCCACGCTCTGTGTGAGCGTGAGCCTTCGATCTGGTTGTAGCCCCGACGGGATTCGAACCCGCGCTACCGCCTTGAGAGGGCGGCGTCCTAGGCCGCTAGACGACGGGGCCTTGGACTGCTTCTCGTTGGTACGAGAAGCACCTTTGTGATCTTGCGATCTGGAGGCTCGGTTAGCTTAGCTTCCCGAGGCCTGGCGACCAAATCGCCAGGTGCTGTTCGATTTTCGGTCGCGTACCGTTGTCGACAGCTGCTCTCTCCGCTGGGGTACCAGGACTCGAACCTAGAATGGCTGAACCAGAATCAGCTGTGTTGCCAATTACACCATACCCCAATGACCTGGTAATTCGGCCTCGCAGTCTGGCTGACTGGGAGGCCGTGTTCCGGCCGAGAAGAAGAGTACCAAACGGCTACCCGTTTACTACAAATCGGCTGGTAGAGGCCATGTTTTCGGCTGTTTTGGGGACGTCAGGCCGTCGCGGACCACTCTTGTGCGGAGCGGAGGCGTTCGAGGCTGACGTCGCGGCCGAGCAGTTCGAGGGACTCGTAGAGCGGCGGGCTGATGTGTGAGCCGGTGACGGCGACGCGGACCGGTGCGAATGCTTTGCGTGGTTTGAGCCCCAGGTCGTCGATCAGGGCGGTTTTCAACGCTGCTTCGATTGCCAGGGTGGTCCACTCGGCCAGTGGCTCCAGCGCAGTAATAGCGGCTTGCAATACCGGGGTGGCTTCGGTGCCGAGATTCTTGGTCCCGGCTGCCGGGTCGATCGCAAATTGTTCGGCGGGCGCCAACAGAAAACGCAACAGTTCCCAAGCGTCGGACAACACAACGATGCGGGTCTGTACGAGTTCGGCCGCGGCGGCGAACAGCTTCTCATCGATTTCGGCGCCGATATGCGAGTGATCGGTCAGATACTCCCGCAGCCGATGGGTGAAATCTCCGGTCTCCAGCAATCGGATGTGCTCGGCGTTGAGCGCGTCCGCCTTCTTCTGATCGAAGCGGGCCGGATTCGAATTCACTTTCGATATGTCGAAGGCGGCAACCATCTCCGTCATGGTGAACACATCGTGGTCGTCGGCGATGCTCCAACCGAGTAATGCCAGGTAATTCAGCAAACCTTCGGGGATGAAGCCGCGGTCGCGGTGCACGAAGAGATTCGACTCCGGGTCGCGCTTGGACAACTTCTTGTTGCCCTGACCCATCACGAACGGCAGGTGGCCGAACTCCGGGGTGAAGTCGGCCACGCCGATGCGGCGCAGCGCGGCGTAGAGCGCGATCTGGCGCGGGGTCGAGGAGAGCAGGTCTTCGCCGCGCAGCACATGGGTGATCTTCATCAGCGCGTCGTCGACCGGGTTGACCAGCGTGTACAGCGGTTCGCCGGTGCCGCGGGTGAGCGCGAAGTCCGGTACGACACCGGCTTTGAACGTGGTTTCGCCGCGCACCAGGTCGTGCCAGGTGATGTCCTCGTCCGGCATCCGGAGCCGAATCACCGCGGGGCGCCCGGCATCTCGGTAGGCCTCGAGCTGCTGCGCGGTGAGATCGCGGTCGTAGTTGTCGTACCCGAGTTTCGGGTCGCGTCCGGCGGCGCGGTGGCGGGCTTCGACTTCCTCAGGCGTGGAGAAGGATTCGTAGGCTTCGCCGGCGGCCAGCAACCGCTGGACCACGTCGAGATGCTGGTCCTTGCGCAGAGATTGGCGGTACGGCTCGTACGGGCCGCCCACCTCCGGACCCTCGTCCCAGGTGAGGCCGAGCCAGCGCAACGCGTCCAGCAGTGCGCGATACGATTCCTCGGAATCCCGTGCCGCATCGGTGTCTTCGATCCGGAACACGAACTTTCCACCGTGGTGCCTGGCGTAGGCCCAGTTGAACAGCGCCGTCCGGATCAGGCCGACGTGCGGCGTGCCGGTCGGTGACGGGCAGAAACGGACCCGTACTTCAGTCATGGCTCTCTTTCGATGATCAGCGTTTGGCGGCAACGGGATTGATGAGCGTGCCGATCCCTTCGACGGTCACGGACACTTGCTGTCCGGCCTGCATGGGTCCGACACCTTCGGGCGTTCCGGTGAGGATGACATCGCCGGGCAGCAGCGTCATCACGGTGGTGATCCACTCGATGAGCTTCGGGATGTCGTGCAGCAGCAGTGAGGTACGACTGCGCTGGCGGACCGCACCGTCGAGTTCGGTGACGATCTCCAGATCCGATGGATCCAGGGCGGTTTCGATCCAGGGGCCGAGCGGGCAGAAGGTGTCGTAGCCCTTGCCCCTGGTCCACTGCCCGTCGTGGCGCTGTTGGTCTCGCGCGGTCACGTCGTTGGCGACGGTGTAGCCGAGCACCACGTCCAGCGCACGGGCGGCGGACACGTCCTTGCACGGCCTGCCGATGACGACGGCGAGTTCACCCTCGTAATCGACCTGAGAGGAGCTGGGCGGCAGGATGATCGGCACGTTCGGCCCGATGATCGAGGTGTTCGGCTTCATGAAGATCACCGGGTCTTCCGGTGCGGGCCCGCCCATTTCGGCCGCGTGCGCGGCATAGTTCTTGCCGATACAGATCACCTTGCTCGCCAGGATCGGCGCGAGCAGCCGCACATCGGCCAGCGGCCAGCTCCGTCCGGTGAACGTCGGCGTACCGAACGGATGTTCCGCGATCTCCTTCGCGATGCTGTCGCTTCCTTCTCCTTCGATGCTGACGAACGCGACCCCATCGGGACTGGCAACTCGACCTAGACGCATGTCCGGCAGTCTATCGACCGGCTTCCACCTGCCCGAACGCACCCGACCGAGCGGTCACCCGCGGTCTGCGGTCGCGCTGTGAGCAGTCCGACAGCAGAGCGCGGCCCACGCGCCCGCGATGCGGTGTGAGAGATCGCTCACCCGCGAAATCCGCTTGCCCGCAAGGTGTAGCGTGAGCGATGAGTTCATTCAGTGGGAATTTAGTCCCGAATAGTGAGATTACGAGGTGAGGCCGATGACCACCGTGACGGCGTTGACGGACATCCGACGGTGGTCCATGCTCGGCCTCGGCGTCTTCGCGCAGGCCGCCAGCGCCGTCTTCGTGCAGGGCGTGCCCTTTCTGCTACCCGCGCTGACCGATCGCGGGATGCACCTGGCCACTGCCGGGCTGCTGGTGGCGATGCCCACCGCCGGGCTGGTCTGCACCTTGATCGCGTGGGGCTATGTGGTCGACCGGATCGGCGAGCGCAAGGTGCTGGTCGGCGGCCCGCTGCTGATGGCGGCAGCCGGCGTGGCCGCCGCGTGCACCACGAACGACGTCGCCCTGGGCGCGCTGCTGTTCTTCGGCGGCATCGGGGCGGCGAGCACCAACGGCGCCAGCGGCCGGGTCATCGTCGGCTGGTTCCCACCGCAGCGCCGCGGCCTGGCGATGGGCATCCGGCAGGGCGCACAGCCGCTCGGCGTCGCCGTCGGCGCACTGGCCGTGCCGGCGGTCGCGGCGACATACGGTGTGCCCGCGGCGATTCTGGTGCCCGCGGCACTGGCGGGCCTGGCCGCGGTGGTCTGCTTGATCGGCATCATCGATCCCCCGCGCCCCGCGGGGACCGAAACCGACGCGGCGTTGCGTGCCAACCCCTACCGGGGTGACACGACACTGTGGCGTATCCACGCGGTGTCCCTGTTACTGGTGATTCCCCAAGGCACGGTATGGACTTTCGCGCTGCTGTGGCTGCATCGGGACGTCGGCTGGTCACTGGCCGCGGCGGGAGTTCTGGTCACCGCCACCCAAATCCTGGGCGCCGCAGGCCGAATCGGCGCGGGCGCGTGGTCCGACCGGGTCGGCAGCCGGATGGGACCGCTGCGGATCGTCGCGATCGCGGCGGTACTGTCGATGACGGCCTTGGCGCTGGCGGCCTGGACCCATATGTGGTGGGCGGCAATACCGTTGCTGGTCGCCGCCTCGGTGATCACAGTCACCGACAACGGCCTCGCCTTCACCGCGGTCGCGGAGATCGCGGGCCCGTACTGGAGCGGCCGGGGCCTCGGTCTGCAGAACACGGGCCAGAATCTGGCGATGGCCGCCGTCCCGCCGGTTTTCGGCGCGCTCATCACCGCGAGCGGTTTCGCGGCCGCCTATCTCGCGGCCGCCGCGATGGCGGTGGTCGCGATACCGCTGGTGCCGGCCGACCGTCCTGCCCAATAGCCGTGCCACAGTGACGGATTGGTCCACTTCGTACCGATTCTCCCGCTTCGGGCGATGTCGGTTTTAGCGACATGGTGTTGCCAAGTGTAGGATGGACACCCTTCCGTCGCCGTCGTGACCAGGAGTGCAATGCCGAGGATCGACGCACCAACCGTCGCCGAACACCGGGCGAACCAAGAGCGGGCGCTGCTCGACGCCGCGCGCGTTGTGTTGTTACAGAAAGGGCCACAGGCGGTTACGCCCGCGGCGGTCGGCGCGGCCGCGGGCTTGGCGCGCAGCAGCGTCTACAAATACTTCCGCTCCGGCGACGAGATCTTGGCCAAGATCGTCTCGGATGCGTTGGCCGAGTGGGGCGAACGCGTCCGCGACACCGTCGAACGGGCCGAGACGCCGGCCGGCCAGGTGGACGCCTACGTCCGAACGACGCTGGCACTGGCGGCTTCCGGAGCGCACCGCATCGCGGTACTCGGCGGCACCCTGCCCCGCGACGAGGCTGCGCGCCGCGATCTCGCGCACGCGCATCACGATCTGGCGGCACCGTTGCGCGCGGCACTCGACGATATGGGCAACCCCGATCCCGAACTGACCGCGGACCTGATCGACGGCGCGCTCGGCCGCGCCATCGAACGCATCGATTCAGGACGGTTGCACGACGAGATCGCGCCGGAGACAGTCGCGTTCGTCCGTCGCGCCGTCGGTATCAGCCACCGCCCGCCCCGCACACGCAGTAAGAGCTGAGCGCACCGTCGACCGCGGCACTGCCGCACAACGCTTTTCGATCATGCACCGGACTCGCACCAACCGACCAGTATGGGTAATCCCGGTCAAACAGCAAGCAGCGCAGCGGGATCGAAGGTGACCCGGAACGGCTGATCGGCTTCCACCACCGCGTCGAACACCACGCCCGGCCCGACCACCGGGTCGGCGCCATAGGTGCCGTCGGACAACACCATTCGATGCACCTGCACGTCGGGCTGGTGCTCGACGATCCAGTACTGGGGAATGCCGGCCGCCGCGTACTCGTGCACCTTGCGCACCCGATCGGTGCGCTCGGTCCCACTGCCCGGGGCGATGACCTCCACCGCGAGCCGAACTTCGGTGCCCGGAATGAGTTTGGGCACTTCGGCGACAACCGCGGCCCGCGCTACCTCTCGGGGCACCACGATGATGTCGGGTTTGCGAACTCCGCTGCGCGTGCTGATCTCCCAGCCACTACCGACACACAGATGAACGGAAGCGCCCACCGCGCCCGCATCGATGAATCTGCCCAGACGCTGCGCCACATGATTGTGCCTGGCGCCGGAGACGACCTCGACCAGCCAGCCGTCCTCCAGCTCGTAACCCTTACCGCCGCCGGGCAATCCACGCAGATCCGTCGCGGTGTACGGGCCGAGCCGCGATCGTCGCTGTCCGCTCACCCGCGCCTCCGTTCGCCAGCCGAGCCGGGTCGCCGGCGAAACGACCGGCGCCACCACGGCATGAGTACCACGCTGCACCCGATTCACACCCGCCCCCTGGATGCACCGGCCACGAAGAATAGCGGCCCCGCACCTATCGATTCGGTGCAGGGCCGCTGTTCCGGCGATTCGTGCTCAGACGACGGCCGCGATGCGGTCTCCGACCTCGACCGTCGACGCGCTGCCCGAACGTGTGGCGAGGTCCTTCGCGACGGCGGACTCGATGCGCGCCGCGCCTTCGGCGTTGCCGAGATGGCTGAGCAGCAGCGAGACCGACAGGATCGCAGCGGTCGGGTCGGCCTTGGACTGACCCGCGATATCCGGCGCACTGCCGTGCACCGGCTCGAACATGCTCGGGTTGGTGCCCGAGGCATCGATGTTGCCGCTGGCCGCCAGGCCGATGCCTCCGCTGACGGCGGCCGCGAGGTCGGTGATGATGTCACCGAACAGATTGTCGGTGACGATCACGTCGAAGCGGCCGGGATCGTTCACCAGATGAATGGTCGCGGCATCGATGTGCTGGTAAGCCGTTGCGACATCCGGGAATTCGGCGCCGACCTCGTCGACGGTGCGCTGCCAGAGCGATCCGGCGAAGGTGAGCACGTTGGTCTTGTGCACCAGCGTCAGGTGCTTGCGCCGGGCCTGTGCCTTCGCGAAGGCGTAGCGCACCACGCGCTCGATGCCGAACCGGGTGTTGGTGCTGACCTCGGTCGCCACCTCGTGCGGGGTCTCGACGCGGATCGCGCCGCCGGTCCCGGTGTACGGCCCCTCGGTGCCCTCGCGGACCACCACGAAATCGATGTCGGGGTTGCCCGCGAGCGGGCTGGTCACGCCGGGGAACAGCTTGGACGGCCGCAGGTTCACGTGGTGATCCAGCGCGAACCGGGTGCGCAGCAGCAGCCCGCGCTCGAGCACACCGCTGGGCACCGACGGATCGCCGATCGCGCCGAGCAGGATCGCGTCATGCTGCCGCAGTTCCGGCAGCACGGAATCCGGCAGGATCTCGCCGGTCGCGTGATACCGCTTGGCGCCGAGGTCGTACTCGGTCTTCTCGACGCCGGGCACCACCACGTCGAGCACCTTGAGCGCTTCGGCGATGACCTCGGGCCCGATCCCGTCGCCCGGGATGACAGCAAGCTTCATGACAACAACGCTCCGTTCGGTCGATCAGAACAGGTCGACGACGACGACCTTGGCGGCGCCGACGGATTCGCCGATCGCGGCCTCGACCTCGGCGGGCACCTCACGGTTGACGCGCAGGATCACCGTCGCGCCTTCCTTGTCCACGTCCTGGCTCAGCTGAGCGGCGAGGATGTCGATGCCGGCCTCGCCCAGCTTGGTGCCGATCTTGCCGAGCGCGCCCGGCTTGTCCTCGTAGTTGAGGACGGCGATATTGGTGCCTTCGGCGCGCATGTCGTAGTTGCGGCCGTTGATGTTGACGATCTTCTGCACCTGCGACGGCTCGGTGAGCGTGCCCGCCACGTTGAGCGTGCGGCCGTCGCCGAACACCGCGCGCAGGTCGACCAGGCTGCGGTGACTCGGGCTCTCCGAGATCGTGTTCACGGTCGCGGTGATGCCGCGGTCCTTGGCCAGCGCGGGCGCGTTGACGAAGGTGACCTGGTCCTCGACGAGCGCGGAGAAGATGCCGCGCAGCGCCGAAAGCTCCAGCACCGCAACGTCTTGTGCGGCGAGTTCGCCACGCACCTGGACCTCGACGCTCACCGGGAGCTCGTTGGAGAGGGCACCGAGCAGCGCACCCTGCTTGCGCACGATGTCCAGCCACGGCGCGACGTCCTCGCCGACGCTGCCGCCGGTGACGTTCACCGCGCCCGGCACGAATTCACCGGCGAGCGCGAGCAGCACGGACTTCGCGACGTCGGTACCCGCCCGGTCCTGCGCCTCGGCCGTCGACGCGCCGAGGTGCGGGGTCACCACGACCTGCGGCAGCTCGAACAGCGGGCTGTCGGTGCACGGCTCGGTCTCGAACACGTCGAGGCCGGCAGCGCGCACATGGCCGGACTTGATGGCATCGGCGAGCGCCTGCTCGTCGACCAGACCACCGCGCGCGGCGTTGACGATGATGACGCCCGGCTTGGTCTTGGCGATGGCCTCCTTGCCGATGATGCCCTTGGTCTCGGGCGTCTTGGGCAGGTGCACGGAGATCAGGTCGGCACGCTCGAGCAGCTCGTCCAGGCTCAGCAGCTCGATGCCGAGCTGGGCGGCGCGGGCCGGCGACACGTAGGGGTCGTACGCGACGATCTTGGTCTCGAACGCCGCGAGGCGGGCGGCGAACAGCTGGCCGATGCGGCCGAGACCGACCACGCCGACGGTCTTGTCGAAGATCTCGACACCGTTGAACTTGCTGCGCTGCCAGGTGTGTTCACGCAGCGTGGCGTCGGCGGCCGGGATCTGGCGCGCGGCGGCGAGCAGCAGCGTGACGGCGTGCTCGGCGGCGGTGTGGATGTTCGAGGTCGGCGCGTTGACGACCATGACACCGCGCTCGGTGGCCGCGGGCACATCGACGTTGTCGAGGCCGACGCCGGCCCGGGCGACGATCTTCAGGTTCTTGCCTGCCTCCAGGACCTCGGCGTCGACCGTGGTCGCCGAGCGCACGAGTAGCGCGTCGGCTTCGGGCACCGCGGCGAGCAGAGCCTGACGGTCGGGGCCGTCGACCCACCGAACCTCGACTCCGTCACCGAGCGCGTCGACGGTCGACTGGGCAAGCTTGTCGGCGATCAGGACAACAGGACGGCCTGCTTGGCTCACTGTGGAGTACTCCTGGGGAAAGGGGTCGGCAATTACCGCGGATCAGCTTAGTGTGCGCTGTTTCGCCGCTTGCTACCCCCTGGTAGGCGGCCGTCGTCAGTAGGACCGGCACGGTTGCCGGCAGACGAGGAGGGCCCCGCACCGCTCTGGTGCAGGGCCCTCTCCGGAAACGCGCCCGAATGGCGCGAGACCCGGCCGATCAAACGACCGTTACGTTGATTCAGCGACCGCCGAAGGATCCCGTCCACAGGGTGTTGACGATTCCGTGCAGAGCGGCACCGAAGGTGTCCAGGAAACCGCCGAGGGCAGCGCTACCGGTGTCGATGATAACGGGGATCATTGAATTACCTCTTCGTTGGAAGACAATCCAGTTGTACTGGCTGACACAGGACACATCGGGCCTCGAACAAATGCGGTTACGGAATTCGACCATTTAGTGACATAGGTAACATTCACATCACGAAGAACACCTGGTCAGGCGTCCAATCCAACTGAATGCCCTGATCATCGGGGGCTTGACCATCGGAGGCGACCGCGACGGCAGGCGTTCTGGCGAAAAATAAGATCTCTCTGAGAAATCACTGAAAGCCGAGTGAGAGACCGGGCTCGATAAACGCTCTGCTACGGCGGCGTAGGTTGCCGAATTATGCGTGCACGCAAGAGAAACAAATGACTCACCGAGTTACCGGAACGACGCAGACAGGCATGTCCGAGATGGCGACGTCCCCAATCGAATAACACGTCACATAACGTCCCCGGCAGCCCGCCGGTTTATCCACTGACTGCGGCAACCGCACGGGAGAACGCCCGTACCCGCGCGGTCTCGCGATTGCGGTGCCACACCAGCCCGAGCCGGGAATGCGCCAGCCCGGTCACGGGCACGAAGGCGACCTCGGGCCGGTCGTGGAACACGGCGGTCGGATGGCACAGCAGCATCGCGCCGTGCCCCGCGGCCACCGCCTCGATCCCCTCCCACAGCGTGCCGACTTCGGGTCCGGCGGCGACCGGCCGCCCACCCGGGGTCACGTCCAGCGCCTGTGCCCGCCGCCAGTACTGCGGCGCGGGTCCGCGCACCCCGATCAGCGCGAACTCGGCGAGCTCCTCCGCGGACAAGCTGCCCCGGCCGGCCATCGGATGATCCCGATGCATCGCCAGCATCTGCGGCTGCTCCGAAAAGACCTGTCCCAGGACGAGTTCGCTCTCCCCCATGGGCAACAGCACCACCGCGATATCGACCTCGCCGCGCTGCACCGGCCCGAACGGGTCGGCCAGCGGAATCTCGATGACCTCGGTGGCACAGGACGGGAAGCGGCTGCCGAACAACGCGACCGCGGCCGCGAGGTTCTCACTCGTCGAGCCCTGAAAGCCGATGCGCAGCAACCCTTCCATGCCGCGAGCCGCCGCGCGGACGCCGTCCACCGTCGCCCGCAACGTGTCATAGGCGGGCTGCAACTCGGCCAGGAAATCCTTGCCCAGCGGGGTGAGCGCGACCTTGCGGCTCGTCCGTTCGATCAGCCGCGCACCGACGCGCTGCTCCAGCGCCCGCAGCAGTTGACTGACCCGGCTCTGCGAGACGTACAGGCGATCACCCGCCCGCCCGAAGTGCAGTTCCTCGGCCAACACGAGAAAGGCCTCCAGCTCGCGCACCTCCAAGCCAGTCATGGGCTTCCTCTCCACCGTCGATGAGTCCAGCTCATAGAACGATGAGACCTTCGCCGTTGTTTCCACCCCGGCCGAAGCCGTTGTCTGGAGACATGACACAGGTTCGAGAAGTCACGAGTCCAGCACCGCAAGCGGGTGGTTCGACGCGGCGCGGCTGGGTCGGCGTCGGCGCCGTGACGGGCGCCACGTTCACGGTCGTCACCTCCGAGATGCTCCCGGTCGGCCTGCTCACCCCGATGAGCGACACCCTGCGGGTCAGCGAGGGGGCGGCCGGACTCTCGCTCACCGCGACCGGCTTCGTCGCGGCGGCGGCCTCACCCCTGCTGCCCGCGGCACTGCGGCGGATCGACCGCAAGCTCGTGCTGTGCGGACTGCTCGCGGTCTTGGTGCTCGGCAATCTCGGCTCGGCCTGGGCGCCCAGCTTCGGCGTCATGATGGGCGCGCGGGTGCTGGTCGGCATCGCGATCGGCGGCGTCTGGGCGATCGCGGCGAGCATGGCGGCGCGCCTGGTGCCCGCGCGCTCGGTCGGCACCGCGACCGCACTGGTGTTCAGCGGTGTCGCGGTGGCTTCGGTGATCGGCGTCCCGACCGGCACCTACCTCGGCGCGCTCGCAGGCTGGCGCACGGCGTTCGTCGTCACCGCAGGGCTCGCACTCGCGGTGCTGCTCACGGCGGCGGCGGTAGTGCCGAAACTGTCCGCGACACAGGGCGTTTCACTGCGCGCCGCGCTGCGCCTGACCCGACGACCGCAGATGAGCACCGGACTGTTGGTGATCGCCTTCCTGGTGACCGGGCACTTCGCCGCCTACACCTACATCCGTCCACTGCTGGAGAAGGTGACCGGGGTCGGCGCGAGCACCATCGGCACCCTGCTGCTGATCTACGGAATCGCCGGTGTACTAGGCAATTTCGGCGCGGGCAGCACCGGCGTCCGCAATCCGCGGCGGACCCTGCTGACCATCGGCGTGCCCCTGGCCGCCACCGTGCTGCTGGTGCCGATACTCGGCGGATCCCTGATCCTGGCGGTGGTGCTCATGGTGGTGTGGGGCCTGTCCTACGGCGGGGTCTCGGTCACTGCGCAGAACTGGGTCTTCGCCGCCGCACCGGACGCCAACGAGGGCGCGTCCTCGTTGAACGCGGGCGTCTTCAACGGCGCCATCGCGCTCGGCTCGTTGCTCGGCGGCCGGATGGCGGACGCGTTCGGCGTCACCTCGGCGATGTGGCTCGGTGGCGTGCTGGTGCTCATCGCGCTGGCGATCGCCACCGTCAGCCCCACACCGGGCCGGTCCGAGCAGCGCGGATAGCGAAAAACGAGGTGCGGCGCAGATCATCGGCCGCATAGCATCGGCCCATGTCCCTACGCGCCGTTCCCGCCTCGATGGACCCGACCGTGGTCGGGTCCATCGACGACGAGTTGGACCGGATCGCGCGCGAGTATCGCGTCTCGGTGCGGCTGGCCATCGAAAGCGGTAGTCGTGCTTGGGGTTTCCCGTCTCCCGACTCGGACTACGACTGCCGGTTCGTCTACGTGGCGAGCCTGGACACCTACCTTTCCCCTTGGCGCACCCGCGATGTCATCGAGACACCGCTGGCGGGGCTGCTCGACGTGAACGGCTGGGACCTCGCCAAGGCGCTGCGCCTGCTGGTCGCGGGCAACGCGGTGCTCATCGAATGGCTGATGTCGCCGATCGTGTACCGCGGCGACCCCGCGTTCCGCGACGAACTCCGCGCCTTGGCCGACGACGTCGCCGACCGCAGCCGGGTAGCCCGGCACTACCTGCATCTGGGCAGCAAGCAGTGGGAGTTGTTCGACCGCAACAGATCACTGAAGAAGGTGTTCTATTCGCTGCGCCCCGCCATGGCGCTGCGGTGGCTGCGTCAGCATCCGGACGCGGCGGTCGCGCCGATGCATCTGCCGACCCTGATGGACCAGTGCGAGCTACCCGCAGATCTGGTCGCCGCCGTAGCGGAGTTGACCGAACTGAAGTCGCGGACCCGCGAAATGGGCAGTGGCACAGTGCCGGTGCCGATCGCCTCGTTCATCGCGACCGAATTCGACCTGGCCGCAGACGCTTTCCCGAAGACCCGGGAACCGGACCTGGCGCACGCGCGCGCTCGCACGGCGGAGTTCTTCCGCCGCGAAGCCACGCGTTAGCGGGTTACGCCTCGGCGAGCGCGGCGGCGTACGCCTGGGCCAGCCGGCCGGTGGCGGTCGGCCGTTCAGGGTCCGGGCGCGGTACGCCCAGGTGGGATTCGCGCAGTTCGTCCATGAAGTCCGCCCAGAGGTCAGGGCCGCCCTGTTCGAGCAGTTCGGCGCGCACCCGCAGTCGCCTGGTCGTCGGGCGGTGCCGCAACCCCCACGAGCCGAGCTGCGCCATGATCGGCACCAGTTGCACGGCCGCCTCGGTCAGCCGATATTCCGCCTTCTGCCCGGGCCTGCTGTCCTCTCGGCTGAGCAAGCCCGCGCTGACCAGCCGCTTGAGCCGGTCGGACAGGATGTTCGAGGCGATGCCCTCCTCCGACCCGGCCAGCAGTTCCCGGAAGTAGCGCCTGTTCCCGAACATCACGTCACGCAGCACCAGCAGGGTCCACCGGTCCCCGATGACCTCGATCGTCGCGTTGATCGGGCAGCCCGAGCGTCCCTCGTCGCGCATCCACCACTCCTGTCCCGCGGCATCCCTTCGAAACTTCTGCTTGCAATATACAACCAGTTGCCCCTACGCTGTGCACAAGCGATTGCGAAATGCAACCAGTAGTGAAAAGGACAGCATCATGCCGAAGCTCCGTGTACACAATCTGGCGATCTCATTGGACGGCTACGTCGCCGGACCGAACCAGAGCCCGGAGAATCCGCTGGGCGAAGGCGGCGAACGCCTGCACGAGTGGGTGTTCCAGACCCGAGCGGGCCGCGAAATGACGGGCAGCGCGGGCGGCGAGAGCGGCATCGACGACGACTTCATCCGCGCGGGCGATGCGGGCATCGGCGCAACGATCATGGGCCGCAACATGTTCGGGCCGATCCGCGGCCCGTGGGAGAACGAGGACTGGCAGGGCTGGTGGGGCGACAACCCGCCGTACCACCACGACACCTTCGTCATGACCCATCACGCGCGTCCGTCGTTGCCGATGGCGGGCGGGACGGTCTTCCACTTCGTGAACGACACGCCGGAAAAGGTGCTCCAGCAAGCTTTTACGGCCGCCGACGGCAAGGACGTCCGGCTGGGCGGCGGTGCCGCCACGGTACGTCAGTTCCTGCGGGCCGGCCTGGTCGACGAACTGCACCTGCCGGTGGTCCCGATCCTGCTCGGCGGCGGCGAACGACTCTACGACGATCTCGGCACGCTGCCGGGTTACCAGGTGAGTTCCGTGGTCTGCTCCCCCGCGGTCACCCACGTCCAGTTCACCCGCAAGTCCTGACCGGCAGGTCCCCGGAAACGGTGAAAGGCCCCGCACCGAGCCGGTGTGAGGCCTTTCAAAAGCTGGGGAGCGAGATCAGAGAACGCGAACGTCCTGCGCCTGCGGGCCCTTCTGACCCTGGCCGATTTCGAACTCCACGCGCTGCCCCTCGTCGAGGGACCGGAAACCCGAGCCGCTAACAGCCGAGTAATGCACGAAGACGTCGGGGCCTCCGCCGTCTTGCGCGATGAAGCCGAAGCCCTTCTCGCTGTTGAACCACTTCACAATGCCCTGAGCCATTTCATACTTTCTGTAGACGAGCCAGATTCTGACAATGGAATGTCCTGGTCTCGTAGATCAACGATGCCATGATCCGACGAATTTCTCCACACGTACCCCCACCAACTGTGAGCAATCCAACCCTCACGGTGGGGTGTGGCCCTCACCTCCCATGCTCCGACAGGCCCCGATCCGGGAACACGACGCGAAACAGCCGCGCGGGCACCTGAGATTCCTGCCAGGCGCGTTCGTCGCTGTCCTCCGACGAATCGGCCTGGGCGGCCTTGACGGCATAGTTGGCGGCGTGCACGACATGGCCCGCGGCGTGCGCGGTGGCCGCGGCATGTCCGGCGGAGCGGGCCGCGTATTCGCCCGCGCCCTCGAGCCCGTGCGCCGCGTCGTGCGCGGCGAACGCGGCCCGGCGCGCCTCGGGCATGGTCAGCTCGCCGCGCACCCAGGCGCGCGCCGCCTCGATCGCCGCGCGCGGCCGTGCGTCGTCCGGGCGTGCGCGCTCGAACAGCGGCAACACATGTTCGGCGCAGGCGGCGGCCCAGAGCGCCAATGCGGTGTGGTCGCCTCGGTTGAGGGTCATGATCCCGCTCCGATCGCCTCGATCCGCACGGCCCCACTCCTCTTCGACGAGCACCCGCCGATCCTTGGTTCACATCCAGTTGCCCTGTGCCGCAATGGCCGTCGACGCCCGCTGCACCAGACGCCGATAAGTCATCCTACGACTTTTCCCGGTGTCGCGCAGCACATCTCGGTCAGGAACGGAGGTATCGCACCTGACGCGGCTTGGCCTCGGCGTGCGTCGCGCGCCCGGAAAGATGCTCGGGCACACCGACCTCCCACCACGCCCCCGCCTCGGTCCAGGAGGACGGTTGCGTGCGGACGACCAGCACCGCGGGCTTGGATTCCCGGATCGCGGCAGTCCTGGCCTCGGCATAGGCGGCCCGGAATTCGGCCAGGTCGGTCGCGGTATACACGGCACAACCCAACGCTCGCGCATGCGCGGCGAAATCCACCCGGGGCGGGTCGGCATGGGTGCTGCGGCAATCGGCGTAAAAGTTGTTGAATGGTGCGCCGCCCTGGCCTTCCTGCAATCGGGCGATTACCGCATAACCGTCGTTGTCGCAGACCACTGCGACGAACGGATGCCCGGCGAAAGCCGCGGAGAAAAGTTCGGAATTCAACATGAGATAGGAACCGTCGCCGAGCAGCGTGGTGACCAAACCGTCGGTATGTGCCATGGCGGCGCCCCACGCACCCGCGAGCTCATAGCCCATACACGAAAAGCCGTATTCCACGTCCATCGTCGGCGTGGCACCGGTGGCCCGCCAGCCGCCGACCAGCTCGCCGGGCATGCCGCCCGAGGCCGTCATGACGTAGTCGCTCGGGCCGCTCAGCTCGTTGACGACGCTCACCACCTGGGCGTAGCTCGGTGTGCCCGGGGTGGGCGCGCGGAGGTCGTCGATATGCGCGTCCCAGGTGCCGCGATGGTGGGCGGCGCGGGACGTCCACTGCGGGTCGACGCGCCATTGCGCCAACTGCTCGGTCAGGTCGGTGAGGGTGGCGTCGGCGTCGCCCACCACCGCGAGTGCGCCGTGTTTGACCGCGTCGAAGCGCGCCGCGTTGATTGTGACCAGGCGGACGTCCGGCGCGAACACGGTCCACGACGCAGTCGTGAAGTCCTGCAACCGCGTTCCGACCGCGAGCACCAGATCAGCCGTCGCGGCCATGACATTCGCGGAGGCCGAGCCGGTGACCCCGAGCGGACCGCCGTAGAGCGGATGCGCGTGCGGTACCAGCGTGCGACCCGCCGTCGTCTCCACCACCGGAATGCCATGGCGTTCGGCGAATTCCAGGACGGTACGGCCTGCGCCCGAATAGCGCACGCCGCCCCCGAGCACGAGCAACGGTCGCGTCGACGCACGCAACGCCGCTGCGGCCTCGGCCAATGCGCGGCGATCAGGACGGGCACGCACGAGGCGGTGCACCACCGGCGCGAACAGCGCGTCGGGGAAGTCGTAGGTCTCGGCCTGTACATCCTGCGGCAGGGCCAGCGTCACCGGGCCGGCGTCGGCCGCATCGGTGAGCACCCGAACTGCCTGCGGCAGTGTGGAAATCAACTGCTCCGGCCGGGTGATCCGATCGAAGTACCGGCTCACCGCGCGGAACGCGTCGTTGACCGTCGCGGTCGCATCGCCGAAATGTTCGACCTGCTGCAGCACCGGGTCGGGCGCGCGGGTGGTGAAGGTGTCGCCCGGAAGCAGCAGCAGGGGAAGACGATTGGCATGCGCCACGCCGGCCGCGGTAACCATGTTCAACGCACCGGGACCGATCGAGGAGGTCGCGACGCCGACCTGGCGCCGGTGCGTCGCCTTCGCGTAGCCGACCGCGGCCAGCGCCATGCCCTGTTCGGTATTGCCACGCCAGACCGGGATCTCGTCGCGCCGCTCGTGCAGCGCGGTACCGAGACCGAGCACGTTCCCGTGCCCGAAGATGCCGAAAACCGCCGGGAACAGCGGGACTTCGCGACCGTCCAGCGTCTCCGAGCGCTGCGCGACCAGCCACGCGACCAGGGCCTGTGCCGCAGTCAGTTTCATCCGATCCGTCCTTCGTGAGTGGTGACGGGGCAGCGCGGATCCCGCGGTTCGTCGTCCCAGCTGCCGCGTACCCAGCTGTGCGCCGGGTCGTCGCAGAAGGCCATCGAGCGCTGCGGCCCCGGACCCGCGAGCACGTTGAGGTAGTACATCGGGTAGCCCGGCGCGGCGATGCACGGTCCGTGATAACCGTGCGGGACCAGGAAGACGTCGCCGTCCCGCACCGCGACGTTCTCGTCCAGCAGGCCGTCGGCGGTATAGGTGCGGTGCATACCGAAACCCGTCCGGGACGGGGTGATGCCGTCGCGTCCGGCGATGCGGAAGTAATAGATCTCCTCGTTGACGACCTCGCAGTCGCTCGCCTCGTCGTGCTTGTGCGGCGGATAGGACGACCAGTTGCCGTCGGGGGTGATCAACTCACAGGCGTTCAGCTTGTCGGCGTGCTCCCACACCCCCGGCACCCCGAAGTTGGTCACCTGGCGGGTGGCCCGGCCCGCGCCGCGGACATCGACCGGCACCTGCTCGGCGGGACCGTATTTCGGGGTCAGCCGGTTCGCGCAACGGGCCATCGGCAGTGCGACCTCGAGCGCGCCCTGCGCGTGCAGCGTGACTTCGGCGTCACGCGGGACGTACGCGAAATCCGTCACCCGGGTGAAAACCGAGTCCCGGCCGGCCAATTCGAAGGTCATGTCGTCGACCTGCACCGTGCACGACCCGGACAGCGGGAGCACGAACGCCTCGAACTCGCCGGTACGCAACACCCGGGTCTGGCCGGGCGCCAAGGTGAGCACGCGCAGCCCGGTGTAGTTCCAGCCGGCGTCCTGCGGCGCGAGGAAGACCGGATCGTTTCCCGCACCGAGGGTTCCGGCCGGTCGGTGCAGCTTCATCGCGCCTCCCGCAGCATCTTCGCCGCCTGGTCGACGGCCGCGGCCACGTCACCGTCCGGCGGGTACAGCAGCGTGCGACCGACGACCAGACCGCGGACCACGTCGTGGCCGAGCGCGCCATCCCAGAAGGCGAGGTCGGCCGCGGGGTCACCCGACGGGGCGCCGCCCAGCACCACGACGGGGAGCGTGGTCGCGTCGAGGACCGAAACATCCTGTGGGGCCGGGATCTTCAACCAGGTGTACGCGGAGGTGACGCCGAGTCCGGAGGCCACCGTGATCGCCCTGGACAGCGACGGCGCGTCCTTGCTCATCACCAGCGACCCGGACTCGTTGCGGTGATAGGGCAACGGTTCGACCATCGCCATCAACCCGTTCGCGGCCAGTTCCGAGACCGCCTGCGCGCAGGCCTGCAGGGTCGGCACCGTGCCCGCATCCGAATCGACCAGGCGGAGCAGCATTTTGCCGCCGTCGAGGCGGAACCGGGCCAGCGAGTCCGCGTCGTAGCCGGTGAATCGGTCGTCGATCTCCCACTCCGCGCCGGCCAGACCGCCGCGGTTCATCGAGCCGATCACCACCTTGTCGTCCAGCGCGTCCAGCAGCAGCAGTTCCTCGACGATATCCGGGGAACCGAGCACACCGTCGACATCCGGGTGCGCGAGCGCGATCAGCAACCGCTCCAGCAGCGTGCGCCGGTCGGCCATGGCGGTGCGGTCCGATCCGACGCCCAGGGCGCCGCGGGCCGGGTGATCGGCGGCGACCAGAAACAGGGTTTGCTTGTCCGCGAGCAGATTCGCGCGACGCACCCGCTTCGCATAGGCCCGTTCGACCGCCGCCGGGTCCGTCGCGCGGACGCGCAGCAGCTCACGCCAGCGTTCGTCGGTCAAATGCACCGTAGTTCCTCCGATTCCGGGTTCACCCGCTGATTCAGCGGCATAGCAGTTCCTCGATTTCCGCGTCCGTCGGCATGGCATCGGCGCACGCCAGACGCGAGGCCACCAGTGCGCCCGCGGCATTGGCGTAGGTGGCGATGCGGTGCGGATCCCAGTCCGAGAGCAGGCCGTGGATCAGGGCGCCGCCGAAACCATCCCCCGCACCCAGCCCGCACACCACCTCGACCCGGCACGGGGGCACCGTCCAGCGCTCGTATTCGGTCGCCACGAGCACGCCCTCGGCACCCCGCTTGATCACCGCCAGCCGCACGCCCCGCGCGAGCAGCCGGTCCGCCGCCGCATCGGGATCGGCGGTGCCCACGGCGACTTGGACCTCGGTGCGATTGCCGACGACCACGGTGACGTGATCGATCATCCAACCGATCTCCTGCTGCGCGGTCGCGACATCCGGCCAGAACATCGGCCGATAGTCGAGATCGAGCACCGTGTGCCCGCGACGTGCGCGATGCTGCAGCACCGCGCGCTGCGTGCCGCGGCCGGGTTCCGCGCTGACGCCCGTCCCGGTGACCCACAGCAGCGGCACCGAATCCACTACGTCCCAGGGCACCTCGTCCACGGTGAGCGTGAGATCCGGCGCGATGGGCGCGCGATAGAACAGCAGCGGCGGGTCGGCGGGCGGGTTCAGCTCGCAGAACACCACCGGCGTCAGCAGGTCCGGGGCGGTCGACACGTAGTCGGCGCGGACCCCGGACGCACCCAACGCCTTTCGTACATAGTCCCCGAAACCGTCCGGCCCGACCTTGGTCAGCACCGCGCTGTCCCGGCCGAGCCGGGCGGCGGCCACCGCGACGTTGGTCGCGGTGCCGCCCAGCGATTTCGCGAACGATTCGACCTCGGCGAGGCCGACGCCGCTCTGCTGCGGATAGAGGTCGACGCCGACGCGGCCGATCGTCAGCACCTCCAGGGCGGTCACGACACCACCCGCTGCAATTCGTGTTGCAGCGCGTCCAATTCGGCTCCGCCCGCCATCTGCCGGGTCAGCTCCGAGACATCGATCTCCGACTTCTCGTACGAGCCCAGCATGGCGCCGCGCTTGAGCAGCAGGAAACGATCGCCGACCGGGTAGGCGTGATGCGGGTTGTGCGTGATGAGGATGACGCCTAGGCCCCGATCCCGCGCCTGCACCACGTATTTCAGCACCACACCCGCCTGTTTGACGCCCAGCGCGGCGGTCGGTTCGTCGAGGATCAGCACTTTGGCGCCGTAGTGCACGGCCCGCGCGATCGCGACGCACTGCCGTTGCCCGCCGGACAGCGTGCCGACCGGTTGCTCCATGTCCCGCAACTCGATACCCATGTCCGACAGACCTTTACGCGCGATCGCCCGTCCTTTCGCGCGGTCCAGCAGCCGGAACGGGCCGTAACCCACGGTGGGCTCCGAGCCGAGCACGAAGTTGCGCCAGACGCTCATCAGCGGGACCACCGCCAGATCCTGGTAGACGGTGGCGATGCCGTGATCCAAGGCCGCACGCGGGGAGGACAATCGGACCGCCTCGCCCTCGATCCGCAGCTCGCCCCGATCGTGCTGGTGCACGCCCGCAAGGATTTTGATCAGCGTCGACTTGCCCGCGCCGTTGTCACCCAGGATGCAGGTGACCTCACCCGGGTTCACCACGGTCGACACCTCTTGCAGTGCGACCACACCGCCGTAGCTCTTGCCGAGGTCGATCGCCTCGATGAGGGGGACGCCCGTCGCATCGCCCCGCGCTGCTGTAGTCATCGGCGTACCCTTTCGGCTCGCTTCTGGAATCTGTTGTTGACCAGCACCGCCGCCAGCAGGAGCACGCCCAGGAACAGCATGAACCAGTCGCTGTCCCAGCGCGCGAACACGATGCCCTGGCGGGCCATGCCGAAGATCAGCGCGCCGATCGCGGCGCCGACGGCCGAACCGAAACCACCGGTCAGCAGACAGCCGCCGACCACCGCCGCGATGATGTAGTGCAGTTCGAGCCCCACGCCCTGATTCGCCTGCACACTGGCGAAGCGCAGGATGCTGCACGAACCGACCACCCAGCCGGCGAAGGCCGTGGTCATGAAGAGGATGATCTTCGTCCGATCGGCGGGCACGCCCACCGCCCGCGCGTTCGGCAGCGCACCGCCGACCGCGAAGATCCAGTTGCCGAACCTGGTGCGCACCAGCACGATCGCGGCGATCGCGGTCAGCACGATCCACCAGATGACCGAGGCCTGGATCCGGGCGTCGCCGATGTTCAACGTCGAGGCGAACACCCACCCGGCCGAGTTGTAGCCCTCGGCACTCCGAATACCCGACACCTGAACGGTTCCGGTGACCAGGCGGGTCACGCCGAGGTTGAGGCCTTGCAGCGCAAGGAAAGTGCCGAGCGTGACGATGAAACTCGGTAGCCCGGTGCGCATCACGAGCCAGCCGTTGAACGCGCCGACCAGCAGGGCCAGCACCAGCGAGGCCAGTAGCGCGAACCAGACGTTCCATCCGGCGTGCACCGCCAGCAACGCGGTGACCAACGCCGTCGAAGCGGTCATCACACCTGCCGACAGATCGAATTCGCCACCGATCATCAACAGCGCCACCGCGACCGCCATGATGCCGAGCGTCGACGAATCGTCCAGCCAGGTCGCGACGCCGAGCGGGCTCAGGAAGCGCTCGGTGATGATCGAGAAGAACACGAACACGAGCAGTGCGCCGAGTGCGGCGCCGATCTCGGGCCGGACGGCGAGCCGTTGCAGCAGAGACGGTCCGTCCTGCGCGGCCGGTGTGGTCTCGGTCGTTTTTGTGGCAGTAGTCATCTCATTCACTCCTGACCTCACCGCGTGCCCTGTGCCACGAGCGCGGCGACGGCATCGACGTTGTTCTTGTCGACGAAGGCCGGACCCGTCTGCACCGGTGCGCCGCCACCGACGGTGTTCAGGTTCGTCCGGTAGGCCTGCAACAGGACCACCGGCAGGTAGCCCTGCTCGTACTGCTGCTGGTCGACCGCGAACAGCAGTTTGCCGCCGCGAATCGCCTCCACCACATCGGTATTGAGGTCGAAGGTGGCGACCGTGGCCGCCGAGCGGGACTCCTGCACCGCGTCGACGGCGCGGGCGGCGACCTGAGAGTTCAGGGTGAGCACCGCGTCGATCGAGTGATCCGCCTCCAGCGCCCCCTTGATGCGGGACTGCGCATCGGTCGGATTGTTGATGTCCACTTGGAGTGTCGCCGCGTTGCCGAAGGCTTTGCTCGCCCCCTCGCAGCGTTGGTTGGCGCCGATATTGCCCGCCTCGTGGATCACGCAGAGCATCTTGGTCTTCTTCGCGTCGGCCAGTCGCTTGCCGGCCGACTGCCCGGCCAGCGACTCGCTCTGTCCCACATGGCCGATGGCGCCATACTTGACGCTCTCCGCCTCGCCGGAGTTGATGGTCACCAGCGGAATGCCCGCGGCGACCGCCTTTTCGATCGAAGGCCGCAGCGCGTCAGGGTTGGCCATCGAGACGACCAGCCCGTCCACGCCTTGGGCGACCGCGTTGTCGATGAGCTTGGCCTGCTGGCTCGGATCGCCCGAGGAGTTGTATTCGACCCGGACCCCGAGATCCTTACCCGCCGCCTCTGCGCCGTTCTTGACCACGTTCCAGAACGCGTCGCCCGGGCTGCCGTGCGTGACCACCGCGACCGAGTTCAATGTGCCCGCGGCAACGGGGCTTTGGCTCGGCGCGACCACGTCGGCGCCCGGCCCGCTACACGCGGCGAGGACCGCGGCCGCGGCGAGCCACGGCACCAGGCGGCACGAGCGTTGCCACCCGCGGTGCAGTCGATGAGACATCGTTGTCATCACTTCCCTACTGGATCGGTGCGGCCGTCGACACGAGGCCCGCGAGGTGGCGCAGGCTGCGTTCGGTATGCCGGCTCGGCAACTCCGCCGAGTCGGTGGGCTGCAGGGCGGTGTCCTGCTCCATCACGTACCAGCCGCGGTAGCCCGCGGCCTGCATGCTGTGCACCAGCGCGGCGACATCGACGTCACCGTCGCCGAGTGGGACGTACAGGCCTTGCCGCACTGCTTCGCTGTATTCCATTGCACCGCCTCGCACTTCGTCGGCAACGGCGATGCGCACGTCCTTCAGGTGCACGTGCCCGATCCGGTCGGCATGGCGCTGCGCGAGCCGCACCGGATCGGTTCCGCCGATCAGCAGATGGCCGGTGTCCAAGCACAGGTCGAGCTCCGAATCGGCAAGGAAGCGTTCGACTTCCGCCTCGGTCTCGACATGCGTACCGACGTGCGGATGCAGCACCGTGCGCAGGCCGTGCTCCGTGGCGATATCGCGGATGGCGGCGGCGGTGCCGATCAGGGTGCGCCATTCGTCGTCGTCGAGTTGCGGGCGGGCATCGTATCCGCCGAGCCCGGTGGCGGCGGCCAGCACGACCACGTCGGCGCCGGTGGCGGCGAACAGGGCGATCGACTCCCGGGCCGCTTCGATCGCCCGCTCCGGCGCCTCGTGCAGCACCAGCGCCAGGAATCCGCCCACCGACGAGATGCCGAACGTCCCCAGCAGCGACCGCAGTTCGTCGGGGTCGCGGGGCAGATATCCGGGCGGGCCGAGTTCGGTGGCGGTCAGGCCGAGGGCAGCCATTTCCGCGAGGACGGTGCGCGCGTCGAGCACGTGCCCCCAACCGGGAACCTCGCAGACTCCCCAGGAGATTGGTGCGGCCGCGATGCGCAGCGGGTAGAGCGGTTCGGTCATCAGGACTTCTCCGACCTTCGATGTCGAGTTGGAGCGCTCCATGCGATTGGAGCGCTCCAACTATGTAACGTGGGTCATAGTGTGTCAAGAGGGCGCCCGTTGGCCAGAATATCGCTACTACCTGGTAATACATGGCCGATCAGGCGAAACGATCAGAAACCATATCGCGCCGATAGTCCGATTAGAGCGCTCTATTGATTAGCGCGCTCCAACCTTGTAACGTCCGACACTGCACACATCATCGAACCGGGAACGGAGGCGACATGGCACGGCCCACCATGGAGGATGTCGCCGAGCGCGCCGGCGTCTCCCGGGCGCTGGTATCTCTGGTCATGCGCAACTCCCCCAAGGTGAGCGAACATCGTCGCCGTGCCGTGCTGCAAGCCGCGAAAGATCTCGGCTACCAACCGCACATCATGGCGCGCTCGCTGGCCAGCCGGACCTCGAACATCGTCGGCGTCATGGTCTCCGACCTGCGCAACGCCTTCTTCGCCGATGTCGTCGAGGGAATGGACACCGCCGCACAGGAATCCGGCCTCGAACTCATCCTCAACACCGGCCGGCGCAGCGCCGCTCGCGAACGCAGCGCCCTCGAGAGTCTGCTCGCGTTCCGTCCCGGCGGCATCATCCTGCTCTCGCCGATTTTGCCCGCCGCCGCCATTCGCGATGCGGCACAACAGGCTCCGCTGGTCCTGGTGTCGCGGAGTTCGGCCATTCCCGACGTCGACACCGTCAACGACGACGGCGAGGTGGGCGCCGCTTTGGCCGTGGATCATCTTGTCTGCCTGGGGCATCGGCGAATCGTGCACCTCGACGGCGGCGGCGCGTTCACCGCGGCGCCGCGCCGCAAGGGCTACCGCGCCGCGATGGAACGGCACGGCCTCGAGCCGATGGTGATCCCCAGCGAACACACCGATGCCGCCGGTATCGCCGCGGTCCGCAAACTGCTGAATCTGTTCTCCCGCGACAGCTTTCCGACCGCGCTGGTGTGCGGCAACGACTTCAACGCCGTCGGCGCCATGTCCGCGCTCGAAGAAGCCGGTTTACGCGTGCCCGACGATGTCTCCGTCGTCGGCTACGACAACACTTCGCTCGCCGCGCTGCGCCACGTCTCCCTCACCACCATCGATCAGCCGCGCATCCAAATGGGCCGTCTCGCCATCGAAGCGCTAGTCGAACGGCTACGCGACGACCGCACCGAGCCGGTCCGTCGCCGCCTGCAGCCCTCGCTCGTCGTCCGCGCGACGACCGGCGCCCCCAGCAACTGAATTCTCGCTGCCCACAAGGCAGTTCCGCACGTTCTCAGGAGGAGAGCCGATGTCATCCCATCAAGCCGTCACCCTCGGTCTCGCCGGCACCGGCCGGATCGGCACCGCGCACGCCGAAACCCTCAAGAATCTGCCGAATGTCGCCAACGTCGTCGTAGCCGACGCCGACGCCGACCGGGCCCGCGCCACCGCCACCAAACTCGGTGTCGAATTCGCCCCCGACCTCGACGCCCTGTTCGCCGCCGACCTCGACGGCATCGTCATCGCCACCGCCACCGACTCCCATCCCGAACTCATCCTGCGCGCCGTAGCCGCCGGCATCCCCGTCTTCTGCGAAAAGCCCGTCGCCGCCGACATCGAAGGCACCCTCGCAGTCCTCAACCACCTCGAATCCTCCACCGTCCCAGTGCAGATCGGCTTCCAACGCCGTTTCGACGCCGGCTACCGCGCCGCCCGCGACGCCGTCGCCGCCGGCTCCCTCGGCTGGCTGCACACCCTGCGCGCCACCACCCTCGACCCCACCCCACCCCCCGCCGACTACATCCCCCGCTCCGGCGGCATCTTCCGCGACTGCGGCGTCCACGACTTCGACATCATCCGCTGGGTGACCGGCCGCGAAATAGTCTCCGTCTACGCCACCGGCACCAACCAGGGCGAACCCTTCTTCACCGCCGCCAACGACGTAGACACCGCCGCCGTCATCCTGCATCTGGACAACGACACCCTCGCCACTGTCTCCCTCACCCGCTACAACGGCGCAGGCTACGACGTCCGCCTAGAAGCCCTCGGCGCCAAAGGAAACGCCATAGTCGGTTTGGACGACCGCTCCCCCCTCACCTCGGTAGAACCCGACTACCTCCCCTCCACCTTCCCCGCCTACCCCGGATTCATGGAGCGGTTCCGCCGGGCGTACACCGACGAACTGGTCGCGTTCGTTGCGGTGGCGACGGGGAAGCTCGAAAACCCTTGCAGTCCAGTGGATGCGTTGGAGGCGTTTTATGTGGCCGAGGCGTGTGAGCTTTCACGGCGGGAGGGGCGGCCGGTTCAAGTCTCCCGAGTCCGCCGCTGATCTTGAGAAATGTCGGCGCCGGCTGTAGGCATGGCTACAGCCGGCTCCACCGCTGGAAGGAACAGCTTGGTCGGTGAGCATCGCTAGACGGAAAGCCTGCAGAAGCTCCCCTCCTATCGCGCCGTCTCCTCGAACAGGTTGGCGTGACGACCTTTCAGCACGCCGCCGCAATTGACGCCAGGATCGCCGAAGGACATGACGGATCGCGACCGTAATCCCCCCACGATCGACGGATGAACGACAACCATGATCGATCGACTGGTAGATCGGCCACCGAACTTGCGAATCGACTCGAAGGCCCGATGGCTAACGTGTCGGCACTAGAACAGCGCTATCACCGCAAGCCCAATAATCAGCGTTGACCCAAAAGCAGCTCCTCCGCACAACGCAGCCCTCGCGGGCGATGCGGCGTCGATCCTGCTCAAAATCACGGTCAGTAGCCCGACGATGGTGGCCACCGCGACCAGGAGGCACAGGGACAGCACCGCTACAGGCGCATCGTCCGACAATTTGGCTTCGATCTCTATAGGCGGCGTTGCCAAGGCAACGCCCGGATTCGCCGTGATCACATGCTTCTCCTGCGGGGGCGAAGGGGATGGCCAGACAGCTGCCAGCGACGCGGTAGCTGGCTCGCCGATTGACCTGGTTACGCTGTTCATGTGAGCTCCGTTCTGGTTCGTCGATAGAGGTAGATCGGGGTTTCCGAAGCTGTCCCCGCCCCTGGCCGGGTGGGGGCAGCGCTCCTAACGCATGGCCCGAAGGCCAGAAAGCGTGATGCTCAATAGTTGCTATCGATAAAGCGGTCGATTCTGCTGGAGGGTCTATTCGCAGGGTCGAGCAGTCGTCGATGGACAGACAATCACTGCTTCCGTGAGTAGCACGACCGACTAGCTGATGAAGCCGGCTGAAACACCCAATCGAGCAAGGGATTGCAGGGTGCGCGATGACCACGATCACGCTTCGGCGACAACAGTTTCAGTCATAACTGGCCGCACAGGGTGTCGACCGTGCAGCAAAGTACGCCATGGCTCCCATTCGGGCGCCACAACCATGAGGTCTTACGCCGTCGATCGAGACGTCACTGACGGGTTCCTAGAGGACGCTGTTAGCTTGCACGCGCCAGCACGTTATCCAAAAGCGCGTCAGCGTCGGCTCGTCGATCATGCTGTTTAAGTGAATGAAGGATGCGCAGCACGTCGCGTTCCGACCGGTTTCCGGCGTAGGTGATTATGGTCTCCGTCGCCTCAGCCATGCCCAGGTCACGGCAAGAAATGACAGCGTTCGCCGTCTCCGCTGGCGGGGCTTCACTGCCGACATAACGGATGAGACCGTTGGCCCGCTCGAAGTTGCCGACCGAGATGTACACGGCGAGATCCTTGGCAGGCGGCCACGCGACGTCGGGGGTCACGAATTTGCGCCGGTCCCCCTTAGAGTGGGGGACCGGCGCAACGACCGGAGTGATGGCGGCAGCGGAGATGGTCCGTTCAGCCGGCTTTGCGGCCGCACGCTCCCGGAGTCGCTCGAGATCGTCCCACGAGATGACAGCGCCCGGACCCGCCTTAACCAGCGCAAGACTGTGCAGTTCCCGAAGGTGTATCGCCTTCGGGCGCTTCCGTTTGCCGTTCGCCAGGTCGGCCAAGACCGACTTGGACAGGTACCTACTCTTGAGCTCGGCCAGCTCCGCGCGCACCTCGTCCGCACGGGCCTCGTCCGCCCGAGCGCTCAGCTCCTTCTTCAACTCCTTCAATCTCTCCGCGACAGCGTCCACGATGGCTCTGCAGGAGAGGCCGGTCAGGCCTATCAAATCGCGTATCGCCTCGGCGAGCTCCAGCCACTCCTGCGACAGCTTGTTGCGGTCGAGGTCAGCAAACTTCCCTAGCTGCGGCAAACGGATCGCCTCCATTCAGTCGTTGGTACGAACCTTGCCATTCTCCTTCGTGGAACGTTCCTTTCCAATAGGTTCCTCCAGTTTCGCCTGACCTACTTTCATGCCGAAAATTTCTGCGCCTGTCCCAGATTTCGAACCATAGACTCCACTGTCCTGATATCCAGGACAGTGGAGTTTCGGGAAAGCCGGAGTCGGGACACGGAACCCACACTTTCGGGACACGAGTCTGTAATGTCGATCCGCACCACCTTCACGTGTCCCACTTTCTTTCAGGACACGATCACGTCCCCGATCCACGGGCCGATGCTGTTCAGTAGTTAAGGAAGCCGACACCAGCGATCCACGCCCAACCAGTTGGGCGCTTGCAGGAGTCCGGCTCGTCCCTTGACCGTGGAAGGTGGGTTTCAATATGGCTGTGCCGTCATGGGAGGATCCCCAGCTAGGCGCTATGAAACGCGTAGCGCTCTGGCTGGTGCAGTCCGTCGGCGTCGGCGAGCTGTTCACGAAGTCACAGCTTCGTGAGGCGTTTCCCGGAACGTCGCAGATCGATCGGCGCATGCGCGACTTGCGTGACTTCGGTTGGCGCATCGACACCAACCGAGAGGACCCCGCGCTCGGGTCACACGAGCAACGGTTCGTAAAGCAAGGCGACCCGGTGTGGGAGCCGGGTAAGGCGACGAGGAAGGCCGGCGCAACCGTTACTGCCGCTGAGCGGCACGCCCTGCTCATGCGCGACGGGCACAAATGTCGTTCATGTGGAATCGGTCCCGGCGAGCAGTACGCCGGAACCTACGTCACGTCGCAGCTTGATGTCGCTCGCCGTCCGGTACGGATGCCTACGGGTGAAGTTGTCGTGCAGCTGGTGATCGAATGCAACCGTTGCCGCGTCGGAGGACGCGATTTGACAGCGAACCTCGATGATGTCCTCACACGGGTCACCCGCTTGCCCGTCTACGAACGGAAGATGCTCGCCGGCTGGGTTGAGCAAGACGCGCGCAACTTCAGTGATGCGGAAGAATTATGGGCGGCTTACCGAACACTGCCGGCAGACGCCCGGGAGAAGGTCCGTGCCGCTCTGCAATAACAACATGGCGCCGCGGACACGCTACCGTTCCTACTGAGGAGAATTTGAGACATGTTCACCGACTTCGGAAGCCCACCGAACGCTGCCAGCACGCGCTCGCTGGTCGACCAGCGGGTTGAGGAGCAGCACAAAAATGCTGGCGTCGCAGAGACCTTGACTGTTGAATGGCGCGGTCGGCCGCTGCACGTCGAGGTCATCGACATGCCGCTAGAGGTACTCTATTACAACCCTGGCACGCATCGGATTCGCGCGCAGCGAAGTCTGGATTCAGATCGCGATGCTGCCCTCAGTGCAGATCCGTGGAGTTCCGAAGGGCAAGACTATCTGCGGCACTTGCTGACTGTTCGCCCAGCGCAGCCAGACCACCGCGACCCTGACTTCGATGCCTTGATCGACAGCCTCAAACAACACAAGCAGATCGAGCCGGGTCTGATCACCCGCGACGGCATACTCGTCAATGGAAATACACGCTGCGCAGCACTTCGTGATCCCGATGCCGATATCGGCGCCACCAGCATGCGGGTCGGCGTACTGCCGGAGTCCTGCACCTGGGACGACATAAACGACGTCGAGATTTCACTCCAGTTGCGTCCCGATAAGAGACGCGACTACTCATATATCAACCGTCTGCTGGCAATAGACGAGCAAAGAGTTCAGCTCAATCGCGAGCTCTCGGCGATCGCCAAGGCGTTCCACTCCACAGTCAAGGCGTGCGAACGCGATATCTGGGTTTTTGCGCAACTACAGGATCTAATCAAACGCAGCGCTACCCCTGGAGGAGCATCTCTACGATTGATGGATTTCGAGGGTGCCCAAGAAAGACTCGCTGAGCTATATCGAATCTATGAGAAGGAGCACAGCAAGAGCAAGGAAAAGGCTGACCTTCTCAAGGAAGCCCGTCTTGCAGCGATCGTGCTGGAGTTTTCCAAGACAGACGTCCGGACCATCGGAGGTGATTTCCATAGCCGGTACCTGGACAGGACATTGCCGGAAGAGTTCAAAGCGGCCGATACTACCACTCCTTCTACCGTTCAGATTCCAGGCTTGAATCGATCAGTTAAGGCAGCAGGAGCAGAGGTGGCAGCGGCACGTGCATTCACCGACGTCGTCCTGCGGGCGAAGACGATCGAGTCCGTTGGCACCGCAGCGTCTTCAACCGAGCATACGGCTGCGCTAAAGACCATCAAATCGGTTCGCGATGCATTCGACGAGGCCATCGACTCTGCAGGTCGGGATGCTCGGCTGAGGAAGAAACAGCTTGCTGCGCCTGACCGGATCGTCGAGGCCTGCAAGGATCTGGAGCAATCCATAACCGACCTGGTGCTATCTCGGGGCAGTGCCAGTCTCGATGAGGGAGCATTCGACGATGCTTTTGTTCAGCTCCGTGCAGTCCTCGACAAATTGGCAATTGAGGCACAACGCACTATCGACCTCCCTGGCGAGGGACTTTCATGGCTGATCGCCGCGCTGGATGTGAAGCGACCGCAGTCGTGAGTGATGTCAATAGCGCACCCTCCCTGCGTCTAGGCTTCGACGTCACGCGCACACGGGTCGAGTTGCGAACCCTGCCTGCCTTCCAAAGCGACTTTGCCCAGCTCACAGCTCGAATCGCGACAAGGGGACAACGCGGTCCGCTCTCCGCGGAGGTCGATCTCGATGACTTTTTGGTCAATCTGAACGAGCTGGCTACCTGGATTCACCCCGACGTCGACTGGGCTCCTGATCTCATCGAACTTGTCAACGGGGTGCTCGATGACGCTGAGACCGTAGAGCACAATCTCGAGGACCGACGTCCAGAGGGCCCTGCCGATGCTGTCCAGCTGACTGACGTCATCGACTTGCTCGGCACAGAATGGACTGCCGACCTGACCTCGTTTCAACAGCGCGACATAGCTCGATTGCTCTCACTGCGCCACGGTGCCAACTTCAGTGTCCCCGGCGCCGGCAAGACACGCGTCGCACTCGCGGTCTATGCGGCTATGCGCGAGCGCGGGGAGGCCGAACGGCTCTTGGTCGTTGGACCGAAGTCGGCCTACGAGTCCTGGGAGTTCGAAAGCTCCACATGCTTCAAAGAACCGCTACGCACCGGCGTGGTGGGAAATGTAGACGACCCCCTCGCGGAGCTCCGCATCGTGAACTACGAGCGGCTCGACCGTTCACTGGGCAACCTGGCTGATTGGCTGCGGGCACGACCGTCGATGGTGGTGCTCGACGAAGCCCACCGTATGAAGCTCGGCGCCAGCGGCACTTATGGTTCCGCATGCCTCGCTCTCGGTCCGTTGGCGAATAGGAGGCTGATCCTAACCGGTACACCAGCCCCCAATGGGGCAAGGGATCTCGAGAACTTGCTGTCGTTCGTATGGCCAGGGCATGGAAAACGAGTGGTCACCGAGGCTGTCGGGGGTGGAGATCTTGCCTACGCGAGCACAATTCTCCGCCCTCTGTTCACACGCACCACCAAAGACGAGCTCGGCCTGCCGCCGTTCCAGCCAAAGATCCGCTATATCAGCATGCCTCCAGTGCACGCAGAGATCTACGAGGCTCTGAAGGGCAACTTTTCTGCTCGCGCGGAAGGCTCGCGCGGCAGTATCGAAGCGCTGGGCCGGGCAATGCTTCGGCTGCTCATGGCGGCCATCAGTCCTGCTCTGCTGTTGGAAGGAGCGAGCCAATACGAACCGCTCGAGTATCGACTTCCGCCGCTGGAACCTTCCCCCGAAGACTCACTTTTCGAGCTTCTGCAGAAACTTCCGAGTCTGGGGCTGTCACCGAAGTACCAGGAGACACTGCAGATCGTTGCGGACAATACTTCCAACGGTCGCAAAACGCTGGTGTGGACAACATTCGTTCGGAGTCTTACGACCCTCGAGAAATTGCTTGAAGGCTATAATCCGGCCGTCGTCTATGGCGGAACCGTCGATCGTGACGAACAGCTACGCCGTTTTCGCCAAGATCCAGATTGTCATGTTTTGCTATCCAATCCTGCCACCCTAGGCGAGGGCATCAATCTCCATCAGGTTTGCCATGATGCCGTGTACGTGGACCGTGATTTCATGGCCGGACGGTTCCTGCAGAGCTTGGATCGCATTCACCGCCTGGGCTTGGCACCTGGTACCGAGACGCGTGTAACGATTCTGGCTACCCGCCACACAGTCGATGAAATAGTTGCGCTGCGGCTGGACGAGAAACTCGAGTTCATGGGCCGAATCCTCGATGATCCTGGGGTCCAGCAGCTCGCTGACCTGCAGGAAGAACCCGCAACCGGTGCCGGCATGGACGCCGCAGATGTACGCGCGCTGCTACGCCACCTCGACACAGGAAAGGACAGCCGTGACCCACTGTGATCGCGCTACCAATCCACCAATGCCTTGGCCAGGTTCCGATAGTCGAGCAGTCTCCCCTGTTTGGTTACTTCCTCCCACGCACCCTGCTGCTCTGAACTACCATATGCAGCAACGGCATTCGACAGCTCGTCGTATGCAATATGGTAGGTCGCATCGACCTCGCCAGTCCCTCGCGCGATCGAAGCAAGCCGACTAGGTAGCGGTTCTGCCGTCACGGTTACGAGATGAGGCAATCGTCCACGGCGATGCCTGATCATGTTGCCATTTTCGTGGCGGATGTTCTGCACCCGATCGGAGCGAATAGTCCATTTGCATGCAATTGCCGCGTGAAGCCACGGATGCCTTGTGCTGGTAGGCGTGCCAAGCAGTCCAACCAGCACGTCGGGCTTGATCAGGTAGTCGGTGCCAAGTGTCACACGGAGGTTCGGATCGTGGGCGATCGCTGCGTCCACACCAGCTAGATGCTGATATTGCGCATAGCCGACGATGCTCTGTCCACGAGCGAAATCCCACTTCCGCCTAGGATCCAGTAGCGGCAACTCGCTGACCAAGTTCGCGAGCACCATAGTCTCGAGCAAGCCACCCGGGTTCACCGGCGGCACATCAGGCGTTGTATCTGTCGAATTCGGGTTCGGCGCACCAAGTTGCTCGAGCGCGTGGGCCGCAAGCCGCAAGCTCGTCGGGTTGTCGACGTCCGCGGAGTTGGGAACCCACTTCCAGCCGAGCTTGTTCTTCTTGCTCGGCTTCCAGCCCAGCAGCTCCGTCCTGAACGAGGCGCTCATAGCTGGCAAATCTAGCTTGTCCGGAGCGTCCGCTGATCATCTTCGCGTCGATCCCATATGATCGCTCACATGTTCGGGTCCGTCTTCCAAGACGCTGGTGACTGCAGTCACGCTGTCCTCCAGTGTTACATGCTCCCAGAGGCGGACCACCCTCCAACCCTCCGCTGCCAGAGCAACATCCGCGGCACGATCACGCTCCATATTCCGGCGAAGCTTTGGCGCCCAATACCATTCGTTGGTCGTCGGCTGCCGTCCGTGCTCCGGGCAAACGTGCCAGAAGCAGCCGTCCACAAAGACCGCGACCTTGCGGGCCGTGAAAACGATGTCCGGCCGAACCTTCATCGAGCCGAGATCGAGCCTGAAGTCCTTGCGATACCGGTAGCCGAGCCGGTGCAACGCACTTCGCAACGCGATCTCCGGCTTGGTACCTGTTCGCCGGTTGGCTCGCATGTTGCGCGAACGGCCCTCGTTGAGCGGCGCAGGGTAGAGGCCGCGCTCGTGGGCTCTGGCCCTGGCGGATCGTTCCTCAGTCACATCTGTCACAGTTCCGGGCAGGCGGGTGTGGTGCAAGAAGGTGTAGTACTGAAAGATACTCCCGCACACACCACCACTCGACCGAGGCCTCCACACCGAAAGGCACTAGCGTGACCGACCTTCGCGCCGTAGAGAGTTGCGCAAGCAAACAGATCGTTGGGGGCGTAGTGATGGTGGATCGCATGATGAGCCTGCTCGTTCGACGCGACGGGGCGAGGACATGACTCGAAGTGGATCGAAGAGCGCGACCAAGGCGTCGAAGGAGCCCGAGTTCACCTCGATCGAGATCTGCGCCGGTGCCGGCGGCCAGGCCGTCGGCCTGCATCAGGCAGGCTTCGGCCATCTAGCGCTCGTCGAGATCGACCAGTATGCGGCCAAAACTCTCGAACTCAACATCGAAGACCACCAGTTGTGGACGTGGGAGCGGAAGCACTGCGACATCCTCGAGGCCGATGTCAAAGAGTTCGACCCCTTCGACACCACCCTCATGAAAAAGAGCTCCGGGCTACTGCGCCAGCGTGGGCTGGATCTGCTGGCCGGCGGCGTGCCGTGCCCGCCGTTCTCTCATGCCGGAAAACAGCTCGGTAAACACGATGAGCGCGACCTCTTCCCTCGGATGCTGGAGCTGGTCGAGATCCTGCAACCACGGGCTGTGATGATCGAGAACGTCCGCGGGCTCATGGATCCAAAATTTGCGGACTACCGCAAGTTGATTCAGGACGAGTTGGAACAACTCGACTACGTCGTCTGCAAATGGGGAGTCCTGGAAGCTGCCGACTTCGGTGTACCGCAGCTCCGTCCTCGTGCAATCCTCGTCGCGTTTCGCCGTGAGGTGCTCGGAGACCTCGAATACGTATGGCCCACTGCCACACATGAAGACCCGGTCAGTGTCCTGGAGAGCCTCGAATCCTCCATGCTGGAACGGTTCGAAGCGTACTTCGACGGTGAGCACTCGAAGCGAGCTCACGCCGCCTACGCACGGTGGCGCAAGAAGGCGGCCGATCGCGACGCTGAGCTCAAGGGCAAGGGAGGAGGCATCGCACCCACCCTGGTCGGCGGATCCAAGAAGCACGGCGGCGCAGATCTCGGGCCGAGCCGAGCAAAAACCGCCTGGAAGCAACTGGGCATCTCAGGAATGGGCGTCGCCAACGACATCAAGACCTGCGCAGAGAAGCGGAGCGAGGACCGAGACCTTTTCGGCCCCGACGGTCCCATGCTCACTGTAAAGCAGGCCGCTATCATTCAAGGTTTCCCGGATGAGTGGGAATTCTCGGGCGGAAAGACCGCGCAGTATCGCCAAGTAGGAAATGCGTTCCCACCACCCGTAGCAAGAGCCGTGGGCAAGTCGATCCTCGAAGTACTGAAAGCAGCCAAGAAGCGCGACCAGCGAAGTACCAAGCGCGGCACGAAGAAGACACCTACGCCCGTCAGCCCTACTCAGGAGCAGTTCGAGCTGTGGGGTACCGATGATGCGGCAACGCTGGGCTGATCCGCTTGCGATCACCGTCAACTCGATACCTGAGCCGAGGTCATGCGGGAAGCAAACGCCCGATGACCTCGGCTAACTGCTTTACATTCCTGCACTCGTGCATGGTCACGTGCTCTGCGTACACCTCGGCTGCGGAGTCGCCCGTGGCCCAGGAGCGGGAGGGTTCTGGGTTCAGCCAGTAGGCGTGCTTGGCTCGGTCGCACATCACCTGTAACGCTTCGAGGTTGGGGTTGGTGCGGTTGGTGCGGGCGTCACCGAGGATCAGCAGCGAGGTGCGGGGGCCCAGGGCTTCGAGGTACTGGTCCACGAATCCTTGCAGCGCTTCGCCGTAGTTGGAGCTGCCGTAGCGAGTTACGTTGGCTTCGCGGATGATTCGGGCGGCCAGGTGGGGGTGGGTGGGTCGCCGGGGGTGAAGTGGGAAGTGATTTCGTCGCAGGTGTCGATGAAGCCGAAGCTGCGGACCTTGGTGAATTGGTCTTGGAGGGCTTGGACGAGGTGGAGGGTGAATTCGGAGAAGCCGGTGACGGAGCCGGAGAGGTCGGCGAGGACGACGAGGTCGGGGCGGCCGTGTTTGCGGGCGCGCAGGACGGGGTCGATGGGGACGCCGCCGGTGGCCATGGAGCGGCGCAGGGTGCGGCGCATATCGATGTGACCGCGGACGGATTTGCGGCGGCGGGTGGCGAGGCGGGTGGCGAGTTTGCGGGCCAAAGGGTTTACCAGGCGGCGCATTTCGGCGAGGTCCTGTTCGCGGGCGCCGAGGAAATCGATCTGGTCGGAGCTGGTGTCGACGCCGCGGCGGGCGATGTATTCGGTGCCGCGCAGTTGAGCGGAGCGCAGGCGGGCCTCGGATTGGACGGCGGTGCGGAATCGGTTGAGGCGGCGGGCGGCTTCGATGGTGTGGACGGTGTCATCGAGGGGCGACGAGCCGCTCATGCCGGCGACGACGCGGTCCACAAGCTCTTCGGGGCGAAGGGATTTCATGGTCAGGTAGGAGGACCAGCCTGCGCCGGACGCGGTGGTGACGGGTGTGGTGGATCGACCGGAGCCCGCGCCCCCGTAGGCGCCGAGTTCGGTGAGCGCCTGGCGGGCGAGTTCGGCGGCCGCTGCGGGATCGTCGTCTACCAGCGCAGCCACCAGGCGATCCCGCAGCGCGGCAATGGATTCCGGGGTGGCGGGGGTCGAGGCCTGCGGCTGCTCGGTGGTCAGGAAGTAGAGGTCGAAGAGCTGGTCGAAGACGGCACGCTGGCCGTTGCGGCGCAGCAGGCACGCCGCCATCCCGGACCGCAACCGATTGCGGTCGGACAGGCCGAGCGCGACCATTGCCGCTGCGGCATCGAGGGTTTCGCTGGGGCCGGCGGTGATGCCGTGATCCCGCAGCAGACCCACGAACTCGACCAAACGGTCCGTCATCGTCTCGGGAGGCTGGGAGCCGACAGTCATCTCGATACACCTTCGTCCGGCTCCGGCAAACCCAGCTTCTCGCTCGCAATCCGGTGGTCCGCTTGATATTTCAGCAGCACGCCGAGCGTCGAGCGGATCACGTTGCCGGTGACGGCGCGCGCGCCCAGCGCGACGAGAGTCCGTGCCCAGTCGACGGTTTCGGCGACGGACGGCGGCTTGCGCAACGACAGTTCGCGCAGTGCGCCGACGACCCGCACCACGGGTTCGCCGAGCGCTTCGTCCAGTTCCGGCACCTTCAACCGGACGATGGCTCGCTCCAATTCAGCTGTGGGGTAGTCGATGTGGAGATACAGGCAGCGGCGCTTCAGTGCGTCGGAGAGGTCGCGGTTGGCGTTGGAGGTGACGAGGACGAACGGCGCGCGGACGGCGGTGACGGTGCCGAGTTCGGGGATGCTGACCTGATAGTCGCCGAGGACCTCGAGCAGCAGCCCTTCGAGTTCCACATCGGCTTTGTCGAGTTCGTCGATGAGCAGCACGGTGGGGTCCGGGTTGCGGATGGCGGCGAGCAACGGGCGGGCGAGCAGGAACTCGTCGGTGAAGACGTGGTCGCGGGTGCTGTCCCAGTCTTCACGCTCGGAGGTGATGCGCAGCAGCTGTTTGGCGTGATTCCACTCGTAGAGGGCACGGGCCTCGTCGATGCCTTCGTAGCATTGCAGCCGGATGAGATCGGCGGCCGCCGCGGCGGCGACGGCCTTGGCGAGCTCGGTTTTGCCGACGCCGGCCGGTCCCTCGATCAGGAGGGGTTTGCCGAGGTGCCCGGCGAGGAAGACCGCGGTGGCGATATCCAGGGACGGAAGGTACCCGGCCGCGGTGAGCCGCTGCGTGACCGCGTCGACGGAGTCGAAGAACTTACTCATCGGTAGCCAGTCTAGAACGCCCCGCTACCAGGGCTTGAACTGAACCGCACTCGAGGTTCTACCGTCGAGCCATGATCTTCACCGACATCGAACGCGCCTATCTCGCCGGTCAGCGGCTGGCCCGCCTCGCCACCGTCTCCGCCAAGGGCGCACCGCAGCTCACCGCCTTGGGGTTCCGGCTCAACGCGGACGACACCATCGATATCGGCGGGCCGAATCATGTTGCGACACAACGCTACAAGAACATACTCGGGAACCCCCGGGTCAGCCTGCTGATCGACGACATGACGCCGGACGAGCCGGGCGCCGTCAAACCCGGCTGGGGTCGCGGCATCGAGATCCGGGGCGTGGTGGAAACCCTGACGGTGGACGTGCCGCCGGTCGCGCCGGACTGGTTCTCGAACGACATCATCCGCATCCACCCCCGCCGGATCAAGAGCTGGCACCTCGACCACGCCAATCCGGACGGAGAGTCACGCAACGTCAGCTGAGGGGCACGAAGCCCCGTCCTGTGCCGTTGATCATGAATTCCCGAGTTGGACCACAGGGAACCGCCCCGCCCCGAGTAAGCTCGTCGTTTGCTGTCAACGGGCAGGCTGCCGCGCAGCGGACGACACCCGCTCATGGGCCGGAATCGGGAGACTCATGTTCATTGCGATCGCCGCGACGATGACGGTCATCCTGATCTGGTCGTGCCTGTCCCGGACGATGGCGCGCTGGAAGGTGACCGCACCGCTGGCGATGGTGCTGGTCGGCGCGGTGGTCAGCTGGAGCAGCGACCACTGGCTGACCGCGGCGATCAACACCGACACGGCACAGCGGATCGTCGAATTCATTTTGGCGCTGTTCCTTTTCACCGATGCGACCGAGGTGCGCGACGGCCTGTCGGGGCGGCGGCACACCGGGATCTTCCGGCTGCTCTTCCTCGCCTTCCCGTTGAGCCTCGGTGCCGCGTATCTGCTCGGATTCGTGCTGCTGCCGGGTGTTTCGTGGACCGTGCTGCTGTTGATCGCGTGCATCGTGATCCCGATCGACCTGGTGCCCGCGCAGGCGATCGTGCGGGATCTGCGGGTGCCGGAACGGGTTCGGCACGCGCTCAACGTGGAGAGCGGATTCAACGACGGACTCGTCGCCCCGATCTTCCTGTTCGCGCTGGCCGCGGCGGAGGCCAGCGCGGACTCCGACCAGGCGCTGAACGCCCTCGGTCACGCGGTGCCCGCGGTGGTGAAATCGATCCTCATCGGACTGTCCATCGGGGCGCTGGCCGGATATTGCATGACCTTCGCCGCCCGCAAACGCTGGACGGACGCGCGCGCCGTACGCATCGGGACTATCGCGATTCCCGTGCTCACCTACAGCGTCGCGGTCTGGCTCGACGGCAACGGATTCGTGGCCGCCTTCCTGGCGGGCATCGCCTACAGCACGACCCGGCACGAACTGCCCGGCGAGCCACTGCAATCGACCGAGGACGTCGCCGAGTTCTCCGGGCTGGCAATGTGGTTCATCGTCGGCAATGTGGCGGCGGCGACGCTGTCCTGGCTCAGCTGGCAGGTCATCGTCTACGGGCTGCTCGCGTTGACGCTGGTCCGCCTCGTGCCGGTCGCGCTCTCGTTGCTCGGTTCGCCGTTCACCAGGCGGGAGCGGCTCATGATCGGCCTGCTCGGGCCGCGCGGTGTGGCGTCGATCGTGTTCGCGCTGCTGGCCTTCAACGGCTTGCGCAACGATGACGACGCGTTCCTCGTGATCGGCGTGACCCTGGTGGTGGTCGTCGGCAGCGTGATCCTGCACGGCATCGGGGCGCCGCTGATCGCGGAACGTCTCGGTAAGCGACGGCGCGACAAGGGAATAGCCGCGGGGGCAGGATAGGCCTGGGCTCACAGCCGATCCGTGTATGGGGGTTAACCCCTAATACCAATGACTGAAATTCTCCGGAATGGGGACAACACCCGTGACGTGGCGCGCCGGATGCGCGAGAGTGAGACCGTGCAGTCGGTGCTGCGCCGGGTATGCCGGGGGCGCCTCGCGAAGTAGCGGCGACACAGTTGATCCCGACCTGTTCGCGGCGCGCATGTCAGCGACCGCTGTGCGACGTGGACAGACCGCAGCCGGGGGATGGTGAACGCACAGTTCGCCGCAGAGTGAAAGGATCCACGTTGTTCTCCACCACCAAGTCCACGCCGTCGCGGCGTCTGCTGGCGCGGGCCGCCGTCGCCGGTGCGATCGTCGCTGTTCCGTTGACCGCCATGGCCATTCCGGCCTCGGCGGACGCGAACATCGCCGTGCCGGGCGTCACCGAGGTCCGGCACCGGCCGCACCACAACCACAACTGCGATTTCGGCCCGTTCGAGAACTGGCGCTGCAACAACGGCCCGTTCGACCGCGGCAGGCACGACGACCCGTTCTGGCAGTTCCGCCAGAACCGCCCGCACGGCCTGTTCGGCAGCAGCTAGTCCCCGGAAACGACGGTGGCCCGGCACCATTCGGGTGCCGGGCCACGCGCAGTCGGAAACCTACGCGGTTTCGGTGATCGGCCGGTCGACCCAGCTCATCAGGCCGCGCAGCTTGGCGCCGGTGACCTCGATCGGGTGCTCGGCATTCTGCTTGCGCAGACCCTCGAGCTCCTTGTTGCCACCCTCGACGTTGGCGACGAGGCGCTTGACGAAGGTGCCGTCCTGGATGTCCTTGAGGATGTCCTGCATCCGCTTCTTGGTGTCGGCGTCGATGACCCGCGGGCCCGACAGGTAGCCACCGAACTCGGCGGTGTCGGAGACCGAGTAGTTCATCCGGGCGATGCCGCCCTCGTACATCAGGTCGACGATGAGCTTGAGCTCGTGCAGCACCTCGAAGTACGCCATCTCCGGCGCGTAACCGGCTTCGACCATGACCTCGAAACCGGTCTTGACCAGTTCCTCGGTGCCGCCGCAGAGCACGGCCTGCTCGCCGAACAGGTCGGTCTCGGTCTCTTCCTTGAAGGTGGTCTTGATGACGCCGGCACGCGCGCCGCCGATCGCCTTCGCGTAGGACAGGGCCAGCGCCTGACCCTCGCCCTTCGGATCCTGGTCGACCGCGATCAGCGCGGGCACGCCCTTACCGTCGACGAACTGACGACGCACCAGGTGGCCGGGGCCCTTCGGCGCGACCATCGCGACGGTGATGAACTCCGGCGCCTTGATCAGGCCGAAGTGGATGTTGAGGCCGTGGCCGAAGAACAGCGCGTCGCCGTCCTTCAGGTTGGGCTCGATGTCGTTGGTGAAGATCGACGCCTGGGCGGTGTCGGGGGCCAGCACCATGATCACGTCGGCCCATGCCGAAACCTCGGCCGGCGTACCGACGGTCAGGCCCGCCTCCTCGGCCTTGGGCCGCGACTTCGAACCCTCCGCGAGGCCGACGCGGACCTCGACACCGGAGTCGCGCAGGCTCAGCGAGTGCGCGTGGCCCTGGCTGCCGTAGCCGATGACAGCGACCTTGCGGCCCTGGATGATCGACAGGTCGGCGTCGTCGTCGTAGAACATCTCGACTGCCACTGGTTGGTTCCCTTCTGGATTTTTCTGTATAGGTCTGAGATTTGCGAGCGCTAGCGCGTCGCCGTGATCGACTTCGGCCCACGGCCGACGGCGACCACACCGGACTGCACGATCTCCCGGATGCCGTACGGCTCCAGCATGCGCAGCAGCGCGTCGAGCTTGGACCGGGTGCCGGTCGCCTCGACGGTGAGCGCGTCCGGGGAGACGTCGATCACTTTCGCCCGGAAGAGCGTAACCGCCTCGATCACCTGGGTCCGCACGCTGGCATCCGCACGCACCTTCACCAGGATCAGCTCGCGGGCCACCGAGCTGTCGGAGTCCTGCTCGACGATCTTGATGACGTTCACCAGCTTGTTGAGCTGCTTGGTGACCTGCTCGAGCGGCAGGTCCTCGACGGTGACGACGATGGTCATCCGGGAGATCTCCGGCAGCTCGGTGCCGCCGACGGCCAGCGACTCGATATTGAAGCCGCGGCGCGAGAACAGTGCCGCAACCCGAGCCAGCACGCCCGGCTTGTCCTCGACCAGCACACTCAAAGTGTGTGTCGTGCTCACTGCTCACTCCCCTTGTTCTTCTCGTGCGACATCGCCTCGTGGATGACGGCGGGCTCGGCGGCCTGCTCGTCCTCGTCGAACAGCGGGCGGATGCCGCGGGCGGCCATGATCTCGTCGTTGCTGGTGCCCGCGGCGACCATCGGCCACACCTGGGCGTCCTTGCCGACGATGAAGTCGATCACCACGGGGCGGTCGTTGATGGCCTGTGCCTCGCGGATCGCGGCCTCCACGTCCTCCTCGCGCTCGACCCGGATGCCGTGGCAGCCAAGAGCTTCGGCGAGCTTGACGAAGTCGGGGATGCGCAGGGTGTGCGTGCCGAGATCGGTGTTGGAGTAGCGCTCCTCGTAGAACAGCGTCTGCCACTGCCGGACCATGCCGAGGTTGCCGTTGTTGATCAGCGCGACCTTGATCGGCACGCCCTCGACGGCGCAGGTGGCCAGCTCCTGGTTGGTCATCTGGAAGCAGCCGTCACCGTCGACCGCCCACACCTCTTTCTCCGGCGCGCCCATCTTGGCGCCCATGGCGGCGGGCACGGCGTAGCCCATGGTGCCCAGACCGCCGGAATTCAGCCAGGTGCGCGGCTTTTCGTACTTGATGAACTGCGCGGCCCACATCTGGTGCTGGCCGACGCCGGCACAGTAGACGGCATCGGGCCCGGCCAGGCGGCCCAGGGCTTCGATGACGAATTCGGGCGAGAGCGAACCGTCGCTGGGCGTGGTCCAGCCGAGCGGGTAGCTCTTGCGCACGCCGTCCAGGTACTTCCACCAGTCGGCCAGATCGAGCAGCGGTGTCGTGGCGGTCGGCTCGGCCTTCAGCGTCTCGATCAGCTCGATGATCACCTCGCGGCAGTCGCCCACGATCGGGACGTCGGCGTGCCGGTTCTTGCCGATCTCGGCCGGGTCGATATCGGCGTGGATCACCCGGGCGTCCGGCGCGAACGAGTCGAGCTGACCGGTGACCCGGTCGTCGAAGCGCGCGCCGAGGGTGATCAGCAGATCCGAGCGTTGCAGTGCCGCAACGGCTCCCACCGTGCCGTGCATGCCGGGCATGCCCATGTTGAGCTGGTGACTGTCCGGGAACGCGCCGCGCGCCATCAGCGTGGTGACCACGGGGATGCCGGTCAGCTCGGCCAGTTCCAGCAGTTCCGGCGAGGCGTCGGCCTTGATCACGCCGCCGCCGACGTAGAGCACCGGCGACTTGGCTTCCAGGATCATCCGCGCGGCCTCGCGCACCTGCTTGCCGTGTGGCTTGGTCACCGGACGGTAGCCGGGCAGCCGCATCTCCGGCGGCCAGCTGAAGGTCGTCTGCATCTGCAGCACGTCCTTCGGGATGTCGACGAGCACCGCGCCCGGCCGGCCGCTGGCGGCCAGGTAGAACGCCTCGGCGATGATGCGCGGGATGTCCACGCCCTCGGTGATGAGGAAGTTGTGCTTGGTGATCGGCATGGTGATGCCGGAGATGTCGGCCTCTTGGAAGGCGTCCGTGCCGATCAGTCCGCGACCGACCTGCCCGGTGATCGCGACGATCGGCACCGAGTCCATCTGCGCGTCGGCGATCGGGGTGACCAGGTTGGTGGCGCCCGGACCGGAGGTGGCCATGCAGACCCCGACCTTGCCGGTGGCCTGCGCGTAGCCGGTCGCGGCGTGACCCGCGCCCTGCTCGTGCCGGACCAGCACGTGGCGCACCTTGGTCGAGTCGAACAGCGGGTCGTAGACCGGGAGAATCGCGCCGCCGGGAATGCCGAATACCGTGTCGACGCCGAGCTCTTCGAGCGAACGGACGACCGACTGCGCGCCGGTGACCCGCTCGGGCGGGACCTGGCGGCGGTTGGCCTGCGTCGTCGAGCTGCCGGCGCCCGGCTGATGGGCCGCAGGCGCCGGCCTGCGGGCCGAGGGCCCGGGCCGTGCGGTAGGTGCACTCACCGTCTTGTTCCTAACTGCTTGTCGTTCTGACCCCGGATTTGTGTCTGACATGCGGTGTCTTGCGACTCGCCCTGTCGGACAATTCGTCCGAACACAAAAAAGCCCCCGACAGCGCATGGCTGTTCGAGGGTGGCGCGTCGCAACGCGAGCTGACGTATTCGACTCAGGTAGTCAGGCTCAACGCTGGACGCGCCGGCCGATTACGAGCAACTCGTTTCGGTTCACGCGCATGACGGTATGTGTGCGTTGGCCGAAGAGTCAAACAGCTCCCATTATGTGGGATAGTGCGGCTGCTTGGGTCCTTCACCAGGATGCGAGGATGGTGGTGTGTCATCACCGCATCAGTCCGTGCCACCGGCTAAATCGTCCCACACCGCCACCGAGGGATCGGATACGGGTAGCGCCTCGACCGCCACTGTGATCCGCATCCCACGCCTGGCCTTCCTAGGCGTGTTCATCCTTCTGATGTGCATGTTCTTCATGTTCGTCGGCTGGCCCGCCGGGCTGTGGCCGCTGCTGCTGATCCCCGTCGCGGTGGCCGTCTGGGTGCAGCGGACCCAGACCACGGTGTCCGATGCCGGGCTCGATCTGCGGACCGTATTCGGCTCGCGGCACCTGGACTGGTCTCAGCTGAAGGGGGTGCGTATCCCGAAGCGTGGATACGTGCGCGCCGATCTGGTGGACGGCACCGAGGTGAAATTACCCGCGGTGAGTTATGACCGGGTGCGGGATCTGGCGGCGGCCTCGCACGGGTGGATTCCCGATCCGTATGTGGTGCCCAAGGAAGAGCCGGCCGACAATTCGGCGGACGCGGAATCGGCCGACGAGTCGAGTGATGACACCGCGAGCGCTGAAAGCGCGAACACCGATGCCGACGGCAAAACCGAGAACACCCCCGGGGACAAGAACGCGCAATAAGGCGCGCGCCGGAACAAACGGCCGACGCTACGATGTTGTCGGCTATGCGATGCGGTCACCGCGTCGGGCGGATCCGTCCCGGCGCGCACCCCGCGAGCCCGACGGGCCGGCACCTCCGGCGACACCGTCAGCGCCGACGACCACCACTCGCGGCGACCACGACACCGCACCACCTGGCACGGACCGGGCCGACGGCCACGAGCCGCGCCCGACCGGCAGTAAGCCCACCTCCACGCGGGAGTACCGTGAAACGGCCGCGGAGCCAGCTCCGCGCCCGTCGCACCGCAGCCCCCGCGACCAGACCGAGGACCCTCTATGCCACCGCTTCGTTCACGCACCACCACCGTCGGCCGCAATGCCGCAGGCGCCCGCGCGCTCTGGCGCGCCACCGGCATGACCGACACCGATTTCGGCAAGCCGATCATCGCCATCGCGAACTCCTACACCCAGTTCGTGCCCGGCCATGTGCACCTGAAGAACGTCGGCGAGATCGTTGCCGAGGCGGTACGGGCCGCCGGCGGTGTGCCCCGCGAATTCCACACCATCGCTGTCGACGACGGCATCGCGATGGGCCACGGCGGCATGCTCTACTCGCTGCCCTCGCGCGAAATCATCGCCGACTCCGTGGAATACATGGCGAACGCGCACACCGCCGACGCGCTGGTGTGCATCTCCAACTGCGACAAGATCACCCCCGGCATGCTGAATGCCGCTATGCGGCTGAACATTCCGGCGGTGTTCGTCTCCGGCGGGCCGATGGAGGCCGGTAAGGCCGTCGTGGTCGGCGGCGTCGCGCAGGCCCCGACCGACCTGATCACCGCGATCTCCGCGAGCGCGAATCAGGCTGTGTCCGAGGAGGGTTTGTCGGAGGTCGAACGGTCCGCCTGCCCGACCTGCGGGTCGTGCTCGGGCATGTTCACCGCGAACTCGATGAACTGCCTCACCGAGGCGCTGGGACTCGCGTTGCCGGGCAACGGTTCCACGCTGGCCACCCACGAAGCGCGCCGGGCGCTGTTCGAGCGGGCGGGCACCGTGATCGTCGATATCGCCAACCGCTGGTACCGCGCGGACGACGCGTCGGTGCTGCCGCGGAACGTGGCCGATGCCAAGGCTTTCCGCAACGCGATGGCGCTCGACGTCGCGATGGGCGGCTCCACCAACACGGTGCTGCACACGCTGGCCGCCGCGCAGGAGGGCGAGATCGACTTCGATCTGCACACCATCGAGGAGACCAGCCGCCGGGTGCCGACCCTGTCCAAGGTGTCGCCCAACTCCGACTACCACATGGAGGACGTGCACCGGGCCGGCGGCATTCCCGCCATCCTGGGCGAGCTGCGCCGTGCCGGACTGCTCGAAACCGAGGTGCGCACGGTGCATTCGCGCAGCTTCGACGAGTGGCTCGACACCTGGGACATCCGCTCCGGCAAGGCTTCCGACGAGGCGATCGAGCTGTTCCACGCCGCGCCGGGCGGCGTGCGCACGACCGAGCCGTTCTCCACCGCGAATCGCTGGTCCTCGCTCGACACCGATGCCGCGGGCGGGTGCATCCGCGATATCGAGCACGCGTACACGAAGGAGGGCGGCCTGGTCGTGTTGCGCGGCAACGTCGCTCCCGACGGCGCCGTGCTCAAGACCGCGGGCATCGACGAGGAACTGTTCACCTTCCAGGGGCCCGCGCTCGTCGTGGAATCCCAGGAGGAGGCGGTCTCGGTGATCCTCAACAAGACGATCAAGCCCGGTGACGTGCTCGTCGTCCGTTACGAAGGTCCCGCGGGCGGGCCCGGCATGCAGGAGATGTTGCACCCCACCGCGTTCCTCAAGGGCGCGGGGCTGGGCAAGCAGTGCGCGCTGATCACCGACGGTCGTTTCTCCGGCGGCACCTCGGGTCTGTCCATCGGCCACATCTCCCCCGAGGCGGCCAGCGGCGGCACCATCGGCTTGATCGAGAACGGCGACCAGATCCGCATCGACGTCAGCACCCGGTCGCTCGAGGTGCTGGTGGACGACGCCGTGCTGGCCGAGCGCCGCGCCAAAATGGAAGCCGCCGAACGCCCTTGGCAGCCGGTGAACCGCGACCGTCCGGTCACCACGGCGCTGCGCGCCTACGCCGCGCTCGCCACGTCGGCCGACAAGGGCGCGGTCCGCTACGTGCCGTAAGCCCTACAACGACGATGGCGCCCTCCGCGGAGGGCGCCATCGCTGTTTTCGCCGTCGGATCAGTCGAAGGGACCGATTCCGGTCAGGGGGTTGCCGCCGTGCAGGTACCAGTAGGCGAGTACGGCGGCGACGATGGCCAGGACGAGCACCACGAAGGAACCGGCGAACGGGCGGGTGGCCCAGCCGCGGTTGCGATCGAGCGCCCAGCGGCCCGGCCCGGTGAGAACGAGAACGGCGGTGGTGCCGACGAGGATGCTCTCCATTTCGACGCCGGTCTGCACGCCCGCCTTGTATTGGAAGCCGGGGATCATGCCCTGCTTCCAGGCCCACGCGTCGAGGATGACGGCGAGCAGGGCGCCCGCGGCGAACGGCGTGGTCAGGCCGAGCACGAGCAGCACACCGCCGCCGAGCTCACCGACCGTGACCAGGATGGCCGACAGGGTGGGGTGATCCCAGCCGCCGTTGGCCATCATGTCGCGGGTGCCGTCCAGGCCGGGGCCGTGGAACCAGCCGGTGAGCTTCTGCAGGCCGTGATAGATGAACGTGCCGCCGACCACCAGGCGCAGCAGGAACAAGCCGAAATCCAGGGTGCCGCGCTGGGTTTCGCGGTTGCGGCGGCGCAGCCGAGCGGTGTCGCCCGGCGGGTTCGCGGCGGGCGGGATGCTCGCGTAGGCGTAGGTCGGGGTGTCCGCCGACAGACCGTCCGCACCGACGGTCGGCACGTCGGGACCGGGGTCGAGGCCGAGTTCGTCCTCCGTGCGCGGCACGTCCTTGGTCAGCTTCGGGAACTGCTCGGTCGGCGAATCGAAGGGGCTGCTGACGCCCCGACCGGTGGACGACACCGCCGACTGCTCGGCCGTGGACGGCGTCGAACCCTGGGCCGCCGAGGATTCGGAAGTGTCTTTCGACTTGTCGGTCACGGCCAATACCTTAAGCCGCGCTCCCCCGGAACAGGCCCCGAACACGGCGCACGAGACGCTGTGTCACGGGCAACAGCGCCACGCCCGATTCCGGGCCTGCCCGCCCCAGGACGAAATACCCGGGCGCAAAGGTGGGGCGAAGGGGCGCGGGCGAGAAGATTTCCGTAACGTCTGAGCTATGAGGTTGGTTGGCATTGGTCGCGTCGCGGTGACCGTGGCGGTGGGGTCCGCGCTGGTGACCGGATGCGCGCGGTTCGATGATTCGGCGTCGAGCCCGTTCACCCCTGAGCCGACGCTGCACGGCGCGAACATCGACCCGAAGAAGCCGTCGCAGCCGCCCACCTCCACCACCCGCCCCAGCGGTCCGTGCATCGACCCGGATCCGGCCGTGGTGGCCACCTGCTTGGACACCACCGGTGGTTTGGTCGCACTCGGCGACGGCGCACTGGTCGCCGAGCGCCGCACCGGACGCATCCTCAAGGTCGCCCCCGAGACGCCGACCACCGAATTCGCCCGGGTGGACGTGGACGGCTCCAGCGACGGCGGCCTGAGCGACATCGTGCTCTCCCCCACCTTCCACGAGGACGGGCTGATCTACGCCTACATCACCACCGCAAGCGACAACCGGGTGGTGCGGATCGCCGAGGGCGGCGGACCGCCCAAGGACATCCTGACCGGAATCCCGAAGGGGCCGAGCGGAAATCACGGTGCCATCGAATTCGCCACGCCCGGCCAGATGCTGGTGCTCACCGGCGACGCGGGCAATCCCGGCGCGGCGAGTTCACCGGCCTCGCTGGCGGGCAAGCTGCTGCGGGTGAACTCGCCGGCCCCCGGCGCCAACGCCGAGGTCGCCCTGTCCGGCATCGGGATCGCGGGCGATATCTGCCGGGACAACAAGGACAGCGTCTGGATCACCGACCGCACCGCGGTCGAGGACCGGCTGCAACGGCTCGGCGGCGACGGCAGCGTCACCACCGCGTGGACCTGGCCCGACCGTCCCGGTGTCGCGGGCTGCGCCGCCGCCACCGATGGCGTGGCGATCTCACTGACCAAGGGAAAGGCGCTGGCCATCGCGGCCGCCGACCCGAACACCCACGCCGTCACCGCCGCCCCCACCATGCTCGCGCAGGACAAGTACGGGCAGCTCGGTGGCGCGGCGGTCGGCCCCGACGGCACCATCTGGGTGGGCACGGTGAACAAGACCGACGGCCAACCGGGGCCGAATGACGATCGGGTGGTACGCATTCCGCCGCCGCAGGCGGGTGGCGGCGGCCCGGACTAGCCGCAGACACCGATCAGGGGCCGACTCCGCGGAGTCGGCCCCTGATCTGTTCCGGCACTCAGCTGCAAGCGGCGATGACGAGTTCGCGCACCCGCGCGGCGTCGGCCTGACCACGGGTGGCCTTCATGACGTCGCCGACGATCTTGCCCGCGGCCTGCACCTTGCCGGAGCGGATCTTCTCGGCGATATCGGGGTTCGCGGCGAGCGCCTTCTCCACTTCGGCCTGTAGCGCGCTGTCGTCGCTGACCATGCCCAAGCCCTTGGCCTCGACGATCTGCGCCGGATCGCCCTCGCCCGCCAGCACGAAATCGACGACCTGCTTGGCGACCTTGTTGTTCACCGTCTTCGCCTCGACCAGGTTGATCACCGCGGCGACCTGGGCCGGGGTGATCGGCAGGTCCTCCAGCGAAACCTCGCGCTCCTTGGCCTTTTCGGTCAGGTAGGCGACCCACCACGAGCGGGCTTCGTTGGCCGGGGCGCCCGCGTCGACGGTGGCGATGATCAGATCGAGCGCACCCGCGTTCACCAGATCGCGCATCACCTCGTCCGACAGGCCCCAGTCGGCCTGGATCCGGGCCCGGCGCAACCACGGGTACTCCGGAATGGTGCCGCGCAGCTGTTCCACCCAGTCCGCCGCGGGCGCAACGGGTTCCAGATCCGGTTCGGGGAAGTAGCGGTAGTCCTCGGCGGTCTCCTTGACCCGGCCCGGCGAGGTGGTGCCGTCGGTCTCGTGGAAATGCCTGGTCTCCTGCACGATGCTGCCGCCGCCGGCCAGCACCGCGGCCTGCCTGCGCATCTCGAACCGCACCGCGACCTCGACGCTCTTGAGTGAGTTGACGTTCTTGGTCTCGGTGCGGGTGCCGAACTCCGTTGCGCCGATATCCATCAGCGAGACGTTGGCGTCGCAGCGCAGCGAACCCTGCTCCATCTTGACGTCGGACACATCGAGCGATTTGAGCACCTCACGCAGCGCGGTCACATAGGCACGCGCCACCTCCGGCGCCCGCTCCCCCGCACCGGTGATCGGCTTGGTGACGATCTCGATCAGCGGCACACCCGCGCGGTTGTAGTCGAGCAGCGAGTGGCTGGCGCCGTGGATGCGGCCCGTGGCACCGCCGACGTGGGTCGACTTGCCGGTGTCCTCCTCCATGTGCGCGCGCTCGATCTCCACCCGGAACGTGCTGCCGTCGTCGAGCACCACGTCGAGGTGACCGTTCGTGGCGATCGGCTCGTCGTACTGGCTGATCTGATAGTTCTTCGGCTGGTCGGGGTAGAAGTAGTTCTTGCGCGCGAACCGTCCCCACGGCGTGATCGAACAGTTCAGCGCGAGCCCGATGCGAATCGCCGACTCGACGGCCTTCTCGTTCACCACCGGCAGCGAGCCGGGCAGTCCGAGGCACACCGGGCACACCTGGGTGTTCGGCTCGGCGCCGAATTCGGTCGGGCAACCGCAGAACATCTTGGTCGCGGTGGACAGCTCGACGTGAACCTCCATGCCAAGCACCGGCTCGAACCGGGCGATGACATCCGAATAGTCCATCAAGTCGACTGTGGGCGCACTCATGCCTGCGCCTCGCTGACGCTCAGCTCCGGCATGACCGCACCGGTGGCTGTGCCCATTTTTCGCTCGCTGCGCTCACTCATGCCTGACAGTCTATGTAAGCCGTTCGACCCGATCGCAGGGGCTCATACCCCGCCTACTTCGGCGGGATGCGCTGGGTCAACCAGGCCGTGACGTAGGTGAGAACCTCGGGTGCGACGCTGGTCTCGATGTCGACGTATTCCTTGGGGTTACCGGTCTGGGTGGGTTGCATCAGGTGGTTCAGACCGGGGAAGACATGGACCGTCGCGTCCGGGTTACCGGCGAGGTTCGCGCGCATCGGCCCTTCGCTCTGCGCGGGCGGCACCTGCAGATCCTTGCCGCCGTAGAACGCGAGCACCGGCATGCGCAGCGCCTGCAGCGCCGGGGCCGGGTCGTAGGCGATCAACGCCGCGAAGTACGTGGTCATGCTGGCGTCGATCTGCTCGTCGGTCGCCCGCTGGTCGGGCGGGGACTCGGCGTTCTGCTTGCGCGCCAATGCCTTCGCGCCCGCGATGTCACCGGCCTTCAGCAGCGCCGAGATCTCGGTGGTCTGGCGCACCGACTTGTCCAGCTCGTCGGCGGGTGTTTCGTTCGCCGCGCCGATCAGCTTGGTCTGCTCGATCAGCACGTCCGCGCCGCTCACAGCGGGTCCGGCCATCGCGATGACGAAGGCGACGCCGCTGTCCGGGCGGGCGGCGACCAGCGGGGCGAGATAGCCGCCCTCGCTGTGGCCGAACAGGCCGACCCGCGTCGGGTCGATGTCCGGACGGCCGCGCAGGAAGCCGACGCCGGCCGCGGCGTCACCGGCGAGATCGGTGTAGTTCGCGTCGTCCAGCTTGCCGCTCGTGCCGCCGACTCCACGGTCATCGGTGCGCAGCACCGCGTAACCCGCCTTGGTCAGGCTGTCCGCGATCACCAGGAAAGGCTTGTGCCCGAACAGTTCTTCGTCGCGGTTCTGCGGGCCGCTGCCGGTGATCATGAGGACGGCCGGGAACTTGCCGTTGCCTTCCGGTTTGGTCAGCGTGCCCGCGATGGTGATGTCGCCGTTGCGGTAGGTGACGTCCTCGGACTGGTACGGGAACGGAGGCTGCGGGGTCTGCGGACGGGTCAGCGGGGCGATCGTGCCGCGCTGCAACGACAGCTTGAAAGTCTGTCCGCCCTGGACGAAGTCGCCGTTGATCCGGTCGGCGCCCTTGTCGTAGATGCCTTGGAACTTCGGATCGCCGGGCACGTCGGCGATCGCCCAGGACACCCCGTCGCGATCGGAGCGCACATCCTTCAACTCGACCGCCGACATGCCCTGCTTCGGGATGTCGATGGTGGCCGTGCCCTTGTCGGTGAACGTCACCCCGACCTCCACCGGCTGCCCGGGTATCTCGATCGCCCCGTGCCAGTCGCCCGTGGTCGGTTCCGGTGGGTTCGAATCCGACCGCGAACACCCCGCGACCAACACGGCAATGACGAACAGAGCCAACGCGACAACTCGCCCGGTGCGCATGCGATCAACAGTACAGAGCGAAATCGGAAGGTCCGCCGGAACGTTTTGGGGATATCAGAAACGGCGAGTGCCCGCAGTGCCGGCGACTTTCCTCGCCGAGTCGACTGGACGAACGCTCCGGCACGCGCGGGGACACCCGCAGGACTTGTCAACCGACCGTCCCGCGGGCGCGGGAGCGGGCGGGGGCCGACGAAGACCACACGCGGGCGAGGTCCAGAAGGTGACGGAGTTCGGTGTCGAAGTCTTGGGCGGTCGGGAAGGGTTGCGGGACAGGGCCGTAGCCGGGCGGGGTGCGGCCGGCGCGGCGGGCGTGCGCGGCCTGCTGAAGACAGGCCGCGTAGTCGCGCAACTGCTGATCAGGTGTGTTTCGCCGGGGTGGCGCGGGATCGGCGGGGAGGTAGGGGCCGAGATGCAGTAGTGCGTCGCGGATCTCGACGGTCATGCGCACCAAGCGCGCGGTGGAGTCGCCGCTGCGCTGTCCACTCGCGGCGGGGTCCATGACGATCTCGGGGACCGCGGCGGTGACCGCACACCACAGCGGCCGCAACCGGCGGCAGATGCGGCCGTCGCGATCCCAGCCCACCAGCCCGGCCAACCGGCCGAGGACGGGGACCACGAACAGGGTCGCGACGACGAGCGCGGTATCGAACGTGAACAGGAACTCCACCCGCGCGATATGCGGATACGCGATATCCCACCCGAAAGCCCACCGCAGCCACGGGAGCTGCTGCTCGAGCCAGAACGGCACGCACGCGACGACGATCGAGCAGCAGACCACCTGTACGAAGGTGCCGAGCGTGCCGCGGCGCAGTTCCCGGACGGACAACCGGACCAGTACCACCGAGGCCGCCGCCTGCGGCAGGGCGAACGCCGTCCAGACAACGATGCCGCCCCAGTTGGTCGTCTGATCGCTCAGCCGGCCCGCGCCCGCCGCCACCGGACCGGCGAGCACTATCACCACGGTCGACAGCACCGCAATGCAGTTGTAAACGCGCTGGCGCCAACGCGTCTCGGCCGGGTCCGCCTCGGTCTCCCACAGCCGGCTCAGTCCGTAGAGATACATGCCGGTCATGACGATGCAGCCCAGCGCGAGCTGATTCGACAGACTGGCGATATCGGGCGTCGGCGTACATCGATACAGCAGCAGCCCGGCCAGCGTCCACCCGATCAACCAGTTGATCAGCCGGTCGCTCATCGTCTCCCTGGCGAAGACCAGCCTGGCTGCGCCGACCGCCGCGACATAACCGATCACCCACCATGCGACGGACCCGGGCACCGGCGACCCCACGACCGAACTCCTGACCTGCGCCGCGGAATCGCGTAAGCGAACGACCGTTACTCGCCGCGCGCGTAGCGGACGGAGTCGGCGAGCGCGGCCAGGTCGAGGATGAGAGCGGGGTTCTCGTCTCGGAGTTCGCGGAATTCGAGCATCGCGTCGTCGACGGTGGTGCGGCGGGCCGAGGCGATGAGGGCGCGGCGGACGTAGGCGCCGAGCGGGAGGTCGGCGGCGTGGGCGCGGCGACCGAAGGTGGCCAGCGTGGCGGCGGGCAGGTCGTAGGCGTCCACGAGCGCGACGGCGGCCGAGTCGATCTCGGGCGTCAGGTCACGGCCCTCGGATTCCAGGAATTCGACGACGGTGTCGTCGGAGCTGCGGCGGTCGGCCAGCGCGATCAGCTCCGCCCGCAGGTAGGCGGCCAGCTGGAGACCGGCGGCGTCGGCGCGGCGGCGCAGAACGGTCCGGGCAGCGTCGGGCAGGTCGTGCACAGCGGGGTCGGCCATGCCAGCCAGGGTAACTCGGCGATCCGCGGTCAGGCGCCGACCCGCTGCGGCCCGGGGACACAGCGGATCGGCAGGCCCGGATCAGCCGAAGAACGCCTCGGCTTCCTGGTAGCGCTCGGACGGCACCCGCTTGAGCTGTTTGGTGGCCTCGGACAGCGGGACGAGTTCGATGGCGCTGCCGTGCAGGGCGACCATCTGCCCGAACTGACCGGCGTGCACCGCCTCCGCGGCGTGCAGGCCGAAACGGGTGGCGAGGACGCGATCGTAGGGCGTCGGGCTGCCGCCGCGCTGCACGTGACCGAGCACGGTGGTCCGGACCTCCTTGCCGATGCGGCGTTCGATCTCCGCGCCGAGCTGCTGGGCGACACCGGTGAACCGTTCGTGCCCGAACTCGTCGATCCCGCCCGCGCGCAGCGCGAAGCCGGAATCCTCGGCGGGATGCGAACCTTCGGCGACGACGCAGATGAAATGCTTGTCGCCGCGCTGGAAACGGCGCTTGATCATGGTGCACACCTGGTCCACGTCGAACGGCACCTCGGGCACCAGCGTCAGGTGCGCGCCGGCCGCCATACCCGCGTTCACCGCGATCCAGCCCGCGTGCCGGCCCATCACCTCGACCAGCATCACGCGCTGATGCGATTCCGCGGTGGTGTGCAGCCGGTCGATCGCCTCGCTGGCGATGCTCAGTGCCGTGTCGTGGCCGAAAGTCACGTCGGTGCAGTCGATGTCGTTGTCGATGGTCTTGGGCACGCCGACCACCGGCACGCCTTCGTCGGACAGCCAGCTGGCCGCGGTGAGCGTGCCCTCGCCACCGATCGGGATCAACGCGTCGATGCCGTTGTCGTCGAGGGTGCGCTTGATCCGGCCGAGACCGGCGCGCAGGACGTCGGGATTGGTGCGAGCGGTGCCGAGGATGGTGCCGCCCTTGGCGAGTAACCGGTCGGTGCGATCGTCGTTGTGGATCTGAATCTTGCGATCTTCCAATAGACCACGCCAACCGTCCTCGAAGCCGACGATCGCGTCGCCGTAGCGGCCGTTCGCGGTGCGAACGACAGCACGGATGACCGCGTTCAGTCCAGGGCAGTCGCCGCCTCCGGTCAAAACTCCGATGCGCATGGCCGCTATCTTGCCCGGCTCGGCCACGCGCGGCAGGTCGACCCCCATAAACCCTGCGTAACAGCGTGCGCGGACCCGGCCTGACGGCGGCTGCGTGCGTGTCAGTAGATGTAGACGATCGCGTTCGCCCCGCCGGTACAGGTGACCAGACCATCGCGCGTGACGCACTCCATCGTGTAGTCCTGCTGGGTGGCGGGACTGAACGCGGCGACCGGACGGGTGCCGTCGGTGTCCGGGCCGGTGCCGTACGCCTTGCGCACCTCCTCCGCGAATTCGCAGGTGGTGGCCGAGGTACCGATGGCGGAGTAGGTGAAACGGCCCATGGGTGGATACTTCGTCGCACACCCTTTGGCGTTGGCGGGTACCGGCGCGAGGGTCGGGGTGACCGGGTCCGGTGTGAACTGGTCCCGCAGCAACCAGCCGCCGACGCCGATCAGCGCGAGCGCGACGATCACGCAGGCGGCGATCAATCTCGGCCTGCCCGAACGCGATCGACGCTCGGCCTGGACCGGGGTTTCCGGCTCTTTGGTCGAATCATCTTGTCGCTGCTCGATATTCGGCTCGACATCCGCGCGGTACACCCGGCTGCTGCCGAGACCTGAGGCCCGTTGAACCACCGCGCCCTGGCGCGATTCACCGCGGCCGGAGTCTGTTCGCTGCGGCTCCCGCGGGAGATCGGTACGGCTGGGCGGGTCGGTGCGCTGCGCGCGCGGCGGGCCGACGAAGCTCCGTCCCGGGTCGGGTCGCCTCGGTCCGGTGTCCACCGGCGCGCGCCCGCCCGGCGGCCGCGCGATCGCGTCCGTCGGCAGGGCGCTCGGGTTCGGGTCGTCCGGGGAGACCGCCGGGAACACCACCGTCGGTGGCGCTTTGGGCGACACCAGGTGCATCCGGTCGGTGGGCAACTGCGAGATCGCGACCACCGCGCGGCCGGTGAGCGCCGATTTCGCGGCCGAGGCCAAGCCGCCCGCGGTCGAGTAGCGGTCGGCGGGCTGCTTCGCCATGCCACGCACGACCACCTCGTCCAGCGCGGCGGGCACGCCCGCGCGCACCAGGCTCGGTCGCGGCGGCGGCGCCGAAAGATGGGACCGGATCAGTACACTCATCGCGTCGGCCTGGAAAGGCTGTGTGCCGGTGAGGCATTCGTAGAGGACGCAGGCCAGCGAGTAGACATCGGCGGTCCCGGTGACCGGCCCGTTCTCGAAACGCTCCGGCGCGATGTAGCTGTACGAACCGATCGCGGCGGCGCCGGTGCCGGTCATGTCGGGGTCCTGCGCGGACCGGGCGATACCGAAGTCGGCGAGGTAGGCGAACTCCGAGGCGGTGACCAGAATGTTGGCGGGCTTGACGTCGCGGTGCACCAGCCCCTCGGCGTGCGCGGCATCCAGCGCCGACGCGATCTGCTCGAGGATGCCGATGGCGCGGGCCGGCGACAGTGGCCCCTCGCCGCGCAGCACCGAACGCAGGTCGTGCCCGCGCACCAGGCGCATGTCGATGTAGAGCACGCCGTCGATCTCGCCCCAGTCGTGGATCGGGATGACGTGCGGTTCGGCCAGCCGCGCGGCCGCCTGCGACTCCCGCCGGAACCGCTGCTGGAAGACGGGATCCTTCGCGAGGTCGGTGGGCAGCAGTTTGACCGCGACCACCCGGTCCTTCACCGTGTCGTAGGCCTCGTACACCTCGCCCATGCCGCCGCGGCCCAGTAGGGAGCGCAACTGGTACGGACCGAAAACCGTGCCGATCCGCGTCCGCGGTCCATCCACCCCGTTACCTCCACTCACGCGCGCGACCCGGCGCACCACAACCGTAGGCCCTGCCGGGCCCACATCCGATACGTCGGGATTTTCGGGTGTCGCCGTTACCCGGTCAAGTGCGCCGGATCAGGCCGGGCACGTGCCGCCGGACAGCTCGTCGATGTGCTGGGAAATGAGCGTCGCCAGCTTGTCCAGGATCGTCATACCGTCGGAGAACGCGCCCGAATCCGCCTGCGCGGCGAACGCGACGGCGATCTGCCCGGACGGCGCCGAGATCACGCCGAACTGCCGGACCAGATACGCCCCCTTCGGGTCCGGGCCCCAGCCGCCCTTGAACTCCGCGCCGGAGAAGGCGCCGAGGCCCCAGCGCTGGCTCGGCTGCACCTGCTCCATCAGGTCGATGACGTTCGCGGTCGCAGGCAGGCAGGGCAGCCGGGAGGCGAAGCGGACCTGTTCGGTGAGCGACCAATCCGCCTGACCGAACGCCGAATGCTCGGGCCTGGACCGGGTGGCGGGCACGGTGGTCTTGCTGTCCCCGCCCTCCCGCAACACCGACTGCACGGCCTGCGCCGCGTCCTGACCGCTGCCGAGCGACTGCCAGAGCGTGTCGGCGGCGGCGTTGTCGGAGGCCGTGATCGCCGCGGAGGCGGCGTAATTGGAGCTGCTGGAATCGCGGCGCAGTGCGGCGATCGTCAACGGCACCTTCATGGTCGACCAGGCGGGCCCGGTGCTCCAGTCGCCGAAGCTGACCACCTGGTCGCCGCCCACCGGCATGATCGCCATGCCCAGATGCCCGCGGACCCCGGCCTGCAACTCGGCGACCCCGGCCGCGAGCGTACCGGGCACGGTGATCGACAGACCCTTTTGATCCGCGTGCGAGGCGGCCTCGGTGATGCTGGTCTGCTCCGCCGACGACTGCTCGGCACCGGTGCCGCAGCCGGACGCCAAGAGCATGGCTAATACCGCGCCGCCCAACGCTTTTCGCATTCGAGCCGCACGGAATCGATCAATATACATACACCACCGCGTTTTCACCGCCGCTGCACGTGACCAGCTGGCCCTCGCTGCGGCAACTCATCGTGTAGGCCCGGCCGGTGACCGGGCTGGTCGCCACGACTGTGCGCGGCGCATCGCGCGAACCGCCTTGCGCGGTATTCATTTCGGCGTAGGCCCGCCGGACTTCCTCGGCGAACTGGCAACTCGTCACGGCGGAGCCGGTGGCCGACTGGGTGAACGCGCCCTGCACCGGTGTGCCCTGGTTGCAGGGCTTCGCACCGGCGGGCAGCGTGACCGCACCCGGCTTCGTCGGCGTGGTCGTGACCGGCGGCGTGGACGAGGTCGCCGGCGCCGGGGCCGCTGCACTCGTCGATGGTCCGGGGGCGGCCGCCTGCTGATCGGACGTCGTCTTCGGTTGTACGGTGCCCGAGCCGAACACCTGCCAGCCCACCACACCGCCGACCGAGATCACCACGATGGTGGCCACCGCGATCAGGATGGGCAGCACGATGGAGCGGCCCTTCGCGGGCGGGGCGTACTGGTCGTCGTCGTACTCGTCGTAGTCGTCGGCGTAGCCCGGATCGCCGTGATCTCGCTGATTCGCATAATTGCTCTGCGGCGGGTAGTCGCCGCGAGCATGACTGCCCGGCCCGGAATACGCTGCGGGACCACCGTATTCGTCTGGAGTCGCATACGGGTCCGCGGCGGAGTAGGCAGCGGGGGCCGAATAAGCCTGGGTCGGTGCATGGTCGGCCGGGTAGTCCTCGACCTGGCCCGGCGCGGGATAGCCGGGCGCGTCCGGGTACTTCCGCGTCTCGTAGGCCGGGGCATCCGAATACGCCTGTCCGCCCACGAACGGCTCGTCGGCGGAGTACGCCTGCGCACCCGGATGCTCCGAATACGCCTGCGGACCGGGATGATCGGGATACCCACGCGGATCCGACTGTTCCGGATACCCTTGCCCACCAGCCTGCGCGGCACCCGACAGACCATGATCCGCGTCGTACCGCGAACCCGAATACCCTTGCGCCCCAGCCTGGCCTGGAAACTCCGGTCCATCGCCTCGCGCCGAATATGCCTGCGGGCCAGGCTGACCGGTGTCCCCCAGCGGGCCGTACCCCTCCGCATAACCCCGCGAACCAGGTTGGTCCGAGTAGGCCTGCGAACCAGCCTGGTCCGAATACGCCCGATGCTCGGCATACCCCGCCAAGTCGGGTCGATCCGCGACTTCCGGCGTGCCAGACCGCTCCGAATAGCCTTGCGCAGCAGAGTCGTCCGTGAAGCCCGGCGCGCCGGACGGCCCCGGGTAGCCCTGCACGGCAGGGTCCTCGGCGAAGCCCGACCCACCGGACAGCGCCGAATACCCGCGCGCAGCAGAGTCGTCCGTGAAGCCCGGTCCGCCGGACGGTTCTGGATAATCCTGCGTGTCAGAATTTTCGGCGAACCTCGAGGCGCCGGGATATTCCGAGCTGCCGGGTTGCGTTGGGAAATTGGGCGTGCCGGATTTCTCCGGGTGCCCCGATGGGTTCGGCTGCGCTGAATATCCCTGCGCGCCGGAAGGGTTCGGGTAGCCGGGGTGCGCTGAGAATCCTTGCGGACCGGGCTGCTCCGGGTAGCGAGGAGCATCGGGGCGCTCCGGATATTCCGGTGGACCCGGCTGGGCGGCGAACCCTTGCGGGGCCGAATAGCCCTGCGCGGCGCCCTGATCGGTGTACAGGTGGGCGTCCGGGAACGGGCGCATCGGTGGGAGCGACTGGTCCCGCATCGGCGGGAGCGCCTGGTCCGGTGTCCAGCGCGGGGGCGGGCCGAGCGGCGCCACCGGCTCCTGCTCCGACAGCGTGGTGAACTGGATTTCGGTCGGGCGCACCACCGTCGGCGCGCTCGGCAGGATCACCGCCGAGATCTCGCCGGTCGACTCCGGCGGCACCGCGCCGCGATTCTGTGCGGGCGCGCGGACGACGAGCATCGGCCCGGTCGGCGGCGCGGTGGTCAGCGCGGCGCGCGCGGCCGCGGCCATCTCGGACGCGCTCGGCCAGCGATCGGCCGGATCCTTGGCCATGCCGCGGCTGATCACCGCGTCGAATCCGGCCGGAATGCCGGCCTGCTGCGCGCTCGCGCGCGGCGGCGAATCGGCGAGGTGCGAGCGGATGAGCACGTTCATGCTGGCGGCGGGGAACGGGCTGGCGCCGGTCAGGCATTCGTGCAGCACGCAGGCCAGGGAATAGATGTCGGCGCGGCCGGTGATCTCGGCGACGTCGAACCGTTCGGGCGCCATGTAGATGTAGGAACCGACCGCCATGCCGACGACCGTGACGGCGCTGTCGCCCTGGGTGTGTGCGATGCCGAAATCGGCGAGGTAGGCGTGATCGCCCGCGGTGACCAGGATGTTCGCCGGTTTCACATCGCGATGCACCAGGCCGCCCGCGTGCGCGGCGTCCAGCGCCGACGCGATCTGCTCGATGATGCCCACCGCGCGTACCGGGGTCAACGGTCCCTCGCTGCGCAACAGCGTGCGCAGGTCGACGCCCGGTATCAGCTGCATGTCGATGAACAGCACACCGTCGATCACGCCCCAGTCGTGGATCGGGATGATGTGCGGTTCGGCCACCCGCGCGGCCGCCTGCGATTCGCGCCGGAAGCGCACCTGGTACACGGGGTCACCGGCGAGTTCCTCGTGCAGCAGCTTGACCGCCACCACCCGATCCTTCACCGTGTCGTAGGCCTCGTAGACCTCGCCCATGCCCCCCTTGCCCAGCAGCGATCGCAATTCGTACGGCCCGAACCGTGTGCCGGTTCTCGGTCCAGGTGACTCCACCCCGTCAATCCTCCACATCCCGGGCCAGGAGTGCACGTTTATGATCTCGTGACCTTGCCCGTCAAAGAGTGGATTCTCCGGGTGTCACCACCCCGTGGTCAAACGCAAAGACGATCGCCGCGGCCCGATCGCGCAGCTCCAGCTTGCCGAATATGTGCCCGACATGGCTTTTCACCGTCACTTCCGAGATGCCGAGTTCGCGGGCGATTTCGGCGTTCACCCGGCCGCGGCCGATCAGCTCGAGCACCTCGTACTCGCGCGCGGTCAGCTCGGCGAGCCGGGCGCCGGACCGCGTCGGGCTCGGCCGGATCCGGCGGTAGGTCGAGAGCACCCGCTCGGTGACCGACGGGTCGAGCCAGGCGCCGCCGCCCGCGACGGTCCGCACCGCGCGGATCAGATCCTCGGCCGGCGAATCCTTGAGGATGAAGCCCGCCGCGCCCGCGCGCAGCGCACCGGAGAGCAGCTGATCGTCGTCGAAGGTGGTCAGCACCAATACCGGTGGCGCGCCGTCGCGGGCTCGCAGGATGCGGGTGGCGTCGATGCCGCCGACCCGTTTCATGCGCAGGTCCATCAGCACTACGTCGGGCCGTTCGGCGGCGACCGCGGCGAGCACCTCGTCGCCGTCGGCGCATTCGCTGACCACGAACCCGTCGCGCCTGCGCAGGATCCGGCGCAGGCCGCCGCGGACCAGTTCCTGGTCGTCGACCACCAGAACGGTCACCGCGTCCTCGGCGCCCGCGGGCGATGCCGCTGTCACATACCCTCCTGGGTTCGGCGGGAGATCGGCTCCCACACCGTGCAGAACATGCCGCCGCGGGTGGGCGCGAGCGGGATGGCGGCCCGCACCGACCAACCGTCCGCGCACGGACCCGCGATCAGCTCGCCACCGAGCAGTTCGGCCCGCTGCCGCATCCCGGACAGACCCATGCCGGTGCCGAGCTGTGCGGGCAGCCCGACCGGCAAGCTGTTGTCGACCGTCAGCGCGACCGCCGTGCCGTCGACCGTCACCCGCACGGTCGCCGTACTGCCCGGCGCGTGCTTGACGACATTGGCCAGCGATTCCTGACCGATCCGATAGAGCGCGAGGCCGACCGCGGGCGAGACCTCACGCAGATCGTCGGTGCACCGGTACCCCGCGTCCAGGCCTGCTCGGGCGAAATCGCCGACCAGCGCCTCGATGTCCTGCACGGTCGGCTCGGGCACCAGCTTCGACGGTCGCGCGTCGAGCAGCCCGACCGTGCGCCGGATGTCGGCCATGGCCTGACGACCGAGTTGCTCGGCCTCGGCGAGCGCCTCCACCGCCTCGTCGACATCGCGGTCGGTGCGCAGCGCGTGCCGGGCCGCAGTGATGTGCAGCAGGGTGATGCTCAGCGAGTGCGCGATCACGTCGTGCACCTCGCGGGCGATCCGGCGGCGTTCTTCGTCGGCGGCCTGGGCCGCGCGAATGTCCTGATACCCGCGCTCCTGATAGAGCGAGCGGCGTTGATATTGCAGCATCAGCCCGGCCATCCAGCCGAACGCGACGGCGACCACGTAGGTCGGCAGGCCCTGTGCCATATCCCGATACAGGTCGAACACGACCAGCTCGAGCATCATCGCGAGGGTGATCGGGACGCTGACCCATTTCGGCGCGATCGCCGCCACCTCACCCGCCGCGGCCACCAGCACGAACGGCGCGAGGTCGGGCGAGACCGGCTGGAGCAGGAACAGTGCCTCGGCGACCATGGCGAGCAGGCCGAGCGTCAGCGGCCGCGGCATCACCCCGAGGAAGGCGTACATCGGGCCGAACGCGGCGGTCAGCAGCACCGCGATGATCGGCAGGACCGTCGGAAAGTAGCTGTGCCGCTGGATCGCCGCCGCGACGGCGACGACGAACAGCGACAGATCCACGGCCACGATGACCGAGGGCGGGTAGTCGAACGGCAGTTCCTCGACCCGGCGTTGAAACGAGGTGACGGGTTCCCGGACGAATTCGGCGATCCGCGCCCTGGACTGCCGCCAGCCCAGCGCCACCCGGCGCCGCGCGCGGGTCGCCCGCCCCGGCTCACCGGCCGGCGCGGCGACGCCGATCACACCCATGCGGTAAGGCTAACCGCCCGATACCGGGCAATACATCGTTCCCCGAGCGGTCCGTTTCTCCTACCGTGGTCGGAGACCGATTCGGGTCCCTGGCACGAAGACAGGCCCCTGTGCGCTCCGTAGCGTGAAATGCGTCGTCGCACGGAAGGCGAGGCTCATGTCCTGGGAAGATCAGCACACCCGTACCGAAATCGTGCACCTCGTCCTGGCCCGTGCCGCGGTGGACCCGGCCGATCCGCATCTGTTCGCCGGCATCCCTGGCTTGCGCAGGCTCTTCGGTGATGCGGACGGCCTCCTGCTCGCGCTGCGCTATCGGTGGAACAACCATCTCGACGCGAAGCTGGATCAGGCATTGACGCGCGGGCAGTCCGCGATCGACGCTTACCTCGAGCTGGCCGCCGAGCAACCGGTCCTGCGCGCGGTCCTGGACGCCCAGTACCGGCGGCGCAGGCAGACATCGGAAGCCATGGCTCGCTAGCACGACGAGAGACGAACAATTGGTGACCGACAGACCACAGCGGGGGGCAGCGATGCCGAAGGCGGCCATGCTCGAATTGTCCGGCGTCACCAAGGAATACCGGGTGGGCGGGCAGTCGGTCCGGGCGCTCGACGGGATCGACCTACGCATCGAGACCGGCGAATTCACCTCGATCATCGGGCCCTCCGGTTCCGGCAAGAGCACGCTGCTGCACCTGCTCGGCGCGCTGGACACCCCGGACACCGGCTCGATCCGGTTCCAGGGCAACGAGATCGGCGCGCTGGACGACGAGCGCCAGTCCGAGTTCCGCCGCCACCGCGTCGGTTTCGTCTTCCAGTTCTTCAACCTGCTGCCCACGATGTCCGCCTGGGAGAACGTCGCGATACCGAAGCTGCTGGACGGCACCGGTTTACGCAAGGCCAAACCGCGGGCGCTGGAGTTGCTCGACCGGGTCGGCCTGCGCGACCGGGCCGAACATCGTCCGGCCGAGCTGTCCGGTGGTCAGATGCAGCGGGTCGCGGTGGCCCGGGCGCTGATCATGGATCCGCCGCTGGTCCTGGCCGACGAGCCCACCGGCAACCTCGATTCCAAGACCGGCGCCGCGATCCTCGAATTGCTCGGCGAGCTGGCCGGTTCCGGTAATTCGGTGGTCATGGTGACCCACGACATGGGCGCGGTGGCGTACTGCGATCGGGTGGTCACCCTGCGCGACGGCCGGATCGGCTCGAACGAACCCGCAGAGCGATCGGCCATCGCGTGATCCGCGCCGCGTGGGATCGCCTGCGGCTGTTCAATATCGGCGAACTCCTCGCCCACCGGGGGCGGACCATGATGTCGCTGGTGGTGCTGGGGGTTTCGGCGGGTCTGCTGGTCGCGGTGCTGAGCATCTCCGGTTCGGTCACCGGATCGGTGCAGCGGCTCACGGAAAGCCTCGGCGGCCGGGCGGCGCTCGAGGTCACCGGTGTCACCGACGCGGGCTTCGATCAGCAACTGCTGCAACGGATCGCGAACACGCCCGGCGTGGACAAGGCGGTGCCGATGCTGCGGGCGCAGATCGGCGCGGGCGCGGACCGCGCACTGCTGATCGGCGCCGATCAGAACATCAGCGCATTGGGCAGCGAGCTGGCCGGGCCGCTGGCCGCGCAGACGGGCAAATTGCTCTCGGTGCCCAACGGCGTCCTGGTCGGTGCGGCGATGGGGCACGAGGAGGGCGCACAGTTCACGCTGGGTTCGGCCACCGTCACGGTCGCGGGTGTGCTCGATGAGCAGACCTCGAAGCGGCTCAACGGTGGTCATCTGGTCGCCGCGCCGCTCGGGCTCGCGCAGCGGCTGACTGAGCGGCAAGGTCGCCTCGACTCGATCCAGATCATCCCCGCGCCGGGCGCCTCGGTGGCCACGCTGCGCACCGAACTCACCGCGGCGGTCGACGGTCGCGCGGTGGTCGCCGAGCCGAGCCTGCGCACCGCGCAGGCGGGCGGCGCGATCCAGCTCGTGCGCTACTCGACCACGATGGCTTCGGCTGCGGCGCTGATCGTTTCAGCGTTCCTCATCTACAACGCGATGAGTATGGCGATCGCGCAGCGCAGGCCGATGCTCTCGCTGCTGCGCGCCCTCGGCGGCAAGCGCGGGCCGATGGTGCGGGATCTGCTGGCCGAGGCCGCTCTGCTCGGGCTGTGCGGCGGCGCGGTCGGCGCGGTCATCGGTATCTTCATGGGGCGCATCGCGATCGGTCAGCTCCCCGCCGCGGTGATGTCGTCGGTGGAGGCGCGCACCGAGTACCTGGTGCCGGGTTACGCCGTGCCGTTCGCGATCGCGGCGTGCGTCCTGGCCAGCGTGCTCGCGGCGGGCATCGCCGCGCGGCAGGTGTACAAGGTGGAGCCGATCGAAGCGCTGGTTCCGGTGGGCGTCGGCCGGGCCGATACCGCGAGTGCCGCATTGCGTTGGGTCGCAGTGGTACTCGGGCTCGCGCTGGTGGCCTGCTCGGTGGCGGTCGCCGAAATCGACCTGGGCCGTTACTCGCTCGGCGCCGTCTCGACCGCGATCATTGCGGCCGTGGTGCTCTGCTTCGCGGCGATCGGGCCGATCGTCCGGTGCGCCGCGGCGACCGCGCGCATGTTCGGCGCGGCCGGCGCCCTCGGCGCCACCACGCTGGAGCGCGCACCGCGGCGGGTCTGGGCCACCGTGATGACCGTCCTGATCGGTGTCGCCGCCACGGTGTCGATGGGTGGCGCGACGACCAACATGGTGGACTCCGCGACGACCACGTTCCAGGATCTGGCCAAGAACGACGTCTACGTCAGTCCCGCGTCGATGGCCCAGTTCCCCACCGGCCCTTTGCTGCCCGCCGGGCTGAAGGATCAGATCGCCGCGGTCCCGGGCGTCCGGTCGGTGAGCCCGGCGCAGATGGCCTTCGCCACCCTCGGCGCCGGACGGGTGATGCTGCAAGGCTTTCCGGCCGACGCGCGCGAGACCCGGATGCACATGCTGGACGCGCCCGCGGCCACCCGCCTGTCCGCCGGAGAGGGGGTCGCGATCTCCCGGGACATCGCCCGGGATCTCGGCGTGGGCGTCGGGTCCCAGCTGACACTGCCGACCCCGACCGGCGCGCACACCGTGACCGTGCTGCAAGTGATTCCGTACTTCTCGGCGATCGCGGGCGTGGTCATGATGGACCTCGACCTGCTGCGCCGGTGGTACGAGCGACCCGGCGAGACGATCGTGTCCGCGAACATCGCGCCCGGCGCGGACCGCGCGGCCGTGCTGGCCGCGATCCGGCAGGTGGTCCCGCCGCAGATCCACGTGGACACCGGGCCGAATACCGTTGTCGCCGCGGCATCCAGCATCCGGCAGGGTTCGGCGATGAGCAACGCGATCCTGTGGATCGTGGTGCTCGTGGCCACGGTGGCACTGCTGAACACCTTGATGTTGTCCGTGCTCGAGCGGCGTAGAGAGCTGGGCGTCCTGCGGGCGATGGGCACGAATCGCGGCTTCCTGATGCGCTCGGTGCTCGCGGAGGCCGCCGGGATCGGATTGGTCGGCGCCGCACTCGGTCTCGTCGTCGGCCTGGCCGTGCAGTACCTGGCCACCGTCGCCATCGCGCACGCACTGACCATCGATGTCACCTACCAGCCACGACCGATCCTGCTGGCCTACGGCGCGGCCGCGCTCGTACTGGCACTGCTCGGCTCGATCCCGCCCGCCTTGCGCGCGGCCCGGCTGCCGATCGTGGCCGCGCTGGCGGTCGACTGAATTCCGCTGCTACAGCGGCAGACTGGTGAACCAGGCCTTGAACTTCTGCTGGGTCAGACCGAAGCCGGAATCCGGCAGGCTGTCGGTGATCGACACCTGCGCGAAGAACAAATAGTTGGCCCGGGCCGGATCGTTCTCGAAGCTCACCACCAGGTACCCGTCCGGCAGACCGCTGTCCTTCTTCTGCCACCGGTAGGTCGTGTACTGCTTGCCGTTGGCGGACTCGCTCGCCTTGGTGTTCGACGGCAGCGCGCGGGCCGCGGCTTTCGCATCCTCGGCGCTCTTGAACGCGATCGCGGTGAAGTCGGGCTGGTCGATCGGCACGCCCCAGCAGTTCCAGGCCGTCTCCCAGTTCGCGAAGTCGGGCACGCCGTCCTCGCTGGACACCTTCTTGCCCGCTTTGCCGGTGCCGAGGAAGCAGGTCTTGTCCTGGTAGCCCTTGCCGCTGCCGACCCCGTATTTGGTGTCGACACCCTGCGGCAGGATCTTCGGGAACGCCTTGGCCAAGGCGTCGGCGTCGGTCGAGGCGACGGCAGCGGGCGGCTGGCCCGGATCGCTCGGCGACGACGAATCCGACGAGGTCACCTGGGCGATCACCACTCCCGCGACGACCAGCACGACGATGGCGATCAGCGCGATCACCACGATGAGGGCCGTGTTCGAGCGGCGTTGCGGCGGCATCGGATAGCCGGTGGCGGGCGCGTAAGCCATCGGCGGCGGTCCCGATGGCGGGAACGACTGCCCGGCAACGGAATTCGGCGGTCCGTACCCGCTGCCACCCGGAAAGGACTGTCCGGCACCGGCAGTGAGCGGTGCGTCCGGATAACCGCCGGAGTATTGCTGGGCAGCACCGGACGCGGCATCCTGGTATCCGCCGGACGGGTACGGCGTACCGGCACTGGGCGGTGCGTCCACATAACCTGCGGCGGAGAACTGCTGTCCCGCAGGGGAACTCGGTCCGTACTGCTTCCACTCCACCGAGCCGGCCGCTGCGGCCTGCGGCACATAGGTCGGCGCCGCCTGATACGCACCCTGGCTCGGCGGTGCTGCCTGATACGTAGCTTGGCTCGGCGGCGGCTGGGCGATCACGGTCGGCGCCGGGGTGTACGGCAGCGGCGGAACCTGGCCGCTGAGCGCTTGTCTCGCGGCCGCGGCGAAATCGGCGCAGGAGGCGAACCGGTGATCGGGTCGCTTCGCCATCGCCACCGCGATCACCGTGTCCAGCGCCGGGGACAGACCGGCCCGGCGGGCCGCGGCCGACGGCGGCGGCAGTTGCAGGTGGCCGCGGATGATGTCGGCGGGCGCGGGCGCGTCGAACGGCGCGATCCCGGTCAGCAGCCAGAACAGCGCACAGGCCAGCGAGTATTGGTCGGAGCGGTGATCGAGGTGCGCGCCGGTCATCTGTTCCGGCGAGGCGTAGGCCAGTGTCGCGGTGAACATCCCGGTCTGGGTCAAGTGGGTGGAATCCTCACGCAGCCGGGCGATGCCGAAGTCGGTGAGGAACACCCGCTCGCGGTTTCCGCCGCCGGACCGGGCCAGCATGATGTTCGCGGGCTTCACGTCGCGGTGCAGCACGCCCATGCCGTGCGCGTAATCCAGTGCGTCGGCGACACCTTCGATGATCTGCACCGCCCGCTCCGGCGGCAGGTTCTGCGGGTTGACCGTGGCGGCGTCGACGCCGTCGACGTACTGCATGGAGATCCACAGCTGATCGTCCTCGGTGCCGCGGTCGTACACCTGGACGATGTTCGGATGATCGAGCTGCGCGGCCAGGTCGGCCTCGCGCTCGAACCGGGCGCGCACCTCGACGTCGGTGAACAGCTCGCGGTTGAGGAGTTTCAGCGCGGTCTGCCGGGGCAGCCTGGGATGTCGGGCCAGATAGACCGATCCCATACCGCCTTGCCCGAGCATTTTCTCGATGGTGAACCCGGCGAACACCTCCCCGCTGGTCAGCAATACGGTCCCTTCCGATTTTCACCGCGGCTCACGAATGCCGCGTCCCTGCGCTCCCTCAGATCCTGGAGCATAGCGGGTAACGCCGTGGCCACGCGGTTTCGAATTCTTCGCGACGATCGGCAAAACTATGGTGGGGCGTTCATGATGGCCTCACGCCCGGTCATCGACCGGGGCCGACCGATGAGCTAAATTTTGCACCGCCGACGAACAGCGATCACGCAAGGGTGGTGGGGAGGACGCGTGGTGAAGTCGACGGGAACAGGTTTCGGGTATCGCGTCGCCTTGCGCGCGACCGCTCTGCTCACGCTGCTCGTGGTGACCTCGTGCGCGCTGCTGCCCGGTGAGCGCGATCGCGACGAGCGCCCCGCCGTCGTCGTCGATACCGCCGGATCGTTCCGGCCCGGCCTCTCGGTGTCCATTCCCGATTCGCTGGCGGCCGATTTCACCCAGCTGCAACCGAACCTGGGCGGCCAGGTCGGCTTGGCGATCATGCCGGTCGGCGGCGGCCGGATGACCATCTTCGGCGACTGGGTCAGCGGCATCGCCTGGTCGACCATCAAGGTGCCGCTGGCCATCGCGGCGCTACGGCACGACCCGGACGAGAGTGTTTTCGAGAACGCCGAAGCCGCGATCACCGTCTCCGACAACGGCGCCGCCGAAGCACTGTGGGAATCGCTCGGCGACGGACTGGAGGCGGCACAGGCGGTACAGGACGTGATCGACGAGGCGGGCGACTCCACCACCGGCCTGGCCGGGCCGCGAACCAGGTTGGACTACACCGCTTTCGGGCAGACCGAGTGGACGCTGGCCAACCAGGTGCGCTTCGCGTCCCGGCTACCCTGCCTGCCCGAGACGTTCCAGGTGCCCGAACTGATGGCCGAGATCACGCCCGACCAGTCCTGGGGGCTCGGCAATCTCGAAGGCGCCGCGTTCAAGGGCGGCTGGGGGCCCGACGACGAGACCGGCATCTACACGGTCCGCCAGTTCGGCGTGGTGCCGACGCAGAACGGGATGGTGGCCGTCGCCCTTGCGGCGCAAGCGGATTCGGGTACCTACGAGGATTCCACCGCCATCCTGAGCAGGCTGGCGGTGCTGCTCGGCAGGCACCTGGCCGAACTGCGCGGCGGCACCTGCGCGCACTGAGCGCGCCGGCTAGCCCGGAACGACCAGACCGGATTCGTAGGCCAGCACGACGGCCTGCGCCCGATCGCGCAGGTTCAGCTTCGAGAAGACCTTGGAGACATGGGTTTTCACGGTCTGCTCGGCGACGAACAAGGATTCCGCGATCTCGGTGTTGGACATGCCCTTCGCGATCAGTTCCAGCACCTCCCGCTCGCGCGGGGTCAGCGTGGCCAGTGCGGGCGCGGGTTTGGCGCGCGCGGCCGAGCGGCGGCTGGTGACATCGGCGATGAGCCTGCGGGTGACCGTCGGCGCGAGCAGCGCTTGGCCGTCGGCGACCACCCGGACGGCGCGCACGAGTTCCTCCGCGGGCGCGTCCTTGAGCAGGAAGCCGCTCGCGCCGATGCTCAGCGCCTCGTACACGTAGTCGTCGATATCGAAGGTGGTGAGCATCAGCACCCGCACCGGCGGATCGAACCCGGCGGCGAGGATCGCGCGGGCCGCGTCGAGACCGTTCATCTCCGGCATCCGGACGTCCATCAGCACCACGTCCGGGCGCAGCCGCTTGGCCTCGGCCACCGCGATCTTGCCGTCCGGGGCATCGCCCACCACGCTGATGTCGGTCTGGGCGGCGAGCAGGGCGCCGAAGCCCTGCCGCACCATCGCCTGGTCGTCGGCGATCAACACGGTTATTGCCACCGCACCACCCTATGCGGACCCGGCCCCGACCAGCGAGACGGCTCAGTTACCGGCTTGACCGAGCAGCGTCGAATCCAGCGACGCGGCCGGATGCAGCGGCAGCCGGGCGTGCACCTCGAAACCGCCGTCCGCGCTCGGCCCCGCGGTGACCTCGCCGCCGACCGCCAGGGCACGGGCCTGCATGCCCGCGATGCCGTGCCCGCCGTTGCCGATCGGCTTGCCGGCCGACGCGCTGGGCCCGTTGTGCACGACGAGTTCCAGGACCGGCCCGTCGACCCGTAGCCGTACCTGGATCGCCGCCTCCGGCGCGTGCCGCGAAGCATTCGACAGCGACTCCTGCGCGATCCGGTACAGCGCGAGACCAGGCGCGTCGGGAACGGATTCGAGCGCTCCGTCGATCGTCCACGCGATCCGCACGCCCGCGCGCAGCGCACCCTCGAACAAGCTTGGCACGTCGGCGGCCTTGGGTTGCGGCGTGTGCTCCGGGGCCTGGCCGTCGCTGCGCAGCACGCCGAGCATGCCGCGGATCTCGTTGAGGGCCTCGCGCGCGGTCGCGCCGATGGACTCGAATTCGGCTCGGGCAGCGGGGGTTACACCTTCCACCCGATAGGGCGCGGTCTGCGCCTGCACCACCACCAGGGACATGTGATGGGCGACCACATCGTGCAGATCGCGGGCGATGCGCGCCTTCTCCTCGAGGATGGCGCGGCGGGCGCGCTCGACCTCGTTCTCCTCTTCCTGGCGCACCAACTGCTTGCGCGAGGCCACCAGCCACCGGACCAGCAGCCCGAACAGCACCACCGCGCCGAGCGCGATCGGCCAGCCCCACACCGAACTGCCCAGCTCGCCGCTCTGATCCGACATCGTCGTGCCGAGCAGCAGCGAGGTCGCGACCCACGCGACACCGATGATCGGCGGCGTCGCCCGCACCGCCACCGCGAGCAGCAGGATGAACAAACTCAGGATGTGCACGACCTGCATCGGCAGCTCGTTGTGCGGCTGATGTGGAATCGCCAGCGCGATGATCATCCCGGAGCCCGCCGAGATCGCCCAGCCCAATGGCGGGTTGAGCCGCACGAGCAGCACCGGGAACGCCGCGAGCGCCGCGATGAACGGCTGCACCGGGGGCGCGACGCTGTGCGTGAGATGCAGCGTCGGCCAGGCCACCGCGTAGAAGATGAGGGCGACGAGGACGGTCAGCGTGTCGAACCACATCTGCCCCGACATCCGCCTCATCCGGGCACGACTCTTCTGCATCATGTCTACGACAGTAGAAACCGGGTCGTGCTGGCACGTCATACCGTCGGGTGATTTCGCACCCCGTACCACGGTGCGAGACATTCGCCCTGCTCACCCACGGGCCGCACGCCCGAAACCGGTCCTCGGCGTGAGGTCGGTGAGGGGCGCGCGTTCCTAGCGTCTAGCCCATGAGCACACCGACCCCCGCAGGGCCCGCAACGGCGCGGCCCGCGCAGGCCGCAAGCCGCACCGCCCGGCGGGCCGCCGCCCTCACCGCCGCCGCGCTGACCACCATGGCGGCCACCGTGTTCCTCGCGCCCGCCCCGCACGCCGCGGCGGCCTCGGCGGGGCCCGCCGAGAGCGCGATGGCACGAATCGCGGTCGCGGAGTTGACCTCCGGTGGTCCAGGTTCGCTCACCGCGATTCCGGACGACTTCGCCGCCCGCTTCGGCTATCGGCCGAGCACACTCGACGGACTGGTGGTGAACCCGCAGGGCGACTGCTCGTCGCCGGTGACGCTGCCCGCCGAATTCGATACCGCCTGCAAAGCCCACGACCTCGGCTACGACCTGCTGCGCTACGCCGAGGAGCACGGCGAACCGCTCGGCCCCTGGGCGCGGCAGGCGCTCGACGCCACCCTGGATCGGCACATGCACGAGGCATGCGGCACCCGCGCGGACACGTTCTCTCGCGCACGCTGCGAAACCATGGCGACGATCGCCGCCACCTTCGTCGACCTCAACTCGCGCCGCCAGGATTATGGCGCCCCCGTCACCGAGTCCCTCCTCGGCGCCGCCGACCCCGGCTCCACCACCAGCTGGCAGTTGCTCGGCATCCTCGCCGCCGGTGTCACCGGCCTCGCCGCTGCCCTCACCCTCCGCACCCGCACCAATTCGACTGCCGCCCAGGGGGTCCAAGGATGACAAGCACACTCCCCTCGCGCGCCGACAACGGCGGATCGACCTCGCCGCGCCCGACAAGACAAGGCGCACACCGGATCCGCCCCACCCCACCGACCTCCGCAGTACGCGAACCCGTCACCACAACAACGGCAGACGTCGCCACCACGCCGACACCTGCGGCGCAATTCAGGGTGCGCGAGGATGCCGCCGCGACTTACGCGCCCGTGCGCGAAATGCGCAGCGGGATCGTCGGGATCGGCGTAGCGGCCACCTCTGCGATGCACGGCGCGGGCCGCGAAGATGCCACCGCGATCGTGGGATCGAATTCGGGGACGCGCGGCGCGGTTCGTGCGGGTGGCACGGCGGAGTCCGGGGTGAATGCACAGGCCGCAGTAGCGGCGTCACCGCGGGCGGTTCGAGAGCGTGATGTCGCTGTGTTGCAGGCGGTTTCGCCCGGGGGGTGGGGTGGCGATTCCGCGGGTGAGCGGATCGGGCGAGGGCGCAATCGGTTGTGGCGGTCCGTGATTCGTGCCGTGCCGGGTGCGGTCGGGCGGGCGGTGCGTCCGCGGGTCGGGACCACTCTCGGGATCGGGGTCGGGGTGCTGGTGTCACTCGGCCCCGGACTGTTGCCGCGCACCGCCGGGGCGCAGGCGATTCTCACCGCGTTGCTGGTGGCGGTCGGCTTGGGGGTTGCGGGGATTGTTCGATTCGTGGTGCGGCGCCGGGGGTTCGACGTCAATCGGCGGTGGCCCGGGGTGCAAGCGCCGTTGCTTGCGGGGATGGCGCTGCTCGTGACGGCGGCGGGGGCGCATGCGTGGCATTGGCAGAACCAGTTGCGGAGCGCGATGGACGCTGCGCCGATCGGGGCCGGGTATTGGGTGCGGTGGTTGGTCGAAGCCGCGCTGATCGCGGGGGTGGTCATCGGAGGGACGCGGGGAGCCGGTTGGGTCCTGCGCAAACTCGGTTGGGCGCGCGGCGTTTCGCTGGCGGCGGTGGTCGGGGCGCTGCTGTATTTCGTGGCGACGCCGACGGTGGTCGGGTGGCGGCAGTCGGCGTATGCGAGCGCCAACGCGATGGTGGATCCGACGCTGGTGCAGCCGGTTTCGAACACCAGGTCGGGTAGTGCCGGGTCGGCGGTGAGCTGGTCCTCGCTCGGGGCGGAGGGGCGCAAGTTCGTCAGCGGATCGCCCGCCGGACCGATTCGGGTCTACGTCGGAGTGGAGTCCGCGCCGAGCCTGGAATCGCGTGTCGCGCTGGCAGTTCGCGAACTGGAACGCTCGGGTGCGTTCGACCGGTCCAATCTCGTGTTGATGGTGCCGACGGGTTCGGGCTGGATCGACAAAAACGCCGTGCGCGGTTTCGAGGAGCGCTTCGGCAGCGATGTCGCGCTGGTCGGCCTGCAGTACTCGTTCGCGCCGAGCTGGGTCACCTTCGTGTTCGGCCGCGATCAGGCGGTCACCGCGGCCCGCGCGTTGTTCACCGCCGTCGAGGATCGCATCCGCACCCTGGACCACAAGCCGCGGCTCTACCTCTACGGTCAGAGCCTCGGCGCGTTCGGCGGCAGTTCGGTTTTCGCCGACGACGCCGACCAGGATCGCCGGACCTGCGCCGCCCTTTGGGCCGGACCACCTGCCGGACAGGTACATCGGGCGGGCGCGACCGTCCTGGCCAACAGCTCGGACCCGGTGGTGCACTGGTCCCCCGCCCTGCTCTGGCGCGCACCCGACCTCACCGGCACCCGCCCGGACGCACCCCTGCCGCACTGGCTGCCCGCGGTCAGCTTCATCCAGACCACCGCCGACCTCCTCGCCGCCCTCAACGCACCCGCCGGACACGGCCACCGCTACGGCACCGACCAGGGCACCTCAATGGGCACCTGCTGAGGTTGCGCACGCACCCGATGAGGCATGACCGGGCGGCCCTCGTAGCCCCAGCCGGGATGCTCGCACGACCAGCCGGGACATCCGCCGAATCGACCGGCCATTGCAAGCATCCTGACGATCGGCAGCCTACGGCCGGCTCGCCGACCACAGCATCCACCCGGGCACGCCGATGGGCACCTACTGAGGTTGCGACCGCACCCCATAAGCACGACCACGCGGCCCTCGTGACCTCAGCACGACCACCGGTCAGGTGCGGCGGACAGCTCAGCGGCTGAACGGTCGCGTCGCCTTGAAATTGTTGAGCAGGAAGCTCTAGACAGCAGCGAGTCGACCGGCCATTGCCCCGCCCGGCGAGCATCCTGAGCCCCGCCCGGCGAGCATCCCGAGCCCCGCCCGGCGAGCATCCCGAGCCCCGCCCGGCGAGCATCCCGACGATCGGCCGTCCACGACCGGCTCGCCGACCACAGCTCACTCGGTAAGCCCAGGATCCTGGCAGCCCAAGCCTCACTCGACATACCACGGCGCACTTTGCCCCCACGGCGTGTTCGGCGCAACACACTCGGCCGCTACACGGACCGCCCCACACGCTCGACCACTGCGCGTCCAGCCGCCACACGCTCGACCACTGCGCGCTCGACCGCCACACGCTCGACCACTGCGCGCTCGGCCGCCACACGCTCGACCACTGCGCGCTCGGCCACCGCGCGCCGACCACCGCGGGCTCCGCCACCGCACGCCGACCACCGCGGGCTCCGCCACCGCACGCCGACCACCGCGGGCTCCGCCACCACCCGCTCAACCGCCGCATGCTCGGCCGACCTCGGCGCGCGGAGTGGCCTTCCAGGTCCGGGATTTGCCTGGGCAGGCGAATCGGGGGACGGAGCCGAGGTAGAACGTGTTCTAATCGTCGGCATGGCCTTTGTCATCGACGCTTCCGTGGACATCGACGCGCCCGCCGAGCGGGTCTGGCAGGTGATCACCGACTTTCCGCACTACGGCGAGTGGAATCCTTTTGTCAGCGAATGCCGTAGCTCGCTGGTGCCGGGTGAACCCATCGATATGGTCGTGCACCTGGGCGGGCGGCCGCGACGTCAGCGCGAATGGATTCGCTCGCATACGCCGGGGCATGAGCTGAGCTATTCGATGAAGCCGGCGCCCTTCGGTGCCCTGCACAGCCTGCGGTCGCACACCCTGACTCCGCTCGGCGATCACCGCACGCGGTACGAGTCCCACTTCGAACTCAACGGCTGGCTGCATCCCCTGGTGGTCACCCTGCTCGGCAAGCATCTGAGGGCCGGCTTCGCCGGAATGACCGCGGGTGTCCAGCAGCGAGCCGAAGCGCTGCGCACTCCCTGACTCTCCCCCCGCACCCTTTCTGACCTCCCGCACCCCGACTCGCCGGATGACACACCGGCGAGAAAATCAGAAAGGGTGCGGCAAAGAGCACCCTGGGCGCGGACTGCCCAACGAACGAGACGATACGGTTCGTCTTGACATTGCACGGTAAGGCTGGCATGCTCGCTGCAACGAGACGGATCGTCTCGCGATGAAAGGATCGACACATGACCAGAACCTGGTTCATCACCGGTGCCAACCGCGGACTCGGCCGGGCCTTCACGGTGGCCGCGCTCGCCGAGGGTGACCGGGTCGTCGCGACCGCTCGCGACCCGCGCACCATGGCCGATCTGGCCGAGGAGCGACTCACCGTGCTGCCGTTGGATGTTCGCGATCGCGCGAACGTGATCGCCACGGTGGACCAGGCTTTCGCGCTGATGGGCACGATCGACGTGATCGTGAACAACGCGGGCTACGGCCTGGTCGGCGCGATCGAGGAACTCACCGAAGCACAGATCCGCGACCAGATGGACACCAACTTCTATGGTGCGCTCTGGGTTTCGCAGGCCGCGGTGCCGCATCTGCGCGCGCAGGGCCACGGGCGCATAGTGCAGATCTCGACGGTCGGCGCGGTGGGCAGCCTCCCGCTGTTCGGCATGTACAACGCGAGCAAGTGGGCGCTGGAAGGTTTCAGCGCTTCGCTCGCCGACGAACTGCGCCCCTTCGGGATCTCGGTCACCCTCGCGCAGATGGGCGGTTTCGACACCGACTGGGCGAAGTCGAGCATGCAGTTCGGCAGCGGACTACCGGCCTACGAGGGACTGCGCGCCGGAATCCTCGGCATGCCGGACTACCCGGACCCGAGCGCCCCGCCGCCGGTCACCGACAACCCCGAATGGCAGGAGCCCGCACCGGAAGTCGGCGCGGCAGCGTTGATCGCCCTGGTGAACATGCCGAATCCGCCGGTGCGCAAGGTCATCGGCCCGGGCGCGCACCAGATGGTCACCATGGCCCTGGACCAGCGCCGCCAGGATTACCTGACCGACCCCGAATTCACCTGGCCCGCTTAGCCGCTCGCGAATGCGTGCCCGCCTCGGACACCCCCGAATCGGGCACGCCTCGGGTTCGCGACGAGGTACCCACTGCACGAATTTGGGACGGACGCGGATCTCTGCTGATATGCATGCCGGCAGGAACCCCCGGCGAGTGACCGATCGGGCACGCCTCGGGTCCGGGGCGAGCCACCCATTGCGTGAATTCGGGTCGGACGCTGATTCCCGGTGACGTGGCACGTCAGCAGAGATCTCCGGTGCATGACCGGAAGATGTTGCCCGGACGGCGAACTCCTCGCTGTCCGGGCAGCACCGCTCAGGCGATCGGTCCGCGCGCACCTTCGTATGCCGCGCCGACCCGGTAGAGCCGGTCGTCGGCGAGGGCGGGCGCCATGATCTGCAGGCCGACCGGCATGCCGTCGTCCTTGCTCAGCCCGGACGGCACCGACATGGCCGGGTGCCCGGCCAGGTTGGTGGGCAGGGTGCACAGGTCGGACAGGTACATGGCCAGCGGGTCGTCGACCTTCTCGCCCAGCTTCCACGGGGTGAACGGGCTAGTCGGCGAGACGAGCACGTCGACCTGCTCGTAGGCCTTGTCGAAGTCGCGCGCGATCAGCGTGCGCACCTTCAGCGCTTGACCGTAGTACTCGTCGTAGTACCCGGACGACAGCGCGTAGGTGCCGATCATGATGCGGCGCTTGACTTCCGGGCCGAAACCGGCGGCCCGGGTCGCGGCCATCACCTGTTCGGCGCTGTGCTGGCCGTCGTCGGCGACGCGCAGGCCGTAGCGCATCGCGTCGAACCGGGCGAGGTTCGAGGACACCTCGCTGGGCATGACGAGATAGTAGGCAGACAGGGCGTATTCGAAGTGCGGGCAGGACACCTCGATCACCTCGGCGCCGAGCTCCTTGAGCACCGCCACTGCGGCGTCGAAGGATTCGAGCACGCCCGGCTGGTAGCTGTCGGAGTGCAGTTCCTTCACCACACCGACTTTCACGCCGCTCAGATCACCCTTGGCGCCTTCGCGCGCCGCGGCGACCACCGGGGGCACCGGCACGTTGCGCGAGGTGGAGTCGCGCGGGTCGTGCCCGGCGATCACCTCGTGCAGCAGCGCGGTGTCCAGCACGGTCCGGCCGCAGGGCCCACCCTGATCCAGCGAGGACGCGCAGGCGACCAGGCCGTAGCGGGAGACGGTGCCGTAGGTCGGCTTGGTGCCGACGGTCGCCGTCACCGCGGCGGGCTGGCGGATGGAACCGCCGGTGTCAGTGCCGATGGCCAGCGGCGCCTGGTACGCGGCGAGCGCGGCGGCCGAGCCACCGCCCGAACCACCGGGAATCCTGGTGGTATCCCAGGGATTACGGGTCGGGCCGTAGGCCGAGTTCTCGGTGGACGAGCCCATCGCGAACTCGTCCATGTTGGTCTTGCCGAGGATCGGGATGCCCGCCGCGCGCAACCGCGTGGTCAGCGTCGCGTCGTAGGGCGCGACCCAGCCCTCGAGGATCTTCGACCCGCAGGTGGTCGGCATGTCGGTGGTGGTGAAAACGTCCTTGAGCGCCAACGGAACTCCGGCCAGCGGCGACGCGGGCGCGGTGCCCGCGGCGAGCGCGGCGTCCACCGCGGCGGCCGACTCGAGCGCCTGTTCCCCCGCCACGTGCAGGAACGCGTGGTACTCGCCGTCGACCTCGGCGATCCGGTCCAGGTGCGCCTGGGTGACCGCGACGGAGGACACCTCGCCACCGTGGATCTTGCCGGCCAGCTCGGCCGCCGACAGCGAAGTCAGCTCGCTCATTCGGCTTCTCCCAGGATCTGCGGAACCATGAACCGCTGCTCTTCGGCGGCCGGGGCGCCGGACAGCGCCTGCTCGGGCGTCAGGCAGGGCACGACCTCGTCGGGACGGGTCACGTTGGTCGTCGGATTCGGCGACGCGGTGGCCGGGACGTCGGCGGCGGCGACCTCGGAAATGGTCCGCACGTGGCTCAGGATCGAATCCAGCTGCCCGGCGAACTGATCCAGTTCGGCATCGGACAGCGCGAGCCGGGACAGCCGGGCGAGGTGTGCGACCTCGTCACGGGAGATGGCGGGCACCGCGGGACCCCTTTCGGCTTCGGTATCAACAATTTCGTTCGCGCGTATCGCATTCGTGGCAGGGCGCGAACGTCGTTTCGTATCGTGTACACGGGTAGCGTACGGACTACGAGCCTAGCCACCGCACACGCCACCCACACCCGCACCCCGGCGACCGGTCCTCCGTGTCATCGCCGCGCAGTAGGCTGATCGGGCCGCCGAGGGTAACTGAAACTGGTGAAGCGGCGGGACGACACGGCTTCTCGAACTAGCTCGACACGCCGTATTGTCACGAAATCGCCGCGTGGCGTACATCACTGGCCGCACTTCGGGTCGATAACCCGGCCCCAGGGGTGTAAGTATTGCGTGACCCGGGTATCCGTTCAGAGCCTCGGCCGCCCAAGGAAAGGAAAGCACGTGTCGTACCTGCTCCGCGTGCAACTTCCGGATCGACCGGGAAGCCTCGGTGCGCTCGCGCTCGCCCTCGGCTCTGTCGGCGCCGACATCCTCTCGCTGGACGTGGTGGAGCGCGGCGCCGGGTTCGCCGTCGACGACCTCGTCGTCGAGGTGCCCCAGGGCGCGCTGCCCGACACCTTGATCACCGCCGCCGAATCGATCGGCGACGTGCGGGTCGACTCCATCCGCCCGTACTCGGGCGTGCTGGACACCCACCGCGAACTCGAACTGATCGACCAGGTGGCCAGCGCCAAGGACGACCGGTTGCAGGTGCTCGTCGACGGCGTGCCCCGGGTGCTGCGGGTCGGCTGGAGCACCATCATCGACATGGGGCCGCAGGGCGCCTACCGGGTGGTCGGCAGCCCGAGTGCGCCTGAGACACAAGCGGGTTCGGCGCCGTGGATGCCGTTGGAGAAGCCCGCCATCCTCGACCCGGAATCCGAATGGGTGCCCGAGATCTGGCGGGACATGGATACCAAGCTCGCCGCCGCGCCGCTCGGCAACACCGGCAAGGTGCTGCTGCTCGGGCGCCCCGGCGGCCCGGACTTCCGGCCTTCGGAGGTCGCCCGCCTCGGCTATCTCGCGGGCATCGTGGCCACCGTGCTCGGCTAGGTGCCGGCCTCGGCATCCGGCCGGATGCCACCATGGCGGCACCGGACGGGACTTCGAGACAGGGCTTGACGCCGGGATCTACGGCGCGAGAACCAAGCGCAGCACCGTCAGGAGTTCGCCTGCGGGCGTGTGCCAGTCGCGGTCGGGGGTGGGGACGAAGCCGTAGCGATCGTAGATGCGGCGCGCGTCGACCATCGCGGGCATGGTCGTGAGCGCCACTGCCGCAAAGCCTTCCGCCTTCGCGATGTCGATCACGGTGCGCACCAACGCGGTTCCCGCGCCGAGGCCGCGCGCGGTCTTGGCCACGGCCAGCATCCGGAACTCGAGTTCGCCGGGACGCGCGATCTCGGCGTAGGGCGTGCCGGGGCGAGCGACGGTGAGCGAGCCGACGATCCGGCCGGCGTGCACGGCCACCAGCAGTTCCGCGGACGCGCCGCGATGGGCGGTATCGGCGAGCTCGGCCGCGTACGGGGTGCCCGCGCGGACGAATCCCTCGCCGACGTACACCTCGACGGTCAGTTCACCGACCGCCGCGTACTCGTCCGGTCGCGCGGGCCGAATCTCCAACCGCGGGTCCTTGGCATCGATGGCAGCGTTCGGATCCATACCCGGCATCGTGCCATTCGACGTAACCCGGTCTACGTCACACCTGCCCGCACTCAGGAACCGAGGCTCGGCCGGGCCCCGGGATGTGCGATCGACCAGCTCTGCGGATTGCGCGGCGAATAGACCACGTCGATGAGGTCGCCGATCGACGGCCAGGCGTTGACGTCCCAGGCAAAGCGCCCGTAGACGACCGTGCCCGACACCGACGGCCCGGTCAGATTGCCGGTGATCGTCACGTATTGCTCGCCCTGGGCGTCCGGACGCGGGCTCACACCGGTGACGTAGAGCGTGCCCGCTTCCGCCTGTGTGGGCCGGAAGCCGCCGCGGCCGCGCAGATAGAGCACGACCATCCCCGCCACTGCGAGGACCATGATCAGCAGCATTCCGAATTCGAGCATGTGCCCATGCTATTGCCTCGCCGGCGCGGCTCCGGCGCTACACCGCGGCGAGTTCGCTGGTGCCGTGGTCGGTGCGGCGGACCTGCCACACCACGCTGCGCGTACGCACCGAACGCCCGTTGCCGCGATCGATCAGGGCCCGATTGTTGGTGGTGTAGACGAGTTGGGCGCCGCGCGAATTGGTTTCGGGGTTCTGGAAGAGCTGGATCAGGCGATCGGTTTCCTCCGCGGGCAGGTGCGCGCCGATATCGTCGACGGCCAGCACCCGGCCCGAATCGAGGGCGTCCAGCATGGTCGGCAGAATGCGCAGCAGCGAGACCGTCGCGGTGGATTCGTCGGCGAGGTCGAACGGGTTGTCGATGCCGTCGTGCACCAGGCCGAGGCCGACGCCGCGCCGCGCCACCATCCGGGCGTACAGCGCGTCCCTGGCGGATTTCATGTTGGTGAGCTCGCGTTCGAGCAGCACCGGCGTGACGCCGCCCTCGCGCAGCAGCCGGTCGGCGAAGTCCGCCGAGGTGGCGCACAGTTCGATCTGCTTGCCGATCGCCGCGATCTCGGCATCCAGATCGCGCAGGTAATCGGCGTACATCGGATCGTGCTCGGCGATCAGCAGATCGGTGATCCCGAGTTCGGCGGTGCGCAGCAGCATCAGCAGCCGCGCGGCGTTCTCCGGCGAGCGCGACAGGTGCCCGCCGAGGCGGTGCGCGACGGCGGCGGTATCGGCCGGTCCGAGCTGGACCTCGAGCATGGACTCGAACCAGCGATAGGCGGGCACCAGCGCGTCCGCGTACATCTGCCCGGCCAGGCTGAGCAGCAAGGCATTCGGGCGCACCAGCGGCACCAGCGCCGCGATGCCGTAGCGCGCCGCCTCGAACATCGGCCCGATCTTGATCTGTTCCCCGTTGCGCTCGAACACGATTCGCTTGCGCGAGCGCGGCTGGGTGTAGAGCCACTCGGCCGTCACGTCGGCGTTGTCCAGACGGAAGCCGTAGGTGTAGGGCACGCCCTCGGCAACGAAGCTCGCCACGAATTCCGAAGGGCGGTCCGCGAATCCGAGATGCGGCGTGCGCACCGGGCCGGCGTAGGGATCCCACCCGGTGACCGAATGCAGCACCGCGTCGCGCATCTGCGCGAGCGCGTCGATCAGGTTGGTCTTGCCCGCCGCCGCGGTGCCGTGGATCGCAGTGACCGGTACCGCCACCGGCCCACTCCCCTTGGTGAGCCGCAACTCCTGCTCCTCGGCCAGCGATCTGTGATTGGTCACCTGAAAACTGCGCAGCATCCCGCCATCCTGTCGCCCGGCGGCCGGCACCGCGACAGCAGGGCCGCGGCAGCCGCGGACGCGAACTCGACAAATTCATAGCGATTGCGCATACACAAAGCTTGACGGCCTGTTCACCCCCTGGACGACCACGCGACCTGCCCTGATCGCCCGACAAACCACCTGGTGCCGGGTTAGCATGCTGGACGCTGCGGCACCCCGCGGCCGATACGCAGAAAACGCTCGAAACCGATGGGTAGTGATCAGGTATGACGGTTCGTCGCCTTGTTGTCCGAAGCTCCGTCGCCGCCGCGCTCGCCCTCGGGTCGATCGCGGTCGTCGCGCCGCACGCGGCCGCCGACACATGTAGCGACGGCACCGCGCGCATCTTCTTCGCCAATGCCGAGCCCGCGTGCGTGACCGGCACGACCAGCTACCGCACCCAGACGATCGCGAAGGTGTGCTCGATGCCGGGGGCCGACGTGGTCGCCGAGGCCACCTTCCCGAAGCTGCGTGGGAAGGCGGTCACCCAGCGACTCGAACTGACCAACGGCACGTGCGGACGTTTCGAGATCGCGACCCAGGAGAGCGCCACCGTCTCCGTCACCCAGAACTAGTCGTCCGCGCCGCCCAGCAGCAGGGCGCTGTCGCCGAACTCGTGCCACAGGTATCCCGTCTCCAGTGCCGCCGCGTAGGCCGCGCGGACCGTGGCCTCTCCCGCCACCGCGACCAGCAGGTCCAGGTGGGAAGCGCCCGGCGCGTGCCAGCCGGTGATCAACCCGTCCACGACGCGGGCGGGCCGCCCCGCGCCCAGGACCAGCTCGGTCCAGCCGAGTACCGGATGCACGACGCCCGCGGCGTCACCGGCGGTTTCGAGCGCCCTGGTCACTGTGGTGCCGACCGCGATGACGCGCCCGCCCGCGGCCTTCGTGTCGTTCACCCGGCGTGCGGTCGACGCCGGGACGGTGAGCCGCTCCGGACTCGGCGGCTCCCCCGCCTCCGGTGACGAGACACCGGTGTGCAGGGTGATCGGGGCGAGACCGACACCGGCCGCGACCAGGTCGAGTACCAGTCGCTCGGTGAACGGCCTTGCCGCGCTGGGCATCTCCGCGCTTCCCGGCACCCGGCCGAACACCGTTTCGTAGTAGGACGGCGACCATCGCTGCGGCACATACGAATAGGTGATCGGGTAGCCGTAGACCGCGAACAGCTGCCGCGGGTCGGCGGTGAGGTCGGCCACCCAGAGCCGGCGAGCGCCCGCCAACCACGGCGACCGCAGCGTGGCGCGCACGCCGTCCGGCAGCCTGATCACCGCGCCCGCCGAAAGCTCTTCCGCCGGAAAGGGAGTGCGGGCGGTGGTGCGCACCTCGACCACCCAGCCGCCGTCGTCCAGCCAGGTCGCGAAGTGCAGCGCCATCGGCCGATCGTCGAGCCTGCCGTCCACCGCGGCGGCCAGCGTCGCCGAATTGTTCACCACCACAAGGTCACCGGGCCGCAGCTGTCGTGGCAGTTCGCGGAACCGGGCGTGCGTGAGTCCCGCCCCGGCGACCAGCAGCCGCACCTCGTCCCGGGCCAGGCCGCGCGCCTCCGGCGGGGCGACCGCGTTGCGTTCGGGCGGGAGAACGAACCGCGGCCGATCGACGAGCACGGTCATGACCGGTGCCCCACCGCGAAATCGGCGGCGGCGTAGCGCCCGTTCTTGGGCTTCTCGTCGAGCAGCCGCAACAGCGCGGGGACGACGGTCTCGGGTTCCGGACGATCGGAGATGTCGTCACCGGGGAAGGCCGCCTGGTGCATCGCGGTCCGCATATCGCCCGGATCGAACGCGTAGATCGACAATTGCGGATGCTCGGCACCCAGAATCGCGGTGAGCTGGTCGAGCGCCGCCTTCGACGAACCGTAGCCGCCCCATTCCGGATACGGCTCGAGCGCGGCGTCCGAACTGAGGTTCACCACGCTGCCGTCCGCCGCCAGCAGCGGCAGCGCGAACTGCACCACGGCGAGCGGCGCGACGACATTGGTCCGGTACACCAGCTCGAGTTCGTCGAGCGGATAGTCGGCGAGGCGGACCAGCGGGCTCGGCCCGAGCGCGCTCGCGTTGTTCACCACCAGCGCGAGTTCCCCTGCACCACCGGCTACTTCGGCCAGCTCCGCACGGTGCGCCGGATCGGTCACATCGCCGGGGACCGCGACGAACGCGGCCCCGAGTTCCGTGGTCACCCGGGCGAGCCGTTCGGCGTCCCGGGCCGTCCCGATCACCCGCCAGCCCCGATGCACGAGCGCGTGGGCGAGCGCCCGGCCGAATCCGGCGGAGGCGCCGGTGATCAGTGCGGTACGACGAGCCATGATGACCTCCTGGTAGTGCCTACCGGTCGATCCTCATACCTCGAGATAGGTTCAGGTCAAGGGTGCGACGACGGGCACCTCGCGCGCGGTCGAATCCGGCTGTCCTGCTTACTCTTCCGGTTCGGACTCGGCTTCGGACTGCGGCGTCACCGCGTCCGGCCCAGCCTCCAGCAGCAACCGGAACCCGTCCTCGTCGAGGATCGGCACCCCGAGTTCCTCCGCCTTGGCCGCCTTCGAGCCCGGCGAATCCCCGATCACCACGAACGCGGTCTTCTTCGACACCGAACCCGCAGCCTTGCCGCCGCGCATCAGAATGGCCTCCTTCGCGCCGTCGCGGGAGAACCCGTCCAGCGAGCCGGTGACGACGATGGAGAGCCCTTCGAGCGTGCGCTCGATGGACTCGTCGCGCTCGTCGGCCATCCGCACGCCCGCGGCGCGCCACTTGCCGACGATCGCGCGATGCCATTCGACGGTGAACCATTCCGCGACCGCCGCCGCGATGGTGGGCCCGACCCCGTCCGCGGCGGCCAGCTCCTCGGCCGAGGCGTCCTGGATCCGGTCGAGACTGCCGAACTCCCGCGCCAATACCCGTGCGGCGGTGGGCCCGACGTGCCGGATCGACAACGCCACCAGCACCCGCCACAGCGGCCGGCCCTTGGCCGCGTCCAGGTTGTCCAGGAGGCGACGGCCGTTCGCGGACAACCCGCCGTCCTTGTTGACGAACAGGGTGGTCGCCAGCAGGCGGGATTCATCGAGGTCGAACAGATCACCCTCGTCGGTGATCACCCCCGACTTCAACAGGTCGTTCGCCGCCTCGTAGCCGAGCGACTCGATATCGAACGCGCCGCGACCCGCCACGTGGAACACCCGCTCGCGCAGCTGGGCGGGACAGAACTGCTGGTTCGGGCAGCGAATATCGGCGTCGCCCTCCTTCTGCGGCGCCAATTCGGTGCCGCAGGCCGGGCAGTGCGTCGGCATCACGAACGCGCGTTCCGCGCCGGTGCGCGCGTCCACCACCGGACCCAGCACCTCGGGAATCACGTCGCCCGCCTTGCGGATGGTGACCGTGTCGCCGATCAGCACGCCCTTGCGTTCGACCTCCGACGCGTTGTGCAGCGTGGCCATCGAGACCGTCGACCCCGCGATGGACACCGGCTCCATCACCGCGAACGGGGTGACCCGTCCGGTGCGACCGACGTTAACCTCGATGTTCAGCAGCTTGGTCGTCGCCTCTTCCGGCGGATACTTGTAGGCGATCGCCCAGCGTGGCGCGCGCGAGGTGGACCCGAGCCTGCGCTGCAGGGCCATCTCGTCGATCTTGACGACCTGCCCGTCGATCTCGTGCTCGATATCGTGGCGATGCTCGCCCCAGTACGCGACGCGTTCGATGACGGCGTCGATGCCCTGCACCAGTTTGGTGTGCTCGGACACCGGCAGGCCCCAGGCCGCCAGCGCCCGATAGGCCTCGTGCTGCGAGGCCGGGGCGTAGCCTTCGATACGGCCGAAGCCGTGACAGATCATCCGCAGCCGGCGGCGGGCGGTGACCGCGGGGTCCTTCTGCCGCAGCGAGCCGGCCGCGGTATTGCGCGGATTGGCATACGGCGGTTTGCCCTCGGCCACGATGGCCGCGTTGAGCGTTTCGAAGTCCTCGAGCCGCATGTACGCCTCGCCGCGCACCTCGAGCAAGGCCGGGATCGGGAACTCGGCGCTGGGCGTCAGCTCGCCCGGGATGTCCTCGATGGTGCGCGCGTTGAGCGTCACGTCCTCGCCCGTGCGCCCGTCACCGCGGGTCGCCCCGCGCACCAGCCGCCCGTTCTCGTACACCAGGTTCAGCGCGACGCCGTCGATCTTCACCTCGCACAGATAGTGCAGATCGGGCCCGGTCTCGGCCTCGACGCGGCTCGCCCAGGTGCGCAGCTCGTCGAAGTCGAACACGTTGTCCAGCGACAGCATCCGCTCCAGGTGGTCGACCGCGGTGAAGTCGGTCGCGAACCCGCCGCCGACCAGCTGGGTCGGCGAATCCGGGGTGAGCAGATCGGGGTGCTGCTCCTCCATGGCCTGCAGGCGGCGCAGCAGCGTGTCGAACTCGCCGTCGGTGATGATCGGCGAGTCGCGCACGTAGTAGCGGAACTGATGCTCGCGCACCTCGTCCGCCAACTGCTGCCACTGCACGCGTTGCTCGGCCGTCGCCGGGGCGGGTGCGTTCGTGTCGTTGTCCACCGCACTGCTGTCACTCACCCAACGCACATTAGCCGAGGCCACCGACATCTCACGGCAGTGTTCGCGCACGTCGCGGCCCCGCGTCGGCGCCCCGCACCTCACTCGAAGGCGAGGGACTCCGGGTCCTCGGCGTAGGCGCGCGCGAGCTCGGCGGCGCGGCTCAGGGCCTGGCGGGCCCAGCTCAGCGGTGCGTTGCCCAGGCCGCACGCCGGGCTGATCAGGATCTGGGTCGCCAGGGTCGAGCGGGGGAAGCCGAGCCGATCGACCAGGCGGACACCGGGTTCGGCGAGCGCACGCCAGTCCGGCATGGCGGCGCCGGGGGTGGTGGGCACCGCACCGAGTACCAGATGTTTGCCGGCATCGAGCAACTCGCCCACCGGGTCGAGGTCCTTCGTGCCGATCGTGGCCAGATCGAATCCGATTGCGGCCGCACTGGTTCGGCGCATGAAGCCGAGCGCGGGCGGAGCGGCACAGCTGTGCAGCAGCACCGGCGCGGACTGCGCCGCGAGCACGGAGTCGAGCGTGGCGAGCGCTTCGGGTTCCGGCATGGCGCGCACCGTGTCCAGCACGCTGACACCGCGCAGCGATCCGTCGAGCACCGCCGTCAACGACGGTTCGTCCACTTGCAGCAGCACTGGCGCGCCGAGCCGTTTACCCACCTCGGCGACGTGCTCACGCAGCCCCTCGGCGAGCGACTCCGAAAGATCGCGCAGCGCACCGGAATCGGTCAGCACCAGGTGCCCGTGCGGCAGTTCCACCTGCGCCGCCAACGTCAGCGGACCTGCGACCTGTAGCTTGATCGGACCACTCGAACCCGTTGTCTCCCAGACCTCTTCGAGCGCGTCGAGGTCGGCGCGGAGCAGGTCGCGGGCCCGCCTGGACAGCGCGCCCGGCCGCGGCGCGAGCCGGTAACCGCGGGTTGTGGTGTCGAAGCGCATGTCCACCAGCAGGGCCGACATGCGCCCGATCAGGTCCGCGCCCGCGCCCCGCCCCGGCAGCTCCGCCAGGTGCGGCAGCTCCGGCAGCTCGCCGAGGATGGTCGCGGCGGCTTCCCGCGGGTCGGTGCCCGGCCACGAACCGACGCCCGTCGCGATACCGCCGCGCAGGAGGGGGCGCGCCGCGACCTCGCCGTCGGCTTCGCTGTCGCGTCCCTCGCCTATGCCGTCCTGATACACCGTTGCCCGTTTCCGTCGGTCGATCATCGTGTGCGCACACCGGTACCCGATGCGCTCCGATCATTGTGCGCGCCCAGCGAATTCCACGAAGCGCCGCGGACCTCGATACCGAGACGGCACGCTGCCGCCGCGGCGGCTCGAATCATCGTGTCGCGGCGGCGGCTTCGCTGTTCGCGGCGGCGCTGTCCGCCCCGCCGGTACCGGAAATGGTGCCGCTGCCGATCACTTCGTCACCCAGCTCGTCCGGGCGGTACAGCACGACCGCCTGACCGCGGGCGACACCGGTCAGCGGCGCGCGCAAACGCACCGTGAGCCCGGTGCCGACGGCCTCGGCGATCGCGGGTGCGGTGCCGCCGTGCGCGCGCACCTGCGCGACGCACTCGATCGGCCCCTCGGGCGCGGTGCCCGAGGTCCAGATGGCCCGCTCGGCGTCGACGGTCCACACCTGGAGGTCCTCGGCCGAGCCGACCCGGACGGTGCCGGAATCGGGGTCGATGCCCGTCACGTAGCGCGGCTTGCCGTCGGCCGCCGGACCCGGCAGGCCGAGTCCCTTGCGCTGGCCGATTGTGAACCCGTGCACGCCTTCGTGTTCGCCGAGCACCTGCCCGTCGGCGTCGACCACCGCGCCGGGCCGGATGCCGATCTTCGCGCCGAGGAAGGCGCGGGTGTCACCGGAGGGAATGAAGCAGATGTCATGGGAGTCGGGCTTGTTCGCGACGGCCAGCCCGCGCTCGGCGGCCTCCTCGCGGATCCGCGGCTTCGGGGTGTCGCCCACCGGGAACATGGCGCGCGAGAGCTGCTCGGCGTTCAGCACGGCGAGCACGTAGGACTGGTCCTTGTCGGCGTCCACGGCGCGGCGCAGCACACCGTCGTCGAGGCGCGCGTAGTGCCCGGTGACCACGGCGTCGAAGCCGAGCGCCACCGCGCGGTCGGCCAGCGCCGAGAACTTGATCTTCTCGTTGCAGCGCAGGCACGGGTTCGGCGTCTCTCCCGCCGCGTAGGCGGCGACGAAATCGTCGATCACGTCTTCCTTGAAGCGGTCCGCGAAATCCCAGACGTAGAACGGGATGCCGAGCACGTCGGCGGCACGCCGGGCATCGCCCGCGTCCTCCTTCGAGCAGCAACCCCGCGAACCGGTCCGCAGTGTGCCGGGCGTCGCGGACAGTGCCAGATGCACGCCGACCACCTCGTGACCCGCGTCGACCGCTCGCGCCGCCGCCACCGCCGAATCGACACCACCACTCATCGCGGCGAGTACCCGCATCAAACACCTCCCTTCGCACCGGCCAGACCCGCGGCCCTGGCCCGCTGCACCACCTGGGGCAGCACCTCCAACAATCGGTCCACCTCGGCGCGGGTCGAGGTGTGCCCCAACGAGAATCGCAACGATCCACGGGCCTGCCACGGCTCGACGCCCATGGCGATCAGCACGTGACTCGGCGACGCGACACCGGCGGTGCACGCCGAGCCGGTCGAGCATTCCACCCCGGCCGCGTCGAGCAGCATCAGCAGCGAATCACCTTCGCAGCCGGGGAAAGTGAAGTGCGCGTTGCCGGGCAGCCGCCGCTCGCCGGGGGCGCCGTTGAGCACCGCGTCCGGCTCGACGGCCTGGACGCCGTCGATCAGGCAGTCCCGCAGGGCGGTCAGTTCCGCGGTGCGCGTGGGCAATTCGCGCACGGTATGGCGCAGCGCGGTGGCCAGGCCGACCGCGGCGGCGATATCGGAGGTCCCGGAACGCAAGTCGCGCTCGTGCCCGCCGCCGTGCAGCAGCGGCACGCAGGGCACCTCCCGGCCCAGCAGCAGCACGCCGATGCCGTGCGGGCCGCCGACCTTGTGCCCGGCGAAGCTCGCCGCCGAGAGGTTGCTCGCGGCGAAATCGATCGGCAGCTGCGCCGCGGCCTGCACCGCGTCGCTGTGCATGGGCACGCCGAATTCCTGTGCCACGGAGGCTAATTCGCCGATCGGCTGGATGCTGCCGACCTCGTTGTTCGCCCACATCACGGTGACGAGCGCAACGTCGCCGGGGTCGGCGGCGAGCGCGGCGCGCAAGGTGCGCGGCGAGACCACGCCCTCGGCGTCCACCGGCAGCCAGGTCACCCGCGCGCCCTCGTGCTGTTCCAGCCACTCGACCGCGTCGATCACCGCGTGATGCTCGATCGAACTCGCGATGATCCGGGTCCGGCGCGGCTCGGCGTCGCGACGCGCCCAGTAGATGCCCTTGACCGCCAGGTTGTCGCTCTCGGTACCGCCGGAGGTGAAGATGACCTCCGAGGGCCGGGCGCCCAGATCGGCGGCGATCGATTCGCGCGCCTCCTCCAGCGTGCGGCGGGCGGCACGGCCCGAGCCGTGCAGCGACGACGCGTTCCCCACCAGCCCGAGCGCAGCCGTCATCGCCTCGATGGCGGCAGGCACCATCGGCGTGGTGGCCGCATGATCGAGGTAGACCGTCTGGGGCGCCGCACTGTGCTCCGGACCCGAAAAACCCGCCATCATGACCTAGAAAGCCTATCCCAGCGTTGACCTGCGTATCTGCGGGGTGTCCCCCCAGTGAGCTATGACTCACCTACCAACCAGAACCCGGTGACGGTGTTCGGCTATTCCCGGCAGGCGTGTCTGCGCACGCGGTCGACGACCGGGTCAGTTCCCGATCGGGTACTGGAAAACGGCGGGGACGAAGGTGGCGACCTTGCGCAGCCATTCGGGCCAGGTCGCCGGGTCCAGCGCCATCGATCCGACGTCGTTGAAGACGCAGCCCTGCTGCACCGGCACACCGTCGAAGCGGTCCTTCAGCCAGGTGGTCTCCTTCGCCCACGCGATCGCCAACAAGGAGAAGTGCTCGCTGAAGTTGTCGCGCATGTATTCGACGCGGGCGTTCGGGTCCTCGCAGTAATGCGCATAGAGGTCGTTGACCGGGCCGACCGGAACGATCCAGTCGGGATTGGACTGGAACATGAAGACCGGCATATCGGGAGTCGAGTGACCCATCCGCAGCCTCTCGAACACCGCGGCGGGCACCGGATCGCTGAACACGTCCGGGCTGTCGAACAGGCCCGGCAGGTTCACGAACGGCAGCACCGCGGCCGACCACAGGCAGAACGGGGCCTTCACCGCCGCCATCGCTTTGCCGAAGCCGTTCATGTGCTGGTCGTAATACTGTGCCAGTTCCGGATATTCGCGCGCGGCGGACAACATGCCCGACAGCAGCAGGCCGGAGCCGGCGTTGTTGCTGGCCAGCTTGATCATCCGGACCAGGTCGGCGGGGATGCCGCCCATCGCCGAACCGACGACGTTGAGTTCCGGTGCGTAGGACGCCTTGAGTTCGGCCGCGTGACCGGTGGCGATGGCACCGCCGGAATAGCCGAGCAGACCCACCTTGGTGGCGGCCCCTTCGAGTCCGAGCAGATCGAAGTTCTCCGCGGCGCGGATGCTGTCCAGCGTGATCCGCGCGTTGAGCGGACCCGCGCCGAAGGCCATGTCGGGGCCGTCGTAATCGGGCATGTTCAGGGCCCAGCCCAGCCCGACCGTGGTGATCGCGTTGATGAACTCGACCGGAATATTGAGCGCCCCGGTGATATTCGGCGGCACGGAGGCCAATTGCAGCACGTAGGACGGTGAACAGTATTTCGCGCTGGAGTCCGGGGCGAATTGATAGGAGAGCAGATTGCGCGGCACGCCATTGTTGTCGCCGCGCGGTTTGACCACCGTGGTGACCGCCGCGATGGGTTCGTCCCTGGTGTTGGTGGAACGGAAGGACAACTGCCAGGCGTCGACGTTGTACGGCAGCACCGAATACAGCGAGACGTGGACCTCGCGTGCCGCGATGATCTCGCCGGGCTGCTTGGCCGCCACGACGGCCGGGTCCGGCTCATAGAAGGCCGGGTCGAATTCCGGCGGCGTCGGCGGGATGGGAAAAGGCAGCACCGGCTGCACGGGAACCGGTTCGGCCGCCACGGTACCGGCCGTGGCCACCAGGCTGACCGCACACAACACCGCGAACGGCACGGTCGACCACCGGCGCAACAGGTACCGCAGTCCGACGACACGCATGGCGCACTCCTCGACGAGAGATCACAACGACGAACGATCAGTGTTAGGGCGAAACATCCGCCGAGATTGCCGACTCGATGCCGTTTCATTCGATCCCGCGTCGTACACGGACCTCCACGAAAACAGCGAGTCCCTCACCTCGACCCCTGCGATGCGGTGCAATGTATCACTATGAGTAGCCCCACATTCGCTATGCGCTTGTGTCGTACTCCATCAATTGCAAACCACCCGGTTTGCATCGTCAATCGGCACCCGACCGAAATAGGCCGACCAGCACTCGCCACTGTGCACAATCGGTGCAGGTGAAATCATGCGGATCTTTCGTGGCCGACACCGCCGACGCTGCGAAGCGGCCGCCGCGCGCACCGGATGTGATGATTCGAGCAGCACGTTTTCCGACTCTGCCGAAGTAGGGGTGAATGCCGGTGCCGCATCGTGAGGACGCCGAGAACGCGACCGCGCCCGACGCGGTGCTCGACCGCCTGCACGCCTTCGCCGCCGCCTTGATCAGCGAATTCACCGTCGGAGCCGCGCCATACGACCAGTTGTCGCCCACTTTGATGGACGCGGACTTCCGGCCCGGCGCGGAACTGAACGTCGACCTGTTCTTCGAGTTCGCGCGCACCGGCGTCGAGCCGTCCGAGGCCGAGACGCAACCGCTGGTGGACCGGGCGGTGGGCCTCGTCCGGCAAGGCATGGAACTCACCGAAGCGATGACCAACTATCGCCTGGGTGTGTCGTTCCTGTGGTCGCAGCTGATGCAGAAGTGGTCGGCCGAGCAGGAGCCACCGCTGCCCGCGGCGTTGCCCTTTCAGCTCAACGACTATCTGGGCCTGGTCACCACCCGGATCGCGGCCGCGGTGGTCGAGGACATCCGCCAACCCCGCTGGGACATCATCGAACGGCACCGGGAGATCGCCGACGCCCTGCTCAACGGGCGCGATCCGGTCGAGTGGGCGACCGGCCAGGACATCGCGATCGCGCCCGCGTTCCTGATCGCCGTGGTACGCCTGGGCGACCCGAGCCCCGGCTCGGTCACATTGCTGCGCAACACTTTTCACGCCATGCCCGGCGCCTTCCTGCGCCGTGACGGCGGCGGCTGGACCGCGCTCATCCCGTACGACACCGCCGTCGAGGAAGACGCCGCCGTCGCCTCGTTGGCGGCACAGCTCACCACGATCTCGGCCGGGCAACCGCAGCTGTGGATCGGCGTCGCGGCGGCGGTGCGCCACGCCGATATCCCCGCCGCCTACGCGGAAGCGCAGGCCGTGGCCGAGGTCGCGCGGAGCACCCGCTGGCCCGAGTTGGTCTGCCGCCGACAGGCGATGATGTTCGAATACCTGGTCGCGACGGCCAAACCGGCCAGGACCGCCCTGGTCGGCCTGCTCGAGCCGCTCGCGGATCAGCCGGTGCTGCGCGAAACCCTCGGCCTGTTCATCGATCGCGACTTCAACCAGAACGCGGTGGCCCGCGAGATGTTCGTGCACCGCAACACGATCACCTACCGGCTGAACCGGGTCGCCGAACTCACCGGACTCGATCCGCAACGCCCCTCGGGCATCGCGACGCTCATGGCCGCGCGCATCGCCGAATCACTCGGCACGCCATAGTCGCTCGTCACGAACCGGGCCGATCGTCTGGAACGACAAAGAGCGGCAAGGGTTTTCCCCGCCGCTCCCGCCGATCGATCGAGCTATCCGGTAACCGCTTCCGCCCGGCGCGCGCGCCCGCGCAGCAGCGGGAGCCGACGCACCGGCCTGCGTACCTCGGGTGCGTCCGAGGCGACGGACGGGTCCTGGACCCGGGTCGATCCGGCCTCGATCCAGACCGTGGCGTCGAACTCGCCGTGCCGCGACAGTTCCGTGCCGCGCACCGCGGCCGCGCACCGCCGCGCCAGATCCCGCCGGTCGGTGCCCGGCTGCTGTAGCGGCTCGAGCACCACCTCGGCGATCATGCCGCGCGAACGAAGCACTCGCTTGGCCGACGACGCGAAGGTGTCCTCGCCCACGAATCCCGGTACCGTGCACTGCTTTCCGTGCCGGTCCAGGTAGCGCAGCCGCACCGGCTGCACCGCGGTCCCGGTGTCGACCGCGGCCTGGAACAGCGCGGGTCGCATGCTGCCGTACGCGCGGCCACACCAGGTGGTGCCCTCCGGGAACACCGCGATCCGCTCGCCCGCCGCGAGCCGGGCGCCGATCTGCGCGACCACACCGGGCAGCGCACGCAGCTTCTCCCGCTCGATCGGGATGACGCGCATCAGCGTGGCGAGTTTGCCGAGCACCGGCCAGTCGACCATGTCGGCGCGGGCGACGAAGCCCAGCGGCTGCACCGCGGCCAGCGCGACGATATCGGTCCAGCCGATATGCCCGGCCACGACCATGACCCCGGCGCCCCGCTCGCCATACGCAACGGGCGCGGTGCTGCCCTCATCGACAGCGCCGCGCCCGTTCGTGTCGACCCGCCGGTCGACTATTCGCAATTCCATACCGAGACAACTCAACAGGGTCCGCGCGTAGCCGCGCTGGAGATGTTCTCGTTTGCCCTGCGGGGTAACCAGATTCACCATCGGGAAGCTGATCAGCAGCCCGGCCACGCCGAGTAACCTGCCGAGCACGCGCCCGGTGCCGACCGCATCGATCGGCTCGATGCAGCCGGGCCCGCACGGGCTCGACGGCATCCACGAGTGTGCTTTCGCTTCGGCGGGTGGTGCGTCGAACACCATGTCGCTCACCGTCCTCCGTCGAAATTGGCGGCTGCGCCCTGCAACCGCTCGAGGTAGCGGGTGTTGATCGTGTCCAGCCCGAGCAGCACGACGAAGTCGGCGACCGCGAAGTCCGGATCGTGCGCGGGCTCGCCGCAGATCTCCGCGCCCAGGCGCAGATAACCGCGCAGCAGCGGCGGCAGCTTGGGTCGCGCGGGCGGGGTCAGCTCGTCGAGGGTCTGGCCGTCGACCACGACCGGCCGATAGGGCCGCACCCGGTGCTCGGGATCGGAGGCGTGCCGGCCGAGCAGCAGGTCACGCACGCCGCGGACGTTCACGCCGGGCGCGTCGGCGGGCGCGTCCTGCATCGGCACGGACGCGCAGCCCATCACCCAGTCGTAGCCGGTGAGCTGGATGTAGTGCAGGATGCCCGCCCACATCAGGGTGAGCACCGAACCATTGCGGTGCTCCGGCACGACGCAGGCCCGGCCCATCTCCACAATCCGCCGTCCGGTCGGATCCAGTTGGGACAGTTCGAATTCCGTGGCGGTGTAGTACCCGCCCGCGGCGGCGACCTTGTCCGGCGGCAGCATGCGGTAGCAGCCGACGAACTCCTCGGTCAGATCGTCGCGCACGAGCATGTGGTCGCAGTGGTCGTCGAACCGGTCGGCGTCCAGTCCGGTGCCGTTGTCGGGAATCTTGAAACCGGGCTCGTTCGCGAAGACGCCGTAACGTAGCCGTTGCGCCGCGATGCGGTGCTCGGTGTCGGAGGAAACGACCAACGAGTACCGTGCTCGGTGCTCCCCGGCGTCCGTCGAGCGGGCCGGAGCGGTCAACACCGACGTGATCGCGCCCTTCGCCCGGTCGCCACCCCTGATCGAATCGCTGAGCGATGCTGTCATATCCGTGATGAAGCCAGGCTGAAACTGCGCTGGAGCAACCTCGAAGTGTCCCCGCGATGCCGGTTCGGTGAACGAGATGCGGATCACACCGCGCGTTCACCCCGGCGTCGCACCGCGTTCGCGCCCACGCGCCGAAAACGCGGCTTTCAGCCGTCGGAAGCGTTGTCCGTGAACACCATTCGAACGCGACGCGAACAGCACGAAGTCGCACCGCGGGTGGCGCGATGCGACTTCACGTCGGGTTCGGGCGGGGTGCGCCGCGAACTGTCAAGCGGCGGTACGTTCCTCGGCGCCGACCCGTCGCTGCGCCTTGTCCACCTCGGCGAAACCGGGACGGCCGGTGCCGATGAAGGCGACCAGCCAGGAGGCGACGGCGGCGAACCGGTTGCGGAAGCCGACGAGATAGAACAGGTGCACCGCGAGCCAGACGAACCAGGCGAGCACGCCCCGGAAGGTGATCTTGTCGGTGAGCTTGGTGACCGCGCTGAACCGGCTGATCACCGCCATGCTGCCCTTGTCCCAGTACTTGAACGCGGTCCCGGCGGGCTTCTTGCGGCGGATGATGTCGGCGGCGTGCCTGCCCTCCTGCATGGCCACCGGCGACTGTCCCGGGTAGCCGTTGAGCGAGGTCATATCGCCGATCGCGTAGATATCGGCGTAGCCGCCGACGGTGAGGTCGGGATTGATCAGCAGCCGGCCCGCGCGGTCGGTCGCCACGCCGGTGGCCTCGGCCAGGATCTTCGCGAAGCCGCCCGCCTGCACACCCGCCGACCAGACGACCGTCTCGGCCGCGATGCCGTGCTCGACCCCGGTCTTGTCCTTGACGGTGACCTTGCCGTGCTCGATATCGGTGACGAAGGTGCCGAGCAGCACCTCGACGCCCGAGCGGGTCAACGACTTCTTCGCGTACTCCGAGAGCCCACCGCCGAACGGGGGCAGCACCTCGCCCGCGCCCTCGACCAGGGTCACCGAAACCTCTTGGTGGTAATACCGTTTCGCCAGCTCTTTGAGCTGACCCGCGACCTCGACGCCGGTGGCGCCCGCGCCGACCACGACGAAGCTCAGCAGCCTGCGCCTGGTCTCCTCGTCGGCGCCCGCGGCCTCGGCGAACACCCGCTGGATCTGCGCGCGCAGCAGTTTCGCGTCATCGATGGTCTTGAGCGAGAAGGTCTTCTCGGCGAAATCGTCGCGGCCGAAATAGGACTGGCTGGCACCGGTGGCGGCGATCAGCGAACCGTAGCGGATCCGGTGCTGCGTGCCGTCCTGCTCATAAGTGACGATCGCCTTGTCCGGGTCGATGGCGACCACCTTGCCGAGGCGCACGTCGGCCTCGCGGTGGCGGCGCAGAATGCCCGCGATCGGCGGGGCGATCTCATCCGATGCCAGCACACCGGTCGCTACCTGGTACAACAACGGTTGGAACAGGTGCTCCGGCGTGCTGGAGATCAGCACGTAATCGATACCCGACTTCGCAAGTTGCTTGGCGGCGGACAGCCCGCCGAATCCCGATCCGACGATGACAACACCCGCGGTCTCGATTCCCGCATCCACGTACTGCATGACAGCCTCCTTCTCTCATTACCAACCGTCATCCGGAAGCGAGATATTTCAGGTGTCAGGGCGCATAATGCAGATGACTCTTATCTCGATCCGTCATTAATCGGAGGCGCTGTGGAACTACGGCAGCTCACCTACTTCGTCGCCGTCTGCGAGGAGCTCAGCTTCAGCGGAGCGGCCGCACGGTGCTTTATCTCACAGTCCGCGATCAGCCATCAGATCTCCCGGCTCGAGCGCGACCTCGGCGTGCAACTGTTCGAACGCTCGACAAGATCAGTGGTACCCACCGACGCCACCGCACGGCTACTTCCCCTTGCGAAACAGATGCTGAGCCTGGAATCGGCGATCCGGGCGGCGGTGCGCACGGTGGGCCCGCGGATCCGGCTCGCCGCGAACATGTCCTTCGCGACCAGATCGCTGTCCGCCATCGCAGGCGCGCGAGCGACGCACCCGGAGGCCGAGATCGAATTCGTGATCAAACCGTTCCGGCAGCGGATCACCGCGGTCGCGGACGGCGACTGCGACCTCGCGCTCATCCGTGGCAGCGTCGATCAGCCGGGATTGGAGGTGGAGAAGTTGTGGGTGGAGGATCTGGTGATCGCGACCTCGAGCGCGCATCCGCTCGCCACCCGAGAGACGGTGACGCTGTCCGACCTGAGCCGCTATCCCCTGCTGCTCCCGCCGGAACAGGAACAGGTGCTGTTGCACACCGTGATTCGGTCCGCGTTCGCCGAGCTGCCCACCGGTCCCACCTTCGGCCCGCCGATCCCGCCCGACCACACCGCGACGCTCGAATTGATCAACCGGCCGGACGCGTGGACCGTCCTCTACGCGGAAAGTTCCACCGAGGGCCTGGTCGTACTGAAGCTGGCCGAACAGAAACTGCGCATCCCGGTCTCGGCGGTGCTGCGCAGCGACGCGCGCCGCTCCCCGATCCTCACCACCTTGCTCGCCGGGTTGCACCGCAACTGAATCCACACCGGTATCAGCGCGCCCGCCATTTCTTGGCGGGCGAACTCAGGTCCGACGATCGACAAAGCTTGGGTCCACACTGATTGTTCCAGTGAGCCGCCAAACACCACGTTCGAAGATCAAGTCACCTGACACGACGATGGGTTGCTTGCTCTGGTGCGCACGGATCGCCCATACGTATTCCTCACCAGCCAGTGGTACGTGAACCTTTCGGGGGCGACCGTCCACATGTGTGGACAGCACAATGCTTGTGGCTTCTTGATCCTCGTCGCCAAGGTCGTCCCGATTGAGCGTGCGCACAGTACCGAGCAATGTCACGTAGCGTGGTGGTTCCTCACGCCTGACAAGCCGTTCCCGCACCCGCGGCAATCCAGCCATTGCGTTTCGATCGACAATGATCCGCGAGGCACTGATTTCAGGTGGCGGCATCGTTGCTGCCCAATCGAACGACAAATCAAGCGCACGTAGCGTTTCCGGCTGAGTCATTTCCAGGACCGACTCGACCAGACTGGCACTAAGCCCCAGCTGCCCAGCGTTGTCCAGAGCGCGCTCGTCCCAATCGAGGGCCAGCTGCCGGGTCGACTGCAGACCTGTTGCCAACGTTGTCATCACCTTACGGGGAAAAGGCACAGCCGAAGATCCGTCCCCGTGCTGCGGCACGACATCGCCGAGCCGCGTGACTACGGTGAATACGAAGCTACCGCGTTTTGTGTGTCCGAGGCGGATGTCCTCTTCGAGGAAGTCGGTGACCGTTGCCGATCTCCTACCACGGTGCGAATGCGTCGGATCATCAGCAGTCGTCGCAGCGGCCCTCAACATCGTGAACAGCGCTTCCAACGTCGTCTCTGCTTGACGAAATGGGATCGTCCCGTCGGTCATTTCTTGATCAAGCCGGACAAAGAAGAGATCGGCACGCGCCGCAACGATGCGTTCGGCCAACTGCCGGGGATCCCAGTCGTAGATCGTGGCGAGCGCCTGGAGAGTGTCACGAAAACGCACGGGAAAGTCGACGTAGTCCGTAGCCAGGGGCACCATGACCCGGCCTTGAAGGCCATCGTCCCCTGGCAGGCGCCAGATTTCCTTTACGTCGTCGTCACGAGCTTCCAGCTGCCAGTCATGACTAGCCAGATACTGTGAGACGGCCGGCGGCGACAACAAGGACGCGACCTCAGACAGAGCGTCGAGCGGAGCTTTCTTCACCACTGACCTCCTTCGCCGATTACCTGCATGATGCCCCGAAGACTGCCCACGTCAAACAGGTTGCACCTGGGCAGGTGCACTGTCTTGCTGGCCTTACCATCCTCGATCTCGCCAAGCTTCTTCGCATGTTCCCAGTACATACGGCTCGAGCTGGTCAAACCCGCTTCGGAAAGATCGAGTAGCTGGTCAGGATTCTCGGGTATGAGCAGCACTCCGAGCAGCGCCGGTGCAAACCGTTTGGGGCTCACCAGCTTGAGGAACCGATCACGTTTCAGTGTCCACGCCAGGTGATCAACCTCTAGTAACCGACTCTGTGTCGTGCACTTGAGCTGCATCTCGAACTCTGGGCAGTAGTACCTCGTGTACTCCGCAGACGCGACAATCGTGATGTCGACGCCGTCGTAATCTGTCTCATGGCTCTTGATCGAGCAGCCAGCCGCTGCAGCCACCATGCGAACAAACGCCAGGCTGAATTGTTCCTGCCGCGCGGTCATCGGCAAGCCACCATCCGGACTCAACGACACAGACTGGGCTCCGAGACTTTCACCGCCTTTTACCATGCCACCCCTCCCGGCGTCCCCTTCGGGCTTACAGAGCGCGTATGTTTCGCAAACTCTAGCTGCTCACGTCACCCGATTGCACTGCAACGAAAGAGGTGGCCCCGACTGAATTTCAGTCGGGGCCACTACTTTTGGTCGGCCGGGATCAGCCCTTGTGGGTCTTGACCGCCTCGGTCAGCTGCGGCGCCACGTTGAACAAGTCGCCGACGATGCCGTAGTCCGCGATCTCGAAGATCGGGGCCTCTTCGTCCTTGTTGACCGCGACGATGGTCTTCGAGGTCTGCATGCCGGCCCGGTGCTGGATGGCACCGGAGATGCCGAGCGCGATGTAGAGCTGCGGCGAGACCGTCTTACCGGTCTGGCCCACCTGGAACTGGCCCGGGTAGTAGCCGGAGTCGACCGCGGCACGCGAGGCGCCGACGGCGGCACCCAGCGAGTCGGCCAGCGCCTCGACGACCGAGAAGTTGTCGGCGGAACCGACACCACGGCCACCGGAGACGACGATGGTCGCCTCGGTGAGCTCCGGACGGTCACCGGCGACGACCGGCTCCCGCGAGGTCACCTTGGTCACGCCGTCTTCCTGCGCGGGCACGTCGACGGTGACCTTCTCACCGGCGCCGGCCTGCGCGGACGCCTCGATGGCGCCCGGGCGCACCGAGATCACCGGCACGTCGCCGGTGGCCTTGGCGTCGACGGTGAACGCGCCACCGAAGATGGAGTGCACGGCGGTGCCGTCGGACTTCACGTCGATCACGTCGACCAGCAGGCCGGAGCCGATACGCGCGGCGAGGCGGCCCGACACCTCCTTGCCCTCGGCCGAGGCGGCGACGATGACGGCGGCAGGCGAGGCCTGCTCGGTCAACCCGGCGAGCACGTCGACCTTCGGGGTGACCAGGAAGTTGTCCACATCGTCGGACTCGGCGATGTAGATCTTCTCGGCGCCCGCCGCGGCGAGCGCGTCGGCCAGCTTCTCGCCGGTGCCCGCGGTGCCCAGCACCACGGCGGCCGGGGTGCCCAGGTTGCGGGCGGCGGTCAGGAGCTCGGTGCTGACCTTCTTGATCGCACCGTCCGCGTGCTCGATGAGCACAAGTACTTCAGCCATTTGTGTTCTCTCCTAAGCAGTCTCGGCGCGAAATCAGATGATCTTCTGACCGACGAGGTACTGGGCGATCTTGGTGCCGCCGTCGCCCTCGTCCGCGATCTTCTCGCCCGCGGTGCGCGGCGGCTTCGGGGTGGCCGCGCTGACCGCGCTGCCGGCGTTCGCGACGCCCACGGTCGACGGGTCGACGCCCAGGTCGGCCAGCGTGAAGGTCTGCACTTCCTTCTTCTTCGCGGCCATGATGCCCTTGAAGGACGGGAAGCGCGGCTCGTTGATCTTCTCGGTGACGCTGACGATCGCCGGGAGGGTGGCCTCCAGTTTGAACACGCCGTCGTCGGTCTCGCGCTCGCCGGTGATCTTGTCACCGTCGACGGTGAGCTTGCGCAGGTGCGTCAGCTGCGGCAGGCCCAGGTACTCGGCGATGATGGCCGGCACGGCGCCCGCGCGGCCGTCGGTCGCCTCGTTGCCCGCGATGACCAGCTCGACACCCTCGACCTGGCCGAGCGCGCTCGCCAGCACCCACGCGGTCTGCACGGCGTCGGAGCCGTGGATCGCCGGGTCGTTGATGTGGATGGCCTTGTCGGCGCCCATGGACAGCGCCTTGCGGATGGCCTCGGTCGCGCGATCGGGACCGGCGGCCAGCACGGTGACCTCACCGCCCTGAGCTTCCTTGATCAGCAGCGCTTCTTCGACGGCGCGCTCGTTGATCTCGTCGAGGACGGCGTCGGCGGCTTCGCGATCGAGGGTGAAGTCACCATCGGTCAGCTTGCGCTCGGACCAGGTGTCGGGAACCTGCTTGATGAGTACGACGATGTTCGGCATCGGTCTTCGTCGACCTCCTGTTCTGGTTACACGTGTGGGTGGTCGCACGAGCGGGGAGCCGTACGTCCGTGTGAGTAGCTCGGGCGTGACATTACCCTACGCTAAGTTACTCATGGGTAACTTATCCTCTTCTCTCTCACAACGCCAGCCCCGGCGATATGGTGCGCCGGTCCGGGAGGCGGGTGCGAGTGTCTCGCAACTAGACGTACCAGTAACGTGCGAATGATGAGCGAGGCTGTGATCCCTGCCGCAGTGGACGAAACTTCCGGCACGAACAACGCCGAACCGCTGCCGTTGACCGGCGAGCGGACCGTGCCCGGCATTGCCGAGGAGAACTACTGGTTCCGCAGGCACGAGATCGCCTACGCCGAACTGCTGCCCCGCTGCGCCGGAAAAACCGTGCTGGAGGCCGGATCCGGCGAAGGCTACGGGGCCGACATGATCGCCGGCGTCGCGACCAAGGTCACCGGCGTCGACTACGACACGGGCGCGGTCGAGCACGTGCGCGCGCGGTACCCGCGCGTCGAGATGATCCAGGGCAATCTCGCCGCACTGCCGCTCGCCGACGCCTCGGTCGACGTGGTGGTGAATTTCCAAGTGATCGAACACCTCTGGGATCAAGCCCAATTCCTCCGGGAATGCCTGCGGGTGCTGCGACCCGGCGGCGAACTGCTGATCAGCACGCCCAACCGGATCACCTTCTCGCCCGGACGCGATACCCCGCTCAACCCGTTCCACACCCGCGAACTGAACGCCGCCGAACTCACCGAGCTGCTGGTCGAGGCCGGGTTCGAGGTCGCCGAGCTGACCGGCGTGCACCACGGCCCGAGTCTGAAAGCGTTGGACGCCAAGCACGGCGGCTCGTTCATCGACGCCCAGATCGAGCGCGCGCTGGCCGGTGAGCCGTGGCCGGCCGAGCTGACCGCCGACGTCGCCGCCGTCACCATCGACGATTTCGTGCTGATCGCCGACGACATCGACGCGAGCCTCGACCTGGTCGCCATCGCGGTGAAGCCTTGACCGGGGCGGTACCCGGCCAGTTCACCCTGGTGCTGCACTCGCACCTGCCCTGGCTCGCGCACCACGGCCGCTGGCCGGTCGGCGAGGAATGGCTCTACCAATCCTGGGCCGCCTCTTACCTTCCCGTCGCCGAAGTACTGAGAACCCTTGCCGCCGAGGGGCATTCGCACCTGCTCAGCCTGGGTATCACGCCGGTGCTCGCCGCGCAGTTGGACGACCCGCACTGCCTCGCGGGCATGCACCACTGGCTCGGCAACTGGCAGCTGCGCGCCGACGAGGCCGCGATGGCGGGCAACCGCGCGCTCGGCGGGCACGAACATCGTTTGGCCACAGCGGCTCTCGCGGATTTCGAAACACGCTGGCGGCACGGCGCGGCACCGGTCTGGCGCGAACTCATCGACGCCGACGCCATCGAACTGCTGGGCGGACCGCTCGCGCATCCGTTCCAACCGCTGCTCGACCCGCGGCTGCGCCAGTTCCAGCTCAGCGAGGGCCTCGGCGATGCCCGGCATCGCTGGGGCCACACCCCCACCGGGATCTGGGCGCCCGAATGCGGTTACACCCCCGGCATGGAAGCGGGCTACGCCGCCGCGGGTGTGACGCATTTCATGGTCGACGGGCCCGCCCTGCGCGGCGACACCACCCTCGGGCGGCCGGTACGCGAGTCCGATGTGGTCGCGTTCGGGCGCGATCTGCACGTCAGCTACCGGGTGTGGTCGCCGAAGTCCGGCTATCCCGGGCAGAGCGCCTACCGTGACTTTCATCACTACGACCACGCGACGGGCCTCAAGCCCGCGCGGGTCACCGGCAAGACGGTGGCCGGTCCGGACAAGGCGCCCTACGACCCGGAACTCGCCGCCGCGGCGGTGGTGCGCGATGTGGATGATTTCGTCCAGACGGTGCGCGAGCGACTGATCGGCGAATCCGAGCGGATCGGCCGGCCCGCGTTGGTGGTGGCCGCGTTCGACACCGAATTGTTCGGCCACTGGTGGCACGAGGGCCCGCAGTGGTTGGCCCAGGTGTTGCGGGCGCTGCCCGCAGCGGGCATCACCGTCGGCACGCTCGCCGACGCCCGAGAACGCGGATTCGTCGGTGCCCCTGTGCCTTTGGCGGATTCGTCGTGGGGTTCCGGCAAAGACTGGCGGGTCTGGGCCGGTGACCAGGTGCGCGACCTGGTGGAACTCAACGACGACATCGTCCGGCTCGCCCTCGACACCATCGACAAGATGCGGGCCGCCGATGACGGCCGCGGGCTCCGCGACAACGTTGCCGACCAGTTGCTTCGCGAGGCGATCCTCACCGTGTCCAGCGACTGGGCCTTCATGGTCAGCAAGGACTCCGCCGCGGGCTACGCGCGCGACCGCGCACACCGGCACGCGCACGCCGTGCGGGAGATCGCGGCCGCCGTCGGCGCGGGCCAAGTCGCCAAAGCACGCCAGTTGGCGGCAGGATGGGGGGCGGCTGACGGACTGTTCCCCGGTGTGGATGCCCGGCGGCTCGCGAGCGCCGGCACCGGAGCACACGTCGCAGTGCCTGCCCAGCACGCCGCCGCAGGATCGGGCCCCGTTGAACGGTCCACCGCAGAAGGACATGCATGAAGATTTTGATGGTGTCGTGGGAGTACCCGCCGGTCGTGGTCGGCGGGTTGGGCAGGCATGTGCACCACCTGGCGACCGAGCTGGCCAAGGCCGGCCACGAAGTGGTCGTGCTCGCGCGCAGGCCGTCCGGCACCGACTCCTCGACCCATCCGACCCACTCCTTCATCGCCGAGGGGGTGCTGGTCGTGGCCGTCGCGGAGGATCCGCCGGTGTTCGACTTCGGCGAGGACATGCTGGCCTGGACGCTGGCGATGGGCCACGCCATGGTGCGCGCGGGTATCGCGCTCGGCAAACCGGGCATCGGTGACGGCTGGGCGCCCGACGTGGTGCACGCGCACGACTGGCTCGTCGCGCACCCGGGTATCGCGCTGGCCGAGTACTACGACGTGCCGCTGGTCTCGACCATCCACGCCACCGAAGCGGGCAGGCACAGCGGCTGGGTCGCGGGCAAGGTCAACCGGCAGGTGCATTCGGTCGAGTGGTGGCTGGCCAACGAATCCGACGCGCTGATCACCTGCTCGACCTCCATGCAGGACGAGGTGGAACGGCTCTACGGGCCCGAGCGGGTGCCGATGACGGTGATCCGCAACGGAATCGACGTAGGCGCCTGGACCTTTCGGCCGCGCTCGCCGCGTACCGGGCCGCCGCGGCTGCTGTACGTCGGCCGACTCGAATACGAGAAGGGCGTGCAGGACGCGATCGCCGCGCTGCCGCGGATCCGGCGCGCGCACCCCGGCACCACGCTCACCATCGCCGGAGTCGGCACCCAGTTCGAGTGGCTGCGCGAACGCGCCCGGGTGCACCGGGTGGCCCGCGCGGTCACCTTCGCCGGACAGCTCGACCACACCGAACTCCTCGGCTGGCTGCACGGCGCCGACGCCATCGTGCTGCCGAGCCGGTACGAGCCGTTCGGCATCGTCGCGCTCGAAGCCGCCGCGGCGGGCACCCCGCTGATCACCTCCACCGCGGGCGGGCTCGGCGAAGCCGTGATCGACGGCGTCACCGGCGCCTCGTTCGAACCGGCCGACGTCGACGGCCTGGTCGAGGCGGCCCGCGCCACCCTCGACGACCCGGCCGCCGCCCAGGACCGCGCCTACGCCGCCCGCGAACGCCTCACCGCCGACTTCGCCTGGGACGTGGTCGCCGCCGAAACCGCCCAGGTCTACCACGCCGCCAAACGCCGCGTCCGCAACCCCCTGGGCCGCCCCACCATCATCGAACGCCCCCTCCCCGAACGAGACCCGAAGTAGTCGCGACTCGTCGCGGCGGGTCGTGCGTAGACTGACGTCATGAGCGCGATTCGCAAAGAGTTGCACCACTTGGTGGACCAGTTGCCCGAAGCCGAGCTGCGCCCTGCCTTGGAACTCATCCGAGGCCAACTCAACGACGACGCGGGCATTGATGACACCGGGAAGCCGGAGCGGAACCTGCCCTTCTTCGCGTCCTTTGCGGCCGAACCCGATCTAGCCGAAACACACGAGGAAGTACTGCGCTCCGAGCTGGGACGCTGAGGCATGCTCCTGTGCGACACAGGAGTTCTTCTCGCCGCCGGCAATATCAAAGACCGTCATCACAAGCCATGCCTCGAGCTGCTACGGCACGCGACCGGGCCGCTGTTGGTACCCGCACCGGTCCTAGGGGAAATCGGATACCTACTCGAAACACGAGTAGGGCCGAAGGCTGAGGTCACATTCCTCGAGTCGTTCGGCGACAACGGTTTTCGTCTCATCAATCTGGAGAATGAGGATATTCCACGGGTCAAAGAGCTGGTAGCCAGCTATCTTGATCTGCCTCTGGGCATCGTCGACGCTGCCGTTATCACCATCGCGGAACGCCTCGGACTGAGCGAAATCGCAACGGTGGATCGACGTCACTTCACGATTGTTCGCCCTCGGCACATAGACGCATTCCGTCTCGTGCCGGATTGAGTCGGCTACGCCTCCATCTTCTTGACCACACGCTGCACCGTCAGCCAGGTGCGCGTGGTGATGTCCTTGCCGTACGTCTTGTCCAGCCAGCTCATGAAGTCCGGGGTCTTGCCCGGTTCGCTGTTGTCGACGACGGCGAGAAAGGTGCGGCACGGCTTGTCGTAGCCGACGATGCGGGTCAGCGGATCGGGCTGGGCCGGCAGCTTGCCCGGCGCCTTCGCCCTGTCCTTGAGGAAGGTCGCCACCAGATAGGTGCCGCGTCCGTGGGTCAGTCCGGGGAACGGGTCGCTGTCGAGCAGCGCGCGTAGTTCGGCGTGACTGCGGATGATGGTGCCGCCGGGAATCCCGAGTTCCCGATTGAGCGCCTGCTGGATCCGATCTTCCAGCTCGACGATATCGGTGTCCGCGCTGCGGAACACGATGTTGCCGCTGGCCAGCACCGAAGCGACCTTGTCGAACCCGAGTCCTTCGAACACGCCGCGCAACTTGTCGTTGCTCATGTTCTTTCCGCTCGGCGCGATCCCCCGCAACAGCGCGGCGTAGGTGTGCATACCGCAGACGCTACCGAGTGCGGCGGGCCGCAGCGACTAGGCCGTCGTGGTGGCGCCGTTCTTCTTGCGCTCGATGTCCTCGAGCGCGGCGAGGTACTTGGCGCGCTCCTCGGCGCCGGCTTCCCAGGCGGCCTTGCGGTTCTTGACCACCTTCGCGGGGGCGCCGACGGCGATGCTGTAGTCGGGGATCTCGCCCTTCACCACCGCGTGCGCGCCGAGCACACAGCCGCGGCCGACCCGGGTTTCGCGCAGCACGGTGACCTTCGCGGCGATCCACGTGTCGGGGCCGATGCGCACCGGGCTCTTCACGATGCCCTGGTCCTTGATCGGGAGCGTGATGTCGTCCATCTTGTGGTCGAAGTCGCAGATATAGCACCAGTCGGCGACCAGGGTGGATTCGCCGATCTCGATATCGAGGTAGGTGTTGACGACGTTGTCCTTGCCGAACACCACCTTGTCGCCGATGCGCAGCGAACCCTCGTGGCAGCGGATGGCGTTGCCGTCGCCGATGTGCACCCAGCGGCCGATCTCCATCCGGCCCAGCTCGGGGGTCGCGTGCACCTCCACCCGCTTGCCGAGGAAGACCATGCCACGCAGCACGATATGCGGGTTGGCCAGGCGGAACTTGAGCAGCCGGTAGTAGCGCACCAGATACCAGGGGGTGTACGCCCGGTTGGCGAGCACCCAGCGCAGCGAGGCCGCCGTCAGAAAACGGGCCTGCTGCGGATCCCGGCGGCGCGATCCACGCCAGCGCGAGCGCAACGGCGCGCCCCACATGCTCGTCACGTACGGCTCTCCTGTCCTGGTCCAACGACTGGTCGCGCGCCCGGGCGGCGACGGGGTAGAGCCTAGTTGGCGTGGTCGGACGCAGTCCATCCGCAGGCCACCCGCCCCGGAACCGCACCACTTGACGGACGTGCGGGTGCGGCTCCCGTACAGTGGCTCCGACGCCGGGGGCGGCGTCCCGGAATCCACACGCGTACACCCGAAACCGGGTTGCTGCGCCGACGGTGGGTCGACACCCTTTAGTCTCGTCCGAGCGGAAACGACGACAGGAGTGCAGCAGGTGCGTAGCGGCGGCATACTGGCCAGTTCCCGGTGGCGACCGTCGCGGGTGCGGCTGGCCGCGTCGCTGGCCGCGATCAGCGCGCTGGCCTTGACCGGCTGCGGCACCGACGTCGACGACATCACGGTCGGGCCCGGCAAGGGCTGGCCCGCCGCCTTCCACGACGGTCGCAACGCGGGCACCAGTCCGGTCACCGGCGCCAAGAAGATCGCGCTGAGCTGGTCGCGCCCGATCGGCGGGCCGATCGCCCAGCCGGTCACCATCGGTCCCGACGGGCAGTTCTTCCTGACCACGCTCTCGCGCGACTGCATGCTCTTCTCGGGCCAGATGGCCACCGGCCGCAAGCGCTTCTGCAGCAAACTAGGCCCGAGCGCGATCTCCGCGCCGAGCGTGGTCGACGGCACGACCAACGTCTATGTCGGCGACGACGACGCGGTCAACTCCTACAACTATCTCGGGCAGCCGCGCTGGCGGACACCGATCGGCGGCACCCCGGTCTCGACGCAATTCACCGGCGACGGAAAGCTGTTGGTCGTCACGCAGTCCGGTCAGGTCGATGTGCTGTCCCGGCAGACCGGCGAGCGGACCGCGCCGACCACCCAGTTGCTCGGTGAGCCGGACTTCTTGGAGTATCCGAATCTGACCCGTCCGGCGGCCGGTCAGGGGCTCGACGACTGCCGCACCGGCGGCCCGCAATGCCCGGTCGCGAACATCTCCGCGGTCGACGTCGCGAGCGGCCGCTTCTTCGTGACGGTGTGGAAGCCGGGGCAGCCCGCTGCGGCCTTGGTCGCACTGCGCTACGCGGACAACAAGATTCAGCAGGAGTGGAGCGCCGAGCTGCTCTCCGGCGGCAGCGGCACCAGCCCGGTGCTGTCCAGCGACGGCAAGACGCTCTACGTCGGCGACAACAGCAAGCGGCTGATCGCGGTGGACACCGCCGACGGCCGCACCAAATGGGTGCATCAGCTGGAATGGGCTCCGCAGGGCGGCTTTTCGGTATCCGACGACGGCCTGATCATCCCGGCCGGCGACGACGGCTACCTGCTCGCCCTCCGCGACACCGGTGACACCGCGGAAACCGTCTGGGAGCGTAAAGATCTCGCCCTGCGCGGCACGCCGGTGCAGACCGCGGGCGGCACCGGCTACACCACCGCCGCGATCGGCGACGGCCTCAACCTGATCACCTTCGACACCAAGACCGGCGCCACCATCGACTCCGATGTTCTGCCCGGCGCCCAGGGCAGCACCACCGGCACCTCCATCGGCCCCAAGGGCGAAGTCCTGGTAGCCACCCGCATCGGCGAACTCTTCACCTTCGAACCCGAGCGCTGACCCGAAGGGTCAATCCTTGCCCGCGACGGCCGTGCACAGGAATGCGGTGGGCGTGCGGCCTATTCGGGTGATGACCAGCGTAAAAGGTTGGCTTCCTTGTGGTTTGAGGGTGCGGCGGAGTTTGTCGGGGTCGACGTCGACGCCGCGGACCAGGATCTCCAGCGGGCCGCAGTCGTGGCCGCGCAGTGCGGCGCGCAGGGATTTCTCGCGGTAGTCGAGGCGCTCGACGATGCGGAAGCCGCGGGTGCCCGGCGGGACGGTGTCGCCGGTGAGGTAGGCGATGCGCGGATCCAGTTGCCAGAGGCCGTGTTTCGCGGCGTAGTGCCGCACCAGGCCGGCCCGGACCACCGCGCCGTCGGGATCGATGAGCCACGCGCCGGGCGCCTGCTCGGGGATATCGTCGGGGTCCGCGTCGGTGAGGGTGAAAGATGTTCCGGCCGAGGACAGTACGGTCGCGCGACGACGAACCGCGGGGTCGGTGAGCCCACTCGACCACAGGCACGCCTCGCGGACCGCGCCGTCGAGCGAGGCGACCTCGATCTCGCCGGACCAGTCGAGCCGATCGAAATCCAGTCCGGGCGCACACTTCACGACCAGATCGCGCGCCGGGTAGGCGGCGAGCAGGTCGGGCAGCGGCGGTTGCAGCTTGGCGGGATCGTGGGTGCGTTTGCCGTCGGCCCGTCGCGCCGGGTCCGCGACCACGACGGTGTCCCGGCTCACCGGCACCAGCGCGTCCGGCTTGGCCAGCAAGACATTTCGGGATTCGGCCAGGTTGTGTGCGGCCATCGCCAGCCGCACCTCGTCGAGGTCGCTGCCGAGCACCGCGGGACACACGCGCGCCAGCTCGGCCGATTCGGCCCCGATCGAACAGGTCACGTCGTGCACGGCACGCCCGGCCAATCGGACGGCCCGATGCCGGGCGACCAGCGTCGGCGTCGCCTGCTGCAGGGCGTCGTCGGTGAACAACCACGTCCCCGCGGCGGCGAGCTTGACGGCCGCCTTGCGTCGCAGCCGCACCGTCTCCACGAGCGCGGCCGCCCGTGTGCCGTGCTTGCGCCGCACCCGTTCCAGATCGCGCAGCAGCGCGGCCGGGGTCAGCTCCAGCCGGTCCACCTCGGACAGCGCGGCCTTACCCGCCGAGCTGCCGAGGAAGGCGACATCCGGACGACCGAAGCCGTAACCCACTACTTGGCGGCGGAGTGCGGCTTCACGCCGGTGATCATCGCGTTGTAGAAGAACTGGCGGGGCACCACGCGACGCATCACGTTCTCGTCCAGCCAGCTCAGCCGCAGCCACGCCTTGTACATGGCCATCCGGTAGCCCATGGTGAGCTTCTCGTCCGGCACGGCCGCCTCGAAGGTGCGCACCGGCCAGCCCCACAGCGCCGCCGCGAACTCCTCGGTGGTCGCCTTGACCTCGATCGCACCGGCCGAGCGCGCCATGCTCTCCAGATCGCTGGGATCGAACGTGTGCAGGTCGACGACCGCCTCGAGCGCCGCGGCCCGCGAGGACTCGTCGAGCTCGGTCTGCGGACGCCGCCACCCGGCCAGCTGCGGCAGCTTGGTGACGGTGGTGGTGGCCTTCCAGGTGATCCGGCCGAGCCAACGCGCGTAGAAGTTGCCCGCGGTGGTCGGCTCGCCGGCGAACACGAAGCGCCCGCCCGGCTTGAGCACGCGCAGGCATTCCTTCAGTGCCAGTTCGACATCCGGGATGTGGTGCAGCACCGCGTGCCCGCACACCAGGTCGAAGGTGTCGTCCTCGTACGGGATGGTTTCGGCGTCGGCGACCCGGCCGTCCACGTCGAGGCCGAGGTTCTGCGCGTTGCGCAGCGCGACCTTCACCATGCCCGGCGACAGGTCGGTGACCGAACCGGACTTGGCCACGCCGCCCTGCATCAGGTTCAGCAGGAAGAAGCCGGTGCCGCAGCCCAGCTCGAGGGCGCGCTCGTACGGCAGCGGGGCGGGGCCGACGGCCGCGTCGAACCGGCCACGGGCATATTCGATGCAGCGCTCGTCATAGGAGATCGACCATTTGTCGTCGTAGGTCTCGGCTTCCCAGTCGTGGTAGAGGACCTGGGCGAGCTTCGTATCCTTGCGCGCTGCTTCGACCTCGGCCTCGGTGGCGTGCGGGTTCGGCGCGGGGTCGTCAGGGCGTACCGTCATGGCAGCCAAGCCTACCCAAGGTCAACCGATGATCTTGCCGTCGGCCCACCCAACAGGACGCCCACCGGATCGGCGGCCGGACAGCAACCTGTTCCGATCAGGCGATCTTCCGGAAACCCCTGTTCAGCACGCCCGCGACGACGAACCGCTGCACGCCTCAGCGCCCGACGAACGCGGCCGCTCCGGGACCGTTCGCCAGGCAGGACTCGGTGCCGATCCGGCGGTCCTCGGTCATGAACAGATCAGACCATTCGGTCTGTGCACGATCCAACCCGTGCGGGCCCGCCTCGAACACCGCCTTGGCCGCGGCGAGCGCCCGGCCCGGGGCCGCGGTGAACTGCTGGGCCCAGCGCAACGCGGCGGTGTACACGTCGTCGGGCGGCACCACCTCGTCGACCAGGCCGAGCGTCAGCGCCTCGGCGGGCTCGACGAACCGGCCGCTGTAGACGAGATCCTTGGCCGGGCCGGGCCCGATCAACAGCGCGAGCCGCCGGATGCCGGCGAGCGGGATCAGCCCCGCCTTGATCTGCGGCAGGCCGAGTTTGACGTTGTCACCGATGATCCGCCGGTCCGCGCCCAGCGCGAGCTCGAGTCCCGCGCCGAGACCGTAGCCGCTGATCGCCGCGACCGTCGGCTGCGGCAGCCGGGCCAGGCAGCCGAGATGGCCCTGCAGATCCGCGGCCAGCGCCCGCGCCTGATCTGCGCCCAGTGCGCCCAGCTCGGCCAGATCGTCGCCCGCGGAGAACACCCGCTCGTCGCCGTAGACCATGACCGCGGCCACCGTCGGGTCGGCCGCGACCTCCTCGGCCGCCTCGGCCAGTTCGCGCGCCAGCTGCAGGTTCAGCAGGTTCAACGGCGGGCGGTCGATCCGGAGGACGGCCACGCGGCGCGCGGCATCACCCTCCGGCAGCTCCAGGGTCACGAATTCGGCCATGGGAGCAGACGCTACCGGGTGCCCGGCCGCGGCCTCACTTGCGGACGGATCCCTTGAGCTTGCTCGGATCCGGCAGATCGGTCAGGTAGCGCCCGTTGTCCGGGAACATCAGTACCCGCCGCCCGTCCCGCTCGACCAGTTCCGGCATGATCGGCTCGATCACCGGTTCAGCGGCGAGAATCTCTGCGGTGGAGCCGAATTCGCTGAGCCCCTGCAACTGCGACCAGGTGGGCGGCAACAGGATGTCGGTGCCCGCCCGCCACCGCCGCAGCGCCTCGGCCGCGGTACGCCAATTCACCTCCGCCGCTTCGGAGGTGGCGCCGTCGGCCAGCTGCCCGGCGGGAAGCACCGCGACGAAGAAGCGGGTGTCGTAGCGGCGCGGCTCGACCACCGGCGTGATCCAATTCGCCCACGGCCGAAGCAGATCCGCGCGCAGCACCAGGTGCTCCGCGGCGAGGAAACCGGCCAGCGACAGCTCGCGACGTTCCAGCCGGCCGCGCGCCGCGCGGTAGCCGGTGGTGTCGGAGACCACCGTGTCGGCGGTCGGACCGGCGAGCAGCACCCCGCATTCCTCGAAGGTCTCCCGCACCGCGGCGCAGACCAGCGCCTTGGCCCGCGCTTCGGTGGTCGCGAATCGCTCGGCCCACCAGGCGGGTTCGGGTCCGGCCCAGGCGATATCGGCGGTGCCGTCGGTGGGATCGACGCCGCCGCCGGGGAACACGGTCATGCCGGCCGCGAACGCCATCGCGCCGACCCGGCGCTGCAGGAAGATCTCGGGCCCGGCGGCGCTGTCGCGCACCAGCAGCACCGTCGACGCATCCTTGACCGGCGGGGCAACCTGAGAGCCGGCCGCGGTATTTGTCTCACTCACCCCTGCACAGTAACCCGCGCGCGGTACACGCTGTCACGGGTAGGTGCGGTCAGCGGGTGCGATGTTTTCCGGCCCGGCGGGCGCGCCGGGCGAAGTAGCGGCCGTCCACCTGGTCGAGCGCGATCGACTGACGGAACGCGTCGCTGAGGTTCTCCGAGGTGAGCACATCGGTGAGCAAACCCTGCGCGATCACCTCGCCCTCGTTGAGCAGCAGGCCGTGCGTGAAGCCGGGCGGGATCTCCTCGACGTGGTGGGTGACCAGCACGATGGCCGGCGCGTCCGGATCGGCGGCCAGATCGCCGAGCCGTTCCACCAGTTCTTCGCGGCCACCCAAATCCAGGCCCGCGGCGGGCTCGTCGAGCAGCAGCAGTTCCGGATCGGTCATCAGCGCGCGGGCGATGAGCACCCGCTTGCGCTCCCCCTCGGACAGGGTGCCGTAGGTGCGATCGGAAAGATGTTCGGCGCCCAGGCTTTCCAGCATGTCGACGGCGCGGTCGGTGTCGACGTCGTCGTAGCGTTCCCGCCAGCGGCCGAGCACGGCGTAGCCCGCCGACACCACCAGATCGCTGACCTTCTCCTCGCGCGGCACCCGGCCGGCCACGGCCGCGGAGGACAGGCCGATCCGCGGGCGCAATTCGCTGATGTCGACCTTGCCGAGCACTTCGCCGAGCAGATGCGCCACGCCGGAGGTGGGGTGCAGCTCGGCGGCCGCCATGCGCAGCAGCGAGGTCTTGCCCGCGCCGTTGGGGCCGAGCACGACCCAGCGTTCGTCGAGCTCGACCTGCCAGGTCACCGGGCCGACGAGCGTGTGGCCCGAACGACGAACAGTGACGTCGGTGAAATCGATGAGCAGATCCGGATCCGGTTGTGGCACGCGGTCCATCTTGGCCCACCCATGGGATCACTGGCCAACGCGGGCGGGGGTGCGTGGCGCGTGTCGCCGGGTCAACGTTTGCGGCCGAGCGCGAAGAGACCGCGTAGCCGCTGGTCGTCGTCGTGCCCGGCCCCGGGATGCCGCTCGTTCCGCTCGGGCGACTTGTGTAGCAGTCGCGCCACGAGGAAGGCCAGTGGAACCGACAGCAGCACCCAGACGGCGAGAATCACCAGCAGCGTCGTCATAGCTGGTCCATCCCTTCGGTCGACATAGCCGCGTTGCCTTGGGTCTTCGAGCCTCCGCTCGGCAGGCCCGGCGAGATAGAGCACAACGTCCTCGAGTGATACCCCGATTCGGCCCGCCCGAAGCCTCTTCGGTCCTCGCGACTGTTCCGGACGGTCACCCGGTTTGCGCGGGGACCGCTATCACTGTCATCGAGCCGGGCGCCACTTCCGTGAACCCGGCGTCGCGCACGGCCACTGCCGATCCGTGTGCGACCGCATCCGCCAACACTTTCCATTGTCGCGCGTCGGCTTCCCGGACGGCACAACGAAATTCTCGCTCGGCCCAGCAGCGCGCCTGCGCCACGGTCAGCGCACCCGCCAGCAACATGCTGGCATGACCGACCTGCGCGGCGGCCTTGCCGAGCGTCATGCCGAGCGCCGAATTCACCCACAGCACCGGCAGTTCCGCCGGGGCAGGGCCCGGGTCATCGTGCTCGAGGTCGGTGCCACCGATCTGCAACCGCTTGATCCGCGGATCGACCGCGCCGACCGGTCCGGGGACGAACGCGCGCGCCTGCGCCCCGCCGACCTCGGCGGTGACGCCCTCGACCTCGTTCGCGGCGAGCCACTGGGCGCCGCGGGCTCGCCTGCTCACCTTGCGGATGCGCGAGCGCTTCCAGGCCAGGTAGCGCTCGGCCCATTCGCCGCCGGGACCGACCCGTTCATCCAGGCACAACGCCACCGACGCGGTGGCGGCCGCGGCGAGCAAAGCGCTGCGCGGCGGCGGGTCCTGTTTGGGCAGGTGCAGCACGATCTGCATGGCCTGCACCAAGGCCGGATCGTCCGGGTCGCCCGCGCCGCCGTAGCCCGCCGCCAGTTCCGCGTGCCGGACGCGGAAGCCCTCCTCATCGAATTCGACTGCCCGCCCCGGACTTTCGTGTTCGTCCCGGATTCCGGCCGCGCATTCCGGGATGTTCGACATCACTCCACCTTGATCGTCAGCGAAAACGTCTGCGCGGGTGCGATGCCCTGCTCCCACGGGCGCATGTAGTCCATCGTGAGCTGAGTGACGCCCGCGCCCTCGCCGACGAAAGTCCACTCCGAGGTGCCGCCCGCGCCGGGCGCCACCGGCACCGACGGGTCCTGCTTGAACGTCGGTTCGCCTTGCACCCGAGCCACATTCGGGTCCAGGCCGGAGATCTGCCAGGAGAAGCCGGTGGACGGATTCGCGGGCAGGGTCAGCACCAGCGACTGCCCGATGGTGAGTCGGCGCTCCTGCCCGTTGGCCTCCTGCGTCGCGTTCAGCACCGAGAACGCGGAGCCGGACGTCGGCGCCGCCGCGGACGTCGGCTTCGCGTCGGCGGAGTCGTCCTTGCCGCATCCGACGACCGACAGCCCGACTAACAGCACCAGCAGAGTTTTGCGCACCGAAAGCTCCGATCGCCCGATGATCATGGTCGGCGTCAGCCTACCGACGACGCCGACCCGAGCGGGACATCGACACCGGCTACCCGGCGCTCAGCCCAGCGGCACGCGCCGGAGCAATCCGTCCCGGGCGTCGGCGGCCTCCACCTCGTGCCGGGTGACGCCGAGGACGTACAGCACCGCGTCCAGGTAGGGGTGCGACAGCGCCGCGTCGGCGACCTCGCGCAGCGCAGGCTTGGCGTTGAACGCGACGCCGAGGCCCGCGGCATTGAGCATGTCGATGTCGTTCGCGCCGTCCCCGACGGCGACGGTCTGTTCCATCGGCACGCCCGCCTCGGCGGCGAACTTGCGCAGCGCGGTCGCCTTGGCGGCCCGGTCGACGATCTCGCCGACCACGCGGCCGGTGAGCTTGCCGCCGATGATCTCCAAGGTGTTGGCCTGCACGAAATCCAGTTCCAGCTCGTGCGCGAGCGGCTCGATCACCTGACGGAACCCGCCCGACACCACACCGCAGCGGAAGCCGAGCCGGCGCAGCGTGCGAATGGTGGTGCGGGCACCGGGCGTCAGCTCGATCCGGTCGGCCACCTCGTCGATCACCGACTCGTCCAGGCCGGCCAGGGTCGCGACGCGCTGACGCAGCGATTCGGCGAAGTCGATCTCGCCCGCCATCGCGGACTCGGTGACCTTGCGGACCTCCTCCTCGACGCCCGCGTGCGCGGCGAGCATCTCGATCACCTCGCCCTGGATGAGCGTCGAGTCGACGTCGAAGACGATGAGGCGCTTGGCCCGCCGGGCCAGGCCGGCCCGCTCGACCGCGACGTCGACCTGCTCGGCCACCGCGATCTCGGCCAGCGCGGTACGCAGTCGCGAGTCGGTGCCTGCCCCGGTATCGGTCGCGGTGACCAGCAATTCCATTCCGGTGACCGGATAGTCGGCGATGCCGCGAATGGTGTCGATGTTCGCGCCGAGCGCGGCGAGCTGCCGCGACACCGCGCTGAACGCGTGCGCGGTGACGGGGGCGCCCAGGATCACCACCGCGTGGGTGGACATCGGCTGCCTGCCGATCTCCGCGTCCACCTCGACATCGACGTGCATGCCGACGGTGTTCATCGCTTCTTCGAGTTCGTCCTGCAGGGACTCGGCGTCACCCGGGCAGGTGACCAGCACGCCGAGCGTCAGCCGGCCGCGGATCACCACCTGCTCGACGTCGAGCAGGTCCACGTGGTGCCGGGACATCGCGGCGAGCAGCACGGACGTCACACCGGGACGGTCGGGTCCGGTGACGGTGACGAGAACGGTGGTGTCGGTCAACTGATGTGCTCCAGGGTCGTGGTGCGCCGTCGCTGTGCTTGACCTCGTTGTCACGTCGCTCCGGGCGATGATGCCCTGCGGTGAGCGCAAGCTCCCGCAGAAACGAGTGTGCACCTGCCGTCACCAGCAGGTGCACACTCGTCGTCGTAATCCTTATGCCTACTTGGTCGCGACCGCGCCCTCGTGGACATCGTGGGCGTGCTTGCCCGAACCCCAGCCCACGTGCGCCTCGGCCCGCATCCGCTCGACCATGTGCGGGTAGTGCAGTTCGAAGGCGGGACGCTCGGACCGGATCCGGGGCAGCTCGTAGAAGTTGTGCCGCGGCGGCGGGCAGGTGGTGGCCCACTCCAACGAGTTGCCGTAGCCCCACGGATCGTCCACGGTGACGACCTCGCCGTAGCGGAAGCTCTTGAAGACGTTCCACACGAACGGCAGCATCGAGGCGCCGAGGATGAACGCGCCGATGGTGGAAATCGTGTTCAGCGTGGTGAATCCATCGCTGGGCAGGTAGTCCGCGTAGCGGCGCGGCATACCCTCGGCGCCCAGCCAGTGCTGGACGAGGAAGGTGGTGTGGAAGCCGACGAAGGTGGTCCAGAAGTGCCACTTGCCCAGGCGCTCGTCCATCATCCGGCCGGTGATCTTCGGGAACCAGAAGTAGATGCCGGCGAAGGTGGCGAACACGATGGTGCCGAAGAGCACGTAGTGGAAGTGCGCGACCACGAAGTACGAGTCGGTGACGTGGAAGTCCAGCGGCGGCGAGGCCAGGATGACGCCGGACAGACCGCCGAAGAGGAAGGTCACCAGGAAGCCGATCGACCACAGCATCGGCGTCTCGAAGGTCAGCTGGCCGCGCCACATGGTGCCGATCCAGTTGAAGAACTTCACACCGGTCGGGACGGCGATCAGGAAGGTCATGAACGAGAAGTACGGCAGCAGCACAGCGCCGGTGGCGTACATGTGGTGCGCCCACACCGCGATCGAGAGCGCGGCGATGCCGAGCGTCGCGTAGACCAGGGTGGTGTAACCGAAGATCGGCTTACGCGAGAAGACCGGGAAGATCTCGGACACGATGCCGAAGAACGGCAGCGCGATGATGTACACCTCGGGGTGGCCGAAGAACCAGAACAGATGCTGGTAGAGCAGCACGCCACCGGTGGCCGGGTCGTAGATGTGGCCGCCGAGGTGCCGGTCGTAGGCCAGGCCGAACAGCGCGGCGGTGAGCAGCGGGAAGGCAAGCAGGACAAGCACGCTGGTGACGGCGATGTTCCAGGTGAAGATCGGCAACCGGAACATGGTCATGCCGGGGGCACGCAGGCAGACGACGGTGGTCAGCATGTTGACGCCACCGAGGATGGTGCCCAGACCCGAGACGGCCAGACCGAGGATCCACAGGTCCGCGCCGACGCCCGGCGAGTGCAGGATGTCGGTGAGCGGGGTGTAGGCGGTCCAGCCGAAGTCGGCGGCGCCACCCGGGGTGATGAAGCCCGCGGTCGCCATCGTGCCGCCGAACAGGTACAGCCAGTAGCTGAACGCGTTCAGACGCGGGAAGGCGACGTCGGGGGCGCCGATCTGCAGCGGCAGCACGATGTTCGCGAAGCCGAACACGATCGCGGTCGCGTAGAACAGCAGCATGATCGTGCCGTGCATGGTGAACAGCTGGTTGAACTGCTCGGGCGAGAGGAACTGCAGACCGGGGCGGGCCAGCTCGGCGCGCATCATCAGCGCCATCAGACCACCGATGAGGAAGAAGCTCATCGCGGTCACCAGGTACATGACACCGAGCACCTTGGGGTCGGTGGTGGTGACCATCTTGTAGAGAAAAGAACCCTTCGGCCCGGTCCGTGCCGGATACGGCCGAGTCGCTTCCAACTGCTGGACTGGCTGGGGCTCTACCGCAGTCACTGATCCTCCTGAAGGTGCCTTTAGGTCGCTCCGCAGGCTCCGCTGCTTGCATCCATCCCCGGGTCGGAACAGACGACAGTTCGCTTGCGCTTCTGGAATCGTAAACCGTGCTGCCGCAGCAATCCGCACGGGTCCTACTCTGTGTCGTATTTCGTTGATGGGCACAGCGCTGGTCCGGCGGACCGACCTGTCCGCACAACACGCTACCGATGAGTTCGCCCGGCGGCGACCGAGGCGCACCGGGTGCGGCGGGCGGCGCGCGGCGGCGGTGACCTCTCCCCCGCCGGACCGGTCGGCGCATGTACCCTCACCCGCATGCCGCTGAGCGCCTTCGTTCGTACCCGAAACCGCACAGCTACTCCCGGATCCGGCAGCGCCCGTGTGGCGCCGCGCCGGCTGGCCGCCGTCGTCGCGCTCGCCGCCACCGTCGTCGCGGCGGGGTGCAGCAAGACCGACGACGCGAGCACCATCGTGCGCACCACGACCAATATCGCGGGGGCGGGCGTGGTGGGGCTGGAACGCGACACCACGCGCGCGTGCCCGCTGCCGAGCGCACCGGACGCGGCCAACGGCAGCACCCGCACGGTGACCCACGCCGCGGGCGTCTCGGAGGTGCCCGCCGACCCGAAGCGCATCGTCGTGCTGACCACCTCCGCCCTGGACGCGACCTGCGCGGTCGGGCTGTGGGAGCGCGTGGTCGGCGCGGTGACCATCGACGGACCGAGCCCGCAGCCGGCCTATCTCGGCACCGGCGTGCTGAAGATTCCCGGCGTCGGCACCGCGGCCCAGCCGAACCCGGCCCTGATCGCCGCGCAGCATCCGGACCTCATCATCGGCGACATCCCCACGGCCACAGCGAGTTTCGATGCGTTGCAGGCGATCGCGCCCACCGTGCTGGTCGGCGCGAACAATAGCTGGCAAGCCGAATTCACCGCGCTCGCAGCCGGTTTGGGCCGTAAGGCGGCCGCCGACGCCGCGCTGGAGGATTACCGCACCGCCGCTACCGACACCGGCAACGTGCTCAGCTCCGGCCAGACGCAGGCCTCGGTGCTCCGATTCACCGGCGATACCAACCAGATTCAGGGCAGCAACAGTTTCGCGGGCCAGATCCTCGCGGACGCGGGCGTGCAGCGGCCGCAGGCCCAGCGCGGCACCACCTTCGACGTACGGCCCGACGAGTTCGCCGGCAAGCTCGAGGGCGATCTGATCTATGTGCTGCTGGCCGGCGCGGACGGGAAGAAGCACGGCGAGCAGGTGATGCGCTCGGCGGCGTTCAAGGATCTCGGCGCCTCGACCGACAAGCGGGTCTTCGCGGTCGAGGACACCGTCTGGCACGGCAACGGTCTCACCGCCGCGCGGGCGCTGCTCACCGATCTGACCGGCACCCTGAACGGATTCGTCACCGACTGACCGCGGCGGTACCAGATACCGCGGTACCCCCTGGGGTGAAAAACGCACACCCTGGGAGGGACCGCGTCCAGCGCTTGGGTTGCTGTCGAAGTTCGCCCTCGTAGCCGAGATTAGAGGCAAGCAAGAAACCTCTTCTCCGAGACTTCGAGGGACGGACATCATGAACACGCTGACCGCATCGCAGACCGACAACCTCCGCCTGCTGCCGCTCGCGCGGCCCGTCGCCGTGGTCGATCCGAACGCGGTCGTGGCGTCCACCCCCGATTGCGCCCTCACCTACGCCGAGCTGGACCGCTGGTCCAACCGCCTGGGTCGGCTGCTGCTCGGGCTCGGCGCCGGCCTCGACACCCGCGTCGCGATCGCGATCGACGACGAGATCGAATCGGTGGTCGCCGAGCGCGCCACGGTGAAGATCGGCGCCATCCCGGTCCCGGCCACCGGCGACGCCTCGTTCGCCCTCGGCACCACGGTCGGGGTCACCACCAAGGCCCGCCGCGGCGAGCTCACCGACGCGATCGACTGGCTGGTGCTCGACGATCGCTCGACCCTGCAGCGCTACCTCGCGGGCTCCGACGCCCCGCTCACCCCCGCCGACCACCCGCTCGCGGCCTGAGCTGCGACAGGCGCGCCCGACGTCGTTCGGGCGCGCCTGTCGCGTGTCCGGGTACCACATGTCGGCAAACACCCATCGGTGCACACGTCATCGGTTCAGAATGAACCTGTCGCGAAGCTGTGCGGCAGGTACTACCACTACCGCGGAAGCCAGCGGCGGTCACAGCCGCGCAGCTGTGAGCGGTAAGAACGTAGGACTATTCATGCAACAGCCTTCCCTCGCATCCCTCGAGACCGCTACCGGTCTGCCCGAAGGCGCCTTCCCGCTCTCGGCGGCCCAGCGCGGCATCTGGTTCGCACAGCACATCGCCGGCGACACTCCCATCTCGATCGCCCAGTACGTCGAGTTGCGCGGTCCGATCGAGCTGGACCTGCTCGCCCGCGCGGCCCGGCAGGCCGGTCGCGAATTCGGCACCGGCTATCTGCGATTGGTGGAGGTAGCCGGTCAGCCGTTCCAGTTCGTCGACCCCACCCTGGACGACAACCTGATCACGCTGGACCTGCGCGGCGAGCCGGATCCCGAAGCCGCCGCGCACGCCTGGATGCGCGCGGAATACAACGCGCCGCTCGAACTCACCCGCGACCGGCTGGTCCGGGTGGTGATGCTGCGGCTGGCCGAGGACCGCTGGTACTGGTACTCCCGCATCCATCACATCGTGCTGGACGGCATGGGCGCGCTGACGATGGTGCAGCGCACCGGGGAGCTGTACAACGCGGCGCTCGCGGGCGAGGAGCCGCCCGCGGCCAAGGCCGAGGATCTGCGCAAGATCGTCGAGGCCGATCTCGCCTACCGCACCTCGGATCGGTTCGCGGCCGACCGCGAGCACTGGCTGACCCATCTGGACGGGGTGGCCGATCCGGTCAGCCTCGCGGGCCGCACCGCCGAGGTCGACGCGCATCCCAGCCGCTTCGCCGGTGCGTTGCCGCCGGACACCGCGGTCCTGCTGGAGTCCGTCGCCAAGGAGGCCGATTCCGGCGTCGCGCCGACCGTGGTCGCCGCCTTCGGCGCCTACCTGGCGGCGATGACCGGTGCCGCCGAAGTGGTACTGAGCCTGCCGGTTTCGGCACGCACCACCGCGATCCTGCGGCGTTCCGGCGGGATGATCGCCAATGTGGTGCCGTTGCGGCTGCGGCTGACCCCGGCCACCACGGTGGGCGAGGTGATCCGGGCCGCGCAGGGCGAGCTGACCAGCGCGCTGCGCAGGCAGCGGTACCGGCAGGAGGACATCTTCCGCGACCTGGGCTGGTCGATGGACGAGGCCGCGTCCTTCGGCCCCTCGGTGAACCTGATGATGGTGGACACCAGGATTCAGCTCGGCCCGGTGACCGGGCGGTTGCACGTGCTGACCTCGGGTCTGATCGATGACCTGTTCCTCAATTTCTATCCCGGCGTGGGCGGCGAGAGCACCCACATCGACTTCCAGGCCAACGCGAACCTGTACAGCGACACCGAATTGGCCGCGCAGCATCGACGCTTCCTGCGCTTTCTGCACGAGTTCCTCACGGCCGGGCCGGATGCGGCGCTCTCGACGGTGCCGGTGGTGTCCGAGGAGGAACGGGCCGAACTGGTGCCCGCCACGGGGGCCGAAGGTGTGGCCGCCCGCACTCTTCCCGAAATCCTCACGGCCGGAGCACGTCTCGATCCGGACGCGATCGCGATCCGCGCCGGCGACGTCGCGCTCACCTACCGGGAGGTCGACGAGCGCACAAATCGCCTCGCCCGGGTGCTGATCGCGGCAGGAGCCGGACCTGAACGCGCCGTGGCGATCTCGATCCCGCGCTCGCTGGAATCCGTGCTGGCCACCCTCGCGGTCGCCAAGACCGGGGCGGCGTTCGTCCCGATCGACCCGACCTATCCGGCCGATCGGATCGAGCACATGGTCGGCGACAGCGGCGTCGTCGCGGGCCTGACGGTCGCGGCGGCGCGGACCGCGTTGCCGGACCGGGTGCACTGGTTGACCCTCGACGACGCGGACACCGATCACATCGTGGCCGAACAGGACTCGGCCGCCGTCACCGCCGCCGAACGCACCGGCGCGCTGCACCTCGACCAGATCGCCTACCTCATCTACACCTCGGGTTCCACCGGTCTGCCCAAGGGTGTGGCGGTGTCGCATCGCGGACTGGCGAACCTCGCGACCGGCTCCGCCGCCGGATTCGGGGTCACCGCGGACTCCGTGGTCGCACACGCGGTTTCGCCGAGTTTCGACATCTCGGTCGAGGAGATCCTGGTGACGCTCGCGACGGGCGCCACCCTCGCGATCGTGCCCCCCGCGGCCTACGCGGGCGAGGAGCTGGCCGAGGTGCTGCGGGCACACCGCGTCACGCATTTGAATGTCACTCCGGCAGTGGTCGGTTCGCTGGACCCGGCGAGCCTGCCCGAGCTGCGGACGGTGATCGTGGGCGGTGACGCCTGCCCGCCGGAGCTGGTGGCCAAGTGGGCGGGCCGCACGCTGCTCAACGGCTACGGCCCCACCGAGACCACGGTGACCGCGACCCTCAGCGGGCCGCTGGTGCCGGGCGCACCGGTCACCATCGGCGGCCTGGCCCGCGGTGTCGCCGCCGTCGTGCTGGACCCCTGGCTGCGCCCGGTGCCACCCGGCACCCTGGGGGAGCTTTATCTCGCGGGCCCCGGCCTGGCGCGCGGATATCACCGGCGCAACGGGCTCACGGCAGGCCGGTTCGTCGCCGACCCGTACGCTGCGGGCGCGCGGATGTATCGCACCGGCGACCTGGTGCGCTGGCACCGCCACGGTGACCGGCTCGAGCTGGAGTACCAGGGCCGCAGCGATTTCCAGGTGAAGGTGCGCGGCTTCCGGATCGAGCTGGGCGAGATCGATGCGGCGCTGCAGCGACTGCCCGAGATCGATTTCGCGATCACGCTCGGCGCCGAGACCGGCACGGGCGCGACCGCGTTGGTGTCCTACGTCCTGCCGCGGCCCGGCGCCGAGGTGCATCCCGAGGCGTTGAAAGCGGCTGCCGGAGAGACACTCCCGGCGTACATGGTGCCGGCCGTGGTGATGGTGCTCGAGCACGTTCCGCTCACCCCGCTCGGCAAGGTGGACCGCAAAGCGCTGCCCGCACCGGATTTCGGCACCCGCGCGCTCGTCAGCCGGGCGCCGTCCACGCCGCGCGAGCAGACCCTCGCCGCGCTCTTCGCGGAGGTACTCGGCCTCGACCAGGTCGGCGTCGACGAGAGCTTCTTCGCGCTCGGCGGCGACAGCATCGTCTCCATTCAGCTCGTGTCGCGGGCGAAGGCCGCGGGCCTCGGCCTCAGCGCGCGAGATGTGTTCGAGCGCAAGACCGTTGCCGCGCTGGCCGCCGTCGCGACCGAGGTGCCCGCGCAGGTGGTGCACGAACTGCCGGGCGGTGGCGTCGGCGAAGTCGAACTGACCCCGATCGTGCACGCCATGCTGGCGCAGGGCGATACCTGGCCACGTTTCGCGCAAGCGGTACTCGTCGGCCTGCCCGCGAATTTCGAGCGGAAACAGGTCGTCGCCGCGGTGCAGGCACTGCTGGACCGGCACGATCTGCTGCGCTCTACGCTGCGCCGAACCGACGACGGCTGGTCCTGGACGGTGGCCGAACCGGGCGCCATCGACGCCGAGTCCCTGGTCGAGGCGGTGCGGGCGGACGCGGACAGCGCGGAACGCGAATTGCAGCGCGCCGCCGACCTGCTCGATCCGGCGGCAGGCGTGGTCGCGCGTTTCGTACTGCTCGAAGCGGACGAGCCCGCGCTCTGGCTGGTGCTGCACCATCTGGTGACCGACGGCGTCTCCTGGCGCATCCTGCTGCCGGACCTCGCGACCGCCGCCATGGGCGGCACCCTCGCGCCGGTCGGCACCTCGTTCCGGCGCTGGGCGCACGGCCAAGCCGAGCAAGCCGCCGAACGCACCGCCGAACTGCCGCTCTGGCAGGAGATCCTGGCGACGCCGGACCCGGCGTTCGGCACCGCTACCTTGGATCCCGAGGTCGATGTCGTCGCCACCATGGCCCAGCGGCAAACGGTGATCGTCCCCGAGATCGCGGCCGCCGTGCTGACCACCGCTCCCGACCGATTCCATTGCAGCGCGGACGATGTGCTGCTGGCCGCGCTCGCGCTGGCGGTCGGCCGGTGGCGGGACCGGCACGCGACGCTGTTTACGCTGGAAGGCCACGGCCGGGCGGAGGAGATCTTGCCCGGCGCCGACGTCGCGCGCACGGTCGGCTGGTTCACCAGTGTGTATCCCGTGGCGATCGACCTGACGGGGATCGATCTGGACGAGGCGTTCGCCGGTGGGGCCGCGGCAGGCGCGGCGATCAAGGCGGCGAAGGAACAGCTGCGCACGGTGCCGGACAAGGGCATCGGCTTCGGCATGCTGCGCTATCTGCACGCCGAGTCTGCCGCGGCGCTCGCCGCCGGTCCGACCCCGCAGATCAGCTTCAACTATCTGGGCCGGGCGACCACCGGCGCGGACACGGGACCTTGGCTGCCGCAACGTTTCACGGCGACGCAGGACGATCGGGCGCCCTTGGCCGCGGTCGTCGACATCAACGCCGTGCGCACCGACGCGGGTCTGGAAGTGACCTGGGCCTACGCCTCCCGACTGCTCGCCGCCGCCGAGGTGGACCAGCTGGCCGAGCTGTGGGCCGAGGCGCTGCGCGGGCTCGCCGCGCACGCGACGAGCGCGGGAGCGGGCGGACGCACGCCCTCGGACTTCGACCTCGTCCCGGTCACCCAGGCCCAGATCGACACCTGGGAGAGCGATTACCGCGACCTCGCCGACGTCTGGCCGCTCTCGCCCCTGCAGTACGGCCTGCTCTTCCATGCGCTGTACGACTCGGACACCGCCGACGGCTACACCGTGCAATCCCTGCTCACCCTGGCGGGCACGGTCGACGCGGCCCGATTGCGCACGGCCGCACAGGCATTGGTGTCCAGACACGAGAATCTGCGGGTCGCCTTCGTGGAAACCGACGACGGCCCACGCCAGCTCGTGCTGGCCGCGGCCGAGATCGGCTGGCACGAGGTGGATCTGACCGGCATCGCCGATCCCGATCAGCGGCAGCGCGAACTCGATCGGGTGATCGCGCTGGACGCGCACACCCGATTCGAACTCACCAAGCCGCCGTTGATCCGGTGCACGCTGATCCGCACCGACGCCGAGGCGTACCGGTTCGTGTTGACCAATCACCATCTGGTGCTCGACGGTTGGTCGACGCCGCTGCTGGTGCGCGAACTGCTGACGCTCTACGTCACCTCGGGCGATGCGACCGCGCTGGCGCCCGCGCACTCCTACCGCGAATTCCTCGGCTGGCTGCGCGAACAGGACAACGACGCCTCGATCGCCGCATGGCGGCAGTCGCTGGCCGGTATCGACACCCCCACCCGCGCGGTGCCCACCCTGGCCGGGATCGAATCGACCGAGACGGGGATGCTGTCCACCGACCTGTCCGCCGACACGGTCGCCCGTCTGGAAGCCGCCGCGCGTGAATCCGGCGCCACCGTCAATACTCTGGTGCAGGCGAGCTGGGCGATGCTGCTCGCGATGCGTACCGGCCGCACCGATGTGGTGTTCGGCGGCACCGTGTCCGGGCGTCCCCCGGAGCTGGCCGGTGTCGAAGAGATGGTGGGCCTGTTCATCAATACGCTGCCCGTGCGGGTGCAGCTCGATCCGGCCGAGCAGGTGGTCGATCTGCTCGCCCGGCTGCAAGCCGAGCAGGCTCGGTTGCTCGATCATCAGCACGTCGGCCTGGCGGCCATCCATCAGGCCGTGGGGCTCGCCGAATTGTTCGACACACTCACGGTTTTCGAGTCGTATCCGATCGACCGCGAGGCCCTGTCCCAGGCGCTCGACATCGCGGGCATGCGGGTGCTCGACGTGGCAGGCACCGACGCCACGCCGTACCCGTTGAACCTCATGGTCATTCCGCTGCGCGGCGACAACGGCCGCGACACCCTGCGGATCACCTTGAAATTCATGGCCGACCAGCTCGAGCCCGCCGCGGCGCGACCGCTGCTCGATCGTTTCGTCCGGCTGCTCACCCAGCTCGCCGACAATCCGCGGGCGCTGGTCTCGCAGGTGCAGTACTGCGACGCGGCCGAGCGCGCGGCGCTGCTGCCGGTGCACGGGCCCGAATCGCTGGCGCTCAGCACACTTCCGGAGATCCTCGCCGCGGGTGCGGCGATCGATCCCGACGCCATCGCGGTCAGTGCGGGCGAACTCACCATGTCCTACGGCGAACTCGACGCCTGGTCGAACCGCTTCGCGCGGCTGCTGCTGAGCCGCGGTGTCGGCCGCGAGGTCTTCGTGGTGCTGGCGCTCACCCGCTCGCTGGAATCGGTGGTGGCGGTCTGGGCACTAGCCAAATCCGGCGCGGCCTTCGCGCCGCTGGACCCCAACTATCCGGTCGAGCGGATCGAGCACATGCTCACCGACTCGAAAGCGCCCATCGGGGTCACCGTCACCGCGACCGGTGAGACGCTGCCCGGCAGCATCGACTGGCTGCTGCTCGACGATCTGAACACGATCCGCCGGGTGATGACCGTGTCCGCCGACCCGATCACCGACGACGAACGCGGCGGCCCGATCGACCTCGACCAAACGGCGTACCTCATCTACACCTCGGGCTCCACCGGGAAACCGAAGGCGGTGCTGCTCAGTCACCGCGGCATCGCGAATCTCGTGTCCGCCCAACGGGAAACACTCGCCCTCGATCCGACGGCGAGTGCCCTGCAGGTGGCCTCGCCGAGCTTCGACGCCTCGGTCTTCGAACTGCTCACCGCGCACGGCGCGGGCGGCAGGCTCGTGGTGTCGCCGCCGGACGTCTACGGCGGCGCCGAGCTGGAACAGCTGCTGCGCACCGAACGGGTGACCCACGCGGTGATCACGCCCTCGGCGCTGGCCACCATGGAACCCACCGGACTCGACCAACTGCGCGTGCTCGCGGTGGCCGGCGAGGCGGCCACCCCAGAGCTCATCGACCGCTGGTCGATCGGGCGGCGGATGGTGAACCTCTACGGACCGACCGAGTTCAGCATCTGGGCGACCGGGCCCGCCGAACTCGTCGCGGGCGAACCGATCACCATCGGCGGCCCGATCCGCGGCGCCGCCACCATGGTGCTCGACACCTGGCTGCGCGCGGTCCCGGTCGGGGTACCGGGCGAGTTGTACCTGGCCGGACCGGCACTCGCCCGCGGCTACTTCAATCGTTTCGAGATGACCGCCGGTCGCTTCGTCGCCGATCCCTACGGCGCGCCCGGCGCACGGATGTACCGGACCGGGGACATGGTGCGCTGGGTCGTCGGGCAGCGCGGCGACTACGAACTGGAATACCTGGGCCGCAGCGACTTCCAGGTCAAGATCCGTGGCCTGCGCATCGAACTCGGCGAGATCGACGCCGTGCTCTCGCGCGACGAGGAGGTCGAGTACGCGGTGACGATCGGCCGCGCCGGGCCCGCCGGGGCGACGGTGCTGGTGTCCTACGTGCTGCCCGCCCCGGGCGTGCGGTTGGACACCGAAAGGCTGCGCGTGCGGGTGGCAGGCGAGCTGCCGGGATACATGGTGCCCGGCTACCTGGTCGTGCTCGACTCGATTCCGCTCACGCCGGTCGGCAAGCTGGACCGCAAAGCGCTTCCGGTGCCCGACTTCTCGGACGCCAACCGGCCGTATCTGGCGCCTCGCACGCCCGTGGAGCAGGCGGTGGCCGAGGTGTTCGCCGACGTGCTCGGCACCGAGCGGGTCGGCGTCGATCAATCGTTCTTCGAACTCGGCGGCAACTCGCTGAGCGCGACAAAGGTTGTCGCACGGGTCAATTCGGCCCTCGGCTCGACCATCGCCCTGCGCGACCTGTTCGACGCGCCCACCGTCGCGCAGCTGTCCGCCCGCGTCGTCCCAGCCACCGACGGTGCGCCGGGCCGGTTCGCGCTCGCACCGCGCATCCGCCCGGACCGCATCCCGCTCTCCCCCGCGCAACAGCGGATGTGGGTGCTGAACCGGCTCGACCCCGGCTCGCCCGCCTACAACATCGCTGTCGCACTGCGACTCACCGGCACCCTCGACGTCGATGCGATGCGCCACGCGTTGACCGATGTGGTGCGCAGGCACGAGAGCCTGCGCACGATCTACCCGGCCGATGCGGAGGGTCCGCGCCAGGTGATCATGAACGCCGAATCGGCGGATCCCGGGCTGGTCGTCGTCGACACCGAAGACGGTACGGCCCTGCGTACTCGGATCAACGCCCTCGCGGACACCGGCTTCGACATCAGCCATGAGCCGCCGTTGCGGGTCGGATTGTTCCGTGTCACAGCAGGTTCCGTCGCGGCGACCGATACCACGCGAGCGGCGGGGCCGGTGTCGTCCGGTGCGGTCGGCGGTGCTCCGGCAGTGTCGTCGGGTGCGTTCGCGGGCGTGCCCGCCGTAGCGTCCGGTCATGCCACGGCGGAGCCGTCGCCGGTCGCCGAGGCCGCGGCGGTGCACGTCGTTGTCCTGGTGGTGCACCACATCAGCGCGGACGGCGCGTCGATGGCGCCGCTGGCCACCGATCTCGTCGCCGCCTACTCCGAGCGTGCGGCGGGCGCCGACACCACACGGGTGCCGTTGACGGTGCAGTACGCCGATTTCGCGCTGTGGCATCGTGAGGTGCTCGGCAGCGAGACCGATCCGGATTCCTTGGCGGCACGCCAGATTCGGTACTGGACCGAGACCCTCGCCGACGCCCCCGAGGTGCTGGAGCTGCCCGCCGATCGCCCGCGCCCGGCCGTGCAGTCGATGCACAGCGCCGACGTCGAGTTCACGATCGAGGCCGAACTGCACAGCGCCCTGGTCGAATTCGCGGCGACGCAACAGACGAGCCTGTTCATGGTCGTGCACGCGGCCCTGGCCGTGCTGCTGGCACGGCTCGGCGGCACCGACGACGTGGTGATCGGCACACCCGTGGCGGGCCGCGGGGAGGCCGCGCTGGACGAATTGGTCGGCATGTTCGTCAACACGCTCGCGTTGCGCACCGTGGTCGATCCGGGGCTCGGCTTCGCCGAGTTCCTGCATGCCGTGCGGACGGCCGATCTCGACGCGTTCGCCCACGCCGACGTGTCCTTCGAACGTCTCGTGCAGGCGTTGAATCCGGCCCGGTCGACGGCCCACCACCCGCTGTTCCAGGTGTCGCTGTCGCTGCAGAACTTCGTCGAGCCGGTGCTGGAACTGCCCGGGCTGCGGCTGGAGGTGGAGGACTTCGACCGGCGCGCTTCGCAATTCGATCTGACCCTCGATCTGCGCGAACGCTTCGACGCGTCCGGCCCGGCGGGTCTCGCCGGTGTACTGACCTATGCGACGGACCTGTTCGACGCGGCGACCGTGTCCTCGTTCGTCACCCGCTGGCGCCGGATCCTGGCCGCGGTACTGGCCCGGCCCGACGTGCGGGTCGCCGATATCGAGCTGCTCGACGACCAGGAACGCGCGCAACTGATTCCGGTGCGCGGCTTCGACAGCGTCGGAGCGACGACGCTGCCCGCCTTGCTCGCGGCTACCGTGGCTCGATATCCGCAGCGGCCCGCCGTGGTCGCGGCCGGTGACACGACCACCTATCGCGAACTCGACACGCACGCCAATCGATTGGCCCGGCTCCTGCTCGAAGCGGGCGCCGGCCCGGAAACCGTGGTGGCCCTGGGCCTGCCGCGCTCGCCCGACCTGCTCACCGGTATGTGGGCGGCGGCGAAGATCGGCGCGGCCTTCCTGCCGGTCGATCCGAAGCACCCGATCGAGCGCATCGATCACATGCTCACCGATTCCGGTGCGCGCGTGGGACTCACACTGCGGGCCTACCGGGACCTGCTGCCGGACAGCACCGATTGGCTGGTGCTCGATGATCTCGACGTCGTGCAGCGGTGGTCCGCCGCGGACGCCCGTCCGGTGCGCGACCAAGAATTGCCGCGACCGATCCGGCTGGACAATCCCGCCTGGCTCATCTACACCTCCGGCTCCACCGGCACCCCCAAGGGCGTGTCCGTGACGCACCGCGGCATCGCCGATTTCGTCGCGGCCCAGGGCGATCTGCTCGATCTGGACGAGGAGTCGCGGGTACTGCACGTCGCCTCACCGAGTTTCGACGCGTCGATACTCGAGGCGCTGATGGCGTTCGGCTGGGGCGGCGCTTCGGTCGTCTCGCCCGCAGGGGTGTTCGGCGGCGGTGCGCTGGCCGAACTGATCGACGCCGAGCACGTCACGCACGTGATGATCACGCCGTCCGCGCTCGCCACCATCGATCCCGCCGGCGTGCCGGAGGTGCGGGTGCTCGCGGTGGGCGGCGAGGCGGTCGGCGCCGAACTCGTCGAGCGGTGGTGCGGTCATCGCCGCGGCCTGCGGATGGTGAACCTGTACGGGCCGACCGAGTTCACCGTCGTGGCAACCGGTGCCGCGGTGCGCGTCGGCGCGCCCGTCTCGCTCGGACCGCCCATTCGCGGCGCGGCCGCCATGGTGCTCGACGCCAGGCTGCGACCGGTCCCGATCGGCGTCGCGGGCGAGCTGTACCTCGCCGGGCCCGCGCTGGCGCGCGGCTACCACGCCAGGCCGAGCCTGACCGCCGGTCGTTTCGTCACGAATCCCTATGGCGCGCCGGGCGAACGGATGTATCGCACGGGCGACCTCGTGCGGTGGACGCGGGCCGATACGCATGGCGGGCCCGTGCTGGAGTATCTCGGCCGCACCGACTTCCAGGTGAAGGTGCGCGGGCAGCGGATCGAACTCGGTGAGATCGACGCGGTGCTCGGCCGGGCGGACGGCGTCGATTTCGCACTCACGCTGGGCGTCTCAGGCCCTGCGGGCACTACCGTATTGGCCGCGTATCTTGTCCGGAAGCCCGGTGTCGAACTCGATCTCGCACAGATCCGCGAGTTCGCCGCCGAGGCGCTGCCCGGCTACATGGTGCCGGCAGCGTTCGTCGTCCTGGACGAGATCCCGCTCACCGCGGTCGGCAAGCTGGATCGAAAAGCGTTGCCCGCACCGCAGTTCAGTGCCGCGGAGACCGAATACCGGGCGCCCCGTACGGCGACCGAGGAAGCCCTGGCCCAGATCGTCGCCGGGCTGCTCGGACTCGACCGCGTCGGTATCGACGCGTCGTTCTTCGAACTCGGCGGCGACAGCATTCTCGCGATCCAGCTGGTGTCCCAGGCGAAGCAGCGGGGCATCGACTGCACGCCGCTCCAGGTGTTCGAGCACCGCACCGTCGCCGCGCTGGCCGCGGCCGTGGATGGGACCGGTGCGGTCGCGCCGCTGGCGGAGCTGCCCGGTGGCGGCGTCGGTGACCTGCCGCTCCCGCCGACGACGCGGTACCTGCTGGAGCAGGACAGCGGTTTCCTGCGCGCCGCGCGCATCGCGACGCTCGAACTGCCGATCGGCATCGAGCGTGCGCAGCTGGACACCACCCTCGCGGCGGTGATCGACCGGCACGACATGCTCCGGGCCCGGCTGCGACGCGCGGGCGGCGACTGGCGACTGCAGGTGGGCGAACCCGGCTCGGTAGCGGTCGGCGCGCTGGTGCGCCGGGTCGAGTTCGATGCCGCGGCCGATTCGGTCGATCTGCGCGAATACGTACTGGCCGAACTGGATTCGCCGGCCAACCGGCAGGACCCGGCGAACGGCGTTGTGCTGCGGTGCCTCTGGCTCGATCCGGTCGGCGACGCCGGCGCCCGGACCAGCGCCGGTCGGCTGCTCGTGCTGGCGAGCCGACTGCTGATCGACGAGGCCTCGTGGGCGATTCTGCTGCCGGACCTGATCGCGGCGTGGGCGCAGGTGCGCGTCGGCAACACCGCGGTGCTCGCGGAGACCGGAACATCCATGCGCCGGTGGGCACACGCGCTCGTCGACGAAGCCCACAGCGCCACCCGCGTTCTCGAGCTCGGGTATTGGCAAGGTGTGCTCGCCGGCGCGGACCCGATGGTCGGCAGCCGGGCACTGGATCCCGCCGTCGATCGGACGCGTCGGCTGCGCACGGTGCGCTGCGAAGCGTCCGCCGAGGTCACCGCGACCGTGTGCACGGACCTGCCGAGACTGTTCGCGGCCGACACCGAGCACGTCCTGCTGACCGCGCTCACGTTGGCGCTGCTGCGCTGGCGGGCCCAGCGATCCGGGGCGGCGGGCACGGATACGCTGCTGCGCCTGGAAGGACGAGGCAGGCAAGCCGATGTCGTCCCCGGTGCGAGCTTGTCGCGCACGATCGGTTCGCTCGCCGGGCACTACCCGGTGCGGCTCGAACTCGCGCAGGTCGACGTCGACGCCGCGCTCGCGGCCGGTCCTGCGCTGGGCACGGCGATCCGTACGGTGAAGCAGCAGCTGAACGCGGTGCCGGACAACGGGATCGGGTTCGGGATGCTGCGTTACCTCAACCAGGACACCGGTGCTCAGCTGCGCACCGCCAAAGGTGCGCCGGGGCAGATCGGTTTCCGTTATCACGGGGCCGAGTCCGCTTCGGATGTCCCGGCCGGACTCGACGGCCTGGGGTGGACACGGACCGGCGAGTTCGGTGAGCTGTTCGCCGCGGCCGATGCCGACCTGCCTGTGCTCTCGGTGCTGGAGGTGCACGCGACAGTGGTCGACGGCAAGCTGCGCGCGGACTTCACGTTCCCGCAAACCCTGCTGCACCGTGCCGAGATCGCCGGGCTGGCCGGTCTGTGGCTCGATGCGCTCGGTGCCGCAGCCGAATTCGCGCGCACCCCCGCCGCGAAACTTGCGGCGGAGGAGGAAGCGGCGGCGGCCCGGCCCGCACCGGACCTCGCGCTGGGACTGGACGTGGTGTTGCCGATCCGGCCGGACGGTACCGAGCCCGCGCTGTTCTGCATCCACCCGTCGTCCGGAATCTCCTGGAGTTACTTGGGATTCGCGCAGACGCTGCGGCCGGGGCGGCCGATCTACGCCCTGCAGGCGCCGGACCTCAGCGGCCGCGAACCGTCGCTGCGCTCGATCGAGGAATTCGCCGACCGATATGCCCGCGAGATTCGGGCGCTGCAACCATCCGGGCCGTACCACCTGCTCGGCTGGTCGTTCGGCGGCGTGCTCGCACACGCCGTCGCGGCCCGGTTGCAGGCGGACGGACACCGCGTCGGCCTTGTCGCCCTACTGGATTCGGATACCGCCGACGTCGACGGTTCGGACGTCGAACAGCTCACGGCGGGCGCCTTCGTCAACAGTTTCGGCGCGATCTTCGGGATCCACGACGTGCCCGCCGAGGCCACCGCGAGCGAAGCGGCCGAGCGCATCCGCGCACGGCTCGGCGGTCTCGCGCTCGTCGACGCGGACATGATCGAGCGGCTGACCGAGTCGTACAACGCGGCCGCCCGCTCCCGCGCGGGGTATCAGCGACCCGTATTCGACGGCGACCTGCTGTATTTCAGCGCGACGGTGGACAGCTCCGACATCGTCGGACCGGACGGCTGGCGGCCGTACGCGACCGGGTCGGTCGTCAACCACGACATCGAGGTCACCCACAACGAGCTGACCGCACCACACGTGCTGCCGATCATCGCGCGCGTGCTCGACGAACATCTGGAAGGACAACAATGAATTCCGAGCAGGGAGTGGTGGTCGAGGGCATCGAGAAGTCGTTCGGTGCCGTGCAGGCCTTGCGCGGCGTCGATTTCGTGGCGACGCCGGGCGAGATCCTCGGCATCCTCGGCCCCAACGGCGCAGGCAAGACCACCACGGTGAACATCCTCTCGACGCTCATCGCCCCGGACCGCGGCCGCGCGCTCGTCGCCGGGCACGACGTCGTGACCGACCCGGCGGCCGTGCGCCGCTCCATCATGTTGACCGGGCAGTACGCCGCGCTCGATGACATGCTCAGCGGCTACGAGAATCTCGTGATGTTCGGCAGACTGATGGGCCTGCGCAAGCGCGCCGCCCGGGCCCGGGCGGACGAGTTGCTCACCGAGTTCGATCTAGTCGGTGCGGCGGGACGCCGGGTCTGCACCTACTCGGGCGGCATGCGGCGGCGCATCGATATCGCGTGCGGCCTCGTCGTCCGTCCGGACGTGGTGTTCCTCGACGAGCCCACGACCGGGCTGGATCCACGTAGTAGGCAAGGGGTTTGGGATCTCGTGCGCAGCTTCAAGAAGGCGGGCATCACCACCCTGCTCACCACCCAGTACCTCGAGGAGGCCGACGCGCTGAGCGATCGCATCATCGTGATCGACCACGGCGTGGTGATCGCCCAGGGCACCGCGGACGAGCTGAAATCCCGGACCGGCGGCAGCTATTGCGAAGTGGTGCCGCTGGATCTCACCGACCTGAACGTCATCGCCGCCGCCCTCGGGCCGCTGCTGCCCGCGGAGAATCGGGCCGCGCTGACACCGGATTCGGATCGCATCACCATCCCCGCGCCCGACGGGGCGAAGACACTCGCGGAAGCGTTGCGGCGGTTGGACGGGGCACAGGTGGAACTGGTCGACATCGCGTTGCGCAGGCCGTCGCTCGACGATGTGTTCCTGCAGTTGACCGGGCACCTCGCCACCACCGACGAGGCGAAAGCCGTTGATGTGGAGGTGGTCTCATGACCACCGGAGCTTGGCTCGCCGAGGTCGGCGCGACACCGGCGCGCGCCCGGCAATGGTGGGTGCTCACGTCCCGGCTGATCGTGCCCTCGGTCAAAACCGGTGAGGTGCTGACCTCGATCCTCGCCCCCGCGACGTTCACCGCGGGCTTCTACATTCCGCTGAAGACCGTGATGACGTTCGCGGGCACCGGATTCAGCAGCTACGCGCAGTTCATGATGCCGCTCGTCGTGCTGCAGGCCGCCGCCTTCACCGCCATCTCGGCCGCGTTCCGCGCGGCCACCGATTCCGTGGCCGGACTCAACCGGCGCTTCGGGTCGATGCCCGTCGGCCGGCTCGTGCCGGTCTCGGCGCGGATGTCGGGCAACATCTTCCGGCTGGCCCTGTCGCTGTGCGCGGCCGTCGTATGCGGGCACGTCATCGGGTTCCGGTTCTATCTCGACACCGCGCACACCCTCGGCTTCCTGCTGCTGTCGATGCTCATCGGCACCGCGCTGACGCTCGGCGCGGACGTGATCGGCACCCTGTCCCGCAGCCCGGAAGCCACCACGCAGGCATTGGTGTTGCCGCCCTTGATCTTCGGCATGCTGTCGACGGGATTGGCTCCGGCACATCAGTTTCCGGCTTGGGTCCAGGCGTTCGTCCGCAACCAGCCGGTCTCGCAGTTCGTCATCGGGCTGCGGGCGCTGGCCGGCGACTCGCTGGGCAACGCGGGCCGGGTCAGCTGGTCGCTGATGGGGCCGTCGCTGGCCTGGACGGCCGCGATTCTGCTCGTGTGCATACCGCTGACCATCCGGTTGAGCGCAGGGAGGGCATGATGGCACTGCTCGCCGATCGAAGCGAGGGCGTGCGCGCCTCGGAGGTGTCCGCCGCGGCGCTGCTGCGGCACACGCTGATCCAAACCCAGCGGCTGTTGCTGCGCTGGGCGCGCAATCCGGTCACCCTGCTGGAAGCCCTGATCATCCCGTGCCTGCTGCTGATCATGCTGGAAACGGTGGTCGGCGGGCAGATCCAGCGATTCACCGGTGAAAGCGCGCTCTACGGTTCGGTGCCGATGGTCACCATCGCCGGTGCCGTCTCCGGCGCCGTCGCGTGCGGGGTGCTGCTCGGACGGGAACGGGAAGCGGGGCTGCTCGCTCGCTTCTGGGTGCTGCCGGTGCATCGGGCGTCCGGACTCGCGTCCCGCATCGTCGCCGAAGGCTGCCGGATCTTCGCGGGCACCCTCGCCATCATCCTGGTCGGGTTCCTGCTCGGCTTCCGCTTCCACCAAGGGTTGCTGCCCACGCTCGTATTCCTGCTCATCCCGGTGCTTTTCGGCTTGGCCTTCGCGACCGTGGTCACCTCGGTCGCCGTCTTCAACGCCAAAGCCGCACTGGTCGAGGGGATCACCATCCTCACCTCGCTGATGATGTTCTTCAGCACCGGTTTCGTCCCCCTGGCCGCCTACCCCACCTGGATCCAACCGGTCGTCCGCAACCAGCCGATGTCGGTCGCCGTCGACGCCATGAAAGCCCTCGCCCTCGATGGCCCCCTCGCCCGCCCCCTGACCCTCACCTTCCTCTGGTCCCTAGGCGCCATCACCCTCTTCGCCATCCCCGCCACCATCGGCTACCGCCGAGCCAGCAGAAGGTGAAAGGTCGCCGGCTCCGAGCGAAACGACCTGCCATGTCAGTCGGTCTGTTTGGGATGCCCCGACCCGGCGAGCACCACCCACACGATGCGGACGTCGGGATCAGGGCAATACCAGATCCGGCCACCGGCCGTGACCTCGTATTGCCACTGCTCCAACACCTTTCCGCCGATGAGGCGGGTGGCGAAACGATCCCGAAGCCGGTGTTGCCGAGTCGGATTCTCCGGCGCCGTCGGGCGTTCGGTGAGCACGATCCAGGCCTCCCACGTGTTGGATCGCGCTGTCCGACACAGGTCTTCCCAACCCTTGGCAGCATCGGTCGTGGCAAATCGCGCTTCCCATGCGCCGGGACGGGCAGGAGGCGCGACCCGGTCACCCCGTTTGGCAGACATGTGTCATTCCCCCACCGGCTCGGGAACCGGCCCGAAGTCGTCATCCAGCGGATCGGACAGTTGTTCGGCAAGCACCGGATCCGCGTATACGGCTGCGGTGCTTCGCCATTCGACAACTACCTGCGCAAGTAGAGCCCATTGACCGAGCTCTGCCGAGGCTTGGAATGCACGGGCGAAGTCCTTCACGAACCGTCCCTGAGCGTCGGGCGGCAGGACATCTACCCAAGGAAATTCGTCCAAGAGTGCGCGAGCCGCGACGTCGGTCGGCAGGTGCACCAGTACGTTGCGTAGCGCCCGCGCCGCGGTCACCGAACCCTCCGAGGTTTCCTGCACCCGATCCTCCCGGATCAGCAGCAGCGGCGCACCGTCGCGGCGCCACACCCGGACATAGCCCTGATCAGCCAGTTTGGCGACCGACTTCGGGTCCCGCTGTAGCTCGCTCCACTGCACCTCAGTAACCATGGTCTCCATTCTGAACTTTTTCAGAACTCTTGCCAAGTCTCTGCACTGAGCGGTCCGAACTGCCGATCAAGGGGTGGCGAGGCGCAGGCACGGAAAACGGCGGCAGAGCGTTCTGCCGCCGTTTTCGGGTTGGGGTGGTTCAGAACTCCCAGTCTTCGTCTTCGGTGTTGACGGCCTTGCCGATGACGTAGCTGGAGCCGGAGCCGGAGAAGAAGTCGTGGTTCTCGTCGGCGTTGGGCGAAAGTGCCGACAGGATGGCCGGATTCACCTCGGTCTCGTCCTTGGGGAACAGGCCCTCGTAGCCGAGGTTCATCAGCGCCTTGTTGGCGTTGTAGCGCAGGAACTTCTTGACGTCCTCGGTGAGACCGACCTCGTCGTAGAGGTCCTGGGTGTATTCGACCTCGTTGTCGTACAACTCGAAGAGCAACTCGAACGTGTAGTTCTTCAGCTCGTCGCGCTCGGCCTGGCCGACCAGCTCCAGACCCTTCTGGTACTTGTAGCCGATGTAGTAACCGTGCACGGCCTCGTCCCGGATGATCAACCGGATCAGGTCGGCGGTGTTGGTGAGCTTGGCCCGCGAGGACCAGTACATCGGCAGGTAGAAGCCGGAGTAGAACAGAAAGCTCTCCAGCAGGGTCGAGGCGACCTTGCGCTTGAGCGGATCGTCGCCGTTGTAGTAGTCGAGCACGATCTCGGCCTTGCGCTGCAGGTTACGGTTCTCCTCCGACCAGCGGAACGCGTCGTCGATCTCGCGGGTGGAGCACAGCGTCGAGAAGATCGAACTGTAGCTCTTGGCGTGCACCGACTCCATGAACGCGATGTTGGTGTACACCGCTTCCTCGTGCGGGGTCAGCGCATCCGGGATCAGGCTCACCGCACCGACGGTGCCCTGAATGGTGTCCAGCAGCGTCAGACCGGTGAAGACGCGCATGGTCAGCTGCTTCTCATCGGTGGTCAACGTGCCCCAGGAGGGGATGTCGTTGGACACCGGAACCTTCTCGGGCAGCCAGAAGTTGCCGGTCAGCCGATCCCAGACCTCGGCATCCTTCTCGTCGGGCACCCGATTCCAGTTGATGGCCGATACCCGATCGATCAGTTTCATGCTGCCTCCACACCTTTCCCGAGCCCGCGGCCGTCACGGAATTTCTCTCCCCCGGACACTACTCCTTGGGGGTGACAAGTCCGTGCAGCACAACACCTTGTGTCGCAGCGATGTGTGTCACCTGGACGGAAACGGCCGGGAGCCACCGCGTGCGGCCCCTATTGTGCGCCACCGGCACCCGAACGACCACATCGATGCTGGCGCGCCGCGCGAGATCGCGGAAAGTTTGCCACAGCGGTTCCCATCCCCCGATCTGCGCCGGTTTCGCCTGATCAGGGGCTACGTTGAGGCGATAGGTGTACCACGCGTTTCGGAAGGAGTGTGTGTTATGACCAGTCCCGGACCCGTCCGCACCGGCCCGGTGCTCAACGACATGACCATTTTCGCCGGTGTCCTGATCCTCGTCACCGGTCTGCTGCATCTGATGAGCGCCGTCGCCGCGATCGCGGGACGCGACATCTTCGTCGTCACCGAAGACCAGGTGTTCCTCGTCGACGTCTCGACGTGGGGTTGGATCCACCTGGTGATCGCGATCCTCGTCCTGGTCGCGGGTTTCGGCATCGTCACCGGCAAGACCTGGGGTTACCTCGCGGGCATCGTCATGGCGGCGATCAGCATCCTGGACAACTTCCTCTTCGCTCCTATCTATCCGTTCTGGGCCCTGGTGATCATCGCGATCGATGTTCTGGTGATCTGGGCGCTGGCCCGGCAACTCGCCGCGCAGTAAGCGCGCACGTTTTCGACCCCAGCGTTGCTCGCCAGCGCTGGGGTCAACGTGTGTCGGCGTCCAAACAAATTGGGGCGCAGCAAATTTCACGTCCAGGAACGCTCACTGCCACGGACGACGCAGTCCACCACCGCTACCGCGGATCAGAGTCGGGCAATTCGCAACAATGCTCGGCCAGTCCAGGAGGGTTCAAGAGCCACCTTCGGCGCATCACACTCGCTCTGCCACGCCAAAACGGGTGCTACACGCCAGAAAACCCATAACGGCTCGACAGCGTCCGCTGCCCCCAACTCCCACATAACCCCGACCATTCGCCAACGGTGGCGTCCTCGGCTTGCCATTCGAACCGACCGCCGCCCACAGTGTTCGCGCACCCTTCACGATTTCACGCACCCCTTACAGGTTCGCGCACCTCCTTCCACTCGCCAGAACGGGTGCGACAACACAAAACGGGTGCGACGAGCCGAATTGCACGGGTGCGGCGGGTGCGGCACACCGAAAAGGGTGCATGGGAATCAGGATGCGCGCCAAATCGGGCAGCAATGCCGAGTACAGGAACGCCCTGAATGCGGACGATCGCATTGGAACGTTCCACTTTGTGCCGGACGTACGCCGGGAAAAATGCGTCTACCGTCCGGTCAAATGGCGGCAATAACCCACCCGCGAGGGAAATCGCGATTCTGGAATGTTCCAGTTGGAACGCGACATTTTTCTACCCTGCGGGGTCGATTCACTTGACGCAGTGAGCAATTCGGTGAAATGGCAATCCTCCTATACAGTCGCCTGGTTGGATGATCGCGGAAACCGAAACGGGATGGCGGGCCGGTCGGGTTTCCGCGAACACCAGCAATGCAACAGCACAGCCACCCGATTGGGACCCGGCACCACCGAGTTTGTCGAGCATTTTCGGCAAGGTTCCAAAATCGGCGCCATATTCAGGTTCCAAAACGGACCCAATCCATTAGCAACCCTTCGGAGATGCTGCCCATGACGACTGGCTCGACCCTGCCCCGCCGGCTACTGGCCCGCGAGCTCCGCCGCGCACGCCTCGAGGCATGCGTGACCGCGGAGGTCGCACGGAACGAGATCGGCGTCAGCAAACAGACCTTCTGGCGGATGGAGAACGGCGTCCAGATCCGCCTGAATCCGCTGTACATCAAGCGGTTGTGCGAGGTCTACGAGTTGCCGACGAGTCTGACCCGCACGCTACTGGGCCTCGTAGAGGAGACGCAGACCAAAGCGTGGTGGCACGGCTACGACGACGCGCTGCCTTCCCACGGCGGACTGTTCGTCGGGTTGGAAGAGGCCGCGCATCACGTCATTTCGTATCAGCCGACATTGCTGCCCGGACTGGTGCAGACCGCCGACTACCGCCGCGCCGTAACCTGGATGCTGCACCCCAACTGGCCGACCGCCGACATCGAGACGAACGTCGAGGTGATGGCGCGGCGACAGTCGCGGCTCACCGACAGCACGAACCCGCTCAGGTTCGATGTTTTCATCGACGAAACCGCGCTGCGGCGGATGGCGAGCAGCACGCGGGTGATGGCCGATCAGCTGACCCATCTCGCCGATCTTGCTCGGCTGCCGAACGTTTCGGTGCGGGTCCTGTCACGAACGGCCGGCGCCTACCAGGGTCTGCTCGTGGGCACGTTCGCGCTGCTGGAGTTCCCTCCGCATCCGACCGCGTATCTGTCCGAGCCGCCGGTCGTCTACGTCCAAGGATTCACCGGCGACCTGTACCTGGAACGTCCCGAAGAGATCGCCACATACCGAGCGATATGCATCGATCTCAAACGTCTGGCGCTGAACGAGGCCGACAGCCGCGCGCACATCCTCGACGTCGCCGCAGAATTCACCGACTGACCCGAACCTCTTCCTACGGTGCCGACTGCGGGGCACCGGCCTTAGCCTGACCCGTATGGAACTGGTGGCGCGGGCTTATGACAGTCCGGACGCGCGGAAGTTGATCGCGGAGGTGCAGCAGGAGTATGTGGTGCGGTATGGCGGGCCGGACGAGAGTCCGACCCATCCGGGTGAGTTCGCGCCGCCGTTGGGCGCGTTCCTGATCGGGTACGTCGAGGGGATCCCGGTGGCGTGTGCCGGGTGGCGGGCGCACGAGGGCGACGAACCCGAATTCCGGGACGGGGACGCCGAACTCAAACGGATGTATGTGGCGCCGGAGGTGCGCGGCCGCGGGCTCGCCCGGCAGCTACTGGCCGCCATCGAACACGATGCGGCGGCCGCCGGACGCCGCCGCATCGTGCTGGAAACCGGTACCCGCCAACCGGAAGCCATCGCCCTCTACACCTCCGCCGGCTACCGCCCCATCCCCGGCTTCGGCCGCTACCGCGAAGAATCCGGCAGCCGACACTACGCGCGAGACCTGACCTGACCTGACCTCACCGTTGCCCGTCACGGGCAACGCTTCCGCCGGTCATCGACGAGGTCCGACCCATTCGTCATTGGTCAAGCGCAGGCGGCGGGCGAGGTCGGAGACGAAGAGGTGCTCCGGATCGACACCGTCACGGACTCGACGCCACGCGTCCAGTTGCGGATACATGGCGCGAACCGTCTCCGGTGTAGTGCGCGAGTCTTTAGCGAAGTACAGGCGGCCTCCGGCGCTGAGGACACGCTGATCCAATTCGATACAGAGACGGTCGAGTCCGGGTTTCAGCGCAAAGTCGAGGCTGAGCATGAAGCCCGGATGGGGCCAGGACAACGGCGCGCGGTTTCCCGGGCCCATCCGTTTGAAGACGTTGAGAAACGACCGATGACCGGAATGAGCGATGACGCGAACAGCGTCGGCGAGTTGGTCCTCGGCACCGAACGGCATCGAGAACTGGTACTGCATGAATCCGCGGCCGCCGTAGCCGCGATTCCATTCACCGAGCAGATCCAGCGGATGCAGGAACTGGGTGATGTTCTGGATCAAGCCCCGCCCGCGCTTCGCGAACGTGCGATATGCGACTCCGCCGCCGACGCGGGTGGTCAGGTTGTTCACCATGCCCGCTGGGAAGATGTCCGGCACCGTGAACAGCTGCGGCGCACGGAAACCCAGCGGATCGCGACGCAACTTGACGGGCAGTTGGTCCACTTTTGCCAGGTTCCCGCGACTGAACCCCGCTCGCCCCGACTTCGCGCCGGTGCTGATCGTGTCGGGTACGGCCACCGAATATTCGTAACCTTCGTCGGAGCCACCAGTCAGTAGGTCCATCGTCTCGTCGAGATCGGCGGTGCGGTCGCTGTCTACCAGAAAGTACGCGGTTTCGGTGCGCTTCATTCGTAACCGCGCGCGTACGACGATGCCGGTGAGACCCATACCGCCGACCGTGGCCCAGAACAGCTCCGCCTCAGCACCTTCCGGCGTCAGGGTACGCACAGAGCCGTCCGCGGTCAGCAGGTCCATCGACAGCACATGGTTACCGAAGCTGCCCTGTGAATGATGGTTTTTACCGTGGATATCAGAGGCGATCGCACCGCCGACGGTGACCTGCCGGGTGCCCGGTAAAACCGGAACCCACAGGCCGTGTGGCAGCACCGCGCGCATCAACATATCCAGGCTGACACCGGCATCCACGTCGACCACTCCGGTGTCCGGATCGATGGTGTGAATGCGATCGAACGCGGTCATGTCGACGACAAGGCCACCACCGTTCTGTGCCGGATCACCATAGCTGCGCCCCAGTCCCCTCGCGATGACCCCACGCGCACCCGCTGTGCGCACACTCTCCGCAACGATGTCCAGGTCGGGCGTCGAAAGCACTTGCGCGACAGTTGGTGCGGTACGGCTCCAACCGGTCAATGGGCGCTGCTCGAGCACGGATCCCCCTCTTGTGAACTGCACTTCGCCACGGTAGCGGTCGGATACTGAGGAACAGCTGTGAATGCGGCCGAGTTCGGGTACCGGTGAGACCGCGGCGACCCCACCCCTACTGTTCGCCGACTTGCGGTTCTCTTACGGGCAATAGACGAGTGCACTCCGGGCGTGGCAGTATGGTGGCGTCTAATATAAGTTGAAACTTATTAAGGAGAGGATGATGGCTTTGTTGAGCGACCCTGTCACTCTTGCTGGACTGGTGACGCGGGAGATTCGTAGTGGGGTGCGCGATGGCGTGCCGACGAAGGTCGCGGTGGCGCGGCGGAACTATTCGACCGATCAGGCCGATCTGTGGGCGGCGCTGACCGATCCGGAGCGGATTCCGCGCTGGTTCCTGCCGATCAGCGGGGAGTTGGCGCTCGGCGGGCGCTACCAGCTGGAGGGGAATGCGGGCGGGGTGGTCGAAGAGTGTGACGAGCCCAAGGGTTTCGCGGTGACCTGGGAGATGGGACCACAGGTGTCCTGGGTGCGGGTCGGCCTCACACCGGGCGAGGCGGGCACGCTGCTCGAACTGGCGCACGAGGCGCCCGTCGACCCGGGCTTCTGGGCGCAGTACGGTCCCGGCGCCGTCGGTGTCGGCTGGGATCTCGCGCTGGTGGGCCTCGGGCTGCATTTGGCGAGCGGCGAGCCGGTGGACCAGGCCGAGGCGCTCACCCTGCACACCACGCCGGAGGGCAAGGAGTTCATCCGCACGGCCGCGGCGGGCTGGGCGGAGGCCGCGATCGGCGACGGCGACGAGCCGGACGCGGCGCGCGCGGCCGCGGCGAATACGGTGACCTTCTACACCACGGAATCCGAGGAGAGCCCCGAGTCCTGATGGACCGTTCTACCGCAAGCATTTTCGAGGCGCTCGGCGACCCGATCCGCCGCTACATCCTGGAGCTGGTGGCGGCCGGCGAGCAGCCGGCGGGCGCGGTCGTCGCGGCGGTGCAGGAGCAGGCGCAGATCTCCCAGCCCGGCGTCTCCCAGCATCTCAAGGTGCTGCGCGACGCCGGGCTGGTGCGCGTCCGCGCGGCGGGCACCCGGCGCTTCTACACGCTCGACGAGGCGGGCTTGGCGGCCGCGAAGACCTGGCTGAGCGCGCTCGCCGACCCGCTGCACCAGCTCGCGCAACCGCTGGACGCGCTCGCCACCGAGATCGCCCGCGGCAAACGCGCCCGTCGCACCGCGGCACCGCACCGCGACCTGGACCGCGACGCCCGCCACGCCTGACACCTCAGCCGACGACGGCCAGATACTCCCCGTAGAAGAGCATCAGCCCGACCGCGGCGGCGATCCCCGCGAGCAACCAGAACCGAATGATGACAGTGGTTTCGGCCCACTTGCCCAGTTCGAAATGGTGGTGGAACGGCGCCATCCGGAACAGCCGGTTGCGCGTGGTCCGGAACACCACGATCTGCAACAGCACCGAGAGGATCTCGGCGAAGAACAGCGCACCCACCACCGCCATCAGCAGCTCGGTGCGGGTGGTGATGGACAGCCCGGCGAGCAGACCGCCGAGCGCCAGCGAACCGGTGTCGCCCATGAAGATCTTCGCGGGCGCCGCGTTCCACCACAGGAATCCGATGCACGCGCCGGCGCCGGCCGCGCAGACCACGGCGAGGTCGAGCGGGTCGCGCACGGTGTAGCACCCGGCGACGGGGGTGCTCACGCACGAATTGGTGTACTGCCAGAAGGTGATGATCACGTAGGCGCCGAGCGCGAAGCTCATCGATCCGGCGGCCAGCCCGTCGAGGCCGTCGGTGATGTTCACCGCGTTCGACCAGGCCACCACGAGAAAGCAGACGACGAGCAGGAAGCCGATCACGCCGAACGACACCGTGGTCACGTCGCGGACGTAGGACATGTGCCTGCTGGCGGGGGTGAGCCCCATGTCGCCGGGGAACCGCAAGGCGAGGATGCCGAAGATGACTGCGGCGAGCAGCTGTCCGATGTACTTCCCGGTGGCGGTCAAGCCGAGATTGCGTTGCTTGCGGATCTTGATGAAATCGTCGAGGAACCCGACGAAGCCGAGCGCGGTGGCCAAGCCGAGCACGAGCAGACCGGAGACCGAGATCTCGGCTTCGTCGTGCCGGCTGTCGAGCAGATGCGCCCCCAGGTATCCGGCCCACATGCCGATCAGGATCGCGATGCCGCCCATGGTCGGGGTGCCGCGTTTGGACTGATGGCTGGCCGGGCCGTCGACCCGGATCTCCTGGCCGACGTTACGTCTCGTGAAAAGCTTGATCAGCAATGGCGTCAACGTGATCGACACCACGAGCGCGATCATCGCCGAGAACAAGATCTGTCTCATTCGCCCCTCATGTTGTTGTTCGAGCGCTCCGACGTTAGCAAGCTCGCGGGGGCAGTGCGGTAACGAGCGGTGGCGCAGACGTGACGGGGCCGCGACCGCCCTGCTGGACGGACGCGGCCCCGGGCGCCGATCACCTGTTCCAGATGGCCGCGACGAAGGTCTGTCCCCGCACCTGGTACCGGTGCTCGTGCACGAGACGGTAGCCCTGCGCGGCGAGCTGGGCCGCGGTGCCGTTATAGGCCTGCACCGAGATGTCGTGGCGCGCTTGCCAAGCCCGGCCGTCGTTGCGCTCCCAGATGCCGACGAAGCGCGACGCGCCGTTGACCTCGTAGCCGCGGACCAGGGTCAGGCGGTAGCCCTGCGCCAGCAGCTTGTCGAATTCGGCCTGGTAGGTCTTGGCGTCCAGGCCGTGCCGGGCCTGCCACGCGCGGCCGTCGTTGCGGACCCAGGTGCTGGAATAGCGCGGATCGTTACCCCCGGTGACCCGGATATCGCCGATCCGGTAGCCCTGGGCGACCAGTTTGTCGAATTCGGCCTGATGCTGCGCACCGCTCAGGTTGTCCCGGGTGACGGTCGCGGGCAGGGCGGGCGGCGGGGTGGTGTGGTCGGCGGCGAAGGTGACTGTCCAGTGCCGCCGGTCGCCCTGGTAGATCACCGCGACGCCGACCTTGTCCAGTTTGCCGTCGAGGATGATCGCCCGGTGCCCAGGCGAATTCGACCAGAACCGGATGGCGTCGGCCGGCTCGACGTTGCGGCCGTAGAAGTTGATCTCGGCGATCTTGGGCGCGTTGGCGGGCACGCCGCACTGCGCGAACCGGGTCTTGATATCGCGGCCGAGGGTGTCCACATGGTCGGCGGGTGAACTGCCCCGGCGCGCACTGTCGTTGCTCGCCCATTCGGCGGGCCGCGCCAGCACCTCGCTGTGCGTGACCGCGGCCAGGCCCGCGTCCTTGCGCAGCTTGTTGATCTGGTTGAGCACGACGCCTTCCTCGCCGCGCAGCGCGAGCGCGGCGGATTCGACATCGCAGTTGGTGTAGGTCGTCGCGGACGCGGCGGGCAGCGCGAACAGGCAGGCGCCCGCGGCGATCGCGAGGGTGGCGGCGGTGGATTTGACGTTCATCGGTGGCTCCGTGTGCTGGTATCCGGGTGATCGCACACAGAGTCGCGCCGGGTCCTAACCGGAAGTCAACGAAGCACTAACGGAGCTGCCCGCGCCGATCTCCGGTGGCCGACCGCGCTTGCGCCGAGCGGTGTTCGGGCTCAGATGCCGAGCACCAGCTTGGCGGTGGTGAAGTAGATGACCAAGCCGGTGGCGTCCACCAGGGTTGTCACCATCGGGGCGGACACCACCGCCGGATCGATCCGCAGCTTCTTGGCGAGCAGCGGCATGGTGCCACCGATGGTCGCGGCCCAGCCACAGATCAGCACCAGGGTGATGCCGACGACCACCGCGACGCGCGGGCCGACGAACAGCCCGCCGATCACCAGTCCCGCGGCGGCGAGCATGGCGCCGAGCACCAATCCGACCCGGCATTCCCGCCAGATCACCTTGAACAAGTCCGAGACCCGCACCTCGCCGACGGCGAGCGCGCGCACGCAGGCGGTGGCGGCCTGCGCGCCGGCGTTGCCGCCCGCGCCGATCAGCAGCGGGATGAACAGCGCGAGATGCGCGGCCTGCTGGAGAGTGCCCTCGAACATGTCGGTGACGCTGACCGTCAGGGTCGCGGCGAACAGCAACAGCACCAGCCACATGGCGCGATACCGGGCCAGCTGGAACACCCCGGCGGCCATGTAGTGGCCCTCCCACGGCGCCGAACCCGCCTGCCGGGCCACGTCCTCGCTGTCGGCGGCCTCGATCACCTCGACGGCGTCGTCGATGGTGAGCAGCCCGACGAGCCGATCCTCGCTGTCCACCACGGGCAGGTTGATGTCGTTGGTCTCGCGCATCAACCGGGCGGCCTTCTCCGCCGAGTCGGTCGCGCGCGCGAAAGCCGGTTCGGTGACGACCAATTCGGCGATCATCGTGTCCGGCTTGCTGAGCACCAGTTCGCGCAGTTCGACGATGCCGGTCAGCCGCCGGCCCCCGTCGACCACGGGCAGCGTGTAGACGGTTTCCGCGTCGGCGCCCTTGGCCCGCACCACGGTCAGCGCGTCGGCGACGGTGAGGTCGCGGGGCAACGCCACCAGGGCAGGCGTCATGTACTGCCCGGCCGAGCCTTCCGGGTAGCCGAGCAGCGTGGCGGTCATCCGCCGTTCGCGCGGGCTCAACCCGGCCAGCACCTTCTTGGCCACCTTCGCGGGCGCCTCGCGCAGCATGCGGGCGCGGTCGTCGGGGGCCATGCCCTCGACCAGGTCGCGGAAGCTCTGGTCGCGCAGGCCCTGCAGGATCTGCTGCTGGTCGACCGGCTCGAGTTCCTCGAAGACGGCCAGCGCCAGATCCTTGTCGAGCAGCCGGAACGCCATACCGGCCTGGACGGCGTCCATCCGGGCCAGCTGATCGGCGATGACATGCGGCGGGCGCTCGTCGAGCCACGCCAGCGCGGCGTCGACCCGGTGGGTGTCGACGGCGTCCTGCAGGGACTCGGACAGCGTCGGACGAACTTCGATTACGTCGGTCTGCGACATGGGGGATCCTCAGCAAATACGCGTGAGTGAACAAGAGCGGGCGCGAAGAGTCACACCGCGGGCGCCGGCCCCCACCGTCGCTGATTACTCAGGAATGCGAAGGGGCGACGCCGCGCGGCCTTCGACTGGGAGGTTCGCTGCGCATGGCAACCCCACCTCCTCTTCGTCGCGGCCGCAGACCTGGGCGTCTACACCGTCTTCACCATTGATCGGACGCGAATGCATCCCTACGCAGGATACAGGCATCCGTCCAGATTCTTCACCTCGACCGTGGCTGGGCGCTACTCGGCGACGGCGGCTGTGACGGCCGTCTCCACCGCGATCCAGGTGGGCACGTGGCATACCCAGTCGGGCACGGGTGCGGTTTGCGGGCCGAACAGGTACAGGTGCGGGACCAGTCCGCGCAACGCGTGATGCACCTCGAGCCGGTCGTCGATCATGTGCGTGATGCCGAGTTCGGCGCAGTGCGCCGCCTTGTGCGCGCGCTCGCGGCAGAACCGCAGGTGGTCGCGCGGCATCCCGGTGCGCGTGAAGAAGTGGTGATGGTCGAGCCACTGCCGAGTGCGCTGCTCCACCTGCGGACCGCATTTGGAGATGACCCACGCCTGCCCGGCGAAACGCTCGACCAGACGGGTCAGCACTTCGAAAGCGTTGGGGCTGGGCGGAGTTCGCATCGCCTCGGCATGTCCGCCGGAGAGGAAGACCGTGTCCGGCGCGCCCGGCCGTAGGGCCGCCCCCTGGATGACCCGGCCGAAGTCGACGCCGAGTCGTGGTTGTCTTGCGTTGTTCATGTGCGTTCCAGGATGACTCGGCACCCCGCGCGCTGTCGAGCGAATTACGCTCGCGGGCAACGACTCACACCGGCGGGGCCGGGTCGTACTGGATCGTGTGCCGGACCTGACGGGCGCGTTCGGCACCGGCGAGCCGGCGCACGAGGTGCAGCGCCATGTCGATGCCCGCGGAAACACCAGAGGACGTGATGATGTCGCCGTCGTCGACGAATCGTTCGTCGGCGCTGACCGCGATGGTGGCGTCCAGTTCACGCAGGTGCTCTATCGAGGCCCAGTGGGTGGTCGCCGGGCGGCCGGCCAGCAGTCCCGCGGCGGCGAGCACCAAGGAACCGGTGCAGACGCTGGTGATCAGCGGGGTCGTCGCGCGCTGTGCGCGCACCCAGTCGAGGGCGGCGGCGTCTTCGAGCATCGGCCGCGTGCCCATGCCGCCTGGGATGATCAAGACGTCGCGCCGCGGCGCGGTGGCGTAGGAGTACTGTGCCTCGATCCGCATGCCCTTCGCGCACTCGACCGGGCCCTCGTGCTCGGCGAAGGTGAAGACGGTGTAGCCGTCGTCGGGGAAGTACTGCGTCCAGACCGACAGCACCTCCCACGGACCGACCGCGTCCAGTTCTTCGACGCCGGGGAACAGCAGCAGACCGATGGCGCTCGTCATGCTCCTTGCTTAGCACACCCACTCAGCCGGGCGTTTGCTCGATGATTGCGAATGGAACATCAGTACTTCATACCGGAAGCTTGTCCTTGTTGAACCTTTCAGCCCCGGCGACCAATAGTCCGCCGCGAATTGGGCACTACTTGCGGAAACAAACGCTGAAGCCAGCCTTGTAGACGCGTTGCATCTGCCGATAACGGTTCACCAACACCCTCTGCACATCCATTTGCTATGCGTTAGCGTGTGGCATGACCAAGATACTGGCCTTCACCTCACCGGCAAAGGGACATCTGTATCCGGTCGCGCCTGTACTGTCCGAGCTGGTTTCCCGCGGCCACTCCGTCACCGTGCTGACGATTCCCGGTAGCGAGCGGGAGCTCGGCCCCCTCGGCCTCACGGTGCGCGAGCTGCCACCGGCTTTGGCGATGGACACGCTCAACGACTGGGCCACCACCGCCAAGATCCCCGCCCTGCGCGCCGCGCTGCGCGCGCTCGTCGCCCGCATCCCCGACGAGATCCAGGCGCTGCGCAGCGCGATCATCGCCGAACGCCCCGACGCGCTGCTGATCGACATCACCGCGCCGGGCGCGCAGATCCTCGCCGCGGCCAGCGGGCTGCCATGGGCCTCCTGGGCGCCGAAGCTGCTGCCACTCCCCTCCGTCGACACACCGCCCTTCGGCCCCGGATTGGCCCCGCGGACCGATCTGTTCGGCCGCCTGCGCGACAACGGCCTGCACTGGTTCCTGGAACGAAGATGGAACGAGGTGCTCCCCGAGCTCAATCACATGCGCCAGTACTACGGCCTCGACGCCCTGGACAGCATCGTCGACTACCTGCGCAAACCGCCGCTGACCCTCAACTTCACCGCGCCGCCGTTCGACGACGTGCGCTCGGACTGGCCGGAATCCGTCGCCCAGGTCGGCCCCGGACTGTGGGCCCCGGACGCCGAACCGCCCGCGTGGCTGGCCGCGATCGATCGTCCCTTGGCGCTGGTCACCTGCTCGACCGAATTCCACGACGACGGCAGGATCGCCCAGACGGCGATGGACGCGCTGACCGACAGCGGGATGTACACCGTGGTCACCTCGGGCGCCATCGATCCCGAAACCCTCACCGCCGCACCGAATGCGCGAGTCGAACGGTTCGTGCCGCACCACCTGCTGCTCGACCGCGCCGCCGTGGTGGTCTCGCACGGCGGCATGGGCCTTGTCCAAAAGGCTTTGGCCACCGGCGTTCCCGTGTGCGTCGTGCCGTCCGGGCGGGACCACTTCGAGGTCGCGCGCCGGGTGGTCGGCAACGAGGCGGGCAGCTGCGTCGCGCCGAAACGGCTCACCGTCGCCACACTGCGCGCCGGGATCGAGCGGGCGCTGGCCTGCCGCGACGGCGCCGCCCGGGTGGCCGCCGGGTTCCGCGGTGCGACCGGCACGCTACACGCCGCCAACCTGCTCGAACACCATTTCGCCGGGGTCGAGACCGGGCACCCGGCCCGCTTCGGCTCCCTACCGGTCTACGAGTCCCACCACTATCCGACGAACGAGATCGCTCCGGAGATCGTCCCCGGCGAACCCGATCCGGTGGTCCTGCCACCCAAATCCGCTCCAGCACAACAGGAACGGCCCCACCGCGAGCGCTGACCGGCGCCAACCAGCCGAGCACGGGATGATTGGTTGGGTTGTGGCAAACATACGAAGGAGAAATCTGTGCGCTTCGGCATCTTCATCCCGCAGGGTTGGCGGCTCGACCTCGTCGGTATCGACCCCGCCGACCAGTGGCGGGTGATGCGGGACCTCGCGCAACGCGCGGATGCCGCCGACATCTGGGAATCCCTGTGGGTGTACGACCACTTCCACACCGTGCCCGTGCCCACCGAGGAGGCGACCCACGAGGCGTGGACGCTGATGTCGGCGTTCGCGGCGTCCACCTCGCGGGTGCGGCTCGGGCAGATGTGTACCGCGATGAGCTACCGGAACCCGGCCTATCTGGCGAAGGTCGCCGCGACCGTCGACCTGATCTCCGGTGGCCGGGCGGAGATGGGCATCGGCGGCGGCTGGTACGAACACGAGTGGCGGGCCTACGGTTACGGTTTCCCGTCGGCGGGTGAGCGGCTCGGCCGGCTCGACGAGGGCGTGCAGATCTTCCGGCAGGCGTGGACCACCGGCAAGGCGACGCTGGACGGCAGGTACTACCAGGTCGACGGGGCGATCGTGCAGCCGCTTCCGTTGCAGGAGAACGGCATTCCGCTATGGATCGCGGGCGGCGGCGAGAAGAAGACGTTGCGGATCGCGGCGAAGTACGCCCAATACACCAACTTCAGCGGCGCGCCCGACGAGTTCGCCGCGAAGTCGGACATCCTGCGCGCGCACTGTGCCGACGTCGGCACCGATTTCGCCGCCATCGTGCGCTCCTCGAACTTCAACGCGATCATCGCGAGTACCGAAACCGAAGTCGAAGAACGCCTTTCGGCGGTGCAAGGCAAGCTGGCCACGGTGATCGGCGACGATCAGGCCAAGGGTTTCGTGGACGGCATGTTCCGCACCTCCGCCGCCGTCGGCACCCCGGAGCAGGTCGCCGAGCGCCTCGCCGGCCTGTGTGACCTCGGCCTCGGCTACGCCATCCTCAACTTCCCCGAAGCCGCCTACGACACCTCCGGCATCGAGCTCTTCGAACGCGAAGTGGCCCCCACCCTGGCCTGAACCGTAGACCGAGAAAGCCCCGGCGCCATTGCGGCACCGGGGCTTTCGGCGTTGTGCGGTGTTACAGCATGCAGGAGACGCAGCCTTCTACTTCGGTGCCCTCCAGCGCCATCTGGCGCAGGCGGATGTAGTAGAGGGTCTTGATGCCCTTGCGCCAGGCGTAGATCTGGGCGCGGTTGAGGTCGCGGGTGGTGACGGTGTCCTTGAAGAAGAGGGTCAGCGACAGGCCCTGGTCCACGTGCTGGGTGGCCGCGGCGTAGGTGTCGATGATCTTCTCGTAGCCGATCTCGTAGGCGTCGTCGTAGTACTCGAGGTTGTCGTTGTCGAGGTAGGGTGCCGGGTAGTAGACGCGGCCGATCTTGCCTTCCTTGCGGATCTCGATCTTCGACGCCACCGGGTGGATGGAACTGGTGGAGTGGTTGATGTAGGAGATCGACCCGGTCGGCGGAACCGCCTGCAGGTTCTGGTTGTAGATGCCGTGCTCCATGACCGACGCCTTCAGCGCCCGCCAGTCGTCCTGGGTCGGGATGTGCACCCCGGCGTCGGCGAAAAGCCGCGCGACCCGTTCGGTTTTCGGCTCCCACACCTGCTCGGTGTACTTGTCGAAGTACTCACCGCTGGCGTACTTCGACTCGGGGAAGCCGCCGAAGTAGGTGCCGCGCTCCTGCGCGATCAGGTTCGACGCCCGGATCGCGTGGTAGACCACGGTGTAGAAGTAGATGTTGGTGAAGTCGATGCCCTCTTCGGAGCCGTAGTGCACCCGCTCGCGCGCCAGGTAGCCGTGCAGGTTCATCTGGCCGAGACCGATCGCGTGGGACTCGTTGTTGCCCTGCTCGATCGAGGGCACCGAGTAGATGTGCGTCTGATCCGAGACCGCGGTCAGCGCCCGGATGGACGTCTCGATGGTCTGCGCGAAATCGGGTGAGTCCATCGTCTTGGCGATGTTCAGCGAGCCGAGGTTGCACGAGATGTCCTTGCCCACCTTGGCATAGGACAGGTCGTCGTTGAACACCGACGGCGTGGAGACCTGCAAGATCTCCGAGCACAGATTGGAGTGGGTGATCTTGCCCGCGATCGGGTTGGCCCGGTTCACCGTGTCCTCGAACATGATGTACGGGTAACCGGATTCGAACTGCAGCTCGGCGATGGTCTGGAAGAACTCGCGCGCCTTGATCTTCGACTTGCGGATCCGCTTGTCGTCGACCATCTCGTAGTACTTCTCGGTGACGTCGATATCGGCGAACGGCTTACCGTAGATGCGCTCCACGTCGTACGGCGAGAACAGGTACATGTCCTCGTTCTTCTTCGCCAGCTCGAAGGTGATGTCGGGGATCACCACGCCCAGCGAGAGGGTCTTGATGCGGATCTTCTCGTCCGCGTTCTCCCGCTTGGTGTCCAGGAACCGGTAGATGTCGGGGTGGTGCGCGTGCAAATACACCGCACCCGCGCCCTGGCGCGCGCCGAGCTGGTTGGCGTAGGAGAACGAGTCCTCCAGCAGCTTCATGATCGGGATGACGCCCGAGCTCTGGTTCTCGATCTTCTTGATCGGCGCGCCGTGCTCACGAATGTTGGTGAGCAGCAGGGCGACCCCGCCGCCGCGCTTGGACAGCTGCAGCGCGGAGTTGATGGAGCGCCCGATGGACTCCATGTTGTCCTCGATGCGCAGCAGGAAGCAGGACACCGGCTCGCCGCGCTGCTTCTTGCCCGAGTTGAGGAAGGTCGGGGTGGCCGGCTGGAAACGACCGTCGATGATCTCGTCGACCAGCTTGCCCGCGAGCACCTCGTCGCCGGCGGCGAGGGTGAGCGCGACCATGCAGACGCGGTCCTCGAACCGCTCCAGGTAGCGCTTGCCGTCGAAGGTCTTCAGCGTGTACGAGGTGTAGTACTTGAACGCGCCGAGGAAGGTGGGGAACCGGAACTTCTTGGCGTAGGCCTGCTGGAACAGCTTCTTGATGAACCCGCGGCTGTACTGCTCGAGCACCTCGGACTCGTAGTAGTTCTCGTCGACCAGGTAGTCCAGCTTCTCGTCCAAGTTGTGGAAGAAGACGGTGTTCTGGTTGACGTGCTGCAGGAAGTACTGGTGCGCCGCCTCCCGGTCCTTGTCGAACTGGATCTCACCGTTCGGGCCGTACAGGTTCAGCATCGCATTGAGGGCGTGGTAGTCGAGTACCTCGCCTGTCTCGGCATTGCGGACCGGCGGCTGCTCTAAGCGAGCCGTTTTTCCGGTCGGTGCTGTCGTTGTTGTTGCCAAAACAATCCCAATCCCTCTCGGACGCGCTCGACGTCCTCGGCGGTTCCCATGAGTTCGAAGCGGTACAGGTAGGGCACCCCGCACTTGCGCGAGATCACCTCACCCGCATAGCAGTAGGTGTCGCCGAAGTTCGTGTTACCCGCCGCGACCACGCCACGCAGCAGCGCGCGGTTGTGCGGATCGTTGAGGAACTTGGCGACCTGGCGCGGCACGAAATCCTTGTCGGATCGGTGACCGCTGATGCTGTTCGGCCGTTGCGCGTCGAGCACGTGCCGACCGCCCCCGTAGGTGGGGACGATCAGCACGTAGGGCTCGTCGACGCGCAGCGAGTCGGCGGTATGCAATGGAATGCGAGTCGCCGGGATACCCAGCTTCTCGACGAAGCGGTGCGTGTTCTCCGAGGCGCTGGAGAAGTAGACCAGTGCGCCGGGTGCGGTGCTCGAGCGATCGTCGTTGCCGGACACGCTCACCTCACCTCTCTCGGAGGAAACGGCGCGGCGTCAGGCCGCGACGGTCGCGAGCGACTTGATCCGGTCGGGCCGGAAGCCGGACCAGTGATCCTCACCGGCCACCACGACCGGCGCCTGCAGGTAACCGAGGGCCATGACGTAGTCACGGGCCTCCTCGTTCTCCGAGATGTCGATCACCTCGTAGTCCACCCCGGCCTTGTCGAGGGCCTTGTAGGTGGCATTGCACTGGACGCAAGCGGGCTTGGTGTACACGGTGACGGTCATTGAGGTCCCTCTCTCCTTGTGCCTGATCCACAGCCTGTGATCCGTATGCCGGTCATTCCGACCGACCTGCAATGCACGATCCGAGTTGCTGCGCAAACTCCTGGATCTGGCCTCGAACCTCCTGCTCAGCCCCTTCGGGCCGAGGTACGCAGGGCGGGATGTCATGCCGTCTTCCAGTACCGAAGACACTACACCTAGTGGCCGACAGATTCATCCAACACGACATGTTGCGAGTCACAAGGATGAAATTCGAAGGCGGTAAGTACCTGGACACTCGATTCGCAACCCGACACGGCCGTGGTGCAGATCACAATTTCGTACCGTAGCTGATATCCAGCAAACCCTCGGGACAAGCGAAGAGGGCCACCTCTACCGGGAGAGATGGCCCTCTTCGAGACCGGACGGGAAGCTTACACGGTGACGAGTTCACCGCGCGCCGCCTCCACCAACTCGTGCACCGAGGCCGCGAGCTCGGTCAGCGCTTCCGCGTCTTCGCGCGGGTGTGTCGCGCCGAACCGCTCGCCGATCGTCGCGAAGTGCAGATGCGCGGCCTCCACGACCGTGGCGCCGGCCACCCCGAGCGACTTGACCGTGTCGCCATGCGCCCACTGCGCGGCGCGCGGACTGATCGAGGCGCTGATCACGGCCGTCGGCTTGGCCTTGATCGCACCCGCACCGTACGGGCGCGAGGCCCAGTCGATGGCGTTCTTCAACACGCCCGGCAGCGTGCCGTTGTATTCGGGCGTCACGATCAGCAGGCCGTCGGCCGCGGCGACCGCGTCGCGCAGCGCCTGCGCCGGTGCGGGCACGGCTCCCTCGATATCGAGGTCTTCGTTGTAGAAAGGAATATCGGCGAGACCCTCGTAGAGCGTGATCTCTACGCCCTCGGGGGCGGTGAGGGCAGCGGTCTCGGCCAGTCGTCGATTGATCGACGCGGCACGGAGGCTACCGACGAGAGCGAGGATGCGGGTCTGTCCCATGACGACTCCTGGTGTACTGAGTGTGGTGTCCGAACTTTCACCTGACACTAACCGGACCACGGTCCGATTACTTCCCGCGGAGACTGCGTGAGTGCTGTGAGCTACCCCACTTCGGATATCCCGGCGCCCGAAGGCCGACCCCTGCTCGGCATCGGCGCGCCGCTGCCCGGCACGGCCGAGCCCACCGAGCGCGCCGACGCCGCGCGCAATCGGCAGTTGCTGCTCGACGCCGCGCAGCAGCTGGTACGCGAACACGACGTGGACAGTCTCACCATGGACGCGCTCGCCAAACGGGCCGGTGTCGGCAAGGGCACCGTCTTCCGCCGGTTCGGCAATCGATCCGGGCTACTGCTGGCGTTGCTCGACCATTCGGAGCGAAAGTTCCAGCACGCGTTCATGTTCGGCCCGCCCCCGTTGGGCCCCGGCGCGCCGCCGGTCGACCGGCTCGTGGCGTTCGGCCGGGCCCGGCTGCGCGATATCGACGTGGAAGGCGAGCTGTACCGCGCCGCCGAGGTCGGTGAGGCCGGCGAGCGGTTTTCCGGCGCACCCTATCTGCTGCTCAAGGCGCACGTGGCGATGCTGCTGCGGGAGGCGGGCATGCCCGGCGAGATTCCGCTGCTCGCCGACAGCCTGGTCGCGGCGCTCGGCTCGGCCCTGGTCATGCACCAGATGCACACCCAGGGGTACAGCCGCGAACAGATCGGGGACAACTGGGAAGCCTTGGTTCGCCGCGTTGTTTCGGGATGAACAGTCAGTAGAGTGGGCTGGCATGCGGAACCTGCGCGAACAGATCATTGCGGAATTGGGCGTCCAGCCGAGTATCGAACCGAAAGCCGAGGTGCGGCGCCGGGTCGACTTCCTGAAGGACTATCTGAACGCCACTCCCGCAAAGGGTTTCGTGCTCGGCATCAGCGGCGGTCAGGACAGCTCGCTGGCCGGGCGGCTGTGTCAACTTGCCGCCGAGGAACTGCGGGCCGACGGCGCGGACGCCACCTTCCTGGCGGTGCGGCTGCCCTACGGCGTACAGGCCGATGAGGCCGACGCGCGCACGGCGCTGCGCTTCATCCAGCCGGACAGGTCGGTGTCGGTGAACGTGCGCCCCAGCGCGAACGCGGCCGCCGGCGAGGTGGCCTCGGCGTTGAAGATCGACAAGCTGCGCGACTTCGTGCGCGGCAACATCAAGGCCCGCGAACGGATGGTGATCCAATACGCCCTGGCGGGGCAGGAGAATTTGCTGGTCGTCGGCACCGACCACGCGGCCGAGGCGGTGACCGGCTTCTTCACCAAGTACGGCGACGGCGGCGTGGACCTGACCCCGCTCACCGGCCTGACCAAGCGGCAGGGCGCGGCGCTGCTGCAAGAGCTCGGCGCACCGACCAGCGTCTGGTCCAAGGTGCCGACCGCGGATCTGGAGGACGACCGACCCGCCCTGCCCGACGAGGAGGCGCTCGGCCTCACCTATCGCGAGATCGACGACTATCTCGAGGGCAAGGACGTCACCGCCGAGGTGTCCGAGCGGATCGAATCCATCTTCCGCACCACCCGGCACAAGCGCGCGGTCCCGGTGACCCCGCTCGACACCTGGTGGCGCGAATAGCGGCTTGCCACACCCGGCTACGCGTCGGCGCGGATGCGGGCGGTCACCTCGTCCAGGCGGCGGGTGAGGAAGCGGCGGACCTGATCGTTCGGGGTCCGCGCCAGTGCCGCCCGATAGTTGTCGGCCGCCTCCGGATAGCGGGCGGCGCGGCGGAGCAGGTCGGCGCGGGTGGCGGGCACCAGGTGCGAGGTACCGAGGCGGGGATGATCGGCCACCTCGTCCAGCGCGGCCAGGCCCGCGGCGAAGCCGTGCAGGAAGGCGACGGCGATCGCCCGGTTCACCCGGATCACCGGCGACGCGGAGTACGCCAGTAGTTCGTCGTAGGCCGAAACCACTGCGGCCCAATTGGTTTCCGCGAAGCTGAGCGCGGTGGCGTGCGCGGCGGCGATCCGGGCCTGAATCAGGTAGGGGCCGTTGCCCGCCGCGGCGGCCGAGATCAGGCAGCGCAGTCCCGCTTCGATCGCGACCCGATTCCAGCCGGCCCGGTCCTGGTCCTCCAGCGGCACCAGATCGCCTTCGGCGCTGCGTCTTTGGGTTCGGCGACTGTCGTTCAGCAGCATCAGGGCGAGCAGCGCCCTGGCCTCCGGCTCCCCCGGCAGCAACCCGCCCAGCAGCCGTCCGAGCCGGATCGCCTCGTCGCACAACTCATCTCGGATGGCGGCCGGGCCCGCGGTCGCGGCGTACCCCTCGGTGAACACCAGGTAGACGCACGCCAGCACGGCGGGCACCCGCTCGGGCAGCAGGTGCACGGGCGGCACCCGCAGCGGAATACCGGCCGCGCGAATCTTCGCCTTCGCCCGGGTGAGCCGTTGCGCCACAGTGTGTTCCGGCTGCAGGAAGGCCCGGGCGATCTCGACCGTGCGCAGCCCGCACACCAGCCGCAGCGTCAAGGCGACCTGCGATTCCTGCGACAGCGCGGGATGACAGCAGGTGAAGATCATGCGGAGTTGGTCGTCCGGTACCGGCGTCACGTCGGGCTCCTCGTTCGGCACGGTCAGCAGGACGGCGTCCTGCTCCTTGGCGCCCCGGGCCGACTCGCGCCGCACCCGGTCCAGTGCGCGATTGCGGGCCGCGGTGGTGATCCAGGCGCCCGGGTTGGCCGGCACCCCGCGGCCCGGCCAACTGCGCAGCGCGTCGGCGAACGCCTCGTGCACCGCGTCCTCGGCCAGCCCGATATCGCCGACCAGCCGGGCGACCGTGGCCAGGGCACGACCGAATTCGGCCCGGTAGATGCCGTCGATCGCCGTGTCCTGGCCGCCGCGCACGATCAGAAGCCCACGTCGACGATCCGGCGCAGCTCGGTGCGCCCCTTCTCGCCACGCGGGATCCGCGCGCCGATCTCGCCTGCCCGCGCCGGACTCGCCGCGGTGAACACATAGAGCCCATCGACCACCTCGGCGCCCTCGGTGAACGGACCATCGGTGAGCAGCAGGGCGCCGTCACGTTCCCGCACGATGGTCGCCTCGGCCGGCGGCCGCAGTGCGCCGCCGCCCTGGATCGCCGGACCCACCTGATCGACGAACCGCTGATGCGCGGCGGCCATCGTGTCCCACTCCGGCGTATCGGGCGCCACGAAATCGCCCTGGGGCGACCACAGCAGCGCCAGCCACCAGTCGGCGCCGGGCGTCGAGTGCGGCAGCCACATCTGCATCGGCCGCACCTCGATCGAGCCCCGCGCCGCCGCCGGAATCTTCCTGGCGAGCTGGATCGCCTCGTCCGGATTCGCGCAGTCGAACACGTAGAAACCGGTGACCACCTCGTTCTGTTCGGTGAACGGGCCATCGGTGATCAACGTTTCGCCGGCGCCGCCGCGGATATTGACGGCCGTGGCCGACGGGTAGAGCGCCGCGCCGCCCGCGATCGCCGCGCCCGCCTGCTCCTGGAACGCCGCGTACTTCGCGACGCCCGCGTCGAACTCCGGTGTGCCCGGCGCGGCGCTCGGCCCGGATTCGCCGCCGACAATCGTGGCCAAGTAGTGCATGGTCGCCAACCTTCCTCGAACGGAGGGGCCCGATACCCTTCCCTACTCAGACGACGAACGCCGCGCGGATTTCTCTACACCCGGCCCGAAACTATTTCTACCCGCGGATCCCGTGCTCAGTCGTCGAGTTCGACGACCCGGCGCAGTTCCACGTGTCCTTTCTCCCCGCAGGGGATCTGGCTCGCGATCTCGGTCGCGGCGGCCCGGTCCGGCGCCGCGAAGAGATACAGACCGTCGATCACATCGGCCGATTCGGCGAACGGGCCGTCGGTGAGGGACAGCTGACCGTCACGGACCCGCACCGTGGTCGCGGTCGTCGGTGGCTGCACTGCGCCACCGCCGCGCAGAGATGCGCCGAACTTCGCGCCGAACCGCTCATGTTCGGCCACCGCGGGATCCCATTCGGGGGTGCCCGGCGCGATCACCGCGCCCGGGGCCTCCCAGAGCAGCGCAAGCCACCAGTCGGGGCCCGGATCGTCGTGCGGTGCCCACTGGACCAGCGGGCGCAGTTCGACCGCACCGTCCTCGGCCGCGGGCGCTTGCCGGGCCAGTTCGATGGCGTCGTCGAGGTCCGCGCAGTCGAACACGAGGAACCCGCCGACCACCTCGGTCTGCTCGGGGAACGGGCCGTTGGTCGTGATCAGCCTGCCGCCGGTGTGCCGGAGTTCGACGGCGGTCTCCGCCGGGAACAGCGCGACACCGCCCGCGATCGCCGCGCCCGCCGCGGCCTCGAAGGCGGCGTAGCGCGCGACCTCCGCGTCGAATTCCGGGGTGCCCGGCTGGGCGTAGGGCGCGTCCGCGGGTCCCACCAATGTCGCCAAGTACTGCATGATCGCCATCCTTCCTCGAATCGAAGGGCCTGCTGCCCCTCTATTCAAGCGACGAACACCGCCACCGGGTCTCTACATCACGCGCCAGGCCCTAGCCGCCCGCGAAGGGCGGCAGCACATCCACCCGCTGGGTCAGGGCGGCGGCGGGATCGCGGGTGAGTTCGTCACCGACCAGATAGGCACAGACCGACAGCATCTTGTCCAGGTCGGGCCCGTACGACGCGGACAGGGTGGAACGCAGGTCGCCGACGGTCGCGCCGACCGGGAAGTCCAGGTGCTCCCGGTCCTTGCCGACGGCGTCCGCGATCGCGGCGAAATAGCGGATCTCAACCACCGATGGCTCCCATCGTGCGTTCGGGCGGGACGAAGCCCTCGGCGTCGATACCGTGACCCGCCCATTTGTTCCACATCGCACCGCGCCACAGTGTGGCCAGTTCGTCGTCGTCGGCCCCCGAGCGCAGCACCTGGCGCAGATCGTATTCCTGATCGCTGAACAGGCAGGAGCGCAGCATGCCGTCGGCGGTGAGCCGGGTGCGGTCGCAGGTGTCACAGAACTTGCGGGTGACCGAGGCGATGATGCCGACGGTGGCGGGACCGCCGTCCACCAGCCAGGTCTCGGCCGGCGCGGCCGGATCGTCACGACCGGCGGGGGTCAGCGTGAACCGCGCGCCGAGCACGTCGAGCAGTTCGGCCGCGGTGACCATGTTCGCGCGCGCCCATTCATGGTCGGCGTCCAGCGGCATCTCCTCGATGAACCGCAGCGCACACTGCTCGTCGAGGCACCACTGCAGCAGATCCGCTGCGCCGGAGAGCGTTTCGCGCATCAGCACGGCATTGATCTTCACCGGTGCGAGCCCGGCGTCGCGGGCGGCGCGGATCCCCGCCAGCGCGGAGCCGAGCCGGTCGCGCCGGGTCAGCTCGGCGAAGCCCGCGCGATCCACGGTGTCCAGCGAGACGTTCACCCGGTGCAGCCCCGCGGCGGCCAGCGCGTGCGCACGGTGCTCGAGCCCGACGCCGTTGGTCGTCATCGCCAGTGGCACATCCGGCACCTGTTCGTGGCAGCCCGCGATGATCCGCTCCAGATCCCGGCGCATCAGCGGCTCACCGCCGGTGAACCGGACCTCCCGCACGCCGAGTTCGCGCACCGCGAGCCGCACCAACCGGACGATCTCGTCGACGGTCAGCAGCTCGTCCGGCGGGATCGCGGGCAGGCCCTCCTCGGGCATGCAGTAGGTACAGCGCAGCGAGCACTTCTCGGTGATGGACACGCGCAGATCGCGCGCCACCCGCCCGAAGCGGTCCAGCAGGAAGGGCGTATCGGGGCGTCCGTCGAGCGAGGGACGCCCGGACCGCACGGCAGGTATCCCCATCTCGACCAGAGTCACGTGTCCATTATGACCTCCGGCCCTCGGTGGTCAGCCGCCGAAGGTACGGAAACCGCCGCCGAGCACCGGACATTTTTCTGAGCTTCGTACAAGCGGGACAGGCGGCCGGTACCGATCGGCACCGATTACGCTGGCTCGCATGAATCCAAGGCCCGCCAGTATCTCGGCCCGGCCGGTCGACGAGTACCGCGACAGCATCGAACAGCTGTTGCGGCCGTTGGCCGCGCGGGCGGTCGAGGACGTCGCGGTGCCGCACGCGTTGGGCAGGCAGCTGGCCGACGATGTCCGCGCGCCCGTCGACCTGCCGGTGTTCCGCAATTCGGCGATGGACGGCTACGCGGTGCGCGCCGCGTCCGTCGCGGTCGCCCCCGTGACGCTGCCGCTGGCCGGTGTGGTCGCGGCGGGCAACGCGGGGCAGACGCCGCTGCCGCCGGGCGCGGCGATGAAGGTGATGACCGGCGCGCCGATCCCACCGGGCGCGGACTGCGTGGTCCCGGTCGAGGACGCGCACGCGGACGAGGGCACGGTGACGGTCGAACACGGCCGCAGCGCAGGCGAATTCGTCCGGGAGCCGGGTACCGACGTGCGCGCGGGCGAGCTGCTCGCCCGCGCGGGCACCACCCTCGCGCCCCGGCACATCGCCGCGCTCGCCGCGGTCGGGTTGCCGGCCGTCGCGGTGTTGCGCCCGGTGCTCGCCGCGATCATCACCACCGGCGACGAGCTGGTCCCGGCGGGTGCCGACCTGCGCCCCGGGCAGATCTACAACTCCAACGGGATCGCGCTGGCGGCCGCGCTCACTGCGAACGGCGTCACCGTCGTCTCGGTCGAGCACAGCACCGACGATCCCGCGCAGTTCCGCAAGCTGCTGGCCGCCGCGACCGGCTCCGCCGATGTCGTCTTCACCTCCGGCGGGGTGTCCAAGGGCGATTTCGAGGTGGTCAAGGACGTGCTCGAGCCGCTCGGCGGGCAGTTCGGGCCGGTGGCGGTGCAGCCCGGCGGACCGCAGGGACGCACCGTGGTCGACGGGGTTCCGGTGCTGAGCTTCCCGGGCAACCCGGTCAGCACCATGGTGTCGTTCGAGGTGTTCGCCCGGCCGATCCTGCGCCGGCTCGCCGGACTGGACCCGGTGCCGAGTTACGACCTGCCGCTGCACAACGCGGTGGCTCGCTCGCCACAGGGTAAGCGGCAATTCCTGCGCGGCAAGCTGATTCATCCGGAATCCGGCGGTCAGCCTGCGCCGCAACAGCTTCCGGAGGCGGTCGAGGTGGTGTCCGGTCCCGGCTCACACCTGGTCGCGAGCATGGCGTGGGCCGACGTCCTGATCGACGTTCCCGCCGAGGTCACCACGCTGCCCGCGGGCGCCGTGGTACGAGTGTGGACGCTGTGACACGCCTTGTCGCACAGCGGAGTTACCCGAGGAGTGTGTGATGAGTGAGTTGTCCCATGTGGACGGCGAGGGCCGGGCCCGCATGGTGGATGTGAGCGCGAAGGCCGACACCACCCGGGTCGCGCTCGCGGCGGGCGAGCTCCGGACCACCGCCGAGGTGATCGCGCTGGTGCGCGCCGACGACCTGCCCAAGGCCGATGTGCTGTCCACCGCGCGGATCGCGGGCATCGCCGGGGCGAAGAAGACCTCGGAGCTGATCCCGCTGTGCCATCAGCTGGCGTTGTCCTCGGTCAAGGTCGAGTTCGGGTTCACCGATACCGCGATCACCATCGAGGCGACCGCGAAGACCAAGGGGCCCACCGGCGTCGAGATGGAGGCGCTCACCGCGGTGGCTGTCGCGGGACTGACGCTGCACGACATGGTGAAGGCGGTCGATCCGGCGGCAACGCTGAACGACGTCCGTTTGCTCACCAAAGACGGTGGCAAGCACGGACATTGGGAACGGTCGACACCACCCGCATCCGCGCCCGAAACCGTCGGCGTAGAAACCGATTTCGAGTCGCGCTCGGCGGTGGTCGTGGTCGCCTCGACCGGTGCCGCCGCGGGCACCCGGCTCGACACGACCGGCCCCGTGCTCACCGAATGGCTTGCGGGCCTCGGCTTTTCGGTGCGTGGGCCGCTGGTGTACGCCGACGCGGACATCGCCGTCGGCCTGGCCGACGCGCTGCGGTTCCAGCCGTCACTGGTGGTCAGCACCGGTGGCACCGGCGCCTCGCCCACCGACGCGACCCCCGAGGCCACCCTCGCCCTGCTCGACCGGGAACTCCCCGGCGTCGCCGAGGCGATCCGCCAGCGCGGCACCGCGAAGTTTCCGCTCGCGGCGCTCAGCCGCGGCGTGGCCGGATTGTCCGGCCGGTCGGTGTTGGTGAACCTGCCGGGCTCCCCCGGCGGCGTCAAGGACGGTATCGCGGTGCTCGAACCACTGCTCGATCATCTGCTCGCGCAAGTAGCCGGAGGCGGCAACCATGACGACAACTGAACCCACCGTCCGGCTCGCGCGGATCAGCGCCCAGCCGCTCGACGCCGCCGAGGTGGCGGCCGCGGTGACCGGGCCGCACTACGGCGCGGTCGTGGTGTTCACCGGCAAGGTGCGCGACCACGACGGCGGCCAGGCGGTCGCCGCGCTGGAGTACTCCGCGCACCCGGAGGCCGAGCGCTTCCTGCGCAAGGTCTGCGCCGAATTGGCCGCGTCGTCGGAGTTGCCGGTCGCGGCCGTGCACCGGGTGGGCGAGTTGACGATCGGCGACGACGCGATCGTCGTCGCCGTCGCCGCCGCACACCGCGCGGAGGCGTTCACCGCGTGCGCCGAATTGGTGGACCGGATCAAGCACGAGGTGCCGATCTGGAAGCGGCAGTTGTTCGCCGACGGATTGTCCGAATGGGTCAATGCCTGTGGGGCGTAACAAGCCCGTGACATGAATCCTATGACGAATCAACACACCGGAGTTAGCGTTTTCGCGCGCGCAGTTCATCGACGGCAGGTCCGGCCTGCCGGACGTGCGTAGCGCAGCCGTTCAGCACAGCACCGGGGTGGCGGGAGACCCCGCGAGACACGGGAGGACGCGATGGGCACCGACCAGGTTCTGCTGCACCGCTTCGTCATCTCTCAGCTCAGCGCGGCCGGGCTCGATCGAGACCGGTTGATCAAGGAGACCGGGCTACCGGAATGGACGATGGCCGGTGACGACGTGCACCTGCCCAGCCACACCTTTTCCCGGTTGTGGGAGCTCGGCGAGCACGGATTGGGTGACCCGGATGTCGCGTTGAACGTGGCCCGGCGCTACCAACTGCCCACGCTCGGCCTCTACGACTATCTGTTCTCCACCGCGCCGACCCTCGGCGCGGGCCTGGCCACCTGCGGGCCGTACGTCACCGCGGTGACCACCAATCACCGTTTCGATCTGGTCGCGGAGAACGACGAGGAAGTCACCCTCTATCTCGACATGATCCGGGGCGAGGGCCGCGGCCGCGACCTCACCCAGCTGTGGGGCCTGACCGCCGTGCTCAGCCGCGCCCGCCGGGTGGTCCGTGAACCCCTTGTGCCGCTGCGGGTTTCGCTGCGCCAATCGGCACCCGCGCAGGTGCGCACATTCGTCGAGGTGTTCGGCACCACCGCGATCGAGTTCGACGCACCGGTGGACGCGATGGTCTTCCGCGCGGCCGACATGGACCTGCCGCTCACCACCAGCGACCCGGTGCTCGCCGCCATCCTGCGACCGCTGGCCGAGGCGCTGCCGCCCCCGCCGCCGCTGGCCAGCGCGTGGCCCGAACGCGTCGCGGCCGCCTTGGCCGACGCCCTGGAGTCCGGCGACGTGTCCTTGGATCGGGTGTCCCGCAGCCTGGCCACCAGCCCACGGACGCTGCAACGGCGCCTGATGGAGGCGGGCACGACGTGGCGGCAGGAACTGGACCGGGCGCGCACCGCCCGGCTCGACGCGGCGACCGCCACGGGCAAGTTGAGCCGAGCGCGCCAAGCCGAACTCCTCGGCTATTCGGACGCGGGCTCGATGCGACGCGCCGCGCGCCGCTGGTCGGTCACGGCTTGAGGAAACGCGCCGCGATCCCCCAGAACGTGGTGTCCTCGATACCGCGGAAATCCCAGCCGTTGGCGACGGCGTGCGACTCGGCCACAATGCTGGGCACGTCGAAGTCGTAGCGCGTGGCGGTCCCTTTGGCCTCCAGCACCTCGATCACATACGCGGTGGCGCTCTCCTGCGAATCCAACACGGAAAACTCCCATCGGTCGCCAAACGGATCTACTCGATCGTCAATCGGTGCGCCGACCCCGACACGTCGCGCGGCATGCTCGCTCCATTGCGCACGTGCCGACGCGGCGGGCACCAGGACAGTCTCGTGTCCGCCGCGCGCCGCCGCCACAACCGAACGCGCCAGGTTCGGACCGAACGCGCCAACTTTCGCGGAATCGATGCCAAATCGTGGGATCAGTGCGGTGTGTAGCGCCAGACGCCGAGCAGCGACTGCGGATCGAGCCAGTCCGCGGCGGTGTGCACGGTGTCGTCCAGCCGCTTGCGGACCAGTTCGACGTCCATGCCCGCGCCGATCAGCACCAGCTGGGTGACGCGCTGCTCGCCGCGCGCCCAGTGCTGCGGCTCGAACACCAGGTGCCGCCCGACCAGATGCATGCCGAACTTGCGGCGCTCCTCGGCGACGGCGAACGTGGCGAAGCCCTTGGCCCGGAACAGGCCGGGCGGCGGATCCTCCAGGAACTCGATCAGCCGGCGCGGGTCCAATTCCCGCTCGCTGGTGAAGGAGACGCTGACATAGTCGTCGTGCAGATGGCGATGCTCCGTGTGCCCCGGTTCGTGCTCGTGCTCGTGCAGCAGCGCGTCGAAACTCAATTGCTCGGCGACGCGCGGAGTTTCCCGCAGCGGTTCGTCGAACAGCAGGCCCGCCTCGAGGCTGCCGTGTGTGGTGGCGTACACCGGGACCTGCCCGACCACCGCCGAAATATCCTGTCGCAGTGCGGCCAGCTCGGTCGCGGGCACCCGATCGGCCTTGTTCACCACCACCAGATCGGCCAGCCGCAGGTGCGTGCTCAGCTCGGGATGGCGCGCACTGCTCGCCGGGAACTGCTCGGCGTCGACCACCTCGACCAGACCGCCGTAACGGATGCGCGGATTGTCGCTGCCCACCACCATGCGGATGAGGTTGCGCGGCTCGGCCAGGCCGCTGGCCTCCACCACGATCACGTCGATCTTGGCGCGCGGCTGCGCCAGCCGGGTGAACATCTCGTCCAGTTCGCCGACGTCGACGGCGCAGCAGACACAGCCGTTGCCGAGCGAGACCATCGCGTCGACCTGCCCGGCCACCAGCATCGAGTCGATGTTGATCGCGCCGAAGTCGTTGACCACCACCCCGATCCGGGTGCCACGGCTGTTGCGCAGTAGATGGTTGAGCAGCGTCGTCTTCCCGGAGCCGAGAAACCCCGCGACGATCACAACAGGTATCCGGTCAGCCACGCCGACCACCATACTGCGCGGCGCGAGCACCGCCGAAGGGCCGAACGGCACCCTCGACGAGGGTGCCGTTCGATCCCGCGGGAGACGCGCTACTTGGCCGGTGCCAGGAACTTGGCCGCGAGGGCGTAGGCGAGGTTGATCAGCTCCGCGGTGACCATGTTGTTGTCCACGCCCAGCGCCTTGGCCAGCGGCATCACCAGTTCGAGCACCATGTCCATGATTTCGCGGACGGCCGCCATATCGCTCGGGGTATCCGTGGACGGGCTGGTGCCCGGCAGGCTCGGGCTCTGCTGGGTGCCCGGTGCGGACTGCTGGGTGCCGGGCGCGGGCGGGGTGAACGGCGAGGCCTGGCCCTGCGGCGCGGACTGTGCGTTCGGCGCGGACTGTGCGTTCGGCGCGGACTGTGCGTTCGGCGCGGACTGTGCGTTGGGCACCGACTGGGCCTGCGGCACGGTCTGTGCTTGCGGGGCGGCCTGTCCGGGCAGTGGGGTCAGCGTCTGCGGCGCGGCCTGTCCGCCCGGCGGATCGATCGACGCCGGATGCGGTTGCAGCGGCGAGTTCGCCGGGGCCGGCGCCGCGGCGGGCACGGGGGACGGATCCGGCTGCGGTGCGGGCGCGTTGTCCGTCACCCCGGCCGACGCAGGCGTGGTTCCCGGCGGGCCGAGCAGATAGCTGACCAACCCCGTGGTGATAGTGATCGCGTGTTTGAGCTGTCCCTCTTGGCTTTCCAGCTGCGCCGCGTCGTCGAGGTTGGCACCGTTGCCCATTTCGATGAACACATCGGGGATCTTGGTGAGCGCGGGACCGGCGATATCCCTGCGCGACATCAGACCATCGGCACTGGCGTACGGCGCGGGAACGAAGCCCGACTGCAAGTACGCGTCGCGCATCGCCTTGGACGCCGCCAGCCCCGCACCCGACTGGACCTTGTCGATCATCGCGTCGGGAATGGGGAGTTCGGGCACGATCAGATGGAAGCCGCGCTGGTCGGCGGGCGCGCTGTCGGCGTGGATGCTGACCGCGACATCGGCGCCCGACTTGTTCGCGGCCGCGGCCCGCTCATCTATACAGCCGCCCCAGCCCTGGTCGTCCTGCCTGCTCAGCACCACGCGCGCGCCGAGACTCTCCAACGAGGTCTGCACCAGCTGCGCGACGTTCCAGTTGATGGTGTGTTCCGGGACGCCGTGCACCGTGGTCATCCCGGTGGTCTGGCAGTCCTTCATACCGCCGCGACCGTCGCTGACCTGCTTGGCCACGTTCTCGCCGTGTCCGGGCCCCTGATGACCCGGATCGAGGAACACCGTTTTGCCCGTCAGCTTCTTCGCCATCTCGGGGAAGGCGGGGCCGGCTGTCGCGGTACCCGGGACGAGCCCGGACAGCGTCACCGTGACCGCGGCCGTGACGGCGGAAGCTACTCCGGCCTTGATGATGCTTGGCTGCTTCATGTTCGGTCGGCACCCGGGGCCGGGCACCTCTCCCTTCCCATTAGTAACACCAAACCCAGTGGTTCACTCTGGCAACGCAAGCATCAGGATAGCAACACCAGTTACTGAACCGTTACCGCAGTAGATGTGTGTTCACAGTTGGTCACCTGCCCGACAGGGGCGAGTTCAGCAACCGTTCAGCCGGAACCGCCGACGCGGCTCGGGCACCCGGGAACGTCGCCGGCGAATCCGCCATCGAGAGAGCCGTTGCTGTGTAAGGTTTTTGGTGTTCAGCCGATCGCGCGGTACCGCTTCTGCGGCGCGGGTTGCGTTTCTGCCTGTGCCCGATTCCGACATTTTCCGGCACCAGGGGGCTAGCAGATGGCAGAGCACGAACCCGCACCGCCCGCCCGCAGCGGCAGCAGGTACGGATCGACGCACTTCTGGACCGTGGTCGGCAGCGCGGCGGGCGTGGTCGGCGCGCTGGCCGCGCTGATCTTCGGCATCGCGCAGTGTTCCGGGTCCGATTCCGCCGAGCCGACCGTCCCTCCGTCGCCCTCGACGCCACCCACGTCTATCGCGGCTCCGACGACCACGATCGAACCTCCGCTCGCGCAAGGGCACGCCAAACTGATCAACGTCGAGGGCATCGACCTGGACAACGGGCAGGTGCGGGATCAGAACGTGCCCGGCGTCGACATGAGTCCCTCCAAAACCGCCGACTCCCTCAACGCCATGACCGACGGCAACGCGCGCTTCGCGGTACCGCAGGATCCAACCCGTACCGGCACCGACCGCTGCGCCGCGATCCCCACCATCAGCTGGACGCAGACGCTGGACGACGTCTACCACCTGACGACCGGCAGTCACCTCTGCGTACAGACCGACCAGGGCAACCTCGCCGACCTGACCCTCACCCACATCCCTTCCGCCGCAGAGCAATACCTCGAGTTCGACTTCGTCACCCGGCGCGGCGGATAGGCGGCCGACCGCGCGGATGAGGCAGCGCTTCGCCGGCTCAGGCGCCGCGGGGCAGCCTGCGCAGGGAGCGCAGGGCGTAGTGGACACGGGTTTTCACGGTGCCCACGGGGACGCCGATATCGTCGGCCACTTCTTGATAGGCGCGGTCGCGCAGGATCACCTCGACCACCGCCTCGCGCTGCGACGTAGGCAGCCGGGAGAGCAACTCGGCGACGAGGAGACCGTCGACCAGGCGCTCCGAGAAGTCGGGGTGGGCGTAGCGGACATCGCTCAGCTCGCCGATCTCGTCCCACCCGGTGTCGCCGGGACGGGCGGCGCGCGAGCGGGCCAGGTCGATGACGACGTTGCGCAGGATGGTCAACAGCCAAGTGCGCACGGTGCCCTTGGTTTCGTCGAAGTGCCCGCAGGAACGCCACGCCCGTAGCAGCGACTCCTGCACCGCCTGTTCGGCCAGACCGCTGTCACCCAGCATCCGCACCGCGCGCCAGTGCAGCAGGGCGCGGTCGCTCGCCAATACCGCCGCAAGTCCCACGTCGGTACACAACCCCGCGCAAGCGGCAGCACAGGGAACCGGCCGCCGAGCTGTCCGGCCGGACTCGAGCCGAGCACACGTCATACCTGGGATATCGCGGCGGACCGGACCGATGACAACAGCGCGGGCGAACCGGTCATGCATCGCGACAAGAAAAAGCGAAATGCGCCACATCCGACTGCGACCTCTGGTAGATCTTGGCCCCGGAGACTCGCCGATCTCCCAGGTCAACCGCTGCGCGGCAGGCGGAGCACGATTCGAGGAGAACATCACCATGCGTGCAGGCACGCTTCTTGTCGCGGGTGCCATGGCGTCCGCGCTGACCCTGCTCGGCGCCGCGACGGCCGCCGCGGAACCCGCGAACACGATGCCCGAGGACGGCCTCTACCTGGTCGGCGTCGACATCTTCCCGGGCTGGTGGGAGGCGCCGGGCGCGCCAGACCGCGACCACCCGTGTGACTGGCGCAGGCTGTTCAAGGTCGAGGGCGACAACACCGACATGCGCAACATCATCGGCAACGACTACACCCGCGGCGGCCGCGTACTCGCGGAGATCAAACCCACCGATGTGGCGTTCAAGACGAAGAACTGCGGGCCGTGGCGGCTGGTGCCCGCACCGCCCCGCTCGGGCTCCTTCGGCGGCTGATCTCCCGTCCGGCGTTATCGTCGGGCCATGACGCGGACGAAGATTCTGATCACCGGCGCGAGTGCCGGGCTGGGCGCGGCGATGGCTCGCGATTTCGCGAGCAAGGGCCGTGATCTCGCGCTGTGCGCCCGTCGCCTGGACGCGTTGACCGAGCTGCGTGCCGAACTTCGCGCGGCACACCCCGGCATCACGGTCGCCGTCCGCGCGCTCGACGTCGACGACCATCCGGCGGTACCGCGGGTGTTCGGCGAATTGCGCGACGAACTCGGCGGACTGGACCGGGTGATCGTGAACGCGGGCATCGGCAAGGGCGCGGTGCTCGGCACCGGCCGTGCGGATGCCAATATCGCCACGGCGACAACGAATTTCGTCAGCGCGCTGGCCCAGGCCGAGGCGGCGCTGGAGATCTTCCACGCCCAGCACGCCGGGCACCTGGTGCTGGTGTCGTCGATGAGCGCGATCCGCGGGCTGCCGGGCAAGAAGGCCGCGTACTCGGCGAGCAAGGCCGGTCTCGCCGCGCTCGGGCAGGCGCTGTCCACCGAACTGGCGAACTCGCCGATCGCCGTCACCACGCTGCTGCCCGGGTTCATCGCCACCGACATGGCCGCCAAAGCCGGTGACGCGCGCTTGGTGGCGCCGCTGGCGAAGGGGGTCGCGGCGATGGTCGGCGCGATCGAAAAGGAACAGCGCCGGGCGTGCGTGCCGGCGTGGCCGTGGCGGCTGATCGATCTGGTGCTGCCGCGGCTGCCGGGCGCGGTGGTCCAGCGCCTCAGCTGAAAAGTGCGGTGCGCCACATAAATGGACGCTGAGAGTTAGCTGAATGTCCGAATTTATATTTCTTTAACACTTGCGGTCGCTATTTGACGCTTCCTTTGCAGTGCTTGTTACGTTCGCGTAATAAACCCCGACGAACCTGTGCGGAGGTTCGTATTTATGGGCCGCGCCGGCTCGAGCCCCCGAGGGGCCGAAGGTGCTCCTGCTGAGGAAAGTGTTTGAGGTACATGAAGGTCAAGAAGTTTGCTGCCGCGTCCACCCTGGTCATCGCGGCTATCGGCATCACGAGCGGTACCGCCTACGCGGCGCCCGTCGACCCGGCCCCGGCCCCCGGGACGACCGTGCAGACCGATATTCTGCCCGGCATCCATTACACCGCGAATGTGGTGGACAAATCGGTTGTGCTGAAGACCGACGCCGGTTCGCTGACCACCCAGGGCACGCAGTTCCAGGTGCTGGACAATCAGGGACATCTGGTTGCCGGAATGCCGCTGACATATCTCAAAGACGGCCTGGAATGGCCGATCGCGGCCCAGATCGACGGTAACACCGCCACTTTCACGCCGAGCACCGACCCGGCGACAGCCCGCCCCGCCGCCATGCTGAAGCCGGCTGAGGCCAAGGACATCGCGGGCGCCGACTTCAACACCGCGCTCAGCACCGCCGCCACCCAGTTCGGCCTGGCCACCGCGATCGGCACCCTGGTCGGCACCATCGTCGGCGGCATCCTCGGCTGCGTCGCCGGCGCCATCATCGGCGCTCCGCTCGTGGTGCCGACGTTCTTCGCGGGCCCGATCGGCCTGTGCCTGGCCGGCGCGGGCGTCGGCATCGCCCTCGGGGCGGCGGCGGGCATGGTGCTGCTCGGTGTCCCGGTCGGCATCGCCAGCGCGATCCAGTTCTTCAGCGCCGTCTACGGATAACCCCCGCATCACCTTCCTTCCGATGCCCGGTACGGGACGCTTTTCGCGTCCCGTACCGGGCATCGTCGTGTTCGACGGCCGGCACGATCGCGCGACGCGGGGAATACCCATGCGTCGCAGGTCGTTCTCCCTGCTACACGCACCACCCTTGCGTGGTGTAGATCGCCCAGGTACTCTCGGGCAGGTCTTCTCCTTGTGGACGTAGGTAGCTCCTCCCACAGGAATTCCGAGATCCCTCTCCGAATCCGGCTTTTCATCGCCGTTCCGGTATCCCGAGGATCCCACCTCTGACGACGCGTCTCGCCGCGCCGTCGTATATCCGGCCGTTCGCCGTACCCACGAACCATCACCTGAAGGAAAACCCATGAACACCAATACTTCTGCGCAGTCGACGCGCTCGGTCACCGGCATCCTCGACATCGTCGGAAACCGTGCCACCCTGCGCGTCGACGGCTACGCACCCAGCCCGCTCGACCTCATCGTGCCCCAGCGCCTCGTCCGTTCACACCACCTGCGCCGCGGCGACTTTCTCACCGGCACAGCGCAATCCGCGAGTACAGACGACAAACCCGCGCCGCTGCTGACGGTCGCGACGGTCAACGGGCAGTCCCCCGGCAAACTCAACTCCCGGCCCGTCTTCGCCGAGCTGGTACCCGTCCACCCCAACGAACGCCTGCGCCTGGAAACCGAACAGCACGCCCTCACCACCCGGGTGACCGACCTGGTCATGCCGATCGGCAAGGGCCAGCGCGCACTCATCGTCGCACCGCCCAAGGCAGGCAAAACCTCTGTGCTGCAAGCCATCGCGCACGGCATCGCGAAGAACCACCCCGAATGCGAACTCATGCTGGTGCTGGTCGGCGAGCGTCCCGAAGAGGTCACCGACCTCAGCCGAGCGGTGCCCGCCGCTGTCGCCGCGTCCACCTTCGATCAGCCCGCCAAGGAGCACGTCGCGGTGGCCGAACTCGCCATCGAGCACGCCAAACGACTGGCCGAAATGGGCCGCGACGTGGTCGTGCTGCTCGATTCGCTGACCCGGCTCGCCCGCGCCTACAACCTGGCCAGCCCCTCCTCGGGCCGGGTGCTGTCGGGCGGTGTCGAGGCCGCCGCCCTCGCCCCGCCCAAGCGCTTCCTCGGCGCGGCCCGCAATTTCGAACACGGCGGCTCGCTCACCATCATCGCCACCGCCCTGGTGGAGACCGGTTCGGTGGCCGATACGGTGATCTTCGAGGAGTACAAGGGCACCGGTAACGCCGAACTGAAACTGGATCGCGCCGCCGCGAACCGGCGCGTCTTTCCCGCCGTCGACATCGCCCAATCCAGTACTCGCCACGACGAACTGCTGCTCGCGCCCGACGAGCGCGCCACGGTCGACACGCTGCGCCGCACGCTCGGCACGCTGGACGGACAGCAGGCGCTCGACCTGCTGCTAGAGGGTCTGCGCAAGTCCGAGACGAACGCGGAGTTCCTCGCCCCCATGCGCGGCTGAGCGGGTTTTCGCCCTCGATACGGTCCCGGCCGAAACCCGCCGGAGTCCCGCGTCGCCCGCTGTTGAACTGGGCGACGTGTCCACGATGCTCCCTACTCCCGCAACGACATCCGCGCCGAACGCGCGCACCGGCCGGCTCGCCGTCGCCGCGGTGACCCTCGCGATCTTCGCGATCGTCACCACCGAGATCCTGCCGATCGGACTGCTCACCTCGATCGGTGCCGACTTCACCGTCTCCGACGGGAACGCCGGCCTGATGATGGCCGCGCCCGGACTGATCGCCGCCGTCGCCGCGCCCGTGGTGACCGTCGCGTCCGGCCGGGTTGATCGCCGAATCATGCTGTGTCTGTTCATGTTCCTGCTCGTCACGGCGAACGTGCTGATGGCCTCGGCGTCGGCGTACCCGCTGGTGCTGGTGTCCCGGGTGCTCGTCGGCGTCACCATCGGCGGCTTCTGGTCCATCGCGGCCGGACTGGCCGAGCGCCTCGTGCCCGCCGCCGCGGTGCCCCGGGCCAACGCCGTGATCTTCGCCGCGGTGCCGCTCGGCTCCGTGCTCGGCGTGCCCGCGGGCACGCTGTTCGGCGAAATCGCGGGCTGGCGCGTTACTTTCGCAGCGCTCGGCGTGCTGTCCGCGACGGTGCTCGGCATGCTGGTACTTTTCGTGCCGCCGCTGCCCGCCCGCCGCGGCACCGACGCGGCCGTGCTGCGCCTCCTGCTGCGCGGCAGCAATATCCGATTCGCGCTGCTGGCCACGTTTCTCGTCGTCTTCGCCCACTTCGGCACCTACACCTACGTGACGCCGTTTCTCGAGCAGGTCCCCCGGCTCGGCCCGGGGCTCGTCACGCTCGTGCTGCTGAGCTACGGGGTCGCGGGCATTCTCGGCAATTTCCTGGGCGGTGCCACGATCTCCCGGTATCCGCGCACCACCTTCGGGTGCGCGGCGGCGCTGATCGCGCTCGCCGCCCTGCTGCTGCCGGTGCTCGGCCGATCGCTACCGGGCGCGCTGTGCCTGCTCGTCGTCTGGGGCCTCGGCTACGGCGCGGTGCCGGTGTCCTCGCAGGCCTGGTTCGGCAAGGCCGCGCCGACGGTGCCGGAGGCCGCCGCCGTGCTGTTCACCGCCGCGTTCCAGGCGACGTTCGCCCTCGGCGCGCTGGCCGGGGGCGGCGTCCTCGACCGGACCACGCCCAGCACGTTGCTACTGCTCGGCGGGCTGACCGCGGCACTCGTGCTCGTCACGGTGGCGGCGCACGCCCTGCGACGCAACACTTGGCCGGACCCCACACCATTACCCCGGGGATAATCGACTCGGCCCCGCCCCTCGGGCAGGATCGTCACCATGATCGACGAGACGGGCACCATGCTGTTCCACCAGACCATGCCGTTCACCGCGCGGCTCGGCATCGAGGTGCTCGAGCACGGCCCCGCCCTGGTGCGCAGCCGCCTCGCCTGGGACGAATCGCTGTGCACCCTGGGCGGTGTCGTGCACGGCGGCGTGCTGATGTCGCTGGCCGACGCGACCGGTGCGGTGTGCGCCTATCTGAACCTGCCCGAGGGCAAGCAGGGCACGACCACCGTCGAATCCAAGACGAACTTCCTGCGCGCGGTCCGTTCCGGCTATGCCACCGCCTCGGCCACGCCGCTGCACGCGGGCCGCTCGTTCATTGTCGTCGAAACCGAAATACGCGACGACGCCGGGAAACTCGTCGCCAAGGTGACGCAAACCCAGGCGGTGCTGTAGGCGCGCGGCCACCGTTCCTGCGGCGCACCATCGCGAAGGCCCGCACCACCGGCCGACCCCCGGCACCCGAAAGCCCGTCCGCGCAAGCACATTCGCCGCGCAGACGGGCTTTTCCCGATCAGCCGAAGAGTACGACGCTCAGCGCGGCGATGAAGACCAACTGGACCACCGTGCGCAGCGGCAGCGGCATGGTCTTGATGCCGGTGCCCGCCTTGGCCGCTCGGATATTGGCCGGGAACATCAGGACCATCATCGCGATCAGCGCCACCGCGGCGAGATCGGCGGTGGCCGGGATGAGCAGCCCGGCCGCCCCCAGCAGTTCCAGTACGCCGGTGAGCGTGACCAGCGCGGCGGGGCCGGGCAGTTGCGGCGGCACCATGGCGATCAGGGCTTCGCGGCGCGGCGACAGGAAGTGCGCACTGGCGGTGAGCACGAACATCGCCGCGAGGCCGAGCGCGGTGGCGTGCGGCCACGAATCGAGCCACTCGGGTCCGGCCAGCCCACCGATGAGCCGAGCCGCTGCGGTGATGACGACGAGAACGATCAGCGGTGCCATCAGGCCTCCTCCATGTCTTGCGCTGGATCAGCTGCCCGCGCTCAATCTTGACAGTGGAAAGATTAGGACGAGCTCGCAAACTTGTCAATGACTAGATTCTCGGGCACCATCGAGACATGGCGAAAACCGGCTACCACCACGGCGATCTGCGGGCCACCATCCTGGCCGCGGCCGCCGCGCAGATCGCGAGCGACGGCGTCGACGCGGTATCGCTACGGGAACTGGCCCGCCGGGCGGGCGTCTCGCACGCGGCGCCCGCGCATCATTTCGGGGACCGCGCGGGCGTGCTGACCGCGCTGGCGGTCGAGGGTTTCGAATTGCTCGGGAACGCACTGGAAGCCGCGGGGCCGGACTTCCGGGAGGTCGCCGTCGCCTACATCCGTTTCGCGCGCGAGCATCCCGGTCATTTCGACGTGATGTTCCGCCACACGCTGTTACGCGGCGACGATCCGCGCTTGGCCGAGGCCCGGCTGCGAGCCGGTGCGGCGTTGCGCGTCGGCAGCGTCACCATCCACCCCGGCGACGCCGACCGCCAGCAGTCGACCCAGCTCGCGGCCTGGTCCCTGGTGCACGGCTTCGCCGCGCTGTGGCGGGAAGGGGCACTGGACAATTCGAGTCTCGCCGCCGGCGCCGATCCCGAGACGCTGGCCCGCCGGATGCTGGCCACGGTGCACTTCGACTGACCGGCAAACTTCCCCGCCGGACAGCAAATCCCGGACAACGTGAACAACCACCGCGCCCGTACGGCACAGTGGGGCAGCAGGATTGCGGAAAGGAGCTGGCGCCACACCCGTGGCCGCCGTCGACACGATGGACATCCATGCTTACCCGACCGAGTGCACCACCCCGGTGACCCTCGCCGAAGCGGAGCGACTCGCCGAGCGGTACCTGGCCTTCGACGCGGACGCCGGGCGCGGTGTCACCAACCGGATCACCGAGTTCGACAGCTGTTTCGTCGTCGTGGCCACCTTCGCGCCCCCGGCGCCCACCGAATCCCGCACCCCGCCCGGTCCGCTGCCCATCGGCGGCACCGTGAGCACGATCGACAAAGCCTCCGGCGCCATCACCTTATGGCCGACCTACCCACCCGACGTGGTCGCCGGGCACCACGCCGCCGCCGTCCAGAACGGCACCCTCATCGTCGAGGAGACCTGGCCCAGCTGAGTGCTGCGGCGACTCATCCGTAAGGGGGAGGCGGGGATCGGTCCGGAGGGTGAGGCGGGGCAGGGCGGGCGCGGCCCAGACTGATCGCTGTGCGCAGGAACGTGAGGGTGGCCGTCGACGAGACGACCCGGCGAATGATCGAGCGATTGCCGGTCGGCGCGGTCGATCTCGGCTTGACCGCGGTGGTCACCGCGGCGAGCGTCGGACCGACGGTGCTGGCGCGGCAGCCGTGGTGGGTCGTGCTGCTCTCGGCCCTCGCGTCCGTGCCGGTGTGGTGGCGGCGGCGCGCGCCCGTGACGACGTTCTTGATCGTCGGCCCGGCGATCACGTTGCTCGCCTGCGCGCACGCGATGCCCGCACTGCCGTACGGCACCATCGTCTGCGCCTACACCATCGCGGCCTACAGCCCGTCCAGGCGACGGCACGTGGCCTTCGTCGCGGGCGCGGCCGGCATCCTGCTGTCGCTGATCATCCCCGACGAGAGCCCCGACTCGTACGCCTACGCGGCCATGTCCTTCCTCACCGCGTGGGCGCTCGGCACCGGGGTGCGGGCCCGCCGGGCGCAGATCGAGATGCTCGAGGAACGCGCCCGCAGGCTCGAGGAGGAACGCGGCGCGGCACTGGACCGCGAACGCCTGCGCATCGCGCAGGACCTGCCCCCTGTTCACCGGCGCCGACCCGGCCCGCGCCGACGCGGTCTTCGGCGACATCGCGGAGACCGGACGCGTTGCGGTGCACCAGCTTCGGCGCTCGCTGGGCGCGCTGCGCGGCGAAACGGCCGACCCACCACATCAACCGGGTATCGAGGCGATCGCCGACCTCGTCGCACTGTCCGAACGCACGGGTCTCAGCGCGTCCCTGGACGAGGACGGTGCGCGACGCGCGATCCCCGACGAGGTCGCGGTCACCGCGTACCGGGTCGTGCAGGAGGCCCTGACCAACACGGCGAAGCACGCGCGGGCCAGCCGCGTGCGTGTGCTGCTGCGCTGGTCGGATCACGCACTCACCGTGCGTGTTTCGGACGACGGCGCGGGTCCCGCGAGCGTGCCCCGGCCCGGATACGGACTACTCGGCATGCGTGAGCGGGTCACCGGCTCCGGCGGCACGCTGCGGCACGGCCGCAGCGCCGACGGCTTCGCGGTCGACGCCGAACTTCCACTCGGACAACGGGGTTGAGCATGCGCGTACTGGTGGTCGACGACCAGGACCTGTTCCGAGCGGCGTTCCGGCTGATCCTCGACGCGGATCCCGGCATCACGGTGGTCGGCGAGGCCGCCGACGGTCTGGAAGCGATCGACAAGGCGGACTCGCTCGCCCCCGACGTGGTGGTCATGGATGTGCGCATGCCGCGGCTGGACGGCGTCGCCGCCACCCGGCGCATCTGCGCCCGAACCTCAGCGAAAGTGTTGGTACTGACCATGTTCGATCTCGACGAGTATGTCTACGACGCACTACAGGCGGGCGCCAGCGGGTTCCTGCTGAAGGATCTGCGCCGCGAGGAGCTGATCGACGCGGTGCGCGTGGTGAACGCGGGCGAGGCGCTGCTGGCGCCCACCGTGACCCGGCGCCTGATCGCCGAGCTGAGTCACCGCGGCAGCCCGCGCCCCGAGCTGGCCCGGCGCCTCGACGAGCTGACCGAGCGCGAACGGGATACGTTGCGCGAGCTGGCGCGCGGGCTGTCGAACGCGGAACTGGCGGCGGCGCTGACGGTCAGCGAGCACACGGTGAAAACGCATGTCAGCTCGGTGCTTTCGAAGCTCGGCCTGCGGGATCGGGCGCAGGCGGTGGTATTCGCCTACGAGGCCGGGCTGGTGGTGCCGGGCGGGCGCCGCTGACCGCGTTCTCCGCCGTAGGAGTGAGTCGCAGACCGCTCGTCTCGGCGATGTGCCCCACCCTGCGCAGCTCGAATATTCATGGGGTGAAACGTTTTCTCCTCGCCGCTCTGGCGATCTCGACCTCCGCGCTGCTCTGGCATCTCGGCACCGGGTTACGGCCGCTGCCCGGCCTGGCGATCCTCGCTCCGCTGCCGGTCCTGCTGCTCGTCCCGCGGGTGTCCGCCGCAGCCGCCTTTTTGGCCGGAGCGCTGTCCTGGCTCGGCGTGGTAGCCCAGCTGTGGCCTTATTTTCTCGGCACGCTGGAACAACCGGCTCCCGTGACGGTCCTGCTGCTCGGCGGGACCACCGTGCTGTTCGGCGGCGTCGTCGTGCTCACCCGCGCACTGTTGCTGCGCGGGCGTGCGGGTTTCGCGGTGCTGGCGCTGCCCGCGGGGTGGGCGGCCGTGGAATTCCTGCTGGCGGTGGCGGGTCCGTTCGGCGCCTGGTGGAGTGTCGCCTACAGTCAGGCCGACCTGCTGCCCCTGATCCAGACGGCCTCGCTCACCGGCATTTGGGGCATCACCTTCCTGATGCTGCTCCCGGCTGCCGCGGTCGCGGTCCTGTACGCGCCGGAAATCACTCGGGCACAGCGCCTTCGCACGACGGCGGCGGTATCTGCCGGTGTGGTCGCGTTGGTCGCGTTCGGCTGCTGGCGACTGGCCGCGACGCCCGAAACCGACACGGTCGCAGTGGGGTTGGTCGCGGTGGCACAGCCGCCGGAATACGTCCCCGTGGACTCCGCGGATGGACGTGCGATGGTCTCCCGTGTTGTTCGCGAGATCGAGCAACTCGCCGAGCGCGGGGCCGAGGTCGTGGTGCTGCCCGAAAAGGCCTGGCGGGCCGACGATGCCACACTCGCGCTGCTCGCCGAACCGCTGACCGAGGTCTCGCGGCGACGCGATGTCCACGTGGTGGCCGGTCTCATCCTGACCACCGGCGGCACCAGCTACAACGCCGCCATCGAATTCCCCTCCGGCGTGCGCTACGCCAAACACTTCCTGATCCCGGGTCTGGAGGACGAACACCGGCCCGGCACCCAATGGCAGCAGGTGCCCGGCCGACCGTGGGCCTTGGCGATCTGTTACGACCTCGACCATCCTGATCTGGTCCGGGCGAACCAGCGCCGCGGTGCGCGCTTGCTCCTGGTGCCCGCGCTCGACTTCACCGACGACTACTGGCTGCACAGCCGGATGGCCGTGCTGCGCGGCGTCGAATCCGGCCTCGGCGTGGCCCGCGCGCCGCAACTCGGCGAAGCGGTGGCCAGCGACAGTCGCGGCCGGGTCCTCGCTTCCGCGCACCGATATCGGCGTCACGCGGACCGCGTTCGCACGGATACCGCTGACCGCAGCGGCCACGGTGTACGCGCGGTTCGGGAACTGGTTCGGCTGGGTCTGCGTGGCGGTGTGCGCCGGCGCTGTCGTCGCGGCGGCCGTAGGGCGCAAAGCCGATGGGTAGCGCACCGATTTGCCGGGTTGATGCGCACAGCGCAACCCTGCGCACACAGACCGTTATCGTTCTGTGACCATTCACACAGTGGCCCCCTTCGTCGCAGGTCACACCCACTGCGGACCGAATCCGCCCGCGGCACCGCCTGTTTGCGCTGGTTGAAACCTGGGTATCGGTCTATTTCGTGCCCAGTCTCTGGCCGTCAAGACCCCCGGAGGTTGGAAGCGAGGTCAACGTCCGTCCGCGGACTGGAGAGGATATGCAGTGACTGATCAAAAACCGGAGAGTTTTCCGTTACGGCGATCGGTCGCCGCGTCCGCGATGGGCAACGCCACCGAATGGTTCGACTACGGCGTCTACGCGGCTACCGCGACTTACCTCACCGATGCCTTCTTCCCCGGCGAACTCGGCACCCTCGGCACCATGCTCGGGTTCGCCGTCTCCTTCGTGCTGCGCCCGCTCGGCGGCATGGTGTGGGGACCGCTCGGTGACCGGATCGGCCGCAAAGCCGTGCTGGCCACGACGATCCTGCTGATGGCCGCGGCCACCGGCGCCATCGGCATCCTGCCGACGCACAGCAGCGTGGGCGTGTTCGCCCCGATCCTGCTCATCGGCCTGCGAGTCGTGCAGGGCTTCTCCACCGGAGGTGAATACGGCGGCGCCGCAACATATCTGGCCGAATGCGCGTCCGACAAACGTCGCGGTTTCCTGGGCAGCTTCCTGGAATTCGGCACGCTCGCGGGCTTCGTCGGCGGTTCGGCCACGGTGCTCGCCTGCCAGCTCGCCATCGGCTCCGACGCGATGCACGACTGGGGCTGGCGCATCCCGTTCCTGCTGGCCGTCCCGCTCGGACTGGTCGGCTGGTACCTGCGTTCGCGGCTCGACGAGAGCCCGGTGTTCACCGAGGTCGCGGAGGTCGCCGAGCAGACCGATCAGGAGCATCGGCCCGGCGGCCTGCACGGGCTGCGCGAACTCGTCACCACCTACCGGCGGGAGCTGCTCACCCTGGGCGGGCTCGTCGTCGCGCTCAACGTCGTCAACTACACGCTGCTCACCTACCAGCCGACCTACCTGCAGAAGACCATCGGCATCAGCGAATCCGGCACGACCGCGATGATGCTGATCGGCCAGACGGTCATGATGGTCACGCTGCCGTTCTTCGGCCGCCTGTCCGATCGGGTCGGGCGCCGCCCGATGTGGCTGTTCTCACTGGTCGGCCTGGCGGTGCTGGCCCTGCCCATGTACTGGCTGATGGGCCAGGGCACCGCGTGGGCGATCACCGGATTCATCGTGCTCGGCCTGCTGTACGTCCCCCAGTTGTCGACGATCAGCTCGACCTTTCCCGCCATCTTCCCGACCCAGGTCCGCTACGCGGGTTTCGCGCTGGCCTATAACGTTTCCACCGCGGCCTTCGGCGGTACCGCTCCGCTGGTCAACGAGGCCGCCATCGAGTCGACCGGCTGGTCACTGTTCCCGGCCGCGTACATGATCGGCGCCAGCCTGATCGGCCTGGTCGCCTGGTGCTTCCTGCGCGAAACCGCGGGCACCTCGCTGCGCGGCACGGAAGTGCCCGACGCGGGCGAGGACGCGCCGGCCATCATCCCCGCCGGACCCGCGGGAGCCGCCCTGGCGCCCTGACCCGAACGGCAGCACGGAAATGGCCTAGGCGATTCTCGATTTTCGCCTCGGTCATCTCCTGTTTTTCCGGACCGGTCAATTCCCTCGAAATTGCGGTAGCCCCCGATAAACGAGCCGATCATGCGGACTTGCCAGCGGTACCGGTGGTTATCCCAGATCACCGCGCGCCCGCACTAGCGTGTTGAACGTTTGATATCCACGCAGATGTACCACTTCGATCAGAGAAGGGGCTACACATGATTTACAAGCTAGGAACCGCGGTCGCCGCCGGGGCGGCCGCAGCCCTGCTGTTCTCCGGCGCCGCCGGAGCGTCCGCGTTCGAGCCCGGATCGGACGCCACACCGCCGACGACCGAGCAGTGCAAACAAGGCACAAGCCCGCAATCGGGCGACGTCCCCGCCGGCGGCGCCGACAGCCAGCAGTCCAGCACCCAGCCGAGCGGTACCTCCGATCCGCTGAGCGGCATGCTGGACAGTGGCAGCGCGAAAGCGCCGATCGCGGAGCCGACCAACCCGAACGGCAGCGCTGACGCGCCGGTATGCCCGAACCAGAGCGGTACCGGCAACGGCACCCAAGAGGGTACGAGCACGGGACCGGGCGCCGCCCCGAAGAGTGGCGGAGACCAGAAGAGCGGTGGCGCGGACCAGAGCGGTGGCGCAGGCCAGAACGGTGGCGCGAGCCAGGGCGGCACGGAGAAGAACGGGTCGGGCAAGAAAGCCCAATGACCGGCCGTCATCGATAGACGATCCGTTCCGCGCGGCGAAGTCGGCACCGCGCGGCAAAGGCGGAATCCATCAGCGTCGCCGCCCGGGCACACATCCGGGCGGCGACGTTTTTTCGACACCGATTCGGTGACTTTTCCGTGTTTCATACCGACCAGTTTTGCTCATAGTGATCTGAGCCACTATCGTGTTGAACGTTTGATCAGCACGTACGCATGTACCACTTCGATACGAGAAGGGGCTTTACATGAAACGCATGATCGGATCGGCGGCGGCTGCTGGTGTAGCCGTATCACTCATATTCACCGGCGTCGCCGGGGCCGTGCAG
>NZ_BAFT02000017.1 GCF_000308475.2 Nocardia brasiliensis NBRC 14402 | reverse complement strand
GTGGCCGTGGGTGCGTCTGCGGTGGAGGTGGCCAGTTCTTCGAATTCGGTGATGTTGTCGATTTCCAGACCCATGGACACGTTGGTGACCCGTTCGAGGATGACCTCGACCACCACCGGGACGCGGTGTTCGGCCATCAGTTTCTTCGCGTCCTCGAGCGCGGGGCCGATGTCGTCGGGTTCGAACACCCGGATCGCTTTACACCCCAACCCTTCTGCGACCTTCACATGATCGACACCGTAGCCACCGACTTCGGGACTGTTGATGTTGTCGAAGTCGAGCTGAACGTAATAGTCCATGTCGAACTGCCGTTGCGCCTGCCGGATCAACCCCAGATACGAATTGTTCACCACCACATGGATATACGGGATATTGAACTGCGCACCGACCGCCAATTCCTCGATCAGGAACTGGAAATCATAGTCACCCGACAACGCCACCACCATCGCGTCCGGATCCGCCGTCGCCACACCCAGCGCCGCAGGCAACGTCCACCCCAACGGCCCCGCCTGCCCCGCATTGATCCAATGCCGCGGCCGATACACATGCAACAACTGCGCAGCCTGGATCTGCGACAACCCGATCGTGCTGACATACCGCACATCCGGGCCGAACGCCCGATTCATCTCCTCATACACCCGCTGCGGCTTGATCGGCACATCATCGAAATGAGTCTTACGCAACCCCTGCCGCTTCCGGGCCCGCACCCGACCCGCCCATTCCGTCCGATCGGTGAGAGTGCCCGCCGCTTTCATCTCACGCGCCACCTCGATAAACACCTCCAACGCCGCACCCGCATCGGAGATCACCCCGAAATCCGGGGCGAAGACCCGCCCGATCTGCGTCGGCTCGACATCGACATGCACAAACGTCCGCTCCCGCGTATACGTCGCCACCCCACCGGTATGCCGATTCGCCCACCGATTACCGATCCCGAGCACGAAATCGGACTCCAGCATCGTCGCGTTCCCATACCGATGCGAGGTCTGCAACCCCACCATCCCCGCATGCAACCGATGATCATCACCGATCACACCCCACCCCATCAACGTCGGCACCACCGGCACCCCCGTCACCTCCGCGAACTCCACCAGCAACCCCGCCGCGTCCGCATTCACCACCCCACCACCAGCCACGATCAACGGCCGCTCCGCCGCGTTCAACATCTCCAGCACCTTCACCGCCTGCCCCCGCGACGCCACCGGACGCCCCACCACCAACGGCTCATACGCATCGATATCGAACTCGATCTCACCCAACTGCACATCCACCGGCAAATCGATCAACACCGGACCCGGCCGCCCCTCCCGCATCACCCGGAACGCCTTCGCGAACGTCCCCGGCACCTGCGCCGCCTCCAGCACTGTCACCGCCCACTTCGCCACCGGCCCCGCCACCGCAGCAATATCAACCGCCTGAAAATCCTCCTTATGCAACTTCGCCACCGGCGCCTGACCCGTAATACACAAAATCGGAATCGAATCCGCACTCGCCGAATACAAACCCGTAATCATATCCGTCCCCGCCGGACCCGACGTCCCCACACACACCCCGATATTCCCCGCCACCGCACGCGTGAACCCCTCCGCCATATGCGACGCCGCCTCCACATGCCGCGCCAGCACATGCCGCATCCCCCCATGCGCCCGCATCGCACTATAAAACGGATTGATCGCCGCCCCAGGCAAACCAAACGCCTGCCAAGCCCCCTCCTTCACCAAAATCGACACCGCAGCATCCACCGCACGCATCCGAGCCATGTCAG
>NZ_BAFT02000018.1 GCF_000308475.2 Nocardia brasiliensis NBRC 14402 | reverse complement strand
CGTTGTCGAGCAGGTTCGTGATCGCGCGAGCGAGCCGGCCCGGCACACCGTGCACGACGGTCGGATGCAGGTCGCTGGTGAATGTCACGGCGGGCCAGTGCCGCTCGGCGGCACGCAGGCATTCCGTCACCAGGGTGTCCAAGCGCAGATCCTCGAAGGGTTCCGGGACCGCGGCCGGGTCATCCGCCCGCGCCAGCTCGATCAGATCCGTCACCAGGCCGGAAAGTTCCGCGGACTGGGCACGCAACGCGGACGCGGTCTCGTCGAGTCGGCCGGCGGACATCCGCGACGCGCGGCCCAGCAGTTCGATATTCGTGCGCAATGCCGTCAGCGGCGTGCGCAGCTCGTGGGAGGCGTCGGCGATCAAACGATGTTGCGCGGCACGGGCCGCGCGTTCGGCGGTCAGCGCTTGATCGAGCTCATCGAGCATCGCGTTGAAACTTGTTGCCAGGCTGCGCAGTTCGACCGGCCCGCGGACGGTGATGTGCTGCCGGGGATCACGGGTGGTGGCGATGTGTTCGGCCGCCGCGGTCAACGCGGTGACCGGCTCGACCGCGCGGCGCGCCACGACCAGTCCCGCGGCGACGGCGAGCAGGGTGCCGAGCCCCGCCGCGGCGAGCAGGGCGTACCCGACACGGCGCAGACTGGTGTCCACCGGATCGGCCCGCTGCGCGATCTGGACCGCGGAGCCGGAACGCAGTGGGGCGGTGTACATCCGCAACGGATGATCGCCGAGCCGGACATCGCTGAAGAACGCGGCCCTGGTGCCCGCGGCGACTTCTTCGGTCGCGCGGTCGACGGGCAACGACTGCGCGGGGTCGTGCTCGGACTCGATCCGCCCGTCCGCGGCCACCACCTGCACGCAACTAGGCGCGGTCAGGTACCGGCACGGCCCCGACGCCGTCGCGACATCGGCGTCCGCGCCGACCGTGCGGCCGATCCGGGTTGCCTCCCTGCGCAATCCGAGGTCGAGTGAGCTGTCGAGTTCGTGCGCGACGACCACGTAGGCGGCCACGCCCATTCCGGCGAGCGCCACCGCGATGGCGACGACGCAGAACAGCGCGACCCGTGCGCGCAACGACCCGGGCAGCCTCATGCCGCCGCCAATCGATAACCGATCCCGCGCACGGTGTGGATCAGGCGCGGCTCGTCGCCGGATTCGAGTTTGCGGCGCAGATAGCGGATATAGACCTCGAGCGAATTCGAGGTCGGCCCGAGTTCGGTGCCCCAGACCCGTTCGATGAGCGTCTCGCGGGGCAGCGCCTGGCCGCTGTTGCGCAGCAGCACTTCGAGCAGCGCGAATTCGGTGCGGCTGAGCTCCACCGGGCGGGTGCCGCGCCGGACCGTGTGCGCGGTGGTGTCCATGACGAGGTCCGCGCACGACAGCACGGCGCCGTCCTCCGGATAGGTGCGCCGCACCAGCGCGCGCACCCGCGCCAGCAGCTCATCGAGGTCGAACGGCTTCACCAGATAGTCGTCGGCACCGGCGTCGAGCCCGTCGACCCGGTCGGCCACCGCGTCCCGTGCGGTGAGCATCAGGATCGGCGTGCGGTCGCCCTGTGCCCGCAACCGCCGGCATGCGGTGAGCCCGTCCATGAACGGCATCAGCACGTCCAGCAGCACGACCTCCGGCTGCCACCGCTGGATCTCGGCGAGCGCGGCCGCGCCGTCCGCGACGGCCCGGGTCTCGTAGCCTTCGCTGTCCATCGCGCGCACCAGGGCCTCACGGACCGAGTCCTCGTCGTCGACCACCAGCACGCGCATCTTCCGGATGATACGGATCGCGTCGGCCCAGGCCGGGGACCCGGCGCGGTCTCATCGAACTCTCATCCGGCGCCGGAAAGGTGCGGCCCATGAGACGTCGGAGCATCGACCGCACCCACCACCGGATCGCCGCGGCCGCCACCGTGTTGTTGATCTCGGTACTGACCGGCACCGCCTGCGACCGCGCCACCGCGGGTCCGCGCCCGGAGGTCCGGGGCACCCACGTGCTCGTGCCGATCGGCGGCGGCCGTGCCGATATCGACACGGCTTCGCTGGCGATCACCGCCGACCTCGGCGACAAGCCGAACCGCACCCTCTCCGCCCCCGCGGCCGCCGAGCTGGGCGCAGCCGGACCCATCGAGACCACACCGGATCGAGCAACTTGGAGCTATCCCGGCAAAGGATTGACCGTCACGGCCGATGCCGCCGACGGCCGCCTGCGCGTCACGCTGCGCAGCGATCGCGACCAGCGCCTGGCCTGGCCGGTGACCGGCACCGATCCCGCGACGACGGCCTTGCAGCTCCCCCGCGGCGAGGGCCTGTCCCTGCCGGTCGGCGACCCGTTCTGGAACTCCCCCGAGGCCGCCCTGATCGACCGGCCGCTGGACCTCACCGAAAGCCTGACCATGCCGTTCTGGGGCTACCAGGCGGGCGCATACGGGGTGAGTTACCTCGCGCCCACCGATATCGGCACCACCCTGACGGTGCGTTCGGTGGACGAAAAGCTGCGCACCACAGCCGAACACGATTTCGACGCCAGGGCGGACACGCGCGAATACACGGTCACCTTTGCGCTGACGGACGCCTCACCGGTAGCCGCGGCAACGGATTACCGCGCGTGGCTCATCCAGCACGGCCAATTCCGTTCCCTCGCCGATAAAATCGCGCGGCAGCCGGCGGTCGGCAACCTGCTCGGCGCTTTCCACGCCTACCTGTGGGGCGACGGCCGCACACCGGAGGCGATCCGCACGTTGCGCGAGCTCGGCCTCACCCGCATGTGGCTGGGCTACGACGCCGGCGCCGATCCGATGACCCGCGCCGCCGTCGACGCAGCGAAGGCGGCCGGTTACCTTGCGGGACCGTATGACTCGTACGACAACGCCCAGGACCCCGCGACCGCCGACAACCCCGGCTCGAGCTGGCCCGGCCTGTGGCCGTCGGGCTGCGTGCACGACGCGGAAGGCAACCCGGAGACCGGCTTCGGCGGCCGCGGCTGCTACCTCAGCACCCAGGCGCTGGCGCAGCGGCCCCAGGTGCTCGACGACCGCTACGCGACCATGACGGCGAACGGCGCCGACACCTACTTCCTCGACGTCGACGCCGCGGGCCAGTTCTTCGACGATTACAGCCCCGGCCACTCGATGAACAAGAAGCAGGACCGCGACAACCGGCTCACCCGCATGCGCGCCCTCGTCGAGCAGCGCGGACAGGTACTGGGTTCGGAATCGGTCGGCGCGTGGGCGAGCACCTTGCCCGCGTTCAGCCACGGCTCCCAGACCCCGGTCTCCGACCTGTTGTGGAAAGCCCAGCGCGACAAGCAGTCCTGGGGCGGGTGGGCGCCGGAGAGCGCACCCAAGTTCTTCTTCCAGCCCGCCGAACTGCCCGCCGCCGCGGCTGAGGCCATGTTCGATCCGGCCTATCGGGTGCCGCTCTACGAGACCGTGTTGCACGATTCGATCGTCAATCTGGACCGCTGGGAACTCGCCTATTACAAACTGCCGCAACAGCAGACCATGCGCGCGCTCACCGCGATCCTGAACAACACCCCGCTCAACTTCGCGCTCGACCGCGCCGAGCTGGACCGCCACGGTGCCGAAATCGCCCGCCTGCAACAGTTCTTCGCACCCCTGCACGAGGCCGCGGGCACCGCCCCGATGACCGGCTTCCAGTGGCTCACCGCCGATCACCTGGTGCAGCGCAGCGCCTTCGGCGACGGCGTCCTCACCGTCACCGCCAACTTCGGCACAATCCCGCACGACGGACTCCCCGGCGGCTGCGTCGACGCCCGGCTCGCGACCGACAACACTCCGCGCCGTTTGTGCCCCGGCCAGTAGCGGACCGCAGGATGGACACTGCCCGGTTCAGCGGGTCACCGGCTACTCCTCGGGCACGCCGAGCACGAGTTTGCCGATCACCCCGGCGATCACCTCGGTCGAGTACGCCATGTGCGGTCCGGCGCGCAGCGACTACTCCGCTGCCGGACGCCCGATCCCCGTGCGGCGCAACCCTTTGTAGTCGTAGTACCGCGTCACCACGGCGCCCAGCACCACACCGATCAGCACCCCGAGCACGGCCATCCACACTCCGCGCGTGAGGCCGGCCGGACCGCTGGCATCGAAGTAGAGAATGGCGCGCACGCCGAGGAACACCTGATGCATCGGCTCGAACGAGGCGAGCCAGCCGAAATACTTCGGGGTCGCCTCGATCGGCACCGTGCCGCCGGAGGACGGCAGCCCGAGGATGATGAACAGGATCAGATTGATCAGCAGCCCCGCCGACCCGACGGCCGCGAGCACGGACAAGCCGGTGACCCCGACCGCGATGATCGCGAACGCGCTGAAGAGGAACAGCCCGAGCGGGTGATCGACCGGCATGCCCAGCACCTTCGCGACCAGCAGGAAGACCCCGGCGACGACGTTGGCGGTCACCACCATGACGCCCCATTTGATCAGCAGGGTGTGGAAGCGCGAGATGGGCGTCGGCGGGAAATGCACGTACCAGGGCCCGTATTCGGTCGGCACGAAGCCCAGTTGCGCGTCGATCATCGTGTGAATGGTCATCGAACCGACCAGGCCCGCCAGCAGGAGCAGCAGCGCGTAGAAGAACGCGGTGAGACCCTGGCCGGTGCCCTCGGGCAACGGATGGAACGGCTCGACGACGATCTGCAACGGCTCGGCGAGCGCCACCCTGGTCGCGCCGCTCAGTTCGGGCGCGGGCGGCCCGCCGGGCGGGGGCGCCAGCTGAGCCTGTACCTGTTCGGTGAGCTGCGCGCCGACCTGCTTGTTCACCTGGTTCAGCGCCTGGTTACCGATCTGGGTGACGATCGAGGTGACGAACGCACCGCTGCGCGGGTTGGTCTGCAACGTGATGAGCGGACGCTGGATATCGCCGGGGATCACGCTGCCCACGCCGAAGATGCCCAATCGTTTGCTGAAATCGCTCGGAATGAGGATGGTGCCGTACACCTTGTTGTTCTGCATCCGCTGGGAGGCCTCGTTGACGCCGAGCACCTGCAGATCGATCTTGTCCCCCGGCACCGCCTGCCGCAGCCCGTCAACCACCTGAGCCCCGAACTCGACCCGGCGCTGCTCTCCCGGCGCGCCGATCGTGTCGCCGACATCCTGATTGACCAGCGCGATAGGGAAGTCGTGCAGGTTCTCCTCCGGATCGACGACGTAGTCGAGATACATCGTGCCGAGCAGCGCCATGAAAACGGCGAGCACCGCCACCGGCAGCAGCCACAGCCGCAACCCGAGGTTGCGCGGGGATCGACTAGTTTCCGCAGGGTCCGTAGTCACGATTTCGGACGGTAGCAGCTGATCACGCACGGCTCGGGGAGCTACGCGCGGTCAGTTGCCAGAAATGCGCGAGCGACTACGGCGATCGCAGGTCGAGTCGCCGCATCACCCGGTCGACCAGATCCGGCGGCACCCCGGGTTCGCGGCGCGCGGCCATCGCTTCTTCGCGCCCGGCCGCCAGGATCTCCTGATCGATCCGGTGCAGTGCGCGGTTCAGTTCGGCGCTCTGCTCGGTCGTCTGCCGGGCGTCGTCCGCGGCGGCGGGATCGGCTCTGGCGAGCCGTCTTTCGATGCCGACGTGTAAGCGGTCGTAGACGTCGTCCGGGAGCCGCTCGGTCAGCGCGACCTGTTGCAGGCGCGTGAGTTCGGCGCGCAGAATGCGCGCCCACAGCTTGCGCTCCATATCCCGCTCGGCATCGATGTCGACCCGAACGCCGGTGGCGCGCACCACGAGTGACAGCGTCGGCCCTTGGATCAGCAGCGTGAACAACACGAGGGCGAAGGCGGTGAACAGGATGCCGCTGCGCCAAGGGAACGGCGCGCCCGTAGCGGTGGTCAACGGCACCGCCAATGCCAGCGCCACGGTGGCGACGCCCCGCTGCCCCGCCCACCAGGTGACGACGGTCTCCCGCCAGGTGTATGGCTCGTCGGCCTCCCGGCGACGCCACCACCGGCCGAACAGGGCCCAGGTCGCCAGCAACCACAGCAGCCGCAACCCGACGACCACGCCGATCACTGCGGCCGAGACGCCGAGGTAGCGCGGCCAGTCCGGCCCGGCCGCCCGCAGCACGGTGGCCAATTCCAGTCCGATCAGGCCGAACGCGATCCCGCTGACCAGCATGTCGATGATCGCCCAGAACGAATCGCCGACCAGCCGGTAATCGCTGTCGCCGAAGTCGGAGGCGGCGTCGGTCAGATACAGCGCGCACACCAGCACCGCGAGCACCGCCGACCCGTCCCAGGCGTCGGCGAGCCGATACGCCGCGAAGGGCAGCGCCAGGCCGAGCGCGACCTGCCACGGGGCTTCGGCCAGCCGCGGCATCAACCTGCTGCCGCCCCAGCCGAACACCAGCCCGACCGCCACACCCACCACCGCCGACACCACGAAGTCCAGCGCCGCCGACCACGCGGAGAACTCACCGGTGACCACCGCCTGCACCGCGATGCCGTACAGCACGATCGCGGTGACGTCGTTGAACAACCCCTCCCCCTCCAGCACGGACACCAGCCGGCGCGGCAGTCCGAGCCGGCCCGCCAACGCGCCGACCGCCACCGGGTCCGGCGGCGCGACCAGCGCACCGAGCACGAACGCCGCGGCCAGCGGCACGGCGGGATGCCACAGGTGCACGGTCACCGCCACCACCGCCGCGGTGACGACGACCAGGCCGACCGCCTGCAACGCGATCGCGCTCCAGTTCTGCGCGAAGGTGCGCCACGATGTGCGCCGGGCCGCGGCATACAGCAGCGGCGGAAGGAGAAGCGGCAGAATGAGATCCGGTGCCACCCGGACATCGGGCACCGTCGGCAGCAGCGCGAGGACGCAACCGAACACCGTCATCAGGACGGCCGGTGCCACGCCTAGCCGCCGCCCGAGCGGCTGGGCGAGAATCGTGCCGAACAGCACGAGAAACGGCAATTCCAGATGATTCACGCTCGTCCAGCATGCGCCGCGATCCTGAGAATCCCCGAAGCGGTTGCTGATTGTTCCGCGCGAGGTGCGCAAGCTGGCGGTATCCGGACAACCGGGTGTCCGCCCGCTATCCCGGTGATCTGCCGTTTCGGCCGGGCGCACCGGGCAATCATGTGCTTACGAGGCAGTTCCGGTGCGGTGAAAGGAGAATCCGATGATCATCGGCGCGGTCAGTCACTGGGTTCGGTTCATGCTAGATGTGATCGGGATCTGACCCGGCGAGTGCGCCGTGGTGTGGCCCGCGAGACCGCCGGTCTCGCGGGCGATCCCGTGAAATCAGGACAACCAGATCAGGCAGAAGATGTGCCCCACCGGATCGGCGTAGACGCGGAACTGATCATTGTCGTTGGGCTGCACCAGTTTCGCGCCGAGTGCGAGCGCGCGCGGCTCCGCTTCCTCGATATCGTCGACCAGCACGTCGAAGTGGACCTGCTGGGACGCTTCGGGATCCGGGAAATGCGGCGGCTGGTACTCCGCGGACAACTGGAACACCAGTCGCCGCCCCTCGTCGTCCGCGGTGACGATCCAGGTGTCGTCCTCGTCGTCGATCAGCCGTACGCCGAGCAGGCCGATGTAGAACTGCGCGAGCTTGCGCGGCTCCGGACAGTCCAGCACCACACTGCGCAGGGTGCCGACCGGCTTTTCGCTGTCCGCTGTCATGACAAGACCTCCTTCTCTTCCGATGTCGATCACCTACCCGCCGTCGCCCGGGCGAAACGCCGCCGCAACACAAGACCGGAGGGGTGCCGCCAGGTGCGACACCCCTCCGGTGGTAAAGACTTGCGCGAGAAGACTATTCAGGTTGCAGCAGCACCGGCAGCCTGCCGTGCCCGTTCGAGATGAAGCTCACCACGGTGCCCAGCTCCGCCGGGTCCGCGGCTAGTCGCATGTTCGGGAAACGCGCGAAGAGGGCGGGGAGCGCGACCGCCGCCTCCAGCCTGGCCAGCGGCGCGCCGAGGCAGTGGTGCACCCCGTGCCCGAAGGCCAGGTGATCCTTGCTGGGCCGAGTCACGTCGAACTCGTCGGCCGTCTCGCCGTGCACCTTCGGATCCCGGTTGGCCGCCGCGTAGGAGGCGAGGATCGGATCGCCCTTGGCGATCTTCACGCCCTCCACGTCGATGTCCTCGACCGCGAACCGCAACGGCAGATGCGCCACCGGCGCCTCGAACCGCAGCGCCTCCTCGATCAGCTCGGCCCAGCCGACCTTGCCCTCGACCACCGCGGCCCGCTGCTCGGGCCGGGTGAGCAAGGCGTAGATCGCCTGATCGAGCAGATTGACGGTGGTCTCGTGGCCCGCGCTGATGACCAGCAGCAGCGTATCGATCAGCTCCTGCTCGGTGAGCTGCGAACCGTCGTCCTCGTCGCGATGCGAGATGAGCAGGCTCGTCATGTCGTCGCCCGGCTCGCCGCGGCGGAAAGCCACCAGCTCGCCGAGGATGCGGTACATCTCCATGTAGTTGGCCTGCGACTGCTCCGGGCCGAGCGAAGTGTCGAAGATCCCGTCGACGCACTTGCGCAGGCCGGGATTCAACGACTCCGGCACGCCCATCAGCTCGGAGATGACCTCGATCGGCACCGGATACGCGAAACCCTCACGCAGATCGACCACCACTTCACCCGCCGGCACCGCCGCGAGCTCGTCGATCAGGCGCTCGGCGATCCGGGTGATCCGCGGTCGCATCGCCTCGGTACGGCGATGGGTGAACGCGGGAGCGACCAGCTTGCGCAGCCGCCGGTGATCGGCGCCGTACGCGGTGAACATGTTGTTCACCGCCACCCAGAGAAACAACGGCCAGTCCTGCGGCACTTCACCTTTGGCGAAGGCGGGCCAGTGCTGCCTGGCATCCTTGGACACTTTCGGATCGACGAGCAGTCGCTTCAGCAGGTCGGCGTCGGTCACCGACCACGCCTGCACGCCGCCGGGCAGCTCGACCTTGGTTGCCGGTCCACGCTCGCGCAGGCGTGCTGCTTCGCCTTGGATATCGGTTCCCGTCGGGTCCAGGACTAGGGGCGCAGTGTCCATCGCGGTCTCCTTAAAACACGTTCAACGGTGGTGACTGAGGAAACACTACGGGGAGGGAGACCAGTGCGCGATGGAAAGGTCCTGGCCGCCAAGACAATTCGTCGGCAGCCACACCAAGGCCGAGCTCGGGCAGGGCATCGAGAAGTTGATCGATGGCGTCTTGCACGATCAGATAGGCCATCGACCTGGCCGGGCAGGCGTGCGGCCCGACGCTCCACGCCAGATGCGACCGGTTGTCCACATACTCGCCCACGCTGATGGTGGGATCGTTGTTGCAGCCGGACATGCTGATCACCACGGGCTGATGGGCGGGCAGCCACACGCCGTCTATCAGGATGGGCTGCTTGGGGTACGACACGCAATAGTTCGCCATCGGCGGGTCGGTGAACAGCACCTCGTCCAGCGCGTCGCGGGTCGAAAGACTGCCGCCGAGAACGTTTCCCGCGAAGCGGTCGTCGGTGAGCATCAGCAGCAGCGTGTTGACGATCAGGTTCTGCTGCGGCTCGATGCCCGCGCCGTACAGCGTGACCAGCTGATGGATCATCTCCACGTCGTCCAGCTTGGCCGGATGGGCGAGCAGCCGCGAGGTGATGTCGTCGCCCGGTTCTTTGCGTTTCAGTGTGACCAGGTCGAACAGCGCGTCGGTGAGCATCGCGTTGCCCTTGTCCGCGTTGACGCCTTCGAAGATCGCGGCCATCCCGGTCGCGACCTGCTGGCCGATCTCCGGTGGGCAACCGAGCGTGGCGTTGAGCACCGCGAAGGTGAGCGGGAACGCGTATTGGCTGATCAGATCCGCCGCGCCGTCCTGGCAGAAGGCGTTGATCAGCGGGATGGCGATCCGTTCGACGGTGGCGTGCAGCGAGTGCAGGTCGACCTCGCCCACCGCGACCACGTTGGCTTGCCGGTACCGCAGATGCTCGAGTCCCGCGCTGCGCAGCGCGTTCGGCCGCCACTCCAACATCGGCAGGATCGGGCACTCGCCCGGCACGTTCTTCTGCCAGGTGCGCGGATCGGCCGGAAAATGGTCGGGGTCGTTGAGGATTCGTAACGCCGTGTGGTAACCGATCACCAGTGTCGCCGGGACCTCCGGCGCCAGGTTGACCGGCACGAGCGAACCGTATTGGCGTCGCATCTCGCGGTAGGCCGAATGCGGGTCAGCGGCAAACTCTTCAGAATATAGGGATACCCGAGGACCTTCGGTGTCGATCGGGGATCCGTGCTGGACGGGGCAGGACGGGGGCGTGGTCAAAGACGAGACTCCAGACGCTGGAACAGGAATTCGACGAGCGTGATCAGCGAGCGCAGGCACGTGCCTCTGTCACGTGCATCCAACGAGGTGAGCGGGGTTTCGGGGGTCAGGTCCAGCGCGTCGCGAACCTCGCTGAGCGGATAGTTTCTGGCCCCTTCGAATTGGTTGACCGCAACGGAATACGGCACGCCGCGCTCCTCGAGCACCGAGAGCACCTCGTCGGACTTCTCGATGCGCCGCGTGTCCACCAGCACCAGGGCGCCGAGCGCGCCGCGGGCCAACTCCTCCCACAGCGGGACGAACCGCTGCTGACCCGGTGTGCCGAACAGGTAGAGCGCGAGTTTCGGGCTGAGCGTGATGCGCCCGAAGTCCATCGCGACGGTCGTCTGCGATTTACCGGGCAGGCCGACCATGTCGTCGACGCCGACGCTGGCCTCGGTGATCGTCTCCTCCGTACGCAGCGGCTTGATCTCCGAGACGCTGCTCACGAAGGTCGTCTTGCCGACCCCGAAATTGCCTGCCACCAAGAGCTTTACGGAACGGGTAACGGTCTCCGGCACGTAGTCGACTGGACGATCAGACGGCGAGAGCACGGAGCCCATTGAGTACCTCTTCCAGCAGAGCGATCTCCGGCAGGTGTTCCGCCGGGGTAGGTGAGACTAGGTGACCGCTGTCCATGAGATCCGCCGCGACGATCTTCACGACGGACGGCGGCAGGTCGAGATACGCGGCGATCTCGGCGATCGACAGCGCACCCCGGCGGCTGCAGAGATTCACGACCCGGCGGGTATCGGGTGTGGCACCCGGCGCCGGGTCCTTGGCCGCACGGACCAAAGTAACCAGGTCCAGCTCACGCGTAGGACGAGTACGCCCTCCGGTGCGCACGTATGCCCGAACCAGGTCGGGATCACGCCGGGACCGTGGTGTCATGGCAATTCGCCACCATCGACACGCCTACGCGGCTGGCTGCCCAGCTCGCGGCCGACCCGGCCGGCCAGCTCGTTCATCCGGTGCGCGATGAGGGCCACGTCGATCTCGGGGGTGGTCGCGACGCCGAGCAGGGCGCCCTCACCCGCCGCGGTGATCAGGATCATGCCCTGGTCGTACTCGGTCATATTCTGTCGCACACCGTTGTTCGCGCCGCCGCAGAATTCGCCGAGCGCCTTGCCGAGAGACCGCAGACCCGACGCCGCGGCGGAGAACCGCTCGGCCTCGTCGCGCTCGATACCCGGCGAGTGCGCGATCCGCAGCCCGTCCTCGGACAGCAGGACCGAGAATCTGACGCCGGGAACGTTGAGATCGTCGAGTAGCCAGCCGAGCTTGTTGCTGCTGTCGGTCACGGGGGTGGCCATCAGGATGTCATCCCTTCGGTGTGCTCGGATTGATCGGTGGCGGCGGCACGGCCGCTCTGGGAGCCGGTGTGCCAGGCGGCGGCGACATCGGGGCGGGCCAGCCCCGGTTCGGTGCGTGGCCCGACCGGAGCTAAGGCGACGGTGCGGCGGCGACGCTTCGGTAGCCCGCCGCTGGTGATCTCGTGCACGGCGAATTGCTCACTCTCGCTGGGCTCTTCACGTTCCACCTCGCGGGCCGCGGGCACCGGGGCGGGCGCGGGCGGCGCGATCTCGGCGGCGGACTGCTCGTGCGCGGGCACCACATCCTGACCGGGCTGCGGGGTCATCAGCAGCGCCTCGGGTATGTAGACCATCGCGCGCATGCCGCCGTAGACGTTGGGACCGTCGATATAGACGGTGAAGCCGTAACGGCGAGCGAGCGCGGCGATACCCGGGAAACCCACCTTGGGCGAGGGGCCGAGCTGATGGATGTCGACCGAGCGCTCGTGCGCGAGCACCTGCCTGGCCTCCTCCATCTGTTCGGCATTCATCCGAACACCCGCGTCATCGATGATCACGGTGACGCCGTGATGACCTTCTTGGAAACTCACATCCACGAAAGACGTTGGCGGAGAATAGCGCAGCGCGTTGTCGAGCAGCGTGGCCAGGGTGTGCACAAGCGGCTCCACAGCCCGGCTGATGACCACCCGATCCAGCTGATTGGGGCGGACCCGCAGGTAGTCGCGGACGCGGCCGATCGCGCCACCGACCACGTCGGTGAGCGACTGAGCGGGCCAGCGGCGGCCGGGCAGGCCACCGCAGACGATCACATAGGACTGCGCCTGGCGGATCATCTGCTGCACCGTGTGGTCGATCCGCGTGAGCGTCTCGTAGACCTCGTCGTTGCGGTGCTCACGTAGCGCGGAACTCACCACCTGGCTCACGTCGGCGCCGAGGCTGACCACCGAGGTGCCGAACGAGCGGACGGCGGCACTGGTCGCCTGCCGCGACGCGGCGGCCACCTCCTCGCGCACCTTGCCCTCGACCGCACCGATCGCCTGCTGCGCCTCGTGATTGGCCTGTTCCCTGGTCTCGGAACGCAACAGGCTCAGATCGTCGGCGTACCGCTCGGCGATCCAGCGCAGCACCTGGGCCAGCCGGGAGTTCTCCAGGCCAGGCGGCACCTCGACGGTCGGCGGCTGGGTATCGAAACGCCTGATCGCCTCGGTGACCGCGGGCATCGTGTTGGTGGCGAACCGCTCGACGGTCTCATCGACGGCTCGCTGCTCTCTGCTGAGTGCTTCGGCTCTGGCTCGCTGTTGTTTCGCATACTGGAATGCGTACAGCGCCACCGCTATCGCAACCAGCAGAGCGGCGGCGAGGATCCATGCAAGCACCACGGCGATATCTTGGTTCATCAGTTCTTTCGTCGTCGATTGGCGCCGAGGAATCGACTCTCCGTCATCGTGCTTCGTCTCGCCTTCCTCGCGACGCCGACCATGCACATCCCTGGTCGGATCTGGTCCACGTCGGAGGACCGGAGACCCTGCGCACACTCCGAGGCCGTTCTACTCTTGCCTCACAGTGCCCGCGGGGCAGGCGATTCCACGGTCGATCGCCGACCGATCGGATTGTGTCCGAACGGTTACCAGAACCCGACGACCCGACATTAGCAGCAATGCAACCAAGTCTCGCCCGATCCACTCACATGATTGCGTTTGCAGACAAGAGGTGACTACCGCGCGCGAATGCGCAATAATGCTGCGCCCCTGGCGATCACGGCCGCTAGCCACGCAGTGACCAGGGGTGTTTCCCCGGTGCCGATAGAGGACACATCATCCGAACTATTCGTGCCGGCGCACATCTCACGCATCCCGTCAACCATGCCTACCTAGCCGACAGCCGGAAACCGGCCCACAACAGGACATTCGGTTTGCTCTTGCCCGAAAGTTAGCTGGTCCGTCCAGTTTGCTATGGCCGCGTTACGGACCGGTCGGTCAATCCGACGCGACCTGCACAGTTGCCCGGAAGTCGCCGGTTGCGCGCGCCGCCGCGGCCGTCGCGAGACCCGGACCATGTCGCCACTCCGCCGCGGGGCCCGCACAGGTAACCCAGACTGCCGGTACCGGATACTATGCCGCCATGGCAAAGCTGAAGGTGTCCGTCGATGTGCCGATCTCTCCGGAGGACGCGTGGTCGCACACGTCCAATTTGGCCGACCTCGACAAGTGGCTGACGATGCACGAGGCGTGGCGCAGCGAGGTGCCCGAGCAGCTGACCGTCGGCACCCAGCTGGTCGGCGTGGCCTCGGTGAAAGGACTGCGCAACCGGGTGACCTGGACCGTGAAAGCCGCCGAGCCGCCGCGCCGGTTGCTGCTCACCGGGGCGGGCAAGGGCGGTACCAAGCTGGGACTCGAGTTGCTGGTCGCGCCGAAGGGCACCGGGTCGGAGGTGACCGTCGACATCGAGCTCGGCGGACGACCGCTCTTCGGGCCGATCGGCGCCGGCGTGGCGCGCGCGGTGAAGGGTGACATCGAGCGGTCGCTGGACAAGTTCGTCGCGCTGTACGCCTGAAAGATGGTGTAGAACAAGGCTTTTGCGTCGAGCGCGGTCTACCGGGCCGCGTTCGACGTGCCCCGCGGACCCGGTCCGCCGGCCGCCGCGGTGATTCGGCGGCCGAGCCCCGCCTTCAGATGATCGATCACCGCCCTGGTCCGGCGGGGTAACGGGGCGGCGGCCGCGTATACCGCGTAGATGTCCGCGGGCGGCGTTTCCAGCTCCGGCAGCACCTGAACCAGCGACCCGTCTTTCAGCAGCGGATCGACGTGCCAGCGCGACCGCATGACCAGCCCGCGACCCTCCAGACACCAGCGGGTGATCACGTCGCCGTCGTTGCTGATCAGGTTCCCCGCCACCCGGACCGCGAGTTCCTTTCCCGCGCTCTCGAACCGCCACAGCGCGTAGTCGGATTCGTTCTCCCGCAGGATGATGCAGTTGTGCTCGGCCAGCTCCTTCACCGTGGCGGGCATGCCGTGCCTGCGCACATACTCCGGAGCCGCGCAGACCACCCGCCGATTGACCCACAGTCTGGTCGCGGTCAGCCGTGAATCCTGCAGTGTGCCAACGCGAATAGCGACGTCATACCCGGTGCCCGCGATATTCAGCGGCAGCGCGGACAGCTCCAGATCCACCTGCACCGACGGGTGCCGCTCGACGAAATCCGCGACCAGCGGCGCGATGTGCGCCCGGCCCAGGCCGATCGTCGACCGCAGGTGCACCCGACCGCGCAGATCGTGGCGCTGTTCGGCGATCGAGTCCTCCAGTTCCTCGAGCTGGGCGGCGATCACCGCGGCGCCCGCCGCGTACCGCTCCCCCTCCGGGGTCAGCGTCAGCCTGCGCGTACTGCGCTGCACCAGCACCACTCCGAGCCGGGCCTCCATCTGCGCGAGCCGCTTGCTCACCGACGACACCGAGATGCCGAACTCCCTGGCCGCCTCGGTCAGGCTGCGCGAGCGCGCGACGATGTCGAAAAACGTCACGTCGTCGGTGGACGCACCGTACACGGCGATCTCCTTCGTCTTTTCCTTTCGGGAAAAAGTCTCTTGCGCGTTCCGTGCTTTTGCCGCGGAATATCCGAGCCTACCGTTGAGAACGTCTCGTTACCAAGAAGATCGGAGCACGCGACGATGGGTGCCACACACCGAATTGCTGTCATTCCGGGCGACGGCATCGGCAAGGAAGTCGTGCCGCAGGGAATTCGAGTTCTCTCGGCCGCGGCGGCCGCATTCGACTTCACCCTGGATATCACCGAGTTCGATTTCGCGAGCGCGGACTACTACACGGCGACCGGCAAAATGCTGCCGGACGGCTGGTTCGACCAGCTGTCCGCCTTCGACGCGCTCTTCTTCGGCGCCGTCGGCTGGCCCGAGGTGGTGCCCGACCACATCTCGCTGTGGGGCAGCCTGCTGCAGTTCCGCCGCCATTTCGACCAGTACGTGAGTCTGCGTCCGGTCCGGCTGCTGCCGGGTATCAGCAGCCCGCTCGCGGGCCGGCGGCCCGGCGACGTCGACTTCTACGTGGTCCGGGAGAACACGGAGGGCGAATACTCGAGCGTGGGCGGCAAGATCTTCGAGGGCACCGACCGGGAAACGGTGCTGCAGGAGACCGTGATGACCCGAACCGGTGTCGACCGAATCCTGAAGTACGCGTTCGAACTAGCGCAACGCAGGCCGAAACGGCATCTCACCTCCGCCACCAAGAGCAACGGTATTTCCATCTCCATGCCCTATTGGGACGAGCGCGTCGCGAACATGGCGGGCAGTTATCCCGACGTGGCGGTGGACAAATACCACATCGATATTCTGACGGCGAATTTTGTCTTGCATCCGGACTGGTTCGACGTGGTGGTCGCGAGCAATCTCTTCGGCGATATCCTGTCCGATCTCGGACCCGCCTGCACCGGCACCATCGGCATCGCGCCGAGCGGGAACATCAACCCCGAGCGGCGTTTTCCGAGCCTGTTCGAGCCGGTGCACGGCTCGGCGCCGGATATCGCCGGGCTGGGGATCGCCAACCCCGTCGGCCAGATCTGGAGCGGCGCGATGATGCTCGAGCACCTGGGCGAAGAGGAGGCCGCCGGGGCGGTGCTCGCCGCTGTCGAGGCCGCGCTCGTCCAGGACAGGTCCGCGATGACACCGGATCTGGGCGGGTCCGGAACCACGGAGTCCTTCGGCGCCCTGGTGTGCGCGCAGCTCGAGGCGGCCACCTCGACGACCGCGGCGAGGCGATCATGAAACTCGATGCCCGGTCCCGTTCGTTCCCCGCGCCCGCGCTCGACGGCATCCCGCTGCTCGTGCCGGTGGTCCTGACCGCGGGCGTGCTCGTCGCGGGCCTCTTCGATGCCATACCCGAGAACATGATCGGCGGGCTCGCGGTGATCGTCGGGCTCGGCATGCTGCTCGGCCCGCTCGGCAACCGGCTGCCGGTCATCTCGAAAATCGGTGGCGGCGCGCTGATCTGCCTGATGGTGCCCTCGATCCTGGTGTACCTCGGCGCTTTCGACGAGAACACCCTCGCCGCGGCGAGTGCGCTGATGAAGCAGGCCAACTTCCTGTATTTCGTCATCTGCACGCTGGTGGTCGGCAGCATCCTCGGCATGAGCCGAAAGGTGATGATCGGCGGGCTGATCCGCATTTTCCCGCCGCTGCTGCTCGGCACCGTGGTCGCGGTGTCGGCAGGGATCGCGGTCGCGATGGCGTTCGGCTACAGCTTGCATCGCGCGCTGTTCTACATCGTCGTGCCGATCATCGGCGGCGGCATCGGCGAGGGTGTCATTCCGCTGTCGTCGGCCTACGCGTCGGCGCTCGGCGGGCATCAGGCCGATTTCGTCGCCGAACTCATCCCCGCGGCGATCATCGGCAATATCGCCGCGGTCATCACGGCGGGCGTGCTGCGCCGGCTCGGCGATCGCCGTCCGCACCTCGACGGTGGCGGGCAGTTGGTGAAGGTGCCGTCCGCCGGCCCCGGCCCGACCGGCCCAGCGGAACCCGCCCCGCGCGATCCGGCCGCGCCCCCGCGCAATCACGCGCTCGGCGTGCTGCTCATCTGTGGCATGTTCGTGCTCGCCACCTTGCTCGAGCACGCGGTGCACCTGCCCGCGCCGGTGCTGGTGATCATCATGTCGGTGCTGTGCAAACTGTTCGGCGTCTTCCCGCCGGTGGTCGAGGACAGTGTGCGCGGCGTCTATACCGTCATCTCGAAGTATTTCATCTACCCCACGATGATCGGGCTCGGCCTGCTGTACCTGCCGCTGCAGAGCATCATCGGCGTGCTGTCGGTGGGGTATGTGATCGCGTGCGTCGCCGTTGTCCTGTCGATGGCCGGAACCGGCTATGTCGTCGGCCGCGCCATCGGCATGTATCCGGTGGACGCCTCGCTGGTCACCGTGTGCCACAGCGGCCTCGGCGGAACCGGCGACGTGGCCATCCTTTCCGCGTCGAACCGGATGAATCTCATGCCGTTCGCCCAGATCTCGACCCGGATCGGCGGCGTCACCACGGTCATCTCGGCGGCCGCGCTGATCAAGGTGTGGCAAGGATGAGAGTGCTGGTCGCGCCCGACAAGTTCAAGGGCAGTCTGTCCGCCGCGGAGGTGGCCCGCTGTCTTGTCCTGGGGCTCAGCGCATCCGGGGCCGAATGCCGGGCGCTTCCGCTCGCCGACGGCGGCGACGGCAGTGTCGAAGCGGCCGTCGCCGCCGGTTTCGAGGCGGTGCCGGTCACCGTCGCGGGCGCGACCGGAACGCCACGGCAGGGCCTGATCGCCCTGCGCGGCGACACCGCCGTCGTCGAGGTCGCGAACACCTGCGGACTCGCCACCCTGCCCGGCGGGCGGCTCCGGCCGCTCGATTCGTCGAGTCTCGGTCTGGGACAAGCGCTTCGACAGGCGCTGCGGTACGAGCCGCGCCGGATCGTGCTGGCGCTCGGCGGCAGCGCGAGCACCGACGGCGGCATGGGGTTGTTGACCGCCATGGGGTTTCGGTTCGCCGATGCCGCCGGGCGGGTCCTGCCGCCGAGTGGTCGTGCACTGCTCGACATCGCCGCGGTCGACGTGTCCGCGGCGGTGCGCCTGCCCACCGTCGAGTTGGTGCTCGCCTCCGATGTCACCAACCCGCTCACCGGACCCGACGGAGCAGCCGCCGTCTACGGCCCGCAGAAGGGCGCAACCTCCGCGCAGGTGCGCCGCCTCGACACAGGCCTGCGCCGTTTCGTACAGACGCTGTCCCACACCGGTTTTCCCCAAGCCCCCGCCCTCGCTGCGACTCCAGGAGCAGGCAGCGCAGGCGGCGTCGGCTTCGCCGCCCTGCTCCTCGGCGCCCGCCCCCTCTCCGGTGCCGACTACTTTCTCGACCTACTCGACTTCGACCGGCACCGCGCCACCGCCGACCTGATCGTCACCGGCGAAGGCCGCCTGGACCAGCAAACCGAGCGCGGCAAACTCCCCGCCGCCATCGCGCACCGCGCCGCCCCCACCCCCGTCATAGCCGTCGCGGGCCGCAGCGCCCTCCCCCGAACCCATTGGCCCCGAGCCGGTTTCACCCACGTCTACACCCTCACCGACTACACGCCCACCGACACCGCGCAAAACCCCACCCTCACCGCCCACCTCCTCACCCGAATAGGCACCCGGATCGGCCGATCTTCTAGAACTGCGTAACTGAGGTGGGCGGTCCACACCGCACCGGGCTGGGTAATTTCGATTCTGCACCCGAGCGGAATCGGTTACGGAAGAATAGCGGTATGACGAACCACTACCAGCGTCTGTTGATCACTAGTGACGGCGAGCCGGATGACTTGCTACAGCTGTTGGACTGGTTTCGTAACGATGACGCGCTCCGTGGCCGTGTCCAACCGGAGGCGCCTGAGTTCCGCGACAATCAGATGGGCGGCCTGTACGACGTTCTTGCGGTGGCTGTAGGTGTCGGCGGAGTCGCACCGGCACTGGCGAGCTCGTTGAGCACGTGGCTCACCCACCGCCGCTCGGATATCACCCTGAAATTGACGCGTGCCGACGGCACCGAGATCGAACTCGATGCGCGGCGAGTCAGCAGCTCGGATGCCGTCGAAGAACTTCGGAAGCTGCTCGATACTCCGGATGATCCGTTGTGACGCGAGCAAGGATGTGCCCTCGCCGTTCCGCATCGAGGAGTTCCTGATGCGCCAGTTCGATCCCGACCGCTCGCGCGCCGTGATCGTCGGCGTCACCAATTATGCGGAACTGCCGGATCTTCCAGCTGTCGCAAACAACGTAGCAGGATTGACAGAGGTGATGACCAGTCCAGCTCTGGGCGGCTTACCTACCGAGCACTGTGTATCCATCAGTCAAGCAACTACCGCATCTCGAATAGGCGACGCGGTCGCTGCCGCAGGCCGAGACGCGACAGACATGTTGTTTGTGTATTACTCCGGACACGGCCTGCCGGGCCTACGTTCGAGCGAATTGTTTCTGACGCTGCCTGACACCACCCCTGATCGACCCGCCTTTTCGGGCATTTCGTATGACGCTCTCCGCGATGAGGTGTTGAACAGCCCGGCGGTGCTCCGAGTTCTCGTACTCGACTGCTGCTTCTCCGGCCGGGCTACTGCACCATACCTGTCGGGCGTCGATACGCTGCAGACGCAGCTGCACATAGACGGTACCTGCGTGCTGACCGCATCACCGGCCAACCGCGTGGCCTTGGTCGGATCAACCTACAGCGAGTTCACCGGCGCTCTACTCGACGTGTTGCGATGCGGCATTTCCGAGGAAGGACCGCTGCTGAGCGTGGGCGCGATCTATCGGTGCCTGCGCAAGAATATGGTCGCCCAGGGGTTACCCGCACCGCAGATGCTCACCACGGCAACAGCAGGACTGTTCGCACTGACACCCAACCTGGCCTATATCGAAAACGCCGCCCCTGCCGCCGCGGAACCGAAGCCGATCACAGGACGGATCTTCGCTTCCGGCCCGCTGGCGCCGAGAGCGGTGCCGGCATTGCGCGAACAACCTGTTGCACCCGAGTACTCCAGCCCTCTATATCTCGCGCCGGTATCTCTCAGCTATGAGGAAGGTTCAGGTGTCAGCGACTATCAGCGGTCGAAAAATGATGCGCTGGTCAATGACATGCTCAGGCGTGAGCGCGCCCGGGAAGCCTTGAAGAGTGCAGAGAAAAAATTCGCCGCCTACATGCACGAAGTAGCAGATTTCTGCCTGGGGCCGCCGGCCGAACAGCAAGAGTGGGAATATCGAGACCTTTTACCGCAACATGAGCAATGGAGCCATTTGATCGACAAGGCAGAAGCTGCCGACAGTATCGAGGATATTCGTAAGGCAACCGGAGCCGTCGACTTGTTCTTGCGCACCACGTATCGAACCTTACCGTGGCCACCGGAGTTCGGTTCCGTCGGTGGATTCCGGCGCATGGCCGAGCTCAAATCTGTGCACAGACTGCTGGTTTGGCGTATCCGCCGACGGATGGACGACCGCCGGAAAGAACTGCATGCGTATCTGCTCGGCATTGCACACTTCTGCGAACCGCCCATAGCGATCGCGGAGTCGATCACCCAAGAATTAGCACAGAGAATCCCCGAACTAGCCGACCCGATCATCGACCTCATGAGTCTGCTGGCAGAGTCGGATTCTATAGATCAGCAAAGACTGAAGACACCGACAGAACTCGCTTCTCATCTCGATGGCATCCTGACGCGTATCACTGCGATCACCGAGCACATCGATATGCGATTACGTGCGCTGGTCGAGGAGGGGCTGATCTGAGCTCGAGCACCGCCGGGCTCGACCAGACCGGCTCGCCGCCTTCGCCGCCGGGCTGCGAGTCGATCAGATGCGTCCTCCTCGCTCGAAACGAATCCAGATCACCTTCGTCGGCCAGACCGTCCCCACGTGCTGTGCATCATGCTAAGCAACACTGCCACAAGGCAATTCGCTTCCTTGCTTATCCGCGTGTCGCTCGGCGATGTGACGCACCATCCGCGTATCGCGTTGACCTACCCCACTCGCGCGCCGTACCAGATCTCCGAGGCGGATACCGCTACGCCCAGCAGCAGGTTCGCCAGCACGATCATCCACACGCCGGCGAGGGGTGTGCCGGCGTCGAACGAATGCACCAGAAACACGGCACCGTAGCCGCACCAGAGGAGTAGGAGGAAAGCCAGAACACCTCCGTACGCCCGGGTGTACTCACCGCGGGACGAGTGCATGCCCAAGATGATCCCGGCCGCTATAACAGCCAGAAAAGTTCCGCCGACGAACACCACGGCTTGGACAGGGGACCGCACCTCTCCGAAGGGATATACCTCCTGGGTTCGGATGAATTCCCAACCACCGTCGGTGAAGTCGGCCAGGGGCTGTGTCAGCGCCCCGGCCCACAGCGCGAAGGCCAGGCCCACACAACTTCGGAGGAACCAGAAGCGGCCCGGCTCATCGCGTGGCGTCGCTTCATCGCTGCTGTTTTCAGGGATCGGATTCACGGAGCCCCCGCTCGACGAACGTATGCAACCAGTATTACCGGAGCGCATCGAGTCAGCGTGCGCGAGATCTTTCGGTTGTGGATCAGTGATCGATGCTGCTGCGGAACACGAGACGGATGAAGGTTTCGGTGTGGCGGCGGATGTCGGCGCGGGCTCGGGTGCGTTCCTGGTCGGAGGCGTGGGCGTGCAGGTGCAGGACTCTGGTGAGGCCGATCAGGCCGGTGAACGACGTTGCGAGATCTTCCGGGGTGGCAAGGTCGGCGGGGATCCGGCCGACGGCGATCCAGTGTTCGAACAGGCGGCTCACGGGCCGGCGCATGGCCGAGATCGCTTGTTGCAGTGCGGGACTGTGCAGCAGGCCGTCCTGCGCCATGACGCTGATCAGCAAGCGGGCATCCTCGTGCTCCCACCCGTCGAGGACGGCGCCCACGAGTTCGCGCAGGTATTGCGGCGGGTCGGTGTCGACGAGGGCGGCCGTGGCGGCGTCCATCATGTCGAGCGGGTTCGTGGGGCCGAGGCTGGCGAGTACGGCGTCGAAGATCGCCTGCTTGCTGGCGAAATGTGCGTAGAGCACGCTCTCGCTCAACCCGACCTCGCGCGCGATGGACCGGATCGAGGTGCCCGCGTACCCGTTGCGGGCGAACAGGCGCAGGGCGGCGCTCGACAAAGCGGCTTTGGTGTCGCCCGCATCCGCCTTGCGCGGCCGTCCGGGTCTACGCCGTGGTGTCGTCATGCCACTTCCGCCCTTTCATTTCGAGGTCTACAATTAATCGAACGATCGATTATTTTACCGCAAAGGACGAGATCATGAGCACCGACCCGCGCACCAAGACCAACCCACCCGCGCCATACGTCGAACCGGCTCCCTACGGCTATCTCTACCTCGGCTTCCGCGTCGACCCACCCCGGCGAATCCCGTTCGTGCCCCGCAGTTCTCGCCGCCGTGAGGTCTTGCGCCGCTGCCGAGACCGCACGCGCCGACTGGCGGCGATGGACGAGGTGCTCTCGGCCAGGGCCTACCGCGCCATCGCGATCCAGCCCGCCGAGGTGAGCCCCCGTTTCGACGTGATCGTCCTCATCGAGACCGGCACACCGGAGACGCTCGCCACGGTGCAGGCGACGCCGGAGTTCCAGCAGCTCGGCGCCGACTTCGTCATGCCCGCCCGCAATATCAGGCGCCTCGGCGACATCGACCGGTCCCCGACCGGCACCTTCCTGTTCAACCACTTCACCGCCGACGACTACGACCGCGCCTTGCGCTATTTCGACTCGGTCGCCGGCTGGTTCCACCACGACGCCGAGGTGGACGACATCGCCCTGCTCGGCCCGATCGAAGACGCCCCCTACGTCTTCGTCAACCAGGTCCGCCTGCCCGGCACCCTCACTGCCTTCATCCTCGCCCTGCTCCGCCCGAACTTCCGCCGCTCGGTACACGACGTGATGGTCGCCAACCGCGTCGGCTTCGCGTCCATCATCTGCAAGCCCGTCTGAATCGAGACCAGCACTCCCCCGCAAGCAATTCCATTGGCGCCCTTCCCTTCGGCACCACGCTCAGCGTAAGCAGCGTCGGCTATCTGGCCACGGCAGCCCCCGACGACCTTCTCAGCCCCTTCGGCAGCCGGATCATCCGTGCCGGACAGGAGATACCCCCGCACGACCTGAGCCTGTACGTCGCCATCGGCCGTTGCGGGGCTCGCAGCTACCCGCCGTCGCCGACGGAAACGCGCGCTCGCGAAGAAGTACGAGATCTGCTGAGTCAGTAGGTCGTCACTCGGCCGACAGGTCCGCGGTGACGAGACGGTAGCCGAGGTCGAGGTGGGAGCGGTCGAGGAGGTCGGCGTAGCGGGCGGCCCAGGAGCCATCGGCGAGATCTCGCCGCAGGCGTGACAATCCTGCTCGGAGTTGCGGTTCCGGCGTGAGCGCGAGCATGGATATTCCGGCTCGGACGGTTTCGTCGAGATAGGCCTCGGGACGACGCCAGTAAGCGCCGCCGAAACCGTCGACGCAGTCGTGTGGCACCGGGACCGGCTGTACGACAAAGCTTTCCAACTGAGCGGTCAAGCGAGCCAAAGGCACGGCGAGACGCGCGTCGGTTGCCGCAGCCGCGGGTAGGTAGTCGCGCACCAGCCAGAACTGCCGGAACACCGAATGATCCCAAGTGAGAATTACGATGCGACGCCGCGCAACTCGGATCATCTCCGCGATGCCGCGGTCGAGGTCGGTCCAATGGTGGATGGTGAGCACCGCCAAGGCCGCGTCCGCGGCACCGGTGCGGACCGGCAACTGCTCGGCGGTCGCGCGCACGGCAGCGGCGGTACCGTCCGGCCGCTGCGCGATCATCACCGGGCTGGGCTCGACCGCGAGCACGGTACCGCCCGGTTCGTAGGAGCCGGTGCCCGCGCCGATGTTCACGATCGACGCCATACCCGCGAGAGACGCATCGATCGCGGCGGCGATGCGCGGATCCGGCTGCCGGGTCGCCGCATACGTGCGCCCGGTGGTGTCGTACACCGTCATCGCCGCCACCACGCCGAGCGGCCGCGAGGGCCACCCACGCCGGCCGGGACTTCGATCGCCATCGTCGGACCTTAGCGGGCGCACCGCCGCCGCAGCCACCCCATCAGCGGGACGGCCACGCTCACAGTCGAGGCGCCAAAATCACTTACCGTCCGACAACCAGCGCGAATTCAGCTCCCGCTCGGCCGCCGCGGTCAGCGCACCGAACACCCGCAACCGCGCGATACCCCCGTCCGGGTAGATGTCGACGCGCACATGCGTGGCAGCCCGATCGGACGGTGCCAGCCGGAAACGATGCGGAGTGTCGGGCTGCAATGCGGTGCGCGGCAACAACTCGAACCAGGCCGTGTCGTCGCTCGGCGGCAGTGGCCCAGTCCCCTGGTGATCGATCGCCATGACGCGGGCTTCGCCGGGCGCGTTGAACAGCAGATGCGTGGTGTCGAGTTCGATCAGCGCGGGAACGCCCTGCGCGGCGAGCTGGATTGTCGCCCAGTCGTTTCCGCCGTCCCGGCGGCGCGCGGTCTCCCAGCCCTCGGCCTGGTTGCGGGCCAGCCCGGGTGCGAGCATGTTGTCCGGCGCCGAGTAGAACATGTTGGAGCAGGCGATGGTTCGCGCGCCGTGCGCCAGTGCGGCGAGGTCGACGGTGAGCCCGGTGAGCAGCGTCGGGTCCGGGACCACCTCGCCGTGCACGCGCAGACGGGCGACGCCGCCGTCCGGGAAGATGTTCAATCGGACGTGGGTGAAGATGCGGTCGTCGGCCACCGGCAGCTCGTGCTTCACGTCGCCGCCGAGCGCGGTCCGCGGCACGATCTCCACCCACTCGGCCGAATCCAGTTGCGCCGGAGAAGGATAGCCGGGAGCACGGCAGGCGTCGACGGAGGTGAACGGCGGGTAGTTGCCTTTGAACCAGGCCGTGTCCACGACCACGCCGCGGATCACGCCGGGCATGCCGAGCCGGATGACGGCCCAATCGTGGCCGGGTCCGCGATGCCGGCGGGTCTCCCAGCCGTCGTACTCCTGACCTTTGGGGCCGAAGGTGTGCTCGGCGAACCGGGGTTCCCAAGGGTTGATGAGGTTTTCGCGTTCCTCGAACGATTCGTCGCTCGCGGCGATCACGCCGGCGCGGTTGGTGCGCAGCGCCAGGTCGGGCAGATTGGTGAAGTCAGACATATTTCCCTTGTCGATTGCGGTTCGCGATGATCTCGGCGGGTGCTGTATCCCACTGCGGTACAGCGACTCTGGGCTGGGTGAGCAGCTCCCCCGTCGGCGGATGCCCGTTGCCGACGACCCGCCCCCGCAGCCAGGTCGCGTGCACGAGGCCGCGCAGCTCACGTCCGCCGTAGGGCGTGATGGGGTTCTTGTGCGCCAGCGCGGCGGGATCGACGGTGACCGGCGCCCACGGATCGAAGGCCACGAGGTCGGCGTCGCAACCGACCGCAATACGGCCCTTCTGCGGCAGTCCGGCCAGCTCCGCGGGGGCGGCAGCCATCCAGCGCACCACATCGGTGAGCCGGAACCCCCGTTCGGCGGCGGCCGTCCACACGGCGGGCAAACCGATCTGCAGCGACGAGATTCCGCCCCACGCGGTGGCGAAATCCCCCTCCTTCAACTCCGGCGTGCACGGCGAATGATCGGAGACCACGCAACTGAGCACGCCATCGGCCAGGCCCTGCCACAGCGCATCCTGGTTTCCGGAATCCCGAATCGGCGGACAGCATTTGAACGCGGTGGACGACGCCTCCGCCGCCGAGAGCGTCAAGTAGTGCGGGCAGGTCTCGGCGGTGATCCGCACGCCACGGGCCTGCGCCTGTGCCAGCGGTTCGAGACAGGCCGCCGCCGAGACGTGCAGGATGTGCGCCCGTACCCCGGTGAGCTCGGCGAGCGCGATGACTTCTTGCACCGCGGCCCTTTCCGCCTCGCCCGGCCGGGAATCGAGGAACGCGCGATATGTCCCGTCAACCGGATCGTGCAGCCGCACCGGATCTTCCGCGTGCACCACGAGCAGACCGTCGTACTCGGCCAGCTCGCGCATCACCTGTTCGACCTCGCCGAGCCCGAGCGGCGGGAACTCGTCGACTCCCGAGGGCGAGAGGAAGCATTTGAAGCCGACCACCCCCGCCTCGTACAGCGGTCGCAGCGCGGCCAGATTGCCGGGGATCGCACCACCCCAGAAGGCCACGTCCACATGGCATTGCCCTTCCGCGACAGCCTGTTTGGTGCGCAGGTGCGCCACGGTGACGGTCGGCGGCAACGAGTTCAGCGGCATGTCGACGATCGTCGTCACCCCGCCCGCGGCGGCCGCCTTGGTGGCCGTGGCGAAACCCTCCCACTCGGTGCGCCCCGGCTCGTTGACGTGCACATGGGAGTCCACCAGTCCGGGCAGCACGACCAGGTCGGCGAGATCGGTCGTCGCGGCTGCGGGCAGCACGGCCTCGTACTCGGCCAGGGCCGCGATCTTGCCGTCCCGCACCGCGATCGAGGCCGCGCGGATCCCTTCCGGCAGCGCGACCCGCCGGGATCGGATCACCAGATCATGCATGGGCTTTCGCTCCCAACCAGGCGCCGGCGAGCTCGCCGGCCAGCTGTTCCAGCAGTGGTCCCGCCTGCGCGATGCAGATCTCGGGGGCGGGCTCGAGGTCGGTCAGCGCGTACGCGGCTTCGATGTGCGCGCCACGCAGCTGCTCGTCGGTGAGCGCACGCTGCCCGGCCACCGCGACGACCGGCACGGACGCGCTCGCCGCCGCCCGCGCGACGCCGACCGGCGCTTTGCCGTGCAGGGTCTGCGGATCGAGCGAGCCTTCCCCGGTGATCACCAGGCGAGCCCCCCGCACCTGTTCGGTGAACGACATCAGTTCGAGGATCAACTCGATGCCCGGTCGCACGCTCGCGCCGAGGAAGGCGAGCGCGGCGTAGCCGACCCCGCCGGCCGCCCCCGCTCCGGGGCGCTGCGCCACCGCCGCGCCGAGGTCGCGTTCGACGATCGAGGCCAAACGTGCCAGACCCCATTCCAATTCGTCGACTTCGCGCGGCCGCGCCCCCTTCTGCGGGCCGTAGACCTGTGCGGCCCCGCGCGGCCCGAGCAGCGGGTTGTCGACGTCGGAGGCCACGATCACCGGCACCTGCAGCATATCCGCGGCGTCGATGCGCGCCAGCCTGCTCAATGCGGCTGCGCCGGGCGGCAACTCACGATCGTGCTCGTCGAGAAAGCGCACGCCCAGCGCGGACATCATGCCCACCCCGCCGTCGGTGCAGGCACTGCCGCCTAGCCCGAGCACCACCTGGCGGGCGCCGCGCAGGGCCGCCGCGCGGATCAGTTCGCCCGTGCCGTAACTGGTTGCGCTCATGGCGGTTTGGTAGGTAGGCCGCATGGGCAGCCGGCGCAGGCCGGACGCTTCCGCCAGCTCGACCACGGCCGCCTCGCCCCTCATCGCGAACGAGGCGGCCACCGGCACACCGAGCGGGCCGGTGACGCTGGTCTGGAATCGGACGAAACCCGATTCCACCACCGCGTCCACCGTGCCGTCCCCGCCGTCGGCCACCGGCATGGTGACGAGCGGGAGATCCGGGCGTACCCGGCGGAGGCCGGTCGCGAGGTGCGCGGCGACCTCGGGCGCGGTGAGCGAGCCCTTGAACTTGTCGGGGGCCAGGACGCAATGTCCGTCGCGCCACCCGCCGCGCACGATCGCCGATCGCAGCTCTCCCGGCGGCGCGTCCGGCCTGCTCACCGCCCGCCTCCCACCGGTTCGGGGGTGAGGGGAAC
>NZ_BAFT02000019.1 GCF_000308475.2 Nocardia brasiliensis NBRC 14402 | reverse complement strand
ACTACGCTCGCCCCGGCCGTTCTCGGCCCGAGACCGCTCCGGCCGGGCACCGTCGGCCCGAGCTTCGGCCGCCCGGGCGTCGGCCCGGGCCCGTCGCTCGGCCGCCTCCCGCGCGCGCTCCCGCTCGGACATCTCGTCGAGCCCGGTCCGGTCGTCGCTCACGCGCGCCGCGCCCCGGCCGAATCGCCGTGTCCGCTCCGGCATCTCCTCGATCCCGGAGCGTTCCCGCACGCGGGCGCCGTCGCGCCGGGCCGGGCGTTCGCCCCACTCCTCGTACTCGATGTCGTCGCGCCGCCTGCCGCGCCGCGGCGCGGGCTCGTCCCGTTCCCGTACGGGTGGCTCGTAGTCCCGTGCCATGAATAACTCACCCCGCCAGTGCCTTCGGAATAGTCGCGTGTTCCGGCAGGATCACCCCGCAACCGAGCGAGGCCGCGAAGGCCGCCGCCTGGTAGCGGTAACACCGCCGAATCTTCAAGCGCGCCTGCGTCGACAGGTCGCGCGTGATGGCTTCGATCCGCGGCAGGTCGCCGCGCAGGGGCTCGGTGATGGTCACCAGCGCCCCGAAGCGGGTCACACCGTGACCCCGGGCTTGTTCCTCGCGGGCCTGCTGGGTGGCGCCCACCCGCAGGGTCGCCGCCGCGGACACGACGCCGCGCTCGCTCTGCTGGGCCACCAGCGCGTTCTTGAAGTCGTCGTCGACGATCTCGGCGGCGTCGGCGGCCGAGTGCGGGCGATAGACGATCGCGATGCGCTTGCGCGGCACCTCGGGATTCGGGGCGAGCAGCCGTTGCAGCACCCGCTCGTCCACCGCGCCCTCCGGGGCGGCGTCCATCTCCCAGGTCACCGAGCGGCCGCCGTCGTGCACCAGGTGGTCCCACTTCTCGTCGTGCGACACCGGACCCGCGTCGGCCCAATCCAGGCCGTGGCCGTGCGGCTCGCTGGCGGCGACCTCGAGGTCGGCCTGCGAGGCCGGGTCGTAGCTGCGCCGGATGAACGAGATCACCTCGTCCGCCGACATCGGCTGTGCGCGCACCCCGGCTTCGGCCAGCGCCGCGCAGATACCGGGCAGGCGGCGGCCGATCTCGACGGCCTCCTCGGCGGGGTTCTTGCGGCGTTCGGCGGTGGTGGCCTTGAAGGTGATCGCCACGCGCGGCAGCAGCTGCACCCGCTCCTGCGGCAGCTCGGTCGCCAGCTCGTACATCACCTGCTGGGCCAGCTCCGGCGCCTCCGGCCGGGTGATCGTGGAAACCTCGGTGAGCAAACGGTTTCCGGTCTCCGGCACGGTATCGATGACCGGCACGACCGCGACGATGTCGCTGGTCTGGCCGACCGAGGCGAGGAAGGTGCCCCAGGCCGAGACCCAGCGATCGATCACCGGCTGGTCGACCGCCTCGTGTCCCTGCGGCCAGGCCCGCAGCACCACCGTGTACTGCGCGAACTGCGGCAGGTGGATCATGCCGAAGCTGTACCCGCCCGCGTCGATGCCCTCGTAGAGCTTCGACGGCGCGAGCAGGCCCGGCAGCCGGGTGACACCGCCGGGGATGCGGGAGAACCGGCCGCCGCGGTACACGTGCTCGCCACGCTTACGCGAGCGCATCCAGTTGAACATCATCAATCCCGTCTCGTAGCCCGAGCGGCCCCCCGTCCGCCACACCAGTGGAAGCATGATCACGACGCCGGAGCCACCGACGATCAGACCCCATTTGAAACCGCCGACCATCGCGGTGATCAACGCCGTGATGACCACCGCGAAGCCGAGCACGGTCTCCTCCCAGCGCAGGCCGAAAAGGCCTGCGCTGCGGGGCTTCTGCCACAGCCCGTAGGAGCGACGCTCGTAGGTGTCGTTCGTCGTCATCGTCATCGCGGAATGGTGCTCCTCCCGAGGTCGGGCGAGCGATTCGCCCAACGGTCACCGGTCATGTCGCCCATCGCCTGATCGGCTCGGTTCAGGCTGCTGGTCGCGGCGCGTGCCGCGCCGATCCGGCCCGCCGCCCGCGCCGCACCGGACGGTACTCCCGCCGAGCCCTGCGGCCCGGAGGCGCGCGGTGCGCCGCCGCCACC
>NZ_BAFT02000020.1 GCF_000308475.2 Nocardia brasiliensis NBRC 14402 | reverse complement strand
GATCGCCGCCGGTGACGCCCGTGTGCAGCTGACCGCGTTCTGGGGTTGCGTGCTCGCGGGAGCAGTGCCGGTTCCGGTGGGGCGGACAGGCGCGCTGGGTACGGTGAGCGCGGTCGGCGACCGCATTCGCGCGGCACACGAATTGCTCGGTCACCCAGTGGTTCTCGTGGACAGTCCGGTGGCCGCCGGCGTCATCGATTATCAGATCGCCGTCGACACGGATGGTACGGCGCGACCGCTCGGCGGTCAGCCTGCGGACCGGACGGCCGCACCACCGATGGCAGCCGGCATCGCGCTCGGACTGTTGACCTCCGGCAGCACGGGACGGCCCAAATGCGTGCTGTTGACCCACGCCGCCCTGGCCCACCGTGCTTGGGCGGCCGCCGAATTCAACGATCTGCGCGCGTCGGACGTGGCCTTGAACTGGATGCCCCTCGATCATGTCGGCGGCATTGTGATGTGGGCGACGCAGGCGGTCTTCCTCGGCTGCTCACTCGTGCAGGTGGACACCGCGCGCGTGCTCGCCGATCCGCTTGCCTGGCTGGACCTGCTCGAAGCGCACCGTGCCGGCACCACCTGGGCGCCGAATTTCGGTTTCGCACTGGTCTGTTCGGCGCTGCGGCGCGCGCCGCAGCGGCGGTGGCGGCTGCACCGGCTGCGCCATGTGCTCGACGGGGGCGAGGCGGTGGTGGCGGCGGTCGCCGACGAATTCATCGATCTGCTGGCGCCGCACGGGCTTTCCCGTGCCGCGTTCCGGCCCGCGTGGGGCATGTCGGAAACCGGTTCCGGCGTGGTCTATTCGCGACCGTCCCCGGATGATCCGGGCATCCCGGCGGTGCGGGTGCGGATGACGGCCGACGAACGCGTGCGGCACGAGGCACCGGGTTCGGCCGGTGCGCTGGAGCTGGCGGTGACCGGTACGCCGGTGCCGGGCGTGCGGATTCGGGTGGTGCGGCCCGATGGTTCGGTGTGCGACGAAGATCAGCTCGGCGCGGTACAGGTGGCCGGTGCGACGCTGTTCGCGGGCTACCTCGGCGCGGACGCGGCGCTGCACGACGGCTGGTTCACCACCGGTGACCAAGGTTTCGTCACTGGTGGCGCACTGGTCGTGACGGGACGCGACGACGATGTGGTGGTCATCAACGGCGGCAATATCCCGTGCCAGGAGATCGAAGCGGTGGTGGCGCAGGTCGAGGGCGTGCTGGACGGCTACGCGGCGTTCACCGTGCTCGAGCACCCGGACGGGCCGCCGCGGCGGGCGGTGTTCGTGAGTGTGCGCCCCGATGTCGAGGTGGCGGACGCGATTCGGGAACGGGTCGCGCTGCGGTTCGGCTTCGCCGTCGACGAGGTCCGCGTCCTGCCGACCACCGATTTCCCACGGACGGCGACCGGCAAGATCCAGCGGGCCCGCCTGCGTGCCGGACACCGTGCGCCGCATCCGGAGCCGACTGTGCGCCACCGCGTCTCGCTCGTGCGCCGCCGAGATCCGCTGGCTGCGAAGGTGTCCGAGGTCTGGACCGAGCTGCTCGGCGATCCGCCCCGTCCGGGCACCTCGTTCTTCGCCGCGGGTGGCACCTCGATGGCGGCGGTGCGGTGTGTGGCCGCCCTCGGCGCGCTGCTCGGCCGCCGCGTTCCGGTCGGATTGCTCTACGAGCACCCGACCTTCGCGGAATTCATCGCCGCGCTGGAGCCGCCACCACGTTGTGCCGGGCCGGTGTCCGCGCTGGTCGAGCAGGGGAGCCCCGGATGAACGCGGCGGACCCGGTATTCCCGATGCGCCGGCCGAACCCGTTCGATCTGCCCGCCGAATATCGCGCCCTGCGCGAAGGATGCCCGGTGGGGCGGGCCACCCTGCGTGACGGCAGGCCGGTCCGGCTGGTGACCCGCTACGCCGACGTCCGGGCCGTGCTCACCGACCCCGGTCTCAGCGCCGATCGCTGCGCTCCCGGCTTCCCGTTTCTGACCGCGGAGTCGGAATACCTGCGCCGGATAAAGGTTTTCGTGGGCATGGACGGCGCGGAGCACGGTGTGCACCGGCGGATGTTCACCCCTGATTTCAGCGCGCGGAAAGTGGCCGCGCTACGTCCCTACATCCAGCGGTGCGTGGACGAACGCCTGGACCGATTGCTCGACGCGGGGCCGCCTGCGGATCTGGTCCGCACGATCGCGTTACCGGTACCGGCGCTGGCCATCGGCCGCATTCTCGGCGTGCCCGAAGCGGATACCGCGTCGTTCGAGGAACTCACCGTGCGCGTGATCACGCACGGCGGCGCAGCGCCTTTCGAAGCGCTGGTCGACTACGTGAAGCAACTGGTGCGCGACAAACACGGATCGACCGCGGACGACCTCATCTCCCGCGTGCTACGCGAGCACGTCGCGCCGGGCCGGCTGGAATTGCGCGCGCTGACCATCGTGCTCATCCTGATCCTGCTGGCCGGATACGAGACGACGGCGAACACCATCTCGGTCGGCCTGCTCGCGCTACTGCGTCATCCGGACCAGTTGGCCGCGCTACGGGCGGACCCGTCCGCGATGCCGGGCGCTATCGCTGAACTGCTGCGCTACACCTCGGTCGCCGAGCTGGCCACCTGCCGAGCCGCCACCCGGGATATCGAGGTCGCGGGCACCACCATCCCGGCCGGTACGGGCGTGATCCCCTTGGCGGCCGCCGCCAACCGGGATCCCTCGGTGTTCCCGAATCCCGAGGTGCTCGACATCCACCGAGACGCACAGCGGCACCTGGCTTTCGGCTACGGCGCGCACGCCTGCATGGGCGCGGCGCTGGCTCAGCTCGAGCTGGACATCGTGTTCAGCACCGTGCTGGCCCGTTTGCCCGAGCTGCGGCCGGCCGGTGAATTGCCCGATGCGGCAGTCAAATACGACGCGGTGCTGTTCGGTCTGCACGAGCTGCCGGTCACCTGGTGACGAACCCGTCCAGTCCGCCCGCGAACGGCAGGTCGTGCCACTGGTCGATGAGTGGTTGCAGGAACTCCACCAGTGCGGGCAGCTGCGGGCTGAGGGTGAGGACGGCGATCGCGCGCAGTACGCCGACGGCGTTCACGAACCGCAGCACCTCGTCGTCCAGCGGCCGCATGCCGTTGCGTCGCGCACCACGGTTGTACGCGGCTTCGAGGTCGGGGCCGAGCGCGGCGAGATCCCATTCGACCGGACCCAGCGTGACGAGTTCGAAGTCGGAATAGAGGTCGCCCGCCGTCCCGTTGAAGATGTTCGCCGGCGGTGAGTCGCCGTGAATGGGCTGCACGTCGATCCCGGGGAACCGGGCCTCGAAGGCGTCGCGGGACCGGACGAACGGTGCCAGCACCCGCCACTCGCGGCGCGCGCGGTCCAGGTCGGACGGATCGATCAGGTCCGGCCGGTCCTGCAGCAGCGCAAGGCTTTCGGTGACGAACCGCGGTTCGGCCGAGGACAGGAACGACAGTTCTCCCGGGTAGCCGCGCAGCGCGGCGTGCAGGTCGGCCGTGCGCTCCGAATTCGCCACATAGTCGGGCTCTTTGTCGCGATCCTCGACGACGAACTGCCAGAACGTCATCGAAAAGCCTTCGCGCTGTACCGGTTCCAGCGGGACGAGCGGACTGGGCGGAATCACCGGTGTCCCTTGTTCGTTCAGCCATCGGGCCACGTCCAGTTCGGCCCGCTGCCGCCGCGCCAAGGTCGCGAGGTCGGTGGTGGGCGACAGCACCACCGGGATCCGCGCCACCACCGGCGCGGGCGCGAGATGCACGACCACCGAGAACAAGTCGTGCAGCACCACGGCATCGGTCACCGTCAGCCCCAGTTCGCGGCCCACCGCCACCGCCGCGTCGACCGCACTCCCCGTCCTGTTCGCGATTTCGTCCACCGCGCGATCCTGCCATAGGCGTGGACCACGGCACCGTATTCAGTGCGCGCGAACCTCGGCGGCGGGGCCGGATTCCGGGACACGCTGCTGGACCTGGTCGACGATCTTGGAGAGGCGGGGGATGAAGGCGACCATGATGACGATGACCAGGACGACCATGACGATGGCGGCGCCGTTGGACACCAGGAAGGAACGGTCCAGGTCGCTGGCGGGGGAGCTGTAGACGATGCCGATGCGCAGACCCGAATCGAGGAACATGGTGAGGCCGACGCCGAGGGTCATCAGCCGTTCCAGCTTGCGGAACCGCGGTTCCTCGTCCCACGCGCGGTGGTAGGCCTCCGTGCGGCGGGGTTCGCCGCCATTGGTCGCCATGGGCGTGGCGAGCAGATACATGACCGGTTTGCCGACCACGCAGGTGAAGAGGAAGAAACCGCCGGTGGTCAGCATGTAGAGCGCGGGCCGGATCGCGGCGATGCGCGGATCGTCGGTGACGAAGGCCAGCCCGAGCGAGACGACGAGCTCCACCAGCACCAGCGCGCCGATGACGTCGAGCGAGCGCCGCCGGATGCTGCCGACCGTGGTGGTGACGGCGACCACGATGCCGGGGATGGCCAGCGACCAGATCTCGCTGAAGCCGATCGCGCGCAGCACGAAATACAGCACGGTCGACACGATCACGTTGCCGAACAGCGGCAACAGCGCCTTGAACCGGCTCGTCTTCTTCGGCGTCGGTGCCGTCATCGCGGTCTCCTGATCGGTGGGGTTGGTGGCGATCTCAGGCTATTGGCCGCCCGCGGCGCGCTGTAGAGACGAAACCGCCGATTCGGCCAGGAGTTATCTCCTGTGCGGGCGGTCTCAGACCAGCCAGCGACCACCCGTCATCAGGGTGCGGTCGCCGATCTCGGCCATCGATTGCCACGCCTGGATCCGGTCGGGCCGCAGCCGCAGACCGACGCTGCCGGGCACCCGCCGACCCATCGGCAGCGTGTCCAGCAGAGCCCCGAGCTGCCCGGTGACCGACTGCGGATCGAAGAAGGTGGTGGTGCCGTCGATGAGCACCACGTCCCGGGTGTCGCCGAGCGCGGCCCTGGCCCGGCTCGCGCCGCGCAAACTGCGCACGGTCCTGGCGCCGGGTTTCGTCACCATCAGCAGGTCGCCCTCGCCGTAGGCGAAGGCCAGCGGCACCAGGTGCGGGAGCGATTCGGCCGCGGTCGCGAGCCACAGGTGTCCCGGTTCGGCGAGCAACTCCAGGACATGCTGTTTGCGGTCGGTCAGTGCGCGCGGGGCTGCTTGTCTCACCGTGTTCCCTTTCCGAGTGCCAGCAGGTCGGGCGCGATCTGCGCGGGGGTCGGCTGCGCCCGTAGCTCGGCGCGCAGCACCTGCGTCGCGGCGCGTTCGGGACTGTCGCCGACGAGCCGGACCACCAGGTCGCGCACCACGGCACGATCGAATTCGGCGACCGGTAGCACGGCCGCCGCGCCGGTCCCGCGCAACTGCTCGGCGGGCAGCATGTGATGGGGGAACTGCGGCAGCAGCAGTTGCGGCACGCCGGCGTCGACCGCGGTGAGCATGGTGCCGAAACCGCCCTGATGGATCACCAGCGCACACGACGGCATGAGCAGGTGCAGGGCGAGCCCGGAGACGGCCCGCACATTGCTCGGCAGCGGGCCGAGGTGTTCGATCTCGGCGGGCCGCACCGTGACGACCACGTCCAGCTCCAGCCCGTCCAGTGCGGCCAGTACCTCGGGCAGCAGGAATTCCCCGCCCTGCGCGGTCACCGTGGTGCCCCAGGTCAGGCAGATGCGGGGCACGGTGGGCGGTTCGGCGAGCCAGGCCGGAATGGTCGCGGGCCCGTTGTACGGGATGTAGCGCACCGTGGTCGAGGTGGTGTCGGTCGCGATCTGCAGCGACGGCGGGCACGGGTCGACGGTGTGGCTGCCGAGCAGGTTCGGCAGCGCGATGCCGAGTTGCTCGGCCAGCGGCGCCACCAAGGCCGGGGTCGCGCCCCTGGCCCGATAGGTCATGTCCACGCCGTGGATGTGCCGGATCGCGGGCACCCCGAGCAGCGCGGCGACCAGCGGTCCCGCGAAGCTGGTCGGCTCGAAGAAGACCAGGTCGGGTTGCCAGCGTTCGGCGAGGGCGACGGTGTCGTCCAGCATCAGCCGGGCACGCTCGGCGAAGACCGCGAAAACCTGTGTCATTCTGGCGTTTTCGTCGACGTTCCAGATATCGGCCACCGGCGGCGCGGCGGCGGCCGTGCGGGCCCGGATCGCGGAGTGGTCGACGTCGGCGCCGGCCGGGGTGAAGGGCAGTCCGGCGTCGGTGACGATCCGTTGCAGCAGCGGCTGACTCGCCACCCGGACCTCCGCGCCCGCCGCCCGCAGCGCCGACAGCACCGGCACCAGCGGCATGAAGTGCGACGGCCACGCCCAGTTCACACAGAGGACGCGCATCTCACCACTCCACCGGGATACCGAGGAAGCCCTCCAGCAACGCGCCCTCTTGTCTGCGTAATTCGGTGGCGGGCACCGCGAGTCGCAGCGTCGGGAAGCGGGCCAGCAGCCGGCCGATCGCCGTGGTGAGTTCGGCGCGCGCGAGTCCGGCGCCGATACAGAAGTGCGGGCCCCGGCTCAACGTGAGGTGGTCGTTGTCGGTGCGGGTGATGTCGAAGCGTTCGGGGTGATCGAACACCGCGGGGTCGAAGTTTCCGGCGTCGACGGCGGGAATCACGCTGGTGCCCGCCGCGATGGTGTATCCGTCGAGGTCGATGTCGGCGGTGGTGTAGCGCAGCATCGACACCGAGGAGCCGACGAGTTTCCAGCGCAACGCCTCCTCGACCGCGCGCGGCACCAGGCTCGGATCGTCGCGCACCAGCGCGAGCTGATCGGGGCGCGAAAGCAGCAGCGCCACCGTGCCGCCCAGCTGACTGGCGGTGGTCTCGTAGCCGACGAGCAGCAGCAGCCGGCACCACCAGTGCAGTTCGTAACCGGTGAGCCTGCCGTCGTCGGCGTCGTGCGCGGCGATCATGCCACTGACCAGATCGTCGCCGGGTGCAACACGTTTGGCTTCGATCAACGCCGCGATGTACTCGTTCAGCTCGCGCATCGCGGCGCCGATCTCGGGACCGCTGAATTGGCTGACCGACAGGAAATGCTCGGTCCAGCCGCGGAAGCGCGCCTGGTCCTGCTCCGGCACGCCGAGCAGCCGGCACAGCACCCGGATCGGCAGCGGAAACGCCAGCGCCTGATTGAGATCGACCGGCCCGCCGTGGTTTTCCATCGCGTCGAGCAGTTCGTCGACCACCGCGACGACGAACGGTTCCAGCGCCGCGACCCGGGCCGGACTGAACGCCTGCATGACCAGCCGGCGCACCCGAGTGTGCTCGGGCGGATCGGGATCCATTTTCGAATCCTGGAACATGCTGTTGTGCTTGCTGATTCGCGCGGCGTCGGGCCGGTTCAGGTTGCGGCTCACCGCCGGATGCACGAGCAGCGCGCGGATGTCGGCGTGCCGGGTGACCAGCACCGCGTCGTCGCCGCTCGGCAGCCGGACCGGCACCATCGGGCAGCCGGACAGGCCGAACAGCTCGCGCGGCGGTTCCAGCGCGGCAGGCCGGGTGAACGGATAGGGGACGGGTTCTGCGGCGGTCATGCGCACCTTCCTGCTGTTCACCAGCGCACGGGAACCGTGCGGAAGCCCTGGAAGAAATGGTCGTCGACGCGGTCGAGGCGCTCGGGCGCGACCGCGAGTCGCAGCGTCGGGAAGCGCTCGATCAAGGCGCCGATACCGATCTGCAGCTGGGCCCGCGCCAGCGGCGCGCCGGGGCAGAAGTGCCGGCCGACACTGAACGTGAGCTGCTGCGCGTCGCGCCGGGTGAGGTCGATCCGCCCCGGGTCGGCGAAGACCGCCGGATCGTGATTGGCGCATTCGAGCGCGGGAATGATGCTGGTGCCCTGCGGAATAACACGATCCTCGACGGTGACGTCCTCGGTGACGTAGCGCAGCATGGACAGCGACGTGCCGACCACCTGGCAGCGCAGCAGTTCCTCCACCGCACCGGTGATCAACGCCGGATCCGCGCGCAGCAGCGCCAATTGGTCGCGATGGTGCAGCAGCAGCACGACGGCACCCGCGAGCTGGTTCGCGGTCGTCTCGTAGCCGGCGAGCAGCAGCAGAGTCGACCAGAAATGCAGTTCGTCGGGGGTGAGGCGGCCGTCCTCGGCATCGGTCACCGCGATGAGCGCGCTGATCAGATCCGAATCGGGTTGCCGCCGTTTGCGTTCGATGAGTTCGCGGATGTAGTCCCACGGCGGATTGCTGGTGTCGCCGAAATGATGACGGTCCTGCGCGGGGACGCCGAGCAACTCGCAGATCACCTGGATCGACAGCGGAAACGCGAAGGCGGTGTTCAGATCCACGGGCTCCGCCGCGCCACCGGCCGCCATCCGGTCGAGCAACTCCTCGACGATGGCCGCGATCCGCGGGCGCAGGGTTTCGACTCGGGCGGCGGTGAATTCGCGGGCGATCAGCCGCCGCATCCGGGCATGGGCGGGCGGGGACATGTCGACGCGGCGCTGAAATACCTTCTGCGGCCGGGTGGTCATCTTCGCCACGCCGGACCGGTTGCGGTCCTTGCTGATTCGCGGGTCGGCGAGCAAAGCCCGGATCGTCTGGTAGCGGGTGGCCAGCACGGCGGCGTCGCCGCTGGGCAGGGTGACCGTGCGGAACGGGTCGCGGTGCGCCTGCAGCAGCGCGTCCGGCTGGGCCGGGCCGGCGGGCCAGGCGAACGGGAACGGGCAGCCGTTCATCGCGGCGTCCGCGGTATCGGCCTGGCCTTGATCAACCAGTGCGGCGGTGCGGTGCGGACCGTGTCGACCAGTTCGAAATCGGCCTGCGCGAACAGGTCTCGCCACTCGGCGAGTTCGCGCTCCTTGCCGCCCAGGCTCACCGCCATGGCGATGTCCATCGCCTTGCTGAAATGCCATTCGCCGGCGCCGGGCACCACCGCCTCGATCACGTAGACCCGGGTGTCCTCGGTGCTGACCGCGCGGATGTTGCGCAGGATGCGGATCGAGTCGGCGTCGTTCCAGTCGTGCAGGATCGCCTTGAGCAGATACGCGTCGGCCCCGGCGGGCACGCTGTCGAAGAAGTCGCCGACCACGCATTCGACCCGATCGCGCACCCCGAACTCGGTGAGCACGGGATCCGCGCCGCCGATGGCGGATTCGGTATCGAAGAGCACGCCGCGCTGCTGCGGGTTGGCGGCGAGAATGGCCGAGAGCAGCCGGCCCTGCCCGCCGCCGATATCGGCGATCGTCCGGTATCGGCCGAAGTCGTAGCTCGCGGCCACCTCCGGCGCCCGGTTGCTCACGCCGGTCATCGCGCGATGGAAGACCTCCGCGTACTCGGGGCTGTCGGCCATGTACTCGAACCAGCCGCGCCCGCCGCGCAACGCCGGGCCCGCGGGTTTGCCGGTGCGCAGGGTGTCGGCGGCATAGGCGAAGCAGTTCCAGACGCTCTCCTCGCCGTAGAGGTAGGCCAGGTAGCGCAGCGAACCGTCCACATCCGAGCGCAGCAGCGCGCCGGTCTCGGTGAGCCCGAACGACCGGTCCGCGTGCTCGCTGAACAGGCCGACGCCGGCGGCGGTGCGCAGGAATCGGTAGAGCATGTCCGGGTCGGTGCCGGTGGCCGTGGCCAGCTCGGACACCGGGCGGGGTCCCTCGGTGAGGTGATCGGCGAGGCCGATCCGCGCCAGCGTGCAGATGGTCGCGGAGACCATCTTCCCGGCCAGCAATCCGAGCAGCTGCTGCTGCGCCTGCCCACGCGCGGTGATCTCGGTCGACATGCGAGCGATCGTCGGTTCGCGCGCTCCACGATCACTGGTGCCGTCCTCGATCGTGCTGCGCACGGGGTGTCCTCGATCGCTCCCACAGTGCGCCTCGATCACGGGGTGCCACAGTCCACGAATCTCATTGGGCCAGTTGAGCAACATGAGGAGAGGTCGAGATGTCGGAGCTCAGTCTGATCGTGGCGCGGATGCGACCGGGGGACAGCGAGCAGGTCGCCGAGTTGTTCGCGCGCTCGGACCAGACCGAACTCCCCGCCCTGGTGGGCGTGCGGCGCCGCACCCTGTTCACCTTCCACGATCTGTATTTTCATTTGATCGAGGCCGACGCGGCGGTGGCCGAACGGGTCGCCGAGGTGCGCAACCACCCGCTGTTCCAGGAGATCAACGAGGGGCTGCTGCCGTTCATCCAGCCCTATTCGCCGAGCTGGCGCAGCCCGGCCGACGCGATGGCCCGCTCCTTCTACCAGTGGACCCGGCCGTGACGCGGGTGGTGGCGGCGGCCGATATCGCGCCGAATGCCCGGCGCGGGGGCGACCTGCGGGTGCTGCTCAGCCCGCGCACGGTCGAGTCGACCGCCGGTTTCCTGGGCGTATTGCGGCTCGCGCCGGGGGAGTTCGTCAGCGAGCACTATCACCCGTATTCGGAAGAGTTCCTCTATGTCGTCGCGGGCTCGCTGACCGTGCTGCTGGACGGCGCGCCGGTCGAGGTGGCCCAGGGCAGTGCGGTTTTCGTCCCGATCGGCGTCCGGCATCGGGTGCAGAACGACGGCTCGGCGCCGGCCGAGGCCGTGTTCCAGTTGGCACCGCTGGCCCCGGAACCCGCACTCGGCCATGTCGATACCGAGCCGCTGCCCGATCCGGACGCCGCGCAGCCGAAAGTGTCCGGCTAGTCATGGACGAGCGCACGCCGGTGATCACCGGACTCGGGGTGGTGGCCCCCGGCGGAATCGGCAGCAAGGACTTCTGGCAACTCCTGGTCGACGGGCGCACCGCGACCCGGCCGATCACCCTGTTCGACGCCTCGGGCTTCCGTTCGCGGATCGCGGCCGAGGTCGATTTCGATCCCGCGGCGCACGGCCTGGACCCGCGCCGCGCCGCGCAACTGGACCGGATGACCCAGTTCGCGCTGGTCAGCGCCGCGGAGGCGGTCGCGGACAGTGGACTGGAACTCGCCGAATGCGCCGCGGAGACCGCCGTGGTGATCGGCAGTGCGGTGGGCGCGACCACCAGCCTGGAACGCGAGTTCGTCGGGATCAGCGGGTCCGGCGCGAGCTGGGTGGTCGATCCCCGGACGCTGTCCCCGCACGGCTACTCCTATCTCGTGCCATCGGCGACCGTCGCCGAGGTGGCCCGCGCGGTCGGCGCGGGCGGACCGAGCGCGCTGATCTCGACCGGCTGCACCGCGGGCATCGACGCGGTCGCCCACGCCGCGGAACTGATCAGGGAGGGTTCGGCGGAGGTCGCGGTGGTCGGCGCGACCGAGGCCCCGATCTCGCCGATCTCGTCCGCGTCGTTCGACGCCATCCTGGCCACCACCGCCGACGACGCCGATCCTGCGAGCGCCTCGCGGCCGTTCGATCGGCGCCGCAGCGGCTTCGTGCTGGCCGAGGGCGCGGCGATGTTCGTGCTGGAGACCGCCGGGCGGGCCCGGCGCCGCGGTGCCGGCATCTACTGTGCGTTGCCCGGAGAAGCGCGGCGGGCCAACGCCTTTCATATGACCGGGTTGCGGCCGGACGGGTTGGAGCTGGCCGGTGCGATCCGCGCGGCGCTCGACGACGCCCGGCTGGACCCGACCGCCGTCGACTACGTGAGCGCGCACGGCTCGGGCACCCAGCAGAACGACCGGCACGAGACCATGGCGCTCAAGCGGGCGCTCGGGCCGCACGCGTACCGGGTACCGGTCAGCTCGATCAAATCGATGGTGGGGCATTCGCTCGGCGCCATCGGCTCGATCGAGATCGCCGCCTGCGCTTTGGCTTTGCGGCATCAGGTGGTGCCGCCGACGGCGAATCTGGCCGAGCCGGACCCGTTCTGCGACCTGGACTATGTGCCGCGCACCGCCCGCGACGTCCGGCTGCGCTCGGTGCTCACCGTCGGCAGCGGTTTCGGCGGCTTCCAGTCCGCGATGGTGCTCTCGGCTGTGGGGGCGCTGGCATGAGTGTCGAACTGGCCGTTGCGCGCCCGCGTACCGCCGACGCGGTGGTGACCGGGATCGGTGTCATCGCGCCGACCGGGATCGGCGCGGACGCGCACTGGCGGGCGTGCCTGGCGGGCACCAGCGGGATTCGGGTCAGCGCACAGTATCGCGATGCCGGTTACACCAGCGTGCTGCATGCACCGGTCCCCGAATTCGTTGCCAAACAGCATATTCCGCGCCGACTGTCGGTGCAGACCGACCGCTGGACCGGCTTCGGGCTCGCCGCCACGGCGGCGGCCCTCGCCGACGCCGGTATCGAACCGACCGCGGCGGCAGGCGAATCCGTCGGCGTCGTCACCGGGAGTTCTTCCGGCGGTAACGAATTCGGTCAGCGGGAGATCGCGAGCCTGTGGTCCGGCGGGCCTGCCGAGGTGAGCGCGTACCAGTCGATCGCCTGGTTCTACGCAGCCACCACCGGACAGGTCTCGATCCGCAACGGGGCGAAGGGACCGTGTTCGGTCGTGGTGACCGAGCAGGCGGCCGGGTTGGACGCGCTCGGTCAGGCCCGCCGGGAGCTGCGCCGTGGCACCGGGCTGATGCTCGCCGGCGGCACCGAGGCGCCGCTGTCCCCCTACGCTTATTCGTGCCAGCTCGCCAGCGGATTGCTCAGTACGGCAACCGATCCCGAGCGTGGCTATCTGCCGTTCGACGCGGCGGCCGCGGGTTACGTCCCAGGTGAAGGCGGCGCGATGTTCACGGTGGAGCCCGCCGCTGCGGCGAGCGCGCGCGGCGCGAAAAGCTACGGCCGGATCGCCGGTTACGCCGCCGCCTTCGACGCGACGCCCGCGACCGGCACCGGACTGCATCGAGTGCTGTTGCGCGCCATGGCCGATGCCGGTTGCGCGCCGGACGAGGTGGACGTGGTGTTCGCCGACGCGATGGCCGTACCGGAACTGGACGCGGCCGAGGCGGCGGTGCTCACCGCGGTGTTCGGCCCGCGCGCGGTGCCGGTGACCGCGCCCAAAACCCTGACCGGGCGGCTGTACGCGGGCGGTTCGGCGCTCGACGTGGCGACCGCGCTGCTCGCCCTGCGGCATCAGACGATCCCACCCACACCGGGCGCGATCAGTTCGGCCTACCCCGAGCTGGACCTGGTGGTGGACGGACCACGGTCGCGTCCGCTGCGGCACGCGGTGGTGCTCGCCCGCGGCCACGGCGGCTTCGCCGCCGCGCTCGTGCTGGCCGGGCCGTCATGAACGGCACGGCCGCAACATATCTCGTTGCACAGGTAACAGGAGGGACGACGATGGCAGAGTTCACGATCGACGATCTGAGACCGATCCTGGTCCAGGCGTTCGGCGAGTTGGACGAGGAGTTCGACACCACCGGTGACATCTCGGATATCGAGTTCGAGGAACTCGGCCTGGATTCGCTGGCGCTGATCGAAACCCAGGCGCTGATCCGGCGCCGGTTCGGGGTGCGGCTGGAGGACGGCCTGGTCGTCGGCACCAGCACTCCGGCGGACCTGGTGGCGGCGGTCAACGCCCAGCTCGCCGCCGAACTCGTCCCGGTGCGGCCGCAATGAGCACCGACGGCGTCGAGATCGGCGCGGTCTTCGCGGACGCGGCCACCGGCGGCCTGGTCACCGAGAACGCGGTGGTGATCAACGCGCCGCTGGAGCGGGTCTGGGCCGACACCAACGACGTGTCCGCGTGGCCCGGACTGTTCAGCGAGTACGCGGCGGTCGAAATACTGGAACAGCGACCGGATTACGTGCGCTTCCGGCTGACCATGCACCCGGATCCGAACGGCGCGGTCTGGAGCTGGGTCTCCGAACGACTGCTCGACGCCGACGGCGGTGTGGTACACGCCCGGCGGGTGGAGACCGGGCCGTTCGAATTCATGTACCTGCGTTGGGAATACACGCCGGACGCGGAGGGCGTGCGAATGCGCTGGAGCCAGCGCTTCCGCCTGAAGCCGACCGCACCGATCAGCGACGAGCAGATGGCCGAGCGGATCAACGTCAACTCGCCGCGGGAGATGCGCCGGATCAAGCAGATCCTGGAGGCACGCCATACCGCGGGCGGCGCGGGCTGATGTCGGCGTCCACGGGCCCGGCGGGGGCGTTGCTGCTGGCGGCGGGGCTCGCCGCGAACGGGCTGGGCACCGGGATCATGCTGGCCACGGTGATCGGTGTCGCGCCCTACCAGGGCGTGCAGTCCTACCGGGAGTACGTCAGCGGGGTGCGATTCATGTGGCCGCGTTTCGATCCCGCCATGCCGCTGCTGAACATCACCGCGTTGCTGGCATATCTGGTGCACGCGGTCGTGCTCGACGAGTCCGCCACGGCCCGTTTCGGTTTCGCGACCTCGTCGGCACTGCTGCTGTGCACCGTCGGTATCTCCGTGACGAAGAACCTGCCGGTGAATCGCTATGTGGCGAGCCTGGATCCGGCGCATCAACCCGTGGACTGGGCCGACCGCGACCCGCGCAGGCGCTGGCGGCGCTGGAATGTCGTGCGCACCGGGTCGGCCCTGACCGCTTTCGTCGTCGCGGTGCTGACCACCGCGCTCGCCGGGTGAAACCGGCCCGAGTTCAAGAGGAGTCGAGATGGGGCAAGCACTGGCGAACAAGACCGCGCTGGTGACCGGCGGCGTGCGCGGTATCGGCGCGTCGATCACCAAGACCCTGGCCGAGGCCGGGGCGCAGGTCATCGCCTGCTATCACACGCCAGGCGACCACGTCGACGTGCTGGCGAAGGAACTCGCCGCGATCGGCGGCGACCATCACCTGGTGCTGACCGACGTGACCGATCCCGAGCAGGTGGTCGCGCTGGCGCAGACCTGCCGGGAGCGCTACGGCCGACTGGATGTGGTGGTCAACAACGCGGGGGCGATCAGCCACGTGCCGTTCGCGGAACTGCCGCTGGCGGAATGGCATCGGGTCCTCGACACCGGCCTGACCGCCGCCTTCCACGTCACCCAGCAGGTGCTGCCACTGCTGGACCGCGGCGCTTCGGTGATCAATATCGGCTCCCGCGTCGCCACCGTCGGCATCCCGCTGCGCGCGCATTACACCGCGGCCAAGGCCGGGCTGATCGGACTGACCCGGTCGCTGGCGAAAGAGCTGGGGCCGCAAGGTATCCGGGTGAACGTGGTGGCGCCCGGCGTCACCGCCACCGAGGTCGAACTACCCGCCGAGGTCACCGCGCGCTACGAGGGGATGACCGCCCTGCGCCGGCTCGGCACGACCGACGATATCGCGGCCGTGGTCGCCTTTCTCGCCGGTGACGGCGCCGCGTACGTCACGGGCGAGACCATCCACGTCGACGGAGGGATCTGATGACCGACACGATCGCGGGCACGGTGTTCCGGGTGATGCTGCGCATGGAGGTGATCCCCGGGCAGGAGGCCGCCTTCGAGCAGGCCTGGCTCGACGGCGCCTCGATCATCACCGATCAACCGGCCAACCTGGGGCAGTGGCTGTCCCGCAGCACCGAGGAGGCGGCGGTGTACTACATCGTCAGCGACTGGGTGGACGAGGCCTCGTTCCGGGTCTACGAGCGCAGCGAACAGCATCTGCACCATCGCGCCCGGTTGCACCCGTACCGTAGCAAGGGCTCCATGGCCGTGGCCACGGTGCTGCACGCTCTGACCGGCGCCGCGTCCGCCCGGCAGGGGACCGCGCCGTGACCGGACACGTTCGAGTGCTGGTGTACCTCAGCATCACCGAGGCCGACGCCGCGGCGGTCACCGACGCCTACCACCGGATCAGCACCGAATTGGCGGGCACGCCGGGGCTGCTCGGCAACGAACTGCTGCGCGGCGCGGGCGACAGCGGCGCGGTGCTGAGCGAGTGGGAGTCCTTCGCGGCCTTCCGCACCTGGGAGCACGGGATGTCGCATCGCGGTGCCACCTCGCCGCTGCGCCCGTATCAGGATGCCTCGCGCGGCAAGGTGTTCGAGGTGTTCGAGGTGGCCGCCGCACATCGTGCACCGGGAGCGGAGTAGCCGTGGCCCACGTCATCGCGTTCGCGCAGCTGGATCTCGGCGACACCGAGCGCGTCGGCCGGAAAGCCGCCGTCCTGGCCCGGTTACGGCGCGCGGGTTATCCGGTGCCGGATGGTTTCGCGATCGATTGGCAGGCGGCGACCGCTGGGGAGAGCGCCGCGGCGGTGCCCGAACTCGTCGCGGAGATCGCGACCGCGCTGGCGGAGCTGGACGCGAACGGGGTCGGCGTCGCGGTGCGGTCCTCCGGCATCGAAGAGGATCTCGCCGGTAAATCGTTTGCGGGACAGTACGAGTCGGTCCTCGGCGTCAAAGGGATCGATGCCGTGCTGGCCGCCGTGGACACCTGCTGGCGCTCGGCGCGCGCACAGCGGGTCGCCGTGTATCGCGGGGCGGCCGACGCCGACGAGCAGACGCCGCGGATGGGCGTGCTGGTGCAGCGCATGGTCGAGGCGCGCGCGGCGGGCGCGGCGTTCAGCGTGAACCCGGTGACCGGCGATCCGGACGAGGCCGTGGTGAGCGCGGTGTCCGGTCTGGCCGAACAGTTGATGGACGGCTCCGCCGTCGCCGACGAATGGGCCGTGCGGGACGGACAGGCCGCATTGCGTTCCGGCACCGGCGCGGCCGGTCTGACTCCCGACGAGGCCACCGAGGTCGCCGCGCTGGCCACCCGGGTGGCGGCCGAATTCGAAGCGCCCCAGGACATCGAATGGGCTCTCGACGAGACCGGGCTGTGGCTCGTGCAGGCGCGGCCGATCACCACCCTGGCCGCGGCGGTCGCACCGGTGCCGATCCCGGTGGTGGTGCCCGAGGGGTTCTCGGTGCGCGACGCGCGGGTGAGCGCGCCGTGGACGCCCGTGCAGGAGTCCATCTTCTTGCCGGTGTTCGCCGCCGCCGCACCCGGTGTGTTCGCCTTCACCACCGGAAACCAGTTGTCGGTGCACGCGATCGGCGGCTGGATCTACACCACGACGCCGCCGGACACCATGCCCGCGTTGATCGAGCGGCTGGAACGCATCGCGGGTGATCTGGCCGCCGGTGCGCCGGAACAGCTCGTCGCCCAGTGGCATTCGACGCAGCGACGCGAGTTCACCGAGCGGATCGCCGCACTGCGCACGGTGTCGTTCACCCTGCCGGAGCTGGACGACGCCGCGTTCCGCACCCATTTCGCCGCGCTCCTGGAGCTGTTCACCGAATTGCACATGGTCTACTTCCGGCTCACCGGCGCGGGTGTCTGCCTCAATGGGCAGCTGGGCGTGCTCGCCGGGGAGCTGCTCGGCTGGTCGGCCGCCGAGACCCTGGCCCTGCGTGGCGGGTTGACCGGGGCGCATATGGCGGCGGCGGTGGGGCTCGGTGCCCTGGCCCGGCTGGCCGCCACGAAACCCGCTGTGCGCGAAGCGCTCACGGCGGGTACCCGGGAGGCTGCCGTCCGGCTGCCACAGATCGACAGCGAGTTCGCGGCGGCCTTCGCCGACTATGTCCGTGCGCACGGCCATCGCACGCTCGGCTTCGACCTCACCGAGCCGACTTTCGCCGAACAGCCCGAGATACTGCTGAACCTGGTACTCGCCCAGATCGACGCGCCGTTCGACCTCGAGCGCGAACAGGCGGCTTTGCGCGCGCGGATCGACAAGACGCTGGACGCGGCCGCCACGGGTCTCGCCGACGCCTCGGCCGAGCAGCGCGAGCAGTTCCACCGGGCCGTGGCGGCGGCCGAAGCGGTGGCGCCGGTGCGCGACGAGAAGGTCTATCTCGCGGTGTCCGCGTGGGCACTGGTCCGCTACGCCGTCCTGGACCTGGGCCGAAGGTTGGTCGCGCGCAGCGTGATCGAGCGGGTCGACGACGTTTTCTACCTGGACCACCACGCCGCACTGTCCTCGCTCACCGAAACCGGCGATCGCATCGCGAGTGTGCGAGACGGCCGCGGCAGGCACCTGTGGGCGGCCACGCATCCCGGGCCGGAACACTATGGGACACCGCCGCGCCCGCTCGTGCTCGAACCCGGGATGACGCCACCCTCGGCGGCCGCGTCCCATGTCATGGACATCGCGACCTGGTCGATGAGCCTGTTCGGCGCGCAGCGCGGCGACACGGACGCCGCCGACGGCACGCTGGCCGGTGTCGCCGCTGCCGCGGGAAAGTACCGCGGGCCCGCACGAATAGTGCTGGGAGCCGCGGACTTCGGCAAGATTCGCGCCGGTGATGTGCTGGTGTGCCCGGAGACCACCGCCCAGTGGTCGGTGGTGTTCCCCAGCCTCGGCGCGTTGATCGCCGACAACGGCAGCCTGCTCTCGCATCCGGCGATCATCGCCCGCGAGTACGGCATCCCGGCCGTCGTGGCGGCCGCGGGCGCGACCGAGCGGCTGCGGGACGGACAGCTGGTCGAGGTCGACGGCACCGCCGGGGTGGTGCGGGTACTCGACACCGACGGCGGAGTCGTGCGGTGACCCCGGGTCGCATCGACGTCCACCATCACGCCATCGTGCCGCGGATCGCCGCACTGATGCGCCGCATGGGCGCGCCGTTCAAGATTCCGTGGACCCTCGCCGAGACCTTCGAGGTGCTCGCCGAACAACACATCGACTACGCCGTGATCTCCAATCCCATTCCGGTGGAGTACCTTCCGGACGCGGCAACCGCGAAGTTCTTCTGCCGGGAAGCCAACGAGGCCGTCGCCGAGTTCGCCGCCGCGCACCCCGGGCGGTTCGGTTTGCTCGCCGCGCTGCCGATCCCGCACATCGACGCCGCACTGGCCGAGATCGACTACGCGCGCGAGACGTTGGGCGCCGACGGGTTCGTGCTGATCCCGCACTCCGGGTCCGACTATCTCGGGGACGCGCTGTTCGAGCCGGTGCTCGCCGAACTCGACCGCCGCGGTGCGGTGGTCCTCGTGCATCCGATGATGCCGCCGGACTCGGCCGGCTCGTCGGTGCCCGCTGTGCTCGCCGACTTCCTGCTCGACACGACGCGGGGCGCGATCGGGTTGGTGCTCTCGGAGGCCCTGGACCGCTATCCGAACATCTCGTTCGTGCTCGCGCACGCGGGCGGGTTCCTGCCGTACGCCGCGTTCCGGGTGGAAGCGCTGGCGCACGGCTTCTTCGGCGCCGACCCGGTCCGGATCCGCGAACAGCTGGGGCGCTTCTACTACGACACCGCGCTGGCCGGTCCGTCGGCGCTGCCCGGCCTGTTCGCCACGGTGCCGCCCGACCGGATCCTGTTCGGCACCGACTGGTGCGCCGCACCGCACGCCGCCGTCACCGCCGCGGGGCGCGCGCTCGAAGAGCAATACGCGCGGTTGCCCGGCGCGGCGGCAGCCGGGGAGCGGACCGCCCGGCGGCTGTTCACCGGATGGGCCGCCGGTGCGGCTCCGAGTCCGGATCCAGTGATGTCCGAACAGTAGCGGGCACCGTATGACCATGTCCGGCCGAGTGAAAGGAACTGGAAGCTGATGCATGTGGTGATCGCGGGCGCCGGCGTCGGCGGACTGTGCCTGGCCCAGGGACTGCGCAAGAACGGGATCGAGGCCACCGTGCTCGAGCGCGACCCGTCCGCGCACGCGCGGTTCCAAGGCCTGCGGCTGCGCATCGACGCGCACGGGCGCGCGGCACTGGCGGCCTGCCTGCCCGACAACCTCTACGAGCTGGCCATGGCCACCGCCAACCCGCTCTACATGTCCCGCGGCATCGGGCTGGACGAGCAACTGCGCGAGATCTTCTCGGTGGAGCACCCCGGGGGGCCCGTCGATCCCGCGCGCGCCAGCACCGTCGTGAATCGCAAGACCTTGCGCCAGATCCTGCTGACCGGGCTCGGTGACCACGTCCACTTCGACACCGCCGTGGTCGGATACGAGACCGGCGAACGGGTGCGCGTGCACACCGCCGACGGAACCACCTGGGTGGCCGACGTGCTGGTCGGCGCGGACGGCATCGGGTCCGCGGTGCGCGGGCAATTGCTCCCCGAGATCGGCTTGCTCGACACGGGACTGCGCGCGATCTACGGCCAGATGAATCTTGACCTGGACAACCTCTCCTGGGTGCCGCCGGTGCTGTTCGGCGGATCCCGCCCGGTGCTGGCTCCGGGACCGAAGACGCTGGCGTGCGGCATCTTTCAACCGCAGACCGAGATCGGCGAGGCGGTGCGCCGGTTCGCGCCCGGCAGCGCGATCGATCCGGTGCGCAGCTACCTGAAGTGGACGCTGGTCGCGCCGCGGGAAGTGTTCGGGGTCGACGAGTCGGCCTTCTTCGCGCTCACGCCCGCACAGCTGCACGCGCTGGCGCTCGAACACACCACCGACTGGAGTCCGCTGCTGCGCCGGATCATGGCGGAATCGTTGGTGGAGGAGGTCTTTCCCCTCTCCATCCGGGTCACCGAGCCCGGCGTGCACTGGTCGCCCAGCCGGGTGACCCTGCTCGGCGACGCCATCCACGCGACCGCGCCGGTGGGCGGGATCGGCGCCAACACCGCGCTGCGCGACGCGGCGGGCTTGACCGAACATCTCGCGCTGGCTCTGGTCGACGGGGTGGACCCGGTCGTGGCGATCGGCCGATACGAGGCGGAGATGCGGGACTACGGCTATGCGGCCGTGCGCAATTCGCTGCACGGGTCCGAACAACTGTTCCGGACCGGACCTCTGGTGGAAGGCGGTGCCCGATGAGCCCGACAGCCATGAAGCGCTATCCCGCGCTCGCCGCGGCCGCGCCGATGGCACTCGACATGGCCGCGCCCGTGGTCAGTTTCGTGGTGCTGCACCTCGTGTTCGGTGTCTCGCCGGTCATTGCGCTCTCGATCGGCGCGGTCGTGGCCGGATTGCGCACCGTGTGGCGGGTGCTCACCGAACGCCGGGTGAACGCGTTCTCGGTGATGATCCTGGTGATGCTGCTCGCCACGCTGCTGCTGGTATTCATCACCGGCGACCCGCGGCTGGTGCTGGCCAAGTCGGCGGTGATGCCGTTCGTCGGCGGCGTGTACGGGCTGAGCACCAATTACGTCGGGCGCGCAGTGGTTTTCGACGTCGTGGCGCCGTTCGTGACCAAAGGTGAACCCCGGCTGGTGGCGGCATGGGAAGGCGGCTGGGCGCACGACGCGCAGTTCCGCGGCCGGCTGCGGCTGATCAATCTGCTCTGGGGCGTCGGCTTCATCGTCTCGGCGATCGCCAGGGTGGTCATCATCTACAGCACGCCGCTGGATGTCGCCGTTTTCGCCGGGCAACTGCCGACGCTGATCACCCTGCCGATTCTCATCTGCACGACCGTGCGGTTGTCGGGGCCGCTGCGTGCGGCGCTGCGCCGGGAGCCGGTCGGCGGTGCCGACGTACCGATCCGCGAACTCAGCTTCGCACGCACTTCGGTTGCGGCGGAGCGCGATTCGATCGCCGAAGCCTGAGAGGAGGAGTGGATGCGCGTCATCATCTGCACGTGGGCGTGGCGATCCCATCTGACTCCGCTGGTGCAACTCGGCTGGGGTCTGCGCGCGAGCGGACACGAGGTGGTGGTGGCCAGTTCCGCCGGCTTGGCGTCCGCGATCAGCGAGACCGGGCTGACCGCCGTCGTCGTCGGCGAGGATGTCGACCTGCACGCGCAGGCCGGAAAGTACTTCAGCTGGCTGGTCGATCAGGACGGGCCGGTGCGCTGGCACGATATTCGGCACTGGGGCGCGGGCAACGTCGCTACCTACCGGGTGATCGCGCAACGCGCGGTAGGGCCGCTGCTGGCCTTCGCCCGGCGCTGGAGACCGGATCTGATCGTATTCGACCCGACCACCTACGCGGGACCGCTGGTGGCCGCGGTGCTCGGCATCCCGGCCGTACGGCAGATCTGGGGGATCGACTACACGTATCGGACAAGGGAATTCGAGCCGGAGGCACTCCGCGAACTGTGCGCCGAGCTCGGCCTGGACACTGTGGAGACGCTGGGCGCGGTCACCGTCGATCCGTGCCCGGCGTCGCTGCAATACGACACCGGGGTGCGGACGCTGCCGATTCGGTTCGCCCCCTTCAACGGACCGGTCGCGGCCGCGGATGTCGGTCTGCCGCAACCTCGGCGGCCCCGGGTTTGCGTACTGGGCAGCAGTGCGGTCGAACAGCTGGCCGGACGGGCGATTCCGTTCGCCGACCAGGTCTTGTCCGGGCTGACGGGACTCGGGGTGGAGACGTTGGTTTTAGCGAATCCCACTGCCACACCGGCGTTCACCGAGGACGGCGAGACAGTCACCTTCCTCGGCCCCACCCCGCTGCATCTACTGCTCGCCGACTGCGCCCTGGTCATCCATCAGGGTGGCGGCGGTGCGCTGATGACCACGCTGCACTACGGGCTGCCGCAACTGCTCACGCCGCTGTTCACCGACCACGTGGCCAATGCCGAGCAGCTCGCGGCGGCCGGGGCCTGCCGCTGGCTGTTCGGCGGTGCTCTGGAACCGGACGCGGTACGCAAGGAGGTGCGGCAGTTGCTGGAGGACAAGGAATTCCGGGTGCGGTCCGAGCGGTTGCGCGACGAGATGCGGGCGCAGCCCCCCGTCGCGCACGTGGTCGACGCGCTGGCCGAGCTGGCCGGAGCCCGCTGATGGCACGCATCGTCTTCACCACCCAACCGGCCAGCGGGCACCTGCGCCCGCTGGTTCCGATCGCCAGGGCCGCCCGCGTCCGGGGTCACGAGGTGGCCGTGCTCGCGCCGCCGCCGCAGGCGGCCGAGATCGACGCCTACGGGCTGCCCCAGCTGGTCGGCGGCTACGACTGGCGCGCGGAGGTGGCGAGCTGGCTGCCCGCGAACCTGAGCGAACTGGACTTCGCGGCAGCCGCCGACGTGTTCCGGGTCCTCGGCCGCCGCATGTCTGCGGGCTTCGCGGGCCATATGGGGCAGGCCACCTGTGTCGATCTGTTGTCGCTCGCCGAGCAGTGGAAACCGGATCTGGTGATCCGCGAATTGGACGAACTCGGCGGCTACCTGGCCGCGGAAGTACTGGGCATTCCCCATGTTTCGATCGCCTCGTTCGGCGGCGTCGAGGCGATGACCGGTGCCGAACTGGCCGCGCCGCTGGACGAGGGGCGGATGCGGTTCGGCCTGCCGCCCGACCCCGGCGGCGCGCGGCTCTACCACTACCTGCACGCCAACTTCCTGCCGCCGGAATACTCCGCCGCGGAGATGATCCTGCCCAACACCCGGTGCTATCGGCATCCCAACGCGGGATTCCAGAGCGACCGGCTGCCCGGCTGGCTCGCCGAACTCGACCTGGATCGCCCGTTCGTGTTCGCCGGGTTCGGCACCATCGTCTACGGCCTGCCCGGCGCGGATGCGTTCGTCCGCACGGTGATCGAGGCCCTGGGGCGGGTCGACTGCACTGCGGTCCTCGCGGTCGGCTCGGGCGGAAAGACCGAGGCCTTCGGTGCGCTGCCGTCGAACGTCCGGCTGGTGGAGTTCGTGGATCAGCCGCTGATGCTCGAAGGCGCCGACCTGTTCGTCACGCACGGCGGACTGAACAGCATGAAAGAGGCGATGCGGCTCGGCGTGCCGATGGTGAACATCCCGGTGCTCGACGACCATCGGCACAACGCCGTGCAGGCCGCGGCGACGGGGACCACGACCGTCGTTCCCCTGGACCAACTTTCGGTCGACGCGATAGCGCTGGCCTGCACTCGAACACTGACCGAGCCGGGCTTTCGCCGCTCGGCGCGCCGCCTGCAACGCCAGATCCACGCCCTGCCCGGGGTCGACGTGTTGCTCGACGATCTGGAGGCCCTGCTGTGACGACCAAACTGCGCCGCGCCGACCTCGCGATGTTCGGCGGCACACCGGCTTTCGAGTCGCCCGTGGTGTTCGGCAGGCCGAATATCGGCAACCGGGCGGTGCTGTTCGATCGCTTCGATCGGATGCTCGACGCCAAATGGCTGTCCAACGGCGGCGAACTCAGCCGCGAATTCGAACGCCGCGTCGCCGAACTCGCCGGCACGCGTTATTGCGTCGCCACCTGCAACGCCACCTCCGCGCTCCAATTGGCCGTGCAGGCAGCAGGATTACGCGGTGAGGTGATCGTGCCCGCCTTCACCTTCGCCGCCACCGCGCACGCCGCCGCCTGGCTCGGCGTGACGCCGGTGTTCTGCGATGTGGACCCGTGGACCGGCAGTGCCGACCCGCGCAGCGTCGAAGAACTGATCACCGCGGACACCACCGGCATTCTGGGCGTGCACATCTGGGGCAGGCCCCGGGCGCTGGAGGCGATGCAGGACGTCGCCGACCGGCACGGGCTCGCCCTCATCTACGACTCGGCGCACGCGTTCGGCTGCGGTTACGCGGGCAGGCCGATCGGCGGTTTCGGCACCGCCGAGGTGTTCAGCTTTCATTCGACCAAGTTCGTGAACACCTTCGAGGGCGGGGCGTTGGTCACCGATGATCCGGAGATAGCCGAAAAGGCAAGCCGTCTGAGGAATTTCGGCATCGCCAGTGGCGACAACGTGGTGTCGGTCGGCACCAACGCGAAGTTGAGCGAAGCCGCCGCGGCGATGGGCCTGACCTCGCTGGACTCGATGGACTACTTCGTCGCCCGGAACCGGGAGAACTACCACCGGTACCGGCAGGGGTTGCGCGGCATCGACGGACTGACCCTGCTGGACATCGACGAGTCGCAACGCAGCAACTACCAGTACCTCGTGGTCGACTGCGACACCGAACGCATCGGCGTGACCCGAGACGACATCCTGGCCCTCCTGGCCGCCGAAAACGTCTACACCAGAAGATATTTCTACCCCGGCTGCCACCGCATGGCCCCGTACCGAACCGACCGCGCCTTCCCCGGCACCGACCGCGTCGCCCGCGACACCTTCGTCCTCCCCACCGGCACCGACCTCGACCCCCACGACATCACCCGCATCTGCGACCTGCTGAGTTTCATCGCCGCCCACGGCTTCGATATCCGCGCAGCGATGGGCAGCAGTGGGCAAGCTGCGTAGGTGCGTTAGGTCTGCGCGGCGTCCGGTTCCGGTCCTTGACTGAAAGACCGACGTTTCGGTACCGTCATTGCCAGGTGAAATCAACTGTCCGCGAGGGCGATTCGTTCCTTGCGTGGTTGTGTGCCGAGTCTTAGGGGGTATTCGATGAAGAAGGTACTGCGTGCTCTGGGAATCTTGGGGATCTCAGTAGCGGCGGCCATGTCGGTCGGGACGCCTGTTGCGCAGGCGGAGGTACAGGGGATCGAGTTCTCGGACTTCGCGGGGAACGCGGTTGACCCCAACGATCTTCGAGTGGGTGGGAATTACATCGTCAGGGCGGTAATGGGTGGGCAGCTGACCACCTATGGGTTCGTGTTCTTCTTCAATATGTTCGACAGTACCTATGGGCAGGAAATCGGTGGCGGAGGCGCGCGAATCATCGCTGATGGCGGGCGTTACGTTGCGGATATCACCTGGAGTCCCCAATATTCCGGGTCGACGAAGATCAAAGCCAAGCAGTGCGGTGAGTCGGCTTGTCAGTGGTTTGTCAACGAGCGTCTTGTTCCGATCACCGTGAAGAATTGATCGGCCAGGGTGAGGAGGAGGGGTCGAACCCCGGGCAACGGTGAAGCCGGCCGGGGTGCGGCAGCGGAGTCCGGCGTCGCCCGAACCGGCGGGCCGGGCAGGTTCGGTTCCGCGCTTCTGATTGGTCCGAACAGACGTCAGTTCTTCTTCAGTTCCTCGGCGAGCATCACGATGATGCCGCTGGGGCCGCGGAGGTAGGTGAGTTTGTAGAGGTCCTCGTAGGTCGCTACGCCGCGGAGTGGATGGCAGCCGTGTTTTGCGGCAGTCTCGAGGGCTTTGTCGATGTCGTCTACCGAGAAGGCGACGCGGTGCATGCCGATTTCGTTGGGGCGGGTGGGCTGGGTTTCGATCGCTTCGGGGTGAAGGTACTCGAAGAGTTCGAGGCGGCCGTTGCCGTCCGGGGTTTGGAGCATGGCGATGTTGGCGTGGTTGTTGTCGAGGCCGACGGCGGTGTCGGTCCACTCGCCGCTGACTGTGTCGCGGTGGACGACTGTGAGGCCTAGGTCGGTGAAGAAGGCGATTGCTGCTTCGAGGTCGCGAACGGTGATGCCGATGTTCTCGAGTTTGATGGGCATGCGGTGCATGTTACTGAGTTGGGGGACGGCTCTGGTGGTGAGCCGGGGCCGGTGAGCCGGGCTCGATGGAAGGTGCTGAGTTACTTCGTCGGTATTTGTTGTGGCGCTGAAGAATACGTGTGTGAGGATGTTCTGGAGGTGGGCGGATTTGGCAGAGATTTGGGATGAGGGGTCGGGTGGGATGGGGTAGAATTCGGTTATGAAATCGGAGGGGGAAGTTCCGGCGACACGGGTGGTGCAGCCGCTGCTGGATGCCGTCTCCGATTTGCTCGGCATGCGTTTTACTGCGTTGAGTGACAACGAGATTACTGATTTGCTGAGTGGTCTCGAATGTGTGACGCGTAAGCTTGCGGCGGTGCAACATCGGGTTATTGTCGAGACTACCGAGCGGTCGATACCCGCGAATGTCGGTGCGGGAGATACGAAGCGATTCTTGATGCAGACCCTACGGCTGTCCAGTCGAGAGGCTGCACGCCGTTACGCCGCGGCACGTAGCCTCGGCACTTGGCACGATCTCAATGGCGGTTCGTATGACCCGCAACTGTTCCATACTGCGGCAGCGCAATCCGACGGCGAGATTTCTTGCGAGCACGCCACGCGCATCGCAGCCGTGATGAAGCGTATCCCGTATGGGGCCACAGGCACGGAACGGGAAGCGGCAGAAAAGATTCTGGCGGATTTCGCACGCACCGGTTCCCCCGACGATATCCCCGCAGTGGGTGAAGCGATTCTCGCGCACCTCGACCCCGACGGAAACCTCACTGCCGACCGCGACCGCCGGCGTATGCGCGGCATCACCATAGGTTCGCAGCGCCCAGACGGCATGTCCACCATCCACGGTGAGATCACGCCGACCCTGCGCGGACTCCTCGACGCCGCCCTGGCCAAGTGTGCCCGGCCCGGCATGAACAACCCCGAAGATCCCGAAAGCCCGTTCGGTGACTGCGAATACGTCGACCGGAACGCGATGGTCGCCGCCGCGGCGCGGGACACCAGAACCGCCGCGCAACGCACCCACGACGGTCTGCTCGCCCTGCTCAGCCCCGGCGTGCGAGTCGACGCGCTCGGCTCGCACCGCGGTCTGCCCGTCGCGGCGATCCTGACCATGAGCGTCGACGACGTCGAAAAAGCCGCCGGAGTGGCGACCACGGCCACGGGCGGTATCGTCCCGATTTCGGAGGCGCTCGCGCTGGCCGAACAAGCGCAACCATTCCTGATGGTGTTCGATCACAAGGGAATGCCGCTGCACGTGGGCCGCGCGAAACGTCTTGCCACTCCGGCACAACGGATGGCCCTGATCGCGTCCGTACGCGGCTGCTCCCGCCCCGGCTGTGACGCGCCCGCCGCGCTGTGCGCGATCCACCACGTCACCGAATACGCCAAAGGCGGCGCGACCGATATCGAAAACCTGACGCTCGCCTGCGACCGCTGCCACGCCATGGTCAACGACGGCCCCAACGGCTGGAAAACCGTTGTTCTGGAAAGTAATTCGGCACACCCCGGCCGCACCGCCTGGATCGCCCCGGCCCACATCGACCCGACCCGCACCCCACGCGTCAACCACCGCCACCACCCCGGCGAACTCCTCGCCCACGCCCTGTCCCACATCCACGACCGCGACACCCGACAACGCCGCGACCACCGCGCCTGGCTGTCCCGCCGAGAGCGCCCACTCCTACCTGCCCCCACCACGCCACTCCCGGCGGCGGTGTAGAAACGCTGCCCGAATTCGCCTCCTGTACCGCCGAACTCGCGCAGACGGCCCGTGGCAAACCCGAGCACACTTCCACCCCGCATCACCGCGGAGATGGAGCATGCTGGCAAAGTCCGAAAAGTGATGGTGAGGTTCGGCGGGGACGTGGTATTGCTGGAGTTCAGATGTCACACGGGGAACTGGATCGCTGTGCAGTCAAACGAATCGATCTTTACTAGAATCACTTCGCGACTTCGAGCGCGGCCGGTAGTTGGTGCGCGACTCCGCGGAGGGCCGGTGTGAACGGTCCAGTGGCGGCAGAGGAGCCAGAACCGGCGGAGCACCTCCGATACGTCCGCTACCTGAACGAGCTGGCAGAAACGTCCACACAGACCGAGATGGCTACGCTGGGTGTGGTTCTCGAAGATCCGGATACCATTATGGCGGAGGCTGCGATCGTCCACCACATCGACCGCAGGGCCGCGCAGTTGCTCACCGACGAAACCTTTCCGAGCTGGGTCGCACGCGTCGCTCAGGTCATCGATGGCCGTGCTTTCGCCGCCCGGCGTCTTCGTGAATGGACCCTACTGCGGGCGATCAGTACCGGGCAGGCGTGGACCACAGCGGAGATCCTCGACGCTTCGGACTGGTTTCAGCGCAAAGCCGCCGAGATCACCGCTTGCCCGCCTGTTCGTGCGCTGCTCGCTGACCGGGGACGGACGCGCCGCGTGCGGGCGGCGGCTGGCCGACGGGTCCAGAGGGCGTCAGCGGACTAGTAGCACGTCACGCAGGCGGGCTACCGCGGGTCCGGTCACGCCCAGTCCGTCGGTGACGTAGTTGTCGAAACTCTGGTAGGAGACGCGGATTTGGTCGAAGGCGGCGTCGAGGTATTCGGTGCGCGCGACGATCGCGCCGTATGCTTCGTTGGACAGCAGGAATTCGCTGTCGACGGCGGGGCGGGGGACACCGAGCAGGGTCATGAGGGTGGCGGTGGTCCAACCTGTGACGTAGGTGCCGGAATTGCAATGGTAGAGATAGCCGGACCGGCCGCTGGCCGACAGCGTGTTCAGCACCCGGCCGAAGGCGGCCCGGTTGGATGCGGAGGTCACGTAGCTCCGGAACTCCGCGAGGGTGTCCGAATCCGGTTGGGCGAGTTTGTTCTTCAACGGTGCCGGATCGGGATCGCCGACGGGCGCGAGAATCGGGACGGCGCCGGGTGGCAGCCGGTCGGGGCCGTGGATGGCGCGGGACTGGGTGGAGCGCAGATCGGCGACCGAATGCGGCCGCAGCTCGGTCAACACCGCGAACTGCTGATCGGTCACCTGGGACAGTGCGGCGGAGCGGTATACCGCGCCGGTGACGATGCGTCTGCCGTCGGCACCCGAATAGCCGCCGATGTCCCGGAGATTCAGCGAGATATCGATGAACGATTCGGGGGCCGCCCGGGCGGGTGTGCGGGCGACCGCGGTGGCGAGCCCCGCAGCAGCGAAGAGCCGCAACGCTGTGCGCCGGTTCAGTAGCGGCCCGCCGCCGTTTTCGATCATCGCTCGGTCTCCTTGTGTCCGATCACCAGTGTGTCCGCGCCACCGAGCGGCACCGCGGTGTGGCTGGTGCACCCTGCGGCGGTGAGCCAGCCGACGGCCTCGGCGACCGGATACTCGGAGCCGCCCTCGGTGACCAGCAGCATGTTGAGGCTCACCAGCACCCGCGCCAGATCGGCGGGCTCGCCGGTGTACATGGCGTCGTAGACGAGCAACGCGCCGCCCGGCCGCACGGCCTGAAAAGCCTTGTCGACCAGCTTCGCTCGCTCGGCACTCGACCAGTTGTGCAGCACGTGACCGAGAATCAGCACGTCGGCTGCCGGCAGCGGATCGGCGAAGAAGTCACCGGCGACGAAGCTCGCGCGGTCGGCGACGCCCTGCGCGGACAGGTGGGCGTCGAGTTCCGGACCCATCGGCGCGAGGTCGAAAACCGTTGCCCGCAAATGGGGGTGCTGCGCGAGCAGGATGCCCGCGAGGTTGCCGCGGCAGCCACCGATATCGGCGACCGTCCGGTACCGCGACCAGTCCACCACCTCGGCGAGCCGATGCGCGACCGGCGTCGACGCCGAATCCATCATGCGCAGGTATTGGGCCCGCTGTTTCGGATCGTCGAGCATGCGCAGGAAAGCGTCCGGTCCGGCACCGGCGGCCTGGGGCTGTCCGGTGCGCAGCGCGGCGTCGAGCGATCCCCAAGTCGGATACAGCATGTGGTCGGCACGGCGCAGGAAGCCGCCGAGGTACTCGGGTGTGCCGGGCACCAGGGTGCGCGCGACGAGCGGCGAATTCCGGTATCCCGCAGGGTCTTCCACCAGTAAGCCGAGCAGGGTCAGGCCTCGGAGCAGGTCGCCGACGCCGCGCGGGTGCAGCGCGGTGCCCGCCGCGATCCGGTCCGCGTCGGCGGGCCCGTTGGTGGCCAGCCAGTCGAACACGCCGACCTCGTGCGCGGTGAGCAGCAGTTTGGCGTGGCAGAAGGCGTTGGCGAGTTGTTTGATGGCGGCGGCGTCGCGCAGTTCGGGCAGGCTCATCGCACGGCCACCGCGATCGCGTTGGCGAGCAGGGCCACGAGGGCGAGCACGGTGCGCAGCAGATGCAGAGTGCGCCAGCGTGCCCGCGGATCGTCCCACCCGGGCGGGATGGCGGCCGGGTCGGTGGCGCGGGTCCGGTGGTTCAGCGGCACGTTGCCGAACTGCGAGACGAGTGAGACGCCCAGCTGGGTCAGCGCGGCGCCGGCGAACAGCGGCCTGGCCGCGGCCGAATCGGTGTCGACGGCGAGCAGGATGTCCGCGGCGATGCTGCACACCACCATCGGCGGCATGATCCGGTCGAAATATCGTCCGGCGAGCGTGTGCACCCGCACGTAATCCGGCGCCGGTAACGCGGCGAACATCGGGACCAACCCGATCGCCACCGCCACGAGCACCCCGGCCAGCACTCCGTTGCCGAGCACCACCACGACAGTCGCCACAACCCTGACCACGGTTTCTCCTTTCGCAGACCACACCATGACAGGGATGTCTCGAGCGCCACTGGATTCGCGCTCCGATCGTTCTCGATCGCGGACGGCCACGATCACCGCACAGCAGGAGCGGAGGCGGCGGTGACGCGAACGGCAGTGGTGGTCGGCGGTACGGGGTATCTCGGCCGGGGCGTCGGTGCGTTTCTCGCCGCGCACGAGTTCCGGGTGGTGCCGTTCGGACGCACCGAATTCGATGTGTCGACTCAACCGATCGCGGCGCTGACCGAGCTGCTGTCCGGCGCCGACGTCGTTGTCAACGCCGCCGGTGCGCTGTGGCAGGTGACCGACGAGCAGATGGCGGCCGCCAATACCGTGCTGGTGCAACGGCTGCTCGAGGCGGTAAGCCTGCTGGCTCGGCCTGCCCGGGTCGTGCAGCTGGGGTCGGTGTACGAATACGGCCCAGGGCATCCGGGCCCGGTGCACGAGTCGACGCCGGAGCATCCGGAAACCGCTTACGGCCGAACCAAACTTGCCGCTACCCAAGCCATGCGGCGCTGGCCGGGTTCCGGTGTCGTGTTGCGCTGCTCGACGGTGGTCGGCCCACGGGCACCGCGGGCCGGTCTGCTCGGCTCGGTGGCGCATGGGCTGGCCACGCCGCCCCTGGATCCGGCCGCGCCGCATGTGCTCGAACTGCCCGCGCTGCGTGGCACGGTCGACGTGCTGGATCTGCGCGATCTCGGCGCGGCGGTGCTCGCGGCCGCGACCGTGCCGGCCGAGGTGCCGGGCGTCGAGGTGGTCAATATCGCCTCGGGCGATGCGGTGCCGGTCGAGTTCGCGGTGCGCCGGTTGATCGAAATCAGCGGTGTGGCCGTCCAGGTGGTGGCTACCGGTGGCGGTGGCTCGCCGCGCACGGCGGCCGGCGCGCCGCCGATCTCGATCGAGCAGGCCCGGCGGTGGCTGGGCTGGGCGCCGCGCTTCGGTCTCGACGATGCGCTGCGGGCGCTCTGGCGCTACACCAGTGAGGCTCGAACCGGTGCGAGTAACACATGAGCTGTGCCTAGTGAGCCGATACCGGCGGATGACGATGTCCTGGAACTGGTGCGCGCACTGCATCACCGGCGCAGGCCGCCGGCTTTCGAGCCGGGCGTGACCCCCATCTTCAGTTCGGGGGCGGTGCTGGACGCCGACGATCGGGTCGCACTGGTCGAGCAGGCGCTGGAGTTGCGCATCGCGTCCGGGGCGACCGCGCTGCGTTTCGAGCGGTTGTTCGCGAAGGCCATCGGCGTGCGCCGTGCGCACCTGACCAACTCGGGGTCGTCGGCGAACCTGCTCGCCCTCGCGACGCTGACCACCCCGGAACTGGAGGAGCGCGCGCTCAAACCCGGCGACGAGGTGATCACCGTGGCGGCCAGCTTCCCGACCACCGTGAACCCGATCCTGCAGCACGGCATGGTGCCGGTGTTCATCGATATCGAACTGGGCACCTACAACACGACGGTGGACCGGGTGCGCGCCGCGATCGGCCCGCGCACCAAGGCGATCATGATGGCGCACACGCTCGGTAATCCGTTCCCGGTCGCGGAGATCGCCGAACTGGCCGCCGAGCACGAACTCTTCCTGATCGAGGACAATTGCGACGCGGTGCTGTCCACCTATCAGGGCCAGACCACCGGGACATTCGGTGATTTCGCGACGGTCAGCTTCTATCCCGCGCACCATCTCACCATGGGCGAGGGCGGCTGTGTGCTCACCGACAGCCTGGTGCTGGCCAAACTCGTCGAATCAATGCGGGATTGGGGCCGGGACTGCTGGTGCGAGCCGGGGGAGGACAACCGGTGCCGCAAACGGTTCGACCAGGATTTCGGCGCGCTGCCTTCGGGTTACGACCACAAATATGTGTTCTCCCATATCGGCTACAACTTGAAGACCACCGATATCCAGGCGGGTCTCGGCCTGAGCCAATTGCGTAAATTGCCGGAATTCGTGGCGGCGCGGCGGCGTAATTGGACCCGGTTGCGCGACGGGCTCGCCGGTGTCCCCTGGTTGCTGCTGCCGCACGCGACGCCGGGCAGCGAGCCGAGCTGGTTCGGTTTCGTGCTGACGGTGGCCGAGGACGCGCCGTTCGACCGGCGCGCGATCGTGGACCACCTGCTCGCCCGCAACATCCACACCAGATTCCTGTTCGCCGGAAACCTGTTGCGCCAGCCCGCTTATCGGCACGCACCGCATCGCATCGCGGACCGCCTGACCAACAGCGACATCGTCACCGAGCGCACCTTCTGGGTCGGCGTCTATCCCGGGCTCACCGACGAGATGATCGACTATATGGTCACCGTCATCCGGGAATTCGCCGCCCGCCCGGTCCACCGGGTCCGCTGACGCCGGATCAGTCCTTGCGGTTCTGCTTCCGCCGCCGCTGAATGATCTGGGAAATGATGAACAAGGTGATCAGAATAATGGCCAGAATCAGCCCCTGCATCGGCCCGCTCATATCCGTACCTCCTGCTGGACAACATGATCGACTCCGGAAAGTATCGGCGGCGCGAGCGGTGCTCGACAACGGAGGAAGGTCCGCAATCGGGTCGGAGTTTTCTCCTATCGGCGCTATCGGTCCCGCGCGCGGGCGAACGCGGCCGGTAGATTCGCGGTATGCGCCCGATTGATCGCGCGAAAGCAGTGGTCGTCCAGGTACGTCGCCGGATCTGGAACCTGGGTGTCGGCGTGGGCGACACCGGGCCCGGCGGCATGTATGTGCTGCTGATCGCGCTCGCGTTGCCGCTGTGGGAGGCGAGCACGTGGCCGGTGGGCCGGTTGGCGGCCTCCGGTGGTGCGGTCGCCGGCTTCGGCGCGCTGTTCGTCTGGAGTCAGTCGGATATGGCGGGGCGCCCGATGGGTTTCCGGGTGGGGCTGCTCGCGGCGATGGCCGCCGTGGCGGGTGCGGGTACCGCCGCGTTCGGCACGTCCTGGGTGGTCGCGTTGATGCTCACCGCCGTCGCCTGCGTCAATCTGCTGCCACTGGTGTTCGGTTCGGTGCTGGGCGTGCTCGCGGTCGGCAGCCTCACCTGGGCGGTCCTCGGCCAGGGCGGGGCGGCGCTGGTGGTGTTCGGCGCGGGCATGATCGCGGTGCTGCGTGGCCGGCTGCTGCTGGAGATCGTGCAATCGCGGGCGACCCGGCAGGCGATGGCCGCGGCCGCGGTCGGCGACGAACGGTTGCGGATCGCGCGGGATCTGCACGATCTACTCGGCAACAGCCTGGCCACCATGCTGGTGAAAGCCGAACTGGCGCAACGGCTCGCGCATATCGATCCGGACGCCGCCGCGGCGGCCTCGGCGGAGGTGCAGCAGGTGGGCCGGCAGACCATGCTCGAGGTCCAGGAGGCGGTGCGCGGCTACCGGGCCACCACCCTCGCCGACGAGGTGGCGCGCGCCAAACAGAGCCTCGCCCTGCTGCGCGACGGGCTCACCGTGCGCATTCCCGACCGGGTGTGGGATGAACGGGTGGACACGTTGCTGGGGTGGGTGGTGCGCGAGGCGGTGACCAATGTGCTGCGGCACGCCGACGCGAGCCGGTGCGCCATCACGGTCCGGGTGCACGAGCAGCCGCGCGCGGTCGAGTTGACGGTGGACAACGACGAGCTGTTCGGCCGCGCGTCCACCGGCGGCGGGCACGGTTTGCTCGGCTTGGCCGAGCGGGCCCGCGTCCTGGGCGGCACGGTGACCGCGGGACCGACGGCGAACGGCGGCTACCGGCTCGCGGTGTCGGTGCCGCTGCCCGCGCCCCGACCGGCAGAATCGTCGGCATGATTCGTGTGGCGCTGGTCGAGGACCAGGCAACGTTGCGAGGAGCCATCCGCACGCTGCTCGAGCTGGAACCCGACCTCACGGTCGTCGCCGACCTCGGCTCGTCGGCCGGCGTGCCGGAGATGGTCGAGGAAACCCAGCCCGACGTCGTGCTGCTCGATATCGAGATGGGCGAGGAGAGCGGGCTGGCGCTCGCCGAAGAACTGGCCAGACGGCCCGCACCGCCGCTGCTGATGATCCTGACGACCTTCGAGCGTCCCGGTTATGTGCGCCGCGCGCTGGAGGCGGGCGTGCGGGCCTACCTCACCAAGAACACGCCGGTCGGGGATATCGCGCAGGCGATCCGCGAGGTCGTCGCGGGTCGCATGCTCATCGAGGACCAGCAGCTGCGCGCCGCCATGTCGGTGGGGCAGAACCCGCTGACCGAACGGGAACGCGACGTGCTGGTGGCCGCGCGCTCGCACGACACGGTCGCCGAGATCGCCGCGCATCTGCATCTGTCGGTCAGCACGGTCAGCAACTACATCACTGCGGCGATCTCGAAGACGGGCTCGCGCAACCGGATCGAGGCCATCCGGTTCGCCGAGGACAACGGCTGGCTGTGAGCGCGGTGCTCAGCGCATGAGCGTGCGCCAATAGTCGTGCAGCGCTTGGTCGATGCTGCGGGTCACCCGCCATCCCAGTGTCCGCGCGGCGGTTTCGGTGGCCACCTCCAGCCAGATCGAGCTGGTGCCCGGCGCGGTCGGCGCGGCCGCGGACTCGACGATATCGACCGGCACCTCGCTGATGGTGACCAGCCGGTCGACCAGCTCCCGTACCGAAAGGGCTTGGCCTCGACCGATGTTCACCACATCGACGGTGTCGCGGGTGCGCGCCGCGGCGAGGACCGCCTCGGCCAGGTCGCGCACGTCGATGTAGTCGCGGTGGGCGGCCAGCGGCGACAGTTCGATCCGGGCCCGGCCGTCCCGGTTCGCGGCCAGTGCCGAACCGACCTTGCCGATCAGGCTGCCCGGGTGCACGCCGGGGCCGATGCTGTTGGTCGCGCGTAGCACGACGCCGTCCACCGTGCCCGCCGCGATCGCCGCCCGGACCAGCTCGGTCGCCGCCAGTTTCGTCCGCCCGTAGGCGGATTCGGGTTCGGTCGGTACGGATTCGTCGACTGCGCCCAGCTCGGGTAGCGGACCGTACTCCATCACGCTGCCCAGGTGGACGTAGCGGGGGCGCCGGTCGGGCAGCGCGGCCAATGCGGTCAGTGCGGTTTCGGTGGCGGTGACGAACGATCGGCGCAACTGCGGCTCGTCCAGGCCCCAGTAGGATCCGGCAGCGTTCACCACGAGCGCGGGTTCGTGGGTACGCAGCACCTCGATCAAGGGCTGCGCGTCACCCGTTTCGAGGTCGAGCGCGCAGTGCGCGGCCCCGGCCGGCCCCGGTCGGCGCGATACCGTGACGGTGCGATAGCCGTTGTCCCGCAGCGTGTTCGCGATATGACCGCCGACGAACCCGGTGCCGCCGAGCACGAGCGCGGTGCGCCGCGGCGTGTACTCGCTCATCGGGACGCCACGCCGAGTACGGCCGCGGCGAGCTCCATCGTGCGCAATGTCGCCGCGGCGTCGGGTTGTTCGCCGTCGTGTGCTGCGGTGAAATCGGTGAGGATATTGCCGAACTGGTCGTCGGGTGCCAGGTCGAGTTGCCGGATGTCACCGGCTCGATCCAGGAACACGCGCGGCGCGAGATCGTGTGGAAGAGTGAACGCGCGCTCGACCGACAGGGAGCCCGCACTGCCCGCGAGGTGATACTCGCAGCGGTAGGGCGCGCCGATCGCGAACTCCAGATCGGCCTGCGCACCTGCCGCGTCGCGCAACCGCGCCGAACCCGACAGGTCGACACCGGGGAAACGGTCGTCCCGCCGCATCCGCGAATGTTCCACGCGCAGCTCGGATCCCAGAAAGAACTGCGCGGCCCGCAGGGCGTAGCAACCGAGATCGGCGAGCGCGCCGCCGCCGAGGTCCGCCCGATACCGGAAATCGTCCGGGGCGCGCTCCGGGATGGTGAAACGCACGGTGAGCTGCCGCAGCTCGCCGATCGCGCCCGCCGCGACCAGCTCGCGCACCGCGGTGTGCTGGCGGTGCCGGGGAAAGGTCATGCACTCCATCAACGTTCGGCCCTGGTCGGCGGCGAACGCGAAAAGCCTGCGTGCCGTGGCGATCTCGGTTCCGTCCAGCCGGGGCGGCAACATCGGCTTCTCGACCAGGACATCTTTGCCCGCCCGCAGGGACTGCTCGATCCAGTCGCCGTGCAGCGCGTTCGGCAGCGGCAAGTAGACCGCGTCGACCGCGTCGTCGTCGAGTACCCGCTGATAGCCGCCGGAGATGCGCAGCCCGTGCTGGGTGGCCCACTGCGCGGCGCGCAACGGATCGCGGCTGCCGATCGCGACCAGTTCGGCGGCCGGGTGCCGGGACAGCGCGGGCAGCATGCGCCGCTCGGCGATCTGTGCGGTACCCAGGATTCCCCAGCGCAGCATCGGGCTCACCAACTCGCCAGCAGACAGGCCATCAGGCTGCGCGCCTGCACATTCGCGTAGTTGCTGTGGATGAGCAGGTTCGTGATCTGCGCGGGCGTCATCCAGCGGAAGCCCGGCGGCTCGGCGATCGGGAAATCCGCAGGGAGCAAGCGGATCTGATAGAGATTGTCGGCGTGTTGGAAGCGGCCGCCCTCTTCGGACTGTAACCCGCTGTAGCGCACCGCGCCGAGCCCGTCGTCGAGCACGTCGCGCAGGAACGCGGGCTGCCGAGGCACGGGCAGGTCTGCATGATTGGTCGGCTGGCACTGCACCGACGGTGCGAGCTCCGCGACATCCAGCACGCCCGCTTCGAGTTTGGCGTTCACCAGCAGGTGCAGCACGCCGTCGATCGCGGTGGCGAGGAAGACGGCGACGCCCTGGCCGACCGGAGCGAGCAGCGGCTGGGTCCACGAATTCACCTCGCGCTGACCGGCACTCACCCGGGCGGCGATCACCCGGAAATATTTCCCGCTGGCATGGGCGATCTCGTCCGCGCCGCGCTGCCACTCGGCGACCGCGGCCAGCGGTATGAGGCGCTGGCGCAGCTCGTGCCTGGCCTTCAAATCGGTGAGCCAGTGCAGGATTTCGGCGGCGCCGTGCCGTGCGGCGGCCCCGGGATCGAGGCCGCGCGCCAGCGCGCGGGTGAACTCGTCCCCGGCGGCGGCCTGCGCCGGGCTGATCCGCCACGGCACACAGGACAGCACCGTGCGCGCGTCCATGTTGACGGTGTTGTCCTGGCGCAGCAGTTCGCGCAGCACGCCGAGGGTGAGCCAGCAGAAGCCGGGCAGGGTTTCGACCGGACCGGTCGCCTCCACCACGATGTTGCGATTGCGTTTGCGCAGGAACCACGCGCCCTGCTCGGATTGCAGCACGTCGACGAGGACGGCGTCGGGCCGCGCGTCGAGGAAATGCTCGAGGTAGGGCACCGCGCGCCCCTGGTGCACCCGCAGGTAGTTGCTCCGCGTCGCCTGCACGGTCGGCGAGAGCTGCACGCCGCCGATATTTCCCGGTTCGGCCTTGGCCTGCATCAGAAAATGCAGCACCCCGTCGAACTCCTTGACGACGATGCCGAGCACGCCGATCTCGGGTTGATTGATGATGGGCTGCTGCCAGTGTTCGACGAAACCGAAATCGGTGCGCACGTCCAGCCCTTCGATGGTGAAGAACCGCCCGCTGTCGTGGCGCAGATTCCCGTCCTCGTCGAACTGCCAGCCGACCAGGTCCGCGAACGGTATCCGCTCGACCGCCAGCCGATCGGCGCGGCGGCAGGCGGCGAACCAGTCCCGGAAGCCCTCGACCGAGCACAGCGGCGTCGCGGTGACCGCGGCCGAGCGGGCGAACCGCCAGGCCAGCTCCTCGTCGAAGGTGGCCACCGACTGCTGCTCGACCTGTGCGGCATTCCCCATGCGGACAGGGTCCGGCCGGTCGTTCGAGAACCACTGGGACGCGGATGGGGCCCGGTGGCCCTCGGCGCGGCTGGAGCGCGCCCCGAAAGATTCTCGAGCGCGCCGCCTTAGCCTCGCCGCCATGCCCCACCGAGACGGTGACACCGCGGCGCCGGACGCCGGGCCGCGCGGCACCGCACGACCGGCGACGATCGTCGCGACCGCGCTCGGGCTGCCGGATGTCTATCTGCTGCGGTCACGCCGGTTTCCGGACGAGCGCGGGCATTTCCAGGAGCTCAGCCGCACCGATGTGCTCGCGGAGATCACCGGTTACCCGGTTCGCCTGGAACAGGTGAACATCTCCGTCTCGCACCGCGGGGTGATCCGCGGTATCCATGTGGTGGCCAGTGCGCCGGGACAATCGAAGCTGGTGACCTGTGTCCGCGGCTCGATCATCGATATCGCCGTCGATCTGCGCGTCGGTTCGCCGACCTTCGGGCAGTTCGAACTGGTCGCGCTGGACGAGCGGATGGCCGCCGGGGTCTATCTCGGGCCCGGCGTCGGCCACGCGTTCGTCGCGACCGCCGAGGACACCCGCGTGCTCTACCAGTGTTCGACGCTGTACACGCCGGGCAGCGAACTCGCCGTGAACGTGCTCGATCCGGCCCTCGGTCTGCCGTTGACCACCGGATTCGAACCGATTCTTTCCGAGAACGACCGTGGCGCCGCGACGCTGGCCGAACTGCTGGACCAGGATCTGCTGCCGCACTACCGCCCACGCTGAGGCCGGAGGAGACCGCCGTGATGGACGCCGTCTATTGTCAGCGCCCCGACCCCGCCGACCCGCTGGCCGCGCTGCGGTTCGGGGAACGCCCGCAGCCCGCGCAGCCGGTCGGGTGGACGACGGTGCGGATGCGCGCCGCGTCGCTGAACATGCGCGACATCGCGACGCTGCGCGGTATCGGCGTGCCCGCGCACGCCTATCCGCTCATCCTCGGCAACGACGGTGCGGGCGTCCTGGCGGACGGCTCGGAGGTGGTGGTGCACGCGTCGGTGGGGTCGGCAGGCTGGACCGGACCCGAGGCGCGCGACCCGGACCGGATGGTGCTCGGCTCCTACCATCAGGGCACGTTCGCGGGCAGCGCCACGATTCCCCGCCGCAACGCGGTGCCCAAACCGCCCGAACTCTCTTTCGCCGAGGCCGCGTGCCTGCCGACCGCGTGGTTGACGGCCTATCGAATGTTGTTCGTCACCGCCGAAATTCGCGCGGGCCAGACGATCGTGGTGCGCGGCCGTCGCGGCCTGGGCAGCATCGCGACCGCGCTCATCGCGCTCGCCGCCGCGGCGGGTGTCGAGGTCTGTGTCCGGGCCGACGCCGCCGATCACGCGTTGGCGCGGCGCAGCGGCGCGGCCGTCGTGACGACCGCCGACCAGCCGCTACCGAGCGGTCTGGACGCCGCGTTCGACGCGGGCATCGACGTCGCGGACTGGTGGTGGCCGATCGAGGTGCTGCGCCCCGGCGCGCCCATCGTCTGTTCCGGCTACCGGGCGGGCGCGATCACCGGCTTCGATACCGTGGCCGCCGCGCGGGCGTTGCACACCTTGATCTTCGCCGAGCACCGCCTGGTCGGATCCGGCATGGGTACCGCGGAGGATCTGGCGGCACTGATGGACTTCCTCGTGCGCACCGGCCTGCGCCCGAGCATCGCCCGCGAGTTCACGCTGCGGGACGCCGCAACGGGCTTCCGGGCGATGCTCGGCGCGAGCGTCGCGGGCAAGATCGTCTTCCGGATTGCTTGACCGCGGCCGCTTTACGGCAGCAGGTCGACGATCTCGCGGACGATGACCTCCGGCTCGGTGAACGGGACGACGTGCGCCGAGCGCTCGGCGACGACGTAGCGGCCGTGCCGCGCGCGAGCCGCGCGATGGGCGTGCGCGGCATTGGCCTCGGCGCGCCATGTCGCGTTCATGCCGTCGCCCGCCTGCCCGCCCGAGATGACGGTGACCGGGATATCGGCGTCGTCGGGCGGGTTGTCGCGCCAGGCGGCGAGTTCGTCCAGGAAAGTGCGGGCCTGCTGACGCATGGTGCGCGCCACGCCGGGGCCGAAGCCCTCCCGCTGCAGGTCACGCCCCACGTCCGGCGGGGAGGCGCGGATCTGCTCGCGGTACAGCACTTTGAGCAGGCCGAGCCGGGCCAGGACGGCGGCGGTGGCGATCATCCTGCGTTCGGTACGGCGGAAGCCGGCGCCGAACAGTGATGCCGCGGCCTCGTCGGTCGGATCGACCAGCACCAAGCCGGCGATCCGATCGGGACGCCGGGCCGCGGCGAGCCGGACGATGGGTCCGCCCGCGCTGTGGCCGACGAGCAGGAACGGGCCGGGCGCGTAGTGGTCGAGCACGTCGTTCAGGTCGTCGGCCATGGTGCTCAGGGTGCGGGCGCCCGGGTCGGGTGCGCTGTTACCCAGCCCGGAACGGTCGTAGACGATCGCCCGAGCGTGCCGCGCGACCGCCGGCTGCACCAGGGCCCAGCTGGATCGGCTGGCACCGGCGCCGGCCTCGAATACGACTGTCGGCGTGGTCTTGTCGGCGGTCTCCGGGCCGGGCAGCCACATGGCGTACAGCTGCCGCCCGTCCCGGGTGGTGACCCGGTCCGCGATCCCCTGCGTGTGTCGGTCGATGTCAGTCATCGGGTTGCATTCTCTCGGAAGAAAAGCCGCAGCGGGGCCCTACTCCCCGGGGATCGCGATCGTGTCAGGAGATCTGGCAGTGCGCGCGTGGCCGGTCGACCCGGCGGATCACCGGTGTGCGCCGGCGAATTCGCCGAACCAGCGGGCGATCACGGCCGGACGCTGCGCGAGGACCCAGTGGTTTCCGTCGATCTCGTGGGTCCGCAGGTTCGTCGCGAACGGCCGGGGCGCTTCGGTCTGGCAGGCCACCGAAACGTGGATATCGTCGCGCGGCGCGAGCACCTGGACGGGGACGGTCACCGGGCGGGGCTTCGGAAACAGCACGCGCCGAGCCATATTGGCCCGATACAGCGCGATGCCGTCGAGGGTGTCGGCCAGCCCGATGGTGTGCGGGGCGGTGGTTTCCGGCTCGCCCCGCACGCTCGACGCCGCGACGATGCGCGACACGAGGCCACGCCGCACGGCGAACTCGGGCAGGGCGGGCAGCTGGAACGGTAAGGCATAGAAGGAGTGCCGCATCTGGGTCAGCACGTCGCGCGGGTTACGGCGGATACCGCGCAGCCAGCTGCCGATCATGTCCAGCGACGGGCCCGAGATGCTGGTGAACGACTTTATCCGGGAGGCGATTTCAGGGTCGGCGAGCGCGTCCCAGGCGAAGATGGATCCCCAGTCGTGCGCGAGCAGATGCGCGCCGTCGGGCGCGACCGCGTCGAGCACGGCGGCGAGATCGGCCACCAGCTGCGGAATGCGGTAGGCGGCAGTCGAATTCGGCCGCTCGGAGTTGCCCGCGCCGCGCACGTCATAGGTGACCACCCGAAAGCGATCGGTGAGCAGCGCGACGACACCGTCCCACACCCGGTGATCGTCGGGCCAGCCGTGCACGAGCAGCGCGGTGGGCAGGCCGGCGGGGCCGGATTCGTACACCGCTAGTTGGACGCCGTCGGTGGCGGTGAGGATCCGGGACGGTCGGATGTTCGCGAACGTGGTCATGACGCACTGCCTCCAGCTACTTTGCTCAGAGAGCTTCGATACGTGTGAGACAAATTTCGTCTCCTTGTCTCCCGACGATATAGTGAGGTCGAGACCCGGACAAGGAGGCTTGTGCTGCGAGTGACCGAGGACACGCTGCTCAGCAAACTCACCGCGCCCGACGCGGCGGTGCTGCGCCGGCTGGACGACGCGGATCAGATCACCGAGCGGATACTCGCGGCCGCGATCGAGCAGATGCGGGTCGCGGGCTGGCGCCGCTCGACCGTCGAGGACGTGGCCAAACGCGCGGGGCTGGGACGCGCGACGGTCTACCGGCGGTTCCCGTCGAAAGCAGCGCTCACCGAGGCGGTGCTGCACAGCGAGTTCCGCACCTATCTCGCGGGCAGCACCGCGGCCGTCGCCGGACGCACCGATATCGCCGATCGGATGGCCGAAAGCACCGCCTACACAGTCGAATACCTGCGGAACCATCCGCTGGTGCGGCGGCTGCTCGAAACCGAGCCGGACGCCATCCTGCCCGCACTCACCACCGACGCGGGCTTGCTGCTCGAAGCCTTCCGCGAATTCTGCCTCGCCCTGTGGAAACGCGAACTCTACGGCGACGCACCGATTTCGGCCGACATCGAACAGCATTTGCGAACCGTCGCGGAACTGCACATCCGGATCACACTGTCGCTGCTGCTGACGCCGCAAACGATCATCGAACTCGACACCGCGGAACAGGCCAGGGCTTTCGCGCGACGTTATCTCGCGCCGATGCTCGAGCGGGACTGAGTCGTCCCGGACTGTAGTCGCGCCTTAAGAATTGCGCCGCTCTTTCTGAAAGTGCTTCTTAAGCACCGTAAGTGGGGCACTGCCCAACGCTCGAACCGCTGCAAAGTGTTTTACCGTGGTGCCGGTCCGGCCAGCGGAAACAAGCACCGATCAGCACTGTAGTGAGGGGCAGACACCTGTCATGCGTTCGTCGAAACGGTATGTGACCACCACATTGGTGACCGTAGGTGTCGCCGTCGGCTCGGCCGTGGTCGCCGCACCCGGGCTCGCGCGAGCGGAGCCGATGCCCTGCGTGGCGACCATGAATCTGTTCATCCCGGGCACTTGGGAAACCGACGAAGAAGCCGACCCGGCGCGGCCCGTCGGCATGCTCGCGCCGATCGCGGCGGCCATCCAGCAACGGCAAGGCGCTAATTCGGCGATCTATTTCACGCCCTATATGGCCCGGGCCTTCGACAACGGTTACACCTACGCCGACAGCAAGAGCACCGCCCTGAACAATGCGCGTTCGGTGCTGCTCGACTATGGAACACGCTGCCCCGCCGCGCGGTTCACCATCAACGGCTACAGCCAGGGGGCCGACGCGGCCGGCGATATCGCGGCCGATATCGGCAATGACCGCGGCCCGATCCCGGCCGATCGGGTGCTCGCGGTCGGCCTGCTCTCCGATCCGGGCGCGGGCACCAGCGGTGAGATCGCCGTCGGTCCCGGCGCGGCGGGCACGGGGATCGCTGACCCGCGTCCGCAGGGCATGGGCAAACTGACCGGGCGCGTCACCTCGATCTGCGATCCGAAGGACCTGTACTGCTCGATCCAGAAGGGGAACAACCCGCTGCTCGGCGCGCTGGGTTCGATCCTGAGCAAGGCGTTGAGCGGCACCCTGCCCGCCGACGCCGGTTTCCCGCTGGCCTCCGCGTTGACCGCGGACTTCTCGCGGGCCGATCTCCCGGGTCTGGCACCGGCGATCGCCGGCCTGACCGCGGCACTGAGCGCCCCGGCGGGTGTCGATGTGGCGCGGGTGCGCACCAGCGCGGGCACGGTGCTGCACACCCTCGCTCCGCTCGTCGATCTGCTCGGCTCGGGTGCGGCGAATCCCGCCGCCACGGCCGAATTGTCGGCGGCGCCCGAGGGCACCGCGGACCGGCAGGCGGGCGAGGTGCTGTCCCGCGCGGCGCAGTCCAACCTGCCCGGTGTCGCCGCGGTGGTCGCGAAGGTCGCCGAGATCACGGACAAGATGCTGAGCCGCGGCGTGGGCGAACTCCGGCCGAGCGATCCGAAAGCGCGGGCACTGCGGGCCGCCGCCACGGCCGTCAGCGACCGCATCACGCCGCTGGCGGCCACACCACCCGAGGTGCTCGGCGCGGCGACCCGCCCGCTGTCGCTGCTCAAACCCACCGTGCTGGTCGATCAGGCCCTCGACGTCGCCGCCGCGGTCACCGGCTTCGATCTCCCCGCGATCATCGCCAACCTGGCACTGCTGCCCCAGCGGGTGATCGCGATGGACGCCGAGGGCGTGCATCAGGTCGCCAGCGCGTTGAGCGGCCAGTTGCAGCCGCTGGTCCGGCTCGTCGGCACCGTCGATCTCGGCTGGATCTCGCAGGTTCTGGCGGTGCTGCCGGACGCGCTCGGCTTCACCGGCGTCGCCGCCACGGTGACCTCGATCCTGGCCGGGGTCGACATCGGGCGGCTCGCGGAACTGGTGGGCCGGATCCAGGACGTCGCGTGGTCGGTGCTGCAACGGTTGGTCCCGGTACCCGGGCAGGCTCCCGACCTGGTGGGCGCGGGCGTCGCACTGTCCGGCCTGCTGCCGATCGGGCAGGACTTGGCCGCCGCGGCCGCTGATCTGCTCAGGCCCAAGCCGCGGCAGCAGCCGCCGAACGTGCTGGGCCGGCGCGCCGATGTCCCGGCCCGCTCCATCGCCGCGCCGGACACCGCCGCCGACGACCCGATCGCACCGTTCACCAGACTGCTGAGCTTCCGTGACCTGAACCTGGGCACGCTCATCCGCGACGGGCTCAGTGCCGCAAGCTTTGTCGCGTCCGGGGCGCACACCAACTACGGCGCGCTGATCGTCGACGACTCCGGCCGCAACGCCGTGCAGTGGCTCGGCGACTGGATGAACCAGCGCATCGGCCGGGTCGAGTAGCTCGCGGGTCAGTCCCGTACCGGCTCGATCCGTGCGGGCACGTTCTTGTGCCAGGGCGTGCCCGCGAACCGGTCGCGTCGTTCGACGGAGGTCAATTCGTTTGCGGCTACCCCGATTCGGATCGGCTGCCCGCTGCCGTCGGTGGTGTCCAGGCCCAGGCCGTTGGGCAGCGAGATATGGCCCTGCTGCATCATGGCGCTGATCTCGACGATCGCTGTCGCCCGGCCGGTTTCGGTGACGACGGCGACGCGTGCTCCGTCGTCGAGGGCGAGTTCCTGTGCGTCGGCGGGACTTATCCGTAGCTCGCCCGCGCCGCCGCGCCGCCGCCAGTCGGGATTGCGGATGATGGTGTTCGCGGTGAAGGAGCGCCGTTCGCCCGCCGACAGCGTGAACGGATACTCCGCGGTGGTGAAATCCGGTGGCGTGGTGCGCAACCGATCGAGTTCGGCGAGCAGCTCCGGAATGTGCACGGTGAACCTGCGGTCTCGCCGTTTGACGTAGGCCCAGACATCGTCCCAGGTGTCGACGGTGAACGTGACGCCGGCGTGCTGGGTCAGGACGGCCTCGAACAGCTTCTCGCCGGGCTCGATTCCGGTGCCGGTGAATCCCGCGCGGCGCACCGCGGCGGGGTTGGCGAACGCGCACAGGTGCGCGGCTCCCCACAGTGTCGCGGCGTTTGCCGCGCCGGCGGGCAGGTGTGGGCCGAGCGCCTCGTGCAGCAGATAGGGCGCGAGATTCATCAGGGCGGGGTTACCCGCGACCGCGCTGAAGAAGGTCAGGGCGAATTCGTCCTTGCCTACCTGGCGCGCCCGGACGAGTCGGTCGACCAGCGCCGGATCGACCAGCCCCAGTGCGCGAACGACACCGGTGTAGATATCGGATTCGGCCCGCGTGCCGGGCAGCGGGGTGAGCACCGGTGGGCGCAGCTGAAAAGTGTTGTGCGGGAACTCGACATTGAAGAAGGTCGACTCCCACTTCTCGAACTGGCTGCTCGCGGGCAGCACATAGTCGGCGACCCGCGCGGTCTCCGTCATCGCCACGTCGATCACCACCGACAGCTCGAGGCTGCGCATCGCCTCGCGCATCCGCTCCGAATTCGCCAGCGAATGCACCGGATTGGAGCTGTCGATCCAGATCGCCCGGAAGCGGTCCGGATGATCGGTGAGGATCTCCTCGGTGATCGAGTTGGCGGGTACCAGTCCGGCGATGATGCGGGCGCCGGTGACCGGCGTGGTCTTGCCGCCCGCGGCGCTGCCACCGCCCAGCCCGCCGAGTCCGGCCGCGAGCGTCGGCACGGCGGTGCGCAGCAGCGTGCGCGTGAGTCGCCGGGTCGGTGCGGCCGTCACGGGTGCCGAAGCGAGCGTGGGCAGCAGCGCGGACAAAGCGGCCGCACCGCGTGACATCGTTTCGGACGTCGCCTTTTTCAGCTGCTTGCGGACACCCGAGGCGGGCTTGCCTTTCGGCGCGCCGCCGGTGCCCGCGACCGCGGCGAAGGTCGAATGCAGATACATCGTGCCGGGGCGGCCGAAGTTGCCGGTGAGGATCCACAGCAGTTTGTTCAGATACGACACCAGGGTGCTGTGCGGGGCCTGCTGGATGCCGAGGTCCTCGTAGGTGGTGGCACTGCGGGCGGCAGCGAAGCGCCGAGTCGCGGTGCGCAGCAGGTCTTCCGGTACGCCGCAGTGCGCGGCGAACTCGGCCACCGGGATGGTGGCCAGCGCGGCGAGCACGGGCGCGACGTCTGCGGTGTGCTCGCGCAGGAATTCGTGATCGAGCAGATCCTCTTCGACCAGCACCGCCAGCATGGCCGAGACGCACCACGCGTCGGTGCCCGGCCGCACCTGGAGATGGAAATCCGCCATCTCGGCGGTCTCGCTGCGTCGTGGATCGATGACGATCATCGCCCGCTGCGGATCGGCGACGATGGCTTTCAGGGTGGGCCGCGCCCGCGGGAAACTGTGCGACTGCCACGGATTCTTCCCGAGAAAGAGCACTACCTCGGAGTGCTCGAAGTCGCCTTTGGTGTGGCCGCCGTACAGCTTGCCGTCCACCCACATCTCGCCGGTCTTCTCCTGCGCCAGCGCGTTCGAGTAATACTTCGCGCCGAGCGCCGCCATCAGCGACTTGCCGTACGCGCCGCCGAGGTGATTGCCTTGTCCGCCACCGCCGTAGAAGAAGATCTTGTCGCCGCCGTGCTCGCGCCGGACCGCCAGCAGTTTCGCAGCGATCTCGGAAATCGCTGTCTCCCAGGTGATTTCCTCGTAGGTGCCGTCATCGCGGCGGCGCAGGGGACTGGTGATCCGGTGCCTGCCGTTCTGATAGAAATCCAGGCGCAGGGCCTTTTCGCAGGTGTAGCCGCCGGAGGCGGGGTGGTCCTTGTCGCCGCGGATCCGGCTCAGCTTGCGATCGTCGAGTTTGATCTCGATGCCGCAGTTGCACTCGCACAGGATGCAGGCGGACTTGTGCCATTCGTCCGCGGCGGGGCCGGCGGGCTGCTCGGGCTCTGGGCGACGCGTCTGCTCTGCGGACACGGATTCCTCCTGCGATGGGCCTCGTACACGATTGCTCGCTGCCGGAGCATGAATAGACCGATCGTACTACTAAGAATCTGCTTGTTACAAGCGGTAACGCGTATGTCCGCGCGCTGGGCGCAAGAACTGATCGAGGCCGGGCAATTCCGCGCATCGTGCCCGGTGCCGTCGCGGCGATACGTTCGAGCCGGTACCACAACTCGCGCAGACGGAAGGAGTCTCATGCGGCAGAGCTACGATGCGGTCGCGACCGCGGCCGCGCCGCCCGCCGTGGTCTGGGCACTGCTGATCGACGCCAGGACCTGGCCCGTCTGGTCGACGGTGGACCGCTTGGAAGTCGAACGTTCCCGCGGGCTCGACCGGGACGGCCACGATCCGGTCGGTGCGGTGCGGGCGTTCCGCACCGGGCGCGTCGTGACCGGGGAACGGCTGACCGGGCTCATCGAGGAGCGGCAACTGACCTACGAGGACGCGTTCAACCCGGCCATCCGCGAGTACCGGGCGGTCATCGACCTGACCGGCACGCCCGAGGGCCGCACGACCATCCACTGGCACGGCACCTACACCCCCAGGTGGGGTATGGGTTGGCTGATGAAGAGCACCATGCAGCGCGTGATGCAGCAGATGGCCGACGGCCTCGCCGCGCATGCCGCGCGTCTCGCAACGAAGTGAGCGATGCGGTTACCGCCAGGGCACGCCCGCCCGGAACAGCACGTTGGCGTAGGGGAGGGCCTCGCCGGTGCGAACCACGAAGCGGCACTGCCCGATTCGTTCCTTGAACGTCTCGTGGTCGAGCAGTTCGGCGTCGAGCCGCTCGAGCAGGTCCGCCGCCTCCCGGTTGGTCGCGGTGACCTCGGCGCTACCCCACGCCGCTTCGACGGTGACCTCGTCCAGGATCAGCTCGACCACCTGCGCGAAACGGGGTAACCCGTAGCTGATTCCGAGATCGATGACGCGGACGCCGGGCGGCACCGGAAGTCCGGAGTCGCTCACCGCGAAGGTGTCGGTGTGGCGTAGCGCGACCAGGGCCGAGATCAGCTCGGCGTGGACCAGACCGCTTGTGCGCATGAGGATTTCCTATCTCGGCTGATGGGGGCTCGCGGCCGGGTCCGGCAGATCGAGCGGAACGGGGCGCGGCACGGTGGCCAGTGCGGCGATGATCTGGGGTCGCGTCGGATAGGACGCGTGCGTTCCGGGTGACCGGACCGAGAGTGCCGCGGCGGCGGTGGCGTAGGTGACGGCGGCATCGAGGTCGAGTCCGTCGGCGAGGGCGGCGCAGAGGGCGCCGACGAAGGCGTCGCCGGCGCCGGTGGAATCCACCGAGTCCACCTGTGGCGCTTCGTGATAGGTGAGTCTCGCGTCACCATCTGCGGCGACTGAACCGGCGGCACCCAAGGTAGCGACCACCGAGCGCGCGCCCCGATGGCACAGCGAGCGCGCGGCTCGGGCGGCCTGCTCCCGGTCGCCGGTCGGCAGGCCGCTGATCAGTGCCAGTTCGTGCTCGTTCACCACCAGCGGGTCGCACCGGCGCAGCACCGCGTCGTCGAGTGCCGCGGCCGGCGCGGCATTGAGCACGAATCGGCGCGCGCGGCTCGCCGCCCAGGCGACCACGGCGAGCGGGATCTCCAATTGCGCCACCACGACATCGGCACCGGTCAGCAGCGCGGCCTCCGGCATGGTGTCCAGGACGGCGGCGGACTCCCAGTGGTAGTTGGCGGCGGGGTCCACCACGATCTGGTTCTCGCCCGCCGCCACCGTGATGTAGGCCGTCCCGGTCCGGGCGCCCGGAACCTCGCGCAGCGTGGCCGATTCGATGCCGGTCAGGGCTTCCCGGCAGCGCGACAGGGTCGCGTCACTGCCGATCCGCCCGATGAATTGCACCCTCGCGCCCGCCTTCGCCGCGGCCACCGCCTGGTTGGATCCCTTGCCGCCCAGGTTGGTTCGCGCCGCGACGGCCAAGACGGTCTCGCCGGGGCCCGGCAGCGCGGGCACTTCGCAGACGATGTCCTGATTGATCGAGCCGATCACGGCGACCTGACCCGTCACGACACCTCCGTCGTCGCGGCGGCGCTCGCCTCCAGATTGCCCTGTGCCGCGCCGGTGATCAGCGCGACCAGCCGGTCGCCGTCGATCTCCCGGACCGGGTGCGCGGCCACCGAGCGGCCGCGGCGCAGCACGACGACGTTGTCGCAGATCCGCATGACCTGCGCGAGGTCGTGACTGATGATCAGCACGGTGACCCCGCGGTCGCGCAGTCCGCGCACCAGCTTCTCCACCGCGGCGGTCTCCCGCACGCCGAGCGCGGCCGTCGGCTCGTCCATGATCACCATGGCCTTACCCCAGGCGACCGCGCGCGCGATCGCGATGCTCTGGCGCTGACCGCCGCTCATCCGGCGCACCGTGGTCCGGACCGAGGGGACGTCCACGTCGAGATCGCGCAGGATGTCCACGCTCTGCGCGATCATCGCCGTGCGGTTGAGGATTTTCAGCGGCCAGATCCGGTGCACGAGTTCACGATTCAGGAACAGGTTCTGCCAGACCGCCAGATCGTCGATCAGCGCGAGGTCCTGGTAGACCGTCTCGATGCCCATCCTCCTGGCGTCCTCCGGCGATCCGAGCCGCACCGGCGCACCGCGGAACAGGATCTCCCCGGTATCGGGCGGGTGCACGCCGGTGAGGCAGCGCACCAGGGTGGACTTGCCCGCGCCGTTGTCGCCGACCAGCGCGGTCACCTCGCCCTCGGGGATGGTCAGGCTGACGCCGTCGAGGGCGCGGACGGAATCGAACGACTTGGTGAGGCCGTGCGCCTCCACCATCGGCTTGGTCATCACATCAACTACTTTCGGAAGCGCGAGATCGCCGCTGCGAGCAGCAGTACCGCGCCCACCGCGACCGGTTGGTAGTACTGCGAGATCCCGAGAATGGTGAACCCGTTGATCAGCGACGTGAAAAGGACCGCGCCGCAGACGGTGCCGAGGACCGAGGCCTTGCCGCCGCTGAGCGAGGATCCGCCGAGCACCACGGCCGCAATGGAACTCAGCAGATAGGTGGTCTGCAATGAGGGGTCCGCGCCGCCGTTGCGCGCGACGAGCATGACGCCGGCGACGCCGCACAGCAGCCCGCACGCGAGGTAGGCGATCAACCGGATGCGCTGCACCGGAATGCCGGTCTCGCGCGCGGAGTCGATATTGCCGCCGGTCGCGAGCAGGTGGGTGCCCAGCCGCGTCCGGAACAGGATGCCCGCCACGCCGAGCGCCGCGACCAGCGCCAGCAGCCAGAACCAGCGGAACGGGCCCGCCCCGTCGAGCGCGAGGCTTTGCAGGAAGGGCGAATTCACGGCGACGCTGTTACCGCTGGTGAGCAGGAGGGTGCAGCCGCTGAGCACACTCAGCGTGCCGAGTGTGACCACGAAGTCGGTCATCTGGAACCGGCCGATCAGCACCCCGTTGACCACCCCGACGACCAGCCCGCCGGCGATCGCGGCCACGATGCCGACGGTCACCGGGTACCCGTGGCTGGTCAGATAGCCGAGCAGAGCCGCCGACCACGGCAGCGTCGCGCCGACCGAAAGGTCGATGCCGCCGACGACCACGGCGAACTGCTGGCCGAGCGCGAGTACGGTCAGAATCGTCGAAGCGACGAGCAGGTCGTCGATATTACTGGCGGTCAAGAAGTTCGGGGTGGCGATGAAGAACGCCACCCACACCAGGACCAGGGCGATAGGCGCGGCGAACTCGGCGAGGCGGGCGGAGATGCGCCGGTCGCCGCCCCGGTCGGGTGCGACGGCGGCGACACTGCTCACTTGTGCACCAGTCCGGCGAGCGGATTGTCGAATGCGGTGATGGGCCTGGGGAACGCGGCGATCTGTTGCTCGACGTTGTCCTTGCCGATGAACGCGATCGGGGCGACCACGCGCGCCGGAATGTCGTTGCCCTGGTGCTTGGCGAGGCAGGCCTGCACCGCGAGTTCGCCTTCGGCGTAAGGATATTGGGTCACCGTGCCGTACAGCGTGCCCGCCTTGACCGCGTCGAGGGCGGCTTGGATGCCGTCCACCGAGATCACCTTGATCTGGCCGGTGCGGCCGGCGTTCTTGATCGCCTGGGCGGCGCCGAGGCCCATCGTGTCGTTGGCGGCGAAGATGCCGGTGATATCGGGGTGCGCCTTCAGGATCGCCTCGGTGACCGTGAGACCCTTGTCCTGCTCGTAGTCGGCGGGGGTGCGCTGCACGATCTCCAGCTTGCCCGCGACTGCGTCGCTGAAGCCCTTGTCCCGGTTGATGCCGTTCTGCTCACCGGCGATGCCCTGCAGCACAACCACTTTCCCGGTGCCGCCCAGCGCCTCCAGCATCTTCTCCGCCGCGATCCGGCCCGCGGCCAGATTGTCGGAGCCGATGAAGCTCGCGTACTCGACGCCCGCCTGTTTCGAGGCTTCGGCATCGATCTGGGTGTCCAGGTTGAGGATCGGAATGTTCTTGCGGGCCACCGGCACCAGCGGCGTGATCACGTTGGTGCCGTTCACCGGCACGACCGCGAAGCAGTCGTAGCCCTGGGCCGCGAGGGTGGAGATCTGGGCGTTCTCGCCGTCGGCGTCGGTCTCGGATTGCCCGGCCTGCACCGCGACATCGACCCCGAGCCGCGCACCCTCGGCCTTCGCGCCGTCGCGCAGCGCGGCCCAGTAGGGGTTGGTGAAGTTGCGCGTGACGACCGCGATCTTGAAATCGGACGACGCGTCCTCGCCGCGGCCGCAGCCTGCGGTGAGCGCGACCGCGCTGACGAGGGCCATGCCGACGACCGCGTACCTGAATCGTGAGTTCATCTGGTGTTCGACCTATCCTGGGCTCATTCTCAACTCGTGTTGACAACACGTGTTGATGTGTAGTGTGTGACCTGTGTCACGAGCTGTCAAGGGTCTTCCGGCCAGTTCGCGAGAATGGCAAGGCAGACAGGAGAAATCGCGATGGCAGTCACCCGAGCCGACGTCGCCCGGCGCGCGGGCACCTCACCCGCCTTGGTCAGCTATGTGATCAACGGCGGTCCGCGCCAGGTCGCGCCCGCCACCCGCGCGCGGATCGAGGCCGCCATCGAGGAGCTCGGCTACCGGCCCAACCTGTCCGCGCGCAGCCTGCGGATGAACCGCGGGCACGCGCTCGGGATGGTCATCCCCGACGGCGCGAACCCGTTCTTCGCCGAACTGTCCGCCGTGATCGAGGCGGCGGCGTTCGCCCGGGGCTACCCGCTCATCGTCGGCAACGCCGCGGGCGACGAAGCGCGCGAGCGCGCGTACGTGAGCTCGTTCATCGACCGCAGAGTCGAAGGGCTGCTCGCGATTTCGTCGTCCTGGAAATCCGGCGTCGCCGAGGCGTGCGCGGCGGCGGACATGGCGCTGATCGCGGTGGACCGGATCATCGACCCGCTGCGGTGCGCGCACGTCATGTGTGATTCCGTCGCGGGCGCGCGCACCGCGGTCGAGCACCTGATCGCGCACGGGCACCGCGACATCGCCTGTCTCAGCGGACCGCACGTGTCCACCGCGGAGGAGCGCGTCGCGGGCTATCGGGAAGCGCTGCACCGGGCCGGGTTGCCCGAAAGTGTCATCGTGCGTACCGAATTCGGCGGCGCGGCGGGCTACCACGCGCTCGGCAGGCTGATGGCGGGCACGCCCGCGCCGACCGCGGTCTTCGTGACGAGCGATCTGCAGGCGATGGGCATGCTGCGTGCGGCCTACGACGCCGGTCTGCGCGTCCCGGACGATCTGGCCGTCGTCGCCTTCGACGGCATCGAGTACTCCCGATACACCAGGCCGGGTCTGACCACCATGGTGCAGCCGACCAGGAAGATGGGCGAACTCGCGGTCGAGCTGCTGCTGCGCCAGATCGACACCGGGGCGGCCGAGCCCGGCGTCGTGAGTCTGGCCGCGGAACTCGAGACCCGCGGCTCGTGCGGCTGTCCCGACGCGTTTTAGCAGATCAGCCCGTGCGGACACGCCTAGCGTCCGGCGACAAAAGCGCGAACCGCCTTGCGCGCGGCGTTGTCGGACTACCGTGGTTGCGCATGGCAACCAGGGATATCACGGTGACCGTGGACAAGACCGAGTGGCGCGCTCTGAAGTATGCGGCCGAGTGTGCGGGGATGAGCCTGGAGGCGTACGTCTGCTGGGGTGTGCGGCTGCTGGCGCTGGAATCCAGGCCGGAGGGTGGTGCGCGGCACCATTCCGCCGTGCGCGCGCCCGCGGTGCGGCGCACGCCGCGCGTGGCCGACGAACTGGAATCGGTGGCATGGTCGGAAACATTCGCTGAACGGCTGTCGCATCGTGCGGAAGGCTTCCGCAACGACTGAACGTCCGTCGCTCGGCTCGAACGAGAGGGTGTGCGGATGCCATTGTCGCGGCGGCGATTCCTCGGGGCGGCAGGAGCCGGGGCCGGTGGGATCGTGGTCGGCGGCGCCCCGGCGCGTGCCGCACCCGCGGCGGCTGGGCCCGAGGTCGTCGTGCCCGGCGATGCGGAATACGCACGGCTCGCCATGCGTGGATACAACCGCAGATTCGTCGCCGCGCCGCGCAAGATCTTCGTACCGGTCGATGCGGCGCAGGTGCGCGACGCGGTGCAGCAGGCGGTCGCCGAAGGGCTGCGGATCGCGGTGCGCTCGGGTGGTCATTGCTTCGACGGCCTGGTCGACAATCCGGAAACCCAGGCGATCATCGATCTGAGCCGACTCGCCGCCGTGACGTTCGACGAGCGGCACCGAGCCTATTCCGTCGGGGCCGGGGTGGAACTCGGCACGATGTACGAGCGTTTGGCGCACGGCTGGCAGGTGACCGTGCCGGCCGGGATCTGCCTCGGCGTCGGCGCGGGCGGGTTTCTGTGCGGCGGCGGGTACGGCCCGCTGTCGCGGCGGCTCGGACTCACCGCCGATCACCTCTACGGCATCGAGGTGGTGACGGTCGACGCGTCCGGGACGGCGTCGGTGCGCACCGCCACCGCGGACGGTCCGAACCCGGAGCTGTGGTGGGCGCACACCGGCGGAGGGGGCGGCAATTTCGGTGTGGTGACGCGGTTTCTGCTGCGCTCTCCCGATGCGGATCCGGATCGGCCGCTGCCCCGGCCGCCCGCGAGCATGCTGCACGCCCGGCTGGTGTTGCCGATCATGAGTGAGGGATCGTTCGTGCGGTTCGTCGGTAACTACCTGGACTTCTTCGCGCGAAACAGCGCGCCGGACAGTCCTTTCACCGGTCTGTATGCGCCGCTGCACGTCAAACCCGGTGGTGCGTGCGACATCCTGGTGCTGCTCGACGGCGCGCAGGGTGACGCCGCGGCACGCTACGACGAGTTCGTCGCGGCCGTCGGGGACGGGGTGTGGCCGCCGCCTCTGGTTCCGCCACTCGAACGAAAGTCGTACTCGGACACGGTATCTCAGGTCTACTACGCCAAGGGTCCGCTGCCGCCGCGGGTGAAAGTGAAATCGGCGTACCTGCGTCGGCCCTACACTGCCGAGCAAGTGCAGACGCTGTACCGCTACCTCACCGACCTTCGCTACCTGGGCGAATCCCAGCTGGAATTCCTGCCTTTCGGCGGCGCGATCAACGCCAGACCCGCCGACGCCACCGCCATGCCGGTGCGCGACTCGTTCATGACGATGCTCATCCACGCGGCCTGGCGCAACGCGGCCGACGATGCCGCCTACCTGCGCTGGGCACGCGAAATGTACCGCGACGTCTACGCCGCGACCGGCGGCGTCCCGGTCCCCGGCGAAACCGACGGCGGCGCCTACCTCAACTACCCGGACCCGGACCTGCGCGACCCTCGCTGGAACACCTCCGACACCCCCTGGCACACCCTCTACTACCGCGACAACTACCCCCGTCTCCAGCGCGCCAAAGCAAAGTGGGACCCCCACAACATCTTCCGCCACCCTTTGGCCATCGAGCCGTAGTGCGCTCAGCTCGGTCTGCCGAGCCCGATCCTGATGGCGCGTTCGACGGGGGAGTATGCGCCGTCGGCACGGTCGACTTCCAGCGGCACCGCGGGCGCCAACGCGGGTTGTGCCAGGAAACGCGGCGTCGTGCCACGATGCGCCTGTGCCGCGTGGATCAAGAACGGATGGCACAGATACACATCGCCCGCGCTGCCGGTGGCGCAGGCGAGCGGGAGGCCGGAGGTGGCTGCCAAGACACCGGTCTCCTCGATCCGCGTGGCGTCGATGCCCGCTTCACCGTAGCGGAGCAGCAGACGAGGTACGAACAGATGCGAGCCGACTCGAATCCTGGTGGGTGCGTCCACCTCTGTGACATCACTCAGCAGGAACAGCATGAGCAGGGCGCGGCCGCGAGATCGATAATTCGTCCAGGTGTGTCCGCGCCAGTCGGCGGGCAGGTAACTGCCTTCGAAGTGCCAGTAGTCGTCGGCCGGGGGGTCGGCATGGGGGAACCGGATCGGTATGCTGCCGAGCCCGGACCGGCGGACCCAGCGGCCGGGGCCGACCAGCTGGTCGAAAGTTCGCTCCAGCACGGGCATTCGGACCGCTCTGCGGAACGGCTCGGCGTCGTATTCGGGCATCCGCACCAGTGGCTCGGTCCAGGTAGCCGGATCGTCGGGATCGCAACCCGTGTCGGGCCAGATGATCTCCCGGCACTGCTGCGCCAGCTCCGGCGGGAACGCCGACGGTATGCGGATGAATCCGTCCTGGATGAACGCGGTGATCTGTGCTGCGTCGAGCACGGCGGTCGCCTCAGCGGGGTGGTCGGAGTAGGCGCATTGCGGCTTGGACTATGGGCTGGGGGACACGGTCTTTCAGGTTCAAGGCGGCCGCCGCGGCTTTGGTTCTGGTCGCGGTGCCGCGGCCGAAGACCTTGCTGAGTGGTCCGCCGGAGGGCGCTAGGTCTACGTGCAGCGGTGGCCGGCCTTCGGCTGCGCCGAGTGCGTGCGAGATCACGATCCGCTGGATCTCGCTGGTGCCCTCGAAGATGGTGTACAGCTTGGCATCTCGGTACCACTTCTCCACCGGATGGTCGGTGATGTAGCCCCAGCCGCCGAGGGTCTGGATCGCGCGTTCGGTGGCGCGCACCGCGACCTCGCTGGCCGCCAGCTTCGACATCGATCCTTCGCCGCGTTCGAACGGCACCCCGTTGGCCGCCATCCAGGAGGCACGCCAGGTCAGCAGTCGCGCGGCGTCGAGCTGGGTGGCCAGATCGGCGATCGGGAAGGCGATGCCCTGGTTGTCGATGATCGGCGCGCCGAACGCCTCCCGTTCTTTCGCGTACCCGGTCATGTATTCCAAAGCCGCCCTGGCGATGCCCAGCGCCTGCGCCGCGACCATCGGGCGGGTCTGCTCGAACGTCCCCAGCGTGACCGAGCCGGAGCGTCCGTTGCCGCGGGCCGCGGCCCGGCGCGCGGCCAAAGTGTGTTCGAGCTTGTCCACGCCGCCGAGCAGATGGTCCCCGGGGATCCGCACCCGATCGAATTTCAGCTCCGCCGTGTGCGAGGCCCGGCAACCTAGTTTGTCGAGTTTGCGGACCAGCTCCAATCCCGGTGTGCCGCCGGGGATCACGAACAGCGCCTGGCCGCGATGCCCGAGTTCCTCGTCCACCACCGCGTTGACCACGTGCACGTCGGCGATACCGCCGTTGCCGATCCACATCTTGTGGCCGTCGATGATCCAGTCGTCGCCGTCGCGGGTCGCCCGGGTGCGCAGATTGCGTACGTCGCTGCCGCCCTCCGGTTCCGAGATCGCGAGCGCCGCCAGCTTCAGATCCCCGGGCGTACCGAAACACTCGGGCGCCCATCGCAACATCTGCTCGGGTGTGGCGGCTTTGCCGATCGCCGACAGGGCCAGCGCGGGCATCACCACCGCGAGCCCGATCCCGGCGCAACCCCAGAACACCTCCTCCATGAACATGGGCAGGGACAGCCCCGTGGGGTCGCCGATCAGGTCGCGGTAGAACAGCGGGCTGTAGAACCCGCGTTCGGCGGCCTCTTCGAGCACCGGCCACGGGAACTCTTGGGCTTTGTCATAGTGCGCGGCCACCGGTCTGATGCAGTCCCGCGCGAATTCGTGTGCACGTTTGGCCAGGTCGTGCTGTGCGGCCGTGGGCGTCAGATCGAAGGTCACGAGTGGGTGATACCCAGCCGACGCCCGTCGACTCGCACGGCTCCGACCCGGCGCGCTTATCCTGCCGTCTTGAGCTGCCCGGTGTACGCGTCGACCTGGACCTCGTAATCCTCGTCGGTGTCGCCGGGGGCCTGGATGTCGAATTCGTACTGGGCCGCATTGTCCTTGCCCTCGATCTTCCACTTCTCGACCCGGCCGGACCGGGCCTTCGTCGCGGTGGCCATCGCGTCGTTCAACGGCACAGCGGCATCGAGATTGATCGCCTCGCGCATGCGTTCGGTGCGCTGCTCGTCCGCGTCGAGGTTCTCCCGGTGTTCGGTCACGACCGTGCCCGCGTCGGCGGTCAGCTGCACGGTGTATTTCTCGGTGTCGGAGGTCAGTTTCACCTTGTACACGTAAGTGTCGCGGGTGTTGACGCCTTCGGGTTCCAGCTCCAAGCCGGTCAACGTGCCGTCGAACTTCTTGCGGGCCGCTTCCAGGGCGTTCTGCGCGCTGATCGGGAACTTGTGGTTCGCGAGGTCCACGCGCGCGGTATCGGTGCCGGCGGGCGCGGAGCTGCTTACGGCCGGTACGACGGTCGTCGTACCGGTCGCGGCCGGCGACCCGTCGTCGTCGCAGGCCACGGTCGCCACGGCCACGGCGGCCGCGAACGGGATGATCAGTGCTGCCTTCATTCGCTATTCCTCCTGCTCGAACAAGTCATCGGAATGCGTCGAGAATCGGTGGCGGTGGCGCCACCAGAACCCGATTGCCCGGCAGACGCGGTGGTAAACCCGCCGGCGACGGACCCCGCACCAGCCGGTCGGCTGGTCGAAACACCCGGTCGACGGGTGTGGGGGAGCGCGCGCGGGTCCTACTGTGGGAACCAGTGATCGGCCGGGACCCTGCATATCAGGGCGGCGAAACCAGTCACCCCCCTCGGGTTTCGCCGTGCGCGGCACGGCCGGTCACTTCCGTCCGCCGGCCTCGGATGCCACAGCGCTCCCTCGGTGGCGATGTACCGGGCCGACCGATGCCGGTCGAGGCCGGCGGACGCCCTCCCGGACACCGAAAGTGAGCGTGGCATGGCATATCGCAGGTTCTGGCTGCTCGCCGGCGTTGCGGCGGTGGCACTGTCCGGCTGTTCGGCGCCCACCGCGGATCGGCTCGTCGCGCAGATCCGCGCCGACAGCAATCGGGACGGGGTCGTCGACGACAAGGACGCCGATGCCGAGTCGGACGGCGCGATCATCCTGCCGAATATCGGCGACGTCGCGCGGCGTTGCCCGTCGAGCGCGAGCGAGCTCCCCGATGCGGAGCTGGCGGCCTGCCACGACGCCGCCGACGACGTGGCGCGCGCACCGGAATACCTGGCGCCGCTGGTGACGATGCCGATCGGCGACACGGCCGACGCGACGGGACAGGTAGCGGCAGTAGGCGCCGGAGCGGACAAGATCCGGATATTCGCCAAACGGCTAGATGCGTGGGTACCGCTGCGACCCGACACGAACCTGACCGAGATCGAGTTGCGAGACGGGGCCACCCTCGGTGTCGACGCTCGAGATGTGGTGCGTGACAAGGCAATCTGGGACGGCGCGGTCACGGTCCGGCTCACCGTCCGCCGGGGCGCTCGCATCGAGACCGACGATGTCGTGCTCCGCGTCGCGCCCGTCGTCCTGCACAACCACACCCAGCCCGCGCAGTCGGTGCTGGTGCCCGAGAGCGGCGACGATCGATCGCACGAGCAGTTCGTGGGTGAATTCGGCGCGGCCGCAAAGGCTTCCGGGATCGATACACCCCTGATCCGGCTGCGCACCACCGACACCTGGGGACAGGACTTCGTGGAGATCGGCTACGTGTCGATGCCCGGAACAGGCGGCAAGAACGTCTCGTTGCGCATCGCGATCCGCTCGCCGCAGCCAGAGCGCGAGGGCGGCCGCGCCGTCTTCGATCTCAAAGGCCCTGGCGTGGGCGCGATTCAGCTCGGCGGCTTCGGTGACCGGCTGGTGGACGCGTTCGGAAACGTCGAAACGATACCGCCGCATACCCACAGCGGGCGCGAGTTTCCCGCCGGCCGGGTGATCATCGGCATCGGCAACGCGGACGACCCCGCGGTACGCAGCGGGGAACTGGAGAAATTCTTTGCCGCGCAGCAGGTTCAGGCGCCGGTGCTGCTGGACGCCGGATGGCTGGTGGTGGGCCACGTCGACGAGTTCGTCCAGTTCCTGCCGACGAACGGCGGTCGCGGTTGGCGGCCCGCCGTTTCCGATCCCCGGCGCGGGCTGGAGATCCTGCGCGAACAGCAGCGCGGTGGGCACGGCGGGGAACGGGCGCTGTCGCGCCCGGGTGTCTCCGATCGCACCATCGACGAGGTGCTGGCGGACGAAAAGTTCGTCGCACGAAACGAAGTCGCCGCCCGCAAGATCGACGAGAACGTCGAGCGCCTGGTCCGCGAGGTCGGCTTACAGCCGGAAGAGTTCGTCCGGATCCCTGGGCTCTACGAATCCGGTGGTGTCCCGGAAGCGCCGGAGGGGTTGGTGGCCTTCTACCCGGGTGCCGTCAACGGCGTGCTGATGAACGCCTCGAACTACGTCGCTCCCCGCCAGTGGGGTCCGATCGTCGACGGTCGCGATGTCTTCGAAGCGGCGGTCACCGACGTCTATCGATCGGTGGGACTGACGGTGCGCTATGTGGACGACTGGGAGGCTCTGCACCTGGGCGGCGGCGAAATCCATTGCGGATCCAATGTTCTACGACAGATCGAGCAGGTCAACCGCCCTGCCGCCGGACCATCTCGGTGATCCAGATCGGGGCGAACGGCGACGTGCAGTTCGGCGGTGTCGGGTAGTCCTCGAGCACGTGCAGGCGTTCGCCGATCTCGATCGCCCGGGCGCGATGCTCGGCATGATCGATGCCGATCTGGGCCAGGCAGTGGTTCATCGCCCACTGCAGGCGCTCGGGCGCGTCTTTCATGTCCGCCTCGATCACGTCGAGCAGTCCCGGAAGGTCCAGGCCGTCGGGCTTTTTCGCGACGCGTTCGGTGGTCAGCGCCCAACCCGCGCTCGCGACCACCGGGTCCGGGTCGGCGAGCCAGGACCGGCGGAGTTCTTCGGCGTACGGGTTCTTCTTCACCACGTAGTTCACCAGCCAGTCGTGCACCTTGGGGGTGCGCGCCGCACGCAGCATGCGGTCCAGCTCGTCGCGCTCGAACGCTTTGGGACGGCAGATCAGGGTCGCCAGCAGCCGGGCGGTGGTGTCGCCGGTGGCCCACAGCTCGCGGGCGAGCTCCTGCTGGGTCTTCAGCCGCTTCGCCACCGCGCGCAACTGGCTGAGATTCACCCCGTGCTCGTCGCCGTGCTTCTCGTTGACGGCCCGGATCTTCGGATCTTCCAGGCCGGCCAACTCGGCCAGCACGTCGGCCACCGTCGTCTCGCCCACCTCGGCCTCCCGTTCGTCCAAGGGATCAGTTCGGTTGTGCGTCGTCCGCGCCGCGCTGGTGACCGCGCCGGGCGTCGCGGTCGAAGATACCCATGATCTCGCGCGGGCCGCCCCGGTGCCCGGTCACCCCGCACTGCGTTGCGGCTCGGCGGCCGGAAACCAATCCTTTCATCCAGAATTAACCTGGCGGAGGTGTAATTCAACTCCGGGTGTGCAGTGAGGTTTGCGGAAATGTCCAAATAGTCGCGAGGGTCCGGCATATCCGAATGAGCTGAAACATTGCTGAAAAATGGTTTCGAATGCGTTTCCGCAGGGCAAACGCGTGACGGGCATCACGCTGCTGGGCCGTCGGATCGTGCTATATCCTCATCGAGCGGTACCAAGAATTGCATTTCACGCGTGATCATCTCTGAATCTGCCACCCTCCTCGGCCCGGCGAAGTTGTCCGAGGATGATCGATAGATGAGGGCGAAATGGAATATACCTGCCTGTCCGATTTTCCCATCCGCTCGGGAAATCTCACCCTGTGGCGTACGGAGGCGGAAACCGCCGAGGCCTGGGAATTGGATAATCGGCCGCTGACGAGTCAGCACGAGAAGTATTGCGGGGAATTCGATTCGCTCGACGAACGGCCCGGGCGCGGCAAGTGGATCGGGACGATATTCGAGATGGACGCGCCGTTGGACCGGCGGGCGGTACGCGATCTCATCTGGGTCTGGCACGCCAGGCACGAGGGCCTGCGCACCACGGCGAGGGTGGCGGCGCCCGGCGCCCGGCCGCAGCGGTTCACCTGCTCGGCATTGGGGGTCAAGGTTATTCGCGAAGTGGTCGACACGGTCTCCGACGGTGACGAGCTCGGCCCGTACCTGTCGGCCGAGTTCGAACGGCGGCTGTCCCCGGCGGCTTGGCCGCACTGCCTGGTCGCGACCATCGAGCACCGCGACACCGACGATTTCACGGTGCTGGTCGCCGCCGACCACTCGGTCATGGACGCCTACGGACAGGCACTGATCATCAACGAGTTCCGCGCGCTGTACCGGGCATTGCTCGACGGCTCGCGCATCGAAGCCCTGACCACGTGCGCGAGTTCCGCGGATTACGCGGTGCTCGAGCGGCAGGCCGCGGCGGCGGTGACCGCGGACTGCCCGGCGACGCTGGCGTGGCAGAATTTCTTCGATTCCTGCGACGGAAAGTTCCCGAGTTTCCCGCCATTGCATTCGACGGTGCACGACGCGGCCCGGGAAATCGAACAGAACAGCTTTTCTCGCTGGTTGCTCGACGATCCCGAATCGGACCTGATCGAGGCGGCGGCGACCGCTCGCGGCTACCGGCTCACCGCCGTGATCTTCGCGGCGCTGGCCTATGCCTCGTATCGGGTATCGGGCAACAGTGAATTCCGGACGATCATGCCGGTGGCCACCCGGCCGAGCGCGCAGTGGGCGGAGTCGATGGGCTGGTTCGTCAACATCGTGCCGCTCTCGATCACGGTGGGTCCGGAGCGGAGTTTCGACTCCGCACTGCACGATGCCGCGGCTGCGCTGAAGGCGGTCCGGCCGCTGACCCTGGTGCCCGCGGGACCGGTCTGTGAGCTGCTGGAGATCGCGGACACGCCACGCTTCGGTGCGTCGTTCGTCGACATGCGCCGGGTGCCGGGCGTCGACACGATCGGCAGCCTGCGCCACCGCCTGCTGCGGGCCGAGTCGTATTCGCCGGACGAGGTCTACTTCTGGGTCGGGCGCACCGTGGACGGATTGAACATCTCGACGCGCTTCCCGGCCTCGTTCCCGGTCAGTGAGATGGACCGGTTCATCGGCGAATTCGTCGGCGGCCTACGCGAATTCGCCGGCGGCGCGGTCCCGGCACTCGACGTGATCGACGCCGCGGTCGGCTGCGGGGCCGCGTGATCCGCATCGGGGGCGTGGATTTCGCGCTGCGGCCGACGCGCCGCCCGATCATCGTGGCGCCCACCGCCGCGACCGCCAGAGCCGCGAGATCCGCGCCGACCTCCGCGGTGCCGCCGTCGTTCTTGCAGCAGGACCACCTGGACGGTGTGCTGGGCGGCGTGTCCGACGGTGTGTACCTGGGCATGGTCACGCGGATCTCCGGTGCGCTGGACCTGGCGGCGCTCACGGTGGTGATCACCGATTTCGTGCGGGCGCACGACGGCCTGCGCACCTGGTTCGAGCCGACCGCGCTGGGCTGTGTCCGGCACATCCTCGCCCCGGAGGACGTGCACTTCGGCACGCGGGAACTGGCTGGGGCCGAAGGTGATTGGGCCGTGGCGCTGACCGACTACTTCGACGCCGTGTCCTCGCCGCTGCAGTGGCCGAGCGCGGCCTTCGCCGTGCTGCCGGGTGAGGACGGATTCGAGCTGGTCTTCGCCGTCGATCACGCCTTCAGCGATGGCATGTCGCAAGCCTTGGCGGCACTCGAACTCACCGAGCGCTATCGGGCCAGGACGGCAGGTCGCGCTGCGGCCTGGCCCGGCCCGGGCGGGTCGAGTACCGACTACGCGACCGACGAGCGCGCCCGCGCCTCGGACGCGCTCGCGGCGGACCTGTATCCGTACTGGCAGGATGCGCTGGCCGAGAACGGCTTTCGGCTGCCGGTGTCGCCGATCGAACGCGGCGGCCCCACGCCGAAACGGCATCGCCGCCGAGTCGAGGGCTCGGTGCTGCTCGACGCCGAACTGGTTCCGGCGTTCGATCAGGCGCTCGCCCGCACCGGCGCGAGCGTCGCCTCGGCCATGTTCAGCGTGCTGGCGCTGGCCGATTTCGAAACGACCGGCAGCGAGTTCTACTGGTCGCTGAATGTGCTGTCCACCCGCTTCGGTGCGCGCTTTCGCACCGCGCAGGGTTGGTTCTGCAACTTCGTCCCGGTCTCGTTCGAATTGCCGCCGGTGCCGAGCTTCGCCGCGACGCTGCCGATCGCGCGGGACGCGCTCGAGCGCGGCAGGCAGATGTCGCGGTTGCCTGCACACGGTGCGATCGCGCAGTTGTTCGCCCGCGGGTACGGCGCCGACCTGGTCACCCGGGAGCCGAGTTTCGTCACCCTGCTCGACCTGCGCACCGTGGACGAGGCGCTGGGCGCGGAGGCCGACACCCGCATTCTGACCGCCGACGGCACCACCTCGACGGTGTCGATCTGGTTGGGGCGCAACAACACCGAATACTTCGTCTGCATCGGCGCGCCGGATCTGCCGGAAACCTGGGAACAGGCCGGGGATTACGTGCAGCGGCTGCGCCGGATCCTGGTCTCGATCGCCGAGACCGGGGACTACCGCAGTGCGTGTCCGCTCGCCGCGATATCCGGCATCTGGCAGTGACACGGGCACATCGATCGGAAGGAGGTCACGATGGTCGGAGTGATGGTGCCGCACCGCATGGCGGATCTGGACTGTGCGAGCGCACGCACGCAGGTGCGCTCGGACACCGTGTCGATCCATGCGATCTGGTTGTTCGACACCGCGCTCAGCGATGCGACGCTCGACCGGTTCCACCGGCTCTTGCAGCGCGGCGTGCTCGGCCGGGTCGCCGCGACACCGTTCATCGGCACCGCGGGTGACCGCTGGGTGCGCGCGCACGCGTTCGCGCCGGTGGAACGTTATGCGGGCGCGCTGCCCAGGGAGCACGTGACCGACTGGATCGCGGAGCAGGCGCGCGGCGAGCTGGACACCTATGGCGGACCGGCTTGGCGACTCTCGGTGACCACCCTGGACGACGGCGGATCCGCTGTGTCCCTGCTGGTTTCGCACACGCTGACCGACGGGCTGGCACTGATCCGGGCGCTCGAGGAAGCCGCCGCGTCGGCACCGCGGGCGTGGTCGTTCGAAGCGGACCGGGTCGGCCGGTTCCGGCTTTTCGTCTCCGACCTGTTCGCCGCGGTCCGCCGGCTGGCGGCCCTGGCGCCCGCCGTGCCCACGGTCGCGCGGTTCATCCGGGAGTCCAGGCAGCAGCCGCACCACGGGTCGGTGGCACCCCCGCCGGCGCCGCTGACCATAACGCCGCCCGCCGATTTCACCCTGCCGTTCGTGCTCGCCGTGGTGCCCGCCGAGCAATGGCGCAAACAGGCCGAGGCGCGCGGCGGCAACGACGCGTCGCTGGCGGTCGCGGTGATGGCCGAGCTGGCGACGCGGGTCGGTCGCACCGACGAGCAGGGGCGGGCCCGGATCGCGATGCCGGTCAGTATCCGGCTGCCGCAGCACGACACCCGGGGAAACGCGCTCGGCGCCATCGATCTCGTCGTCGATCGGACCGGCGCGAACGACGACCTCACCGAGATCCGGGCCGAGGTCAAACGAAAGCTGCAACGCCGCGAGGCGGATGGGCGAGCCTACGACGCGCTCCTGAAACTGGCCCTGGTGCTGCCGCCTTCGGTGTTCCGGAAGCTCGCGCGTGACCTGACGAAGGATCAGGTCACCACCGGCTGTTCGTATGTCACCTGCCCGGATCCGTTGGTGCGCACCGTGGCCGGTGTCCCGGCGAGCATTTTCAGCCTCGGCCTGATCACCCAGCGGCTCGAGGCGCTCGACGAGGTGCACCGGTGCGGCGGATACCTGTTCGGCGGCTTCGTCGCCTCGAACGACGCCATCTGCCTGCGGATTCAAGGGCTGCATCCGCCGCACCCGCTCGACCGGCAGCAGCTCTCGGCTGTGGTCGGATCGATTTTGGACGACTACGGGCTCGCCCCGGTCTTCCTGTAACGGGCTCTGTCCCAGAACACGAGGTGAGTCGATGAAAGCACTGCTGGCCTTCGGCGGCAGCCGGGGTGACGCGCAGCCCGGTATCGCGTTGGCGCGCGAGCTGATCGGGCGCGGCCACGACGTGCGGCTCACCGTGTCGCCGAACCTGGTCCGGCTCGCAGCCGAGAGCGGGGTGCCCGCAACGCCTTTCGGTTTGGACACCGACGAGTTGCTGCGTGCCCAGTTCGAGAACGCCGGGCAGGGCGGGCCGATCGCCCGGGTGCGCGCGCTGCGGGCGGTGAATCGGCAGGGCTTCGCCGAGATGGCCGACGACCTGCTGGCGGCCGCGGTCGGCGTGGATGTGATCGTCGGGGCGATGGCGAACGAGGAGGTGGCGCGCGGTGTGGCCGCGCGCGCCGGTGTCGCGTTCGCGGCGGTGCACTACTTCCCGATCCGGCCCAACCGGGCGGTTCCGGTGGTGCCGAGCGGGTTCGGCGCGAAGCTCCCCGGTGTGTTGAATCGAGCCTGCTGGTCGGCGTTGGGTGCGGCGCGGGCATGGGCGATCGCGCCGGATGTCGAGCAGCTGTACGGTGCGACACCGCGAGGATCGGCGCTGCCCGACATCGCGATTCAGGCCTACGACGATCGGCTGTTCCCCGGGTTGCGCGCCGAGTGGGGCCCGGACCGGCCGTTCACCGGCTTCTTCACCCAGCCGCCCGGCGCCGCGGCCGCGGAAGATCCGCACCTGACGAATTGGCTTGCGGCCGGGCCTGCTCCGGTTTACGTGGGTTTCGGTTCGATGCCGGTTCCGGATATCGACGCGACGATCGAACAGGCGCGGGTCGCGTGCCGCGAGGTCGGCCGGCGGCTGCTGTTCGTCTCGGGCGCCACCGCCGCCGAGAGCGAGTATTCCGCGGAGTACGCCCTGCTCCGCAGCGTCGACCATGCGACGGTGCTGCCGCGCTGCGCGGCCGTGGTGCACCACGGCGGGGCGGGCACCACCGCGGCGGCGCTGCGGGCGGGCGTGCCCGCGGTGGTGTGCTCGTTCATGGCCGATCAGCCGTATTGGGGCCAGCGGGTGCAGGCGCTCGGGCTCGGTGTGGCACTGCCGTTTTCGCGCCTGTCCACCGCGAGGCTCGCGGCCGCGCTGGATCAGGTGATGGATCCCGGAGTCACGGCGCGCGCCGCCCGGTTCGCCACCGGATTTCGCGGGGCGGGTGTGTCCGAGGCGGCGGACCTGCTCGAGGCGCTACCCGTCCGATCGGCCGGTACCGCGAACGCAGGGGGACTCCGATGACCGCGGCCACCGATATCGCGATCGAAACCCAGGGCCTCGGCAAGTCTTTCGGCGGTGTGCGCGCGGTCGACGCGATCGATCTGCGGGTCCCCAGTGGCACGGTGTTCGCGCTGCTCGGTCCCAACGGCGCGGGTAAGACGACCATCGTGCGGATGCTGGCCACCCAGCTGCGGCCCGACCGGGGCAGCGCCCGCATCTTCGGCTACGACGTGGCCACGGACGCGACCGCGGTGCGATCCATGATCGGGCTCACCGGCCAGTACGCCTCGGTGGACGAAAGCCTGTCCGCCACAGAGAATCTCCAGATCTTCGGCCGGTTGCTCGGTCTGACCCGGCGGGCCGCGAACGCGCGGGCCGGGGAACTGATCGAGCAGTTCCAGCTGACGGCGGCGCAGAACCGGCCCGCGCGCACATTGTCCGGCGGCACCCGGCGCAGGCTGGATCTGGCTGCCTCCCTGATCATTCCGCCGCCGCTGCTGTTTCTCGACGAGCCGACCACCGGGCTCGACCCGCATACCAGGATGCGGATGTGGGACACCATCCGCGCGTTGGTTGCCGAGGGCGTGACGGTGCTGCTCACCACGCAATACCTCGAGGAAGCCGACATGCTGTCGGACCGGATCGCCGTCATCGACAACGGCACCGTGGTCGCCGAGGGCAGTGCCGACGATCTCAAGGCTGCCGTCGGCGAGGACGTGCTCCGGCTCGACCTGCTCGACCAGGCGGGCGTGCAGACCGCGGTGCTGATCGCGGAACGCCTGGCGGGGAACGCGGTACGGATCAGCCCGGAGGGCGCGACGATCTCGGTGCCGCTGCGCGATGTCGACACCGCGACCGTGGTGCTGACCGAATTGCGCCGCGCGGGTGTCGGTTTGCGCGGCTTCGGGGTCGACCGGCCGGAACTCAACGAAGTGTTCCTCACACTGACCAACCGGGCACAGGCACCGCACGGAGCGCCGGTCTGATGGCGCGGGCACTGGAACCTCAGGAATCGAGAATGCGATGGCGATAGCGACGGCAGGTGCGGCGGCCGACCAGGCGCGCGAGAAACCGGTGATCGATCGACGGCCGCGGGTCCGCCACCTCGGCACCCGAGCGGCGGTATACCAGTCGCTGATCATGGCATTGCGCGGATTGCTGATCTTCCGGCGCAGCCCGCAACTGCTCTTCGACGCGGCGCTGCTGCCCATTCTCGGACCGGTGTTGTTCGGCAACATCTTCGGCATCGCGGTGGCGGGCAGCTTGCAAGCGTACCTGCCGACCCTCATCCCCGGCGTGCTGGTGCAGATCGTGCTCACCTCCTCGGTCGCGACCGGCGTCCAACTCTGTGAGGACATGAGTTCCGGTGTGCACGAGCGGTTTTCCGCGATGCCGCTGGCGCGGCTGGCGCCGATCATCGGTGCGCTGCTGGCGGGGATCGTCCGCTACGGCATGGCGGCGGTCATCGTGGTGCTCGTCGGGACGGTGATGGGCTACCGGCCCGAACACCCGATCGGCTGTGCGGTGGCGGTGCTGCTCGTCGTGCTGGTGACCGTGGCACTGAGCTGGATCTTCGCCTACGTGGGCGTGACCGTCGCCAGGCCGACCGCGGTGCAGGGCATTTCGACGCTGATCCTGCTGGGGCTCACCTTGGTCTCCAACGCGCTGGTGCCGACGGCGGCGATGCCGGAGTGGCTGCGCCGCGTCTCGGCGGTGAACCCGGTCTCGCGGCTGGTGTCGGCGGTGCGCACACTGGCCGACACCGGCCGGTTCGGCGCCGACGCGTGGTGGTCGTTGATCGGGGCACTGATCGTGGTGGTGGTGCTCGCGCCGCTGACCTACAAAGCGCTGCGTCCACGTTGATCGCGGAAGGAACACCGATGCCCGCACCGATGAATCGCCTCACCCCGGACGACGACCTGTTTCGCAGAGTGGACCGGCTTTTCGGCTCCGTCATCGTCAACCAGTTCGCGCTGCTGTTCGATCGACCCGTGGATCGTGCGGCGGTGCCGGCGTTCCACGCCCACCTCGCCGCCGGATTCCTCGCGCGGCGCGTGGTCACCTCGCGCATCCCGCTGGCGCGTCCCTGGTGGCAACCGGCCCACGCGTCGATTCCGCTTGTCTGGCAGCAGGATCCGGTCGCAGACGGTGCGCTGATCGATTGGCTGGCAGACCAGGCGGAGGTCGAGTTCGACCCGTCGACCGGCCGGCTCTGGCGGCTCTCGGTCGCGCCGTACGGCACCGGACACGTGCTGTCCCTGGTGATCTCGCATATCGCCGCGGACGGCAGCGGCGCGGTCGGCGCGATCGGGGACGCGCTCGCTCGTGTCGCCGCCGAGCTGCCGGTGAGCCGGGCCGACAGCTCGGGCGCACTGGTCGGCGACGCACCCGAAAACGGGGTGTGGCGGCACAATCTGGCCGACGCGGCCGGACAGCTGCGGGCCATCGGCACCGGAATAGTGCGTGCGTTCCGGGCACGCGGTATCGCCGAGCCGCCCCGCCCGCCCCGGCCGGACGACCACGTGGTGCCCCTGGGGGAGCGCTACCACCCGGCCGAAGTGATCCTGAATATCCCACTGGCGCAATGGGAGAACGCGGCCGCCGCGCACGGTGGCACGGCCAACGGGTTGATGCTCGGCGCGGCCCTCGGGGTGCTCGGGCGCAGCGGCCGGATCCGGGACGGGGACTTGGCGCGCATCGAGATCCCGCGGTCGCTGCGCGTGCCCGGTGATCCGCGCGGTAATGCGACGACCGGCATACCGATCAGCGTGCCCTATCGCAAGGGTGAACTCGCCGATCTGGGCGCGATCCGGTCCGCGACCAAGACCGCGATCACCGCGTACGACGATCCTGATCGGGTACCGCCGCTGCAACATCTGCAATCGCTGCAGATGGTGATCCCGGACGCGGTGGCACGCAAACTCGCGCGCACTTCCAAAGCGCCGCTGTGCCTGTGCACCAACCTGGGCGGCGCGGCGGGACCGCTGCTGAACCTGGGCGCGAACCGGGCCCGCGCGGTATTGCTGCGACCCATGCTGAAGGAAGCCGAGACCGAGCTGTATCGGCGCACCGAGGCCGGGCTGAACATGTCCTGGTGCAGCGACGGCGAACAGGTGTTCCTCGCGGTCACCGCCGCCGACCCGGACCACTTTCCGACCCGGGATGTGTTGCGCGGCTTCGTCGAGGAGGAGTTCGCCGCCTGGGGTCTGCACCCGGACTTCTGGTAGGTCAGCCGCAGGTCGAACCCTGCGCCGGGCGGTTCGCGAAGCGGTCGGCCAGCCAGGGCTGCCACTGGTCGCCGCCGGATTCGAAGCCGTTGTGATCGCCGGGCAGCACCACGTCGCGCAAGGGAATTCCCTTGCGGCACATGTTCGCCGCCGCGGCATCGGACCAGGCCGTCTCGACGAGTACGTCCCGGTTCGCGCGCAGCAGCAGCGTGGGCACCGTGCTCTGGGACTGCGGCAGCTCGGTGCGTTGCTGGAAGTCGGTGACGACGGCGCGCGCGGCGGCATCGGTGAACCGGGCCTGATCCGGGGTCAGTGTGGCGGCTACGCCGCTGTCGAGCGCGTCGCCGGTGCACCGGGCGGCCAAAGCCGGTGCGGCGGAAAGCAACTGGCCGTGCAGTACCTGGTCGAAGCCGAAATCCGGTCGCTGCGCGCGGATTCCGGACACGACATACGGCAGGACCAGGTACTGGTCCGTGCTCAGGGTTCCGGCATCGATGTTCGACGCGATCGACAGCCGCAGCGCGGGTGAGATCAGCACGTTGGCGACGAGCTGCAGCTCCGGAGCGTAGCGCGGGGCCGACTCGGCGGCCGCCTCGGTCGCGCGGCCGCCCTGCGAAACCCCCAGCAGGGCAACCTGATCCGAGAGCGGCAGCTTCAGGTGGCGCGCCGCGCGGATCGCGTCCAGCACGTTGTGACCCGAACTCGCGGAGTCGAGATACGGTGCGGCACCCGGACCGTCGAGGCCCTGGAAGTTGGTCATGGCGACCGCGTACCCCGCACGCAGCAGCTCCGCCACGGTGGTGGCGGCGCCGAACAGGTTCGGCGAACCGGTCGGGGCGCACCGCGCCGTGACGCCCGCCGTGCCGTGGCCGAAGCCGACCAGTGGCCAGCCGCTCTGCGGCGCCTGTCCCGCGGGCAGGAAGACCGCGCCGGACACTTCGATCGGCTGTCCCGAGGCCGCCGTCGAGAGGTAGCGCAGATAGGTCGCAGTACCGGCGGCGGCGAGCGCGTCGCCGACCATCAGCGGCCGGGTCTCGATCACCTGTCCGGGTTCGCGCGCCGGAGGCTCACTCTTCTCGCTCCCGCAGCCCGTGACCAGCACCAGCGCCGCCAGCACCAGCGCGGCGATCGGTCGCACACATCGAACGGTCATCCGGGCCCCTCGGGGGATTGCCGTCCGCGCCGGGACAACTCCGTCCCGGCTGCCGATCCGGCAGCTGCCTACAGGTCAGAAGATCACTGAGCTATCCGCAGGCTACCCGGTGTGCTCGTGTCCGGTCGGCCGACCCGTGCCCGGGCACCGCTGGAGCGGGTGGACTACGGGCGCGAGCCGGGGTGCCGGGTCTGCGGCCACTGGTGCTGGGGTACGGGGTCGTGGCGGCGACGGCGTTCGGCGCGGCTCTGCGGATCCATGGCCCGCGCGGTCGCGGCGAGCAGTAGCAGCACGATGAGCGCGGCGCCTGCGATGGTTGCCCACAAGAGCATTGTCGTTCCCTCGAATTCTCGGCTGTACAACGATGCGGTCCCGGTCCCCGCACTCCGGCAGCCAACTGGCGCAGATGTTTTCACGGCACGCCCGGGTGCGCGAGCCGACTGCCCACAAAGTGGGAAACCTTTGGCGCCGACACAACCCGGCCGCACCGATGCTGGTGGTGATCACAAAAGGATTTGCCCGCACTGACACACTCGGTGACATGGCTGCTGTCCCCCGCGAACTCGGTAACCGGCAATGGATATTGCGACGTCGTCCCGTAGATGTGGTGCGCGACAGCGACTTCGAGCTGCTGCACGCACCCGTGCCGGAGATCGGCCCGGCCGAAGCGCTGGTGCGGGTGCACTGGCTCGGCATCGACCCGACCCAGCGGGGCTGGCTCAACGACGGCGACAACTACATCGATCCCGTGCCGCTCGACACGGTGATGCGCGGCAGCGGCGTCGGCGAGATCGTCGCGTCGAACCATCCGGACTATCCGGTCGGTGCGTGGGTCGCGGGCATGGTCGGATGGCAGGACTACGCCGTGGCTTCGGGGCAAGGACTGTTCGGGTTGAACATCGTGCCCGGCGGCGTCGACCCCAAGCTGATGTTGAGCCTGTTCGGGGTCACCGGATTGACCGCGTACTTCGGCATGGTCGACATCGGCCGGGCGGGCGCGGGCGACACGGTGGTGGTCAGCGCCGCGGCGGGAGCCACCGGATCTGTCGCGGGGCAGATCGCGAAGGCCCTGGGCTGCAAGGTGATCGGGATCGCGGGCGGACCGCGGAAGTGCGCCTGGCTCACCGAGCGCGCCGGTTTCGACGTCGCCATCGACTACAAGCACGAGAATGTGCGGAAACGCTTGGCCGACACCGCTTCCGCGGGCATCGACGTGTTCTTCGACAGCGTCGGCGGCAGCATCCTGGACGACGGGCTGGCCCATCTCGCGCGGCAGGCCCGGGTGGTGCTGTGCGGCGGCATCGCCTCGGGCTACACCGCCGGCGGCGCGGCGTACGCGTTACGCAACTACCCGGAGTTGATGATGCAGCGCGCGCGGATGGAAGGTTTCATCGTCCTGGACTACGTGGACCGCTTCCCCGAGGCCTTCGGCGCACTGTCCGGATGGCATGCGGCGGGGAAAATCTTCGTAGCCGAGCACATCGTCGACGGTCTCGAAGCCGCGCCCGCGGCGCTGCGCGGTCTGTTCGAAGGGAGCAACATCGGCAAGCAACTCGTCCGGGTCGAATCGGCCTGAACCCGGACCTGCATGATGGGCGCATGCTTCCTACCGACGACCTGGCTCAGGTAGACCGTCGACCCGCCGTGGTCGACACGCCGCTCGGCACCGTCGAGTTCTCCGTCCGGATCGGCTCGGAAGCATTGCCCGCGGAATCGAATGCGCTGTGGCGCTTGCCCAATGGCACACATCTACACCGGTGGCAACAGGCGGCCGCCACGATCGACCTGTTGCTCGGCAGCGTCGACGTGGCGCCGTGGGACGGTGGCGCGCCGATTCCGGTGTGGGCCGGCATCTGGCAGGTGCAGGCGCACGCGACCGTGCCGGGGTTGGTGGTCGTGGCCGAACTGACCGACCTGCCCGCCGACGCGTACGGCGGCCCGGACTCCGGTGAATGCCTCGCGGCGGTGAGTGTCGAGAACGAACATTTCATGGTGTCGATCGGCGGTCCCGACACCGAGTTGCTCGCCATGCAGGCCAAGGACGGCCGGCTGTTTCCCTACCGCTGGGCGCGCCTGCTCCCGAAAGACGACAGCAGCGCCGACTACGGCGTGCGGTACGCGGACCCGGCCCGCGTGGCCTGGCACCTCCCCGACCTGAGCCCCGCCGAAGCGGCCCGCCTGTGCATCGCCACCGCATGGTGCCCCCGCGACGACGACCGCCCCGCCGCCTGGTTCGCCGTCGACATGCCCCTGGACACCGCTTACCTCCACCTGATCACCGACCCGGCCTGACACCGCGCAGGCGGGCCGGTCAGCAGTCCGGCTGGAAGGGGAAGCAGCCCTGCGGGGTACGTGGTGACGGCGCTTCGGTGGTGGGCTCCGAGGTGGGCGGCGGGACTTCGATCGGCAGTTGCGGCGGCGGCTCGGTCACGCTGTGGTTGCCGGTGTCGGGCGGACCCATGGCCGGGCCGGATTTCGCGAAGAGCCAGATGGCGCCGCCGAGGATCAGCACCGCCGCCACGGCCCCGATCGCCAGGAGTAGCGGGCCGCGGTTCGCGCGCGGTTTGGCGGAACCGGTTTTGGCGGACCTGGTTTTGGTGGATTCGGGTTTGCCGACGGGGCGTTTGGCGCGCGCCGCGCCGGTGGTCGACAGCGGCGCCGGGATCGGTTCCGCGGTCGGCGGGGCGTCGGCGGGGCCGGGCAGGGTCGGCGGCGGGCCGGGGGAGACCGGGGGAGCGTGCGTCGGTGCGGGTGGTTTGTCGGCCTCCGCGCTGCGGAACCCCTCCGCGGCCAGCTGGGCGACGGTGACCGCATCGGCGAAGTGCAACGCCGCCAACGCGGCTCGCACCTGTTCGGCGGTCCACGCGATCTCGCGGCGGGCGGTGGTGCGGAACCAACCGCGCAGTTCCCGGAGTTCCCCGGCGAGCACCTCGATCCCCGCGGGCAACGGTCCCCCCGGGTCTGCCGTGACGGCGGTACCGACCTGTGGCAGCACCAGCACCAGGCCGGTGACGTTCGTGTCGATGTCCGCCGCACTCGCCAAATGCTGTGCCAGGCTGTCCATCGCGGCGTGTACCCGCGGGAGCGGGTTCGGGTCGCCCGCCGGAACCCGCACCGGGTCGCCGTCGAAACCCGTCAGCTGCCAGCGCTCTTCGGCGGGACAGCGCAGTGTGCCGCTCTCTTTCAGCAGCATTCCCTCGACTTCGATGACGATGCACGCGTTCGGCGTGATCACCAGCAGATCGGTCGCCGGGCCCTCTGGTAGCGAGTAACCCGAGATCGCAACGCCGGGAATCAAATACGGCCCGGTCCAGGTGTGCAGCCAGTCGATGACGAGCCGTTGCGGCTCCGGCATGTCGTCCCGAGCGCCGTTGAGCACCAGCATGGCGTTGGATCTCCTCGTACCGAGCCCCGAATCACTACCGTCTGAACAGTAACCCGTCCAGCCGCTTTCAATCGGTCCGAGCCGGTTCGATCAGGAGATTGCGGCGATACCGCGCAGCACGAGGTCGATGCCGGTGCTGAATTGTTCCCGATCGTCGTGCTGGCGGGCCTGCTCGGCGATGGCGCGGGTGAACGGGTACTCGTCGGGGTCGAGATTCTCCCAAGCCGTGGCCACGGTGTCGAGGAATCGGGCACGATCCGTGGCGGGGCCGAGGGCGCGGGCGCTGGCGGAGTTCTGGCCGAGCGCGCCGAGGATGTAATGCACGAGCACCGAAGTCGCAGTGAACCAACTGCTTTCGGGTGTGCCGAGGGCACGCACCGGACGGCCGATGCGTTCGAAGAGGCGGGGTGTCACCGGTCCCATCGGGGCGCGGGACAGGTGGAGCGCGAGTTGGGTTGCCAGCCAGGGATGTTCGTCGATCGCGTCGAACAGGCCGAGTGCCACGGCCCGGATCTCGTCCTGCGGTGTGCTCGGCGGGCCGCTCGGCTCGACGGCGAGGGCGGCGGCGACCACGGCCTCGGTGGCGGCGGCGAGTAATTCGTCCTTGTTCGCAACGTGCCAGTAGATCGCGCCCGCGCCGGTGGCGAGCCGCTCGGCTAAGGCCCGGAAGGTCAAGCCGCTCTCGCCGGTGGTGTCGAGCAGGGCCACGGCGGCCTCGACGATCCGCTGCTTCGACAGTGCGTCCGTGCGTCGCTCGGCCCGCTGCTTCTTGGTCGCCACCAGCCCATCTTGACATGCCTGGAACGTTGTTCCAACATGGTCTTATGGAACGGCGTTCCATAAGGCTTGGAAAGGAATCCTCATGACGACACCGGTCACGATCATCGGCGCGGGGCTGGGCGGCCTCACGCTGGCTCGCGTGCTGCACGTGCACGGCATGCCCGCCACGGTCTACGAGGCGGAGGCCTCGCCGACGGCACGCGCGCAGGGCGGGATGCTCGATATTCACGATTACAACGGGCAGATCGCGCTCGCCGCGGCCGGATTGCTGGACGAGTTCCGCGGGCTCGTGCTCGACGGCAGGCAGGCGCTGCGGGTCCTCGACTCGAACGGGACCGTGCTGTTCGAGAAGCCCGACGACGGGTCGGGTGGACGGCCCGAGGTCCAGCGCAGCGACCTGCGGCAGCTGTTGCTCGACTCCTTGCCGTCCGGTGCCGTGCGCTGGGGGCACAAGGTCACCGGCGTGCGCGCCGTCGATCCGGGCGACTACGAGGTGAGCTTCGCGGCGGGAGACCCGATCCGCACGCGCCTGCTGGTCGGCGCGGACGGGGCGTGGTCGAAGGTCCGGTCGCTGCTGTCCCCGGCGGTGCCGGAATATGTCGGCGAGGCGTTCGTCGAGACGTACCTGTTCGAGGCGGACACCCGGCACCCGGTGGCGGCGCGGACGGTCGGCGGCGGGTCGCTGATCGCACCGGGGCCGGCGCGGGAGATCCACGCGCACCGGGAACGGGGCGACACGTTGCACACCTACGTTGTGCTGCGGGAGTCGCTGGAGTGGTTCGCCGACATCGATTTCGCCGACGCCCCCGCGGCCATCGCCCGCGTCGCGCGCGAATTCGACGGGTGGGCACCAGAGCTCACCGCGCTGATCACCGAGGCCGACAGCGTGCCCGTGTTCCGGCCGCACTACATGCTGCCCGGGAAGTTCCGCTGGGAGCGGATGCCGGGAGTGACGCTGCTCGGTGACGCGGCGCATCTCGTAGCCCCCAATGGTGAAGGGGCGAATCTGGCGATGCTCGACGGCGCGGAACTCGGGCAAGCCCTGGCCGCCCACTCCGGCGACATCGAGGCCGCGCTCGCCGAGTACGAGCAGGCCATGTTCGCCCGCAGCACCGCGATCGCGGCCGAGGCCGTCGAATTCTTCGGCGGCATGGTCGGCGACAACCCGGCCGAGGCACTGCGCGATATGTTCCTCGAACAGAGGTGACGGTTGATCGGCGTGCAGCGGATCCGCGGTCACCCGCTGTCGACGCTGCCGATGCTCAAGAGGTAGCCGGTGCGTTCAGAGGTAGCGGTCGGATCGGTGCCTGCGGTTCAGGGCGCGGAACTCGGGCAGGCACGGTTCGCGCTGTAGCGAGGACGTACGTGGCGGTTGCTATCAGGATGAGCGGATAACAGCCGGAGTAGAGCGGGACCAGGGCGTGGATCCACCATTCGGGGGCGTCGCGGGGGAGCATGAAGAATCCGATGCCGATGGGGTGCGGCGCTTCCAATTGGGCTGGGCCGCCCCAATAGTTCCACCACCAGCAGAAGCTGGGAACCAGCACCGCGACGGCGGGCAGGAAACGCCATTTCGTGTGCGCGGTGCGGGCGTGGTGCAAGGTCAGGACGAACAGTGGCACCAACCAGACCCAATGGTGTCCCCACGAGAAAGGGGAAACGCAGGCCGAGGTCATTCCGGTCAGGGTGATCGCGAGTAGTTCGTTGCGCCGGCGGAAAGCGGCGACCGCCGCCGCCATTCCGAGGGCGGCCACCGGAACGGTCACCGCGAGCCACATCCACAGCGGCGGCTGATAGACCGTCGTGGTGCCCAGCGGCGACGAGAAACGTTGCACGTCATAAAATCTCAGCATTTGTGCGAGAAACCCGTTGACGGATTGATTGGCCGGTGAATCGACCAGACCGACGCGACCCGACCGGGTGAACTGCTGCCCCCAGTAACTCCACGAATCGGCCGGCCGCACGAGGAAGCCGATCGCGACGGTAGCCAGCAGGGTCGCGGCGGTGATCCGCCAGGTGCGCCACTGCCGAGTGCCCGCGAGGTAGACCAGGAAGAAGGCCGGGGTCAGCTTGATTCCGGCGGCGATGCCCACGCCGATGCCGCGCGCCGCGGAGCGCGTGCGCGTGAGGTCCCAGAGGACCAGTAACACCAGGAAAACGTTGATCTGGCCGAGCCAGATGGTGGTCCGCACCGGCTCGAACGAGGTGCAGACCACCGCGAGCAGTACCGCGAAAACCCAGGTACGCCGGGTATTCGGATAGCCGAGGGTGCGCAGGCAGCAGCGGACGATCCCGACCAGGGCCGCGAATATCGCGATCCACCAGAGAATTTCGGTCACGCCGAAACTCATGAGCGTGAGCGGCACGAACGCGAGCGCGGCGAACGGGGTGTAGGTGAACTCCATTTCGAAGAACACGGGCCCGGCGTAGAGCCCGCTGCCCTGCAACAGGGCGTCACCGCCCGCTCGGTAGACCCACAGGTCGACATTGTTGCCGAACAGTCCGTAATATCCGTTCCCGATAGGCAGCGCGAACACATGCCAGACCAGCACGACAACGGCGGCAATTGCGCAGAGCGTCAACGTCACGATGCCGACGCCATTGTCCGCGCGGGAAACCTTCTCCTCGACGGCCAACGGTCTAGCGACGCGGAGTGCGGCGGAACGGATACGCTATCGCGGGAAACTGACCTGCCTGCAACAATTCGAGCTCCTATTCCTACGGTGACACACGCTGGGTATTCGTAGTAGAGCCCCGATACTTTAACCGCATCTTCGGCGAGCCGGCTGGACCGGTACTCGAGCAGCGCTCGGCGAGAGCACGCCACACCGCGAAACAGCCCCCTCCGACGAGGTCGGAGGGGGCTGCTCGGCCGGCTACCCAGTCGCCGGCAGCGTGGGTCAGCGGGCGGACGCCGACCCGTCGCTCCGCGGTGTCAGGTCGGCGACCAATCGCTCGGTCAGCGGCGCGGGCACGGCGTGCCGCGCGGCGATGCGCAGCAGTGCACCGCCGATGGCGTCGAGTTCCAGGGGCCGACCGGCCTCGGCGTCGCGCTGCATCGACGACTTGGCCTCCGGCGGGAAAGTGTCGTAGAACCGCAGGGCCGCCTCGACGTCGGCGGGCACGCCCGCCGCCCGGCTCACCGCGGCGATCTCGGTGACGACGTCGACCAGTTCGCCGCGATGCGCGGTGCGCAGCTCGCCGACCGGACACCGGTGCCGCGTACTCAGCAGCGCGAACGGCGCGAGGAAGAACAATTTGCCCCAGAGCATCGCGGCCTCGTCCGGGCGGACCGTGGCCGTTACCCCGGCCTCGTCCAGCATGGCGGCGAGTGCGGTGAGGCGTTCGGACGGCGTTGCGGCACTTGCCAGATCGATCTCCACGAACGGGCTGCCGTGCTCGATGACGCCGGGGGCCACCCGGGTCGAGGCCACTCGGATCACCCCGGGCACAACGAGTTCCGGCCGGTACCGCGCCCGCAGGGCGGCCGGGTGTTCGATGCCGTTGAGCAGCGGCAGCACCAGACCGTCGCCGAGTAGGTCGGGGCAGACCCGTTCGACGGCGTCGCCGAGCACATTCTGTTTCACCGTCACCAGGCACAGGTCGACGGGTTCCCGCAGCTCGGTGTCCGCCTCGGCTTTCGCGGTGAAGTCGCCGAAAAGCGCGCTGCGTACCTGGATTCCGTGTTCGCGCACGGCGTTGGTGGTCGCCTCGCCACCGAGAAAGAGCACGCGGTGCCCGGCCCGCGCCAGCAGCGCGCCCACCAGCCCGCCGACACCGCCGGGGCCGAGTACCGCCACCCGCCATGGCGACATTGTGTTCCTGGTGCCTGGCTGCACTGCGTTCATGGGATCCTTTCGTCGGTCGCGGAGAACCAGATGTCCTCGGCCGCCACGTCGGTGACCCGGTATTTCCCGAGGGCGCTGATCAGCAGCCGCAGTTCCAACTCGAACGCGGACAGCAGGTTCGTCAGTCCATGATCGGCGTTCTCGTCGGCGGCCACCAGGGCGGCCCGCCCCAGGCCGACGGCGGAAGCGCCGAGCGCCAGGCATTTGACGACTCGGGTTCCCTCCCAGCACCTTCCGGAGACCAGCAGGCTGCGGCCCTGCCGGTCGCGCCCCGCGACTCGGTGCAGGCATTCGGCCAAGGGCAGGCCGACATGGTCGAGGAAGCCGTGCGGCGCCCAGCCGGTGCCTGCTTCCGCGCCGTCGACCGTCACGGCGTCGGCGCCCGCCGCCCACGCGACCTCCGCCGCCTCACCCACGTCCCGGGCAGGCGGCAGCTTCACCCAGACGCGGCAGCGCGGATAGTTGTTGCGCATCAACCGGATCTGCTGCCGCAGAATTTCCGGCGTGAATGTGCCGGGGGTGGCACAGCGCAGCATCGGGGCGTCGGCGGTGTCGTAGATGTCCACGATGTCGTACTGGGCCGAAAGATCGGCGGCACGTGCTCTGGGGACGAGGGTCATGCCGCCGACACCCGGCTTCGCGCCTTGCCCTACCTTCAATTCGAACGCCAAACGCCCACTGGCCAGCAGTGGCTCGCTCGACGGGTCGCTGTACACCAGGTTCCACACTTCGGCGTCGGCGTCCTCGGTGCTCTGCTGCACGATCACGCCGCCGGCGTCGTCGGCCGCGCGTTTGGTGTATTCGGTGAGCCGGCGCAGCAGCGAGCTCGGCGCTTCCGCCACCATCCGTCCGTAACCCGATACGGGAACGATGTTTTCGCCGATCACCATCGGCACCCCGGCCGCGCCGGCCTGCGCGGCCACCGCCACGCCCAGATCGCCGTCGGCCACCGCGGTCGAACCGAAGGCCGATATATACACCGGCAACGCCGAGCGCAGGCCGCCGATGGTGGTGCTCAGGTCGACGTCACCGGCCAGCGGCTCGCGGCCGAGGTCGAACAGTTTCTCCTCGCGCAGTGGCACGAAGACCGGCGGCACCAGCCGGGCCCGATCGATCGCATCGATGCTGCCCGCGTGCGGCGCCTCCGCTCGGCCTTGCCCGAACAGCCGGGAGCCGTAGTGCGCGTCGTCGGGAAACACCGCGCCCGCCGCCGCCCGCGCCCGCGCCCGCACCTCGCGCTCGGGAAAACCGGGCGCCGACAGCATGCTCATGGCCTGGGCTCCCCAGGCACCTTGGGGTAGGCGGTGGCCTGCCAGACCGCGTCCAGCCCGGCCAGGAAACGAGTGAACCGCTCCACGCCGAGCCCGAAACCCGCACTGGGCGAAAGACCTTCGCGGGCGAGGGTGAGATACCACTCGTATTTCGCCGGATTCTCACCGGTTTCGCGCATTCGGGTGAGCAGCGTGCGATAGTCCGACTCGCGCTCGCTGCCGCTCATCATCTCGCCGAATCCACCGGGGAAGATCAGGTCGAAATTGCGCAGCATGCCGGGCTCCTCGGGGTTCTCGCTGTCGTAGAAGCCGCGCGAGCCCTTCGGGTAATCGGTGATGAAGAACGGGCGGGTGGCCGCCGCGGAAATGATTTCCTCACCCGCCCAATCGATTTCGGTGTGCTCGCGTTGGTCGTAGCCGAGCTCGCGCAGTTGCTGCACCGCGGCGGTGTGGCGCGTGCGGCCGTAGGGTCCCGCGATCACCTGCTTCAACTGTTCGAGATCGCGGCCGAGCACCTCCAGCTCGGTCTGGGCGTTGCTCAGGACGTATTCCACCGCGTACTTCGTCACGCGCTCGGCCACGTCCATGGCGTCCTCGCGGGATCCGTTCGCGATCTCCACGTCGAGCTGGTGGAACTCCGCGAGGTGGCGGTGGGTCACCGCGGTCTCCAGCGGTTCCAGGCGTACGTTCGGCGCCACGTGGAAGATCTTCTCGAAGGCGAGCAGCGACGCCTGCTTGTAGAGGATGCCGCTGGTCATCAGCTTGTAGCGGTGACCGTAGTAGTCGATGTCCACCTGTTTCGCGCCGCGGGCGCCCGGATCGGTCACCGGGCCGATGATGGGTGGCAGCAGTTCGGTGAAGCCCTCGGCTGTCAAGAATTCCCGCGCGGCCGCCAGGAAACGGGCCTGCACCGTCAGTGCGGCAATGGTTCGTTTCGAGGTGAGATGCGCGCGCGGTAGTGGTAGAGCCGATCTCGCGGGTTCCGTCGTTTCGGGCAAAGTTCCATCCGTTCAATAGTCCGTGCGGGTGTAGCGGAATTATCGGAAAGCGTGCTCGAGCCCCAGCGTCGAGCCGTCGATCCGCGATTGCGCCTTTTATTTACGCCCGTCCCCTCGTGTGCAATTGGTCCGCTATGCGATAACGTATATCCGAATACACGGTAACTGGCGGGAAACTATTGCTTGGAAGCTTTCATAGAACCCCCCGTTCTCTGTGGACTGGCTACATATGCACTGGTCACTGGCCCATTCTCCCCCTGGGAGATCGTCCTGTCCACCCCCCGTCCGGGGGGTCTGGCGCGCAAGATCATTTCCGCTCGAATTGCGGAATCCGAGGTGGCGAGGGTTTCTTGCTTCCCTTTGACAGCCGGTGTGGGCCGAGGTAACTTGGCTTTAACAGGGCCGGGGAGTTGGAATGGGGTGCGACTTCCCTTCGGGAGCATCTGGGGGGTGCAGCTCCGGGTGTGTGAATTCTGAGAGGGTGGACTTGGATCAGTCGTTGTCCGAATTGATGCTGAGCACCTTCTCCAGCCTCCGCTGCGATACCGGAAGAGAATCCCGATAAAAATGAACTACGACCGTACGAACTTTGCTCCGCTGTCTCACACACGTGAGGCCGATCGGGGCGAGTTGAGGTTCCACTGGTGTGCGCCGCTGGACAGCGGGCAGCAAAAAGCCACCGAGAAGTATCGAGTCGGCGAACTCGACTTCGACGGCATGGTCTCCTTCGTGCAGGAGGCCGACGCGCTCGGCGTCGACTCCCTGCTGATGGGCATCGCCGACTACATGCCCGATCCGCTGCCGATGATCGGCGCGCTGGTCCGGGAGACCGAGAACGTCACCTTCATCCTCGCCTACCGCCCCGGCCTGCTGTCGCCGACGCTGTTCACCCAGGTGGTGAACACGATCTCGTGGATGTCGAACGGGCGGATCTCGCTGAACCTGGTCGCCGGCATCTCCCCGGCCGAGCAGGCGGGCTACGGCGATTTCGTCGCGCACGACGGACGGTACGCCCGCACTCAGGAGTTCCTGGAGATCTGCCATCGGTTCTGGCGTGGCGAGAAGCCGCTGACCTACGAGGGCGACCACTACGTCATCAAAGAGGCGGCGCTCGGCCTCGGCTACAAGGACGGCGGCCGGCCCGAGATCTATCTGAGCGGCGCGTCGGGGGTCGCGCAGGAGACTGCCGCCATGTTCGGCGACTGCTGGCTGCGTTACGGCGACACCCCCGAGGGGATGGGCGCCGCGGCAAGGCCGGTGCTGGACAAAGGCATTCGGGTCGGCACCCGGATGCACGTGCTGGCCAGGGAGACCCGGGAGCAGGCGCTCACCGATCTCGCCGCCATGCAGGAGAACCCGGACGAGGCGCACAAGGCGTGGGTCGCCGAGGTTGTCGCGGCCTCGGACTCCGAGGCCGTCAAGACCTCCTTCCGGCTGGCCGAACAGGCCGACGGGGACTGGCTCTCGCCGATGATCTACTCCGGTTTCGTGCCGTATCGCGGCGGGCCCGCGCTGTGTGTGGTCGGCAGTTATCAGGAGGTCGCCGACTACCTCTACGAGTACAAGGCGCACGGGGTCAGCGAGTTCATCTTCTCCGGCTGGCCGACCAGGGACGAGATGCGGATCTTCTACACCCACGTGCTGCCGCTGATCCGGGAACACGAGAGACGGCCGGCATGACGCCGCGAGCGGTGCCGCGGCACAGCGCGCTGTTCGGTACCGGCGTTCTGCTCGGCCTGGTCGCCGAGCAAGTGGTGCTGTTCGCGGTGCCGCTGTTGATCTTTCACGACACCAAGCAGGTGTCCACGCTGGGCTTCGCCTTCGCGCTGGAATGGGCGCCCGCCCTCATCGCCTACCCGTTCGCCGGTCTGCTCGCCGACCGGGACGGCGGGGCCAGGCTGTTCACCCGGGTCGCGGTGCTGCGGGCGCTCATCCTGCTGACCGTCGTGTTCGTCTGCGTCGTCCAGCCCGACTGGATGGTGCCCGCACTGATGTCGGGCGGTGCCTTCCTGTCGGTGTGTGTGGCGCCGATCCGGATGTCGATCGAGCGGATGGTGCCCCAGCTGGCCAAGGACTCCCAGATCGCTACGGTGCAGTCGCTGGTGCAGAACATGGAGTTGCTCGCCATGGCGCTCGGGCCCGCACTGGCGATCGTGGCCGCGGCGTTCCTCGGCAAGCTGTGGCTGCTGCTCGTCGCGGCCGCCGCCTTCGGCATCAGCGCGCTGACCTGGCTGCCGCTGCCTCGCCCGCAGACCCGGCAACGGGTGGAGTGGGCGGCCCGAAAGGTGCTGGCGGAGTTGGCCATCGGATGGCAGCTCATGGTGCGCATCCGGCCGGTCCTGCTGCTCGGCATCCTCAACTTCACCATCAATCTGGTGGTGGGGGTGTTGATCGTGTCGAACGCGGCCCTGGTCACCGACGTCTTCGAAGCGCCCGACTCCGCGTACGGTCTGCTGAACGCGGCGGTCGGCGTCACCGGGCTGCTGAACCTGCTGCTGATGCCCGCGCTGCTGCGCCGTGTCGGCGTGGAACCCATTGGCGCCACCGGGTTCTGGCTGATGTGCGTCGCGTTCCTGATCGCGGCGCTGGCCCCGTCCTACTGGATCTACGCGCCCGCCTTCGTCGCGATGCTCGTCGGCGACGCGCTCTACAACATCTACAACCGCACCCAGCGGGTGAAGGTGATACCCGGCCAACATCTCGGCAAGGTGATGGGGCCGTTCTATCTGCTCAACCTTTTGTCCTATCCGATCGCGGGTCTGCTGATCGGTGGCTTGGGCGCCACCATCGGCCCCCAACGACTTGCGCTGTGGCTGGGCTGCCTGCTCTGCCTGTTCGGCGCGGTATTCCTGCCGTTGACGATGGCCAGCTTCCGTAAAGCACTCCTGGCCCGCGAGAACGCTAACGTCGAGGTCGTGACATGAATGCCACTTTCCGGTGCGTGCTGAGCACCGTCGAATCCGATTCTCATCTCTGGAATCTGGTCTATCTGCAGAAGTTGCTCGAGGAGCACGGCGCCGAGGTGCGCAACCTCGGGACGTGCACGCCGGTGCAGAGCGTGGCCGAGGCCATCCGCGCCGATCGCCCCGATCTGCTGGTCGTGTCGAGCGTCAACGGTCACGGGTTCCACGGTGCCCAGGTACTGCTGTCCGCACTGCGCGAACGCGGACTCGAGGTGCCGTGCGCCATCGGCGGCAAGCTGACCACCGCGGTGTCCGACGACGACCGGGTGCGGCGCGAGCTGCTCGAACTGGGCTACACCGATGTGTTCCTCGGTGACGACGCCATCGATCGCTTCCGGGGTTTCCTGCGTTTCGGTATGGCCCAAGGGTTTTCGGCCTGGCGCGCGGATCGCGCCGTAATCACGCCGTGGGACAGCGAGAACGCGGAAACGCGAGAGGTCTTCTGATGCATATCGTCATCGTCAACCGGTGGCCACGGTTCTTCGACGGGATTCGCTGGGACAACGAACTCACCCGCTACGAGGAGTTCATCGACCACGAAGCGAACCGGGTGAGCTACGTCGTGGACGGTCCCGGTGCCGATGGCGTGCTGATCGATCCGGGCAAGATCGCGTGGCAGGTGCGGGTCGCCGACGTCAACGACGTGGCGGCGCTCGGTGCGGCCGTGCGAGAGATCATCGAGCGGGTCGGCCCGGTGGACGAGCTGATCGCGCTGTCGGAATTCACACTGGAGATCGCGGCCGAAGTCCGTGCGCAACTGGGCATTCCGGGGCCGTCACTGGACGAGGTGGCGGTCTACCGGGACAAGGTCCGAATGAAGCAGGTGCTGGAGAAGGCGGGAATTCCGGTGCCGCGCTTCGCTTCCTGTGTGAGCGCCGAACAGGTGCGCGCGTTCGCGGCCGACCGCGGCTATCCGCTGATCCTCAAGCCGCTCGCCGCCGCCGCCAGCATCGGCGTGCGCCGGGTGGACGACGACGCGGAACTCGAGGCGGCACTGGACGTTCTGGACCTGTCCGGCTACGAGGTCGAGGAGTTCGTCGCGGGCGAGATCTACCATATCGACGGCTTCGCCGACGACCACGCCCACGTCGTGTTCCAGGCCGTCTCCCGGTATATCAACGACTGCTTGTCCTTTGCCCAGGGCGAGCCGTTGGGCTCGGTCCTGCTGCGGTCCTCGCCGCGACGGACCATGCTCGAGGACTTCTGCCAGCAGGTGGTGTCCGCACTCGACCTGCGCCGCTTGCCTTTTCACCTCGAGGTGTTCATCACCCCGGCGGGTGATCCGGTGTTCCTCGAGATCGGCGGACGGGTGGGCGGCGCCGAGGTCCCGCACCTGCTGTACCGGGTGTTCGGGGTGAACCTGTACGAGATGTTCCTGCGGACGCTGGCCGGTGACCCGGTCCCGCAGGTCCCCGACTACGCCGACGCCTCCGGGGGTTGGCTGATCATGCCCAAATCCGAGAAGCACGCCGAGCGGGTGGTGCGCGCGTCCTCGATGCGGGAGCAGGTACCGGCGCTCTGGCGGGAGCTGTTGCCCGCGCCTGGGCAGGTGCTGGCGCCCGGCGGTGCCTACGACGCATTGCATCGCGGGCGATTCATCTTGCTGCACGAGGACGAGCACGTCGTCGAGGCGGGCATCCGGAAGATCATCGAGAACTTCGACTTCGAGGCGGAATCGCTGTGAACAGTGCACATGGTATCGACGATCGGACACGCTACGAGCAGCTGATCGGATTCCTCACCGAGGAGGAGAAACTCGGCGTCGCGGCGGTCGGTGACAAGCTGGTCGAGGCCGCGGGCGGGGTGGACCGCCTCGACGGCTACAAGGTCATGGTCGCCTACGGCGGCGGCAAGGACAGCACCTACGTCGTCGCGTTCGTGCGTGCCGTACAGCTGCATCTGCAACTCGCGCACGGCAGTACGTTCCTGATGCGGGTGGCGAACATGCGCCATGCCGGCGTGGTCGGCGCGGTCATGGAGAACATCGATCGGGTGTATTCGGCGCTGGGTCTGCTGACCGACAAACGGGCCGAACTGCTCACCATCGACCACACCGAGATCCGCCGCTTCCGAGTAGATCTGCCGCTGCCCGACAAGTTGGTGGCGATAAACCGGCTCGACGTGCTGATGAACGGGCACCGCTCGGCGGGCGACGGCCGACCCACCTTCTGCAACAGCTGCAACCTGGCGGTAGCCGACTTCTACGGTCGCGCGGCCTGGTGGCAGGGCGGGGTCGACGCGATCATGACCGGCGACTCGCGCCGGGAACAGGCGTTGTACGCGGCGTGGATTCTGCGGCTGGCCAAGGGAATCGGCATCGACGTACAGCGCAAGGGCATGACGTTCCAGGACCTGCTGCAGGCGCTGCGCGGGGTCGGCGACGCCTACTTCCACGAGCTGTTCGGCGCCGCCGAGCAGGAACCGGCCGAGCGCGAGGTCGCGGTGGGGGATCGCTCGGTGCAGCCGACCTTCGTCTCCATCTACGACCTGGTGAGCTATCGGGTGCACGACCATTGGGACCTGATCGTCGATTTCCTCGGTTTCCGGTTCGACGATCTGGCCTTCAGTTTCACCGAATCCGATTGCGCCAACCCGACTCTCATGGCGCACCTGCGCGGCCTGCGGGTGCAGTACGTGGAGGGCCGCACCTATCAGGCGGGCATCACCGAGTATCTGGAATTCGCCGCGACGATGATGCGCAAGAAGGAGATGCCCGACCAGCTCATCGAGCTGGCCCTCGCCCGCTACGACTCGCCGGAGAAGATCGTGGAACGACGGGAGGTGGCCGCGGCGTTCGCGGAGAAGGCCTTCGGGCTGGGCGAGGACGCGTTGGTCGCGCTGGTCTTCTCGCCGTTCACGAACGAGGGTGCGCGCCTTGCGGAATTCGTCGAACGCTGCCATCCCGAGCGGCTCGGCGACGTACCCGCTCTGCACGCCGTGCTGCGCGGCGAGTCCGGTGACGACCGTGCCGCCGCGTGGCTGACCGAGGTGTCCGGGCTGTCCGTCGCCCATCTGCGCACGCTCTATCGCAGTGCCCTGGTCGATTTCGCGGCCGGGGACACCGTGATGGCCAAGGTGCGCGCGGGTGATCCGCACAAGTCCCAGGTGCACACGGTGGACCCGCGGTCCGGATTGCCGACGCTAGAGCTGATCTCGGGCCGGTGACGTGGCCGGGTACTTCGATCGATTCGTGGCGGACCGGGCCGCGGCCGGGCAGCTGGTGGTCCAGCCGCGCATGGGGTTCGGCAGCCTGTCGGCGATGCGGTCCGGTCTCGCCCGGGTGGCCTACCTGGATTTTCCGGTGATAGGCACGCTCACGCTGGACAGCTACACCCGCGTCGGCGACTACCGGACGCCGCTGGAACGTCTGGCCGCGGGCGAGGAGTTGAACGGGTACCCGCTCGTCTCGCATCCGGTCGCGGAGACCAGGAAGCTGCTCGCCGGACTGTACGGGCCGAACTTCCCGGTCCAGGTGCGCCACGGCACCGCCCTGCCGTTGCGGGTCTTCCAGCGGCTGGTCGAGGTGGGTCTGGACGCGACCGAGGGCGGGCCGGTCTCGTACTGCCTGCCCTACAGCAGGCTGCCGCTGCGGGAAGCCATCGACGCGTGGGCGCAGAGCACCCGGTTCCTCGCGGACGCAACCGAATTCGGCCATATCGAGAGTTTCGGTGGCTGTCTGCTCGGCCAGCTCTGCCCACCCTCGCTGCTGGTGGCGATGGGCGTGCTGGAGGGCTGCTTCTTCCGGCAGCACGGGTTGCGCTACCTGTCGTTCAGCTACGCGCAGGGGACGCTGGCCGAACAGGACCGCGGCGCGCTGCGGGCGCTGCGGACCCTGGCCGCCGAGTACCTCGGCGATGTGACCTGGCACGTCGTGTTCTACACCTATATGGGGCTGTTCCCGCGCACACCCGACGGCGCGAGCCGGTTGATCCGCGACAGCGCCCGGCTGGCCATCGCCACCGGCTGTGAGCGGATGATCGTGAAGACGGTGTCGGAGGCCTGGCAGATCCCGTCGGTGCCCGAGAACATCGCGGCATTGCGCATGGCCGCGGAAGAGGCTGCCGGACCGCTCGATCCGGCCTCCGCGGCCGCGGACATGTACTTCGCCGAGGTGCTCGCCGAGGCGCGCCTGCTCATCGACACGGTGCTCGCTCTGCACGCCGACGTCGGGGAGGCGTTGCTGCGGGCCTTCGCCACCGGGCTGCTCGACGTCCCGTTCTGCCTGCACAACGACAACCTCGGCGCCGCGACCACCGTGCTCGACGAGCAGGGGGCGTTGCGCTGGGGCGAGCTGGGCCGACTTCCGTTGCCGCCCAGTGCCGGTCGTGCCGACCTGGCCCGGCTCGGTTCCGACGCGCTGTACGGGATGCTCGACCACGTCGCGAACAGCTATGACAGCCGCCTGATTCCGTGAACACCCAGATGGGAAGCTCGATGTCCGAAGACAATCCGTCCACCGTGGTCCTGGTGGACGCGTTCTCCACGGGCGCGCTGCTCGCCCTGCAAGCCTGGCACCGGTACCGGCTGATCCACGTCCGGTCCCGGGCCCGGCTGCCCGCGACCTTCTCGGCGAGCCTGCCCGCCGAGTTGTTCGCCGAGGACTTCGCCTATACCGACCACGCCGACGACGTCATGCGCCGGCTCGCCGAACTCGCCCCGATCGCGGTCATCGCGGCCAGCGAGTTCGGCGTGGAAGTGGCCGATGAGATCGCCGCGAAACTGGGCCTGCGCGGCAACGATCCGGCGTTGTCGCATGTGCGGCGGGACAAGTTCCACATGCTGGAGGCGGTCGGCGCGGCGGGGTTGCGCACCGCGCGGCAGCGGCGGACCAGCGAGGTGGCCGACCTGCTGGCCTGGCGGCGCGCGGCCGGGCTCGCACGCATGGTGGTCAAGCCGCTCGACAGCGCGGGCTCCGACGACGTGTTCATCAGCGATACCGAGGCGCAGGTGCGCACCGCGGTCCGCACGATCATCGGCAAGACGAACCTGATGCTGCGGACCAATGCGGCGGTGCTGGCCCAGGAGTATCTGGTGGGGGAGGAGTACATCGTCAATTCCGTCAGCCGCGACGGGATGCACTGGTTCACCGATGCCTGGATCAGCCACAAGAAGACCGTGCGGGACAACCGCAGGATCTACGACTACGAGGATCTGCTCGCGCGGTCGGACCCGCGGTTCGACGAGATCCTCGACTACGTCGTGGGCGTGCTGGACGCGCTGGGCATCGTGAACGGGCCCGCGCACACCGAATTGATCTATACCGCAGCAGGTCCGGTACTGCTGGAGACCGGGGCGCGATTATCCGGCCTGGCCAATCCGCGTGCCCTCGATCGGTGCACCGGGGTGAATCAGGTGGACCTGACGATGGACTGCTACCTCGGCGGCGGCAACGCGCTGGCCACCCAGCCGGCCGTGTACACCCGGCGCGAGCACGCGCGCTGTGTGAATCTCATTGCGCACCGCGAGGTTCCGCTGCCCGCACCCGTGCTCCGGGACGAGCTCGAACGACTGCCCGCGGTGGAGAGCGTGCGGTTCCGGATCGGTGATCAGACGTTGACCAGGCCGACGGTCGATCTCAACTCCTCGCCCGGTGTCGTATTCCTCGTGCACCCGGACGCCGCCGAGATCGAGCGGTGCTATCAGGCGCTACGCCGACTCGAGCACGAGTTGCTGTAGCCGCGTCGCCCCGACCAGGAAAGCAGCAGGTTTCGATGACGAATCCGCAACTCGGGCAGGTCCTGCTGGCCGTCCTGGTGCTGCTGCTGGCGGCCAATCTGCTCGGGCAGCTGTTCCGTAAGCTGCGTCAGCCCAAGGTCGTCGGCGAGATCCTGGCCGGAATCCTGCTCGGGCCAACGGTACTCGGACAGCTCGCGCCCGGCTTTGCGACCGAGCTGTTCGGCACCGACGACGCGGCCAGCAGGGCGGTGCTGCTCGGCTTCCTGTACCACCTCGGCCTGCTCCTGCTGATGTTCGTATCGGGTTGTGCCGCAAAGCATCTGCTGGGATCGCAGAACCGCAGGGCCACCGCCTGGATTCTGGGCATCGGCACCCCGCTGCCGTTCTTTCTCGCGCTCGGCGCCGCACCGCTGCTGCCACTCGACGCGTTCACCGGCACCGCGGGCAGTGCGCACGCGGTGGTGCTCGTCTTCGCGGCCGCCACGGCGGTGACCTCGATTCCGGTGATCACCAAGATCTTCTATGACCTGGGCATCCTGCACACCCGGTTCGCCAGCCTGCAACTCGGCTCCGCGGTACTCGAGGACATCGCCCTGTGGGGCGTGCTGTCCGTGGCCACCGCGATCGCTTCGGCGAGTTCGATGTCCGCCGGCGGTGACCTGGCCGCCACCATCGGCGAGCACATGGCGGTGAACGCCTGCTTCGTGCTGCTGGCGCTCACCGTCATGCCCGCGGTGTTGCGCAAACTCTCGCGCGCCGGATGGAACGTGGTGGCGCGCAATTCGCCCATCGCATGGATGCTCGTCGTGTTCCTGGGCTACGTTTCGCTCGCGGCGGCGCTGGACGTGACGCTCGCCTTCGCCGCCCTGCTGGCCGGATTCGGCGTCATGGGCGGGATGAAAGGTACAGAGCAGGAACGGTTTCAGGCACCCATGCACGCGCTCGGCGAGGTGGCGGGGCATTTCTTCGTCCCGCTCTACTTCGCCATCGTCGGCTACCGGCTCGACCTGACCAAGACCTTCGACCCGCTCATGCTCGCGGGGTTCCTGCTCGGCACCTCACTGGTGGTGTTCCTGTCCGTCGGTCTCGGGGCCAAGCTGGCCGGGATGAACCGGCTCGACATCGTCAATCTCGCGATCACGCAGAACGCGCGCGGCGGACCGGGCATCGTCATGGCCTCCGTCGCCTTCGACGCGGGCATCATCAACGCCACCTTCTACACGACACTGGTCCTCACCGCCGTCCTCACCTCGCAGGCCTGCGGTTTCTGGCTGGACCACGTGCTGCGTAGAGGCTGGCCGCTGCTCTCGGGCGACGATTTGCGCCGCCGCGGCATCGAACCCGTACGTGAGGAACTGCCGCAGCGCGCCGCGTCCGGAGGCGGCTAGCCGATCGCCATGACGACGAGGCCGATCGCCACCGCGGCGAAGACCGCGACGATCAACGCCCCCGCGACGATGGCCGCGATGCCGGTGATCGGGAATCGGTTCCGGGTGCGTGGCTCAGGGGCCGAGAGCCCGGAGGTCTGCGGTGTGTCCGGGGGTGTGGTGCCCGGCGCGACGCCGCCGCCCGGCTCCAGGCCGGGGGTCTTGGCGGGATCGGGATCCATCGAAACCATGCTCGTTCCTTTCCTCAATCCGGCGGCTCCTGCGCGTCCTCGGGGACCGCGCCCGGGATATTGGCCGGAAGATCGTCGGTGCCGTCGTAACTACCTGGACCGAGATCGGCGGCCGCGCGCCGGGGCGCCTCGGACGGCTGCGGGGCGGCGCCGGTACCGGCGAGACCGCCGGCGTTTTCGTCGCCGGAATCGGTGTTGTCGAGTGCGTCGATCGCGTCGCTCAGTTCCGCGCGCAGGCGATCGGTGGCGGCTTGATCACCCGCGTTCTCCGCGGTCGTGATGTCCTGGCGGAGCTGGGCGATGACGTCGTGGCTGACCATGATCCTCCTCGCTTGTCGGGTTGGGCACAGTCACGCGCTACCCGGCCCGCGCCGCGGCAATCGGCAGGTTCAGGAAAAGTCGTGTGATCGCGATCATGCGCGCGGCGCCGGACCCGCACCTGTTTGACGGCAGCCCACCGGGTAGTGCCTGAACAGGCGGCGAAGTAGCCGCTTCGACGGGAGGTGAGCACGGTGCGGACCGAGGATGTCGAGAAGCGGTGGACCGACGAAGGTACGTTCCGCCAGGCCGCGGCCTATGTGCTGGCGGTGCTGGGGGTGGCGGCGGCGGTGTTCGTGGTGACGACGGTGTGGGCGGCGAATCGGGCGGCCTGTGCGGCCGCGGCGAGTACGTTGTGTGACACGCCGGCCAAGACCGCGGTGCTGGCCGGTCCCGCCGCGGTAGTTCTGCTCGGTGGCATCGGCGCCTTCATCCGGACGTATCAGCAGTGGCGGCGCGGCCGGAACTGGCCGATCTGGCAGGGTGCGGGATGGTTCCTGTTCGTGCTCATGACCGTCTTCCTGAGCATCGGCGGCGGTGCCGTCGCGAGTTGAGCGGCCCGCTCAGCTGTGCACGCGCGCTGCGACCGCGAGCCGGACATTCGCGCGCTGCAAGGCCGCTCGGGCTTCGTCATCCGAGCGATCGTCGGTCAGCCGCTGGGCCGCGTCGGTCTGCGCGGTGCGCGCGCGGACCACGTCGATCCGTTCCGCGAACTCCAATCCCTGTGCCGTCAAACGGATCTCGTCGTCGATCGCGCGTAGCTCGCCACCGTGCAGCGCCGCCAGCCACTCCCGCGCGCCCGCCCGCACCGTGAGCACCCCGATGTCGAGAGCCACGTCCATCCGGTCGTGGCCCGGCTCGAGCACCTGGACGCCGTCGACGGTGGGCACTCGCACCCGGTCGGCACTGAACACGAATTCCCGATAGCCGGGCACCTCCAGGACGACCGCCAGACCACGGGCGGTGCGCAACCGCGTGTCGCGGCCGGAACTTCGTTGCATTGCTGACCTCCTATCAATGTCCGACGGCTGTGCTGTCGACGGGTGTGCGAACCAGCTCCCAGCGCTGCGCCGCGTCGTCGTAGGCGATGTGCCCGGCGGCGGCGAAGCCGTCGAGCCAGCCCCGCATCGGCCAGCGCGACCAGCGACGATGGAAAGTTGTTGCGTTGACGAGTATTTCGTCGAGGTGCTCGATCGGCGGGTCCGAGACCGGGTGGTGTTGATGATAGGCGTCCGCGCCGCCCACCCAGCGCAGGCGCGCGCCCACGGCCGCCGCCTTGTAGGCGAAGTCGGTGTCTTCGCCGCCGTAACCCCGGTAGCGGGTGCAGAAGCCGCCCACCCGGCGCCAGGTCTCGGCGGTGACGGCGAACGAGAGCGACCAGAAGAGGTCGAAATCCGTGCTGTCGGCGTGGGTCCGCGCCGGTGGGTCCGGTCGCGCCGGATGCGGGTCGCGCTGCCGGTGCAGCGCGGACAGGTCGTAGCCGCCGGGCGGGGCGGGCGGCAGGTAGGTCACGGGGCCGCACAGCAGCCGCGGCTCGGCGTCCGCCGCGGCCTGGTAGCGGCCGAGCAGGCCGGGGCTCGGAATGCAGTCCACGTCGAGGAAGACCAGCAGTTCCGCGCCCCGCGCGAGTGCCGTCCTGGCGCCCAGATTGCGTGCCCGGGCCAGGGGCAGCCGGGGCGGCTCCCCGTCCAGCCAGACGCCGTGCGCGCCGTGTCGCCGGGCGAGGTCGAGGACGGCGGGATCGCCCATCGCCACCACGATGTGCTCGTCCGGCTGTGCGCCGCTCGCGGCGAGACCGCGAAACTGGTTGCGCAGGTGGCCGGTTCGTCCCGCCGCCAGGGTGATGACGGTGGTCGGGGGAGTCATGCCGCGGCCCGCGCGGCGGTGCGGGCCACCCGGTCGATGACGGCGG
>NZ_BAFT02000021.1 GCF_000308475.2 Nocardia brasiliensis NBRC 14402 | reverse complement strand
ACATGCCGTGGCCTTTGGCGCCGCCACCCAGGGGCAAGCCCGCGGGGGCGCCGCGGTTGCTCGCATCCGCGGTGGCGGGGACGCTCACACCGATGGTGGGCATGAAGGTATTGGTCTGGCTTGCCTCGGACTCGAAACTCTCCGCCGTGACCTCCATGCCGTCGAGCGTGATTGTCCCGCTGGTTCGGTCGATCTCTGGCGAGTAGAGCGTCACCTCGGCGGTGATGTCGGTGACCCGCCGACCACGCGGGTGTGCCGTCGGGATCGGCAGAATTCGGTCCGATGCGTCGACATTGTCCAGGAATGCGGCGATGGACCCGGGGCCGAGCACGGTCGGCAGACCGGTCCAGGCGAGCGTGTTCAAGACCTGGAGCGCGCTCTCGACGGACCGGGTCCGGTGGTTGGCCTCGACCGAGGGGGCAACGGCACGCAGCGCTCGGTCGAGCTGATCGATCGCGTCGAACCAGTAGACCTGAATCGGTCTGCTCGGCACCCACGGCTGCGCGAGCAACGGGCCGAGCCCGGCCGGCCTCTCCATCTCGATCGCCATACTTCCCGCGGCGGGGGAGGGCGGGGGACCGACGGATCGGTTTTATAGATGTCGGGCCTGACGCGGCGCAGGACGGTGTCGCTGTCGCCGGCGGTTCTCGCGTCGTCGACATGGAACTGGATGTGGTTGACGGAATTGACGGACTTCGAGACGGAGCTGTTCGGTCGGCCCCATTGCGAGGTATCCAGTCCCAGCAGGATTCCCGCCGTCGATGCGGCGAGGCGCGTCAGGTAGGTCGCATGCGCACCTTCGAGGAGCCACCATCTGACCGTGACCGTGTACACGTAGGGCACCGGGAATCGCGCGGTGTGGTCGCCGCGCAGCCACGTACTCAGCACTCGGCTGGAATCCCTGGTGCCACTCGCGCTTCCGGTGCCTTTGACGGCGAAGCTGAAGGTGGGGCGTACGCCGCCTTCCACTTGGAAGCTGGGGTTGAGGCTCCACTGATCGTCACCGCTTCGGCCGGCGCCGACCGCCGTATCCTTGCCGCCCAGCGCGTTGCCGTTGGCGGTCGTGTGCAGGAAATTGGTCTCCAGCGCAACACCATTGGGCAGGCGCCGACCGCGGATCCGGTCGAGATCGGCTTTGGGATGTGGCCGCGCTTCGAAGGCCACCTCGACCAGACGCGGCACGAACGGGTAGCTGCGGTCGACGAACGCGAACGACTTGGTGCCCGGTCCGTTGGCGAGGGTGCGGGTGCCGAAAATCGAGGTGTGCTTGTTGATTTGCGCCACCACGCCGCGGAAGTGATTGGCCGAGCTGGGATCGAGCACACCTGGCGCCACCGACTCCACCAATTTCTTGGTAGCCACTTTGAAGTCGTCGTGTCCGCCTTCGATGTTCGCTTTGACGACGTTGCCGTAGGTGAGGGCGCCGTTGCTCAGGACGTAGCCGATCGGCAGGAACAGATCGGCCCGCTGCTGCTTGACGATCTTGTGCACGCCGCTCTCCCGGACCAGGCGGGCGAGGTGCGGATGCAGGTGTAAATCCTTGTCGTACAACAGGAATTCGGTCCCGCCGGGGTCGTCGACGACGAGGGTGTTGTCGCCGTAGGCAGTAGGCTCCGCTGCTCCAACGAGGATTCGCGCCATGTCGGTCAGATATCTCGCCACTCTGGAGCGGCGGTGCACCATGGCGGCGAGATCTTTCCCAGTACCTGTGATGAGGTTGCGGGTACCGGTCTCGACGGTGACCACGTGCACGACCCGCGCGGTGAACCGATAGGCCTCGCCGCGCGGCCCCGCCGGGCTCGTTCCGGCTGCGTTGGCGGCGATCGTCGTAATCCGATTGGTGCCGATGGTTTCGGCGGCCGTGGCATGCCGCGGGCGGGAGAACGCGTGCTGGTAGGTTCCGCCGGGAATGGTGCTGTGGTCGGCTTCGGCGCCGAAGCGCTGTGCTGCGCTGAGGCCGAACTGGTCGCTGTGCACAGTTTCCGACTTCTCGTCCGCATGGTCTTGGGATGGCGACCAGTTCTCGGTGTTGATCTTCGCCGACTTCGGCAGCACCACAATGTCGGTGAGGTACGACTCGAGTCGAACGATGTAGTCGGTGCCCGCGACGACGCCCGCGGTGCCGATGCCCTCGATCTCGTCGGACCCATGGGAGGTCTGCACCAGCGACGCCAGCTGAGCTTGCGGAGAGAAGGCGGTGTGAATGATTTGGTACGGCGCTGACTCCGGGTTGGCGGTGCGTCCGCCGAAAGTTTGTTCCCAGACCCAGTTACCGCCGACGGCGATCTTGTTGATCCCCCATTCGACCCAGCCTGGGCGTATGTCGGGTTCCGATTCGGGGTCGCTGAGCGCCCGCGACGCATCGTGCAGCGCGCCCGCGGGATCGGTGACGATGATCGCCGGCACGTCGGATGGCAGCGTGTCGGTCCGGCGAGGCGTGGTCTGCTCGGGTGACTCGACGGGGAATGCACCGGGTATCTGTGTGGGTGGAGGCGCGGTCTCGGTACCGGGTACCGGGAGAACGGTGTGCAGCGCGCCGGATGGATCGGTGACGACAACCGTGGGAATTTCCGAGGACGGGAGGTCGGAGGTCGGCGGGCTGGTCTGCTCTGGTTCGGCTGCCGGTTGCGGATTCCAACGCGGAAGGACCGCATCCTCTTCGGCATCGACTGGGAATGCTCCCGATACGGTCTGCTCGACCTGCTCGACCTGCTCGACCTGCTCGGTATCGAGGCTCGTTCCGTTGATGAGAGCGAAAACGGCCTGGCGGATTTTCGTGCTGGAGCCGGCGTCTAGGACGACCGCCTGCTCGGGAAGGCTTCGAGTCGGTGCAGCGAGGTGGTCGATGTCCTCGTCCGTGATCTTGCGAATGGTCGCGGTCGGAGGCGGGGACGGGTCGGCCGGCTCTTGGTCCTCCGTGCGATAGGTGGGCACATTGAGGTGGACCACGCCCGCGCTGCGCATCAAGTCCGGGTCCTCGCCATCGCTGTAGGAGATCTCCATCCAATGCATGACGGGTACGGTGAAGTTCTGTGTGCCGTCGTCGGCGGGGCTGATGATCATATTCGTGGCGCCGGTGTCGAAGCCATATGTCGCACCCGCCGAGGAGTGGTACGCGTGGACATAGCTCGGCGTCACGCTGGCAAGGATTTGATTGCTCGGCACATCGAACGGGTTGGTGATCGCCACATTTCCGCCGCCGTTCCAATTCGCCTGCAGCGAGGTGGCGTCGGACTGCGTGCTGCCGGGCAGGTTGATCCCTGCCCGGTTCTGTGTTTGGAATTTGGGCAACGCCAGGTCATGGCTGACGCCGTCGTTCGGACGGTCCGGGGAAGCGTAGTAGCGCTTCGTGACAATCCTGATCGAAATGCTCTCTGTGCCGAATCGGCCGGGCTTTTTGAACCACTGGATGGCACCGCCGTCGAGCGTGAGATTCGTTTCGTCTACTTCGCCGTCGATCATCTCCGGGAAAGCGGCGACCAGGTCGGACTGTGCCTTCATCCGCTCGAATGCGGCGATATTGTTTTCGCGGGCGGTCGCGAGTGCCTTCTGTTCGACCAGGTCCAGCACACCCGGGTCATCGTGTTCGCTTGAGAAAAAGCCGGTCTCGGACAGGAACTTTTCGGCACCGGCGAACAAGGGAGCGGTGCCGGTGACCCTGAACGGGGTGGTATCGAGGCTCAGTTGACGCAAATGCAACAGCTTCGGTGACAGGTACCGAATGGGCGGCGGCTTTTTATCCGGGGTTTCCTTTGGTTCCGGAGAGCGGGTTCCGGTCGGTTGCTCGGCCGGAGGTTCCTTCGAGGGCGGAGGCGGCGTCGCGGTCGGCTTCGTGCCCAGCGCTCCCTTCGACGGCACCAGCATGTTGGTCGGGTACGTTTTCCCGTTGGCCAGTGGTGTTCCCGCAGTGGGCCCGAAACGCTTGCCGTCCCGGACCAGAACGAGATGGACGCGCATGCGGGGCGTCGTGTGCAGCATATCGTCGTGCAGACGCAACGAACGAGAGGTGTGCGCCTTCCTGCCGTAGCTGAGGGAATGACTGGAGTGGTCGGCTACGCCACCTCGGGGGAAAGTGATCTGGCCGCCGCGCCTGGGGTATTTGGTCTCAGGGAAGGGAGGGCCCTCACCGAGGGTCGTGGTGAATGCCGGGTGCGTACCGGACTCGTTGCTGATCGTCGACTTGCCCGTAACGCCCAGCTCGCGGAGAGTATAGACTTCCAGGCCGAATTTCTCATGGGTAGGTCCGGTGAGTTCGGTGCCGCCTTCGAAATCGACCTGCATCAAGAAGAAGCCAAGCGATTTGTTCTCCGAGTCCAGCCAGGAGGGGAAGGCAGCCACCCGTCCAGCATCAATGGAATATTGCCCAGAATGTTCTCTTCCTTGAAGAAATCCATCAGGTCGCCGAGGGAATTGTCGGAGATGCCTACGAGTCGTTCGCGGAAACCCCGGAATACGTCGATAAGCAGTTCGTCGTGGTTCGGCATGCTGTGTGCCGAGTAGAAAGGGAACTTCGACAACGACGGCGCGGTTTCCTGGGTTTGCTCGGGATGGAAGACCGCCGGAGCCGTTTCCAAATTATTGGGATCGACGCGTGGCAGTTCGGTATTGTCGACCAGGAATTTCGGAATCCAGATCAACAGTAGGTCGGGCGCCGCCCCGGCGATATCATGCCACACTTTCGCTGTGCTATCGGTCGGCAGGATATCGTCGATACCCTGGTTCAGGCTGAACTGCCATTCCTGTTCGTAGGTGTGCGGAATGGTCGGGCCCTTGCTCAACTTCTTGACCGTCGACTCGACCGTCGCGCCGGCCTCGATGCGCGTGGCGTACTGGTTCAGGATGACCGAAGCTTGCGGTGTGACATCGAGACTGCGCAAGCCCCGTTCGTGCATCGGCCATTTCGCACCGTAGGAACCCGAGAGCGATCGCAGATCGTGCTCACTGGCGCTGTTGCTGATCGAGCTCCACCCACGCGCGTAATGCCACAGCACGACCGGCGGACCATTGCCCGGGGCGTCGCGGTCGCCGACCGGCGGGAGCTGCTCCGCGGCCGGCCGCGCGTTGCGCAGACGCAGGCGGATCGAAACGGGAAAGAGGCGGCCACGGTAGGTCACGCGCAGCGGCAAGCCCGACTTGGTGAGCAGCCGCGACCATTCGCTGCTGATCAGACGGGGGGTGAGTACCCGGCCCAGCTCGGCCCGGAACTTCTTGTCCTCGCCGTTGATTCCGACCACCTGCCGGTACAGCTGCTCGCGCAGCCACTGGGCGGTCGTATCCGGCACCGGGACGATCTCGACGATTTCCTTCAGGCCGTCGCGCTGCGAACCCAGATCCCGGACAATGTGATTCACCTGCCCGGTGCTCGCCGAAGTGGTCTGGATCAGCGCCGTGGATGTCGAACTCTGCGTCGCAGGGGCAGATTCGGTGTTCGCGTCGGCCTCCGGCGGCGCGAGCGCGGCGACGGGCGGTGCGGCGGATTCGGGCTGCTCGTCTCCAGGGCGCGGCACGGGTGCGGTTTCGTCGGCGGACGACGTCGCCTGGTGGCCGGGCGGACTGTCCGCGAGCTGAGCAGCGGGCTGGTCAGGTGTCGTAGGTGCGGCGGGTGGGCTGGTCTCGGGCGCGGGCGCGTTGCTCGGCGGTAGTTCGGTGGTGTTTCCGAATGCGAAGCGTGTGCCGGTACCGCGGCTGGACAGGCGCGAGAATTTGGTCAGATGTGTGGCATCCAGGATGACGGTGCGGTCCGGGCCGTAGGTCAATCCATCGATCGTCTGCGGCACCGCCGGGTTGTCGGCCCACGGGTTTCGCAGCACGATCTCGATGCGGCCGGTCGCGCTGGAACGCACATCCACCACGTCATAGGTGTGGGTGCCCACCAGCCCTGGATATTTGGTTATGTTCTCCGCGCCCGCGCCGAAGCCGAGAGTGTTCAGCAGAACCTGATCGCCGCGACCGCGCAGGAATCGGACTAGGTCGGAGAAGTGTTGCTGGACAGCAGAACTGGTCATGGCTTGCGCGGGATCGTTGATCTGGCGGAGATAGTCGAGCACGGCGGTGATCTCGGGCTGCCATTGCGCCTGCTCCTCCAGTTGCAGGTGGTAGCCCAGGAAATCCCGGAAGTGTTCGATGTCGAGCTTTCTGGACACGTCAAACCGGTCCCAGATCGGCTCGAGTTGGCCGAGTCGTTGCGCGAACGAGAATGCCGTCTCCGCAACGGCATTCGCACCGAGCTGTTCCATGATCAGGTCATAGATCGTGTCCACACCGAACCGCATCGGGTGCAGGAAGGTGGCCAGGTCGAGGCCGCGGACAGGTTGATGAGCGGTTCCGGTCGCGTTCAGCTCGTACGGCGGCAGCAACTGCCCCATCACGTGCGCGGCGAATCCGCCCTTGATCATGGCGTAGTCGCCGCCGCGCCAGATCGCGTAGGCTTTTTCGATCAAGGCGGGCCACAACGGGTTACGCGCGTCGTTGGCCGCGTAGATCATCCGCCCGTTCGCGTCGGTGTAGAAGTCTCTGGTGACCCGTACCCACTGCGGCACGCCGAGCGCGGTGAAGAACCGCACGGCAACGGTGCCGTCGGGATATTCGACGATCATGTCCCTGATGGCTTGCGGGTTGTTCTCGGCGATATCCATCAGCGGCGCGAGCAGATAGCAGTCCCCGGCCTGGCCTTGGGTCGCATCGGCGGGCACGGGGCCCGCGCTACCGAAGACAGGACCGGACGCGCGCGCTATCGAGCGCCCGAGCTGTTGTAGCGCCGGCGGGGAAACCCGGGTGTTCCCGTCCAGCAGAAGATCACCCCAGCTGCCGACCCGCAGCGACACCAGCCCGCCGACCGGCGCATGGCGTGCAGCGTTGCTCGGCGACAGCCAGCGCAGTCCGGTGACTTCGACTGCCGGCGTAGTCGGCGTCGTCCAGTGGTAGATGCCGTCGCTCGCGGGGGGAAACACCGTCAGCTCACCGAGCAGGTTCCGGTGCACCGAGTGCCGCGCGGCCGTCGGTTCGTCACCGATCCACACCGTGAGCAGATCCGGGCTCGCTGGATCGACCGTGCCGTGCAGCTCGTCACCAGGCCGGACACTGAGCAGCTCACCGTCCTGATCGACGATGCTCAACCGGCCCGCCGGTGCGGTGATCGATGAGCCCGGCATCGGGGCGATCGGCGACGGATGGGCGGGCGCGCCGAACGGGCGGATCGATACCGTGGCAGTGCCATTGATATCAGGCCGCAGTAACGCGAATGCCTTCTGCGCCAACGCCGCCCACATCGGCTCACCATCGGTATGCCCGGCATACATCGGCTCTCCGGACGACTGCGACGTCTCGTGCGGCAGAGTCCGATCGACCCGTACCCACTCCGGCTGACCGTCGATGAAGAACCGCACCGCGACCGTCTGGTCGGGATACTCATGGAACATTTTCAGCAAGGCCTGCGGGTCCCGCTCGGCCTCCCTGCCCAGGTTGTTCATCAGCACCGCATAATCCGCCCGGGCCCCCGCCCGAGCATCCGAAGGCACCGGCTGCGAGTTCCGCGTCGCGAACACCGGGCCGGTATGCGGGACCATCGACGCGGCGGGGGCACCCAAACCCAACGCGTGCACAGCGCTCGACGCCAGCGTGACCCGCCAACTCAGGTTCTTGACGGATACCGCACCGTCGGCCGTCGGCTGGATCCCCAATAGCTCGCCCGCACCCATCTCGACGACTGCATTCTCGTGGTAGAACAACAGCTGCGTCCGCTGCTGGCTATCCACGCGCCGTGGCGTGCCCACCCACGTGCCCGCGGGATCCTCAGTCCAATCCCAGAAGTCGCGTCCGAGTAGTTCGGGATGCACCCGGTATGTCACCTGCGGATCAGAACTCACCCTGATCTGCGCGTTGTCCCGGCTGATTCTGTCCAGCTCGATACTGTCGCCCGGCCCGACCACCACGGCATCTCGACCATTCCGGGTGATCAGCACCGTGTTCGCGGTATCCCCGATCACTCCCACACGCTGCACACCCAGATCCGGCGGCGGCACCGAGAACAACTTGGGCTGTTCGCCAGAATCGACCTTGCCGTTGTCATCCGGGTGCGCCGGGCCGGGAAGTGGTTCCGCCGCTCCGGTTTCGGCCTCGGGCACGGCTTCGGTGGCACCGGCACCGAGGCGCTGGTAGCCTTCGGGCGCCGGCGATTCGGACGGTGCAAGCCGTGACCCGTTCGCAGATCCCCGCAGGTGCTGTCCCGGCTGGGAAGCGGGCAGGTTCAGGTGTACCCGGTAGGGATCGAGTCCACGGCGGAAGTACTGATTGCGGACCTCGCGCTGGAAGTCGTCGAATGTTGCGTGGCGGTGCATTTCCAATGCGGTGTAGATCGCGCCGGCGCGGGTCCTGCCGAAACTGTCGGATCGCGGTTCGGCGGCGAAGCCGACACCGGCCAGCACCTGTTCGGTCCCGGTCGGCGCATCCCAGTGGAACATGCCGATGTGGCGGTTCTGGAACTCGCGTAGCCAATCGCGTACTCGCCCCGCTGCGGCGCGATCCTGAGCGTAGATGACGATGCCGTCCACGCGGAGCTCCTGTGGGCCGAATACTTTCAGCTGGTGGATTCCGGGGAAACGAGCGGGATTGTCGAGGACTTCGTGCACCAGGTGCGCGGTCACCCTCGACCGGGCATTGCCGGTGGCGTTCACATAGAGCTTGTAGTCGTCGTGACCGGTGGGGATTTCGCCGGATGCACTGGTTCGGGTGAAGTGGACAACCGGAATGTCTTCGGGTGCAACGTTTTCGGCGTTGTATGGGGTGAGCGTCCCCCTCTCCTCCATGTCGCCCTCCCGGGCCGGGCCGGGCGGACGTCGCGACAGGATCCGCACCATGTCATCTTTGAAGGCACCGGCGTCCGCCGGCGGGTCTCCGGCCCCCCGCGTCAAATACGCTTCATAGATGTGATTCTCGCTCTCGGCGTAAAGGCGATCGTCCCAGATCAACTGCAGGAACGCGGTCAAGCTCTCCAGCGACACCGTAGGGAGTTCCACTCCGTTGCTTCGGTAGGTGGATGTCCGCAACTCCCGCAGGTCGTCGAACGACAGATCCGGCCACGCCGGTTGCAGCGCGGTATACAACTCGTCCAGCGTGTACGGCTGACGGAAGATGTCCTCGATCTGTGCGGCAGCGTGGTCCAGCACCGAGCCCTGCCGCTGTGTGGCAGGGGGCACGGCCGACCGGCCGGTCGAGACCTCTGTGGTCACTTCTTCGAGGGTTCGATGTGGTTCGGGCAGGTTCAGGTGTGGTTGGTCGGGATCGACGCCGTGGTCACGGAATTGGTTGCGCACCTCGTTTCGGAAGTCGTCGAATGTGCCACGGCGATGCATGTCGAGTGCGGTGAATATCGCGATGGCCCGGGTATCGCCGAAAGTGTGCTGCCGCCCTTCGGCGCCGAAACCGACACCGGCCAGCACCTGCTGGGTGCCGACCGGGGCGTCCCAGTAGAACATGTGGCTGTTCGCGTTCTGGAACTCGCGCAGCCATTCGATGACCCGATTCGTCGCCGCTGTGCCGAAGGTGTAGACGACGACGCCGTCCACGCGGTGTTCCTCCGGGCCGAATGCTTTGACCTCATGGACTCCTGGGAACCGAGCCGGGTTGTCGAGGACTTCGTGCACGAGATGCGCGGTTACCGTGGACCGGGCGTTGCCGGTGGCGTTCACATAGATCTTGAATTTGGCGCCGTCGGTAATGCCGGCCGCGGCTGCGGGTTGCCGCGTGAAGTGCACGACCTGAATATCCTCTGACGCAACATCATCGGCATTGCCCGGCGTGAGCACACCCAGTTCTTCCATCGTGCCGACCTGGGCGGGGCCAGGTGGGCGCCGGGCCAGGATCTGCACCATGTCGTCTTTGAAGGCGTGCACGTCCGCGGGGGGCTCGCCTGCGCCGAGGATCGAATACGCGTTGTAGATGACGTCCGCGTCTGCCGCCCGCTCGCGATCGGGCCAGAGCAACCGCAGGAAGCGATCCATGTTCTCCCACGAAACCGTGGGCAGTTGTATCCCGTTGCGCAGATAGGTGGGCGCCCGCAATCCCTCCAGGTCCGCGAACGACAGATCCGGCCAGATCGGCTGCAACGCGGTGTACAGCTCGTTCAGCGAGCGTGGCTGGTCGAAGAGGTTGTCGAATTGCGCGGCAGCGCGAGCCAGCACTGAATCCGATCGCTGCGCGATGGGCGGCACCGACGGACGCCCGCGCGGAAGCACCGGTTGCGCGGTTTCGTAGTCGATTGTGTCGGGTCCGGTGCTGAGGCCGAGGTTGGCTTCGGGGCGGGTCGGTGTGTGGGTTGCCGGGAGGTTGGTGGGCTGGATGGGCTGGTTGTCGGGGGTGTAGAAGATGGCGCGGGTGCGGGAGAGTTCGCGGGGGAGGACGGGTGGGTAAGGGTGGAAGCGGCGTCGTGCTCGGTCGGCAATGCGGATGGTGCCGTGGACGTTTCGCATGACGTAGACGTGGCCGCCGATGCCGTTGCGGTCGGGTTTGCCTTGGTAGTTGTCGACGACGAGTGCCTTGTGTCCGTGGCCGAGGCGCAGTAGCTGGTCGCGGATGTGGTCGTGGTCGCGGTAATCGTGAAGTGCTGCGGCAGCGTGTTTTTCGAGCTCGGTGCGGGTGCGACCAGCCAGGCCCGCTGCTGTGGTGGGGATGGTGGCGGGGGTGTCGGTGGTGTCGCCGTCGCTGAGGAGTTCGGTGAAGGCCAGGCGGACACAGTCGTTGCTGCGGACCGCGACGGCGGTGGGGTGGGTGAGGCCGAATCGGGTAGGTCCTGCCGGACCGGCCTGTTGCTGGTGTGCGGCGCTGCCGTCGGCGATTTGGGTGGTGGGGCCGGAGGTGTCGAACAGCAACCCCCATTCCCGGGCCACCCGGCCCAGTTCGGCGACGCCCGCACTTTCCGCCACATTCAAGGTGGCGAATACGGTGCTGATGCGTTTTTTGGCAGTCGGGGTGGATATGCCGAGCTCTCGGGCGATTGCGCGCGCATCGAGCGGGCGCGGTCGTACGAGCCGGATGAGCACACTCATGTGCTCATCCGTGAACGACACACGGGTGTTCGATACCGGATCGAAGCCGTGATACTCGAAATCCAGATCCCCTGGCATCGGGAAGGGCGCCAACACGCCCCACGCGCGGGCCGCCCGCACTGCGCCGAGAACGGTCCGGTCATCGCCCACGAGCACTAGTTTCTGGTAAACGTACTGAAGGCGACCTCTGACGGAGTTCTCGGTGACCCGGAGGTCGCCGAGCCCTTTCAGCTCAGCGGCGACGTCGGTGTGTTTCTTGCTCTCCAGGGTCGGTTTCCGCTGTGCATAGCGCTGCAGAAGGTCCACCTGTCCGGGCAAGAACAGTACTTGTTCGCCAGTTGCCGGATTCCGGCCGAATTGTTCATGATCCACGTCGCCGACTTCTGGCACCCGGGCCCGCAAACCCCACGCGCGTGCTGCTCGCGCCATTGCGGCCGGACCGAGGTCGAACGACTCGAACCTCTCGGCCAGCGCCTGAATCCGCTGTTTCACTGTCTTCTCGTCGGCATGCCGGTCGCCGGCCGCACGCAATTCTCGGGCGATATCCGCGTATTCCTTGGGTGTCAGTGCAGGACCGAGTCGCGCTATTCGGGACAGGAGATCGATATCGCTCGAAGCGAATGCCACCGGCGTACCGGTGGTCGGTACCCGACCGAAGAATGTATAGCTCGTATCCCCGGTCGAGGGGTCCTTCCGCGCCGACGCCGAGTCGGTGGGCACCACCTCCACCGCACCCACACCCCGCAGTCGTTCCCGCAGGTCGACCACCGACACGGTCGAATGATTCGGGTAGACATCGAATCCGCCGTCGGGGCGCGATATCGCCGACGCCACTTGCTCGCCGTGCTCCGACGGCTCGCGCCACGACACCCGCGTACCCTCGCCGAAGTCACCCTCGTCCAGTGCGTGCAGGAACCGGGCCGTCTCCCACACCTGATATGCGCCGGGTGCCGGTCCGGGTTGCACGACTCGGACCACACTGCCGCCACTCAATTGCGGCCATCCCGTACGCAAGCCGTCGCGGAAGACGTCGGCGCCGACCACTACCTGCCTGCCGGCGTTCGCGGCATCGCCGGCACCGAGCAGCCGCACCTGCGTGCCCTCTGCCGAATGCTCCACCGACGCCACATAACCGCCGCCGCCTGTGCCGTCGATGAATTCGAACTGTGTGCCCACCGGGAAGTCGACGGTCGCGAACTTGTCGCGGAACGTGCTCCAATCGAACACATCCACGCGGTCCTGCGGGCCCACTTCGGAAAGCTTCTCGGACACAAGGGTTTCGAGAAGTGCGTTGGGGTCGGCCCGGTATTCGCCGGAGCCGAGACCGAGCCGCGGCTCGGCGTCGAACGTCCCGGCCAGGGCGCGGTCGCCGGGGTGCCCGATTGCCAGGCCGTCCGGACCGGCTGCCGAGTAGGAGTCGGCCGCATCGAAGATCTTGCCCAGGCCTGGACCGGAATTCGTTTCGCTGACGGGCGGAGCGAACTCGGGCGCGCCGCGCCCAGACGTATCGGATCGTTTGGGCGACAAGGTATCTGCCGAGCCGTCGAATCGGGGTGGCTGCGCTGGTGGGTTCGGAGTGGTCTTCGGCGGGCTGTCGTCCTGCCGATCCGGGTCGTCGTGTGTCTCCGCATCCTGACGGACGTCGCCTGGATCCTGCGGCAGCGTGACGGCTTCCACCTCGGGCGTTTCCACCTCGGGCGGCGGGGTGGTGAAGTCCATGCCCGGCGGGACGTGCCCGGTGTCGAGCACCGGGGGAGCGTTGGCTCGGTAGCCGCCATGCCGCCCGGACGAGAGCAGTTGTTGCTCTGCCGCACGTTCGACAGCGGGAGCCGTCTGCTCGCGTAGGGTCTGTACGGCTTGCCGTACGGCTTGATCGGTTTCGTCGAGGCGGGCGCGGGTCTCGGGGGTGTCGTCGGCCCGATGATCGGCAATCGCCTGTTCGTGTTCCTCGACCGCTCGGTGGAATCGGACGACCTGTTCGCGCACACCGTGATCGGCCACCGCACCGTAGTAGTCCTCCTCGGACAAGAACCGCTGGAAGGTGCCGGGGAAGCCGCCGTTCTCGTGGTCTTCGCCGACGCCGCCGCGCTGTGCACGGCCGCGGATCTGAATATGGTTGCGTTCTCCGTAGGCCGGACCGCCGCTGGATTTGACTGCGGTGCCACCGATTTCGACCGATTCCGGGGTGGGTTTCGGGCTCGCGCCGCGTCCGTCGGCCTTGTGCCCGATGTGCAAACTGCCGGGTGCGCCCCATTGCTTGGTTTGCTCGTTCGCGAGTACTTCGGCCTTGACGCCATTGCCGTGGAGTTCGTACCACCGCGCGTCGCGCATGGTGTAGTCGAGTTTGATCTTCTCGGCCACCGGCAGTCCGGCGGCCGCAGCCTCGGCGTGGATCTCTTCTTCGGTGATCCTGTTGATCCAGTCGGCGACTCCGTATTCTTCGGGGTTCTTGTCTTTCCAAGAGTTCAGGGGAATTTCCTCGACGACGCGTCCGTCGTCACCGCGCACGATGCGCACATCATCGCCGGCGATATCGCGGTTGTCGGTCATCACCACCCAGTGCGGGCGCCCGCGTTGCTTCGCGCCGACGACCGTACCGTCCTTGACGATGAGCTCGATCTTGCCGTCGGGCCTGACCAGGTCGTCGAAGATCGACAGTCCCATAGCCTCGAGTTTTCCCTCGCGAGTCTTGAATTCCGCGTCGGGGACATCTTCGATCTTGTCTCTGTAGAAGTTCGGAATCTCGGGTACCGGACCGATGCCGTGGCGGTCGTAGAGTGCGTTCTCCACCTGCTTCAACGTCCCCGACACTCCCGATGGTGAGTGCAGGTAGCTGCTGCCGACGAGTTGGTCGAAGCTCATGTACAGCGTGCCTTCGGGGTGATTGGCTCGGACCGGCACCCCGGCCAGGACGTCGAGGTACTGCCCGACGCCTTGGAGGCGGTTCTCGCGGACGTTGGCGCTGCCTTTGGTGCGGTCGACCATCAGTTTGTCGTTGGTGTCGGAGGCGAGCAGACCGGTGCGGCCTGGATCGCTGGAATTGTCGGGGTCGAAGGATTTGATCCAGTCGGTGTTGCGTCGCTTACCCCAATGCGCAAGTGCCGCATTCTTATACGACTCGGCCTGCTGGGGTGTCACCGGTTCGCCGGGGACCCGATTGAGTTTCTCGATCGCGGTCTCGCTCAGCTCCGCACGCCACATCCCCCTGGTGAACTCCGGTCTGCCGAAGTCCTTGGCCGTCAAACCGTGCAGCTTCTCCGCCGCCAGGACCCGATACATCGCCTGCTCGATCCTGCGCGCTTGCGCCGGCAACTCGTCGTGCTGCCCACCGGGGGTGAGCACCCCCTCCTGCCCGTCGAACATCGCGGCGTCGAACTCGTCGCCGGTGTAGGGCCCCTTCGGAAACGGCTCGAACTTCTCGCCGATCTTGTATTTGTCCAGCACCGCGTCCAGCCGCTGCTTCATCTCGTCCAGCTTCGGGCGCTCGTTGTTGAGCCAATCCCGCAGCTCGTTCACCTCTTTCACCGGCGCCCCCGCCGCGCCGATCCGATCCAGCACCGCCTGGGCCTTCCGCAATGCCGCGAATACGAAGTCCTCTTTGGTCCCGATGATCACACCGCCGGAGGGCATCGGCCCCTCATCGGTCATCCGCGACACCGAGATCGGCAGGTCCCCGTACCGAGAGCTGGCGAACGCCTTGACCAGATCCACCATCGAGGACACCAGGTTGTCGCTACTCGTGGTCCCGTAGGCGGTGCCCTGCTCGACGGCGTCGGTGAACAACCGCATCGCCATCAGCATCTCTTTGCCCTGACCGGTACCCAGATTGCCGACGCGCAGCAGATACCCCAGCATCTGATTCTCCCGCGGCTCGAAGCCCTCGGGATGCGTCATCTTCACGAACGCACGCAGGTGCGCCAACCGTTCTTCGGGCGTTCCTTCGGCGATCACCTTGCGCAGTTGCTCACCCGACAGCGGCACCGTCACCGGATCGTCCGGGCGTCCCTTGGACAACAGCTGGTGGTCGTAAGCCGAAATCGCATCCAGCACATCGCGGGCCGCGGCCATCTGCTTGCGCACGATCGCCTCGAAGGCCGGACCTCGTTCGGCCAGCCCGCCATCGAACGCTGCCTTGTCCGCTAGTCCGGCGTTGCGCAGCACCACCGTCCGGTCGCCGATGGCCTGCAGACCGACCTCCGAAAGGTGATCGCGCGCAGCTTGATACGAAGCGGTGCTGTCCGCCAACTGTTGTTTCAGTTCCGACAAGGACGAATCGGCCCGCGCGGCCGAGTCCTTGCTGTCGAACTCGTCCTGCAGCGAGCGCGCCCGAGTCCTGACGTCGGCCTCGAACTGGCGCGGATCACCGATCACCTTCCCGGTCCGGACACCCTCGCCCGACCCCGACTGCAGCCAGTTCAGCAATCTCGTTGCCACGCTCGACTTTTCGTTGGGGTCCAACGCCCACCGCTCGGCTCTGGCCGTGCTCAGTTCGGCATTGTGTTTTGCGGCGGCACGCAGCAACGCTTCCCGCTCGACCAGTTCGGTCCGCAATCCTTGGGTGCGCGCTTCGATGTCAGTTCGTAGCCAGGACAGGCGTTCCGCGCGTGGTTCGGACGCGCGGGCTTCGGCGTTGTATTCCCGGCGAGCCTGCACCAAACCCTGATTCGCGTCTCGGACCCGGTTGTGCGCCTCCGTGATGCTCTTGACCAGTTCGCCGTCCGCGCGCGCCTCGTGGTTGGCCGCCGCGGCGTTGTATTCGTCGCGGCTGTTCTCCCACCGCTGCCGCGCGTCCCGGAAGCTGTCTTGCGCCTCCTGCAGCCGACGCGCGGTGTCGGTGTGTACGGTGTCGGCTTCTCGGTCCGCGGTCAGGATGGCCTGGTCGGCCTCGGCCTGCAACTGTGCGTACCGCTCGTCGACCGCCCGATCGATCGCGGCATCGTGTGCCGTGCGCGCTTGCTCCAGCTGTGTCGCGGCGTCGTCGTGCATTTCGCGCAGCGCGAGCGCGGACGCGCCTTCCTTGGGCGACTGGTCGTGCTCTACCAGGCGGCGAGTGTCCTCGAACTCCGCCTCGGCGGTCTTCAGTCGCTCCCTGGTCGCGGTCACGTCGCGGTGGTCCTGGACCTCGTCGCTGTCCCGCAAGCGGTTTCGCAACTCCGTCACCCGGGTGTCGGTCGGCTCTTCGGCCGCGCGTCGCCCGGGTTGTTCCGGAAGTGCTGGATTGTCCGGGTTTTCGGTCAGGTGCGCCCGGGGTCGCCGAATCGACTGGTCGCCGGTTTCGTCCTGGCCGTTCTTGCGCTCGGGCCCGGTGGTTTCCGGATGTGCACCGCTGTCGTCACCGGATTTCGACCGGGCGAGACCATCCGGTCCCGATTCGTTGTGCGCTGCCAGACTTTCGGGTCGCGCCGCCGGGGGAGCAGGGGTGCGCTCCGGCGAGGCCGCCCGCGACGACGAACCCGACACCGACTGATCTTCTCGCCCAGTCACTGTGCGCGGTCCTGGCGGCCCGGACTCGTTGGGCCCCGCGGAGATACGGGTCTGTGACCCGCCGCCCACCGACGAGGAAGTACTCGGCGCCGCCGACCGAGGGCGTGCCTCGGGATCGGGTGTGCCCGACCGCGACGGTGTTTCGATGCCGCTTCGACTCTCGCCGCCTGACGCTCCCGTCACGGGCCGGACGTCGCGCAGATTCGTCGAGCTGCCGGTGTCGGTGGCGGAGATCCTCGACGCTTGATCCGAGCCTGTCCGAGCGTCCGGGCCTGCGGAGAACTGCGCCGATTCGCGACTCGAATTCCCGGAAACGGATGCACCCGAAAGGCTCTCGGGTCCAGCCGAAATCTTCTCCTGCGGCAGCCCATCGGTCCGGAGGTTGTGCATACCCTGCGGTTCCGGTGAAGACGCGCGCGATACCGGACCGGAGGCCGATTCCGACGCGCCGTCGAACGTATGGGCAGTCCGCGGCGCCGCGTCGCTGCCCTTGGCATCCGAGAACGATGTCATCGAGGTGTGCGAGGACCCGCCCGACACAGACGACGCGCGCGACACAGACCCGTCGCTGGCACTCGAACTGATCGAGTCCGTGCGCGGCCGTAGCACGCTTGCCGCCGAAATGCTGCCGGTGCGCACAGAAGCCGATCGAGTCGACCCGTTGCCGTTGCCGTTGCCGTTGCCGTTGGTATTCGCGCTGCCATTTCCGTTGCCGTGCACCGATGCGGCACGCGAATTGCCTTCCGCACCTACGGATCCCGAGGTCGTGGACCGGCCGTTGCCGTTGCCCGTGTCGCCCGTGTGCGACATCGCCCGGGTCTGCTGCCCGTTGTCCGTGCGGTCGCCGGAACCGCGCGGCGCGCCTGCGCCCCCGCCGTCCTTCTCCGACGCCGAGTAAATGGAGCTACCGTCGGAAAGCGACAGGTCGGATTTGGCGGTCACTGCCTTGACGTTCACCATCGCCCCGGCCCGCGCATGACCGATCGAACCGTGCAGACCACCGAGGATGCCACCACCCACCGCGCCGGCGAGCATGGCCGGGTCGAATTCCCACTCTCCGGTGAGCGCGCCACCGGTGACGAAACCCGCACCCGCGCCGACCAATCCACCAGGGATACCGGCGCCGATCGCGATACCACCGGACTTCCACCAGGTCATCGATTCCTTGCCGACCCAGTTGGCCAGCCCTTTACCGATGACGCTGGCGACCGGCGCCGCTACCGCACCGGACACCGCACCCACGGCGCCCGCGACGAAAATCCGCTTCAGGTCGAAGTCGTCGATGTGCCCCTTGCTCTTCTGGATCGCCTCCACCGCGAACTCGGTGCCCAGGCCGATCACACCCTGCACCCCGCCGCTGATGGCGGCCAGCTTCCACATCGGCATCGCCGCGATCTTGGCGGCATGGTTGACCAGGAATTCCAGCCGAGTGGCCAGTGTGCGACCGATCACCGCCATGATCCCGGCGGTCTCGGCTTGCAGTGCCGGGATCACCACCGCACCGAACCAGGTGGTCAGCGCGTACGCGATCTCGGCGGCCAGGATCGCCAGGGTGATGATGACCTGCAACTTGGTGTGCTCGATCTCGGCGCCCATCGCGCGGCACGACTTGCCGACCTGGCGCATCGTGTCGATGAGCTTCGGGATCGACTGTTCTCCGGCGAAGAATTGGTCGAACTGGCTTTTCATCTTGTCCGCGCCGTCGCCGGAATAACTGGCGGTCGCGGTGTCGCACGCGGAGCGCAAGAGGTCGAGGGCGGCGTCGAGGGTGTCCGCCGCCGACTTGTAGTCGTCGTTGAGGGCGAACATCTTGTCCTCGTCGCCTTCCGGCCACGCGGCACCCGCCAGGTAGCTGAGCCATTGCAGCTCAGCCGGCATCTCGATGCTCATCGATCAGCGCTTTCGGCGCCGCGTGTGCGCGGTCATAGACGACAACCGGCCACCCTCATTCGTGGTCGGTGACCGACCACGGCCCGGCCTGCGCCTCGGCCGCACGCTCCTGCCGCGCGGCGAGCGACTCGAACGACGCCCGTTGCAGCTCCGGCGTTTTCGTCCGGACGTCGGGCAGGCCTTCCACCAGTGACGACAAGCTCGGCAGCCGGGAACGGGTATCGCGGATCGGCGCGATCAGCTCCTCGGCCTTGCGGGCGACCTCGGCGGCGGCATCCTGGGTGGCCTCGGTGACCGCGTCGGCGATCTCGTCATAGTCCAAATCGTCGATGTCGTCGCTGAACTCGGTGTCGATCACGACGCCGTCGGCGTTGACGGTGATCCGTACCCGGCCCTTGCCCGCCGTGGCGGTGGCGGTGAGTTCGACGCGCTTCTGCTGCACCTCGGCGATCGAGCGAATGTGTTGATTGACCGTATCGAGCAGGTCGGCGACGTCGCCCTTGATTCGCTCGTTGTGCACGTCGAGTTCCTCCTGCCGCGAAGAAATGTGAGTCCGCGATGCGTGGGTACGCATCGATTATTGCGTGAACCTATCACGACGTGTTGTCGGAAATACCGCCATTATGTCTTTATGAGGTAATAGTTATGCCCCGGCTGTGCGCTGTTACGCGGATATTATTCCGGACTGACCTTCATGGTGTTGAATCCCAACAGTGGCATATGCTCGACGCGGCGTTGCGGAGAAAGAATTCAGCACATGAACGATCCCCAGCAGCAGAACCAGGCCGGGGAAGGCGACGCTGTCGACGTCGGCTTCCGGCTGGGCGGGGCTGTCCCGCCCAGCGCGCAGGCGGCTGGTGATCCCGTCGTACCAGGGGCCGACGGGCACGAGCCGCCCGCCGATTCCGACGTACCCGAACCGGACCAGGGCGACGCGACGCAGCCGGCGGCTGCGCGGTCGGCCGAAGAAGAGCAGGCCACCGAATCGGCGGCGCTCGCGGAGCGAGCCGTCGAGGAGCAAGCGGTCGAACTCGCGCACCGCATCGCGCGCGAACTCGGCGTGGCGGGCCCGGAAGGGTGGCGCTCGCTGGAAGCGGTCTTCGCGCTCACGGTCGCCGGTGGCGTGGCCTACGTGCTGTATTACGACGACGACGAGCAAGTGTCCCGCGCCGAGCCGCCTGCCGCGGTCACCGAACTCGTTCTGCTGCATCGTGATGTCTCCGCGCAGCTCGGTGACGGGCCCTGGTGGCGGATGGTGGTCCAGCTCGAGGCCACCGGCGAGGTCGAGGTCGACTATGACTATGGTGACGACCCGTTCCCCGACGATCAACTGCTGACCGCCGAGGCGTATCAGGCCGACCTCGCCGCGTTTCCGCGCGAGCGAATCCCGGTGTGGCTGGCCGCCTACGTCTACCATGACGAGCGCCAGTGGCGTTCGCCCGAGCAGGCCGCCGCGCAGGCCCGCGCCGACCGGGACGCGAATATCGCCGCTGTGCTCTCGCGGGACGACCTGCCGCCGCTGCCGGTGCTGTGGGCCCGCTGGGCGACGATCGCCGCGGCCTTCGTCGCCGTCGGCTCCGGGCTCGGCCCGCGAATTCGCCCCTCGCTCGGCATCTTCGAAGGCGCCGCGCGCAGTGGCTCCACCCTGTTCGTGCTGCCCGGCGGGCGGGCGGTGCTCTCCGGCGGGGTGTGGAACGCGCCCGAACTCGACGCGGCGTACAACGACGGCGTGGAACTGCCTGACCTGTATGCGGGCGCGCCGGACTGGGTGGCCAATCAGGTGCTCAATGCCCGTGCGGCGCAAGGCATGCTGTCGTTTTGCTACTGGTGGTCCAATGGCAGTTGGCATCGTGCGGATTCACCGGATGCCGAGCAGATCAGCGCCGCCGTGCCGGGCGTGTGGACGACGCAGACCGTGGCCGACATTGTGTGCGGCGTGGCGGTCAACGAGCCGACCGAGCAGCAGCGGCAGGCGGCGATCACCCTCGTCGCGGCCGCCGAAGCCGGTGTGGTGACCCGGGATACCCTCACCGCCCTGTTCGATGGGTCCGGCGACAATATCGACGGCGCCATGTACCAGCTGTCGCTGGCCGGCCTCACCGCGACGGTGATCGAGCGATTGCCGCAGGACCGGGCGATCTCGCTGGTGCGGACGCACATCCTCGGCCTCGGTGTCGATACCACCGGCTATCCGCTCGATCAGCTCACCGCGGAGCGCCTCGAGGTCGGCTGGATGGTCTTCGTGCCCACCGAACCGGACGAGATCGCCATCGGCCGCGCCCTCTTCTACATCGCCGACGACGGAGTGATCGAACAGTCGTCCTCCTCGATGCCACCGTCGGTCTACTCCGAAGGGTTCGAACAACGCTTCATGGAGCGGCAGACGAGGACGGGCCTGGCTCTCATGAGCTGACAGAAGGCCAGACCCACGACGACGTCGCAACCAAAGGAGCATGATGACCGAACCCGTCAAGATCGAGGTAACAGGGCTGCGCGCTTCCGCTGCGAAATTCGACGACGTCGCCGACAAGACGAAGCACCTGCTGGACACGCTGAAGTCGACCACCGGCAGCAAGGGTGAGGCGTGGGGTAACGACAAGAGCGGTAAAAAATTCGCCGACGGCGAAAAGGGATACAAGAAGAACCGCGACAGCATTTTCGAATCCATCGCCAAGGTCGCCGAGGTTTTCGAAGCGAACGCGAAGAATCTGCGGGATTCGGCGAAACTGTATGAGGAGAACGAGCAGGAAATGGCCGATAACCTGCGGCCGCGGGCCAAACGAATGGTCTCGCTCATGCGGCAGACGCAGCCCGATCGAATGGAACGCGGATAGGCGGACGTGATCCGAAACGATCGAAAGGCTTCTGGTGGCGAATGAGCGGTTGCGGGCCGATGCCGCGATGATGATGGAGGCGATGTCGGAACAGATGCAGGGTCTGGCGAAGCTGCATCGCGACCGTGCCCGGCTCACCGCGACCGTGACCGCGTGCGACAAGCGGATCACGGTGACCGTCAATGCCGATGGCATTCTGATCGAAACCAAGTTCGCCGACGATATCGGCGACCTGACCCACAGCGAGATCGCCGGGGCGATGACCGAGGCCGTGCAGGCCGCCGCCAAGAAGGTGCACGAGCAGGGGCGACTGCTGATGGAGCCGTTGCGCGAGCGCAAGGCCAGGTTGCCGCACCTGTCGGACCTGATCGAGGGCGTCCCGGATACCAGGTCGATGATTCCGACCCCGCCGGTGGTGTCGACCGCACCGCCGAATTCCCCGGAACGCCGTTACGACGACGAGGGCACGGTGTTCGGGGACGTGCAGCCGCGCGGGCGCCGGTCGGTGGTCAGTGATCTCGACGATTGAGGTCGTTGCGGGATGAGTCTGTATCTGCCGCCAGAGTTGAGCTGGTTGGGTTGGATCGCCGGTGGTACGTGGCCCGAGGGTGACGAGGACAAGATCTGGGCGGTCTCGGACGCCTACAAGGACGCCGCCACCGCGCTGCGGACGGTGATTCCGGATATCGAGGACGCCAAACGTACCGCGGTCGCCGCCTACCCCGAAGGCGCGGGCGGGGAGAAGATCGCCGCGATGTTCGACCAGATGCTCGTCGGTGATCAGTCGATGGAGTCGCTGGCGAATTTCATGGATCAAATCTCCGACGCCGCCTTCGATTTCGGTACGCAGATCGAAGCCGCGAAGCTCACCACGATCATCTCGTTGATCGCGTTGGCCATCGAAATCGCTTGGGCGTGGATGTTTCCGCCGACCGCACCCGTGGAGGAGGCGGCCGCGCAAGTGGCCACCCAAACCGCCCTGCGCCGCATGCGGACGCAGTTGCAGAATCGAATTCTGGCGAAGGCGCTGTCGGTCTTCGGCGAGAAGTTCGCCGGTCTCAGCAAGAACTGGATCCTGAAGATCCTCGAGGCCATGCTGATCTCCGGCGGGATGGACGCCGCCGTGCAGCTCGGTCAGATGGCCGCCGGGCATCGCAAGCATTTCGGCTGGGAGCAGTTCGGCGCGGCCGTGGTCTCCGGCGGCGCCGGTGCGCCGTTCGGCCGGATCGCGGCCAACGGCATGAACAAATACACGATCAAGTTCGCGGGGGACAAGATCGGTAACCCGTGGGTGCGGGGCTTGAACGGCGCGGTCGTGGGAATCGGGTCCGGCACCGTGGAATACGGTTTCGGCAGTATCGGTGCCGCGGTGGTCACCGGTGATTGGGCCGGGACGCTCGGCAACCCGGCCGGCTGGGTCGGCGGCGCCGCCCGCGGCGGGATCACGGGCGGCTTCAAGGGTTTCGTCGGCATCAACCGGCTCGACAACCGGAGCTTCGAGATCGACTGGAAGTCCCCGGGCGGGACGAATCACGTACCCGGGCGAGACGGTTCCTCGTTCGACCACGGCAGGTTCGAAAACAACGGTGTCCGTGATGGTTTCGGCGGCGACGGTACCTCGTCCCAGCCGCCGCCCGGCGGGAACGGATCGCGCTACGACGAGCCGCCCGCGACCTTCCCCGCGGGGTCGACCGACAACCGGGCCGGGGGACCGCTGGATCCGTCTCCCGACGGTGGCCAGCGCAGGGACTCGAACGGCAACTCGTGGACCAACGGGCAGGGATACCCGGCGAATACCCACAACGGTAGCCAGCCGGGTGGTTTCGGCGATTCCGGTCGGAACGGCTCGACGTCCTCCGGCAACGGATCCCAGGGCGGCCGCACCGGTGACGGGCAGTCGTCGGGTTCGTCGACGAACCGGTCGTTCGGCTCCGGCGACGGCCGCGGTGCGTTCCCTGCATCCTCGACTCCGTTGTTGCACAACGGTAATTCGTCCGTCTCGAACGGCTCGTCGCCCTCGGGTTCGTTGTCCGGCGACAGCCGCAATTCGTCGGTGAGCGGCCCGCCGAGCGAACGGTCCGTGGGCAGTTCCGGAAACAGTGGCGGTGGCCAATTCGGTGCACGTCCGGTGCTCGGTGGCGATGGTTCGTCGCAGTGGCAACGCCTGCCGTCGGAGGACGGCACCCGGTCTTCGTCGGGGGCGTCCTCGCAAACGGGCAGTGTTTCGGGACAACCGCCGCGCCCGCCCGCTTCGGTGTCGGATGTGAGTTCGGTGGGCTCCGGACAGCCGCCGCGGTCTTCCGCTGTGTCAGACGTGAGTTCGGTGGGTTCGGGTCAGCCGCCGCGGTCGTCCGCGGTGTCGGATGTGAGTTCGACCGGGTCGGGTCAACCGCCGCGTCCGCCTGCTTCGGTGTCGGATGTGAGTTCGGTGGGTTCGGGTCAGCCGCCGCGGTCCTCTGCCGGTTCGGAGGCGAGTTCGAGTGGTACGGGGCAGCCGCCGCGCTCGTCTGTCGCTGCGGAAGCGGGCTCGACCAATACGCCGCCACGTTCACCTGTTGCCGCAGAATCGGGTTCGGGTGGTTCGAGTCAGTCGCCGCGGACGTCCGCCGGCTCGGAGACCTCGAGCGGGTCGGATCAGCCGCCACGGCGCACTGTGGGCGCGAACCCCGAAGGGCAACAACATCGTCCGCCCGCCTCGGAGCCGAATTCGAACATCCCGAAGCAGCCGCGTCCCGCACTGCCGCACCCTGGCCCCGGCGATCAGTCGCCGCCGGTGCGGCGTGGGCCGGAGCCGAACGTGAGCGCGGGTGTGTCGCCTCGATCGCATGATGCCGATTCGTCGGCGAGCGGTCCGGCGCAGCGGCCGAGCGAGCGCCCGACTCCGGCACCCGAGGGCGATCGTCCCGCACCGCGGCCCTCCGTTCGACCGGACCAGCTTTCGGACCCGGGTGGACCGCGCGGGCACGACACCGATGTCCCGGATGGCCGTGGTGACCGGGTCTTCGAAGGCGATGGGGAACACCCCAATTGGGTGCGCGAAGGGGACGAGGTGCGGATCACCTCGCCCGACGGCACTGAACACCGAGTGGACGCGCAGGGGAACATCGTCATCGGGCGTCCAGACGACCCAACCCTGGTCAAGATCGGCCCGGACAATTCGGTCGAGTTCCTGCCCAACAACGGCAATCACGCTGTGGCGGAACCCGGTCCACGGGCCGATGCGCCGAAGGGTCCGTCCCGCAGCGAGTTCGGCTTCGGCCGCAGTGACGGCACCCAGCACACGGTGTTGCCCGACGGCTCGGTGCGCACGACCTCGCCGGACGGGTCTACGACGATCGTCAAACGCGACGCGAGCGCGGAGTTCCGTTCACCGTGGGACGACCGGACCCATTTCGATCCGGACGGCACCAGCGTCCAGACGCGGCCGGACGGCCCGACGGTGGTCACCAAGCCCGACGACAGCGTGCACATCGTGCCGAACGACCAGGCCGGTCGGGAACGGGATGGGGACGGCAACGTCGTCGTCACCTCGCCGGACGGCACCCGGCATGTCATCGGCGAGGACGGGTCGATCCTGGTGGGTCGCCCCGACGATCCGCAGCTGATGAAGATCGGTGCCGAGTACGGGATCGTGTTCGTCGGCCCGGATGGCACCGGCCCGGCGGACCGCACCGGCGGCAAGGCAGGGGAGCGCGGCGGCATCCAATCGCCGACCTTCACCCGGCCGGATCGGGTCTCGCACACCGTGTTCGAGGACGGCTCGGTGCGGACGAAGTCGCCGGACGGCTGGACCACAACCGTGAAGCCGGACGGTACAACGGAATTCCTCTCGCCCACCGGTGAGAAGACCGTGTACAAGGTGGACGGCACCGTGGTCGAGTCCGGGCCCGGCAGGCCCACCGTGATCACCGGCCCGGACGGGACCAAGCAGACCGTCGAACCCAATGGCGCCGTCACGGTCGAACTGCCCGACAACACCAAGCATGTGGTGTTCGACGGCACGGACGTGCAGGGTGGCGGGCGCACCGAGCATCCCGACGGGACCGTGCTCCACTACGACCACAACGACACCCTGAACATCGGGCTGCGTGATCGGCTCGGCGGGTTCGACCAGGACGGTCCACGCAAGCAGGGCACCATCCAGATGGATCGGCCCGACGGCACCGGCTTCGAGTCTTCACCCAAGGGCACCAAGGTGTTCGACAGCGACGGCACCGTGTACGAGCGTGGACCGCGCGGCTCGGTGCGCGTCACCGCGCCGAATGGGCAGACCGAGTCGCGGCAGCTGAACGAACCGATCGAACTGTCCAACGGCGCGCAGTTGGAACGCACGCCGCAGGGTCTGCGGGTCGTGCACGAAGACGGGTCGGTCTCCGAGGTCGGGCCCCGTGGCGTCAGTTTTACCGATGGTGACGGCACCGTGCGTGGGATTCGCAGGGACGGAACCGCTTTCGTCGACGGTACCGAGGTACGCGAGATTCGCGGGGACGGAGCGGTCCGGATCACGGAGAACCAGACCGCGTGGGGCAGCAGGCCGGACGGCACCACCTGGACGGTCGACGACAAGAACAAGGTGCACGTCGCCGACCCGGACGGCGCCGTCGCGCCACCGGCCGATCCGCAGAGCGGTTACGTCCAGGGCCAGGACCTCACTGCCAAACCACGACCGCCTCGCACCACCGAGAACGATCCGATGCCTGATCCCTATAACGCGCCGACCGCGCCGGACACCGAAGACTGGATTCCGCAGGAGTACAAGGACGAGCTGAAGTACAAGGGCATGCAGGTGCCGCCGGACGACCCGCCTTGGGATCCGGCGCAGCAGTTCTACTGGGGTTCGCCGGATCAGGATTATTGGGGTCCGTCGGACGAGTACTACTGGGGGCCGCAGGATCAGAATGAGTCGGGGCCGCCGAACACGGAGGTGCAGGGGCCGTCGGGTGCCGACGGGGCGGTGAATCCTGGTCCGGAGGAGCACGTTCGGAGTTCTGGACCGGGCAGGAACGACGAGCGCCGGCAGTCGGGGGATGGCGGTGGTTCCGGCAGGTCGGGCGCCGGAGGCGGTTCCAGCGCCGACGGTCCGCGCGATTCCGGTGACGGCGAGGTATCCGGCGACGATGGCGCCGCCGGTGCCGATCGCGACTCGTCGGGCAGCGACCAGACGCCGCCGGAGGAGCAGCAACCTCCGCAACTGGACCCGGAGATGTTGTCGCGGATGCTGCAGAACCTGCACGGCGCGGACGGGATGCTGCCGCCGGGCGGGGAGGGCTCGCTCGGGCCGTCGGAGCAGACCGGATCGGGCGAGGAGACGACGGGGCAGGACGGGCCGTCGCCGGACTTCTGGCGGTTGGGGTCCGGAACAGGCATGCAATCGCCCTCCGGTGGTTCCCAAGGCGATTCGGGTTCGCCATCCGCCGGCGGCGCGAACGGCCCGGTCCGGCCTGACCCGTCCGCACTGCGCGCCGCTCTCGACCGCCTGAACGGTGCGGTTACCGGCGGGACAGGTGCGGGTACCGGCGGCGCGGGCACCGACGGGACAGGCCAGCAGCGAGGAGCGAATCAGTCGGGCTACTCGAACCGCCCCGGCACGGGAAACAACTCAGGCCAACAGCACGATTCGACCGGGGCCGACCGGACGGGTGCGTCGGAGCGATCGGGCACGACCGACGGCGGCAAGACGTCGGATCGCACCGGTGCGCAGCATGGTTCGGATCGGCAACAGCCCGGTGATTCGAGAAATACTGGTGGCGAAAGCAATTCGAATGCGCCCGGCAAGCACTCCGGTGTCGGCGACAACGCGGACGCTTCCGGTGCAGACAATCGCACCACGAAGGATGGCGCGGACTCGTCCGGGCGCACCGGGAACGGCGATCAGTCGAACACACCGGGCTCGGGTGAGCGATCGGGCGCGCACGGAACCGATGCGGGCGGGGCGCGGAACTCGGATCAAACGTCTGGACCCGAGCATTCGAAAATCCCGGAGCAGCACGGAGAGTCCGCATCGGACCGGGACGGAACGCCCGGGACGACACCGCTGCGCCCGCCCGCGTCCCCGCTGCAAGACGGCCATGCGCAGTCGGGATCGTCTTCGCCCACCGGGACTCCGGCGTCTCCAGGCATGGCGTCGCCCGGCATGACGCCACCGGGGGCGACGTCGCCTGGCTCGGCATCTTCCGGCAATGCCGCCGGATCGCCGCCGAAACAGTCCCGCCGGCCGCGCAAGAAGGACAAACAGCGCAAAGCACCGAAACCGTTTCTGCTGCCCTCGCCATTCGAGGCACCCGAGCAGCGTGCCGGACCCGACGAAACCGCCGATGTCCCCTTCACTTTGGGGGCTTCGGCCGCGGTAACCGAACCGGTGATCGACACGCGAACGACCACGAAGACCACAAGGAGCACCACAGATGGCTGACGAAAAAAAGGGCTCGACGATCGACGACAACAGCAAGACAAGTCGTCAGGACTGGAAGGACTTGCGCGCGAAGGCGGACGCGGGCGGGTTGAAGGCCAACACGGTGGGGCTCGACCCCAAAGTCTTCGCCCTGTGCGCGCAGGCCTGCCACGACATGATCGGAAAGCTCGACTGGTACAAGCAGTACATCCATGACTCGTACATGGACAAGATGCGGGACTTTTCCGATGAAACCGGTGGTAAGTCGCTGACGCGACGTTTCGAACAGAAGGCCACCGATGTCATCGAAGCCATGGATCTCATGAAATGGACCATGGAGGATATGGGTGACACGTTCATCCGTTCGTGCAAGTTCTACTTGTCGACCGAGGACACCAACAAGGCCGGGTTCGACAAGATCGGTGACCTGCAGAAGGTCGAGAAGATACCGCCGAGGGCGGCCCCGCCGACCAACCTGAGCCCTCCCGGACGCGGCGAGCATCCCACGGCGCCGGCGCCACCGCCGAGCGCGGACAGCGGCACTCCGATTGCGATCGAAGCAGGTGAAGGCTGGAGTTGGAATCGCTTCTACGATTTCCGGCAAGCGCTGGAGGGCAGTGACCATACGGCATACAACGCCGGTTTCCGGTATAGCTGGCTGGCGGAGAAACTAGGCGGTGACCTGGAGGAGCTGAACGGCTACCTGAAGCAGGTCAAGGCTGAGATGTGGACCGGTGACGGTGCCGACCTCGCCATGAAGGCGGTGACGCGTTTCACCGAAGGTTCGAAGGCCCTGGTCGACACGATGACGAATCTGAGCACGAATCTGGTGTATTGCTCGAAGTGGATCTTCGCCATGTACAACGACACTCCCGGTCAGAAGTGGGAGTACACCAACCCGGAATGCAAGCGGGAGGGCTGGCTCGACGGCTATCGCGCGACCTACGCGGCCGTCTACCGGCCGGGCATCGAAGGTGCGGTGAAGGCGATGCCGCCGGTGGTCGGGGTCGGCAAGGTCAAGGAGCCGCCGCCGGAGGAGAAGAAGCCGGAGGAGAAGAAGAACGAAGGTGGCGGTAACGGGAACAACAACGGTAACAACAACGGGAATGGAAACAACAACGGCAGCGGCAACAACAACGGCAACAACAACGGCGGCGGAAACAACAACGGAAATATCGACAAGAACAGCCCCGAGTACAAGGCCGGCTACCAGGACGGTTACAAGCAGGGGCTGGAGGATGCCAAAGCCAAGGCCAACGGGAACGGCAACGGCAGTGGCAGTGGCAGTGGCGGTAGTGGAAACAGCGGCGGTAGTGGAAACAGCGGGGGTAGCGGCAACAGCGGTGGTAGCGGTGGCCCCGGCAACATCGACAAGAACAGCCCCAACTACAAGGGCGGCTACGAAGACGGTCACAAGCAGGGGCTAGGCGACAGCGCGGGCCAGAACAGCGGTGGGTCGAGCGGGCCGGGTCCGGAGAACAAGAAGGTCAACCCCTCCGGTTACGGTGGCGGCGATGGCAGCAAGGACAGCTCGGGCAACAATTCCGGTGGTGGCAGCGGCAACTCGGGCCAGAGCGGCAGCAGCGGACCCGGACCCACGAACCACAACATCCCGAATATCCCGGAGCCGCAGCAGAAGATCCCGGAACAACGAAAGCCCGAGTATCCGCCGACGAAGCAGCCGAACGGTGGCCAGCCGCCCAAGGGCTCGCCCCAGGACCTGTTGAACAAGCTGCTCCGGGGCGAGAATCCGCTGAAGGATCTGAGTCCGGAGGCGTTGCAGAAGATCGGCGCGGGCCTGCTCGGTGGCCTGAGCCCGGAATTGCTCAAGCAGATGACGCCGGAGGGTTTGCAGAAGCTGGGTTCCGATCTGCTGAAGGGGATGAGTCCGGAGGACCTCAAGCGGTTCGGGGCCGACATCATGAACGGTCTCAGCCCAGAGGGCTTGAAGCAGCTGAATCCGGAAACCTTGAAGAACCTGGATCCGGAGACCTTGCGGAACCTGAGCCCGGAAACGTTGCGCGATCTCGGCCGGGTGCTGCCGCAGACCCCGGGCGGCGCGGACCTGATCAAGGCGCTGGCCGACGGATTGAGCGGAATCACGAAGACGATCGGCGACGTCGTGAAGACCGGCACCGAGATGATCGCCGGACTGGCGTCCAACGGCATGCTCGGCATCCCGGGTCTCGGCGAACTGCAACCGATGAATATGGCGTCCTACAGCGACGCGGTCCCGAGCGATCTGTCGACCTTGCTGAAGAACGGTGCCGGCCTCGCCGGCGGTGGCGGCCCGGGGCCCGGCCCCGGTGGCGACATCAATACGCCGCTCAACGCGCACACCCAAGCCAACCCGGCCGAGTCGTCGAAGTTGTTCCCGCGGGCGGCGATCAACCCCAGCGTGAACATGGCGCAAACCGGGCCAGGACCCCGGTGCCTCCTCTGCGGGCATGCCCATGGGCCCTGGGCCCGGGCCCGGCGGTCAGGGCGCGGGCGGGGAGTACAAGCGGGGCAAGTTCCTCGATTCGGTGAACAACCTGGATGACGCCCTCGGGCCGGACATCGCGCGGTCGAAGCCGGTGATCGAGCCGTGACGCAGCAGTGGAAGTTCACCGCGCTCGAATTCCTGGTGCTGTGCGACCAGTATCGCGGCGGGTCGATGCCGCGGCCGCTGCTTTTCCAGAGCGACGAAACCATGATGACCGACGAGTTGGAGCGCCGTAAACGCGTGGTGTGGCAAGAGCTGCAGCGCCGGTTGGACGGCTCGTTCAACGGCGTGGTCCAGGTGCTGAGCGCGCCCGAACTGTATGTGCTGGCGCGTAGTTGGGACGAGCACGACGCCAACGACACGAGCAAGCGGCTGCGCGTGCACGCCGGGCGGGCAGGTCTGCACGGGTTCGTGTTCGAGCAGGCTCTGGGTGATCTCACCTACGATTCGCCGATGGTCGTGGTCACCGAATGTGATCCGCAAAGCTTGGGCGTCGCGGTGGTGCGTTCGCTGCCGAACGTGGAAGCCGGTCGCCTGCCGGACATTCCGATCATCACCGACCCGCAGGAGCACATCGCACCGAGCTGGGGGCGCAGCTTCGTGCAGGACGATATCGAGGATCGGCCGGTGTACCGCACCCAGCAATTCTTCGAACAGCGGGCCGACCTGACCGGTGTGATCACAGTGGCGCAGGGCCGTTCGAAGTACGGTCCGCGCGGAATTCAAGAGACGACGTTGATGTGGCGCGACGTGGCCGGCGATGGGCGGTACGTGATGTCGCTGGACGAGAACCCGGTCGCGCACGCCATCAGCCGACGGCTACTGGCGTGGCGGATCCAGCAGGATATCGACAACCTGATGGAACGCGTCGAATCACATTGGGAAACAGGACGTCCCGAGGACCGGTACTGAGTTCGGAGCAGTAGGGCAGGAGAGCATCATGACCGAGAATCGCAGAATCCGCGTGGACACCGCGCTGTTACGGCAGGCCGCAACCAAAATGGACGGGGTCGGCGGCAAGACCGGCGACATCATCGCCACCCTGCGGAACAACCTGAACGCCCAAGGCGAACCGTGGGGCGACGACGACTACGGCGACAAATTCGTCAAGGGCGACAAGGGTTACGGCACATCCTCGAAGAACCTGCTGACCGGCGGCGACAACATGGCCGACTCCGCGAAGAAGTTCAGCAAGGGCATGCGCGACGCCGCGACCAAGATGGACGACATGGACGGCGGGAAGTGATCGCGCCTCGGCTCGCGCACGAGCGCTGACGGGTCGCGCTGTCCGGATGCCGAGATCCACGGTGTGATCAGGCATCCGGACGGCGCGTCCGGGGGAGTCTCAGCCTGCGGCCGGTGTCTCCCTGATCTGCACGATCGGAAGGACAAGTGCGGCAGGGGCGTTCGCGGGCACGATGGGCTTGGCGGGAGCGACCGGCGGGATCTGCTGGTAGCCGGCGCCGAGTGGCGGCCTGGTGTCGAGCTCGCCCTTGTTCGGCCAGTAGGCGGCGGCGCGTTCGGCCTGGGCGGTGATGGTGAGCGACGGGTTGACGCCGAGGTTCGCCGATACCGCCGCACCGTCGACGACGCTCAGGGTCGGGTAGCCGTAGACGCGGTGGTAGCCGTCGATCACGCCGTGCTCGGCGTCGGCGCCGATCACCGCGCCGCCCAGGAAGTGTGCGGTGAGCGGGATATTGAAGATCTCGCCCCAGCTGCCGCCCGCGATGCCGCCGATCTTCTCGGCCACTCGCCGGGTCACGTTGTTGCCCATCGGAATCCAGGTCGGATTCGGTTCGCCATGACCCTGCTTGCTGGTCATCTTGCGGCCGAACAACCCGCGCTTGGTGTAGGTCGTGATCGAATTGTCCAAGTGCTGCATGACGAGCGAGATGATCGTCCGCTCACTCCAGTTCTTGGTGCTCAGGAAGCTCAGCAGGTTCATCGGATGCCGCAGCACCAGGCCGAGGAAGCGCAGCCAGCGCGGAATTCGGCCGCCGCCGTCGACCATCAGCGTCTGCAACAGGCCCATGGCGTTGGAGCCCTTGCCGTAGCGGACCGGCTCGATATGGGTGTCCGGCGTGGGATGGATGGACGACGTGATCGCCACACCCTTGGTGAAATCGACACCGGGCGTGACCTTTTTGGTCGCGGCGCCGACGATCGATTCGGAGTTGGTGCGGGTGAGCTGGCCGAGGCGCGGCGACAGCTCGGTGAGCGCGCCCTTGTCCTGCATCTCGAACAGCAGCTTCTGCGTGCCCCGCGTGCCCGCCGCGAGTACCACGTTGGCGGCGGTGTAGGTCTTGGGCTGCTTGCGCAGCCAGGCGCCGGTGCGGGCGGTGGAGACATCCCAGGTGCCGTCCGGATGCGGCCGCAGATCGGTCACCGTGGTCATCGGAATGACCTGTGCGCCCGCCTTTTCCGCGAGGTAGAGGTAGTTCTTCACGAGGGTGTTCTTCGCGCCGTACTTGCAGCCCACCATGCAGTCGCCGCACTCGATGCAGCCGGTGCGCTCCGGGCCGACGCCGCCGAAATACGGGTCGGCGACGGTCTTTCCGGGCTCACCGAAGAACACGCCGACCGGCGTCTGCACGAAGGTGTCGCCGACCCCGAGGTCCTCGGCGACCTGTTTGAACACTTCGTCGGCCGGTGTCATGTGCGGGTTGCGCACCACGCCGAGCATCTTCTGTGCCTGCTCGTAGTACGGCGCGAGCTCGGCCTGCCAGTCGGTGATGTCGCGCCACTGCGCGTCCTGGAAGAACGGCGCGGGTGGCACGTAGAGCGTGTTGGCATAGTTCAGCGAGCCGCCGCCGACGCCCGCGCCGCCGAGGATCAGGACATCGCGCAGCAGGTGGATGCGCTGGATGCCGTAGCAGCCGAGCTTGGGCGCCCAGAGGAACTTCTTCAGTTCCCAGCTGGTCTTGGGCAGTTCGTCGTCGGCGAACCGCTGGCCCGCCTCCAGTACGCCGACCTTGTAGCCCTTCTCGACCAGCCGCAGTGCGGTGACGCTGCCACCGAAACCGGAGCCGACGATGAGGACGTCGAAATCCGTCGTCCGCTGGTCCATGGTGAACTCCTCGATAGTGTCGCCAGTGACTCGGCTAACACTACTACCGAGTAGCTTGTGCGCCGAACCAGGGCGGCTCGGGCCGATTCGTCCCCGCGCCCGGTACTTCACAGAGCGGCGCTCGCTGTTGTTGACAGTGCTCTCTGAATATTGCACGGTGGGGTATGCCGACGACTCCGCGTGCGCGCGCCAGAGCGCAGACCATGAACGACATAGTCCGTATCGGCCGCGAGCATCTCGCTTCGGAAGGGGCCGCGGCCTTGTCGCTGCGGGCCGTCGCGCGTGACCTGGGTGTGGTGTCCTCGGCGGTCTACCGCTACGTACGCAGCCGCGACGAGCTGCTCACGCTGCTGGTGATCGACGGCTACAACGCGCTCGGCGACGCCGTGGACGCCGATCTGGCGACGGCGCCCGACGACCCGATCGCACAGATCCGCATCCTGTGCCGCTCGGTGCGTCGCTGGGCGCAGGCCGAACCCGCTCGCTACGGGCTGCTCTTCGGCACGCCCGTGCCCGGCTACGACGCACCCGCCGAGCAGACGATGACGCCCGGCACCCGGGTGATCACCACCTTGCAGGGTCTGTTCGCCCGCGCCTACCTGGCCGGTCAGCTGACCACCCCGCGGCCCGAGCCCGCCGTATCGGCCACCCTCGCAGCCGATTTCGACCGGATCCGCGGTGAATTCGAACTGCCCCTGCCGGATTGGCTGTTCGCCCGTGGCATCACGTTCTGGGCGAGCCTCTTCGGTGCCGTGAGCGCCGATGTCTTCGACATGTACGGCACGGATACCTTCACCGACCGCACCGACCTGTTCGACCAGCAGGTGGACGCGTTGCTCGACATGCTCGGCCACCGGCGCTGAGCGAGGTCAGTCTTCGCTGCTCCAACGATCGCCGAGGAAGCGCAGCAGAGCAGGATCGGTGGAGGTGATGCGGTCGACTTCTTGGCCACCGGTGCACTCGAAGAGGCCGACGGTCACCCGTGTGGTGGTGCGCGCGAGCACCCGCCAGATCGCGCCGGAATCTGCCCAGCGGCGCAGAGTCGCAGTGGGATCCGGGGTTTCGGTCATCGGGGGAGGGTGACCGGGTCGGTGCAGCTGGCCAGGGCGTCGACGAACGAGCAGGGTCTGGGTGCTCGGGTGGGCCGGTAGTCCGGTGGCACTCCGCCGTCCCCGGTGATGGCGGTATAGGCGGCGACCGCGTCGGTCGGCTTGCGCGTGAGCGTGGGATCGGTGCGGACATCGACCGTATAGAGGCCGAATCGCGGTGTGTAGGAGCCCCATTCGTAGTTATCGGTGAGGCTCCAGTAGTTGTAGCCGATGAGATTCATGCCGTCGGCTTTCGCGCGTTGCAGCCAGTAGACGGTGTCGCGGAGATTGTCGGCCCGGGTGTACCCGTCGGCGCGCGGGGCGCCGTTCTCGGTCGGCATGCCGTTCTCGACGATGTAGAGCGGCTTTCCCGGGAATTGCCGAGCGTAGTGCTGCAAGGCGTAGTAGATGCCCTCCGGCTGCAGCGGCTGCGTCCAGAGTCGCTCGAAGTCGGGCGGACCCGCCAGCAGCGTTTCCGGGGACAGGCCGTAGTAGTAATCGATGCCGATGTAATCCAGGCGTGCGCCGATGCGATCGATGAGCGGCTTGTTGATCAGGTCCTCGCCGGTGGGGATGTACGCGACGTTGCTGGTGACCAGCGCGCCCGGCTGCACCTGATGGATGTAGTCGTAGATACCGTTGTGTGCCTGCGCGATTCGATCGTGCATCGCGGGCACGTCGAGCGGCGACAGGCCGCCTTTGCGCAGCTCGTTGACAATGTAGAAGGTCGGCTCGTTGAAGGTGACCCACAGCGGGTCGCGCGCCGCGTAGCGATCGACCAGGGCGCGCGCATTGGTCAGCCAGTCCTCGACGATGCCCGCATTGCGCCAGCCGCCGCGATCGACCGCCCACCCCGGATACACCCAGTGATCGATCGTCAGCATCGGCCGCATACCGGCCTGGACGATGGCGGCCACGACCTCGTCGTAGAAACGCAGACCCGCGGGATCCCAAGTGCCGGGCCGCGGTTGGACGCGCGCCCACTCGAGGCCGATCCGATACACCTTGACGCCGAGCTGGGCCGCCAACGCGATATCCGACCGATACCGCGTGTAGAAGTCGATCGAATCACCGTACGGGTCAGCGGTTTTGCCCTCCGCGACGTAGCGGGACCAATTGCTGTCGGGAGCATGACCTTCCGCCTGATAGCCGGATGCGGCGACGCCCCACAGGAACTCGGCGCTCAGCGGATCGATCCGTGCCGGTGGTTCCGGCCGGGCGCCTGCGGTGGCCGTGCCCACGACGAGCACGGCGACGGCGGCAATGATCAGGCCGGCCGAGAAGCGACGACGCTGTGCTCGCATCAGAACTCCTGTTCAACGCGATGGGGGCGCTGGGAACCTTGGGGGACAGCGTAACTGGTCGAATGTCCGTTTCGGGGTGATCGCCGTCGTAAGCCGTGGTGGGGGAGTGCGGGCAGCAGTCGGGCCGGTCGGCGGGCCAGGGGAGGAAGGTTGTTCCTTGGGCGGAAGACGCGTGTTGGGGCGGCGATCCTTCGAATGACGAGTGAGCGAGCACCTCTGGTTATAGACCTGAAAAAAACATCTACTTACGTAGATATGCGCATCTAAACATGTAAAGCCACTTATTCAACCGACGCCACACACCGCGTACCAGCGCACCGCACCTCCCACAGAACCTCACCAGCACAGAAGAGGGAGGTGCGGCCGCCTGCTAACTTGCCGTCGCGGCGAGCGCCGCCAACAGCTGTGCACCAGCCTCTCGTGCGGGCGCACGCATCACGAATCGGTCGAAACCCCAACGCTGCTGATGGCCACGTAGCTCGGTGACCAGCTCGTCCACCGTGCCGATCAGCACGTACGGGGCACTCAGCAGTTCGGCGGCCGTCGTGGTCGGTATCTCGGCGGCCAAGCGCGCGCAGGCGGCCTCGGCGTCGTCGGTGATCTCGACGTGTTGTACGAGGGCTTCGAGGGCGGGTGTGCGCCCGTTCGCGGCCGTGGTCTCGTGCACCTTCGCGACCTGGGCGTCGATCTCGGCTCGGCTCCAGCGGGTTTCGTGCCGGTGCCCGTCGGGCAGGGTGCGGCCGAGCCCGGAGAAGCCGACGATATCGGCGATGTCGGCGGCGTAGCGCAGGACGCGGTCCCCGTTGCCGCCCACGAGGACCGGGATCGGCGTCTGGATAGGGCGCGGTCGGTCGAGCACCGCGTCCTGGAGCCGCACGTGGTCACCGGCGAAGGTGACCGTTTCACCGGCGAGTAGCCGCCGGGTCGTGTCGCCGACCTCGATCATCCGCGCGACTCGCGCTGCCGCGGAAGGGTGTTCGCGGCCTTGCATCGTCCATTCCGCCGGGGTGTGCCCGGCGCCGATCCCGAAGACCGCGCGCCCACCGGAGACGAGGTCGAGCGTGGCGAGCTCGCCGGCCAGCAGGAACGGTTCCCACATGCCCGCGTTGACGACGTTGGTACCGAGCTTGATCGTCGCGGTGGCGGTCGCTGCGGCGGCGAGTGCGACGAACGGTGCGGCGAACGCGCCAGGATGATCGGGGACCATCAACGCGTCGAAACCGTCGGCTTCGCAGCCGCGGGCGAAGTCCGGCAGCGAGCCGATGCTGATCACGTCGGCGGCCATGGAAAACTTGATCGGTGTGGGCATGCTCGACCTCCCTTTTCGAAGGGTGCCCACGCTAGTTCGCCGCGCGTCCGAGCCGAACGTCGGTCTGCTGACAGCAGATTCGGGTCGTCAGCGCCGGACCTTGTCGGACTCTACGACGGGGAGCCGGACCGTGACCGGGTCGGTCACCGGTGTGGTCTCGACCAGGTCGGTCATGCCGCGGGTGGTGGGATGTTCGTCGTCGAGGACGGGTTCGCCGAGGCCGACGCGTTGCTGGAGGCGTTTCATCCAGGCCGGTGCCCACCAGCAGTCGTCGCCGAGCAGTTTCATGACCGCGGGCACCAGGAGCATGCGCAGGATGGTGGCGTCGATGAAGAGCGCGGCGATCATGCCGTAGGCGATGTACTGCATCATCACCAGGTCGGAGAAGGCGAAGGCGCCCGTGACGACGAGCAGGATGAGCGCGGCGGCGGTGATGATGCCGCCGGTGTGCGCGGTGCCGATCCGGATGGCCTCGGTGGTCGTGGCGCCCTTCGCGCGCGCTTCGACCATGCGGGACAACAGGAATACCTCGTAGTCGGTGGAGAGCCCGTAGATGATCGCGATGATCAGGATGAGCACGTTGGCTTGGATCGGCTGCGGGGTGAAATTGAGCAGGCTCGCGCCGTGGCCGTCGATGAAGATGAGGGTGAGGATGCCGAGGGTGGAGCCGAGGCCGAGCACGCTCATGAGTGCGGCTTTGATCGGCAGCACCAGGGAGCCGAAGGTCAGGAACATGAGCAGGGTGGTGAGCAGCAGCACCACGACGACCATGAACGGGATGCGGCCGAGCATGCCGTCGATGGTGTCCTTCTTGATCGCGGGCTGGCCGCCGACGAGCACGGTGATGTCGTCGGGTACATCCATCGCGCGCAGGTAGTCGATGGTGGCGTTGGCCGCGTCGGTGTCGGTGGAGTCGGCCAGGGTGGCTTCGCTGCGGTAGACGCCGGGTTGGCTGGTTGAGGCTTTCGGTGTGGCGAATTGGCCTGGCACGCCTGGTCTTTGCTCGGCGAGGCCGGGTGCCTGGTTCGCCTGTTTGAGCACCGCGCCGATGGCGTTGCGGTGTGCTTGACGGTTCTCGTCGGTCTCCTCGGTGACGAAGACGAGTTGTACGGGGTCGGATTTGCGCAGCGGGAAGGTGGTGTCGAAGTCGTGCTGGGCTATGCGGGTGGTGTGGTCGGGCGGTAGGTAGGTTTCGCTGAAGGTGCCGAAGGCGATGTTCTTGACCGGGATGATCAGGATGAGCAGGCCGATGCTGATCGGGATGGCGATCTTGGTCGGGTGCTGCATGACCCAGCGGGTGGTGCGGCCCCAGAGTCCGTTCTCGACTTCGTCGGCGGTTTTGCTGCGGCTGAAGCGTTTGACGCCGAGCAGGTCGACGCGCGGGCCGAGGATGCTCAGGATCGCGGGCAGGATGGTGATCGCGGAGAGCGCGGCGAGGGACACCGTCGCGATGGAGCCGTAGGCGAGCGAGCGCAGGAAGCCTTGGGGGAAGAAGAGCATGCCGCCGAGGCTGGTGACGATCATGGTGGCGGAGAAGACGACGGTGCGGCCCGCGGTCATGACGGTGCGGCGGACGGCGGTGGGGGTGTCGTAGCCTTCGGCGATCTCTTCGCGGAAGCGGCTGACGATGAACAGGCCGTAGTCGATGGCCAGGCCGAGGCCGATCATCGTGACGACGCTGGAGACGAACGAGTTGACCTGGGTGAATTCGGTGATGAAGCGGACGATGCCGTTGGCGCTGATGATGGTGAGGCCGCCCAGCACCAGCGGCAGCGCGGCGGCGACGAGGCCGCCGAAGACGAAGAAGAGCAGGATCGCGACGGCGGGCAGGGCGAGCAGTTCCATGCGGTGCAGGTCATCGGCGAGGGTGTCGGTGAGTGCGCCCGCGACCGGTTGCAGCCCGGCGACCTGGACGTCGACGCCGGGGATGTAGAAGGCGTCTTTGACGGCGCGGAAGTTGTTGACGATGTCGGTGTCGTTGTCGCCTTTGATGGCGATGGAGGCGAAGGCGCGGTGCTTTTCGGGCTTGCCGAAGAAGCTCGGCTGGGCGGGGGCGTTCTCGGTTTGCCAGTAGGCGCCGTTGACCCGGTCGATCTGCGGGTGTTCGCGGGGGAGCCGGTTGAGGTTGTCGATGATCTGGGTGCTGAAGTCCGGATCGTCGAGTGATACGCCGGGTGGCGCGGTGTAGAGCACGATGACGTCGGCGGTGTGGTCGCGGCCGAATGCCGCGTCGGCGGTGCGGGCGGCGTGCGCGGATTCCGAGGTCGGGTCGTCGAAGCCGCTGGCGCCGAGATGATTGCCGAGGTCGTAGCCGTATCCACCGAGGGCGAGCATGCCCGCGCCGACGACGGCGATGACGATGAACCGGAATCGATGGACGAGGTCCCCCCAGCGTGCGAACATCAGCAGCCCCTCCGGCGGTGCCGGCCGGACGGGTGGGTGGTGTGCGGCCTCGAGGCACCGATCGTCAAGTGTCTGGGTCCTTTCCGGTGGGTCGCGCCCGATGTGCGCGCTCTCCAAAGTACCGGCGGTGTGGGACTGCTCGCCGGAAAGTGGTTGCCAGGTAATAGCTCTGCGGTTTCTCCTGCGTTTTCGTCTCCGGGTTGCGCTTCGTGTACCTAGTGGTGCTAGATTGATTAGCAACGCTAGATCTACAGACGGAGTCCAGTCATGTTCAGCACAGTCGCTCAGGTCGTCGCCATCGTCGCGGTGCTCGCGAACGGGGTCGTCTACGGCACCGACGCGTGCTACGCCCTCATCACGCGCGCGGTGTACGCGCGGATGGACGACAGCACGCTGACGTCGTCGGCGGGTTGGGGGCACTACTACGGTGACCGGCGGATGCCGGTGTTCGGTGCGGGCGGTGTGATCGCCGCGGTGCTCACGGTCGTGCTGGCGGCCATCGGCGGTCAGTTCGCCGCGGCGGTCGCCGCGGGAATCGCGGTGGCCGCCTTGGTGATCTGGTTGCTCATCTACGTGCGCATCGCCAAGCCGGTCAACACGGTGCAGACCGCGGCCGCGCAGGCGGGCATCACTCCGCCGAATGCGCGTGCGCTGCAGGACAAGTGGGACAGCGTCATCCCCGCTCGGGTCGCGCTGCAAACGATCGCTCTGGCCGGTCTGACCGCCGCGATCGCCCTGATCTGACCATGACGGCTCAGGGCTGCAGTTCGATGACGATCGGGTTGCCGGTGTCGAACCAGTATCGGTGCAGCTCTTGGATTTTGGCGCGGGAGGGCAGGCCGCGCCGGTGCACGGCGCATTCGCCGTAATCGGTGGGGGTGACCGGTTCGCACAGGATGGTGCGGGCGATGACTCGCTCGGTGGGGTCGGTGATGTCGCGGGCGGTGCCGTCGAAGACGCCGTCGGGCAGGCGAAGTCGGCATCGCGGGTCGGCGCGCAGATTGAGCAGCCAGCCGCTGGCGGCCGCAGGGCGGTCGACGGCCAGATGCGGCGGCACCAGTTGCACCAGATAGGCCCGATTGTCGTGGCGGAACACGCGCACGCATTTGGCCCGCCGCTTGCCGCTCTTGCGGCCGGTGGTGGTCAGGACGCCGTAGCCGCGCGGCGGACGCAGCCGGAACCACGGCATCATCATGGCGCTGAGGATGCGGCCGGAGCGCTGGGTGCGGATGAGCACGGTGTGCTTGCCGGCTTCGGCCGTTGCGGCGCGCCGGATGTCGCGGCGGCGCGCGCTGTCCGCCGCGGTGGGACCGGTGGCGGAGTCGTCCATGGCTTCCATCGTCCGCTCCGGGCCGGGGATTCGGGCCGGATTCGGTGATCGGCGTGTGGTGTTGGCGGTCAACGACTTTGCGGCCGGGCGGGCCTGGGCGCATGTGAGATCGCCCTCGTCCCGGCCTGCCGGGGCGGGTGCCGGACGAAGACGTGTGAGGATTCGAGGATGGTGTCGAATCCGTTGCCGTCGTTCGCTCGACAGCTGGCCCGCCAACGCTGGGTGATGCGGGGCGCGCCGGTCGTGCTGCCGGTGGAGCGGACGATTCGGCGCTGGACCGGCGGACGCAAGGGCGTGCTGGACCTGGCCGGGTTGCCCTCGATCGAGATCACTGTCGCGGGTCGCAAGACCGGTACCCCGCGCACGACGTCGCTGCTGTATGTGCCGCGGGGCGAGGACTTCCTGGTCATCGGTTCGAATTGGGGCAGTGCGAAACATCCTGCCTGGTCGGCGAATCTGCGGGCCGCGACGACGGCCACGGTCCGGCACGGCGGTGCGCAGTTCGAGGTGACGGTCACCGAGCTCACCGGCGTCGAGCGCAAACCCGCGTGGGATCTGGCGGTGGAGTTCTGGCCCGGATAT
>NZ_BAFT02000022.1 GCF_000308475.2 Nocardia brasiliensis NBRC 14402 | reverse complement strand
GGCAGTGCGGGAATGGCCTCGCTCAGCGCCGCGTCACCGGTCGCGGGCACCCCGGACGCCGATCCCAAGTCAGGCACCGGCAAGACCGAACCCGAGTACAAGCCACTCCGGCTCGGCCCGCCCAGCTGAGGCCGCTGCTCCCCCGGAGCCTCGGACGGACAACCCCCACACCACCCACCAGCAGCCAACGCCCGGCGGACCAGCCGATCACCGATATACCCTGACGTATGGGTCTGTCGCGACGCCAACTGCTGAGATTCGGGGGTGCCGGGTCGCTTGCCGTGCTGGTCGGGACCGCCGCGGCGAGCAGCGGCCGCTTTCGCGCCCCGCGCTGGTCCGACGACCCGTTCACGCTCGGCGTGGCCTCGGGTGAGCCGACAGCCGACGGCGTGGTGCTGTGGACACGGCTCGCCCCGGATCCGCTCGCGCCCGACGGACTGGGCGGGATGCCGTTGGCTCCGGTGAGCGTGGATTACGAGGTCGCACACGACGAGCAGTTCCGCCAGGTGGTGGCGCGCGGCACGGCGGTCGCGACCCGCGAACTGGCACACAGCGTGCATCCGGAGATCAGCGGGCTGGCGCCGGACCGGTGGTACTTCTATCGATTCCGGGCCGGATCGGCGCTCTCCCCGGTGGGCCGGACCCGCACGGCGCCGCCGCCCGGGCAACCGACCGCGCGGATGCGTTTCGCGTTCGCCTCGTGCCAGTCGTGGACCTCGGGCTTCTTCACCGCCTACGAGCACATGGCCGCCGAGGACCTGGATCTGGTTGTGCACCTTGGCGATTACATCTATGAGCGGGGCTGGAACCGCGGGCGTGCGGGCATGTCGATGGAACCGCACATGCAGCGCGAGGCGGTGGACCTGGCCGGGTACCGGTTGCGCTACGCGCAGGCCAAGGCGGAGCCGCCGCTACGCGACGCGCATGCCGCGTTCCCGTGGCTGGTCACCATGGACGATCACGAGATCGACAACAACTGGGCGGGCGACTCCCCCGGTCTCGGCCTCGACATCTACCGCCTGCCCGCGCTGTTCCGCCGCCGCAAGGCCGCCGCCTTCCAGGCGATGTACGAGCACCAGCCGCTGCGGCGGGCGCAGCTGCCCGCCGGGCCGTCGATCCACCTGCACCGCCGCTACGCCTTCGGCGACCTGGCCGAGATCACCATGCTCGACACCCGGCAGTACCGCGACAAGCAAGCCTGCGGCGACGGCAACACCGTCATCGATTGCGCCGACCGGCTCGCCGCCGATCGCACGATACTGGGTGCGCGGCAACGTGATTGGCTGATCGACGGATTCGCCCGCTCAGCCGCGCGCTGGCAGATCCTCGGTAATCAGGTGTCGATGGGTCAGTCCGATCAGGACGCCGGACCGGTCACCGCGGTCGGCACCGACTCGTGGGACGGCTACGTCGCCGACCGCAACGCGGTGCTCGGCGCGGCCGCCGATCTCGGTGTGCGCAATCTCGTGGTGATCACCGGCGACCGGCACCAGAACCATGCCGCGAACCTGCGCCGCGACTTCGCCGATCCCGAATCACCGGTTGTCGCTTCGGAATTCATCGGCACCTCGATCAGCAGCGGCGGCGACGGGGTGGACATGAACCCGTCCGGTCGCAATCTGCTCGCCGCCAATCCCGATCTGAAGTTCTTCAACGCGCAGCGCGGCTACGTCCGCGTGCAACTCGAGCACGGCCTGTGGCGCAGCGACTTCCGGGTGGTGCCGTACATCCGCCGCCCGGGTGCGCCCATACAGACACGGGCCACGTTCGTGGTGCAGGATCGCATTCCCGGCGTGGTTCAGGACGCGCAGTCCGAACCGGCGCCCCCGTCGTCGACACCGGAATCGGCCGCGGCCCCACCCGCCACTGGTCCCCGTTAACCGCTGCTGCACAAGCTGTTTCCCGCACGTCGCCTGCTGACGGCGGGTAACAGCGAGCCGACGGCTATCGGACCGGGACCGGCAACTCCGGCGTCGCGAGATCTGCCGCGGCCGGGGTGGCCCGCTCGGACGGCGTGCGGAAGGTGGCTTCGATGGTGGACCGTTCGCGCCACAGGTGGATCAGCGCGAGGACGAAGATCGTCGTGCCGATCACGTTGGCCCCGAAATGCCACCACACCCGATAGGTCCACAGCCCGGGACCGGGGGCGAGCAACCCGAACCAGGTCGACAGCCCGATGGCCTTCGCCCCCAACGCCACCGAGACGGTCAGCGCGATGTGTTCGAGGCCGTGGATGCCCTGCATCAGCACGCCCATCCGTCCCCATTTGCGCGCCTTGCTCTCCAGCGCCCGATGCGTGATCAGCGCGACCCCCACCAGACCGGCGAGGAACTGGAAATTGCCTGCCAAGTGCAGGATCTCCATGCCGAGTGTCGGTTTCGAGGTGTCGACCTGCCCGAATCCGTTGGCCAGGCCGGTGCCCCACGGCGTCATCCAGGCCGGCGAGTTCGGGTGCCCGAGCCAGTAGCCGACCTGCAGCACGTGTTCCTGGAAGTGGCCGATCTGCGCCAGGACGCCGAGCCCGATGACGCCCAGACTCCCGCGGTACATCCACGGCCGCACGCCGCGGCGCATGGCGACGATCAGCACGGCTACCGCCGCCCACATCACCACCATCCACGACAGCATCGCGATCGCGCCGGCGATCTCCCATCCGGTCGCACCCGCACCGTGATGCATGTTTTCCATCTCGTACCGCCTGTCGCCACCCAATGAATACGGGAATACAAACAGGGTAATTCAAGGCCGTGGATCACGATGCAAATAGCGCATTTTCACTTTTATCCCGGAACGGCCGCCCACCGTCCACATCACGAATATAATGTTGCTATTTGCAGACATGCCACAATTCAGGCCATGTGCTGCGTAAACAGCCAGCTGAGCAGCACCTGAGCGCGTTTGCATTCACGCCTCGGGCCGATATCGCCGGATAACCGAGTTACCCACCGATCATCTGCTGACCGACCAGGAAGTATATTATCGCCGCCGATATCGATAACACAACGCACCGGTCAGTACGAAATTGCGGGCGCGCTGGCCCACGCTTCGCCCGCAATTACCACATGGTCGAGGAAGCGGAGACCGACGGTGCGCGCGGCCTCGGCGAGCAGCGTGGTGGCGCGGCGATCGTCCAGGCTGGGCGCCGCGTCGCCGGACGGGTGGTTGTGCACGACGGCGAAGGCGCGGCCGTCGTGGCGCAGGACGGTGTTCAGGATCTCGCGGACCGGGACGGCCACCTGATCGACCGCGCCTTCGGCGACGAACACCTTGCGCCGCAACCGATTCTGCGCGTCGCACACCAGCACCAGCAGCCGTTCCACCCGCGCGCCGGTGAACAGCGGGCGGGCCGCGGCGGCGACATCGGACGCGCCGGTGAGCCGCGTCGCGGTGCCGGTGCCGGCGCGGGCGCGGGAGCCGAGATGGAACGCGGCGACGAGGGCGGCGGCCTTGGCCGTCCCGATGCCCGCGCGGCGGGCCAGTTCCTCGGGGCGGGCCGCCGCCAGCTCGGCCAGGCCGCCGTGCTCGACGAGCAACTCCACCGCCAGATCGATAGCGCTCGCCCC
>NZ_BAFT02000023.1 GCF_000308475.2 Nocardia brasiliensis NBRC 14402 | reverse complement strand
AGGCGGGAGTTAACGCCGGCGCTCGAGCCGGAGCTGTTGTCGGACTTGGAGCCGGAGTCCGGGCCCGGGTTTGAGCCGGGGCCGGTCAGTGGGTCCGCGCCGGAACTCGCGCTGGGGCAGGAGCCGGAGCCCGAACCTCCTTCCGTGCGGAAGCCGGTTTCCAAAGCTGCGGAGGCTATGTATTGGGCCAGGAGGTCTACCGCCCAGGCGCAGGAGGGGTCGGGGAGGGCTTGGCGGAGGAGGCGGAGCATCTCTTCGATGAGGCGGAGGAAGTGGGGGCGGGTGGGGGCTTCGGTGAAGCCGATGGCGGCGAGGTCGCGGTGGGTGGCGAGGGCGGCGATGGTGCGTTCGATGAGGAGTTCGAGGCGGGCGCGCCAATCGCCGTCGGCGTCGGTGGGGAGTTCGACGGCGGCGACGGCCAGGTCGTGGGCGAGCAGCATCAGCTCACGCCGGTCGTGCACGTAGACGTAGAGGGATGCCGACCCGGTGTCGAGGGCTTGCGCGACCCGGCGCATGCTCACGGCGTCGCAACCCGATTCGTCGATCAGTGTGAGGGTGGCCCGCACGACCGCGTCGAGGCTGAGCGGTGCCTTGGCGGGGTTGGTGCGCGGGTTGGGGCGGGGCATGCGCGAATCCTAGCTTGACAAACAGTGCCCGCGACGACCATCGTTCTGAACGATCGGTGATCGTTACGATCAGTGATCGTCGGCAGGAGGTAGAACAGTGAGCAATGTGGTGGTATTCGGCGCCGCGGGCCGGGCGGGACAACACATCGTGACGGAGGCGCTCAGCGCCGGGCACACGGTGACCGCCGCGGTGCGAAGTCCCGCGAAGCTGTCGGGACCGTTCCGTGTGGTGCGCGCCGACATCCGCGACCCGGACAGCGTGCGGGCGGCGGTGGCGGGTCACGACGTCGTGGTCAGCGCGATCGGACCGTCCGGCCGGCATGCCGACGGCTTGTATTCCGAGGGCGCTCGCGCCCTGGTGCCGGCGATGCGCGACACGGGCGTGCACCGCCTCATCGCCATCACCTCCAGCGGTGTCCGCGGTGACGATCCGAACCACCCGCTCTGGTATCGCCTCGTGGCGAAAACCTTGATGCGCGAGCTCTACGGCGACATGCGCCTGATGGAAACGATCATCCGGGACAGCGGACTCGACTGGACCTTCGTGCGCCCCGCTCGCCTCACCGATGCTCCGCCGACCGGCACCTGCCGCGTCCAGGACGGCGAAAACCCCAGCGGCGGTCGGCAACTCTCGCTCACCGACCTGGCCCGGTTCATCACCGCCGAACTGGACGCACCGCAGTGGATCCGCCGAATCCCCACGCTCGCACAGTGATCGGCGCTAATCGTCCAACGCGTGCCTGCCGGTGAGCGGCCCCCACACCCCGACCAGCGTGACCATGGCGAGCAGGGCCACGGTGATGACCGAGAAGACCAGGCCGGGCCCGCCCGGACGATCGAGCAACGGCAGCAGCAGGAAAGGCAGCAGCGCCGTGCTGACTTTGGACAGCGAGTAGGTCGCGCCGGATGCGGTGCCGCGCACCGCGGTGGGGAACGATTCGGGCAGGTAGGCGTGGATGGCGTCGGAGAAGACGTTGCTGGTGATGGTGAACAGCGCGCCGGAGAGCAGGATCAGCGGCACGCTGGTGGCGAAGCCGAAGACCAAACCGAATACCGCCATCAGGGTTGCGGTGCCCATCACCAGATGTTTTCGTTCGAATCGTTCCATCAGCGGGATGGCGAGCAGCGAGCCCAGCGGATAGCCGAGATAGGTGATGGCCAGGTAGCTCAGCGAGGTCACCACCTCGAATCCCTTGCGGTCCAACACGAGTACGGCCAGCGTGCCGAAACCGTAGTATCCGAAGACCTGCAGGATCATCACCGCCGAGAACAGTGTGGTGCGTGCGCGATACGGCGGCCGCAGGATCGCGCGGAAGGGCAGCGCGCCCTCCTTCTGTTCCTGCCGGGCCAGCCAGCGCGGCGATTCGGGCATATTGCGGCGCGCGACGACCACCACCGCGGCGCCGAGCCCGCCGATCACGAACAGCCAGCGCCAGCCGTCGACGCCGAAGGGCTGCAACGGAACCAGCCATTTGGCGAGGAAGCCGACAGTGGGCACGGCGCAGAAGCCGATGGTGTAGGCCGTGGCGATCATGCGGCCACGCACCTGTGGCGGAACGACTTCGGACAAATAGGTATCGGAGACCGTCATCTCCGCGCCGATGCCGAGCCCGGCCAGGAACCGGGTCGCCATCAGGAAGGCGACGTTCGGACTGAACGCGCCGAGCAGGGTGAAGCCGGAATACAGCGCGATGTTGACCATGAACATCCGGCGCCGGCCGAACACATCGGACAACCGGCCGATCACCAGCGCGCCCAGGAACTGTCCCGCGAACGCCGACCCGACGATGCCGCTGAGCTGGAAGGTGGACAGGTGCAGTTCTTGCTTCAGGACGCCGGTGATGGTCCCCGCGAGGAAAAGCTCGTAGAGGTCGAAGAACAACCCCGCGCCGACGAGGACAACCAGTTTGCGATGGATGGGACGAACCGGCAGTTCGTCGAGACGCAGCCGCTCGCGCCCGACATCGGAAGCAGTTGTCATGCCGCCATACTCCTGATCAACCCCCCTTGCGGCAACTAATCCGCGTCATATCAGGGATTTGTGCGGTTTGTACTTCGACAACGGGTGCACAACAGCGGATTCCGCTGCCCAGCGGGGCGGCCTGGTGGTTGACTTGCCGTGCGCCGGGCCGCCCCGGCCACGTCGCAGCAACCCGAGGTCAAGGAGGCCACGGACATGCCCACTCATGAAGGAAGCTGGCCGCAGGGAACGCCGTGTTGGGTCGACAGCCAGGTCGACGACACCGCAGCCGCCCGCGAATTCTATGGCGATCTGTTCGGCTGGGAGGTCTTGGACAGCCCGCCGGACGCGGGCGGGTATCTGATGGCGCTACGTCACGGCAAGCCCGCCGCGGCCATCGGACCCAAGCCGGCGGGCATGGCGATGCCCTCGGTGTGGACCACCTACTTCGCCGCGGACAGCGCCGACGAGATCGCCGAAAAGATCACCGCGGCAGGCGGTTCGGTGGTCATGCCGCCGTTCGATGTGCTGGATGCCGGCCGGATGTGTATCGCCGCGGATCCGGTGGGCGCGGTCTTCGGCGTATGGGAAGCCAAGGCGCACAACGGCGCCGAGATCTGCAACGAGGACGGCGCCTACTGCTGGAACGAGCTGCACACCGATCGGTACAAGCAGTCGCAGGAGTTCTACGCGGCCGTATTCGGTTGGCACTACACCGAAATCGGTGACGGCAACTTCGTCTACTCCACCTTCGGCCTGTCGCCGGAAGGTGATCCGGTCGGTGGGGTCAACGACGCGAGCAAGACCCCCGGTGACGCTCCGTCGTTCTGGTTGACCTGGTTTCAGGTCGACAACGCCGACGCGACCCTGGCCAAGGCGACCGAATTGGGCGCCACGGTCCTGATGGGGCCCGATGACACTCAGTTCGGGCGGATGAGTGTGCTGCAGGGTCCGCAGGGCGAGGCGTTCGGTGTCATCGATCCCACGACTACGGCGGGTGCTCCGCCGGCGGGCGCTTAGCGCCGCCGGAGTCCGGTCGCCGCGGTTGCGGTGAATTCCGCGGCCGTGGCGGCTCGAGCCAGTTCGACATCATCGGGTGCGGCGGCCGCCCGCTCCGCCGCGCGTACCGCTCGCTCGGCTTCGAGCACGCCGAGGAGGCTGTCGGTGGCCTTCTCGGCGGCGAGGATGGCGGTGTAGGCGGCCTTGGCGGCGTCCGCCGCGGCGCGCGCCGCTTCGACGGTGGTCGTCGCGGTGTCACTGTGCAGGCCGGGTTTCGCCTTCGGTGCCGCCGCGGCCCCGCCGGGACGGACCGCGCGCTCCCGGGCCCGGGCGCTGTCGGTGCGTTGCTGTGCCTGCTCGACCAGGGCTTTGCGGGTGGTCGCGTCGGTGGCGCCCCGGTCCTGGGCGAACGCGACACCGGCGCCGGGCAGGAGCAGCGCGGCACCGATGACCGTGACGACAATCCGGGCGCGAACACGACGCATTGCGGCTCCATCCGTCGAAATAGACCAGGCAGTCTGCTAACCGTACTGTCCGCGGTCCCGATTCGCGGAGATCTCGGACGGGCGTGCCGGAAACGGCAGTCAGCGCGGGTGTCGCGGGACCAGGCCGTGCTGATGGGCGTAGACCACCGCGTGGATGCGATCACGCACCCCGAGCTTGGCCAGCACCCGCGAGACGTGCGTCTTGACCGTCTCGTCGCCGACTCCGAGCGTGCTCGCGATCTCGGCGTTGCTGCGCGCGTCGGCGAGCAAGAGCAGCACTTCGAGTTCGCGCGCGGTCAGCTGCGCCACCTCCGGCGGGGTCTGCGGGGGAGCGATGCTGTGCGCGAACCGCGCGACCAGGCGCTTGGTCATCGAAGGATCGATCAGCGCGTCGCCGCGGGCGGCGATGCGGATGGCCGCGAGGAGTTCTTCCGGCGGCAGGCTTTTCAAGAGAAACCCACTCGCGCCCGCCTGTAGCGCTCGGTAGAGGTTGGCGTCGCTGTCGTAGGTGGTGAGCACCAAGACGCAGGTGCCGCCCGCCGCCACGATGGCCTCGGTCGCGGCGAGGCCGTCCAGCTTGGGCATCCGGACGTCGAGGATCGCCACATCCGGTCGCAGCCGGGCGGTTTCGGCGATCGCGGTGCGACCGTCGCTCACCTCGGCGACACAGTCGAGGTGGTCCTGGCTGTCGACCACGGCGCGCAGGCCCGAGCGGAACACGCTGTGGTCGTCGGCGATCAAGACGCGGATCTGGGTGTTCACGATCCTCCGATCGCCACGGAAACCTCGGTGTGCCAGTGCGTTCCGTCCTGGTCCGGGCCGTACTCCAGTTTGCCGTCGAAAAGCTCCGCGCGCCTGCGCATGCCACCGAGGCCGCGGGGCACCGCGTTGTCGGCGATCGCAGGCGGGTACGGCAGCGGGTTGCTCGCGCGGATGGTGACGTGCTTGGGACGGTAGGTCACCTCTAGTCGCGCCTGCGCACCGTCGCCGTGGCGCAGCGCGTTGGTCAGCATCTCCTGCACGATGCGATAGAGCGTGATGTCGAGCGAATCCGGTAGTGCGACAACAGGACCGGTCACGCTCACCGCGACGGTCAATCCGGCCGCGCGGACGTGCTCGACGAGCCGGTCGACGTCGGCCAGCCCCGGTTGCCGCTGGCCGTCGTCGTCGCGGCCGTGCAGCAGATCCAGTTGGCGGCGCAGGTCCTCCATCGCCGCGCGGCTGCTCGACTCCACCGCCGTGAGCGAGCGCGTCGCGGCCGTATTCGTGGTGCCGGCCAACGCCATTCGGGCCGCGCCCGCGTGGATGCCGATGGCGCTGACGTGGTGTGAGATCACGTCGTGCAGGTCGCGCGCGATGGCGGCGCGTTCCTCGGTCACCACGCGTTCCAGCGCGACCTGATGTTCCTGCTGACGTAGTTTCGCGCGCTGCTCCAGATCGGCGATATATGCGCCGCGCGCGGCCGTGTACCGGCCGACCAGCCAGGGCACGCACCCGGCGGACACCGTTCCGGCCAGTAGCAGGAGCCAATCGACGGAACCGCCGCCGCGCGCCAGCAGGCGTGCCGCGGTGACACCCGCGCACAGGGTGAGCATGGTCAGCACCGAGGTCGAACCGGCCAGCCAGGCGCCCGCCCGATACCCGGCGACCAGGAAGCCGACATCGGCGAAGCGCGGTCCGAATCCGTGATGGATCAGCAGCAGCGTGGCCAGCAACCGCACCACGACGTGGGCCAGCGCGACCACTCCCGCCGTGCGCGGTGGCGCGGCCAGGGCGAGATCGGCCGCGACGATGCAGGTGACTGCGGCGGCGGTCTGCCACGGCGCGACCGCGAACACGCCGCCGAACCCGAGCACCGTCGCGTCGACCACCGCGGCCGCCACGGCGACGATGACCGACTGGCGGGCGAGTGACCTGCTCACATCCAACAGTTCGCCACCGCCTTCGTGTTGATCCAGCGTCCGATCGTAGCCAGGCCCACCGCTGGACCTACGCAACTGTGCCCGCGAAACGGCCACGTCGCGTCCCCCGCGGGAGGGATCTCGGCTCCCTCGTCGGCGCGATGTTTACGCAGGCCAGCGACCGTATCGTCGAAAAGCGACAGCAGACGGTGAAGGAGATCTCATGATCGAGCGTCGAGTGCGGCCGAGGGTCGGCGAGGTGGCGTCGTGAATTCTGTGGAGTTGCTCAGCTATGCCATTCCGGCATTCGCGATATTGATGGCGGTGGAGTGGATCGCGTATCGCCGTGACCCCGACCGTGCCGAGAACGCCGGGGCGGGGCGGGACACCGTGTCCAACGTGGCGACGTTCACGCTCGGCAGGCTGGTGAAACCGCTGATGCAGTACGTGCTGCCGTTCTCGGCCGTGGTCGGCGCGGCCGCGATCACGCCGCTGCACCTGTCCCCGAAGTCCTGGTGGGTCTGGGTGCTCGGCTTGGTGGTCACCGACTTCTGCTACTACTGGGCGCACCGCGCCGATCACCGGGTCCGGATCATGTGGACCGCGCACAGCGTGCACCACTCCAGCGAGTACTTCAATCTCTCCACGGCGATCCGCCTACCGTGGCTGCACCCGGCGGCCACCCTGCTGCGCGGATTGGCTTGGGTCCCAGCGGCGTTGCTCGGTTTTCCGGCCTGGATGATCTTCGTGCTGCAGAGCATCGGCCTGCTCTACCAGTTCCCGATCCACACCCAGCGCATCAAGACCCTGCCGCGGCCGATCGAGTTCCTGTTCAACACCCCCGCGCACCACCGCATCCATCACGGCTCCAACCAGCCGTATATCGACAAGAACTACGGCGGCATCCTCATCATCTGGGACCGCATGTTCGGTAGTTTCGCCGCCGAGTCCGAGCCGATCCGATACGGCCTCACCAAGAACATCGGCACCGACAATCCGCTGAAGGTCAACTACCACGAGCTGGCCGGGCTGGTCCGCGATGTCCGCGGTGCCCGCACCTGGCGTGGTCGACTCGGTTACATCTTCGGGCCGCCCGGCTGGACCGAGTTCCCCCCTGCCGCCGAACCCGTTGCGGCGCAACCGGAGAAGTCGATCCAGCTCGCCTGAACGCCGGTCAGTGCTGATCGAGGAAGAAGCGCACGGCCGCGATATGCGGTGAGCCCGCGGTGAAGTCGACGAACACGACACCGCGGGCTTCGCCGATCCGGACGCTCGCGCTGACGGTGCGGCCCGCCGCGATCAGCTTGCTCCACCGCATGTTTCGCGCCCGGTTCGTGAACTCCTCGAGCGAAACCGGTGTGCCCGCAGGTAATTCGACGACGGCGTAGTGGCCGAGCAGGCCGCGGACGCGGGCGATATCGGTGCTGCCCGCGGCGGCGAAAAGGCGTGCCGCCGTGCGCTTGCCCGCGGTGCCGACGCCGCCGAGCGCCCGCATCATGCCGAGCGCTCCGGTGACTCCCTGGTTGGTGATCAGTTGCGGACCGAGTTGCAGCCCCGCGCCGACTCCGCGCGGTCCGGTGCGCAGGAGTTGCACGATCATCGGGCCGAGTTCCCAGTGCGCGGCAAGGTGCGCGATCTTCCACTCGCCGTGCTGCTCGGTGAGCTGGTAGCGCAGGTGCATCGGCACCGACACCCGGGCGCCGGTCGCCATCGTGGTCTGGATGGTCAGATCGCGGACCACCGTCGGCGGCGCAACGATATCGCGATCGACAAGGAAGGCAATGGAATTCGGCCCGATGAAGGTGTCGTAGAACCGTTCGATGGCGGGCTCGCCGACGTGCGGGCTCGACCCGACCGGATCGTTGACCTCGGCGTCGTCCGCGAAAAGCGCGACCCACCCGGACTTGTCGTGCGCGGCCACCGCGCGCGGTGACGCCTGCACGGCCGTCAACAGCTCCGCGGCCGCGGGTTCCAACGGCATGGCAATTCCTCCGATGTCGGCATTGACTCGACCCATGGTAGAACAAGTTCCAATTCTGGCGCCCGGTTCCGGCCGCGAGGCCGCCACCGCCGCGGTGCTCCCGCCCGGGCGCATCGGTCATGGCGCAGTTGTTCTGCGCTTCTCGAAAGTTTGCGATCAACGATGCATGAACGTTGCAATGCGGCAGGACCTCGTTAGAGTCGAGGCATGGGCATCGAGTGTTCGACCGTCGTCGCGGCACCCCGCTCCGAAGTCTTCGCGTGGCACGCCCGACCAGGGGCGTTCGCCCGGCTGGCACCGCCGTGGCAGCCGGCCTCGGTGCTGACCGAGGCCGATTCGCTGGCGAGCGGCCGGGCCGTGCTCGGCTTGCCGGGCGGATTGCGCTGGGTGGCCCGCCACGACCCGGACGGTTATGACCCACCGCAGCGGTTCGTCGACCGGATCGCCGTCGCCGGGATCGCGTCCTGGCCGGCGGGCCTGCTGCTGCGCTGGCGGCACACGCACGATTTCGAGGTCGTCGACGAGACGCACACGAGGGTGGTGGACCGCGTCGCGACGCCGGTACCGGCCTTCGCGCTGCGGCCGATGTTCGACTATCGCTACCGGCAGTTGACCGACGACCTGGCCGCGCACGCCGCGGCGGCGCGCGCGGGATTCACGGCCCGCACGATCGCGGTGACCGGCGCCTCCGGCCTGGTCGGTACGGCCCTCACGGCCTTCTTGTCCACCGGCGGCCATTCCGTGGTGCGTTTGGTCCGCCACGCGCCCGGGCCGGGTGAAAGGCAATGGGACCCGGACGATCCCGCGCCGGATCTGCTCGACGGTGTGGACGCGGTGATCCATCTGGCGGGCGCCTCGATCGCGGGCCGGTTCACCGACGAGCACAAGAAGGCCATCGTCGAAAGCCGCATCGGGCCGACCGAGCGGCTGGCGGCACTGGCGGCTCGGGCCGGCGTTCCGGCTTTCGTCAGCGCGTCCGCGATCGGCTACTACGGTTACGACCGCGGAGACGAGCGATTGACCGAAACCGCATCGCGCGGTGGTGGTTTCCTCGCCGACGTGGTCGAGAACTGGGAGGCGGCCACCCGCGCCGCGAGCGAGGGCGGCGTCCGCGTCGTCGCCGTGCGCACCGGGATCGTGCAGTCGCCGCGCGGCGGGACGCTGCGGCTGCTGCGGCCCCTGTTCGCGACCGGCCTCGGCGGCCGGATCGGCGACGGTGAACAGTGGTTGTCCTGGATCGGCATCGACGACCTGGTGGACATCTACCACCGCGCCCTCTGGGACGAGACCTTGTCCGGGCCGGTGAATGCCGTTGCCCCACAGCCGGTGCGCAACAGTGAATACACCCACGTCCTGGCGGCGGTGCTGCACCGGCCCGCGTTGCTGCCGGTACCAGAGTTCGGTCCGGCGCTGCTGCTCGGTGAGCAGGGCGCGCGCGAACTGGCCGCCGCGAGTCAGCGCGTGCTGCCCGCTGCTCTGGAGCGGGCCGGACATCGTTTCCGCACACCGGATCTCGGGGCCGCGCTGCGACATCTGCTCGGCCGTACCTGAATTCGGCCGGGTGTCACGCCGCGGCGTCGCGGGTCAGCAAGATCTGGTGGACATCGAGGTAGCCGCAGCGGAATCCGGCCTCGGCATGCGCCAGATACAGCCGCCACATCCGCCGGAAGACCGGATCGAAGCCCAATTCGGCGACCCGTTCGGTGCGGGCGTTGAACCGCTGCTGCCACAGCCGCAACGTGTGCGCGTAGTGCTCGCCCATCGAGAGTTGTTCGCGCACAACCAGTGTGGTGCGGCGAGCGGCGACGTCGGCGAGCAGTCGGGTGGACGGCAGGAAGCCGCCGGGAAAGATGTATTTCTGCACCCAGGTGTAGGTGTGGCGGGTCGCGAGCATGCGGTGGTGCGGCATGGTGATCGCCTGGATCACCGCGCGTCCGTTCGGTGCGAGCACCCGGTCGATGGTCTCGAAGAAGGCTTCCAGGTACTCGTAGCCGACGGCCTCGATCATCTCCACCGACACCACCGCGTCGTATTCGCCGCGCACCCGGCGGTAGTCGAGCAGATCGACGGTGACGCGCTCGGAAAGCCCCGCGGCCGCGATCCGGTCCAGCGCGAGCGCGCGCTGCTCAGTCGAGAGGGTCACCGAGCGTACCGTCGCCCCGCGGGCGGCCGCGCGCAGCGCCAATTCGCCCCAGCCGGTGCCGATTTCGAGTAGCCGGGTGCCCGGGCCGACTCCGGCGCAATCGAGGATCCGATCGATCTTGGCGCGCTGGGCGGCGGCGAGGTCGGCCCAGCGCGGCGGCGGCGCGGTGGCCGGGAACAGTGCGCTGGAATAGGTCAGGGTCTCGTCGAGGAACAGTTCGAAGAGGTTGTTCGACAGGTCGTAGTGCCTGGCGATGTTGCCGCGGGTGTTCGACTCGCTGTTGCGTTCGGCGGCCGGAGGTCTGGCCACGTAGCAGCGGCGCAGTGCGCGCAGCGGCGCCGGGACGAGGGTGTCGACATGTGCGGCGAACACCGCCAGCGTCGCGGCCGGATCGGGCGCGGACCAATCGCCGGCCATATAGGCCTCGCCGAAACCGATCAAACCGCCGACGCCGAGCCGCGTGGCGAAAACGCCGGGGCGGTGCAGGACCAGCCGGGGCGCGTCCGGCCCGCCCCCGCCGAGCGTGCTCCCGTCCGGGTACTCCACCAGGATCGGAAGTGCGCGCACGGCACGCCGGAACAGCTTGTTCGCCACCGCCGCGGCGAGCGCGGCGCGGGTGCCGGTGGGCACCCGCTCGATATCGGGCCAGGTGGTCGCGGGGAGTGCCGCGACGTGGGATCGGATGCTCACCGCGAATACTCCTCGAGGTGCTCGGCGGGCCGGGGGACGAGCGGCAGGCCACGTGCCCAGAGCTGCACGCCGTGCCTGCGAATGCGCACCGAGACCACAAGTGCGGCAAGGGGTATTGCCACTGTCGCGCGCAGGATGATACAGACGGTGGCCGAATGGCAACGCCCGGTCATCGAGGCGGCGAAAATCGGCCGGTTACCGGCAGCTGAATTCGTGTCGCTGCAGGACCCGGTGGCCCCGGATGCGGACAGCGTGCGCGGTCACCTGTCCGCACCGCCGCAGTGTGGTCGGGAAGCTGTGCCGAGCCATTCGGCCGCGCGCAGAACGTACAAGTGGACCGCAGGGATGCTTCGCGGCCAGGCGGGGTTGCCCACAGTTGTCCAAGGGTTGTCGCGGCAACGACATCTGAATCGATCATGCATCGCTTCGCCTCGCACGCGACCTCAGTGATGCAGCCTGCGTGGTGTCGACCCGGTGCGGGTGCACGCGGAAGGATTCGTCTCGGAGCGCGGAATGGATGGGTGGCGAATTCCGCGCTGGCGCGCCACCCGGTCGCAGCTCAGCTGTTCGGCGGCGGGGCACGCGCGCGGTCGGAGGGTGCGGGTGGCGAGTTAGGTGTGGGCGTGCCGTCCGGTCAGCCCAACTGTCAATTCGGCGCGTGTGCGCTCGGGGAAGGGTTTCGCTTCCGGAGTGCGAGCGGATGGGTGGCGAGTTGGCCGTGGGCGCGCTGCCCGGTCAGCTCAGTTGTTCGACGGCGTCTTGCAGGCTGGCGACGCGGTGGGCGGAGTCGGGGAGGATCACGGCGTCCCAGCCGGGGCCGCCGACGAAGACTTGGGCGCCGGCTTCGTGGCACGCGCGGATTGCCGAGGTGAGTGCGGTCGATTCCTGTTGGGACCAGAGCACTACGGCGGCGGGGTGGGTGTGCCTGGCGAGGCTGTCGGTCAATGCGCCGGTGGGGACGTCCGCGCCGAGCATGTGGGCGCCGATATCGCGTTCGGCCAGTGCCGCGCGCAGCACCTCTAGCGGGAGCGCGTGCGTTTCCCCGCTGGTGCAGGCCAGCACCACCGGTGTCGTAGCGGGCGCGACCGGCGGCGGGTTGGTGCGATGCAGCACCGAGGTGATGCACCAGGAGAGCAGGTGTTCCACATCGATGCAGCGCTCGCCCGCGCCCTGCCGGTCGACGATGTCGGCGAAAGCGGGGCGGCACAAGCGATCCCAGGTATCGGCGACGCCGTAGGCGCGGAAGTGGGCTTCCAGGTGATCCGATACTGCGCGGGTTTCGAGCATGAAGGCCGCGGCGAGCAACGGATACCGGTCGCCCAGTCGCGGGGCCGGACCGCGCACCGCCGCGGCCGCACCCGCCGGGGTCGCGCCGTCCTGGATGAGCGTCAGCATGCGGCCGAGCTGCGCGATATCGGCCTCGGTGTAGAGGCGGTGCTTGCCCGGCCGATGTTGCGGCGGCCCGATGTTGTAGCGCCGGTTCCAGCTCCGCAACGTCGCCGTCGGGATGCCGAGTCGCTCGGCTACCGCGCGGACCGTGTAGCCGGCCGCGTCGGAAGCGTGAGCAGAACCGGCGGTCATCGCCTCATTCTGCCTTCCCCGCCCTACCCGATTCACCACGCCCGGCCGTCCCGCCGTCGCGCGGAGTGTCCGGCGGCCCGCGCCCAGGTGCTCAGCGCGGTACGGCGGCGACGGTCGCCACCCCTCGCAGCCCCAGCTCGCGGCAATCGCGACGGCCTCGCCACGCTGCGCCTGCCCAACGCCGCCCAAGGGGGTGTCGCCGTTAGATCGGCGAACACTCGAGCAGCGCGGCCCAGCTCGGATAGATCGATGCTGGATGCGTCGGTGCCCGTAATCTGCGCCGCGGAAGCTGTGGTCGAAGTTTTGGGTCGCGATCCGGGATAGTGAATCGGTTTTGCATCGTTATGCGATAGGATGGCGGATATCGTCGATAACCGAGGAGTTCGTGTGACATCTCGAAGTAAGCGGTATCCGGTACGTCTTTCAATGGTTCTGGCCGGTTTTGCGGCCGCGGTTCTTTCGGTGGGTAGTGCGCAGGCCGCGCCGGCCCCGGTGCCGTCGCTGGATCTGAATCAGTACCTCGGTACCTGGCATCAACTCGCGGCGGTGCCGCAGTACTTCAGCCTCGCCTGCGCCCGCGACACCAAGGCGAACTATTCGCTCGACGCGCAAGGCAACGTCGCGGTGCGCAACACGTGCACCACCTGGACGAACGGGAACAACGAGATCGCGGGTACCGCGACGGTCAACGATCGTGCGACCAATGCGCAACTGCACGTGAGCTTTCCGGGCGTGCCCACCCAGGATCGGCTCGACGGACCCACCAACTACATCGTGACGGCGCTCGCCCCGGACTACTCCTGGGCGGTGGTCACCGACCCGAGCCGGCTGTCCGGCTTCGTCCTTGCGCGCGATACTCGGCTCGACCAGGCGGCCTGGTCGGGGGTGCGCGCGGGAATCGTTGCGGCGGGTCAGGATCCGTGCCTTTACCTGACCTCGCCGAGCACTGGCGGCTTCACCCAGATCGTTCCGCTCTGCACAGTGTGATCTCCGGTCCGGCGCTCGTGAGGGTCGCGTCGAGGGTCGCAGGCCTGAGCCGCCCGCCGCACCGCGGCGCCACCCTTCCGGGCGCCGGACCGTATTCGTCTCAGCACTCGAAGAGGAGCAGATGACCGTCACCATCGCTTTGTTCACGCGTGACCTGCGGGTGCGCGACAACCCGGTGCTCACCGCGGCACATCGCGAAGGTGCCTCGGTGGTACCGCTTTTCGTGATCGATGAGGCGATCGCCGGTGGCCGGTTCGCGGCCCCGAATCGGGCGCGTTTCCTGTCCGCCGCGCTGGGCGAACTGGACGCCGAATTGCGGGCGATCGGCGGCAGGTTGGTGGTGCGGCGCGGTGACGTCGTCGAACAGGTGGCCGCGGTGGCCGAAGAGGTGCATGCCGACAGCGTGCACATCGCCGCCGACGTCAGCGGATACAGCCGCAGGCGGGAACGGGCGCTGCGGGATCGGTTGGCGCAGTGCAGTTGTCTGCTGCACAGCCACGCCGCCTCGATCACCGCCGCCGATCCCGAGGTGCTCGTCCCGTCCACCGGCCGCGACCACTTCGCCGTCTTCACACCGTATTTCCGGCGCTGGACCGAAGCGCACCAGCGCAAACCGCTAGGCAAGCCGCGCGAACTCACCCTGCCGCCGGTGCACAGCGATCCGCTGCCCGAACCCGAGGAACTCTGCGCGGGCCCGTCCTCCCCGCAGCTCGCCGTCGGCGGCGAGACGACGGGGCGAAAGATCGTGCGGGACTGGCTGTCCGGTGCGATCGAGAACTACGAGGAGCGCAACGACGACCTCGCCGCCGATGCCACCTCCCGGCTCTCGCCGTATCTGCACTTCGGTTGTGTTTCGCCGGTCGAACTGGTGCACCGGGTCGATATGTCCACCCCGGGCGGCCATGCCTTCGCCAGGCAGCTGTCCTGGCGCGACTTTCATCACCAATTGCTCGCGGCCAGACCGGATATCGCGTGGTCGGACTATCGGCCGCGCCCGGGCGAGTGGCGTGACGACGCGCACGCCGCCGCGGCGTGGCGGGACGGCCGCACCGGGTTCCCGATCGTCGACGCCCCCATGCGCCAGTTGCAGGCCGAAGGTTGGATGCCCGGCCGAGCCAGGCTCATCACCGCCAGCTTCCTGGCCAAATCGCTGCGCATCGACTGGCGCGTCGGCGCCGCGCACTTCCTGCACTGGCTGGTGGACGCGGATCTGGCGAACAACCAGCTCAACTGGCAGTGGGTCGCCGGTACCGGCACCGACACCAGGCCCAATCGCGTGCTCAACCCCCTCCGGCAGGCCAAGCGCTACGACGAGAACGGTGACTACGTCCGGCGTTGGCTGCCTGAACTCGCCCATCTTTCCGGTGCCGCGATCCACACACCGTGGCGCGAGAACATCGATCCCGCGGACTATCCCGCGCCGATCATCGAATGTGTCGGCATGTAGCGCACCGATTCCGCGGCAGATACAGCCGTACCCCTTCCTAATTCGCGACGTCAGGTCTTGAATTGGTACATCGAGGCTTGTTCGTCCCTGCGGAAAGGGGCCTGTGATGATGGGTACCGTCGATATCGCGATCACCGTCGCCCGGATCTTCGACACCTTGCAGAAGGCGCTGTTGCTGCTCATCCTGCGCTGACCCGCCGCCGACTGCTGCCAGACTGGTCCGATGGCGACCGTCGTGGCATTGCACGCACACCCGGATGACGAAACCCTGCTCACCGGAGGCACACTGGCGAAGCTGGCCGCGGCGGGGCACCGCACCGTGCTCGTCGTGGCGACCGATGGGCACCTGGCCACGCTCGACGGACCCGCGCCGCGGCTCGCCGAATTATCTGCCAGCGCAGCTGTATTGGGGGTCGCGCGGGTCGTGCACCTGGGCTACGCCGACAGCGGGCACGGCGCGGTGCTCTACGCGGACCCGGCCGACCGACCCCGCTTCGTCCGAGCCGATCCCGAGGAGGCCGCCGCACGGCTGGCCGCGATCCTGCGCGAAGAAGCGGCCGAGATCCTGTTCAGCTACGACCGCAACGGCGGGTACGGCCACCGAGATCACGTGCGGGTCAGCGAGGTAGGCAGCCGGGCGGCGGAACTGACGGGCGTGCGGGTACTGCAGGCCACCATGCCGCGCGAAAACGCGCTGCGCATAGCGCGTCTGCTCACCGCGCTCCGTATCCGGAGCAACCTCGCGCGGCTGGACGCCACGTACAGTCCGGCCGCCGAGATCACCCACCGCATCGATGTGCGCCGCTTTGCGGGGCAGCGCCGGACCGCGCTCGCGGCGCACCGCTCGGTGCTCGCGGGTACGAGTGGTTTCGCCACCATCGCCAAGCTGCTGCTGCGGATGCCGACCTGGATGCTGGCCCGGATCATGCGGTGGGAGTGGTTCATCGAGGAGGGCACGGTGCCGCAGAGCCCGCCGATCGACGACGTGCTCGTCGCCGCTCGGCGCTGAAACGCGTTGGGCGCGGGCCGATCTAGGGGGTCGGCGGCCTGCGCGGCAAGAAGACGGTGAACGTGGCCCCTTCTCCCGGACTGCTGTCCAAGCTCACCCGGCCGCCATGGGCGGCGACCAGCGCAGGCACGATCGATAAACCGAGACCGGTGCCCCCGCTCGCGCGCGTCCGGGAGGCGTCGGTGCGGTAGAAGCGCTCGAACACCCGCGCGGCCGCCTCGGGCGAAAGCCCAGGCCCGGAATCGATCACGTCGAGACGCACCTCGTCGACGCAGGGCGTGAGCCGGACGACGACGGCGGCTTCGGGCGGGGTGTGGGTCAGGGCGTTGCCGAGCAGATTGGCCAGCACCTGACGCAGTCGCGGCTCGTCGCCGAGCACATCGAGGGTGCCCTCGCCCGGCTCGATCACCAGGCCGATGCGGCGCTGCGGGGTGTCCGGCGCGTGCTGGCGGGCGGCCATGGCCTGCGCGCTGTGCACCGCGTCGCCCGCGAGCGCGAGCAGATCCACGGGTTGGCGCGCCAGCGGCCGCTTCTCGTCGAGCCGGGCCAGCAGGAGCAGGTCCTCCACCAGCAGCCCCATCCGCTCGGCCTCCGATTCGATCCGGCCGAGCACCATGGTCGCGTCCTTGCTCGCCCCCTGCCGATACAGTTCGGCGAAGCCGCGGATCGTGGTCAGCGGCGTGCGCAGCTCGTGACTCGCGTCCGCGATGAAGCGGCGCATCCTGGCCTCGGAGCGCCGCGCCGCCTCCTCGGACGCCTCGGTGGCGGCGACGCCGTACTGGATCTGCGCCAGCATCTCGTTCAACGAGCGCGCCAGATGATCGACCTCGGTGTCCACGTTCTGCACCGGAACCCGCCGGTGCAGGTCGCCGCCCGCGATCGCCGCGGCCGTGTCCTCCACCGCGCGCAGCGGCCGCAGGCTGCGCTGGATCACCAGGTAGCCGAGCACCCCGAGCGCGACCAAAGCCGTTGTGCCGATGGCCAGTTCGAAGAAGATCAGTCGTGAGACGGTCTCCTGGTTGTCGGTCAGCGGCAAGGCGATGATGGTCGAGCCGTATTCGTTCGAAACGGACAGGACCCGCCAACGCACCGACGACCCACCGGTCGATCCCACGGTGGTCGGCGTGTCACCGAGTTGAGTCGGCAGCTCCGGCGCACCGGAATTGGCTCCGCCGCCATCCGGTTTCGTATAAGGCTGACCCTCGGCACCCTTGCGCAACTCGAAGAAGCGGCGCGGCTGATCGCCGATCGAACGGGGCGCCGGCAGTTGCGCCGGCGCGTCGGCCGGAATCCATTGCACCGCACCCTGATCGGAGAGCACCACCTTCATCGGCCGCGGCTCGGCCCAGGAATGCGCCGCGTCGAGCAGTTGCTCGTCGGTGCGCTCGGTCAGCGAACGGCTCAGCCCCGAGGTCACCGCCACACCGGAGGCGAGCAACGCGGTGGTCGTCAGCAGCAGTACCGCGATCACCAAACCGATCCGTAACGGTATGGCGGACAGCCGCCGGGCCAGGCGAGCGCGCAGCTTCACGACCGCCACACCGAGCGCTGCGCCCGCGTGCTCCGGGCACGGGTTCCACCCATCATGGCCTCAGGATGACCGCCGAAATCCAGCCCGAGCTGCGAGCCCGCTGAGTATCTGCTGTGTACCGCGGACTGAGCGGCCTGCCCTGATTGCCGGCTCCCCGCAGGAGCGCCGTCCGTGCGAGACTCGCTCATGGCCTCCAGCAAGTCACCGCTCGTTCTGCTCCACGGCGTCACCATGTCGGCGCGGGTGTGGGACGAGGTCATCCCGCTGGTCACACCACACCACGAGGTCTTCGCCCTGACGGCGCTCGGGCACCGGGGCGGCCCACCCGTGCGGCGGCGGCCCGCCACCGTCGCCGATCTCGTCGACGGCGCCGAACGCATGCTGGACGAGTTCGGGTTGGACCGGCCGCACCTGGCCGGGAACTCCCTCGGCGGCTGGATGGCGATCGAACTCGCCCGGCGCGGCCGGGCGGCCAGTGTGTGCGCGTTGTCGCCGGCCGGGTTCTGGACGGCGGGCACGCACGCGCAATCCGCGGGCGTCACGAAGTTACGCAGGCTGGCCGCGCTCACCCGGCTCACCCGCACGGTGCAACCACTGGCCTTCCAGGTGCCGCTGGTCCGTCGCTTGGGCATGCGTGACATCGCTTGCCGCGCAGATCGTTTGACACCGAGTGCGGCTGTGCAGACCGCGCGCGACCTGCTCGACTGCGCGATCACCGACGATCTGCTGGGCACCGGCGAGCAGATCGCCCCGCTGGATCCGCTGCCGTGCCCGGTCACCCTGGCGTGGTCGAGCCGCGACGCTGTCCTGCCGCCGGAGGTCAACGGCAAGATCGCCCGGGAACGCCTGCCCCAGGCCGACTTCGAGCTGCTCCCCGCCGTCGGTCACGTCCCGATGATCGACGACCCGGCCCTGGTCGCCCGGACCATCCTCACCACCACGCGAACCCACGCGCCCGACGCCTAGTCCCTGACTCGAAGTCGCCTCCGGCGCCGCCACGGTCCAGCTCGCCGCCGGGTTCCTCCTCCGCCTTACCAGGCGCCGAGCTGAACCGCGGAGGCATCTGTGAGACAGGAACCTATCCCGGCAGCCAACTCTGCCCGGGCCGAACCCACCTGCGGTCCTTGATCATTCGGCGCGCCGCCCGCTGATTCCGGCCGATGAGCCGGTCGAGATAGAGGTGCCCGGCGAGGTGGTCGGTCTCGTGCTGGAGGCACCGGGCCAGGTAGCCGGTCGCCTCGACGGTGACCGGTGCGCCGTCGACGTCGGCGCCGGTGACGCGGGCCCAGTGCGCCCGCCCGGTCGGGAACCATTCGCCCGGCACGGAGAGGCAACCCTCCAGATCGTCGTCGGGATCGGGCATCGTCTCCGGGATCGTGGAGGTCTCCAGCACCGGATTCACGACGCACCCTCGATACCGCGTCGAGCCGTCTACCAGGTCGTAGACGAATACCGCCCGGGGATCGCCGACCTGATTCGCGGCCAGCCCCGCGCCGTTGGCGGCGGTATTGGTCGCGAAGAGATCGTCGACGAACGCGGCGAGTTCCGCGTCGAAGGCGACCACCGGCCGGGCCGGTGTGGTCAGTCGTGGGTCACCGGCAATCAGGATCGGTCGAACAGCCATGCCTATCAGAGTACTCAAATACGAGTAGTCGTGACAGACTAGAAGGGTGAACGAGACTCGCCTGTTCGTGCTCGCCGCGCTGGCCAAGAGCGGCCCGATGCACGGTCATCAGTTGCGCCGCGACGCCCGGCTGGATCGCGCAGAACTGTGGTCGCGGGTGAAACCGGGCTCGCTGTACGGGGCACTGCACCGGATGGCGGACGAGAACCTGATCCGTCCGCTGCGGACCGAGCAGCCCGGCGCGTTACCTGCCCGGACCGTCTACGAGATCACCGACGAAGGCCTGCGGGAGTTGCGCGCATTACGTGACGAGGCGCTCACCGAGGTCGACATCCGGCCCGACCCGGTCGATCTCGCCTTGGCGGTCAGTGCCGACCTCGATCGGAAGCTGTTGCGCGGCTACCTCGAAGACCGGATCGCCGCGCTGCGCGCGCACGGCTCCCGGATCGCGCATCACCTGGAGCGGCGCTGGCCCGAGCAGACCGTGGTCGACGATCTCGTCGTCGACCACGCCGTCATGCGGATCCAGGCCGAGATCGATTGGCACGAAAAGATTCTCGCCAATATCGACGAACTCGGCGACGCCTCCTGACGGGTCGCGCGGGCTCAGTGCCGACGGATGAGCAGAACGTTGTCCTGGCGGGTGCCGGGTACGCCCTCGGGGCTCGGCTGGTCGCGCTCGGCGAGGTCGTCGCGTTCGACGGTCCACGCGGCGGGGTCGAGGCGCAGGGCGGCGAGTACCTCGGCGGTGGTGGGGAAGTGGATATCGGCCGGAGGTTCGGTCACCCAGCTCGGCCAATGCGCGTGGCCGACGATGAGCAGTAGGCCGCCGGGGGCCACGGCGTCCGCCGCGCGGGACAGGATGCGCTCGCGCTCGTCGGCCTGCGCGACGGGTGAGTGCAGATACTGGGCGGAGACGAGGTCGAAGGTCCCGGCCGGGAACGAGTGCGCGAGATCGACCTGCTGCCAAGTGATTCCGGTGACGCCGAGTTCGGCCGCGTGCGCGCGGGCCCGGCCGAGCGCGGTCTCGGACACATCGACGCCGGTGACCTGCCAGCCCTGCTGTGCCAACCAGATCGCGTCCGCGCCCTCGGCGCAGCCGAGATCCAGCACGGTGCCCGCGGGCACCCCGGTGATCTCGCGGACCAGGAGGAAGTTGGGATTGCCGGACCAGACGCGCTCGCGCTCCTGGTAGAAGTTCTCCCAGAATTCGACGGTGTTACCGGCCTGGTGCGCGCCGACGCCGTGGCTGTGTGTCTCGGTCATGTCCACCACGATCCCCGTGCGGGGCGCTATTGGCAAACTTGAGTTGCCATTCTGGCAACAATCAGTCGGCGTTGCCGGGCTCGCTGTCCGGTGCGCGCTTGGTCAGCTCGACCTTCTGGCTGACCGCGCGATCTTGGATGAGCGGGGTGCTGCGATGCCCGCCGCTCCATCCGACGCTCGCCTCGGTGCGCATCCGCTCGACCATGTGCGGGTAGTGCAGCTCGAAGGCGGGACGCTCGGACCGGATCCGGGGCAGCTCGTAGAAGTTGTGCCGCGGCGGCGGGCAGGTGGTGGCCCACTCCAGCGAGTTGCCGTAGCCCCACGGATCGTCCACCGTGACCACCTCGCCGTAGCGATAACTCTTGAACACATTCCAGATGAACGGCAGCATCGACGCCCCGAGGACGAATGCGCCGATGGTGGAAATCATGTTGAGCGTGGTGAATCCGTCGCCGGGCAGGTAGTCCGCGTAGCGGCGCGGCATGCCCTCGGCCCCTACCCAGTGCTGCACCAGGAAGGTCAGGTGGAACCCGACGAAGGTGGTCCAGAAGTGCCACTTGCCCAGGCGCTCGTCCATCATCCGGCCGGTCATCTTCGGGAACCAGAAGTAGATACCGGCGAAGGTGGCGAAGACGATGGTGCCGAACAGCACGTAATGGAAGTGCGCCACAACGAAATACGAGTCGGTGACATGGAAGTCCAGCGGCGGCGACGCGAGGATGACGCCGGACAGACCGCCGAAGAGGAAGGTCACCAGGAACCCGAGCGACCACAGCATCGGCGTCTCGAAGGTCAACTGACCGCGCCACATCGTGAAGATCCAGTTGAAGAACTTCACCCCGGTAGGCACCGCGATCAGGAAGGTCATCAGCGAAAAGAACGGCAGCAGTACCGCTCCCGTGGCGTACATGTGATGTGCCCACACCGCCACCGAGAGCGCGCCGATCGAGATCGTCGCGTAGATCAGCGCGGTATAGCCGAACAGCGGTTTGCGGCTGAACACCGGGAAGATCTCGGTGACGATGCCGAAGAACGGCAGCGCGACGATGTACACCTCGGGGTGCCCGAAGAACCAGAACAGGTGCTGCCACAGCAGCACGCCGCCGGTGGCGGTGTCGTAGATGTGCCCGCCCAGGTGCCGATCGATCGCGAGTGCGAACAGCGCCGCGGTGAGGATCGGAAAGGCAAGCAGCACAAGGATGCTGGTGATCAGGATGTTCCAGGTGAAGATCGGCATCCGGAACATGATCATGCCGGGCGCGCGCAGGCAGATGATCGTGGTGATCATGTTGACGCCGCCGAGGATGGTGCCGAGGCCGGACAGGATCAACCCCATGATCCACAGGTCGCCGCCCGCGCCGGGCGCGTGCTCGAACGTGCTGAGCGGTGTGTAACCGGTCCAGCCGAAATCGGCGGGCCCGCCCGGCGTGAGGAAGCCCGCGGTCGCGATGCTCGCGCCGAACAGATACAGCCAGTAGCTGAACGCGTTGAGACGGGGGAAGGCTACGTCGGGCGCGCCGATCTGCAAGGGCAGCACGGCATTTGCGAAGCCGAACACGATCGGCGTCGCGTAGAACAGCAGCATGATCGTGCCGTGCATGGTGAACAGCTGGTTGTACTGCTCGGTCGAGAGGAACTGCAACCCGGGCCGGGCCAGCTCGCCGCGCATCAGCAGTGCCATCAGGCCGCCGATGAAGAAGAAGGTCATCGCGGTGACCAGGTACATGACCCCGAGCACCTTGGGATCGGTGGTCGTGATCATCTTCCAGAGGTAGGAACCCTTCGGCCCGGTGCGGGCCGGATACGGTCGAGTCGCCTGAAGTTGTTCGGTCTGCGTCACACTCACGGCCGCCGCCACCTCCCGAACCGGGGTTCACCTACGGCCGGCGGGACCGGCCTGAGTCAACGTAACCATGTGACGGCGGTCTCACGCCACCCCTTGATCGACTTTGCCGAAGGTTAGCGGCTGCACGGCGAATAGCGGGCTCCTACTTGGTATTTGCTGTCAAGGGGAGCGATCGGCGCGACACGGTGGCGATAGGCCACCCGCATCAGCGAGTGGTCAGAGCTCGAGCGGGTCGCGGATGATGATGCCTTCGACGGCGCGCAGCCGATCGGTCATGGTGGCCAGCAGATCGATCGAGTCGGTCGAGAGACCGACCGCGGTGTGGATCAATCTGCGCAGCAGCGGGCTGGCCAGCGCGCTGGCCACGCTGATGTCGTGGTCGATCGGTGTGCTGCCGAGTGGTCGAACGAGCTGGTCGAGATCCACGGTGAAGTACTCACAATCGGTCATCTGGCCCCCTGGGACCATTGTGGGCGCGCTGGGCCGCGCGCCGGAGCGTTGTGCGGTCGGCGAGTTCGATCGCCTGATGCTGCTGCGCACAACGCACTCCCTTCGTCGCTGCATCGACCCAGAACGTTTCGTCCGGTTTTCCGGACGACGGACGGAAAACGACAACGATGCCCCGGGCGGACATGCAACGATGAGGGGCGGCCGAACAATACCGATCTGGTGAGGGGCCCGGCATGGGGACACTGGACGACAGGGTAGCGGTGATCACGGGTGGTGCCCGAGGTCAGGGCCGGGCGCATGCGCTGGCGCTGGCCACGGCGGGCGCGGACATCGTGATCTGCGATATCGCCGAACAGATCGCCGGCCTGCACTATCCGCTCGCCACCCCCGATGACCTGGCCGAAACCGCGAAGCTGGTGGAGGAGACCGGGCGGCGGTGTGTGCCGCTGCGGGCCGACGTGCGCAGCCAGGCCGAGATGAACGCGGTCGCCCAGCGTGCCATCGATGATTTCGGTCACATCGACATCCTGATCGCGAACGCGGGCATCGCCTCCAATTCGCCGCTCGCGCAGATGGGCGAGCAGATGTGGCAGGACATGATCGCGGTCAACCTCGGCGGCGTCTTCCACAGCTTCCGCGCGGTGGTGCCGCACATGATCGAGCGCCGCTGGGGTCGCGTCGTCGCCACCTCGTCCATCGTGGCGCGGATGGGCGTGCGCAACGCCGGCCATTACGCGGCGGCGAAGTGGGGCGTGCTCGGCCTGGTGAAATCGCTGGCGCTGGAGGTGGCCGAGCACGGCATCACCGTCAACGCGATACTGCCCGCCGGCGTGGACACCGACATGATCCAGAACCCGGCCACGTATCAGATGATGTTGCCGGACAAAGAGAATCCCACCCGCGAAGACGTGCTGGAGATGTTCGCCTCGGGTCCGCCCAACGGTGATCTGATCGCGCCCGCCGAGGTCGCGGACGCGGTCCTGTTGCTGGTGTCCGAGCACGGCAGGCACTTCAACGGCGAGGCGTTGACCATCTCCGGCGGCATGAGCGCCGGCACCGTCTGACGGCCTGCCCGCCCGGCGGTTCGTGAGCTGGCTCATACTTGGCGCGCTGCCGGAACTTTCCCTTCCGCGTATCCGACCGGTCCTGCGAGACCTGTTGTAGGTGCGTGGACTTTTCAGAGGATGGTGGACTTCAACGTGCAGGTGAAACCCTCGACAGTCCACCTGATCCGGTTCGTCACCGCGGTCGTGCTGCTCGCCGTCGTCATCGGCTCGGTGGTCGAGGCGGGCGAACTGCCCTATCGGGCGGCGGGCACCGCCTATCCCGGATTCGCCGACGTCCTCGGGTACGTGCTGCTGCGGGTCGCCGCCGAGCTGGCCGGTGCGACCGCGCTCGGCGCGCTGGTCTACGCGGTGTGCTGTACCGCGGTCACCGGACGCGGCCGCCTCGATGTCGACGGGTACGCCGGTCTCCGGCTCGCCGAGCGCGCTGGGCTGGTGTGGTTGCTGTCCGCGCTGGCGCTCATCCCGGTGACCGCGGCGAATATCGGCGGCATGACGGTGTCGGGTGTCTTCCGGCTCGGCGCGCTCGGGGCGCTGATCGACGCCAGCGAGAAGCCGAAGGCGTGGATCGTGGTCGCCGTGCTCGCCGCGGTGGTGACACTGGGCGCGCGAATCATGTTGTCCTGGAACAGCGCGGCGGTGCTGCTGCTGGTGGCGGCGATCGCCGTGCTGCCGCCCGCGATGGTCGGCAACGCGGGGGAGGGCCCGAACCACGACTACGGCACCGGCGCGATGATCATCTTCCAGCTGGCCGTGTCGGTGCTGCCCGGTCTGCTGTGGTGCGTCGCGGAACACGTACGCAGGCAAGGCGAACACGTGGGCACGGCGGTGCGCCGCAGCGCGATCATCGGCTTGCTGTGTGTGCTCGCCGCCGCGCTGAGCGGCTTGGTGCTGTGGCTGATCCTGCTGCCCTGGTCGGCGGTGTTCAGCACCGGTTACGGCAGGCTCGCCCTGCTGGTCGGCGCGGCCGGTGTGGGACTCGCGCTCGTCCTGCGGTTCGTGTTCGCGCGCCGCACCGCGCCGCCCACCCGCCGGACGGCGCTGCTGATCGCCTGCGGCGCAGCGCTTTCCACGGTGGCGCTGGGTGTGACCGTGGCCATGGCGGTGCAGCCCGCACCCGCCTTCGCCGATCGGTCGTTCACCGCGCAGGAGGTGTTCCTCGGCTTCGACCTGTTCGATCCGCCGAATGTCGCACGGCTGCTGACCCTCTGGCGGTTCGACCTGGTGATCGGCACCGCGGCGGTGGCCGGAATCGTGCTCTACGTGATCGGCGTCGTACGCCTGCGCCGGCGTGGTGACGCCTGGTCGCGGTGGCGGACGCTGTCCTGGGTGAGCGGTTGTGCCGCACTGCTCATCGCGACCTCGTCGGGCATCGGCACCTACGGCTTCGCCATGTTCAGCATGCACATGATCACGCATATGGCGTTGAACATGTTCGTACCGGTGCTGCTGGTGCTCGGCGCGCCGGTGACCCTGCTGCTGCGCGCCGTCCCCGCGGTGAAGCGCGGGGAGGTGCACGGGGTCCGGGAATGGGTACTGGCCCTGCTGCATTCGCGGCCGACCGCGATCATCGCGCACCCCGCGACAGCGCTGACCCTGTTCGTGATCTCGCTCTACGGGCTGTATTTCACGCCGCTGTTCGAGAGCCTGATCCGCTACCACTGGGGGCACGTGCTGATGAACGTGCACTTCCTGATCGTCGGCTACCTCTACTACTGGGGCATCATCGGCATCGATCCGGGCCCGCGCCGCCTGCCACATCTGGGCAGGCTCGGGGTGTTGTTCGCGGTCATGCCTTTTCACGCGTTCTTCGGTGTCGCCGTGATGTCGATGAACACGGTCATCGGGTCGCGGTTCTACACCAACCTGCAGTTGCCGTGGCACATCGACCTGCTCGCCGATCAGCGGATGGGTGGTGGCATCGCCTGGGTCTCCGGCGAGGTCCCGGTGCTGCTAGTGGTCGGCGCGCTGCTGACGCAGTGGGCGGCGCAGGACCGCCGCACGGCGGTCCGCACCGACCGCAAGGACGACGAGTACCGCGACTCGGACCTCGAGGCCTACAACGCCATGCTGGAGAAACTGGCCCAGACCCGGCGCTGAGCCCGGCGAAACCGGTTCGGGCTCACCGCGCGAAACGCACCTTGCGCAGTCGCAAGCTGTTCGACACCACGAAGAACGACGAGAACGCCATGGCCGCACCGGCGATCAGCGGATTGAGGAAGCCAAGTGCGGCAACCGGAATGGCGAGCACGTTGTAGCCGAACGCCCACACCAGGTTGCCCTTGATGGTGCGTAATGTGGCGTGCGCCAACTCGATCGCGTCGGCGACCGCGCCCAGATCCTCGCGGACCAGGATGACGTCGGCGGCTGCGATCGCGACGTCGGTGCCCGCACCGATCGCCATGCCGAGGTCGGCGGTGGCCAGCGCCGCGCCGTCGTTGATGCCGTCGCCGACCATCACCACCCGGTGCCCCTGCTCCTGCATGCGGGCGATCAGCTCGACCTTGCCCTCCGGAAGCAGTTCGGCGACCACCTCATCGATGCCGATCTCGTCGGCCACCGCCTGCGCGGCGAAGGCGTTGTCGCCGGTGAACATCAGAACGCGCAGCCCGAGCCGGTGCAGCCGGGCGATCGCCGCCGCCGCGGTGTCCTTGACGGTGTCGGCCACCGCGACGACCGCGACGGCCGCACCGTCCACCGCGACGAGTACCACGGTGCGCCCGGACTTCTCCTGTTTGCGCACCGCGCGCTGGGATTCCTGCGGGATCTCGATGCCCTGATCGTCGAACAGCCGCGTCCGGCCGACCAGCACCGTGCGCCCGTCGACGACGCCGCGTGCGCCCAAACCCGGTAGCGCTTCGAAGGATTCGACGGCGGGCAGCTCGTCGTCGAGCTGCTCGCGGGCGTAGCGGGTGATCGCGGCCGCGACCGCGTGCTCGGAGGCCGCCTCCACCGCACCGGCCCACCGCAGCACCTCGGCGACCGCGTACGGCGCGTGTTCGGTCACCGCGACGACGCTCATCGCGCCGTTGGTCACGGTGCCGGTCTTGTCCAGCACCACGGTGTCCACGTCGCGGGTGGCCTCCAGGGCCTGGTGGCCTTTGATGAAAATGCCCAGCTGCGCACCGCGTCCGGACGCCACCATCAGCGCGGTCGGAATGGCCAGCCCCAGCGCGCACGGGCAGGCCACCACCAGCACCGCCAGCGCGGCCGCGCCCGCACGATCGGCGCCTGCGCCGGCGATCAGCCAGATCACGAACGTCAGCGCGGTGATCAGGAAGACGAACGGCACGAACACCGCCGACACCCGGTCGGCGATGCGCTGCATGCGCGCCTTGCCGGTCTGCGCCTCTTCGACGAGCCGGATCATGCCCGACAGTTTCGTATCCGCGCCCACCGCTGCGGCTTCCACGATCAGCCGTCCGGTGAGCGCGGTGGTGCCGCCGATCACGGCCATGCCCGCGTGCACGTCGACCGGGATCGACTCACCCGTCATCGCGCTGGCGTCGACACTCGATTCGCCCGACACGACCAGGCCGTCGGTGGCGATGGTCTCGCCCGGACGCACCACGAAACGCTGGCCTTCGACGAGTTCGCCGATGGGAACCCGCATTTCGCGACCGTCCCGGGTCAGCACGGTCACCTCGCGAGCGCCGAGCGCGGCCAGCGCCCGCAGCGCGCTGCCCGCCGACCTTTTGGCCTTGGCCTCGAAATACCGCCCGGCCAAGACGAATGCGGTGACGCCCGCCGCGACCTCCAGGTAGATCGCGTCGCTCGCCCAGATCGCCGCCCAGACGCCGTCGGGCGCGGGGCCGGATCTGTTCGGGTGCAAGAACATGGTGTCCAGCGACCACAGCGTCGCGGTGAGCACACCGACCGAGACCAGCGTGTCCATGCTGGCCGCACCGGCTTTCGCGTTGGCCAGCGCCTTGCGATGGAACGGCGCCGCCGACCACACCACCACGGGCAGCGCCAGCACCGTGAGCACCACCTGCCAGCCGGTGAACCGGGTCGAGGGGATGGTGGCGAACATCACCGACAGATCGGCCAGCGGGAAGAACACCATCAGCGCGACCACCAGCCGGCGCAGCAGGCTGCGGACCTCCGCGTCCTCCGGGGCGGCGCTGGTCGCCTCGGCGCGGTCGGTCACCGGCGCGGCGCCGAAGCCGATCGCGTCGACCTCGGCGCAGAGTTGTTCGGCGGCGATGCCCGCCGCGGCGTCGATGGTGGCGATGCCGGTGGCGTAGTTCACCGAGGCGGTCACGCCGTCGACCTTGTTGAGTTTGCGCTCGATCCGATTCGCGCACGCCGCGCAGCTCATGCCGGTGACGGCGAGCGAGATGCGAGTCGGTTCGGTGGCTGCGGCAGGCTGATCGGGTCGAAGCTGGTCGAGCTCGATGGTCATGAAAGTCCGTTCACGCGGCGGGATCTTGGGTGGAACGCAGGTGGCCGAGGCGACGGCCGAACTGGGCGCCCGGCGGCAACACCAGATCGGCGGGTGCCCGATCGCTGGCCGGTGGCGAGGTTTCGGGGCGGCGGGTGCGGTGCACGACCACGACCAGGGCCAGCGCGACGACGAGCACGCCGTGCGAGAGCACCCGCGAGACCGGCACCACGCCGGAGTACAGGTCCGCCACGACGAACGCGCTCAACGCCGCGACCAGCACGCCCAGCACCGGAAGCACACCGGAGGCGGCGTGCGGGCGCAGCGCGCAGTAGAGGAATCCGATGCCGATGGCCAGGCTCCACGCGGTGCTCTCGTTGAGCAGATGCCGGGTCGTCTCGGCCCCGTGGTGATGGCTCATGCCGAAGTCGATCCCGGCGAGCTGCGCCAGGCCCAGCACGCATTGCAGGACACCGAGCGCACCGAGCGCGACACGCGCCCATCCGGCGCCTGTGGCGAACGTGACACCGCGCGCCCAGGGCACGGCCGCGCGCCACCGCGACAGTCGCGCGCGGTCCGGCCGCTCCAGCTCGGCGGCGGCGAAGATCGCGTCCGTCAGATCGGGCGCGTACGACGAGGTGTCGCGCAGCCGTTTCGAGGTCTCGACGGCGGCGACATACCAGGAACAGCACTCGCCGCACTGCTCGAGATGCTCGTCCACGCGCGCCGCGGGAACGGTCTCCCGTTCGCCGTCGATCCGGGCGGACAGGGCCGTCCGGCACTCTTTGCACTCCACGTCCAGATTGTCGTCTACGGGGCCGCCGAAGTTCCCCGGGGTCGCTCGCCGGTTGTCGAGGCCGCCGTGGCGGCGGTTATTGTTCACCTCATGCCCACCCCCGCCGAGGACGACGAGACCACCCGCCTGGCATTGGCGGCGGCTCGCGGCGACCGGCGGGCGTTGGAGAGCTTCATCCGCGCCACGCAGAAGGACGTGTGGCGGTTGCTCGCCCACCTGACCGAGGTCGGCCGGGCCGACGACCTGACCCAGGAGACCTACCTGCGCGCGCTCGGCAGCATCAAGCGTTTCGAGGGCCGCGCCAGCGCGCGCACCTGGCTGCTGTCCATCGCGCGCCGGGTGGTGGTCGATCAGGTGCGGATGGCGGTGGCGCGGCCGAAGATCGCGCACGGTGTGGACTGGGCGGCCGCGGCCGACCGTCAGGTCTCGCGCCGCGACGGCCTCGCCGAGATCGTCGAACTGAACCTGCTGCTCGACGACCTCGCCCCCGAACGCCGGGAGGCGCTCGTGCTCACCCAGGTCCTCGGCCTGTCCTACGCCGAGGCCGCCACCGTGTGCGGCTGCCCGGTCGGCACGGTCCGTTCGCGCGTCGCGCGTGGTCGTGAAGATCTGGTCGCCGCAACCCGATTCGGCATCCGGCGCAGCGCCAACGGCTGAGCCGCCCGGCGGCTGCCTCGTCTTGTCTCGCCCGGGATCTGTTGGCCGGGAACAACCTTCGATTCGCTCGCCATGACTCCGGATGGCCCGCACCGGCTCCGGCCGCCCGAATTCGCACCGCACCGTGTCAATTCCGGCGAAGTGGGCATTACCGGCGGTGAAGAAGCGAGGCAATCATGAGTATTTTTCGCAGTGCGAACACGTATCGACGGCGGGACCGCATCGGCACGCGGCGTGGCTGGGGCCGTTCACGCGGCTACGGCGACGGCGGGCGGTCCTGGGGCCGCCGGTCGCAGGATTGGCGTCGGCGCAGGTCCGCGAGTTCGGGTGGGCTGGAAGCCGCCGCGCGTTTCGGCTTCATCGCCCGCGGTATCGCCTACCTCGCGATCGGCATCATCGGGTTCATGCTGGCGATCGGCACGGCCGAACACGAGCCGGACGGCGGCGGTGCGCTGGCGGCGATCGCGAGCAAACCACTCGGGTATCTGCTGCTGTGGATTCTCGTCTTCGGTTTCGCCGCCCTGGTGGCGTGGCGGGTCACCCAGGTGGCCAGTGCCCGGCGGACCTACTCGGGGGGACACCGGCTTTACGCCGCGCTCTCCGGAATCGTCTATGCCCTGGCTTTTTTGGGCACCCTGCGGTACGTCGTACACGGCCGGACGCCGAAACCGAGCGATGCCATCGCCCGTGACCTGACCGCCCGGATCCTGAGCTGGGACGGCGGCCAGGTGGTCGTGCTGCTGCTCGGCCTGGCCGTCATCGCCTTCGGGATCTGGCAGACCGTGCGCGGCCTGCGCCTGGAATTCGTCGACGATCTGCGCATGGGCTGGATGACGCACGGCTCGCGCCAGGCCGCGATCTGGCTCGGCCGCATCGGTTACGTCGCGCGCGGTGTCGTCGTGCTCGGTATCGGGCTCGCCGCCGTCGTCGCGGCGTTGAACTATGACCCGGCCGAGGCCAAGGGCATCGACGCGGTGCTGCGCGATTTCGCCGAAATGCCGTTCGGCCCTTGGCTGCTCATTCTGGTAGCGCTCGGCCTGATGGCATTCGGCGCGCTGTCCTTCCTGGAAGCCAAGCACCGCCGCACCTATGGCGGTGTCCCGGTCTGAGCGCCGGATCGGTACGGCTCAGCGGGTGGCGTCCATCCGCTGCGTCCCGATCACCGACAGCAGGCGCAGTGCCTCCTCGGCGGAAGATCCCGGTGCGGCGGTATAGATCACGACGCGCTGATCCCGGTCGGAGATGTCGAGGACGTCGCAGTTGACGGCGACCGGGCCGACCAGGGGATGGTCGAAGATCTTGCAGAGCGTGGGTTTCGCGCAGACGTCATGAGCGGTCCACAGCGCCTCGAATTCCGCACTGCCCGTGCGGAGTTCGTGCACCAGCTCGACCACCTCGGGATCGTCGGGGTAACGGGCCGCAGTGGCGCGCAGGATGTGGGCCGCGCTGCGCGCGAATTCGTCGGCGTCGGACACTCCGTACAACCGCCGCCCCGCCACCTGCGGGCCGAGGAAGGCGCGGCGCACCAGGTTGCGGTCGCGGCGCGAGAGCGCGGAGAAGTCCTCCATCAGAGCGGCGGCCAGATCGTTCCACGCGATCACCTCGTAGGTGGCCGACAGCACGACCGCGGCCGCCTGCGGCAGCCGCTGCAGCAGATCGAGGATGCTCTGCCGGACTTCGCGCGACGGACCGGCGGCGGGGCCGGGCGGTGCGCCCGCCAGGTGGTGCAGGTGGTCGCGCTCGGCGTCCGAGAGCCGTAACGCCCGGGCCAGCCCCGCCAGCACCTCGCGCGACGGACGCGGACCGCGAGCCTGTTCCAAGCGCGTGTAGTACTCGGTGGAGATGAAGGCCAGCTGCGCGGCCTCCTCGCGGCGCAGGCCGGGCGTGCGGCGGCGGGAGCCCGCGGGCAGTCCCACGTCGGCCGGGGTGATCCGCTCCCGTCTGCTGCGCAGGAAGTCCGCGAGTTCTCGTCTGTCCACGCCTCCAGTGTGCTCGAGCGCCGTCGTGCCGAGCCAGGTACACCCGGTACCTGGCTCGGCCGCGGGCACGGCCCGAGGGTTGACGCCATGGACAACACACAGATCGCCGGAGCGGGTCTTCTGACCGGCAAGGTCGCTTTCGTCACAGGTGCCGGACGCGGGATCGGCGCGGCCGCAGCTCGGCTGTTCGCCAAGGAGGGAGCCCGGGTGCTGCTCGCGGCGCGGACCGAGACGCAGCTCGAAGCGGTGACCGAGGACATCGCCGCGGCGGGCGGCACGGCCGGCTACGTGGTGTGCGACCTCGCCGATCCGGCCGCCGTACGGGCCGCCGTCGCGCACACCGTCGATCGGTACGGGCGGCTCGACGTCGCCTTCAACAACGGCGCGGCCGGCGTGCCGCCCGGCCCGATGGACCGGGCGCGGGAAGCCGACTTCGACCACGTCTACGACGTGAACCTGAAGGGCACGTGGGTGGCCATGGTCGCCGAGATCGAAGCCATCCGGGCCACCGCGGGCACGGGAGCGATCGTCAACACCTCGAGCGTCGGCAGCCTGATGGGCAACCCCGAACTTCCGGCCTACGGTGCCACGAAGGCGGGGGTCAACAGCCTCACCGCGAGCGCGGCCGTCACGTACGGCCCGGAAGGCATCCGCGTCAACGCCATCGCGCCGGGCACCACCTCGACGGAGATGCTGCACGACTGGGATGCGCAGTCCCCCGGCGTCATCGAGCGGCTCAACGCCGGCACGCCGCTGCGCCGGGCCGCCGACCCCGACGAAATCGCCCAGGCCGCAGCCTGGTTGCTCAGTGACCGGGCCTCCTACGTCACCGGCACGGTGCTGCGCGTCGACGGCGGCATGCGCGCCTGAGCCGCGGCGGTCTCAGGGATCGGCCAAAGGCTTTGCCGCATAGTGCAATCGAATGACGCCGTCGTCGTGGCGGGCGGTGCTGGCGAGCACGCCGAAGACCTTGCGGAGCAGGGCGGGGGTCATCACGTCGAGCACCTCGCCCGCGGCGACGACCGCGCCGTGATCGAGCACGACCAGCTGATCACAGTGGCGGACCGCGAGATCCAGCTCGTGCAGGACGGCGAGGGTGGTGATGCCGGTCGAGCGGATCAGGTCGAGCAGCTCGAATCGGGCGCGGACGTCGAGGTGATTGGTCAGTTCGTCGAGCACCAGCAGCCGGGGCTGCTGCGCCAGCGCCCGGGCGAGCAGCACGCGCTGGCGTTCACCGCCGGAGAGGGAACCGATGGTGCGCTCGGCGTAGGCGGTGACGCCGGTGCGCGCCATCGCGTCCGTGACGGCCAGTTGGTCGGCCGCGGTGTCCCTGCTGAACAGCGAGTGGTGCGGATTACGGCCCAGCCGCACCACCTCGTGCACGGTGAGTTCGGTTGCTCCGGAACCGTTCTGCAGCACCGCCGCGGTGGTGCGGGCCGCGGCCCGGATCGACATCGCACCGATATCGGCACCGTCGACGGCGACGACGCCGCTGCTGGGTGCCAGGGAGCGATAGATCGTGCGCAGCAGGGTGGTCTTACCGCTGCCGTTCGGACCGACGATGCCCACCACCGCCCCGGGCGCCGCGTGCAACGTCACCCCGTCGAGCACCGCGACCTCGCCGAAGGTGACCCGTATACCGGTCACCGACAATTCGGCGGCCGGTCGCGCGCTCATTGCAGACCGCCGTTGCGCCGCAGCAGCCACAGGAAGAACGGCGCGCCGAACGCCGCCGTGAAGATGCCGAGCGGCAGCTCGTTGGGTGCGTCGACCGTGCGCGAAAGCAAGTCCACCGCAACCAGATACGTGGCCCCGATCAGTGCGGACAGGGGTAGCACGCGCCGGTGGTCCAGGCCGAACGCCAGCCGCACCACATGCGGAATCACCAGGCCGACGAAGCCGATCCCGCCCGCGGCGGCGATCAGGACGCCGGTCAACAGCGCGGAGAGCACGAGCAACAGGATCCGCAGCGTCCGCACGTCGACGCCCAGCGCGGTCGCCTGCTCGTCACCGGTGCCGAGCACGTTGAGCCGCCGCCCGAACGCCAGCACCACCACCACGGTCACCAGCACGACCACGGTGACCGGGCCGAGCCGATCCCACCGCGCCCCCGCCACGCTGCCCATCGTCCAGAACATCACCGTGCGCAGCTCGTTCGGCGTCGCGCGCAGTTGCAGATAGTTCGTGGCCGCCAGCAGCAGATAGCCCACCGCCACACCCGCGAGGACCAGTCGAGTGGGCGCCAGCCTGCCGCGCTGCTGGCCGAGCAGGAACACCACCGCGATGGTGGCGATCGCGCCGCAGAACGCCGCGGTGGACACCCCGACGCCGCCGAGTGCGCCGCCCGCGGTGACGATCACGAGGACCGCGCCGAGCGAAGCCCCCGACGACAGGCCGAGCACGTACGGGTCCGCCAGCGGATTGTTCACCAGCGCCTGCAGTATCACGCCCGCCACCGCGAGTCCGCAGCCGCACAGCGCGGCCAGCAGTACCCGTGGCAGCCGATAGCTCCAGACGATCTGATCGACGGTGAAGCCGACATCGGCTGTCCTACCGGACAAATGGGCAACGATCACGCGGCCGGTGTCGGCTGCGGAAACGGTCACCGACCCCACGGCGATCGATAGCACCAGCACCGCAAGCAGCACCGCGGCCGCGCCACCCAGCGCGATCGGCAGCGGCACCCTGGCCAGTGGCGGCCGGGCGCTGGCCCGCGTCACCGGAACTGCTCGGGGTGCACCAGCTTCGCGATACGCGCCACCGCCACGTCGTTGCTCGGGCCGAGGTAGATCGAATCCGCCAGTACCGCATAGCTTCCGGTGGCCGTGGCCGGCCACTGTGGGAACTGAGCGAGAATCCTTTTCGCGACCGCGTCGATATCGGGGCTGCGGTAGTTCACCACGACCAACCCGTCGATGGGCGTCGCGGCGAGCTGCTCCTTGCTGATCGTCACGAAGGTGGTGCCGTCGGTCCGCTCGAACGGATTCACCCCGCCCGCTTTACCGATGACGTCGTTCCAGATGCCACCGGCCGCGATCGCCGAGAAGTCGGAATTATCGCCGCCCATGCCCATCCCGGCGAAGACGAGCAGCACGTTCTTCTTCGGCTGCCCGGCCACCCGGGCGGTGGTCGCCGCGATGGCGCGCTGCGAATCGGCGATGAGCCGATCGGCCCGGCCCGGCACGTCGAAGATGGCCCCGAGGTCGCGCAGCAGGGCGTAACTGTCCTCGATCGTCGGTGTGCCGGTGACCGCGCCCGTGACACCGCAGTTGGCCCTGGGCACATAGGTATTCGCACCGGCCGCCGCCAGCTCGTCCCTGGTGGCGAAGCCCTGGTCGGCGGCGAAACCGCCCCCGCCGGTGGAGATCACGAGATCGGGCCGCTGGTTCAGCATGGCCTCCCGGGGAATGTCCTGCAGGCTGTTCGGGGTGATGTTCCCGGTGGGGAGCGCATCGATCGCGGCGGCGCGCCCGGGCACGTCGGAATTGCCGTAGGACTGGGCGTTTGCCACCACCCGGTCGGCCACGCCGAGTGCGAGCAGCGCCGACACCTCGCCGACCGAACCGCCGTTCATCACCACGACGCGTTTCGGGGCCGCGGTGAACGTGTAGCTCTTTCCGCAGTTCTCCAGGGACAGCGGGTATTTCGTGATTCCTTCGGTCGCCGCGGACGCGGGCCGGGTATCGGTGGCATCGGTCACCGACGTGGTGCAGGCGGTCGCGGCGAGCACGCTCGCCGCGAGTACCGGCAGCAGTGCGTGTTTGATCAGCATGGGTGCCTCTTCGATGGTTGCGCGCCGGCCGGGACCGCGGGCGGCGGGAGGAAACGGGTCCGAATCAGGTAGTCGACGCCGGCCCGCACCGCGGACAGCGAATCCGGTTGCGGTAGGGCGGCATCCGTCAGGGCGGCGCGAGTATTCGTGCGGCTGTAGCGGACGGCGGCACCCGGCCGTGCCAGATGTGCGGCGTGCGCGCGGGCGATGGTCAGGGTGTGATCGCCCTGCGCCGAAGCCTGATCCGCCAGTGCGGTCAAACGGTTGTGCCAGTCCGTCGCGGGGACGGTGGCGATCGGATAGCCGGATTCGCGCAGCACCGCGACGATCGCCGCGAAGGGCAGCGGCTGCTCGCTGGTCAGATGGAACGTCCGACCGACGGCCCGGTGCGTGACCAGGTGGGCGATGGCGGCGGCCACCCGATCCACCGGGACCACGTCCACCGTGCCCGTCCGATACAGCTCGTCGGGGACCGCCTCGAGCACGACCATCGCGCGCAGCAGGCTCCAGAACGCGTCGTCCGGGCCGGACGCGCCGGTCCCGGAGTGTCCGCCGATCCGGCCCGGCCGGGTCACCGTCACCGGCACACCGCGCGCGGCGGCGGCATACAGCAGCCCCTCCGCCACCCACTTGCTCGCGACATAGCCGTTGGGCGGCAGCGACGTCGCGGCCACCCGGCGGTCCTCGCTCAGCACCGCCGGATTTCCGTCGACCGCGAAGGCGGTGTCGACCGAGGAGACGAAATGCACCGAGGTGGCGGTGCCGGTGCAGGCCAGCCGCAGAATGCGCGCGGTCCCTTCGACATTCGCCGGACGCAGCCTGGCGTAGGGCTCGAAGTGATGGACACGAGCGCCGTTGTGCACGATGGTGTCCACGGTGTCGGCCAGCTCCCGGTAGCGCTCGGTGGACAGGCCGAGCAGTGGCTCGGCGAGATCGCCTGCGAGCGGGATGATCCGGGATTCGTGCCGGGCAGATCCAGGGCGCGACAGATCTGCCGGGCGCGGTGTATCCGCCCGGTCGCGAAGTCCGTAGCGTGCGAGGGCGTCCCGGAGCCGGGTCGTCGCGGCAGCGTCGTCCTGCGCTCGGACGAGGCAGTACACCCGCAGGTCGGTGTGTTCCAGCAGCGCTGCGAGCAGGAACGCGCCGAGGAATCCGGTCGCACCGGTGAGTAGCGCGACCCGGGGCGCGGTCGAAGGTTCGCCGATCGCGACGAGGTCGTCGACCAGGTGCACGTCCGCCTCTAGATCGGCCGTGCTCCAGTGCAATTCATCGAATGATCGGCCCGACCCGAGCCGCTCGGCCAACCCGGCGACGGTCGGTGTGTCGAACATGGTGCGCAGATCCCAGCGCACACCGAAGGCGGCCCGCACCCCGTTGAGCACCCGGGCCGCGCGCAGCGAATGCCCACCGCGCGCGAAGAAGTCCTCGTCGATGCCGACCGAATCGAGCTCGAGCGCCTCGGCGAACAACCGCACCAGCGTCCGCTCCGCGGGCGTCCGTGCGGGCCGTTCGGCGGCAGCGGCGGCCGGCGGTGCGGGCAGCGCCGCCCGGTCCAGCTTGCCGTTGGCGGTGTGCGGCAGGCGCTTCAGCTCGAGATATATCGACGGCACCATGTAGTCGGGCAGTCGTGCCGCGAGGTGCAGGCGCAGCGTGCGCGGGTCCGGCAGCGCGGCGCCCGTGGCGGGCACCACATAGGCGACGAGCACCTCCGCGTGTATCCGCACCGCCGCGCCGCCGACGCCGGGGTGGGCGGCCAATGCGGCTTCGACCTCGCCGACCTCGATTCGATAGCCGCGCAACGACATCTGGGTATCGCCGCGTCCGAGGTAGTCCAAGCTCCCGCTAGGCTGCCGGCGCACCAGATCGCCGGTGCGATAAAGCCGCCCGCCCGTCGGATCGAACGGGTCCGCGACGAATCTCGCGGCCGTAGTGCCGGATTCGCCGAGGTAGCCCTGTCCGACGGGTAGTCCGCCGACGTACAGTTCGCCCACCACCCCGGGCGGTACCGGCCGCAGCGCTCGGTCGAGCACGTGGCATTGCCCGTTGCTGATCGGCCCGCCGATGGACGGCGCGGCGTGCGCGGCGATCGTGGTCCAGCTGGCGTCGACGGTGCACTCGGTCGGTCCGTAGAGGTTGTAGACCGAGACCTCCGGCTCGGCGCGCAATTCGGACCACAGGGCCGCGTCGGTCGCCTCGCCGCCGAGCGCGAGCACCCGGGGCCGGTGCGGCCCGGCGAGCAGTCCTGCCGCGAGCAGCTCGCGCGCGAAAGTCGGTGTGATATCGAGGAAGTCGATGCGTTGCGCGCGGATGTAGCGGACCAGCGCGTCGGGGTCGCGGCGCAGCTCGTCATCGATGACATGCAGTTCGTGGCCCGCCAGCAGCCAGAGCAGGCCCTCCCACGCGGTATCGAAGGTCATCGACGCGGTGAGCGCCGCCCGCATCCGCCTGCCACCGCACGCCGCCACCGCGGGTTCGATCAGCTGCTCGCGATGATGGTGGTAGAGGTTCCGGACGGATCGGTGCGAGATCACCGTGGCTTTGGGTGTGCCCGTGGTGCCGGAGGTGTGGATCACCCACGCCGGATGATCGGGATGCAGGAGCGGCGTGACATGCTCCGCGGTGGCCGCAGCGAGGTCATCGACCAGCACCGCTCGATCGGCGAGTGTGGCGGGGAGCAGGGAAGCCAGTGCGGTCGTGGTGAGTATTGCGCCGAGTTCGGTTCGGCTGCAAAGCCCGTCGAGCAGCAGGGCGGTGCGGGCGGCGGGTTGCCCCGGGTCCAGCGGCACATAGACCGCACCGCAGGCCAGCACCGCGAAGACCGCGGCGATAGCGTCGCCGGTGCGCGGGAGCAACACCGCGACGGTGCTGCCGGGACGCGTCCCCGCCGCCGTCAGCGCGGCCTGCAATCGCTTTGTCCGCGTGGCGAGTTCGCCGTAGGACAGGGTTTCCCGGTGCCCGTCGCCACCGGTGGCGACGATCGCCGTCGCCGTTGTCGACCGCAGGGTTTGCGCTGCCAGCACCTCGTGCACCGGGTTCTCCGGCCACCGGCGATCAGGCCCACGACTGTCGATGTGCAGTGCTGCTCGTTCGCCCGGCAGGAACAGATCGATCGCGTCGAGCGGGCGGTCGGGCTCGGTCAGCACGCGACGCAGGAATGTGGTGAATCGCCGCAGATGAGTGGCGAGTTCGGCGGCGGTATAGGAGCCCGGATGACCGTCGAGGTACAACGTGGGTGCGTTGCCGTCGCCGCGGTCGTAGAGGTTGAAGACCAGATCGTCGATCATCCCGGCGGTGACGTTGTGCACCGTGCTGGTGCACGCGCCGAAGCGCAGGTCGTAGTCGAACAGCATGATGTTGACCGAGGGCCCGTACATGCTGCGATCGGTGCCGACCAGACCAAGGTCGCGCCGCACCTGCTCGCTCCGGTACCGCTGGTGGCGCCGGCCCCGTACCAGGTCGCGGGCGACCCGGCCGGTGAGCGTGGTCAAGGTGGGCTCGCCCGCGAATTCGGTCCACAGCGCGACGCCGTTGAGCGTCATACACGGCACCCGCAGTGCGGGAGTACCGGTGCGCAGCATGACCGGCAGCGCGAGGCATACCTCGGTCGCTCCGGTCATCCGGTGGACGTAGGCGGCGATGGCCGTGGTGAGCACGTCGGTCCAGTTCGCGCGGGCGGTCTCGGCGACCCGGCGCAACAGCGCGACCGTCTCGCCGTCCAGCGCGGTGAACTCCCGCAGTGTCCGGCCGGCGGTGCTCGCCGCGTGCGGGGTGGCCCCGGACAGTGTCACCGGGGCCGGGCGGTCGCCGAGGTAGTCGAGCCAGTACGCCCGGTCGCGCTCGATCTCCGGTGATTCGGCATACGCGGCGTCCGCCGCGATCACCGCGTCCCAGGATCCGAAAGCATAGGGGGGCGTGGGCGTTCCGGTGACGCGCGCGGTGTACAGCTCCGCGACGCGGCGCGCGATCAACGCCATGCCGTAGCCGTCGAGCAGGATGTGGTGCACGCGGTGGTACCAGAGGGTGCGGTGTGGCGTGAGCCGGAAGATGATGTGCGCGAACAACTCGTCGCCGGTGAGGTCACGCGGCTCGGCGACGTCTCGGTCCATCAGTGCGCGGGCGGCCGCCAACGGATCCGGCGCGTCCGAGACGTCCACCACCCGCACGGCCTGATCCGGCGTGTGCTCGACCTGGCGCGGGCCGTCGGCCACGAAGCGGGTCCGCAGTACTTCGGTCTCGGCTACCGCGTCGCCGACGGCCGCCACCAGTGCGTCCAGCTCGAGCGGGCCGGAAATATCCACGTACTCGGCGATATTGAACGCCGACGAAGCCGGGTCCAGTTGCTGGCCGAGCCAGACGCCGAGCTGGGCGGCGGTGAGCGGCCGACCCTGTGGCGAACTCACCGTACCGGCCGCGGCGCGAGCAACGGCCACCACGCGGCGAGGGTGGGCTGCTCGGCCAGATCGACGAATGCCGGTGCGGCGCCGCGCTTCTTCCACCGTTCGATGAGTCCCATCAAGCGCACCGAGTCCAACCCGGCGGCGAACAGGTCCTCGGTGTCGGTGAGCTCGTCCGGTTCGAGATAGAGCACGTCGGCGATGTCCGCGCGCACCGCGGCATAGGTCAGCGGTTCCATTCAGTTCACCTGTCTGTCCCGCTCGGCCCAGAACCGATCGCGCAATTGCCAGCGCATGATCTTGCCGCTGGGATTGCGGGGCACGGCGGCGATCAATTCGAAGCGGGCCGGGATCTTGAACCACGCCAAGTGTTCCCGGCAGAACGTCATCAGCTCACGCACCCGCACCTCCGTGCCGGGCCGGCACGCGACGAAGGCGTGCACAGATTCGCCGAACACGTCGTCCGGTACACCGATCACCGCCGAATCCGCGACGGCCGGATGTCGGGCGAGGACGTTCTCGATCTCGGCGGGATAGATGTTCTCGCCACCCACGATGATCATGTCCTTCAACCGATCTCGGATATAGAGGTAGCCGTCGGCGTCGACATATCCGGCGTCGCCGGTGTGGATCCAGCCGTCGATCAGCGTCTGGCTCGTGGCCTCGGGCAGCTGCCAATAGCCGAGCATGGCGGCGGGGGAGCGCAGGCAGATCTCGCCGACCTCCCCCGGCGGTCGCGGCGTCCCGGCGGCGTCGATGATCCGCACGGACACACCGGGATACGGCCGGCCCGCGGCGCCCAGCCGGGGATTGCCCGGCACATGATCCCGCGGCGGCAGGCAGATCGCGGTGTTCCCGGTTTCGGTCAGGCCGTAGATCTGCGCGAACTCGGCGTCGAATAGCTCGAGCGCCTCGCGCAATAGGGTCTCGGAAATCGGTGACCCCCCATAGACCACCTTGCGCACCGACTCGACCGCCGCCGGGCTGATCGCGGGCTCGGACATGATTAGCCGCAGCATCGACGGGACGACACACATGGTGGTGATCCCGGTCTGTGCGATCAGTGTCAGCGCGGTGCCGCTGTCGAACCGCGGCATCGCGACATTGGTGACGCCCGCCGCGAAACCCTGCATGGCCCACCAGATTCCGCCGACGTGGAAGCCGGGAATGCCGATCAAACTGCGGTCGCCCGCGCGGAAGTCGATCCAGTCCAGCCCCGCGTCGGCCAGCGCGTCGGCGATGGCGAAGAAGCTGCGCTGCGCCAGCACAACGCCTTTGGGCAGGCCGGTGGTGCCGCTGGTATAGAGCTGGATCACCGCATCGTCGCGGCCGCCGACCGAGGCGTCCGGCGCCAGCTCGACGGGACCGGCCAGCCAGCTCGCGAACTCGTCGCCGCCCAGGTCGACGATGCGGGCGTGCGGCGCGGCGGCCCGCGCGATCTGCGCGGAGTCGGCGTCGACCAGCACGACCGTGCTGCCCGAGTCGCCGATGATGTGTTCGACCTCCGGCGCGGTCAACCGGAAATTGATCGGGACCAGGACCGCCGCGAGTCGCGCGCAGGCGAACAACAGCGCGTAGTAGTCGACGGATTCCTTGCCCAGATAGGCCACTCTGCTGTCCGCGGCGATGCCGGCGGCGTGCAACGCGCGGGCGAGCCGGATGCTGTCGGCGCGCAGCTGTGCGTAGTCGAGTTCTCTTCCGGCACAGCAGATCGCGGCTGTTTCGGGGCGGTGCGCCGCGTGCTCTTCCAGAATCGAAGTCAGCGTGCGATCACTCATCGCGCGGCTCCCAGTACACGGGCCTCTTCGACGACCGCCAACCGGACGACGCCCGTACAGTGGCCGCCGCCGTCGTCCCAGCAGCGGAACGAGGTGTCCAACGCGGTGAACGGCGCGCCGTCGAGCGAGCTCGTGCGCTCCCGGCTGCCGTCGAGGGTGAACTCGCCGGAGAACCGCCGTGGGTCGATCGGCCTGCGGAAATCGCTGTGGAAGCGGGTGATCAGGATGTCCGGCAACTGGCGCCGCCAGAAATCGTCCATCGTCCACCCGGCGAAGACCCCGAGCTGCTCCCGCACCATGACCGCGATGGTCTGATAGAGCATCTGGTTGTAGCAGATGTTCACCTCGACCGAGTTGAGGTGGCCGGTCGCGTCGATATAGCAAGAGTCGGGGATCTCGAAAGTTGCGGTGGCGGTGACCTTCTCGCCCGACCGAACCTCGAGCCTGCGCAGATAGCGGCAGTGCGGCTTGTAACAGTGCAGCACCTGCGCCAGCAGCAACGGATCGTCCGGGAACACCCGATCGGTCATGCCGGCACGCCCGGTTCGTCGTCGTAGACGGTGACCCGATGCGAGACCGCGGGCTCGGCGGTGGCGTTGTGCAGCGCCCGGTGCACCATGGCGCGGTTGTCCCAGATCAGCAGGTCGCCCCGCTCGAAGGTCTGCAGCCGGATCGCCGAATGCGTGCAGGTCTCGTCGAGTTGGCCGGTGACACTGAGCAATTCGCGCAGCAGGTCGGGCCGGTCGGTCCCGTCCGCGCCGGTGATCGAGGTGGTGAAGCCCTCGCTGATATACAGCACCGGCTCCCCGGTATGGGGGTGCGGATGCACCGTGGGCAGGTGCACCGGCGGGGTTTTGGCCTCGATTTCGGCGAGCACCTCGGAAATGGGCCGATAGACATCGCTCGGCCGGATCTTGAAGTAGCGGGCCACGCTGTGGGTGGCGACCGTGTCCGTGAGTTCGCGCTGCAATGCGGGGCTGAGCCCACGATAGGCGGCGACCAGGTCGAGGAAGTAGGTGCCCCGGCTGTGCTGGGGCACCACCTGGGGCAGAATGAAGGTCAGGTCGAACGGGCGGGGCATGAACCCGTAGTCCGAATGCCAGAACTTCCCGGTCTTGGGCACGCCGACCCGCTGCGGACCGGTATCGACATTGGACGATACGAATACCTCGGGCACCTCGGGGTGGTGGTAGATCGGCTCGTAGTACCGCACCGGTTCGCCGAAACCGCTTGCCAGCGCGAGGAATTGGTGCGGGTCGAGGTTGTCGACGCCCTTGAGCACGGCGATGCGCTCGCGGTACACCGCCCGCTTGACCGCACGGATGTCTTCCTGCGATGCGGGGTCGAAGTCCTCGACCACCACACCGAAATCTCCCTGCGGGCTGATCCGCATGGCTGTTCGCTGCATGACCACTTAGTCGGCCCACTACAGCCGGTAGTTCCCGGCAATTTCGACCGATTCGTCCCGTCGGGTGCGGTTGCTGTGACCTGGCCGACAGTCGATGATCAACGGTTGCGTGGCCCGTCGGCTGCCGCTAGCGTCCTTCCGCGGTGGGCGGCCATCGCTCGCACGGCGAACCGACAGCTCTCGGTTGAATCGCCAATATTGCTTCTCTGCAACATCTTTCGATGACTCAGGCGCGCATCGGTCGCGTCGGATCCGCCGTCGGTGTGCACCGGCGCGAGACGATGAGGGGACTTCCATGGGTAGAACGACATTCGCCGCGGTGGCTGTCTGTGTGGTTGCCACACTGGCCGGTTCAGCCGCCACCGCGCACGCACAGGCCGAGCCGGCCGAAATGCACTACACGGCAAGCGCGGTCGACAAATCGGTGGTACTCACCACCGATGTGGGCGCGCTGCGCGCGGTCGACGGCCGTTTCGAGGTGCGCGATCCGGCGGGCCGCCTGGTGGTTTCGATGCCGCTCAGCTATCAAAACGACAACAAGGTATGGCCGATCACAGCGCGGATCGACGGCCGCACCGCCACCCTCACGCCTGGTACCGACCCGGCGACCGCCCGGCCCGCACCGGCCGATCTGCGCGATATCGCCATCGACCCCCAGTCCACCGACTTCAACACCGCGGTGATGAACTTCGCCACGGTCGCGGGCCTCGGTGTCGCACTCGGCACGCTGATCGGCACGACCATCGGCGCCGCCCTCGGCTGTGTCGCGGGCGGCGCCCTGGTCGGTGCCGCGGCCGCGGTGCCGACGATCGGCGTGCTCGCGGTGCCCGGATTCCTCGGTGGTTGCCTGGTAACCGGGGCCGCCGCTGCCCCGATCGGCGCGATCATCGGCACCATCGTGCTGGGCGTCCCGGCCGCGGTGATCGGCGGGCTGCTGTTCGCGGGCGCGCTCGGTAAGCAAGCCGCGAGCTGACGAGCGCTGTGCAGTTCGAAGGCGCCGCGCTGCGTTGTTGAAAGGCGCTGCGTTGTTGAAAGGTCGCTGTGCTGTACAGGCCCGGATACGCCGTGCTTCACTTGGTAGACAGGTCCGCCCCGCCACCGAGACGGACCGAGGAGTCGTCCAATGTCCAGCAACGACGATGCGCGGTCCGCCGCTGTTCCGCCGGACAGGTCGGCCGAAGTCGCTGACCTGCTTCGTTTTTCGGTGTTCCGCCCACGGCACGATATCGCGATGATGATGGTGTACGGCCAGATAGATCTCTGGACCGCGCCGAGTTTCCGCGATCACCTGAGCCGAGTCATCGGCGCCCGATCGGCGGTGATCGTCATAGATCTCTCGCCGGTCACCTTTTTGTCCGCCGCCGGTCTGCGCGTGCTGTTCGATGCCCAGACGCATCTCGAAAAGATGTGTCGGCGAATGGTTTTGATCACCAAGACGCGGTGCGTCGATCGTGCGATCGAGGTAACCGGCTTGGCGCCCAGCTTCCGCCGGGTGCGGTCGCTGGACGCCGTGCTGTCCGATCGTGGCGTGGGATACGAAGAGTCGGCCTAGTTTTCGATCTCAGTGCAGCCGCTGCTCCACCCGGTGCCGGGCCGTGTCCGCGAACCGGCCGCCGCGCTTGCGAGCGGTTTCGGCGAGTTCGGGGGCACGGTCGCGGGCGGTGTCGGCGAGTTCGGCGCTGCGCTCGCGCGCGGTCTCGGCCAGCTCGGCGCCGCGTTCCTTAGCGGTTTCGGCCAGCTCGGCGCCGCGTTCCTTGGCGACCTCGGCCCACTCGGCACCGCGGTGCTTGGCGACATCGGCCAGCTCCGCGCCGCGTTCCTTGGCCAGCTCGGCGAGTTCGGCGCTGCGTTCCTTGGCCAGCTCGGCCCATTTGGGGCCGCGGGTCCTGGCGCGCTCGGCGAGTTCGGCGCCGCGGTGCTTGGCCACGTCGGCGAGTTCGGCGCCGCGCTCCTTGGCGGTCTCCACCAGCGGTGCCGCGTGTTCCTTCGCGGCGGCGGCCCATTCGGGGCCGTGCTGCTGCACGGTGTCAGCGAGTTCGGAACCCTTGGTGGCCGCGGTGCTGCCGAGAGCGCCTGCCGCCGAGGCGACTTCGTGCGCCCGGCGGCGCAGCCCCTCCGTCGCGGCGCCGTCCGAGGATCCGGTGAACGGCAGCGCGGCGCTGACCGTCGCGGCCGCACCACGGGCGGCGCGCCTGCCCCGCCAGCCCAGCGACGGCTTGCCCTCGGTGTCGGCGGCCGCGATCATCAGACCGCCGAGCAGTCCGAGATCCTTGAGGAAGGCGTTGCGCTTGGTCGCCTTCTGGGCGGGATCGGGCTCGTTCCAGAAGTCCTGTTCGGTGACCGTGGCCGGGACCACGGTCGCCGCGAGCACCAGCGCGGCCAGGCGTGGCGCCTTGCCCAGTGCAAGGAGCACACCGCCAGCTACCTGCGCGGCGGCGTTGACCTGGACGACGGTCCCCGGATCGTTCGGCAGTTTCGCGGCGTACTGCTCGGGCAGCTGACGCTGGCCGCGCTGCACCAGCTCGGTGGCCGCCTTCACGCGTGACTCCGGGTGCCGCAGCGTATCGACACCCTCCACGACGAAGACAGTGGCAAGTAGTGGGCGGGCAAGTCGGCGCAACAACATGACGGATCCCTTTCCTCGACGGCTCTATTCGACCGGGTTCCCGGAAGGTGTCTCATCAAACCCGGTGGAACGGGCAGTAGCGGACGTATCGGACGTCGAATCTACACCGAGTAACGGCAATTATTGAGCAAACGATCTGCCTGGTGTGGGTACGCACCGACCCACCGCGGTCTCCCGCTCTGCCCTGCCGGAAGGTACCACCGATGAACTCCGAAACGGTCCCAACGACTTTCGAGGCGATCGTCGCTCAACTCCCCGCCGCACCGGCCTGCACCCTCCGCTTCGACACCGTCCCCTGCCGGCATCGAGCCGAGTGGTTCATCCGCAAACGCCCGTGCTGCCATCCCGAGGGGGTGGACTTCATGTGCGATACCTGTCACACCCGGATCACCTGGATGCTCGCCCTCGGCATCGAATTCGAGTGCGCCGGTTGCGGTGTGCGCTCGGACAGCTTCGCCGAGCTGTACCCGACCTCGGCGCCGCTCTGAGTCGCGGACTCAGAGACCACCCGCGGCCTTGGGGACCGGGGCTCGATGCGAGGTCGCAAGGAAATCGGTGATGATCGCGCTGACGCCGGCCGGGTCCTCCACCATCGGTAAGTGACCGCAATCGGGCAATTCCACCGCGGTATGCGCCCGCAGCGTGCGGCTGAGCCGGGCACCGGCGCGGGCCGACAGGATGCGGTTCTGCTTGCCCCAAATCGTGCAGATCGGCGGGAAGGCGGCGGGCGGGGTGAATTCGTCGAAGGCCGCGAAGGCGGGGAAGTCCTGCACCAAGCCGTGCAGGGCCTGCAGGCGGCCGCGATCGGACCAGTGCGCGCGTAGCCGCGGCGAGTTCTGCAGCTGTTGAGCCCGGCCGCGGGCGCCGAGCTGGTTGCCGATGATCAGCGACACCGCGGGGCCGGGCAACGCCAGCCTGCGGGCCAGCGGGCCGAGCGGGAGCCGCGCGTCCGCCCAGGCCAGGCCCGCCGACTGACCGGAACGGACGGTGTCCCAGGTGAGCGGGTTGATCAGCACGAGCGCGCGCACTCGTGCCGGGCGGTCCATCGCGTAGCGCAGGGCGGTGGCGCTGCCGAGGCAATTGCCGACGAGCGTCACGCTCGCGAGCCGGTGCGCGTCGAGGAAGGCGCCGAGCATCCGCACGTAGTCGGCGAGGCGATAACCCGCGGCGGGCTGCTCGGATTGCCCGTAGCCGGGCAGGTCGATCGCGAACACCTCGTGGTCGTCGCGCAGCGCCGCCACCTGATCGTCCCAGATGTGGCGCTGGGTGCCCGCGTTGTGCAGGAAGACGACCGGCGTCCCGCTGCCCACCCGGTCGTAGGCCACAGCCCTGCCCTGATGCTCGAAAACGTCCACGTCGACTCCTCACGAGCGGCCGGGCAACCAAGTCACCCTTCCGTCGCAATTTTACGGTGCTGTCAACCGTGTCCGTCAGACCTCGATCCCCGTGCGCACCACTTTGCCGGTGGCGTTGCGCGGCAGCTCGGTGGTGGTGAGGCGCCAGCGCGCGGGCACCTTGTAGTAGGCGAGCCGTTCCGCGGCGAACGCGCGCAACTCCGCTTCGGTTGTCGCCGCGGGGTTTTCGAGCACGACAACGGCGGCGACCTGCTGGCCGAGATCCGGGTCGGGGATGCCGACGACGGCGCACTCGCGGACCGCGGGATGCTCGTCGAGGCACTGTTCGATCTCGACGGGATAGACGTTCTCGCCGCCGCGCAGAATGAGATCCGAACGCCGCCCGGACAATCGGAGCCGGCCGTCGGCGAGCACACCGATGTCGCCGGTGCGCAGCCAGCGGTCGGCGGTGATCGCCGCCGCGGTGGCCGCGTCGTCGTTCCAGTACCCGAGCATCACATACGGGCTGCGCACGCAGATCTCACCCTCGACGCCGTCCGGCACGGCCTGTCCGGCACTGTCGCGGATCTGCACCTCGGCCCCGATCACGGGGCGGCCCACGGTATCCGGGAACGCGGCGAGTTCGGCCGGGGTGGCGATGGTGGCCGCCGTGCTGGACTCGGTGAGCCCGTAACTGGTGACCAGCGCGGTCCGCGCGACCGGAAGCCGTTCGCGCAGTTGATGTTGCAGTGCCGCCGAGGACGGCGCGGAGTTCAGCGAGAAGGACACCAGCGAGGACAGGTCGTACCCGGACAGGTCGCGTTCGAGCAGCCGGGTCGCCATGGTCGGCATGGCGCCCCAGTTGGTGACGCGTTCGCGTTCGATGAGCCGCAGCACCCGGTCGGCGTCGAAGCCGCCCTGATAGAGCACCGCGGTGTCACCGGTCACCAGCCGGGGCACCACGAGGTTGTGCAGGCTGGCGATGTGGAACAGCGGCGAGGTGAGCAGAAACCTGCGGCCGCTCGGTACCGCACCCGCGCCCGCGAACTCGGCCGCGAGCGCGTCGTTGAACTGGTGATAGCCGATGACCGCCACCAGGTTTCGATGCGAGTGCACCGCGCCTTTCGGCCGCCCGCTCGTGCCGCTGGTGTAGAGGACGACGGCCGGGTCGTCCTCGTCCATCGGTGCGAGTGCCGGTGTCGCACCACTGTATTCGGCGAGCAACGCGGGCAGGTCGTGTTCCATGGTGAGCACGGGCACCCGGATATCCAGTTCCGCGACCAGGGCCGCGCGTTTCGCGTCGACGATGAGCACGGCGGGCGAGGTGTGCTCGACGCCGTAGGCGATCTCCCGCGGCGTCCACCACGCGTTGTAGCCCACCGCGATCGCGCCGAGCTGCTGCGCCGCCCAGAACGCGCAGACCCATTCCGGGGTGTTGGCGGCCAGGATGCCGATGCGGTCGCCCCGGCCGAGGCCGTACCGATCCCGCAGCGCCGCGGCCAGCGCGCCGACCGCGGCCGCGTGCTCGGTGAACGAGATCCGGCGGTCCTCGGTCACCAGGTAGTCGCGCGCGCCCCAGTCCGCCGCGGTGGCCAGGACCTCGCCCAGCGAGCGGGCTCGGTTGCGCAGCACCGGCATCGGCGCACCGAGCACCTCCTCGACCGCCATCTCGAAACGGCCACCCGGACCGGTCAAGCGGGCCACGGCCGCCGCGGCGAACGCCTGTGCATCGAACGGCTTCGTCATCTACCGCACTCCCTCATTCATGGAACCACTACCGCGCGACCGGTGACCAGCCCACGCTCGAGCCGGTCGAGCGCCGCGCGCCCGTCGACCAGTGCGTACTGCTCGACCGCGATCTCGAGCTTGCCCGAACGAGCCAGCGCGACGGACTCGATCAGATCGGATTTGGTGCCGCCGTAGGACTTTCGGATCGAAGCACCCCACGGCCAGCCCGGGCCGCCCGCGGGCGCCGCGGTGATCTCCGGCGTGCCGCCGCCGAGGCCGATCATCCGGTAGGCGCCGTTCGGCGCGACCGTGGCGACGGCGAGCGCGCAGGTCTGGTCGCTGCCGACGAAGTCGAATACCGCGTCGGCGCCGCGGCCGTCGGTGCGGTCGAGGATCTGCTGCGCCGTGCCCGGGCCGGCGCGCAGACCCGCGGCCGCGCCGCCGCGCGTCGCCAATTCCAGCTTGTCCTCGGCGACGTCGACCGCGAGCACTTCGGTCGCGCTGGTCGCGGCGAGGATCTGCACCGCCGCATGCCCCAGCCCGCCGACGCCGATCACCACCGCCACCGAACCCGGCCGCAGGTGCTCGCGCGCACCGCGAATCGCGTGGTAGCTGGTCAGCGCCGCATCCGCGAGCGGAGCGGCCTGCCGGAAATCGAGATCGCCGATCGGCACGAACGCGTCGGCCGGCATACGGAGGTACTCGGCCATGCCGCCGTCCGGGCCGAGCCCGGGGCACGGCGGCATCGCGCTGCGGCCCGCGGCCAGGCAGACGTTCTCGTTGCCGGACACGCACTCCCGGCACCGGCCGCACGACCAGCACAGGTAGACGACGCCGCGTTCACCGGCGCTGCGGCCCTCGACCGCCTCGCCGACCGTCTCGATGGTCCCCGCGACCTCGTGTCCGAGTGTCAGCGCCTGCTCGCGCAGCCGGAACGGCAGGTGCAGCACATGCAGATCGGAATGGCAGATCCCGGCCGCGCCGACGCGCAGCAGCAGCTCGCCCGGCCCGATCTCGGGGACCGGCACCTCGCGCAGCTCGAGCACGCCGGGATCGGTGAGCTGCAAGGCGCGCATCATGCCGACGCGCCTTGCTCGGCTCGCACCGCGTTGAACACCGCACGCAGGTAGGCGTCGGCGCGCGGGGAACCGATCAGGCCGGGCGCCATCTTGTTCATGGTGTACGCGACGGTGATGCGCCGGTCCAGGTCGTTCACCACCATCGCGCCGCCGTAACCCGCCCACCAGCACACCCGGCCGTCCGGTACCGCGGGCGCGGTCTGCGCCTGCGGCAGCCCGTAGCCGAGGCCGAAGCGCAACGGCACCAGCAGCGCCAGATCGATTCCGTCGGACTGCTGGTCGAAGATCAGCTCGACGGTCCGCTCCGACAGGAAGCGCCGGCCGTCGAGCAGGCCGCCGCAGGACACCAGCGATTGCACCCGTGCCACCGAGCGGGCGTTGCCGTGCCCGTTCACCGCGCCGATCTCCGCCTCGCGCCACCCGGCGCTCGCGGTCTCGGCGAGGTCGAGCAGCGGGCTGGTGAGCGTTTTGACCAGCACGCTGTCCTGATCCAGTGCGGCCAGGTCGAACTCGAGCTGTGGCGGCGGTACGAGGGGCGCGATGCGGTCGTGATGTGTTGCGGGCGTGCCGATGTGGAAGTCCGCGCCGAGCGGCTCGGCGAGTTCGGCGGCGAAGAATCGGCCCAGCGTCTGTCCGGTCACGCGGCGCACCACCTCGCCGATCAGGTGCCCGTAGTTCAGCGCGTGATAGCCCGAGGCCGTGCCCGGCTCCCACCACGGCGGCTGGGCGGCGAGGCGAGCGCAGGCGGACTCGGCGTCGTAGATATCGCGCAACTCGATCGGCGGCGCCCAGCCCGAGACGCCGGAGGTGTGACCGAGCAGGTGCCGAATCTCGATGTCGCCCTTGCCGTTCGCGGCGAATTCGGGCCAGTAGTGTGCCACCCGCTGGTGCACGTCGAGCTCGCCACGGTCGACCAGCAGCAGTGCGCTGAGCGCGGTCATCGTCTTGCTGATCGAGAACACGTTGACCAGGGTGTCCGCCGTCCACGGCCGGGTGCGCTCGACATCGCGGTAGCCGCCCCACAGATCGACCTCCGCGACGCCGTCCACCATGACGCAGACGGCTGCGCCGAGTTCTTCGCCGGCGGCCAGGTGGTTCTCCAATTCCGTGCGCACATCCGCGAACCGGTCCGCGCAGTAACCCGCCGTCCGCGGCGCGCCGGTCACGCGCCCTCCAGCGCTCGGGCCGGCACCGGCAGCGGGTTGCCCGCCGCGGCAGCGCGTTTCGCGCCCTCGGCCATTTCCCGCCGCATCGCGCGCACGTACGGTTCGAACTCCACCTGGATGGTGTGCCTGGGCGAGTCGTAGTAGCGGCCGGCCCGGGCGGCCTCGGCCGCGCGCATCGCCGCGTTCATCTCCGGCACCGAGGGCGGCAGATAGTTGCCGGTGAGGTAGGCGGCGACGAACTTGCTCTGCTGCTCGGCGAAGTTCACCAGCGTGGGCAGCGGTTGGGCCAGCCCGAGGAAGAACAGGTCGGGCACACCGGGTTTCATCATGTGCTGGAACAGCGGGAACCGATTTCGGGCGTCCGGCAACAGGTCCGGGTCGGCGAAGAACGGGAAGTTGATCCGATAGCCGGTGGCGCAGACGATCACGTCCACCTCCTCGGTGCTGCCGTCGGCGAAACGCACCCGCGGACCTTCCAGCGCGGTGATGGCCGGCTTGAAGGCGATATCGCCGCAACCGGCCCGGTGCAGGAACTCCTCGCTGGCCGAGGGATGCGCCTCGAACGGGCGATGGTCCGGTTTGGGCAGACCGTAGAACTCCATGTCGCCCCGGAACTTCCGGACGAACCGCTGCTTGAGCCGCAGCGACACCGTGCGCGGAATCCAGCTCGGCACCGACTGTTTGTCGCCGACCTTGCCGTGCACGTACTTCGGCAGTACCCAGACCCCGCGCCGGGCCGAAACGGTGAGTTTCGCGGCGAGGAAGCGCTGGGACAGCTCCGAGGCGATATCGAGTCCGGAGTTGCCCATTCCGACGACCACGACCCGCTTGCCGCGCATGTCCACCGGATCGAACGGGTCGTTGTAGGCGTGGCTGTGCAGCAGCACGCCGTCGAATTCCCCGGGATAGTCGGGCAGATTCGGATCCCAGTGGTGCCCGTTGCACACGATCAACGCGTCGTAGCGGCGGGTGTGGCCGTCATTGCTCGTCACCAGCCAGCTGCCGTCGGGCGCCCGTTCGGCGGCGGTCACCACGGTGTCGAAAAGTATCTTCTCGCGCAACCCGAAATGATCGACGTAGTCCTTGAAGTACTGGAACAACTGCGAATGGTGCGGAAAGTCCGGCCAATTCGCGGGCACCGGGAAATCCTCGAAGGCGAGCCGGAATTTGCTCGTATCTATGTGCAGCGATTGATAACACGCCGACATGCCGTTCGGGTTCTTGAAATACCAATTGCCGCCGACCTCGTCGGAGGCTTCGAAGCAATCGAACGGGATGCCGTGGTCCTGCAATCGTTTGGCGGCGGTGATCCCGGACGGGCCCGCACCGATCACGCCGACGCGGGGGAGTTCGGTTGGAGTCATTCAGTGTCCTCGTGCTGAGCGGGACGTCACCCACCTGCGGTGGCGCCGCGGCGGCGGAACCGTCCGGCGCCGTGGCGACCGGAGTGACGTAGGCAACAAGGTAACACTCGCTAGACATTGCGTCTAGTGAATGACGTATTGTCTAGTGAGACGCGGTGAACTTTCTCTTCAGTACACTCGAGCAGCGAAAGACGCACGTCAGCACAGCATTCGACCGACATGGGGTAGCCGTTGCGCACCAACCCGAGCCCGGCGGGCAGCAACCTGCGGGACGAACAGAAGCAGCAGACCAGGGCTCGCCTGCTGGCCCGCGCCAAGGAGCTGTTCACCGAGCGGGGCTACGCCGCGGTGCGGGTGGACGACATCGCCGCCGCCGTCGGTTGCAGTCGCGCCACCTTCTACCTGCACTTCAACTCCAAGCAGGAGGTGCTGCGCGCGATCGCCGAACAGGGCACGGCCCCGAGCGCGCTGCATTTCTACGAGGATCTGGACCGGGTGCTCGACACCGGTTCGCGGGCCGAGTTCGTCGCCTGGGTGACCCGGGCGATCGCCTGGTTCCACGAGCACAAGGACCTGCTGCCGGCCTGGGACGAGGCCACCGCGCTGGAGTCGGAGTTCCGCGAGATCGCGCGCGACGGGATCATGGCGCTGCCCAACGCGATGACCTCCTACCTCGCCCGCTGGCCCGCCGACCGCGCGGACGAGGCGCGGCTGCGGGTGGAACTGCTTGTCGCCCAACTCGAACGCTTCTTCACCCGCTGGGCCGTCCAGGGCACCATCAACGTGTCCGCGGAGCGCGCCGCGGAGGTGCTCGCCGATATCTGGTTCCCGGCGCTGCAGGCGCCGCCCGACCGGAGCTGACGCCCGCCGAAAACACTGAGCGGTAAGGCGATCCGACCGGCTCGCCGCGGCGTAGCTCCGGGTTCGCTGACCCGGCGCTGCGTCGTGTTCCCGGCCTCGATTTCCCGGTGGCCTGCAAATCTGTCGGTGCGGTGCGGCATCATCTGTGCACGCAGCCATCCACGAATATTGCTCGGAGTCATCAATGCCGTCGACCAGAACCAAGCCCAAGCCATTGTCGGACAGCGAGATTCAGCGGATTGCCACCGAAATCGCCGGCGGCAAGCCGCCCATGGTGTGGTTCACCGCCGCCGCGGTGGGCGTGCCGGAAGGACGGTCGGGAAAAGTGATCGCGCTCGGCGATCCAGCCGACGGAGACTTCCTGCAGGTCCGGCCCACCGGCTCGAAGGATGTACTGTCCTTTTCTCCGACAGAAGTGACGTTGACCAAGCCGCAGCGAGGTGCGGCGCCTGTTTCCACCGCCCAGCCGAAGTCGACAACCAGGAAGGAAACACCCGTGACCCAGCCGTCGACCTTGACGAGCACCGCGACACCCACCCCCGCCAGTTCCGTCACCCCGCCCCCGGTGGTCCCGAAACCCGTTGCGAGCACGCCGGAATCGGAGGAACAGGACAGCGGCGCGAGCAAGGCGCCCGCGCCCAAGCCGAGTCCGGCCGGCGCGAAGCCCGCCAAGGCGGCGGCCCGGCCGAAGGCGAAGACGCCCGAGGTCACGGTCACGCTGACCGGTACCGCCGACGGCGAATGGTCCGTGGACGTGGTCAGCGGCAAGAAGCGCGCGGTGCGCGGTCTCGCGGTGCCCAGTTCCGCGGTGGCGCAGGCCGCCAAGATCCTGCACCCCGAGGTGGCCGACGTGGTGGCCGGCATTCTCGATGCCGCGCGGGAAGCCCAGGAGGCCAAGGTGCAAGCGCTGCAGGCCGAACTGGAAGCGGCCCGGCGGCTGCTCGAGGAACTGGCCGACTAGACAGGTCCCTGGGGCCGCGGCCGCCCGGTGCGGTCGACGGTGTAGACCATCAGACCGCGGTGCTGGTGGATCTGGTGCTCGCGTGCCAGATCCGCCGCCCGCTCTCGGTCGGAGCGTGCCGCACGGTATCGGCCCCGGCGTGCCGCACGGTATCGGGCGCGTGCCGCGCGTCGTCGTGGAACGCGTAGCCGAGCGAGTATTCCTTCGCGTGGTACATGGCCGAATCGGCGTCCCGGATGAGGTCGTAGATGGTGGAGTCGGTGCTGCGCGGCGAACCACACGCGATGCCGATGCTCGCGGTGATCGGGATTTCGCCCGCGCTCAGCTCGAACGGCCGCACGAACGCGCCGAGCAGGCGTTCGGCCAGGGTCGCGGCCTCCTGCCGGCCGAGCGGGGAGAGCACCACGAATTCGTCGCCGCCGTAGCGGGCGACCACGTCGTCGCGCAGCACCACGCGCCGGATGCGCGAGGCGGCGTTCGCGATCAGCTCGTCACCCACCGCGTGTCCGTAGCTGTCGTTGACCATCTTGAAGCCGTCGAGATCGATGAAGAGCAGGCAGAGCGGTTGTTCGGCCCACCGCTCGCTGTTGCGATTGAGCGCGCGTAACAGCGCGGAGCGGTTGAGCAGCCCGGTGAGCATGTCGTGATCGGCCTGGTGCTGGGCGCGCCGCTCACTGCGCGAGCTACGCACGATGGCCCGCTCGCTGCGCACCAGCACCCCGATGAGCAGCAGCGCGAACAGCGACGAGACCACCACGCGATCGAGCAGGCCGAGCGAGGACCCGACCACCGGCACCAGCGACGCGACGATCAGGGCGACCGCGATGAAGCTGGCCCGCTGCCGGGAGTGGTGCGGGTGGATCCGGCGCGGGTTGCCCGGGCCGACCATCGTCGGGTGCAGCGCCGCGACGCCGCCGGTCGCGTACGCGGCCAGCAGCGGCGCCATCAGCATGTCGCGGCTGACCGCGATCGTGCCCGCGGCCTGCATGCTGTAGCCGAGGTCGCCGATGAGCGCGGCGATCAGCCCGATGTGCACCAGCCGCAGCGAGGTTTCCGAGCGGGTCGAGGTGGCCACCGAATGCGCGATCAGCGTCAACAGCAAGGCGTCCAGCACCGGATAGGTGGCGGCCACCATGGTGTTCATGGTGTTGTCGTGGGTGCGCAGGATGGGGGAGATCAGGAAGGTCCAGGACGCGAGCAGCGCGCCGAGCCCGATCAACCCGGAGTCGAGCACCAGGTCGTAGTTGCCGCGGACCTGCCGGGGGCGCAACCAGATCAGGGCCGCGAGTCCGACGGTCAGGTAGCCGAGCAGGGTGAACGCGTCGTCGATCGGATGCAAGCCGTGCTCGGACGTCTCGCGCAGCGCGCTGCCCGTGGCCGAGAGTACCGACGAGGCCGACAGCAGATACCAGGGCAGCGGCCGCGCCGGGCGGTGCATCCACAGGCCGATGCCGATCATGGCGAGCGTGCCCGCCAGGATGATCGCCATCGTCAGGTAGGTCAGCACCAGTGACTCGACCGCGACGTGCACCATGATCGCGGCCGCGCTTCCCCCGAGAAGCAGTGCGTACCACCGTGTTCGGAATTGCTGCCGCCCTGCTGACCGCGGCCCTTCGCTGACTGTCATCAGCCCCCCTTGGTCGCTCCGTCCCCGGTGAACCAGGCCGCGTAGTAGGTCTGCGTATCCTCCACCGCAACCTCGAGCTCCAACTCGTCGAGCACCGACTTGATATGGCCGGTGAACCAGGGCCGAGTGTTGTTGTACGAGCACATGTCCCAACCGAACACAGCGCGTTCGGCTATCAAAACCTGGGCAACTGATTCGATCATGGCATGGAATGCGACCCCTTGCCGCGCTCTTGGCGTAACGAGGGTAAAACCGATGTAGAAGATCGCGTCCCGCGCCGCATGTTCAGGATACCGGGCCGCGAAGTATTCCGGACTGATCCACGGCACGGTGTCGAGATGTCTGGTCAGCGTGGTCACCCCGATCGGCTCGCCGAAAGCGGTTCTGGCCACGTGTTTCTGTACCCGGGCGTCGATCATTTCGGCGCGGAATTCCTCACGGTGCAACACCTGTCTGGCGATGGCCTTGGTGCGCAGCGGGCCGAACGCGTCCTCGTACAGTTCGTAGAACTGGTCGATCTGGTCGTCGGGCACCTTGGTGTCGATGGTGATGTGCACGTCGTTCATCGCTGGAACCCCCACGGGGTGGTGTGATACGCCGCGAGCACCAGCGCGCAGGTCGGCCCGCCGTCGGCGGTGGTCTCGGTCGTGCACAGTTGAATCGGGCCGAAGGTTTCCGGTCGATGCCGGGTCATGTCGTCGAGGCTGGACCGGATCAGCGCGGTGACCTCCGCGGTGGTCTCGGCCTCGTGCTCGACGAACAGGCCCGCGCCGGAACCGTCGTCGCGCAGCACCCAGCCGATGCCCGCCGCCGCGGTCGCGCCGGGCTCGTGCGCATGCTGCACCGCGTACACGCAATAGAGACGATCGCCCCACGGTATCGGTTTACGCACGCGGCCGGTGCGTGCCAACGCCGCCCCGGGCGGAATCACCGACGACAGCCGGATCAAGTTGGCATCACCTACTCCCAGTTCGCGCAGCGCTGCGTCGAAGGCCGACATGGCTGTCGGGCCTGCCCCGGTCGCGGCACCGATCTCGATCGTCAACGGCGCCCCGGCGACCGGCCTGCCCAGGGGTGGACGTAGCCGATCTATCCATGGCAGTCCGACCAGGCGGCCGCGCCGCCCCACTGGACCGCTGCGCGGGGTGGTGTGAATCATAGTGCCCTCCCAAAAAGCCCGGCCCAATTTGCAGGCCGGTAATGCGACAAAATCGACTCTGCGTCACAAAGGGGAATCGCGCACCTCCGACGGCCGAAACCAGTGCTACGACGGCGTGTCTCGTAACGTGGGCCGGACGGGTAGGTGTGGACACGACAGACAGCGAGGGACCAGTGCAGACGTGGGCGGCGCCGGGACGGGTCAACATCATCGGCGAACACACCGACTACAACGACGGGTTCGTGTTGCCGATCGCACTGCCGCTGGTGGTCGAGTGCGCGGCCCGGCTGCGCCCGGACCAGCGGGTGCGGGTCACGTCCCGGCAGCGGCCGGGCGAGACCGTGCTGGTCGCGGTGGCGGAACTGGCCGCCCAGCGCGACCGGGTGCCGGGCTGGGCGCGGTATCCGCTCGGGGTGGTCGCCGAGTTCGTGCGGCGCGGGCACGCCGTCGGCGGGGTCGACCTCGTGCTGGACGGCGCTGTACCGATCGGGGCGGGGCTGTCCTCCTCGGCCGCGCTGTCCTGCGCGGTGGCCATCGCGCTGCGGGACCTGTTCGCGCCCGCCGTCACCGATCGCGCGCTGATCGAACTGGCCCGCGCCGCGGAGAACGACTACGTCGGCGCGCCCACCGGTTTGCTGGATCAGTCCGCCTCGATCATGTGCACCGCCGGGCACGCGCTGTTCCTCGACATCCGCGGCTTCCTCGCCGACGACGATGCGAACATCGTTGCCTACGAACAGATTCCATTCGATCTGGACCGATTCGGGTTGGAGCTGTTGGTGATCGACACGGGGCAGCCGCACGAATTGGTCGACGGCGGCTACGCCGAGCGCCGCGCCCAATGCGAAGCCGCCGCCACCGAACTCGGTGTGCCGGCGCTGCGTGATGTCGCGGCGGTGGCCGACGTGGAACGGCTCGCCGATCCGGTGTTGCGCCGCCGCGCGCGACATGTCGTGACGGAGAACGCGCGCGTCCTGCGGGTTGCCGAAGAATTGCGCAGCGGTGTGGATCCGCGCGTGATCGGACCGCTGCTCTCCGCGGCGCACGCGTCGCTGCGCGACGATTTCGAGGTGTCCACACCCGCGCTGGACACCGCCGTCGCCGCCGCGCGCGCGGCCGGGGCGCACGGCGCGCGCATGGTCGGCGGTGGATTCGGCGGCAGCGCGATCGCGCTCGTCGACCGCGCGCACACCGCCGCCGTGGTGGACGCCACGCGGAAACGGTTCGCGGACTCGGGCTTTGCCGAGCCGCGCACCTTCGTCGTCGGCCCGGCGGCCGGCGCGCACCGGATCGACTGAGCGAGGCGACCGAGTTGTTTGTGCACGATTGTGGCCCGCGAGTGAGGCACAATCACGCAGAGTGGGTGTCGGCCGACACCATTCGGCCGGCGACGAGGGACTCGCGCGCCACGCAGTACCCGTAGACGCACGATCTCGTACCACGAAGGATCCCGCTCGACGCCAGGTTTACCGCCAGGAGGGACGCTGTGCCGCTTGCCGATTCACCCGTTCTGACCTCCGTGCTGCTCGCCGCCGAGCCACGGATGTCCACCCACTTCGAGGCCTCGACCACGCTGCGACTCGATGCGGACCCGGTCGACTACGCCTTGGTGGCGCTCTACTTCGTCTTCGTACTCGGCATCGGCTTACTGGCCAGACAGCGCGTCTCGTCCAGCATCGACTTCTTCCTGTCCGGGCGGTCGCTGCCCGCCTGGGTGACCGGTCTCGCGTTCATCTCCGCCAATCTCGGCGCGGTCGAGATCATGGGAATGTCGGCCAACGGCGCCCAGTACGGGTTCCCGACCTTCCACTACTTCTGGATCGGCGCGGTCCCGGCCATGCTGTTCCTCGGCGTGGTGATGATGCCGTTCTACTACGGCTCCAAGGTGCGCAGCGTCCCCGAATTCATGCGCAGGCGGTTCGGCACCGGCGCGCACCTGGTGAACGCGCTCAGCTTCGCCGTCGCCCAGGTGCTGATCGCGGGCGTCAACCTGTATCTGCTCGGCACCATCCTGAACGTGCTGCTCGGCTGGCCGCTGTGGGTGTCGGTGGTGATCGCGGCGGTGATCGTGCTGTCCTACATCACCCTCGGCGGCCTGTCCGCCGCGATCTACAACGAGGTGCTGCAGTTCTTCGTCATCGTGGCCGCGCTGCTGCCGCTCACGCTGGTCGGCCTGCACAAGGTCGGCGGCTGGGATGGATTGCGGGACAAGGTGACCGCCTCACCGGGTGGTGGCGCGCAGCTGGACTCGTGGCCCGGTAACGCGCTCAGCGGCTTCAGCAGCAACATCCTGTCGGTGATCGGCATCGTGTTCGGGCTCGGGTTCGTGCTCTCGTTCGGCTACTGGACCACCAACTTCGTCGAGGTGCAGCGGGCGCTGGCCACGCACTCCATCTCGGCGGCCCGGCGTACGCCGATCATCGGCGCCTACCCGAAGATGTTCATTCCGCTGATCGTGGTGATCCCCGGCATGATCAGCGCCGTGCTGGTGCCGCAGATGAGCGAATACAAGGCGGCCAAGGCGGCGGATCCGGACTTCAGTGGCGACACCACCTATAACCAGGCGCTGCTGTATCTGATGAAAGACGTGTTGCCGAACGGACTGCTCGGCGTGGGTCTGGCCGGTCTGCTCGCCGCGTTCATGGCGGGTATGGCCGCCAATATCTCCGCGTTCAATACTGTTTTCAGCTACGACCTGTGGCAGCAATATGTGCGCAAGGATCGGCCGGACGGGTACTACCTGAATATCGGACGCTGGGCGACCGTCGGTGCGACCGTCGCGGCGATCTTCACTTCGTTCATCGCGTCGAGTTTCAGCAACATGATGGACTATCTGCAGACCCTGTTCAGTTTCTTCAACGCGCCGTTGTTCGCGACCTTCATCCTCGGCATGTTCTGGAAACGGATGACCCCGGCGGCGGGCTGGATGGGCCTGGTGTGCGGAACCGGTTCCGCCATCGTCGTTTTCATCCTGCACGAGACCAAGGTGTTCGAATTGTCGGGCCAGGGCGCGAGTTTCGTGGCCGCGGGCGTCGCCTTCGTGGTCGACATCGTGGTGAGCGTGCTGGTCACCCAGGTGACCAGGCCGAAACCGGTCGCCGAACTCGTCGGCCTGGTCTACTCGGAGACGCCCAAGGAGGTGCGCACCGATCCCGACGAGGCGTCGCTGCCCTGGTACCAGCGTCCGGTGCTGCTCGCGGGTATCGCCCTGGTGCTCGTCATCGTTCTCAACATCGTCGTCGGATAAGGAGCCGCAATGCTTTTCGACATCCGCACCATCGTCGGCGCCCTCCTCGGCAGCTACGGCGTCATCCTGGTCATCACCGGACTGGTGCACAACACCGCCGCCGAGCAGGCCAAGACCGGCGGCGTCAACGTCAACCTCTGGGCCGGGATCGGCATGGCCGTGGTGGCTGTGCTGTTCCTCGCGTGGGCGATGCTGCGCCCGGTCGCGGTGCCCGAGCAGGCGCCGGCGGCCGAGATCGAAGAAGAACCGTCGGACACGCCGTAACGGAAAGTCCCGCCGGACCAGGTCCGGCGGGGTTTCGGCGGTCGGTGACGATCTTCACAGCGGGCAGGTCAACGGGTCTTTCCGGCGAAATACGTTTGTCGCCGGGCCGTTAGCGAACGTAACGTCTCCTCGGTTTCACACCAACGAGATGGAAACGGAGTGCCATGCCATGAAACCAGTGACCGAACGCGAGATCCGATCGTCGTTCATCAACTGTTCCAAGTCCGAAGCCAAGCGGCTGCCGGTACCGCGCGAACTCGACGAGCGTCCCTGGGACGACCTCGATTTCCTCGGCTGGTCGGATCCGTCGCTGCCGGGCCGGTGCTATCTGGTCGTCCCGCAGGACGACGAGCTGATCGGCGTCGCGCTGCGCTACGAAACCGGTGGGTCCGGCCGGGCACAGATGTGCTCGATCTGCCTGACCACGCACACCGGTAGCGGGGTTTCCCTGCTGACCGCGGCCAAGGCCGGCCCGTCCGGGCGCAACGGCAACACGATCGGCACCTACATGTGCACCGATCTGAACTGTTCGCTGTACGCGCGCGGCAAGAAGACCCCCGCGCTGGGCAACCGGTACCGGGAGAACCTGAATCCCGAGCAGAAGGTCGAGCGGCTGCTGACCAACCTGCAGGCGTTCATCGCCAGGCTCAAAGCCTGATCCACCTGACCCGATAATCCGACAAGAAATGGAGGTAGATGCCATGCGCCGACACTCGACGCTCGGCTCGTCGCACCCCGAGTCCCGCGACAACACCAGCCCACTCGGGGTGCACCGGGTTTCCTCTCCGGTCGAGACGGCCCGACCGCATGCGGCCGGACCGTGTCATCCGGGGAGGAAACCCGAGGCGAGCCGGTTACGCCGCGCGTAGCCGAGCCCGCAGACCGACGAGCACGTCGACGACCAGGAACGCGAGCAGGCTGAGTCCGACCAGCGGGGCGAACCAGCCGACCAGTACCGCGACCAGGACCAGCGGCACGGCCGGCCAGGGCGAGGACCGGCGCAGTGCGCCACGCCTCGGGGCCCGGCCCAGCGGGATCCGCCCCGCGCCGCCGCGGGTCGGCCGCCTGCGCCACCACATGAGATAACCGCGTACCAGCACGGTGATCAGTCCGATCATCGCCGCGAGCAGCAGCAACTGGTTGAGCAGACCGAACAGCAGACCCATGTGGAACTGAATGCCCCAATTGGTGAGCTTGGCCATCAGCGGCCAATCGGCGTACGCGAGCCGATCGGTTACCGCGCCGGTGGCGCCGTCCACGGCGACCGCGTCCACGGTGTACGTGCCCGGCATCCGCCGTTCCTTCACCGCGAACGCCTGGGTGGGTTCGGCCGGGATGCTGATCTCGACGGCCTGGGTGAGGCCGTTGGCGCGCGCCGTCCGGTAGACCTGATCGAGCTGGACGATCCGATCGGACACGTCGGTGGGCGCGGGCGCGGCGGTGTGCCCGGCGTGGTGATCGCCACCCGGATCATGCGCGGGCGCAACGGCTCCCGGCAGTGTGGTGGTGACCGCGGGTGTGGTCCAGCTGAGCTGCTGGCGAATCTCGGTGATGTTCTCGCCCGCGTAGGTCGACCAGGTCATCCCCGTAGCCGAGAGCAGGAGAATGATCGGCAGCACCCACATGCCGACCGAGCCGTGCCAGTTCACGGTGCGGCCGCGGCCCTGCTGCGACCGGTCCGGCGCGAACAGCCAGCGCGCCGAATTCCGTTGCCTGCGTGCGCGTACCCGGCGCAGCCAGACGACCAGACCGGCCAGTGCGATCACCCACAGCCACGACGCGGCCAGCTCGCTGTAGAGCCGGCCGGGTTCGCCGAGGTGCAGATCGCGGTGCAGGCGGTCGATCCAGGTGCGCAGCGGGAGTGCCCCCGAACTGCCGTAGACGACCGAATCACCCACCGGCTGAGCGGTATACGGATCGACGAACACCGCGCGCCGCTCGGACTCGCCCAGGGTGGGATCGGCGAACAGCACCCTGGTGGTGTCCTCGGCGCCCGCCGCGGGGGAGACCGCGTTCAGCGTGAGATTCGGCTGGGTCGCGACGGCGGCCCCGACCTGCTCGGACAGCGGCTTGGGTGCGCCGCCGGTGGATTCCACGGTCAGCAGGTCCCGTGACACGATCGATTCCAGGGTCGGCGAGATCGCGTAGAGCGCGCCGGTGACCGCGGCGATGAGGATGAACGGTGCGACGAAGATGCCGGCGTAGAAGTGCAGTCGCATCGCGAGTGCGTTGAGCCCGTTGCGGGCCGCGGGCTTGGGTCGGCCGGACCGGGTCGGCGTGGAATCGGGTACGGCCGCCGGCGTTCCGGTGTCCGTCGTTATTTCTGTTGTGCTCACGATTTTTCGATTCTGAAGTTCGGGTGACCCGCGTTCTGGCGGTGCGGCCGGCCAAGAGGCGCCGCACGCAGCCGAGTGCAGGGTCGACAAAAAGACATAGCGCTGTCCGGGCACCGCCACGGAAAGCCGAGCTGGGTCGCGGGGATACAGCGAGCGAATGCTGCTACGCGCCGAAGGGGCGTCGGCGGTGTGCCGGGACACACGTGTACACGCGACCGGTCGGTCGGCGTGACGAGGTGATCAGTAAGCGATGGCGACGGGTGGGGCGCGGGTGCGCAGCGATTCGGCGGCGAAGACGCGCAGGATGATTCGGTCGCGGTGGGTGATGCGCAGCGGCGCGGGTTCCGGCAGGAACGGCAGCGCACGGCGCAGCGGCAGCGCACGGCGCAACACCGCGGTGCCGGCCCGGTAGGCGGTTTCCGCGCCGCGGATCACGGCGGCCGCGGCGACGGCCGCGAGTATGTGGGCGGTGAGCATGGTCGGGGTCAGCTGGGCATCGCCGTGATGCAGATGCCCCGAACCCAGACCCATCGTCACGTGGCCGAGCAACTGTCCGGCGACCAGGGCGGCGACCAGACCGGTCGCGGTGTCGCGCAGCGGCGCGAGTCCGGCGACCAGCGCTCCGATCAGGGCGGCGGTGCCGGCGAGCAGGGTGAGGGTGGTGCCGCTCGGCGGCATACCGCCGGACGCCCAGCCATGTGCCGCAACGGAAATGGTGCCCGAGATCGCTCCGGCCGAAGCGCCGCGCACCCGCGCGACGGCGCTGCGTTGTCCCGCAGCAGCCCGGTCGAACTCGTTGTTCACTCGCTGATAGTAGCCGACGGATTGCACGCTTTTCCCCGCCGGACAACCGGGGAAGCAACTGTGGACCAGCCGTCGGCTACCTGCTCAGCTCGCGTCGACGTCCATCTCGATGAGCGGTTTGCGCAGCAGTTTGCCGGTGGCGTTGCGCGGGAGTTCGTCGAGGAAGATCACCTCGCGGGGGACCTTGTATCGGGCCAGGTTCGCCTTGACGAAGTCCTTGATCTCCTGGGCGTCCCGCTTGGAGTCGGGGCCGGGCACGACGAAGGCGCGCAGGCGCTTGCCGAACTCGCGATCGTCGACGCCCACCACGGCGGCCTCGAAGATGTCCTCGCGTCCGGCGATCAGGTTCTCCACCTCGAGCGGGAAGACGTTCTCGCCGCCGGAGACGATCATGTCGTCGTCGCGGCCGTCGATGTAGAGCAGCCCGTCGGCGTCGAAATGGCCGACGTCGCCGCTGGACATCATGCCGTCGACGACCTCCTTGGTGCGGCCGTCGGTGTAGCCGGTGAACGCGAAACCGTTGTCGACGAAGATGGTGCCGGTGACATTCGGCTTCGTGATCGGCTTGCGGTTCTCGTCCAGCAGCACGATCTTGATCCCGACCGGCGCCTTGCCCGCGGTGGTCGGCGCTTTGCGCAGATCCTCCGGCGTCGCAACGGTCATCACCGCGCACTCGGTGGAACCGTACAGGTTGTAAAGGGTGTCGCCGAAGTAGTCCAGCGTTCGGGTCACCACGTCGGGGGCGATGGCCGAGCCCGCCGCGAAGATCACCTTGATGGTGCGGGGGTTGTACTTGGCCAGCACCTCCTCGTCCAGATCGAGGATGCGCTGCAACATGGTCGGCACGACCACCAGCGAGTCGGCGCGGTACTTGACGATGTTCTGCAGCGTCAGCTCCGGATCGAACCGGCGCTGCTGGAAGACCACCCGGTTGCCGAGCGCGATACCGAGGGTGAACTGGGACAGCCCGGTGCCGTGGAAGATCGGCGCGGCCATGATCATGGTGCCGTTGTGCGGCAACGGCACCCGGTCGACGAACTGGGCCGAGGCGAACGGGCTCACCCGGTCCCGCGGCGCGCCCTTCGGCGTGCCGGTGGTGCCGCTGGTCAGGATGACCATGCCGCCCGGCTTCGCGGGCGCGGGCAGCGGTGCGGTGGATTCGCCCGCGATGAGCGAGGCGATGGTCGGGATCGCCGGATCGGCGTTGTCCTTGGCGTCGACCCAGGTGAGGATCCGCGGGATAGCGGCCGGAATCGCGCTCATCAGGTCCAGGAACTCGCTGTCGTGCAGCACCGCCTTCACCTTTTCGCGCTCGGCGACATCGGCGAACTGCGGCTTGGCGAACCCGGTGTTCATCAGCACCGTGCGCACGCCGAGCTTGCCCGCGGCGAGCAGGCTCAACACCATCCCGCGGTGATCGCGCGCCAGCACCGCCACCACGTCGCCCGGCCGCACGCCCTGTGTCGCCAGGCCGCGGGCCAGCGCGTTCGACTGCTCGTTCAGCTCGCCGAAGGTCAGCTCACCGGCCTCGTCGACGATCGCCCCCGCGTTGGGCCGAGTCTGTGCGGCATGCATGGCGACACCGGCGAACGGTCCGAGCTTGGTCACGTTGATCGCCGAGCGCACGGCCTGATCGAGCCGGAGCGGATTGAACAGATGCCGCTTGACCATGACATTAACGCCGAGAGCGAGAGTTCCGGCCTTGCGGGCAGTGCCGCTCAACGCGGGGAAGGAGACAACCATCGACAACAACCTTCCGGCGGTCCCACCCGGGGAGCCGGTGGGTGGTGCGGACCGCGACTACGGGATCCAGTGCTGCCGCTAACAATAGCAACCATCTGTAACCGGATGTGTCACGTATCTCAACAGCTCCTACCGGTGGGTAACCAGCCGATGACCGTCAGGCGGTGGTGTCGTACTCCACCAGCACCCGCCGCAGCAGTTTGCCGGTCGGATTGCGCGGCAGGTCGTCGAGGAACACCACCTCGCGCGGCACCTTGTAGCGGGCCAGGTTGTTCTTGACGTAGGCCTTGATCTCCTCGCCGTCCGGATTCTGGCCCGGCTCGGGAACCACGAAGGCGCGCAACCGCTTTCCGAACTCGGCGTCGTCCACACCGACCACCGCGGCGTCGAAGATGTCCGGACGCTCCAGCAGCAGGTTCTCCACCTCCTGCGGGAAGACGTTCTCGCCGCCGGAGACGATCATGTCGTCGTCGCGGCCGTCCACCATCAACAGGCCGTGCTCGTCGAAGTGGCCGACGTCACCGCTGGACATGAAGCCGTCGATGATCTGCTTGTTGCGGCCGTCGGTGTAGCCCTCGAACGGCGTCCCGCTGCGGATGAAGATGCGCGCGGTCGTGCCGATCGCGGTGACCTGCTTGTCGTTGTCGTCGAACAGGCGCACCTCGCAGGTGACCGGCGCGCGGCCGACCGTGCCGGGCGCGATGGCCAGATCGTCTGGGTTCGCGATGGCCGCCACCGAGCATTCGGTCGAGCCGTACAGGTTGTACAGCACCGGCCCGAACACCTGGGTGGCCTTCATGGTGAGCTCCGGCGACAGCGCCGAGCCCGCGAGCAGGATGACCTTCAGCGACGAGGTGTCGTATTTGGCGCGGATCTCCGGATCCAGCTCCGTCATCCGGTGCAGCATGGTCGGCACCGCGACGAGCATCTCCGCCTTGTGATCGGCGATCAACTTCAGCGTGGCCTCGGCGTCGAAGCGGCGGCGCACCACGATCTTGTTGCCCATGGCCATGCCGACGAGCCAGGTGCCGAACCCGGTGCTGTGGAAGATCGGCGACACGATCACCTGCGCGCCCCGGTACGGGAACGGGATGCGGTCGAGGAACTGCGCGGTGGCCAGCGGCGACACCTTCGCGCGGGTGGCGCCCTTCGGCAGGCCGGTGGTGCCGCTGGTGAGGATGATGAACCCGCCCGGCTTGCTCGGCGGGGCCAGTTCCGCGCTGGAGTTGGCCGCGACCAGATCGTCGAGAGTCTGTGCGCCCGCGGGCAATTCGGTGCCCTCGTCGACCCAGGTGAGGTAGCGCGGCAGGTCGGCGGGCAGTGCGTCGAGCAGGCCGAGGAACTCGCTGTCGTGCAGCATCGCCTTGACCTGCTCGCGCTGGCACACCTCGGCGAACTGCGGCTTGGCGAACCCGGTGTTCATCAGCGCCACCCGCACGCCGGCCTTGCTCGCGGCCACCATGGACAGGATCAGGCCGCGATGGTCGCGGGCCAGCACCCCGACGACGGTACCTTCGGTGAGCCCGGCCGCGTGCAGTCCGCGCGCGATCGCGGTCGACTGCTTGTCGATCTGGCCGTAGGTCAGTTCACCCTTTTCGTCGGCCAGCGCGAGCGAGTCCGGCGCGATGCGCGCGGCGTGGCGGATCAGCGTGGCCTGCGGCCCGTAGATCTGCGATTCCTTCATCGTCCGCAGCGTTTCCAGCGGTTTGCGCGGATCGGAGACCCCGCGCTTCCGCAGCACTCCCAGCGCCTTCACGACCTCGAGCGCGTGCGCCACCTTCATGTCGAAACACCTCCACAGAACCTCGCGTCGGCACTCGACCTAGCGAACTGGTACGGCCACTTTTGGCATACCGTAGCAGTGCTCAGTGGGCGCGGTCACAGACTGAACCGGATTAATCGGGCATGGTCGCCCTATTGAGGTCCGGCCGATGGATTTCGGGGATTTCGTGGGAGGAATTTCGGTAACCGGCGTGTCGCCGGACCGCCGGACCGGCGGCTATTTGACATGGTCATCCGCTGCGCGTTCGATGCACGCAAGGGGTAGTCGAACACCAGAATGGAGGCTGATTCAACGATGATCATCAGGCTTGTTCGCTCGACTTCGGTACCGGCGCCGGACTGCACCTGCGGTCCGAGCTGCCAATGTGGCTGCCAATCCGGCGGCGCCTGCTCGTGCGGTGACCAGTGCGGCTGATCCGCACCCTCGTCGTGGTCGTCTTCGCGCTCTGCGCGGGACAGCTCGGCGACCTGAGTTAGGGTTCAGCGCCGCGCGCTGGCCAGTGCGATCAGCAACGGCACCACCCGGCCCGCGGGCACCTCGAAACGCCCGCGGCCGGCGGTGTGCAGCCAGCCGACGGCGGCCAGCTGCCGCAGATGGTGATAGACCTGGCCCGAGGTGCCGACCCCTTCGAGACCGACCAGTTCGGCGGCGGTCCTGCGGCCGCCCATGATCTCCCGCAGCAGCCGTAGCCGCACCGGGTTGCCCAGCGCGGCAAGGCATTCCGCGGTCTCGGCCCAGTCGTCCTCGATCAGGTCGCCGGTGGTGAACGTGGCCTGCCAGCTGTACTGCTCGTCGGTCGGCAGTCGCAGCGAACCCGCGAACAGCACGCCGCCGTTCGGCTCGTCGGTCGCGGCGAACTCCTCGTGCAGGCGCGCGGCCGCCCAGCGGTCCGACGACGCCTCGATCCCGTTCCCGTTCGCGAAGGGCAGCAGCCCGTCGAGCCGCCGTTCGAGTTCCAAGACCCGCTCTTCCAGACTCACGCCACAAAAGCTACGGAACTACGTAGTTCCGAACAAGAGGTCATTCGGGTGCGCGACGGCCGCCGCGGACTACGCCGCGACGGCCGTCCTGTCGTTTGCTCAGTTGTATACCGCGCCGAACGACGGCACCGAGATCGTGCCCAGCTGGTACTGATACCCGTCCGGGTTCGCGTCGCTCACCGGAACCGACCAGCGGTGCCACAGGCTGCCGTAGACCGCGGCGACGATCATGCCCGGGCCGGTGTCCAGCGCCCGAGATCGAATAGTGGTGTCCACCAGGACGTCGTTGTGCTCGTTCAGCACCTCGGTGCCGCTGCGGCCGTTGGACAGATTGATCCACAGCACTTCGAGTTTCGCGCCACCCTGGTTCGGCGCGATGGTGCCGGGTCCGCCGAAGAACCCGAACCGGAACCCGTCGAGACCGAGTGCGATACCGGACCCGTACACGCCGGGACCGTCACCACGGCCGATATCCGACTGCGCCGGAATCTGGAACGGCTGCGCGGGCAGCGCCACCTCTGCGGCCTGGTTCAGCTGCCCCGAAGCGAGCAGCCGATCCACCGCCTGCTCGGCCTGCGCGTTGCCCGCGGCCGCGGCGCGCAACTGCTGCGCGGCCGTGCCCCAATCGACAGTGCTCGGTGCCGCACCGGCACTGCCGGCGAAAACGCCCGCGACAACCGCCGTGGTGGCGAAAACGGTCGCGAGGCGACGGATCACACTCGGTCGTTCCATGTGCAGTTTCTCCTTGAGGTCTCTGGTACAGCTCGAGAGAAAACATTCGCTCAATTGTCGATCAAGAAACACCGGCCGTTACGCAACCACCCCTGACCGAACCGTTCCACTATCCAACTCGTACGCCCTTTTCCCGCTGCGACATTCCGGAACATTCCAACTGGAACCCAACAATCCCGACATTCAGGGCGAATTCCGCACCACCCACGACCGTCGAATCTGAAACGAGCACATTCGCGCGGTGCCCGAAAGCCGTTGGTGGGGCTCACGGAGTCCATACGCGCACCCGCGGAGTCTCAGGCGCCGGGTTCGGTCACGGTGATTCTTGCGAGGCTCACGCCACTTGTGTTTCGTAGCAGTTCCACCTCGTAACCGACTCCGGTGCGCGAATGCAGAACCACGGTGGAGCGCAATGTCCCGAGATCGGACGTGACGCTCACAGGGGTGAGCACGCTGTCGGGCTCGAGCCGATAACGTTCGCGCACAAGCCGAATCGCCTCGCGCTTGGCGGATCCGTCAGGGATCGCCAGTGGCTCGTCGCTCTCGGGGCCACTCCACAGGCTCGGCAGTCGCTTCCCGATTCCTTTGACCCCGTCCCATGCGGCGCCGCCGGCTATCCCGGCGGCGATCACGGATCCCACCGTCGGGGCCATCTCCACGACGAAGGACCACACCATCGCCGAACTGCCCCAGGCATATTGGTACCGCCGCTCGTCCAAGACGAACTGGTCCTGCTTGGGGAACTGGCTTTCGATGAACGCCCGCACCTCGGCCTGGTCGACGCTGCGGCCGCCGAAGGTGAGCGTCCAGTCGTCACTGGGCGGGTCGCCGAGCTGGTCGTGAATCCGAAGGTTGATCCGTACCTGATCGGGGTGTTCCTGCACACCACCAGTATGCCTATTCGCCGGTGCCGCAAGGTTGTCCGCGCGGGTAATGGACTGCGCAGCGGGTTCGGTGCAGAAGCCGAGTATGTGGTGCGTTCTGGAACTGAAAAGTGTGGCGTAACTGGAACCTCGAGTGGAAAGTCGCTTTTCGGTGTCGAAAGCGCCGGTGTTCCAACGTTTCTGGTCGGCAGGTTCGCGTAGGGTGAGGCCACCTCATTCCGAGGGGCGATGGACATGGTCCGACATCGCGCCCAGGAAGGAGGTGGTGGGGAATGGCGAAACATCGCCGCAAAAAGAGCAAGGCCCCGGTCGATTACGGCATCTGCGTAACGGCCGCTGTCGTAGTCGCCGGGGCGCTCATCCTGGTCCGCCGAGTGTGGATTAGGTAACCCACCAGGTGGGGCCGCTGTCACCAGCAGCGGCTCTCGCTCGGCATCACTCGCGTGACAATCGCAACTGTACACCCCATCGCCCGCACACTTGTGGCGAAATTCGACGACAGCCTGCGCTCACGGGCTGCGCCGTGCAGGTGAGGGCACGCTGACAGCATTGCGCAGAAAACGACCTATAGGCGGCGTAAAGCCGAGAAACAGAAACCGGTGCGGGTCGAGGAGCTGACCCGCACCGGTTTTCCGTTGTCTGCCTTGTTACTTCAGTTCCGCACTCGTCTTGCCGAGGACGCGGCGGGCGACGATGAGCTGCTGGATCTGCTGGGTGCCTTCGAAGATATCGAGGATCTTCGAGTCACGGCCCCACTTTTCCAGCAGGGTGCGCTGCGAGTAGCCGATGGCGCCCGCGAGTTCGACGGCCTTGAGCGAGACGTCGGTACCGGTGCGGCCGGCCTTTGCCTTGGACATCGAGGCCTCGAGCGAGTTCGGCTTCTTGTTGTCGGCCATCCACGCGGCGCGCAGCGACAACAGGTAGGCGGACTCGTAATCGGCTTCCATGCGCAGGAATTCGGCGGCCGCGGCGTGCTGGTTGTTCGGCGGGGTGTCGTAGGAGATCTCGACACCGGCGTCGGTCAGGATGGCCCGCAGCTCCTCGAGCGCGGCACGGGCGACGCCGACCGCCATCGCGGCGACCATCGGCCGGGTGTTGTCGAAGGTCTGCATGACCCCGGCAAAACCCTTCTCCACGTTGACTTCCGGGCTGCCGAGGATGTTGTCCTTCGGAATCCGGCAGTCCTGCAGCAGCAGCACCGCGGTGTCGGAGGCCTTGATGCCGAGCTTGTGCTCGAGCCGGGCCACCGAGAGACCGGGAGCGTCGCGCGGCACCACGAACGACTTGATCGCCGCGCGGCCGAGGCTGCGGTCGACCGACGCCCACACCACGATGTGGGTGGAGCGCTGGCCCGCGGTCACGAAGATCTTCTCGCCGTTGAGCACCCATTCGTCGCCGTCGAGCACGGCGGTGGTGGTGACGGCGGCGGAGTCGGAACCGAACGACGGCTCGGTGATCGCCATGGAGGCCCACACCTTGCCGAACCGCTTCAGCTGCTCGTCGGTAGCGACGGCCGCGATGGCCGCGTTGCCCAGACCCTGATAGGGGATCGAGAGCATCAGGCCGACGTCGCCCCAGGAGGTTTCCAGGGCGTTCAGCAGCGCGGACATGTTGCCGCCGTTGCTGTTTCCGAGCAGTTCGGTGGCGTGCCCGTTGCTCTCGCTGTCGTCTTCACGACCGCCGGCCGCGCCACCGATCTTCTGCGTGCCGGAGTCGGCGAGGCCTTCGACCATGGCGGCCATGGTGTCCAGCTCGACCGGGTACTCGTGCTCGGCGAGGTCGTACTTGCGCGAGATCGGACGGAAGATCTCGGTCGCGACCTGATGGGCCTGGTTGGCGCTGGCCCGCAGCTTCTTGGGGAGTTCGAGGTTGATCATTGTTGAGGTCTCCTGAAGTAAGGAACGGGCCGACTAGATGAGCACGACACCTTCGGCGACGCCGATGGCCCGCAGATCGCGGTACCAGCGCTCGACCGGGTGTTCCTTGGTGAAGCCGTGTCCGCCGAGCAGCTGCACGCCGTCGAGGCCGATCTGCATGCCCTTGTCCGTGGCCAGCTTTCGGGCCAGTGACGCCTCACGGGCGAAGGAGAGTCCCTGTTCGGCGCGGGAGGCGCCACGCAGGGTGACCAGCCGCAGCCCGTCGAGCTCGATCGCGATGTTGGCGACCATGAAGGCGACCGCCTGCCGGTTCGAGATCGGCTCGCCGAACGCTTCGCGCTCGTTCACGTACGGAATCACGTAGTCCAGCACGGCCTGGCCGGTGCCGACGGCGAGCGAGGCCCAGCCGAGGCGGGCCAGCCGGACCGCGTCGGCGTAGTCCTCGGCGCGCTGCTTGGCGTCGCCGTCACCGAGGATCGCGTCGGTGCCGACCGCGACGTTGTCGAGCAGCAGGCGGCCGAGCCCGGCCGCGCGCAGGCCCATGCTCGGATCGGCCTCGACCACCAGGCCGGGCGCGTCCGACGGGACGATGAAAAGCGCAGGGCGGCCGTCGAGTTCGGCGGCGATCAGGAACAGTTCGGCATCCGCGGCCGCGGGCACCAGGCTCTTCACGCCGGAGATCCGGTAACCACTGGGGGAGCGAACGGCCTTGGTCTGCAACGCGAACGGATCGAACAGTGCGCGCGGCTCGCTGATCACGACCGAGGCCTGCGGCACGTTCTCGCCGGTGAAGGCGGGCAGGTAGGTCTTCTGCTGGGCGTCGGTACCCCACTGGGAGAGGGCGACCGCGACACCGCTCGGCGCGAGGATGGGCAGCGCCAGGCCCATGTCGCCGTGCGCAAGCGCCTCGGCCACAAGGGAATTGGTGACCGCACCGCGCTCGGAGGCGGCGCCTTCGAGCTCCTCGGGCACGTTGATCAGGGTGATGCCCAGTTCGGCGGCGCGTTCGAGCAGATCGCGCGGCGCCTTGGCGGCCGCGTCGGCCTCGTAGGCGGCCGGGCGCAGGATCTCGGCGGCGAATTCCTTCACCGTCTCGGTGATCATCTGCTGCTCGTCGGTCGGCGTGAGGTCGAAGAAGTCCTTGTTCTTCGCCTCGTTGGGCGCGAGCCGCTTCGGCTGGCCGTTACCGGTGACCTTGGCGAAGGCGCGGGTCGCGGCGCCGAGGGTGCGGAAGCCGGTCTTGGTGCCCTCGTAGGTGACTCGCTCGATCGGCTTGCGCAGGTTGTACTTCTCGGCGAGTTCCGACCCGGTGAGGGTCGTCATCACCCGCATGGCCGCGCCCATCCAGTCCCGTTTGGGGTGGTTCAGGCCGACCGCGGACGTGTCTGGACGTCGCTTCGTTGCGCTGTCTCGAGTGCTCATCATCACCTGTTTTCTCGGGTGGGTGGGGGTGAGGTCTTGTCCCAGCTATCTTACTCCTGAGTAAGACTATCTTACTCCCCAGTAAGAACCGCGTCGAGGTGCAGCATACGCCGCTGTGACCGGCTCGGCAGCATGAGCTCCGGCCGCGGTGCGCGGCGCCGGACCGCCCGCGCGACGGCGGCGTTTGTGCCACGCTGAACGGGTGCCCATCGTTGCGGCGTGCTTTGTCGTTGTTCTTGTCACATTGGCCTCGCGTTACGGGTATCACCGGGACGAGTTGTATTTCCTGGCGGCCGGTCGGCATCTTTCGTGGGGGTACCCGGATCAGCCCCCGTTGACTCCGCTGGTGGCCGAGCTGATGGCGGCAATCGATCCTGATTCGTTACTCCTGCTGCGGCTGCCCGGCGTGCTCGCGGCAACCCTCGTGGTGGTCTGCGCCGGACTGCTCGCTCGGGAGTTCGGCGGCGGCCGGGGTGCGCAGGCGCTGGCCGCCGCGACGGTCGCGAGCTCGGCCCTGCTGATGGGCGCCGGGCATATGCTCAGCACCGCGGTGTTCGATCTGGCCGTGTGGTCGGTGCTGTCGCTACTCGTGCTGCAACTCGTGGGCCGAGACGGCATCGAATCGACGGCTCGGCGAAAATCGTTGTGGTGCAGCGGCCCACGTCTTTGGATCGCGATCGGCGTAGTCGTGGGCGTGGGTTTGCAGAACAAGCTGCTGCTGATCTTCCCGCTCGCCGCGCTGGTGGTCTCGCTGCTCCTGCTCGGACCGCGAAAGATCTTCGCCACCAAGTACTTTCCGATCGCGATCGGCATCGCCGTGCTGATCTGGCTGCCCTATCTGGGGTGGCAGGCGCGCAACGGCTGGCCGCAATGGGAGATGGGCCGGGCGATCGCGGGCGGTTCCTCCGGCACCTCGGATTCCCCGATCATGTTCGTGCTCTTGCAGTTCGGGCTGATGGGCCCGGTGTTGGCGCCGCTGTGGCTCTTCGGGTTGTGGCGGCTGGCCAGGGACCACCGCTATCGCGCGTTCGCCGCCACTTACGGCCTGCTCCTCGTGCTGTTCTTCGTGATCGGTGGCAAAGCCTATTACCTGGGCGCGATGTATCCGATCCTGCTCGCGGCCGGTGCCGTGCCGCTCGCGACCTGGCTGGGGGAGCGCAAGATCGGCTGGGCCGCAGTGAGTTTCGGTGTCGCGATCAACGCGGCGCTCTGTGCGGTGCTGTTCCTGCCGGTGCTGCCCGTCTCGGTGCTGAAGGACACGCCGGTCCTCGCGGTCAATTACGACGCGGGCGAAACGATCGGCTGGCCGGAATTCGTCCGTCAGGTCGGCGCGGTGCGCGCGAGCATGGGCGACGATATCGCCGTGCTCACGGCCAACTACGGCGAGGCGGGCGCCATCGAACGCTTCGGCGCCCCGTACCACCTGCCCGTGCCGCATTCCGGCCACAACTCGTACTGGTGGTGGGGGCCGCCACGCGACGGCACCGCCGAATACCTCGCCGTCGGTATCGAGCGCGACCGCCTCGCCGAGATCTTCGCCGAGATCCGACCGGCGGGCCGGATCGACAACGGACTGGGCATCGACAACGACGAGCAGGGCGAACCACTGTTCATCTGCCGCAGCCCGCGCGCGCCGTGGTCCGAACTCTGGGTTCGCGCCAAGCACCTGGGCTGACCCGTCGGACGGGTCAGCCGTGCCGGTCTCTCAAAGATTGTGCCGAACCAGGAACTCCTCGACCGTCTTGCGCCACTGCTCGGGCTGTTCGGCCATGAGGACGTGACCAGCCGCGATCTCGGTGTACTCGGCTCCCGGGATGGTGTCGGCCAGGAACCGCGAATTCGATGGGTCGACCAAGAGGTCCTCGGTCGCGTTGACGATCAGGGTCGGCACCTCGAGCCGCGGCAGGTCCAGTGTGGTGTCGACTCGTTGGACCAGGTCGGCTTGCTGCCAGGTGCCGCCCGGGATGGTGAGGGCACCGGCCCGGACGGCTTCGTCGACCGCGTCCGCAGACAGAGCGTTCAGGAAGGCCGCGCTGAAGGCCATCGAAAGCGTCAGCCGGGAGAAAGTGGTGGCTTCCCCACGCTCGAGCAGGTCCTGCCAGACCTGCACGGCCAGGCGAGCCCGGTGGTCGGCCTTGGCGAACCCGGCGGCCAGGATCAGGCCACGCACCCGATCGGGGTGTCGTACCGCGGCCCGCACGGCCACAGTGCTGCCGAGCGAGTAGCCGAGCACGGTGAACTTTTCCACGCCGCTTTCGACCGCGGCACCGACGAGCGCGTCTGCCAAGCCGTCGAGGTCGAGTCGCACGTCCTCGCCCGGGTAGTCGGAGGCGACCACGGTGTGCGTCGCGGCCAGCGCCGGGATCAGGGTGCCGAAGTTGGTGTCGATGGTGCCGCCCGCGCCGTGCGCGAGGACGAGGCCGGGGCCGGAACCGGTGACGGTGGTCTGCAAGGGAATTGCTGTCATGCCGGCCAAGTTAGGAATTCACATGAGTGTGAAGGCAAGCAGGCGGTGAGGGAGCTCATATGTTGATCGGAGAACTGGCCCGCCGCACGGGAGTGAGTACCCGCCTGCTCAGGTATTACGAGGAGCAGGGGCTGCTGGAGCCGCAGCGTGACTCGCTCGGCTACCGGTCTTATGCCGAAGACGCGCCGGAACAGGTCGGTTACCTCAGGCAGATGTTGGCGGCCGGACTGTCGACCGAGGACATCCGCGGCTTGCTGCCGTGCGCCATGGATCACGGGGACGCGCGGTGGATCCAAGCCTGCGACAAGTCCCTGGGCATCGTGGCGAACAGGCACAGTGAGCTGGACAGCAGGATCGCCGAACTCGAACGACAGCGGGAACTGCTGGTGCGCACCCGGGCCACGATCCGCGAAGCGCAACCCGCGCAGGTCTTCTGAACCGCAGCGAGCCGGCCCAGGATGTTCCCGGACCGGCTCGCGGTGGCGTTCGGCGCTACTCCCGCACGTAGTACCGCAGCGTCCCGTACGCGGTCAACGCCGCGAAGATGACACCCACCGGCGCGATCACCAGCGCGACCATCGCGATGTCGTCGCCGGTGATCCGCGGAAACACCTTGCTGGAGAACAGATCGCCGAGCGCCCGGTCGATCACCAGCGGCCGCGCGATGAGCAGACCCAGCACCGCGACCACCGATCCGGCGAGCGCCGCGACCACCGCCTCCAGCAGGAACGGCAGCTGGGTGTACCAGCGCGTCGCGCCGACCAACCGCATGATGCCGACCTCGGTGCGGCGGGTGAAGGCCGCGATCTGCACCATGTTCGCGATCAGCAGCAGCGCCGCCAGCGCCTGGAGCACCGCGAGGCCGAAGGCGGCGTTGCGCAACCCGTCGAACAGGCTGACCAGGCGGTCCACGATGTCCTTGTCGTTGCGCACCAGGCCGACGCCGGGCCGCTCGTAGAACTTCTCGTAGATCTGCGGATACAGTTCCGCGTTCTTCATCTTCACCCGCAGCGACGCGGGCAGCGGCGTCTCGCTGACGTATTTGGCCAGCTCGGGCTGGTCCTTGAAGGTCTTCTCCTTGGCTTCGCGCACGGCGTCGTCGCGGCTGAGGTACTGGACCGATTCCACGTCCTTGGTCGCCTTCAGGTCCGCCATCAGGGTCTTGCACGGATCCCGTGAGCAGTCCGGGTCGTTGGCCGAAACGTCCTCGGTGAGGTACAGCCGCACCTCGAGCCGATCCAGGAAGTACTGCTCGGTCTTGTCGGCGATCCGCACCGCGAGCAGACCACCGCCGAGCATGGTCAACGAGACCGCGACGGTCAGGATCATCGCGATCGTCATGGTGACGTTGCGGCGCAGGCCCGCGAAGACCTCGCTGAACAGGAAACTCGCGCGCATCAGCGATCAACCCCGTAGACGCCGGTCGCCTCGTCGCGCACCAGCCGGCCCCGATCGAGTTCGATCACCCGCCGGCGCATCGCGTCGACGATGTGGTTGTCGTGGGTGGCCATCAGCACCGTCGTTCCGATCCGGTTGATCCGCTCCAGCAGCATCATGATGTCGCCGCTGGTGTCCGGGTCGAGGTTGCCGGTGGGCTCGTCGGCGAGCAGCACGAGGGGCCGGTTCACGAAGGCGCGCGCGATCGCCACGCGCTGCTGCTCGCCGCCGGACAGCTCACTCGGTAGTCGATCGGCTTTGCCGCCGAGCCCGACCATCTCCAGCACCTCGGGGACGGTGCGCTCGATGAACTGGCGTCGCTTGCCGATCACCTCCAGCGCGAACGCGACATTGTCGTGCACCGACTTCTGCTGCAGCAGCCGGAAGTCCTGGAACACGCAGCCCATCCGCTGGCGCAGCTTGGGCACTTTGCGGCCGGGCAGCTTGTCCACCCGGAAGTCGGCGACCTGGATCTGTCCCGCGGTGGGGGTCTCCTCTTTCAGCAGCAGCCGCATGAAGGTCGACTTGCCCGAACCGGAAGGCCCGATGATGAAGACGAACTCGCCCTTGCCGACTTCGACGCTGATGTTGTCCAGCGCCGGTCGCGTCGAGGTCTTGTACGACTTGGTGACGTTGCGCATGGTGATCACATCAGCCCCCTGACGGGGTATCGCAGACCCGCTCGTCCAGGCGGCTTTTGCCTTGTCTGGCAGGGCATTTCGCTCCAATCGTGGCACTGCTCTACATCGGTGCCCAGCGGTCGGCCTCGGCTGGGGCTCGTGCGGTGGCGCGCTACCGGCCGAATTCCAGCTAACCAGGGGTAACCCGCGCCAGCGATCCTAGCGCTTGCCGCGGCCGGTCCACGGGAGCACGGACGCACCTGTCCGATCCGGTCGCTATCGGTTCGGCGATTCGCCCCGCGGGCCGAGCTGGCCGCGGCCGGTGCAGCCGCGTCCCGCCGCCGCGCCGAACTCGCCGGCCTCGCGGGTCAGCTCCTGGAACACCCGCAGGCCCTCGCCGATCTTTCCTGCTGCCTGTTCCAGCTGCTCAGGTGGGAGCCGCTTGCCGAACGCTGCCGCGTCGAGCAGCTGGTCACGGACCTGTTCGAGATTCCACGTCGCCCACTCCCGGCGCGAAGGTTGTGACATGGGCCGACGATACCTCGAGTCGAACTCATGTTCGATATGAGCGGCTGGGCGTCCGGCTCGAGCGTCAGGTGTTCGGTCCGGGCCGGGCGACGCGGCGGGTGAATGTGCCGTGGAAACCCCACGGGATGTGGTGGTCGAGCCAGGCGGTGGCCAGCGGTCCGCGCTCGGGCGCGCGGGCGTCCAGAATCAGCAACTGCGAACGATCCTCGGTGAGTTCGTGATTGAGGGCGAGCAGCCACCCGTCGTCCTCGGCGGCGTCGCGGGCGCGGGGTACGAACAAGGGCTCACCGACCGAACTCGCGCCCAGCTCGCAACTGCGCACCGTGCCGGTGTGATGGTCGATCTTGACGACGGAGTCGAACAGTCCGGCGGGGCCGCCCGCGCCGGCGAGGTAGGTGTATCGGTGTTCGCGGGTGCCGCGGCGCCAGTCGTATTGCGGGAACTCGCCGGAGCGGTCGGTGAGTTGGCGCTCGACGACCCGGCCGCTCTTGGTGATTCGGTACTGCATCAGGGTGGAGTCCGGAAACTGTGGTCGCCCGGCGTCGGCTCGGTTGACCATCCCGGTCATGCGGCGGAACTCGTCCCACTCGGTGTCCAAGCGCACCAGCTCGAGCACGACGTCGTCGCCGTCGTCGTAGGCGTTGGTGAGGTGCACATGAAGTAGCGCTGCGTGCTCCACGATCCGCGCCCTGCCGCCGTCCTTCGGGACGAGCAGAAAACGAGTTCCTTTGGCGCGCTTGAAGTCGAGTGCCTCGATGAACGAGTGGGCAGCCAGCGCGATCTTCGGGATGTTCGGCAGAATCGGGTCGAGCACGAACACCAGATACCTTGCGGTGAGCGCGAAGTCGTGATTCCAGGGCAGGTCGAGCAGTGGGACGGTCGCGAGCCGGTGTAACCGCCCGTTCCGGTCGATGCGGTAGGTACGGATGCGCGGGGTGGGCAGGATGTCCAGGCCGAAGTTGTACATCGCGCCGGTGGCGGGGTCCCACTTCGGGTGCGCGGAGAACGCGCCCAGGAAGCCGAGCCTGCCGTCGAAATCGGTGGGGCCCAACGTGTCCAGGGTGTCGGGGTCGATCCGGTGCGGGTTGCCGAGTTCCCACAGCGCGAGCAGCCCGCCGTCATAGTTGACGACGTTGGTGTTGGCGACGTTCGCCGGGAGCCTGCCGATGTTGGCCAGTGGGCCGCCCGGAATCTGCCCGCCCACCCCGCGATAGCGGATCCGATCCGACCGTTGCCCGTGCTCGAAATGCCTGGTGCGGACGTAACGGTTGCGGAAGCGTACCGTCGACCCGTCGAGCACGAACTGCGAAATCATGCCGTCGCCGTCGAACACGTTGTGCAGCAACGAACGTCCGACCTGATGCTTGCCCGGCCCGATCCGATACAGCGTGCCCCGCAGCTCCTCCGGCAGCCGTCCGTCGACCCGGGTGACCTGGTAATCGAGTTCCTCGAGCAGTGGCGCAGTGACCTGAAGGTAGGCGGGGTCATTGGACACGTTGGTCATCTGGATTCTCCCTTGAATCGCAAATCTGATGACGACTGTCATCTGATGACGTATGTCCGCAAATGTAGGAGTCCGCCTAGAGTGTTGTCAATGACGAACCAGGCCGTGCGCAGCTACGGCGGTGTCAGCGCCGCCGACCGCAGCGCCGAGCGTCGCGCTCGGCTGATCGCCGCCGCCCGCACGACCTGGGGCGAATCCGGGATCGCCGCGGTGACGGTGCGTGGCGTGTGCAAAGCCGCTGGGCTCACCGATCGGTACTTCTACGAGCACTTCCCCAATCGGGAAGAACTGCTGGCCGCCGTCGCCGACGAGGTGCGCGACCAACTGCTCGCGGTACTCGTGCAGGCGGGAGTGTCGAGTGCTGGACCGGCCGAGGTCCAGCTCCGCACCGCGCTCCAGGCATTTCTCGAGGCGGTCGCCGGTGATCGGCACATCCACCGCATCGTCGCCAGCGAGCCCGGCGACCTACCGGCCCTGGTGCGGCGCCGACACGACGTACTCACGATGATCGCCGACCTCGTGGTCGCGCACGCGCCCGCCGCGCTCGGCAGCACCCCCGACCCGGCCTGGCTCCGCCGCGCAGCGCTGTTCGTCACCGGCGGCGTCAACCAACTCATCGAAGGCTGGCTGGACGGCACGCTCGACCTGACCGCCGCCGCCCTCGCCGCCGAGTGCGCCGACATGTGCGTCAGCGTGCTCGGCAACGCGCGCACCTCGTGAACCCGGCCGGGTGATCCCGGCGGGCTCAGCGGGGTGGGGCTCAGCGGGGTGGGGCGACCGCCGGATTCACTGCTGCTGGAACGGTGTTCAACGGTTCCGGGCGCGACACCATCGCGTCGTCCGGTTTGACGAACAGGTACAGGACGAGCGTCGCGACCCACGCCGCCATCAGCATCGCGGTGGAACGTCGCGGTCGTACTGATTCCTTCAAGAGCGTGCTGGGGCGCACCGACTCCTTCAGAAGCGAGATGGTTCTACGTGGTCTCACTGATACCCTCCCGGCGCAATGCTGCGGCTACCCGCACCCGCAGTTCGCGTCCGACTTCGAATTGTTTGCCTGGCAGTGTGCGGGCAACCATTCGGATGTTCATCTGGTCAACGGTCAGATCCTCGACACCCATCACCGACGGTTCGTCGAGGAGCAGTGGCTTCAGCCGAGCGTCTTCGTACGCCTTTGTACCGACGTCGTGCAGGATCTCGTTGATCCTGGTGATATCGGCCGTCGCGGGCACCGGTACGTCGATGGCGGCGCGGGCCCAATCCTTCGACAGATTCGTCACTTTCACGATCTGCCCGTTGGGCACGGTGATCACTTCACCGTCCGAGTTGCGCAATGTGGTGATCCGCAACGTGACGTCTTCGACGGTACCCTCGGCCATCTCCGCGGAGCCAGTCACCGCGATGCGAACTACGTCACCGAAGCCGTACTGCCGCTCGGTGATCAGGAAGAATCCGGCCAGGATGTCCTGCACGATGCGCTGCGCGCCGAAGCCGAGCGCGGCGCCGAGCACCGCCGCCGGGGCGACCAATCCGGTGATCGCGAAACCGAGTCGGCGCAGCACCTCCATGCCGACCAGCACATAGACGATGGTCAGCACCACCCAGGTGACCACCTGCGCCAGCGCGTGCCGATGCTTGGCCGCTTCGGACCGCACCAGCGCGTCACCGCCGCGGAAGCCCTCGTCGATCTTGCGCGTGATCCGATCCCGGACAAACGTCGCGAATCGACTGAACAGCACCGCGCCGAGAATCAGCAGCACGATCTCGAGACCATTGGAACGCAGCCAGTTCGTGGTCTCCGAGGTCGTCGCGAGTGACATGGTCAACACCTCGAGGGAACTTCCGACTGGACGCACGCCAGACAGGTTACCGGCGTCCGCCCGCCGATTCCGCGCAAGCGGGCGGACTTAATGAGCAAAAAGCCGGACTTAACTGGGTAGTTCGCGTCAGCTGGCCTGTTCGCGCATCCGCCAGCGGATACCCGATTCGATGAAACCGTCGATGTCACCGTCGAGTACCGCCGACGGGTTGTTGACCTCATAGTTCGTCCGCAGATCCTTGACCATCTGGTACGGGTGCAGCACGTAGGAGCGCATCTGGTTGCCCCAGGACGCGCCCTCGTTGGTCTTGAGCGCGTCCATCTCGGCGCGCTCTTCCTGCCGCTTGCGTTCGAGCAACTTGGCCTGCAGCACCCGCATCGCCGAAATCTTGTTCTGGAGTTGGGATTTCTCGTTCTGGCAGGTGACCACGATGCCGGTCGGGATGTGCGTCAGGCGCACCGCCGAGTCGGTGGTGTTGACGCTCTGGCCGCCGGGCCCGGAGGACCGGTACACGTCGACGCGCACCTCGCCTTCCGGGATCTCGATGTGGTCGGTGGTCTCGACCACGGGCAGCACCTCGACCTCGGCGAAGGAGGTCTGGCGCCGGCCCTGGTTGTCGAACGGGCTGATCCGCACCAAACGGTGCGTGCCCATCTCCACCGAGAGCGTGCCGTAGGCGTAGGGCGTCTTCACCGCGAAGGTGGCGCTCTTGATGCCGGCCTCTTCGGCGTAGGAGGTGTCGTAGACCTCCACCGAGTACTTGTGCCGATCAGCCCAGCGGATGTACATGCGCATCAGCATCTCGGCCCAGTCGGCGGCGTCCACGCCACCGGCGCCCGAGCGGATGTTGACCAGCGCGTCGCGCTTGTCGTATTCGCCGGACAGCAGGGTGCGCACCTCCATCGCCTCCACGTCACCGTGCAGTGCGGCGCGTTCGGCGTCGGCATCGGCCAGCGCGGCGGTGCGCGATTCGCCCTCTTCGCCCTCGGCCAGCTCGTAGAGCACCGGCAGGTCGTCGAGGCGCTGGCGCAATTCCTCGACCCGGCGCAGCTCACCTTGCGCGTGCGAGAGCTCGCTGGTCACCTGCTGCGCGTGGTCCTGGTCGTTCCACAAATCGGGGTCTGCGGCTTGGTGCTCGAGCTCGTCGATACGTCGGCGCAGCTCCTCGATGTCGAGGACCGATTCGACCGTCTTGAGGGTGGCGTCGAGTTCGGCGAGATCAGCGGAAACGTCAGGATGCACGATGCTCAAGCCTACTGGTACAGCGTCACTGTCGAAGCAGCAGTGCGGCCGTGCCGGGTCGTGCCGGGGACCGGCGGTCGTCCGGCAGTGCTCAGACCGCGCGCAATGCGCCGGGACGGCGGCCGGTCAGGGTGTCCAGGGCACTCGCCGTCGCGTCGTCCGCGGGCAGGTGCACGATCAAGCGCTGATCGTCGTCGGCGGACAGTTCCAGGGTTTCGTAGGCCAGTCGCAGCGCTCCGGCCTCGGGGTGCACGAAACGATTGATCCCCGTGGCGGCAGGGAGGCTCGGCACGGTGTCGACCCGCTCGGTGAACTCCGGGCCGACGGTGACGGTGAGTTCGTCGGCGAGCACCGCGATGTGCGCGTCGTTGCGGAACGGGCCGTGCTTGAGCGTGGCGACCGTGTGATCGGCGAGGTGGTGCCAGTCCGGGTACGCGGTGCGGGCCCGCGGGTCGGTGAACACGAACCGGGCGAGATTCGCCGGCGTGCTGTCGAACAGGCCGGTCGGCGCCATCAGCCGGTGGTAACCCTCGGTGTGCGCGAGCACCTCGGTGAGCCGGTTGACCACCACCGCGGGCGCGGGTTCGAGCCGGTCGAGCACGGCGCGCACCGCGGGACGCACCTCGCGCGGCGGCTGCGCGTCACCCATACAGGTGAACCCGCTGTCGGCCGATTTCGTGAGGCGGTGCAGGTGGATTCGGCCACTCGGGGTGAGCCGCAGCGCATCGGCGAGCGCCGAGAGCACCTGCGGTGACGGGCGACGGTCGCGACCCTGTTCGAGGCGGGTGATGTACTCCACGCTCACATCGGCCAACATCGCCAGCTCAGCGCGGCGCAGCCCGGGCGTGCGGCGGCGCGGCCCGGTGGGCAGCCCGACCTCGGCGGGGGTGACCGCCTCGCGTCGGGTGCGCAGGTACAGGCCCAGCTCGTTGTCGCTCACCTGTCGAACGTAACAAGCGGTCACCGGCCGAGGGTGTCCCTGCCACTACCACTCTCACGACGGTCTCCCTGGCCGCCGCGACGGCCAGCAGATTGGTCAGCGCGGCGATCGGACGGTCGCTGGAACTGTGGAGGAGAAAACGATGTCGGCTTTGAAACTCGCGGTGATCATCGGCAGCGTCCGGGAGGGACGGTTCGGACCCGTTGTCGCGGAATGGTTCACCGAGCATGCCAGGAACCACGGGGCGTTCGAGGTGGACGTGATCGACCTGGCCGAGGCGCATGTTCCGCTGGCGCTGCCCGAGGTGCCGCCCGCGCTGAACCCGGATCCCGAGCGTCCCGCAGGCATGGCGGATCTCACCCGGCGGCTGAGCGAGGCCGACGCCTTCGTGATCGTCACGCCCGACTACAACCGCAGCATCCCTGCCGCGCTGAAGGCCGCGATCGACTGGCATTTCACCCAATGGGACAGCAAGGCAATCGGATTCGTCGGATACAGCGGGCTGAGCGGCGGGCTGCTCGCGATCGAGCACCTGCGGCAGATCTTCAACGAACTCAACGCGCACACGGTGCGCAACTACGTCTCGTTCCCGCGCTACTACCTGCTGTTCGACGAGCAGGGCAAGCTGCGTGATCCCGAAGAGCCCGCCGCGGCGGCGCAGGCCCTGCTCGACCAACTGCGCTGGTGGGCCGAGGCATTGAGCGCGGCTCGCGCCGCCACGGTGTCGTGAGCCTTTCCCGTGGTTCGGGATTGACGGAACCTGTGCCCGCCTGGTTCACCGTGGGCTCGTCTTCTTCCTGCTCGCCCTGGCCGTGCCCGGTGAGCGCTCGGCGGTGGATCGAGGCGCGAACCCACGTCGACGGCGCACAGCTTGCCCGCGCGGTCGCCCCACTCGATGCCGGGACCGATAGGGTGCGTGCGTGGCTGACTACTCCTCTGACCTGGAACTCGCCCTGCGGTTGGCGGACGAGGCCGACGCGATCACCCGGGCGCGGTTCGGCGCGCTCGACCTGCGGGTGGACGCCAAACCGGATCTGACGCCGGTATCGGACGCGGATCTGGCGGTGGAGAAGGCGATCCGCCAGGTGCTGAGCGAGCAGCGGCCGAGCGATGCGGTGCTGGGGGAGGAGTTCGGCGGCGACGTCGAATTCGAGGGGCGGCAGTGGGTGATCGACCCGATCGACGGCACCAAGAACTTCGTACGCGGGGTGCCGATCTGGGCCACCTTGATCTCGCTGCTGGACGACGGTGTCCCGGTGGTCGGCGTGGTGAGCGCGCCCGCGCTGTCGCGGCGCTGGTGGGCGGCAGCGGGCGCGGGCGCCTGGCATCGCGTCGACACCGCGGCGCCGACACCGATCGCGGTGTCCGCGGTCGGCGAACTCGATGCCGCCAGCCTCGCCTTCTCCAGCCTGTCCGGCTGGCAGGAACGCGGCCTGCGGGACAAGTTCCTCGCCCTCACCGACGCCGTCTGGCGAGTCCGCGGCTACGGCGACTTCTTCACCTACTGCCTGCTCGCCGAGGGCGCCGTCGACATCGCCACCGAACCCGAAGTGTCCCTGTGGGATCTGGCCGCCCTCGACATCCTCGTGCGCGAAGCCGGCGGCCGCTTCACCTCGCTCGACGGCACCCCGGGCCCGCACGGCGGCGACGCGATCGCCACCAACGCTCTGCTGCACGACGAGACGTTGGCGCGGCTGCGGGACTGATCAGCCTGAGCCGTTACCGGCCGGTCCGTCGTCAGGCGTCGGGCGGGGTCAGTAGGCGCTCCATCAGGACGACGTTGATGTTGCCGTGGAAGTGGGCCGGGAGCGGGACTTCGCGGAGTTCGGTGAAACCCTGTGCGGTGTAGTACTTCCGGAGCACCGGATTGTTGGCGGCAGTGTCGAGGCGTTGCAGGGTGACGCCCTGGTCGAGGGTGTAGTCGGTGCAGAACTGGATGATCCGGCTGCCGAGTTCGCGACCGCGCTGCTCCGGCGCGACCATGAGGCCGTGGATGTAGCCGGCCTCGGTGTCGTCGTCCGCGCCCCAGAAATCCGGATCACGCCACACGAGTCGGACCGTGGCGAGCAGGGTTCCCGTCTCGTCGCGCCAGACGAACCATTCGCCCCGGTCCGCCTCGGCGGCGACGAGTTCGGCCGGGTATTCGCCCGGATGCCACTGGTCGATGCCGTTGTCCACCATCCACCGGGCCAGGCGATCCCGCAGGTGCGCGATGTCTTCGGCGTCGGCGCGGGTGGCCGCGATCATGGGAGCGGGTTCGGGCATGCTGCTTCCTTTCCGAACTGCGGCGTGCTGCACATCTGTTCTACCGCGTGGGGGTAGCTGGGGTGAGGTCGATATCGGCGGGAGGGCGCAGGCGACGCAGGGCGCCGTCCATCGCGGTGAAGTACAGCGCCCAGGAGTCGCCGTCGGGCGCGATCCGGACGGAGGTGGTGCCGTCGGGCGGGTTACGCGTCGAGCCCGGTTTGATCAGTCCGGTGATGATCGCGCAGGCTGCGCCGGTGCGGGTATCCACCTTGTTGATCGCGCCGAACGCATGGTCGGCGACGAACAGGGTGTCCGAGCGGGTGGCTTCCATATCGTCGGGAAGGGTGACCAGATTCGGTATTCCGGCGATGACGACGGGGCTTTCCGGTGCGTCCAGCGGAACGCGGAAGATCCGCATGGTCAGGTTATCGGTGTAGATCGACCGCCCGTCCGGCGCCAGCGCGAGTCCGTTGGTGAGCGGCAGGCTGGACCAGGTTCGGGTGTATGCGCCGGTCGAGGGGCGGTAGCGGCCGATCCCGGTCTGCGGTGCCTTCACGCCGACGGTGGTGAAGAGCAGATCGCCGTCGGGTAGCAGCAGCAGGCCGTTCGGGCCGTTCAGCCCGGTGAGCAACTCGGTCACCGTGCCGGTCGCGATCTCGTAGCGCTGCAGCGTGCCCGGAGCGGCGGTGAGTCCGTCGCCGGTGAGGAAGTAGACGTACGGCCCCGCGACCCGCACGCCCGCGGGAAAGTCCAGTCCGGTGAGCAGCTTCTCGAAACGGCCGGCGCTGTCGACGTGGGCGAGGAACCCGTCGACGATGCCGGTGACGTAGAACCCGCCCGCGCCGTCGGAGTCGAGATTCTCCAGATTTCCCACGCCCTCGACCACGGTGCTCACCTGCCAGCCGTCCGCGCACTGCGGCGTCGTCGGCGCCGCGGCCGCGGTCGGCGTGGCCGCGGCGAGTCCCGCCGCGAGTGCGACCGTGAACACGGCGGTCCTGATTCGGTTGCTCCCCAGCCCTATTGCCATGTGCGCCAACCTAACAGGGGCGGGTCGGCGGCTCATCCGGACGAATTCCGGGTGATTCGGTGCGGTCGCAGGTCGGAGCGGTGGCCCGGGGCCGGGGGATCCTGGTTTGTCCACAGGTGGAGTAATCGAGACCCGAGCTGGGGAATCGGTCGACGTACCGGTGGCGCCGCGCGCGGGCACTCGTAGGATGGGCCGGGTGACTCCCCCCGATGCATTCGCGGCCGTGGCGACCGACACCGAACCCGGTGTGGACGCCGGATCCGGTGCGGCGCAAGAGGTTCTACGCCGGGTCTTCGGTTACGACAGCTTCCGCGGCGATCAGCGCGAGATCGTGGAACACGTGGTCGCGGGTGGTGACGCGCTGGTGCTCATGCCGACCGGTGGCGGTAAGTCGCTCTGCTACCAGGTCCCCGCGCTGGTTCGTCCGGGTGTCGGTGTGGTGATCTCACCGCTGATCGCGCTGATGCAGGATCAGGTGGACGCGCTCAGCGCGCTCGGCGTGCGCGCCGGATTCTTGAACTCGACTCAGTACCCGGACGAGCGTCGCACGGTGGAGGCCCAGTTCGTCGCGGGCGAACTCGACCTGCTGTACCTGGCACCGGAGCGATTGCGGTTGGAATCGACGGCACAGCTGTTCGACCGGGGCAAAGTCGCGCTGTTCGCCATCGACGAGGCGCACTGTGTCTCGCAGTGGGGCCACGACTTCCGGCCCGACTACCTGGCGCTGTCGGTGCTGCACGAGCGCTGGCCGGACGTGCCGCGCATCGCGCTGACCGCGACCGCCACCGGCAAGACCCGGGACGAGATCGTGCAGCGCTTGGACCTCGGCTCCGCCCGCCGGTTCGTCGCCAGCTTCGACCGGCCGAATATCCAGTACCGGATCGAACCGAAGAACAAGCCGGATCGTCAGCTGCTGGAGTTCATCAACACCGAGCACGCGGGCGACGCGGGCATCGTCTACTGCCTGTCGCGCAATTCCGTGGAGAAGACCGCTGCCTTCCTCACCGAGAACGGTATTCGCGCGGTGCCGTATCACGCCGGACTGGACAACCGCACCCGCGCGCAGAACCAGGCGCGCTTCCTGCGCGAGGACGGCCTGGTCGTGGTCGCCACCATCGCGTTCGGCATGGGCATCGACAAACCGGATGTGCGCTTCGTCGCGCACCTGGACCTGCCGAAATCGGTCGAGGGCTACTACCAGGAGACCGGTCGCGCGGGCCGTGACGGGCTGCCATCGACGGCCTGGATGGTGTACGGCCTCAACGATGTTGTGCAGCAACGCAAGATGATCGATTCGTCCGAGGGTGACGCGGCTCATCGGCGGCAACTACAACTGCACCTGGACGCGATGCTCGCACTGTGCGAGACGGTCAGTTGCCGCCGGGTACAGCTGCTCAACTACTTCGATCAGCCGGGCGCTTCGTGCGGCAACTGCGATACCTGCCTCACGCCGCCGGAATCCTGGGACGGCACCGTGCCGGCGCAGAAGCTCCTGTCCACGGTGCTGCGGCTCAAGCGCGAACGCGGCCAGAGCTTCGGTGCGGGCCATATCGTCGACATCCTGCTCGGCAAGAAGAATCCCAAGGTGCTGCAACACGATCACCACGAGCTGAAGGTGTTCGGGATCGGCACCGATCTGCGCGATATCGAATGGCGTGGCGTGGTGCGGCAATTGCTCGCCGGTGGGCTGCTCGCCGTGCACGGCGACTACGGCGTGCTGACGCTGACCGAAGCGAGCAACGAGGTGCTGTTCGACGGACGCCAGGTGCTGCTGCGTCGCGAACCGGAACGGGTCACCAGACCCGCCCGTGCCGCGAAGGCGGCCAAGGCCGCGGTCGATATGGCGCCCGCGGATGTGCCGGTGTTCGAGCGGTTGCGGGAATGGCGGGCGGCGACCGCCAAGGAGCAGGGCGTTCCGGCCTACGTCGTGTTCCACGACGCCACGCTGCGCGAGATCGCGGCGCGCAAACCATCGAGCCTGACCGAACTCGGGAGCGTGGGCGGCGTCGGCGAGAACAAGCTGGCCAAGTATGGCGAAGGAGTGCTCGAGGTACTGGCCGGAGAGTGACATTCTGCACCTTCCCGGCATTTGTCCCGCGGGCCTGACCACGGCTCGGGCTCGCGGGAAACTCCCTGTGTGACAGCGGTATTCGTGTACGACGTGGCGTATTCATGCATGCGGACATGCGTATAAGACAGCGGTTGGTAACCGAGTGGTTGCCCGTTGTGTCCTTTTCGTTCAGAAGACCTCGTAAAGCTCCGCACATCCCATGTCTCTACGAACAATGGAGTTTTCGCTCATGCCCCCTGTCTCGTCGCGCTCCATGCCCCGCCGGTTCCGTGCGGGCGCAGTCATGGGCGCCGCCGTTCTCGTCGGAGTTCTGGCCGCCTGCGGATCCTCGGACTCCACGAAGCAGGGCAACGGCGAGCTCATCAGCCCCAAAGCCCAAGGGACGCTGAGCGACAACGGCGGCGCGCGCCGGACCACCGGTGATCGCACCGAGGCCCTGCGCGCCTCGCTCAACGGCAACCAGGCCAAGAACGTCATCCTGCTGATCGGTGACGGCATGGGCGACTCCGAAATCACGCTCGCGCGCAATGTCGCCGAGGGCGCGGGCGGGTACTTCAAGGGCATCGACGCGCTGCCGCTCACCGGCTCATATACGCACTATTCGCTGGACAAGAAGACCGGCAAGCCGGATTACGTCACCGAGTCCGCGGCCAGCGCCAGCGCCTGGGCGACCGGCACGAAGACCTACAACGGCGCGATCAGCGTGGACCTCGCGGGTCAGCCGCAGACCAACCTCACCGAGATCGCCAAGGCGAACGGCAAGGCCACCGGCAATGTCAGCACCGCCGAGATCCAGGACGCCACCCCGGCCGTGCAGGCCGCGCACGTCACCGAGCGCAAGTGCTACGGCCCGGAAGAGACCACCGCGAAATGTCCGACCAACGCGCTGGAGAACGGCGGTCTGGGCTCGATCAGCGAGCAACTGCTGAACACCCGCGCCGACGTCACCCTGGGTGGCGGCGCGAAGAGCTTCGAACAGAAGGCGGTCGCGGGCCAGTGGCAGGGCCAGACCCTGCGCGACCAGGCCAAGGCCCGGGGCTACAACCTGGTCTCGGACAAGGCCGGCCTCGACGGTGTCACCAAGGCGGACCAGGACGCGCCGGTGCTCGGCCTGTTCTCGCCCGGCAACATGCCGATTCGGTGGGCCGGCGACACCGCGGTCCCGAACGGACTGAGCCTGCCCGCGCAGACCTGTCGGCCGAACCCGGAGCGCGCGGCCACCGTGCCCGACCTGGCGAGCATGACGCGCAAGGCGATCGACCTGCTCAAGGATCGCAAGGACGGCTTCTTCCTCCAGGTCGAAGGCGCGTCCATCGACAAGCAGGACCATGCCGCCAACCCGTGCGGCCAGATCGGTGAGACCGTTGACCTGGACGAGGCCGTGCAGGCCGCACTCGAATTCGCGAAGAACGACGGCAACACCCTGGTGATCGTCACCGCCGATCACGCGCACAGCAGCCAGATCGTGCCGCTCGAGACCAAGTCCCCGGCGCTGACCAGCAAGGTCGTCACCAAGGACGGTGCCGAGATCGGCGTCTCCTACGGCACCTCCGATGTCGCCGGTTCGCAGGAACACACCGGCACCCAGCTGCGCATCGCCGCCTACGGCCCGCGCGCCGCGAACGTGGTCGGCCTCACCGATCAGACGGACATGTTCTTCACCATCTCCGACGCGCTCGGCTTGGATCGCAGCAAGAAGCCGGTCGTAGCGGCGAAGTAGGCGACACGGTTCCGGTTCGCCCCGCCCCGCATCGCCGTACGCGCCCCGATGGGCGAAGATAGGTGCCGGGGCGGGGCGCCGGATCGTGGAGGATTTCAGATGCCTGACAACAACTTCGGCCGCCGGGGTTTCCTGGCCGGTGCGGCGGGCATCGCGGCGGGTGCGTCGCTGGTCGGTCTGTCACCCGCGCAGGCGGTACCGGTGGCGCCCGGGGTCACCAAGTTCGACTTTCCGACCGAGCGCAGGCTGCGGGTGCTGGTGACCGGCGACGCGGGCACCGGAACCCGCACCCAGTGGGCGGTCGCCGACGCGATGCGGGAGTTCCACCGCCGCGAACCCGTGTCGCTGGCGCTCGGGCTCGGCGACAACATCTATGAGAGCGGCCCGAACAGCGGCACCGACCGCCAGTTCGCGGACAAATTCGAAAACCCCAATGCCGGACTGGATTTCCCGTGGTTGATGGTGCTCGGCAACCACGACACCAGTTCCGTGCTGCCCGGCGACGGTGGCTGGTTGCTCCGCGGCAACCACGAGGTCGAATACCACGCCAATTCGCCCCGCTGGTGGATGCCCAGCCGGTATTACTCGGTCCGGGTGCCGGAGGAGAACCCGGTCGTCGAGTTCTTCGTTCTCGACCTCAACCCGATCGCCGCCTATGTGCCGCCGATCTTCTCGCCGTACTGGGCCGTCGACGGTCAGTTCATGAACGAGCAGCGCGCCTGGCTGGATCGGGCGCTCGCGGAGTCGACCGCCACCTGGAAGATCGCCTGCACCCACCACCCGTACCTCAACAACGGGCCGCACGGCGACGCCGGAAACTACGAGAACCTGCCGATCGAGCCGATCAACGGCGTCCACGTGAAGCGGTTCTTCGAAGATCACGTGCTCGGCGCATGCCAGTACCTGCTGTCCGGCCACGACCATTCGCTGCAGGTGCTCGAGCCGACCATCGGCTCCAAGGGCACCCGCCAGCTCGTGTCCGGCGCGGCCGCCAAAACCGTCGGCGCCGAACCCGTGATCACGCCACGCGCCGGGCACCCCGCGCTGTTCGAGAACTATCACGAGCTCGGCTTCATGGTCCTCGACCTCACTGAAAGCCGTACGGACCTGCGAGTATTCACCGTCGACCCGGCCACCTCCGCCGGGCGGGAGGCCTTCGCCCGACGTCTCGCCTGAGTACCAACTCTGTTGCGGCGCGCGGTAATCGAGGCGTGTCGCCGTCGTCCGGGTTACCGTGCTCGCTATGGCTAGCGGTGATGGCCCGGACGACGACGCGGCCGGCAGCTCCCCGAGCGCCGAGGCCCCCGATGCGCCGCCGATCGTCGGCCGCGGCATCGACCCCAGTGTGGAGAGCGTGTGGTTGCGGCACCGACTACCGCCGCGGCCGGGCAGACCCCGGATCTCCACGGTGTTGCTCGTGCTCGCCTTCATCGCCCTGTTCACGGTCTGGGTGCTGTTCCGTCCTGGTGGCTGATCGCTGAGTGCCACGCCACAACCTGGGAATAATCGGGTTGCCGCGTCACTTAAGGTTGATCGTTATGAAGGAACAGGGGCGTAAGGTCATCGCGACCAATCGCCGGGCGCGGCACAACTACACGATCCTGGACGTCTACGAGGCCGGGATCGCGCTGGTTGGTACCGAGGTCAAGAGCCTGCGTGAGGGCAAAGCCTCGCTGGTGGACGCGTTCGCGACGGTCGACAACGGCGAGGTGTGGCTGCGCGGGCTGCACATCCCGGAGTTCAGCCACGGCACCTGGACCAACCATTCCCCGCGCCGGGTGCGGAAGTTGTTGCTGCACAAGCGTGAGATCGATCGCCTGGTCGGCAAGTCGCGGGAAGGCAACCAGACGCTGGTCCCGCTGTCCATGTACTTCTCCGACGGTAAGGTGAAGGTCGAACTGGCCCTCGCCAAAGGCAAACAGGACTACGACAAGCGCCAGGACATGGCGAAGCGCACCGCAGAGCGTGAGGTCACCCGCGAGCTAGGGCGGCGGATCAAAGGCATGCGTTGACGGCGGTCCTGCTGGGGCTGGTCGCTGCGCTGGGTTACGGCGTCAGCGACTTCTTCGGTGGGGTCGCGGCCCGGCGGGTGAACGCGCTGCGCGTAGTCATCTACTCCTATCCACTGTCGGTCGTCCTGGTCCTCGCGGTGCTGCCGTTCGTCGCCGGGGACATCGACATGGCCTCGATGATGTGGGGACTCGCCGCCGGTGTCGCCAGCGGATTCGCCGTCTGGTGGTTCTACGCGGCGCTGGCCGCAGGTCCGATGGCCGTGGTGTCCCCGCTCACCGCGCTGCTCGTCGCCGGGATCCCGGTGCTGATCGGCCTCATGATCGGCGAACGTCCCAGCCCGCTCGCATACGCGGGCATCGTCTTCGCGCTCGTCGCGGTGCTGCTGGTCAGCCGCGAATCACCGGACGAGGTAACCGAGGAGATCACCGGCGGCCGGGAACTGCGCTTCACCAAACGGGTCGCGCTGCTCACCGTCGGCTCCGGCGTCGCCTACGGGTTCACCTTCGTGTTCCTGCACGAAACCGCCGCCTCGGCCGGACTGTGGCCGCTGCTCGCGCAGCGCATCGCCGCCAGCCTGGTGATCTGGCTGGTCGCCGCCGCGGCCGGGCAATTCCAACGGCTCCGCGGCGAACCGCTCCGCCTCGCCTGCTACATCAGCGTCCTCGATGTGATCAGCAACGCAGCTCTGCTGTACGCCTTCCACGGCTCCATGCTCTCGCTGGTCAGCGTGCTCGGCTCGCTCTACCCCGCCGCGACCGTCCTGCTCGCCATGGTGCTGCTCGGCGAGCGCGTCGGACGGTTGCAGCAGGTAGGGATGGTGCTGGCGCTCACCGCCGTCGGACTCATCGCGGTGGCGTGACACCCGCCGAATAATGGGAAGAACCCGGCATCGGCCGGTGTTAATATGAACAGCCCGGCAAGGTGCTGGGACGTACGGGGCTGAACGGTTTCGACTGCGTACGTAGATCTAGGGGAAGCGTGTCGGTGCAGGCAAGAGACCACCGTAAGCGTCATTGCAACCAATTAAGCGCCGATTCCAATCAGCGCGAGTACGCCCTCGCTGCCTAAGCAGTAGGTCGTCTCTGTCAGTCCGGGTTCGTCCCTCGACCCGGGTACTGGCATCAGCTAGAGGGACTTACCGTCCGAGCCGGTCGCGGACCCGGACGGAAAATCAAACAGCGACTGGGATCGTCATCTGAGCTTGTTCGCGAGACTCGGAGATCCAAGTAGAGACACAGCGAACTGCACACGGAGAAGCCCTGGAGACGCGGCGGAGGACCCGGGTTCGATTCCCGGCAGCTCCACTTCACTCGTGCGAGGCCCATGCTCATGGAGAGCATGGGCCTTGCTCGTTTCGTCATGTTTGTGGGGGTGCAACCCCCACACCCCGCCCGGCGGGCTTCGCCCCGGACCCCCTCCCGGATGCCGGTCCCTATGCCTCGCCGCCGGACCCGCTCCCGGATGCCGGTCCCTATGCCTCGCCCCGGACCCCTCCCTGTTGCCAGTCCCTACGGCGTGCCCCGGCCCCCTCCTCGGTTGCCAGTCCCCATGCCTCGCCTCCGGACCCCCTCTCAGACGCTATCCGTCTGCTGGTCTCTATGCCTCGCCCTGGACCGGTCCAGCGCGGAAACCGCCCGGCCCGTCGAGTCGATGTCAGACTGGATATGCCGGGATATTCCTGTAGGCAGTCGGTCGGTAACATCGGAGAGCAGAACACAGAACGAATAGGAGGTGCGGGTCGTGGAGCGTCGTGCAGTGTCCAAAGAGGCTGTCAAGCGAGGCGTTGTCCGATCGACCAAGGCTTCCGCACGGCTCGAGAACCGTGTCGTGCCCGCTGGCTATACGCGGTCAGCGCGGGTCGAGAAGTTCTTGGTGAAGCGGCGATCGCAGGTCTGATGCATCTGACGCCGGGCTATGGCGAGACACCGGTCCCCGACGATGAGGCAGATGCGCTGCTCCCAGACATCCGGGAATTGCTCGGGGAGCCAGTCAGTAAGGCCGCCGTTTATGACCTCGAGCAGGCCGTGCAGGAAGAAGCAAGTGAGACGCTGCTGAACGCAGTGCTCGATGAAACGCTCACCCTGGATGAGATGCTGAGTGCCTATTTTCTGCGCGAACTCCATAACCGGCTCTACGGTGACATCTGGGCATGGGCCGGGAAGTTCCGCTTGCGGGAGTTGAATATCGGCGTTGCGCCGGAGCGGATTGCCGTTGAACTCCACGACTCGTTGGGGACCATTCGCTACCGTTGGGAGCACACGAATGATTGGACCGCACGACAGCTAGGTATCGCGGTGCACGCCGAGACGGTCAGAGTTCACCCGTTCACAGATGGGAACGGTCGGACGACTCGACTGCTCGCTGACCTCATCTTCTTCGCCGCTCAAGACGGTGAGGTGGTGGAGCAATATGATTGGGAACTCGACAAGCCCCGGTATATCGCCCTGCTGCGTGAATACGATAGGCACCGAGATCCTTGTGAGCTAGCAGCTTTTATTCCAGTCCGCGCGCTCGGGGAGTAACCGCAGGTGCACTGCACCAACAGTTGAATTCGCCTGGTCCAGGCATATTCACTCATTTTCAGGGGCGCATTTGCTGCTCGGGGTGTGTGGAGTTTGGGTTTCGGAGGGGCCCGAAGATTTACGCGGCACAATGATCATGTTGATGGCCCGTTGCTGTCTACGACCAAGAGATTGTGATGAGGTCCGGTAGCGGTAGTGGTGCTGAGCTGCTGTGACCCATGGTTGACTCGCGATACGGGGTCCAGCTGCCGCGCCAATGGTTTGGATCCTGGACGGTTGGGTTTGGGGGTGGTGGATTTGTGGTTTGTGTCGGTTGATGGGGGGACGAATTTCGGATTCGTATGGCGTACAGGGGTTTGAGGGGGGAATTTGGTGTTGGGGGTGAGGGAAGGGCGGAGTATGGGCGGTGCGCAGGGATAACACGTCCGCAGTCTCGCGGTTACGCATCCGGGCGTATCCGTTGATCGCCGCTGCCACAACTCGGGCATGCTCAAAAATTGCCAATGGGTCGATGGGATAGTGAAGTTCGAACCTGTCTCACGCCTATCGCGTTGTGTCACAGTGCCTCTGAGGCGCTATGCGAAGAAGGTCGGAAGATTAGGAGTAGTCTCGCAGGCCGCCGCTCGAGCCAGTGGCCGCAAGTATTCGGAGAGGGTGGCATACCCCCGCGGATTTGGAACGGCCTGCGTGGCCTTCGGGGCCCTCGCCGCGTGAGGCTCAAGGGGATCCTCGCAGGCTCAACGTACCGCTACTCGATGCACTGGCAGGTGTTGTGCCTGCAGAATGCGTTCCCACGCGGTCCAGGCCGACTCGATGAGTAACACCGCAGGCTCGTCCGAGCGTCGATCAGCATTCGACTTCGTCATCGTCAACCGGATCTCAAAAACGAACATGTGCACCGTCGAAACGGACGCTAGCTATGAGCCGAATTGGCCACTGGCCCGTGGCGTTCAGACTAGATCTGGGGTCAAACCGGTCTTTGTTGCTCGTTTGTGAACTTAGCCAGTCGGATCGCGATCTCGTCGATGCTGTTGAGTTCGCCCGTCGCCACTGCAATTACGAACGGATAGGTTTCGAGCAGTGGCGCGTTTTGGAGGGTGACTCTATGGCCGTTGATACCAAGGAACACGACGGCTGAGGTCCACGCGGTTCGTTTGTTGCCGTCTACGAACGCGTGATTGCGCGCTAGTGATTCGAGCAATGCCGCTGCCTTGTCGAACACTGTCGGGTACGCGTCCTCACCAAATACTGTAGTGCGGTAACGGAACACGGCAGCTTGCAGTAGACCCGGATCGCGCACGATGGCTGCGCCGTCGGTGGCTGCTGACGCGATTTCGAGTACGTCCTCGAGGTCGAGGTATCGGACCTCGGTCACTTGAGCTTGTCCAGCAGTTCGCGATGCTCGGCGATAGCGAATCCGATCTCGGTGCGTACAGTGTCGCGGTGCTGCCAGCGTGCGACGTACTCGGCCACGGCCCGGTTGATGAGCGCGTTCATGCTCACGCCTTCCCGCTCGGCTTGGTCGCGAACGGCGTTCTCGTTGTCGTCGGTCAGTCTTAGATTCATCGCCATATTACTAATGGTACTACTGTGGTACCGCCCGTGACCAGGTGTTTTCGGTCATGGCTGCGGGCCCGCAGCGGGTTCTCGCGCTCGGTATTGCACCGGAGCACTGGCTCGGAAGGTGATCACGTCTGAGCGCGGGCAGTAGGCGCATCGGGGTAGCGAAGCTGGCCGGGGTGCGCTTTCGTAACGCTTACGACAAGGGTCGCGGGTCGGGAAACCTGGCGTGAGGTCGATCGAGGAGACCCGCTCAATTGCCAATTGCCCTCCACCGCTGCGCAAGCCGACGACAGGCGTCGACCAACTCCGGCGGCTCCACCTCGCTCAGCTCGGTGTCGAAGGTGGCGAGGAGGCCGGCGATACCTGCCCAGGACCAGGCGCCGAGGGTGAGGCGGCAGTGGTGGGGGTCGAGGTGTTCGACGACGGAACCGCCTGGCGCCCAACGGGCTACGGTTTCGGTGGGGAGGTCGAGGCGGGCGGATCCGAGGCATTTCCAGGCGGCGGGGGTGTCGCCGCGGTTGTGGCTGGTCATGACGAAGTGGGCGACGTCGTTGCCGGGGAGGCCGCGCGGGGTGAAGGCGGGGCCGGGGGGTGTGTGCAGGTGGAGTCGGTCGACGCGGTGTACGCGCCAGGTGCTGTCGGCGGGGTGGTGGGCGACGAGGTACCACCGGCCGGCCCAGACCACGAGATGATGGGGCTCGATACGTCGTGGGGGCGTGAAGTCCCGGTCGCGGGGGTGGGGGCGCGAGCCGTCGGGTCGTAGCGCTTCGACGGTCAGCAGATGATGTTTGCGGACCGCGCTGCCGACGACTTTCAGCGCGTCGGCGGCGATGGGTGGGGCCGGAAACTCCCAATAGTTCTGGAGTCTGGTGAGTTTCAGCGATTCCATCGCGGTGCGCAGGCGCGTGGGCATGACCTGTTCGAGTGTCTTCAGTGCCCGGGCGGCGTCGGCACCGAGGCCGAAAACCGAACCAGGCGCGGTCTGTAGCGCTACCGCGACGGCCAAGGCCTGCTCGTCGTCGAACAGCAGGGGCGGCAGCGTGTGGCCGGTGCCCAGTTCGTAGCCGCCCGCGGGACCGTGCACGGTCGTGACCGGGTAGTCGAGCGCTCGCAGGGTTTCGATATCGCGCCGGACGGTGCGCGCGCTGACATCGAGCTGCGCGACCAGTTCGTCCAGCGACCACCGGCGGCGCGCGGCGAGCAGGGACAGCAGGCGCAGTGCGCGCCGGGAGGTATCGGCCACCGCACCATTGTGGCCACTCGATGGCCGGTACTGGTGCGATCGTCGCCTCCGAGGTTGCCCGGCAGCAGGTAGAGGAGTCGAAACAGGATGCGCATCATCGTCGTGGGCGGCGGGATCGGCGGGTTGGCACTGGCCGCCGGTCTGCGGAGGAATGGGTTCGAAGTGGTTGTCTACGAACGTGATACGGATGTGGCGGCGACCGGCGGCTATCACATCACGCTGGACGGCAGGGCACAGGCGGCACTGCGCGGCCTGGTCGCGCCGGAGATCTTCGAGCGGGTGCTGGCGTCGGCTTCGGCGCTGCGGCTGCGCGAACGAGACGCGATGTGGGACCGGCGTGGGCGGTTGCTCGGCCACGGCCGGGATCTCGGCGACGACCCGAGCGTGGACATCGATCGCATCACCTTGCGGACGGTGCTGGCCGACGCGGTCGGTGCGGACCTGCGGCTCGGCCGCTCGGTCACCGGGGTCGATCGCGGCGCGGACGGCAGACCGGTGGCGAATTTCGCCGACGAACCGCCTGCCGCGGGCGACCTGCTGGTCGGTGCGGACGGCGCGCACTCGCTGGTGGCCCGCCATCTCGCCGGTCGCCCGACGAACTCGCCCGCCGGTGTCATCGGTTTTTCCGGTCGGACCTCGGTCGACGACCTCGGCGCCGCTGAACAGCTCCGCCTCGGACCGCGCTCCGGGCTGGCGGTGGGACCACGCGGTTCAGCGCTGTACGTCGGCTATCTCGACCCGGTGGGCAACGCCGTACTCGACGCACCCGAGCTTCGAGCCGCGATCACGACCGGCCCGACCTACATCTGGGGAGCGATGTTTCCCGAGTCCGCGGCCACCGATTCGATCCGGACCGCGCGCGGCGTCGCGGTGCGGACCGCGCTGCTGGACCGCTTCCGGCACCACGGGTGGTGCGAGCGAACGCTCGAGGTCGTCGCCCGTGCCGATCCGGACAGTGTCGCCGCGTTCCGGTTCAACGCGGCGTCGACGCGGGCGCGGGACCTCGCGCCGTGGCCGGCCGGGCCGATCACCGCGCTCGGGGACGCCGTGCACGCGACGCCGCCGACGGCCGGGATGGGTGCCGGAGCGGCCATTCGCGACGCCGCGAGCCTGGTCGAGCAACTCGGTGCGGTTGCCGCCGGAACCGTGAATTTGCCGGTGGCGGTCCGCGATTTCGAGGCGGGCATGCGGCTGCGCGGCAGTGAAGTGCTGATCATGGCGATGCAGACGGTGCGCTGGATACTGGCCACCGACACCCGGCTGGGTTCGGCCGTCACCGTGGCGGGCGGGCCGGTGCTGGCGGCCGCCAACCGACTGCGCTCGCGCCGTTGAAGTGGGCGTCCTGCCACTGGTTTTCGCGTTGCGGTGTGCTCGTCCGGCGGCGGCAGTACGGTTCTGATCGGAAGTAACGCAGGTATTCCATTGGGAGGTCGAATGCTGCCGTGGTCCGCTGAGCTGGCCGGACGAATCGATGAATCGGTGATCAACAGCACTGTGTTGCAAGGGAATCCGCTGGGCGACCCACATGAGCGGCCGGTGCTGGTCTATCTGCCACCGGGTTACGACGACGAGCCGCAGCGGCGTTATCCAGCCGTTTACGTGATCCAGGGCTATACGGGAGACGTCACCATGTGGCGCAACCGGCAGCCGTTCCGGCGGCCGTTCCCGGAGACAGCCGACCGGGTGTTCGCCGACGGCGCGGCGCCGCCGGCCATCGTGGTGTTCGTCGACGCCTGGACCGCTTACGGCGGTAGCCAATTCGTCGACTCGCCCGGCACCGGTAAGTACCACACCTACCTGTGCGACGAAGTGGTGCCGTGGGTCGACGCCCACTATCGGACCCTGCCGAGCGCGGCGCATCGGGCCATCACAGGCAAGTCGAGCGGTGGCTTCGGCGCGATGATCACACCGATGCTGCGGCCGGATCTGTTCGGCGCGTTGGCCACGCACGCCGGTGACGCGCTCTACGAGTTCTGCTATATCCCGGAGTTCGCCAAGGCGGTGCGGCATCTGCGCGCCTATGACGGGGATATCCAGCGCTGGTGGGACGACTTCCGGTCGCGCGTCGCCTTCACCAAACCGGAGGACAGCGACCTGCTCGGCCTGCTGGGCGTATCGGCCTGCTTCTCCGCGCGCGAAGACGGCACGGTGGACCTGCCTTTCGATCCGGTTACCGGGGTGCTCGACGCTGCGGCGTGGGAGCGTTGGCTGGATTGGGATCCCGTCCGCATGGTCCCGAAATACGCGGAGGCCCTGCGCGGTCTGCGCGGGATCTGGATCGACGGCGGCACCAGGGACGAGTGGTACCTCGACATCGGCGGCCAGGCGTTCCGTGCCGCGTTGCTCGCCGCCGACGTGCCCGCGGAGATCATCGAGTTCGAGCTGTTCGATGCGGGGCACGGCGGAATCGACTACCGCTACCCCCTCTCGCTCGCCTGGTTGTGTCATCGGATCGCTCCGTAGTCGGCTGAACGGCTGATACCGAGGTGCGGTGACGGTTGCCACCATGGACGTGGGAACAGTCACCGCACGATCGGAGTCAGCGATGAAAGCCGAACTGCCGCAAAGGCGTCGATGATGTCCGGGCGCAGCGACCGCGAGCAGCAGGTCGGTCTGCCCAATCCGGGTGCCGGTGACCAGGATCCGCGCCAGATCGCTTATACGTTGTTCTCGCACGCGGCGTTCAGCAACCTCGTGTGGGGGCGGGCGGGCATCGTCGAAACCTTCGAGGCTTTGAGTGCGGTCGCACCGGCCTATCTGACCGCGGGCCCGAAATACGAGTGGCTCGCGGAGTTTCCACAGCACGGCAACGTGTACTGGTTCGCGCTGACCGGTCCGCAGGGCTCCGGTATCGCGACACTGGTCGTTTCCGGGGCCGATACGGACTTCACCACCACCGAGCTCGCGATGCCGTTGCGTGAGCTGCGAGAACCGTGGCGGTGGGGGATGGGCGTGCCGGTGCAGCCCGGCGCGAATCCGCCGGCCGGCGCCAGCGTTCCCGCCGGGTTCGCGGAGATCTTCGCTTCGAGCGATCTGGTTCCACTCTCGGTCCTGTTCGACAACCCGGCGATCACTGAGCGTCGTGATGCCATGGTCAGAACCGGGAGGACACCCGCGAGAAGGGTTACACAGGAACCGATTTCGCCCTGGCGGGTGCTTCCCAAACGGCTCGCGGTGGACGTCGGCCTGTGGTTGTTCGGCCTGATCCTCATTGCCATCGCGGGCATGGGACATCCCGCGGGCTATCAACCCGACGGCATACTCGTCCTCATCGCGTTGCCGTTGCTGGCGGCGCTGGCCGCCAGGTTCGAGATCGACCGTCGGCTGGGGGCCGACGGCAGCGAGGGATACCTCGCCGGGTTTGTGCTGGGGGCCGTGATTTTCCTCTGGCAAGCGTTCGACAGTAACGGTGCTTGGCCGTACCCGACGTGGCTGTGGTGGGTCGCCCCGGCGTTCGGTGTGCTCGGCTACTTCAGCCTGGCCGCGATCAGAGCGAGCAGGTCGTAGCATCCGGCCTGCATGGATTGTTCTGAGGGGCAAAGCGATGCTTATTCTTGGCCATGTTCGACTCACGGCACATTCGGGTTTTCGACGAGGTCGTACGGACCGGTTCCTTCGCCGCGGCGGCGCGGCACCTCGGTTACACGCAGCCCGCGATCAGCCAGCAGATGAAGGCGCTCGAACGCTCGGTGGGCACGCCGCTGTTCGTCCGGGTGGGCCGGGGTTTGCGGCTGACCGACGCGGGCGAGATCCTGGCCAGGCACGCGGCCGGGATTCTCGGCACGATCTCGGCGGCGCAGCAGCAGATGACGGCGATCACCCGGCTCAAGTCCGGGCGGGTCCGGGTCTGCGCGTTCCCCAGTGCGTGCGCGACGCTCGTTCCGTCGGCGGTGGCCTCGATCAAGTCGCGGCATCCGGGCATCCGGATCGAGCTGTTCGACGCGGAGCCGCCCGAATCGGTGGAGGCATTGCGGCGCGGCGACTGCGATATCACCCTCGCTTTCACCTATGACGCGGGTGAACAGCCGGAATTCGATGACCTGTACAAGGTTTCGCTGCTCGACGACCCGCTGATCGTGCTGTTGCCCCGCGGGCACGCGCTGGCCCGGCGCCGCACGGTCGAGCTGGCGCAGCTGGCTGAAGAACGCTGGATCGCGGGATGTGTGCGCTGCCGAAGCCATTTCATCGAATCGTGCGCGACCGCGGGTTTCGAACCGCACATCGATTTCACCACCGACGACAATCTCGCGGTGCAGAGCCTGGTGGCGGAGGGCACCGGCGTCGCGATGATGCCGAGCATGGTGCAGTCGTTCATCCGGCACCCGAAGGTGGTCAGCCGGCCGGTGATTCCCGCGGACTCGCGGACGGTGGCGGCGTACACGCTATCGGGTCATCAGAAGATCCCGGTCACCCAGCTGATGATGGAAGCCATCCAGTGCGCCGCCAACGCCATGACACTGACATGAAACCTGTTGTGTGCCGCCCTGTTCCATCTATAAGTGATACTTGGGTATCGGCAAAATTGTCTAAGTAGACCGCACCGGTCCGCCGACCGCATCCTGGTCCGTATGACGACCAGCACAGCCGCACCCAGCACGCCACAGCTCGCCGATCTCGTCTGCGCGGTAAGGGAAGTCGTGCTGCTCGAACGTCCGCCCGCCGAGGCGGCCCGGCTCGTCGCCGAACGGCTCGAGCCCTTCTTGCGGCAGCCGGATCTGCTGCCCGAGCAGTACCGCGAGGGTGATCCGCAGCGGTACCGGCAGCACCTCGTGCACACCGAGGACGACGGCAGCTTCTCGGTGGTGGCCATCGTCTGGCGGCCGGGACAGCAGACCCCGATCCATGATCACGTAGCCTGGTGTGTCGCAGGCGTTTACGAGGGCACCGAGACCGAACAGCGGTACGAGTTGCGCGGTGCGGGACCGAGCGCGCGGCTGGTGGTAGCGGCCGATGCGACCAACGCGGCAGGCACGGCGGTGGGTTTCGCGCCGCCCGGAGATATCCACCTGGTGCGCAATACCGGTACGACAACGGTGATTTCGATCCATATCTACGGCGCGCACATCGGCAAACTCGGTACCAGCGTGCGCCGGGAATACCGCCTGCCCATCGCGGACGCCTGATGGACGCGATCGTTGCGCCCTCCGCCACGCTGGCCCTGAACGAGAAGATCAATGCCCGGCGGGCGGCCGGCGACGACATCCTGCACCTCGGGTTCGGCGAAGCCGGCCTGCCGGTACTGCCGGAAGTCGCCGCGGCACTGGCCGAAGGGGCGACGGCGAATTCGTATACGCCTGTGGCCGGGACCATGCCCGCGCGGACGGCTGCCGCAGCGTATCTCTCGCGAGGCGGACTGCCCACGGGTCCCGAGCAGGTGCTGCTCGCGCCGGGGAGTAAGGCGTTGCTGTTCGCCGCGATCGCGGTGCTGCCGGGCGATGTCGTGCTGCCGATTCCGTCGTGGGTGAGTTATCCGGCGCAGATCGGGGTGATCGGCAAGCGTGCCATCGGGGTGCCGATTCCCCGTGAGGTGGGTGGCGTGCCGGACCCCGACCTGCTCGAGGCGGCGCTCGCGAGCGCCCGTGCCGAGGGCGCCGATCCGCGAATACTCATCCTGACCGTGCCGGACAATCCCACGGGAACGGTGGCCGGCGCGGCCGTCATGGGGCGGGTGTGTGAGATCGCCGATCGGCACGGGCTGACGATTCTCTGCGACGAGATCTATCGTGACCTCGCGTATGACCCTGCGACACTGTGCAGTCCGGCGCTGCTGCTGCCGCAGCGCACCATCGTGACCGGCGGCCTGAGCAAGTCGATGGCTCTCGGCGGCTGGCGTATCGGATACCTCCGCACGCCGCCCGGTCGCGCCGGACAGCAACTGGCGCAACGGATCAGCGGACTCGGCAGCGAAATCTGGTCCTGCCTGTCCGGCCCCATGCAGGCGGCGGCGACGTTCGTCTTCGAGGCGCCGACGGTGGTGACCGAGCGCATCGTGGCCAGCCGGCGACTGCACGCCGCCGTCGCCACCACCGCCCACGCGATCTTCACCAAGGCCGGAATCGCTTGCCGCGTACCGCAGGCCGGCTTCTATCTCTACCCGGACCTGGAAAGCCTCCGGCCCGCACTCGCTCGCCGCGGCATCGAAACCGGTGTCGCCCTGGCCGATCACCTGCTCGACGATTTCGGCATCGGCGTCCTGGCCGGCGCACATTTCGGCGATACCCCCACCGCGCTACGCTTCCGCGCCGCGACCAGCCTCCTCTACGGCAGTACTCCCGACCAACGCCGCCAAGCCCTGACCAGCACCGACCCCACCGCCCTCCCGTGGATAGCCACCGCCCTCGACCGCCTGCACACCACCCTCCAATCCCTGACCTGAGCACGCAAATCAAGACGGACCGTCTCGTTTCGCTGTAGGGTGGGGAGATGGCGGGAGCTGGTGGGCCGGATCCGGGGCGGCGGAGTGAGCGGTCGCGGAGTGCGATTCTGACCGCGACGTACGAGCTGATCTCGGAGGTCGGGTACGGGAAGTTGTCGATCGAGGCGATCGCGGCGCGGGCGGGGGTGGGGAAGCAGACAATCTATCGGTGGTGGCCGTCGAAAGGGGCGGTGGTTTTCGACGCGCTGGCCGCGCTGAGCGAGGGCGCGGACGGCGATATCGCGTTGCCGGACACCGGTGATCTGGCGGCGGATCTGCGAACGGTGTTGCGCGCCACGGTCGCCGAGTTCGCCGACCCGGCGTTCGAGGCGCCGATCCGTGCGCTCAACCTCGAGATCATCAACGATCCGGAGCTGGCGCGAACTTATCGGGACCGGATGGAACAGCCGATCAAGGCGGCGAAGCTGGATCGGCTGCGCAGCGCCCAGCAGGTGGGGCAGCTACGGGCGGACGCCGACCTCGAGCTGATCCTCGACCTGCTGTACGCGCCGATCACCCAGCGCTGGCTGCTGCGTTCCGGCCCGCTCGACGCGGCGTTCGCCGACGCCCTGGTCGACGCGGTGCTGCGCGCCTTCGCCCCGGACTGAGCGCGCGCACCCGGCGCAGCACGCCGCTCCGACCTGCGGGAGCGTTCGGCGCCGCGGATCGCGGCGGTGCCCGTCGTATGATCTCCCGGCGTCGTCTCGAACCAGTTGTTTGCGCGAATCCATGGCCCGGGGAAAGGTGCGAGATGGCGAACATGGCCCGAGGATTGCTGGCTACCGTCATTGTCGCCGCCACTTTCGCGTTCGGTTGCTACTGGTACGTTTTCGGCAGGCCGGATTGGTTGTGGAACGGGCCCAAGACAATTGCGATATCGGGACAGCGGTTCGCGGTCGCGGGCGCCTACGACCAAACGCGGGGGCCGGTGCAGTGCCTGACCGAGCGGCGATCCATCCTGCTCACCGGGCTCGAATATTGCGTGGTCGACGAGGCGGAGCCCGCGACGGGAGTCTTGTTCTGGTATCTCGGCGAGCTCTACACCATCAATATGCAAGAACCACTGGGGTTTCCGTAGCCGCGTCCCGGCCGGGGTAAGGTCAGGTCAATTGCATATTCCTACCCGTGAAGGGGCGGTACCGATGCCGGCCGACCAGCTTGTCGAGAAATTCCGTGCTGTCGATACCACCGCGCTGTGCGATGCCGATAAATCGACGCGGGTGCTGGACAGTGCGATTCGGCCCCGTTCGGGTGCCGTGCGGATTTTCGGTCCAGCGTTCACCGTCCGCTGCACCGGCGACTTCTTCGCGGTGCTCCGGGCGATCGAGACCGCGGCGCCCGGCGATGTGCTGGTCGTCGACGGCGGTGGCAGCGAGATCGCCTTCGCCGGTGAGTTGTTCGCGCGGGGTGCGCTCGTTCGTCAGCTCGGCGGCATCGTCGTCGACGGCGGATACCGCGATATCGCCTACGTCCGGTCCTGCCCGCTGCCGATCTACAGCCGCTTCGTCACCCCGATGGCAGGCAGCACAACCGAACTCGGCGAGTTGCAGATCCCGGTGACCTGCGGCGGCGTTCCGGTGGTGCCCGGTGATCTGATCCTCGCCGACGAGGAAGGCGTCATCGTGGTCGCCCCCGACCGCATCGAGACACTGCTCGACGACGCCGCGGCCGTCAAAGAGGCCGAGACCAGGCTCGTCGCGAAATTGGCTGCGGGAGCCACTCTCAGCGACGGACTCAATGTCGCCGCGCACGCCGATGCGCTGCACCGGGGTGAGCCCTCGGCGCTCCAGTTCCTCGCCTGAGTTCGGCGAACAGCTCAGGGCGGCAGTGCGATTCGCCGATTACAGCGTGGGGCCGAGTTCGCGGATCACCTCGATCAGCAGATCCGCTTCGGGCTCGGTGATGCGCCAGTTGACGAAAGTCGGGCGCAACGCGGTCACACCACGGTATTTCGTGGTGCCCACGTAGACCCGCCCGTCCGCGAGAACGGCCGCACCGAGCCGAGCGTTGAGATCATCGAGATCGGCTTCGGCGACGCCGGGTGGCCGGTAGCGGAAACAGGTGACGCACAACTGCACCGGAGCCAGCAGCTCGAAGTCGGCGGCCGCGTCGACCACCAGGCCGAGATGCGCGGCCACGTCGAGGTGACGTTCGACCATCTCCCGATACCCGGTCCGGCCGTAGGCGCGCAGCGTGGCCCAGATCGGGAACGCGCGTGCGCGGCGGGAGGATTCGGGGCCGTGCATGTTGTAGCTGAGCTGTTCGTCATCGAGGGTCGGCAGGTAGTCCGCGCCCCAGCTGCCGAAGGTCTTGCCGAGCACGGACTTGTCCTTGACGAACGAGAATCCGCTCTCCTGCGGCACATTGAGCCATTTGTGACCGTCGGCGGTGATCGAGTCGGCCCGCTCCACTCCCGCGGCGAGCTGCGCGGTGCGCGGTGACACGGTGGCGAACAGCCCGAACGCGCCGTCGACGTGGAACCAGGCGCGGTACTTCTCGGCGAGTTCGGCCAGGTCCGCGAGCGGATCGCAATCGCCCGCGTTCACCTCGCCGAGGTTGCCGACGAGTACGGCGGGCGCCCCGTCGAGTTCGATCAGGGCTTGCTCCAGCGCCCGTAGGTCGAGCCGGCCCGCGTCGTCACGGACGAAGGTGCGCAGCGTATCCCGGCCGCAGCCGAGTATCTGCAACGCCTTACGGGTGCTGGCGTGCACGAGACCGCTGGTGAACACCGGCATCCGCGGCAGTCCCGCCAAACCCTCGGCGACGACGTCGTGCCCGTGCCGCCCGGCCCACCAGTAGCGGGCCGCGGCGAGCCCGGTGAGGTTCGCGAAGGTGGCGCTCGGCGTGAGCACCGCGCCGAAGTCCGCGGGCAGGCCGAAAAGGTCTTTGAGCCATCCGAGCACCACGGTTTCGGTGCGCGCGGCCAACGGCGAAGTGACCCAGAGGCCCGCATTCTGGTCCAGCAGAGTGGTGATCCAGTCGCCGGCCAGCGCGGCGGGTGTCGCCCCGCCCACCACGAGGTGGAAGAAGCGCGGTCCGGCGCTGTGCACCGCCGCCTCGGTGCCGACCCGCAGCAGTTGTTCGACAGCGGCCAGGGTGCCGTCGCCGTGCTCGGGTAGCGGGCCGGTGAGTTCATCGATCAGCGGATCGGCGGCGCCGTCGTGCACCAGGCGTTGCGGCAGGCTGTCGAGATACGGTCCGGCGGCCGCGCGCACCAGCTCCATTGCGCGTGCGGCGAATTCCTGTTCTTTCAACGGATCGGCCATACCTCTACCGAACTCTCGTGGGTTCGCTCTTGTAAATAGCCAAGTATTGAGAGCCGATGCGTATCACACATTTTCGTGGTGCTGTCCGCGGCCGGAACGAGACTTTCTCGCCCCCTTGGATTTACGAAACCGCCGCTAGTCTGAAGCCTATGATCACGCTCAAGAAAGAAGACGGCGCCGCAGATCTTGCCGGTGTCACCAAGCTGAGTGTCGGCGTGAGCTGGGATCCTTCCGGGGGCACCAGCGGCGGCGCACTGGGCTGGGCGCGGCGTAAGCGCGGCGTCGACCTCGATTTGATCGCCATCCTGATGCAGGGCAGCGAGCCGGTTCGGTTCGCCGGACTCGATTCGCTGGACCCGCTCGGCAACGGCTCGGTGCTGCACTCCGGGGACGAGCAGACCGGCGCCGCCACCGGCGACGACGAGACGGTGCACGTGACGTTCGCGGACGTGCCGGGCGGCATCGACGCGATCGTGTTCGTCGCCGCGGCTTTCAAGAAGGGCAGCTCCTTCGAGAAGGCCAACAACATCAGCTTCAAGGTGTACGACGCGAGCGGTGGCAGCAGCCAGCAGGTCGCCGACATCTGGCCGTCGCTGCTCGGCGCGGACAACGCGAACGCCGTCGCCCGTGCGTTCCGCAACGGCGCGAACTGGCAGCTGGAAGTGCTCAACCGCAAGGGCAAGATCAAGCAGGGCGACAAGCAGGCCCTGCTCCGCTTCGCCCTCGCGTAGCCGACCCCGGACCGGCCCGCGCGCCGCGTGGGCGGGTCAGGTCAGGTGGTCGAATTCGCCGCTGACCCAGCGGATATGGCGTTCGGCGGAGCGGTGCACGGCCTGTTTGGCGTCCTGGTCCACGGTGTCGCCGCCCAGCGTGTAGAGCCGGTCGTACTCGAACTGGTCCAGCCGGTCGACGATGCGCCGCACGACGGCGGGGGAGAGCGGCACGTGCTTGGGGAAGTTGCGCTGGAACGTCACCCAGCCGGGCGCGAGGCTGCCGCTGACGGTGTCGCCGGTGAGCAGGGTGCCGTCGGCGGTGCGGGCGACCGAGCTGCCGCGCATGTGGCCGCCGACGTGGATCAGTTCGAGGCCGGGCAGCGGTTCGATGCGGTCGGTCCA
>NZ_BAFT02000024.1 GCF_000308475.2 Nocardia brasiliensis NBRC 14402 | reverse complement strand
GGGCAGCTGTGCCGCCAGCGTGTGCGTCAGCGCCTCACCGGCGAGCAGGACCCGGCGCACGCTCGAGCCGAACGGCGCCGTTACCGCGAGTCGATGTGCGGCGAGGGTGGCGGGAGTGAATTGCACGGTGGTGACGGCGTTCTCGGTGATCGCATGGGCCACCGCGCTCGGCTCGCCCTGCGCCGCCGCTGCATCGAGGACCAGCCGAGCGCCGACGGTGAAGGGCCACAGCACCTCCCACGCCGAGACATCGAACGACAGCGCGGTCTTGCGCAGCACGGCGTCGGTGCCGTCCAGCCCGTGCAGGTGCTGCATCCAGGCCAGGTGCGTGCACACGGCGGCGTTGGTGACGCCCACGCCCTTAGGCTCACCGGTGGAGCCCGAGGTGAACAGCACGTACGCCAGATTCTCCGGACGCAGCGGTGCGATTCGCTCGGCGTCGGTCACCGGGGCGGCCGACTCGTCGGCGAGGTCGATGTCATCCAGGTGGAGCACCGGAACATGCGGCGGCGCAACGAATCCGGCACGGCGGGTGGTGAGCACGCAGACCGGCTGGGCGAGGTCGAGCAGGTGGGCGTGCCGCTCCCGTGGATGGCCGGGGTCCAGCGGCAGGTACGCGCCGCCGGTCGCCGTCACGGCGTGCAGCGCGACAATCTGTTCCACCGCGGGTTCGAGCGCGAGCGCCACCACTCGCTCCGGGCCGACATCCGCTCGAATCAGCTTGCGGGCCAATCGGTTCGATGCAGCGTGCAGGTCGGCGTAGGACAGGGTGCGCTCCGGGCCGCTGAGCGCGATCGCCGCCGGTGTGCGGGCGGCCTGCGCGGCGAACAGCGCGGCCAGCGTGGTAGACGGCGCGGCCGCGGTATCCGGACGCTGTCCCACGAGCGGACCGGCCTCGTTCGGAGCGGCCAGACCCACGAGGCCCACCGGGGCGTCCGGTGTGCGGGCGAGTACGTCGAGCAGCCGGATGATCCGGTTCCGATGCGTACGGTGTGCTCCGGGCAGTGCGAGCCGCCAGCCACCGGCGGCTCGGTCATCGAGGCACAGGCCGAGAACTGCCCCCGCTCCTCCGACCGCGGTGACGGTCGCCGCGCCGAGACGATCGAAGGCCGCGCCCGGCAGCATCCGCACTTCGAGTGGCCACCGTCCGAACAGTGGGGCTTCGGCCCACGGATCATCGATATCCGGAATATAGCGGTGGCGGCGCGCTTTACGCAGTTCGCGGCCGACCTGTTTGGCGAGCGCACCGAAACTGTCCTGCGAGTTCACCGTGATGCGCAGTGGCACAGTGGTTTCCCCCACCGTGAGGGCGATCACGAATTCGCCCGTCATGGCCAGCCGGGTGCCGTAGACGGCCAGCGCGGCCAGCAGCACGGCGGGCGCGCCGCCACCACACAATCGAGCGATCCTGGTCAACTCGGCCGACGCCGCGACCTCGGCCCACAACCCGTCGGGAGTCGCCGGGTCGCCCGAATCCATGGGTACCGGAAGCGGTTCGGGCCGGAGCGCGACGGCGAGGCTGTCCGTCCAGTATTCGCGGTCGGCGGCCCACGCACCCGCTTCGCGGTAGCGGCGCTCGTGCTCCAAACGTTCTTCGACCGACCCGAACGGTGCACCGGAATCGGCGACCGCACCGGCACCGTCGAGCAGATCGCGCACCCTGGCCGCCAGCGCGAGCAAGCCCGGCTCGTCGACGACCAGGCGGTGACCACGCTGATACCAGCCGACCCGGTTCGCATCGAGTGGGAAGATCACCTGCCGATACAGCCGCTCGCCGGGAATATCCATTGCACGCGAACGCTCTTCGCTGATCCATTCGGCGACGAACTCCGCGGCATCCACCCCGTCGCAAGTCTGTACGAGGGCCGGGACAGGCGCGGCCTCGAACACCTGGATCGTCCCCGTGTCTTCCCGGAATACGCTGTGCAACACCGGACATGCCGCCGCGGCGGTCTCGACGGCCCAGCACAGGGCTGCCTCGGTCACGGACCCGCTCAGTTCCAGATACAGGTCTACGCAGCCCGTTTCGGCACCGTTGCGGTGGGCTCGCGCCGCGAAGGCGGCACGCTGCGCGTCACTCGGCGCCCGTGGTCCGGTCGTCTCGGCGCGGGGCTGCTCAGCGATAGTCATGGAATCCCTGCCCGGTCTTGCGACCGAAGTGTCCGGCGGCGACCAGCGCCGCGAGGGCGGGTGGCACCCGATAGTGTTGCGCGCCGGTCTCTTGCCGCAGTACGGCGATGGTGTCGGCCACGTTGTCGAGGCCGATCAGGTCGGCGGTGCGCAGCGGGCCCATCCGATGCCCGAGGCACTGCTCGAAGAGCGCGTCCACGGTCTCGGCGTCGGTACCGGTGCCGAGTGTGTCGGCGGCCTCGGCGATGCTCAGCATGAGCAAACGGTTCAGTACGAAGCCGGCGCGGTCGCCGACCACGATGGCGGTTTTGCCGAGTTCGGCGAGCAGACTTCTCGCCCGGTCCAGCGTCGCGGTCGACGTCCGCGCGCCGCGCACGACTTCCACCGCCTCGGTCAGCGGCGCGGGATTCATGAAGTGCAAGCCGAGCACCCGGTCCGGGCGGCCGGTGGCGGCGGCCAGCCGGGCGATCGGGATCGCGGAGGTACAGGAGGCGAGGACGGCGTCCGCGGGACACCGGCGATCGAGTTCGCCGAACAGCCGCTCCTTGAGTTCGATGCGCTCGGTGACGCATTCGATGACGAACTCCGCCTCGCCCAGCTCCTCGATGCGCGCGGCCCACCGCACCCGGCGGGCGGCTTCGCGCGCGATCCCGCGGTCGCCGTGCCCGAGCAGTAGCGCCAACCGCACCGATTCGCCGAGGCCGCGCCGCGCGCGCTCGACGGCGGCCGGATCGGGCTCGACGACCACGACATCCCGGCCCACCTGGGCCAGACACTGCGCGATACCGGCCCCCATGGTTCCCGCGCCGATCACCGCGACCACTCCGCTCATGACTGCACCTCGCTGGCGCTCGGTTCCGCCATGCGCACGGCGCGCCGGCACATGATTCGCTCACGATGTTCGCTCATCGGGTCACCTCGGCTTCCGCGACGCAGCGCAGGGCGATATCGGGCACTGGTTCCGCCGGAGTCGCCAGCAGTCCGCCCACCAGCCGGACGAGATCCGCGGCCATCTCCCGCACGGTCGATTCATCGAAAAGTTCCTTCGCGTAGGTCAATTCCAGGGCGGTGCCGTCGGCGCCGCGGTCCAGCGCCAGCTCCGTTACCGCCGTGGGGGCAGTCCGATAGCGGATCGCCGGGTCGCCCGGCCCGCCTCGCGGTTCTGCCAGTGCCGCCGCGGTCCGCTCGATCAACTCGGCCCCATCGGGCTCGTCGGCCAACTCGATCCGGATCACACCCGTCGCCAACCCCATCGGCACCTGATCGGCACCCGCGTACCAGCTCAGCAGCGCCACCCACGCGGCGAGCAGCACGTCGTCGCCGGGTTCGGCGTCGAGTGCTTGGTGAACCGTGCCCGTGGTGTATCGCACGGCCGTCTGGCTTCTCGGCCGATCGGTCGGAATATCCAGTGGCGCACGGTGTTCGATTGCGGCGTCAGCCGACGGCACCGGTGCGGCGGCGAGCTCGTCGATCGGCCGATCCGGTGCCGATCCGACGAGTTCGGTGAGGATCTTCAGATAGGTGGTCGCGAAACCCGCGGCCGTGCGCTGGGTGAACAGCTCGGTGCTGTACTCGAAGCAGGCCAGCATGTCCTGGTTGTCACTACGGTCGTAGGTGATCAGGCTGAGATCGAATTTCGCTGTCCCGGAGGGCAGTCCGCCGAACGCGTTGTGGATCGAGTGATCCAGGTCGAAGAACTCCGTCTCGCCGGTACCGAGCGGGTTGGCGGTGCCGCTGAGTTCCTGATGCACATAGAGCACGTCGAAAAGCGGCGTGCGCGAAAGATCCCGCTGATCGTCGAGCGCGTTGACCACCCGCTCGAACGGGATCTCCTGATTCTCCAAGGCGCCGAGCACGATCGCACGCACCCGGGCGAGCAGGTCGGCCAGCGTGGCGGGCCCGGACAGGTTGGCCCGCAGCGCGACGGTGCTGTTGAAGAAGCCGATCAGCCCTTCCAGCTCACGCCGGGCGCGCCCGGTCGTCGGGGTGCCGACCACGAGGTCGCGCTGCCCGCTGCGCCGCGCCAGCAGCAGGTAGAACGCCGACAGCAAGACCACGAACAGCGAGACCGATTCGCGTTTGGCGACCACCCGGGCCTGCGCGAGCAGGGCGGCCGGCACTGTGAACGGTTCCAGGTCGCCCACGAACGTCTTGCGTTTCGGGCGCGGGAAATCGGTGGGCAACTGGAGTTTCGGGGCGTCGCGCAGCAGGCTCGTCCAGTACGCCAGTTCGTGGTCGAGGGCGCCGGAGTCGAGGAGGTCGCGGTGCCAGCGCGCATAGTCGCGATAGCGCACCGGCAGCGGCTCCAGCTCGGCCGCCCGGCCCTCCTGACGGGCGGCATAGAGCAGCGGGATCTCCCGGGCCAGAATGCCCGGCGTGGCCCCATCGGTGACGCAGTGGTGGCAGGTCACCTGCAGCACATGCGTTTCCGGGGCCAGCGTCACCACGAGCACCCGGACCAGGGGGTCCTGCGCCAGGTCGAACGGTGCGGTCGCGGCCTCTCGGATCAGCGTGCGTCCTGCGGCCACCGGGTCTGGCGCGGCGGAGACGTCGGCGATCCGGAAGAACTCGCCGAGCGAAGGGCGTACCCGCACCACGGGCAGGCCGTCGACCTCCACGAGGTTGTAGCGCAGCGGTTCGTGCCGCGCGGCGAAGTCCTCGAAAGTGCCCTTGATCGCGGCGAAGTCGAGCGCGCCGCGCAGGACGTTGACCACCGGGTAGTTGTACAGGGTGGTGTCCGGCACGAGCTGGTGGTGAAACCACATGCGCTCCTGCCCCGGCGACATGACCAGCTCGTCGGTGCGCGTGATCGGCGGTACGTCGCGGGCAGGTGCGCCGGTCGCGGCGGCCACGAGATCGGCTCGGCCACGCAGCATCTCGGCAAAGTCGGCCACTCTGGGCTTTTCATAGACTTCGAGGAGCTTGGGGCGGAAGCCGTAGCTCTCGGCGACACGTTCGACCAGTTGCACAGCGATGATCGAGTTGCCGCCGAGGTCGAAATAGTCGTCGTCCAACTCGATTTCGGACTCGGTGTGCAGTAGTTCGCGCAGCACCTCGCGCAACCAGAGCGTCGGATCCGTAGGGGCGGTGGGCGCGACGGCCACCACCTCCGGCGCGGTGGGCCGGGCCGACGACGGCAGTTCGACCCAGCACCTGGTGCTGTGCAACGGATGGCCGGGCAAGCGCACGCGGCGGCCGTCGCCGCCGTTCACCCCGGCCCAATCGAGGTCGAGGCCGTGCTCGTAGAGGCGGCCGAGCAAGCCGAGCGCGCCCGATTCCGCAGTGCCGAAGACGATCCGCGCGTCGGAGCGACTCGCCAGATCCTCGGCGAGGAAACGTCCGAGGATGCCGTCGGTGCTCGGGTCGACGAAGACGACCGGACCCTCGCGCAGCAGCGTCTGTGCCGCGGCGAGCAGCCGCGCGCGGTCCACCGCCGGATCGTCGGCTGCCGCGGCCAATTCGCCCGGGTCTACGGGTGCCGTGGATCCGAGCAGTGCGCGGGACAAGAACTTGGACGCTCCCCCACTCAGCACGGCAGCGAATCGAATACCGCTCGCCCGCAACCGGCTGTGCATGGCGAGTTGACCTGCGAGCACGTTGGCGACCGCCCCGGCAGCGGGGATCTGTCCGGGCAGCGGCGCGGTCTCCTGACCTACCGGTCGCGCACCAGGCGAGAGCAGCAGCGCAACGCGCGGCGCGGCCAGCGGCTCCCGATCCGCAGCGACGGCGGGACCGCGCGAATCGAGCTGTTCGGCGATTTCGGCTGTGCTGCCGGCGATCACGGCGAGGCGCTGCGCGAAGTGCCGACGGCCGTGGCCCAGGGTGAAGGCTACATCTGGCAATTCGACCGTCTGTACCCGAAGGTGTTCTGCCAGTTCGCAGCACAGCTCGGTGAGCGCTTCCGGCGTCCGCGCGGACACCCCGACGAGACGAGGGCGCGGTGGTACTGCTTCGAGCGCCGGCTGTTCGGGTGCCTGCTGGACAACGCAATGGGCATTGGAGCCGCCGAGGCTGTACGAGCTGACCCCCGCCACGCGCGGTTGCTCGCCGGCCCACGCTCGCCCTCGGGTGAGCACCTCGATACCGGCCGCCGCCAGGTCGAGATCCCCGGTGGGACGGTGGAAATGCAGGGACGGGAACAGCACGCCGTCGGCGACGGACAGCACCGCCTTGACCAGACCCGTGACCCCGGCCGCGTGGTCGAGGTGGCCGATATTGGTTTTCACCGAGCCGATCGGCAGCGATTCGGTCCGTCCGGCGAACGCGGCGCGCAGCCCTTCGAGTTCCACGGCGTCGCCGAGCCGGGTCGCGGAGCCGTGCGCTTCGAGGTAGCCGGCGTCGGCGGGATCGGCCGCCGCATTACGCCAGGCCCGCTGGATGACCCGGGCCTGCGCGGCCGCGCTCGGCGTGCTGATGGTGACCGCGGCGTGGCCGTTGTGCAGCACGGCGCTACCCCGGATGACCGCGTACACCGGCGCGCGATCGGCGCGGGCCCGCGCCAGCGTGGTCAGCAGCAGGGCCGCGCCACCCTCACCCGGCACCGTGCCGTCTGCGTCGGCGTCGAACGCGCGCACCTGGCCGCTCGGCGAGGCGATCTCGGTCATCGTCTGCGCGGTCCACACGGGGGTGCCGCCGGCGCGCACGCTGACTCCGCCCGCGAGCGCGTATTCCGCCTCGCCGCAGCGCAACTCGCGGCAGGCGTGATGAACGGCAACCAGCGAGGAATTGCAACCACTCTCGATGGCGTAGCACGGGCCGGTCAAACCGAGCAGATGCGCGATCCGGGCGGGCGTGGCGAAAGGCAGGTTGCCGAGCATGCTCAGCGCGCCCGGGTCCACCGCCATCGCGTGGTAGCTCGGCATCGGCGCGCTGAACACCACCGCGGATGTCGCTTCGCGCAGGGTATCCGGCGCGTAGCCCGCGTCCTCGATCGCCAGATGCGCCAATTCCACCGCGATCCGCTGCTGCGGATCCATCAGGGCGGCTTCGCGTTTGGACAGACCGAAGAAGGCGTAATCGAAGCTGTGGATATCGGTGAGGTGGCCCATGGGCAGGTAGTCGACACCGCGGTCCAGCGCCGTGGCCTCGGCTCTGGCGTCGGGCATGGGGCCGATCGAGTCGCGCCCGGCCGCAAGGTTGGCGCGGAATCGCGCCAGATCCGGTGCGTCCGGGAACCGGGCGCCGATGCCGACGATCGCGATGTCGTCGTCACGAAGGGAGAATGCGGTCACGATTTCCTCTACACCTCGAATGTCATCGGCGCACTGTCCACGGGGCCGGTGGGCAGAGCCGGATCTGCTGCCAGCACACCCGCCTGCGCGGCCACGGTGTCGAGATCGAACAGCATCCCCACCGAAATGGCGCCGGGCCAGCGGGCTTCCAGCCGCACGTGCAGCGCCACCACGCGGTGTGAGTTGCCGCCCACATCCAGAAACCGTTCGTCGCGGTCGAATTCGTCGTGCACCAGCACCTCGGACCAGATCGCGCCCACTGCCCGCTCGAGCTCGGTCCAGGTCTCACGCGACGGCGCCGGTCGCCGCGCCGGTGCAACCAGCAGCGCACGCAGGGCGGCTTCGTCGAGCTTGCTGCTGCCCGGCGCGATCGGCAGCACCTCGATCGCGACGAACCGCTCCGGGACCGACTCGGGCGCCAGATGCTGGGCGCAGTAGGCGGTCAACGCGCCGGTGCTCGGCGGGATCGCGGCGCTGTCGGCCGGCACCCAGAACGCGGCGAGGAACACCGCGTCGTCGGCGTCGCTCTCGGCCAGCACCACGGCCTCGCGCACGGCGGGGTGATTCTCCAGCACGGTCTCGACCGCGGCCCGCTCGATCCGGACGCCGCGCACCTTCACCTGGCTGTCGGCCCGGCCGTGGAACTCGATGTCGCCGTTCGCATCCACCCGCGCGAGATCACCGGTGAGGTACATGCGGGCACCGGGTTCGGCGGCGAACGGATCGGCGACGAAACGGGTCGCGGTCAGGCCCGGCCGGGCCGCGTAACCGTCGGTGACCTGTCCGCCGCCGAGATACAGGTCGCCACGGGCACCGGAACGGACCGGTCGCAGCGTGCCGTCCACGAGGTAGGCCGCCGTGCCCGCGGTGGGCGTGCCGATCGGCACGATATGGCGCTTGCCGTCCGAAACCACGTGGCAGATACAGGTAACCGTGGCCTCGGTGGGGCCGTACTCGTTGTGCAGCCGAGTGCCGGGCAGGGTCGCGTAGTGCTCCTCCGCGAGCCGGACCGGCACTGCCTCCCCGCCGAGCGTCACGATCCGCAGCGTCGCGATCCGCTCCGCCAGGCGAGGCAGCAGCAACCGGTAGAACGAGGGTGTCGAGACCAGGTGCGAAACATGCTGCCGCACCGCCAGTTCGGCGACCGCCTCGACGTCCGGCAGCATTCTGGCGTCGGGCAGCACGCTCGTACCGCCCACGGCGAGTGCCCAGGCCAAACCCATCAGCGACCCATCCCAGATCAGCCGCATCGCCGAAAAAGTGACGAGCTCGCCCTCGGTGTGCGGATAGTCGCGCGATCCGATCAGGGTGGCGAGATTCGCGCGCGAGACGACGACGACCTTCGGCAGACCGGTGGAACCGGAGGTGGTGATCACGTAGGCGGGGGCCCGCATGGGCGGCTGAGCGGGCAGCTCCAGCGCGGGTGTCGGTGCGGCCGCGGCGATGTCGAGCACCGTGAGCCCGGCCTGCGGCGCAGCCGTGAGCGTGGCGGCGACTTCCGCGGGGGTGAGCGGGTCTTGTCCGTCGATGAGCACCGCGGCGCAGTCCGTCGCCGCGAGCACCGCCTGCAACGACTGCTCGCCGCGATCCGGCTCGATCACACACCACGCGGCCGCGGCACGCAGCGCGGCGATCATGCCGACGACGGTGTCCAGGTTCTGCCGCTGGTACACGATGACGGTCTGGCCCGGCCGTACGCCGGCGGCCACCAACCTGCGCGCGAGAGACGCTGTGGCGGTATCGAGTTCACGATAGGTGAGCGAGCGCGTCCCCACCACGAGCGCGGTGCGATCGGGCACCCGTTCGACCTGGGACAGGATTCCGCTCAGCAGGTCGGTCGCGCGGCTGTCCACGGTCGTGCTCATCGCCGCACCTCGACGTGGCTGGTGCCGCTGATGGTGTCCGACGGCAAGTGATGGGCCAACAGCATGCGGTCGCCGTGCTCGACCACCTCGAAGCCGGCGAAACGCAGTGACACCAGCATGATCCGGTTGCGCGGCGTCGCCACGAACTCCGCCGCCGGCCGCCGCCCCGCCGCCCGGGCCCGCCGGACCAGCTCGCCGATCAGCGCCGTCCCGACGCCGCGCGACATCACCCGGCACGACATCAGCAGCAGGAGCAGCACCGCGTCGTCGCCGCGATGCTCGGTGACCGCGAGCCCGATCGTGCCGTAGCCGCCGAACCGGTCGGTCAGGGTGGCGACCAGTACCTCGTGCCGAGGCGAGGCACACAGTGCGCGCAGCTCATCGATATCGAACGTGGTGCCCGTCGTATTGAGTTGATGAGTGCGCACAGTCAGCTCATTGGCCCGGACCAGGTCGTCCTCCGTGGCCTCCCGCACCGTCATCACCAAGTCCAAGGAGGTGAGAAACGCCGCATCCGACCCCTCGAACTCGGACCGGGACTCTTCCCTGGCCCGCTCTGCGCGGTAGTACGAACGGCGCTCCCGTGCTTCGGAAGTCGTTGTGCCCGGCATGAACTCGGGCAGGCCGGGTAGGTCGCCGATACGGTCTGCCGGATAGCAACGCACTTCGGGATAGGCAGCCGCCACTTCGGCCAGCTCGACCGGGTCGTTGTCGACGAACGCAATCGCGTCCCGGCCGATGTTCAGCGTCTCGGCGATCCGGCGGATCGCGGCCGACTTCGGGCCCCAGCCGATCTCGACCGCGGTGAACATCTCCTCGATCCCGTGCAGGCGCAGATGCGCGGTGGTGACGTCGGCTTCGCCGCGACTCGCGACGGCATGCAGGATCCCGCGTTCGTCCAGCGTCCGGATAGCCTGCAGCGCTTCAGGTTTGGGTGCCCCGCCGTCGGACTCGAGCACCACGCCCGGCCACACCGTGTCGTCGAGATCCCAGACCAGGCATTTCACCGTCGAATCCATCACACCCTCCGCACCAGGCCGGCGCTCCACGCCGCGACCGGACTGCTGTTCACCAGCAACGCGTACTCGCCGATCGCCCGGGTCACGGCCGCGGCTTCCAGATTGACCAGCATGTCCATCGAACCGAGGTGGCCGTAGGCCGCGAGGTTGCTGCGGCATGCCTTGTCGACTTGGCGGTCCAGCGCCTCCTCCCAGAAGGCGAAGGCGCCCGCCGACAGGTTCTGCATGATGATCGGCCCCACCGCGTCGGCGGGAATACCGTTGCGGTCCAACAGTTCCGTGATGATCGCCTCGAGCCGCTTCTTGCTCTCCACCGCGAGCCGGAACGAATAGGTGGGTTCGTCCGTACACTCCTCGGTCCAGGCGTCGGACGAGATATCGCGGTAGTCGATTCGGAAGAGGTCCGCGTATTTGCCGTCGCTGCGGACGATCTGATCGATGAACTCCCAGCGCCCGGGGCCCGCGGCGGTGACCAGGACGGCGGCCGCGCCGTCCCCGAGTAGTGTCATCGGGGGCCGATAGCGCTGGGGTGTAGGAGTTTTGGCTGCGGTGACGACCAGCACGGAGCGACAGTGCGGGTCCGCGCGCACCAGTGCCGCGGCCATGGACAACGCGGCCGACACCGAGACGCAGCCGAGATCGCCGACGCCCGTGGTGAATGCGCGTCGCGCGCCGAGGCGGTGTTGCAACCGGGTCGCCTCCGACGCCAGCAGATACTCCGGCGCACGACCCGTGACGAGCAACAGCGCATCGATCTCGTCGGCGCTGCGACCGGCCTCGGCCAGCACCGCCTGCGCCGCTTCGGCGGCGAGATCGACCTCCGTGCTTCCGTCTGCCGTCCGCACCGTATCGATGCCCAAGGCCAGGGCGTGGACCCGGCGCGCGGGCGGCAGCGCATCCAGCTCAGCCAGCCCGGACACCGCCGCCGTCGCGGCGGGGAACCAGGTCGCTACCGGCCCGAGTAGTACGGGTCCGTTCCTCATCGCGCGCCCCGCAAGACGTGCTCACCCATCGCCACTTCGGCGACCTCCTGTGCTCCCTCGATGATCTGCATGACTTTGGCGTCGCGATAGAACCGTCCGGCGCGACTGTCCGGGGCGCACCCGGCCGCACCGAGCACCTGCACGGCGCGTTCGCTCACCGACGCCGCGGCACCGGCGGCCACATACTTGGCGGCGATGGTGGCGACGAGCGCGTCGGCCGAACCGGCAGCGCGTGCCGCGGCCGCCCGGGCGCACATCGCCTGTGCGCCTTCGACTTCCGCCGAGCACCGCCCCAGCGTCGCGCGGATCAGCTGGTGTTCGGCGAGCGCGGTGTCACCCTGGGTGCGCGTATTGGCATGGGCGGCAGCGTCATCCAGGCACGCCCGCGCCAATCCGACACAGCCCCACCCGACCGTGAATCGTCCATGGTCCAGGGCGGTGCCGAGGACATGGGAGAGACCGAATCCCGGCGGCGCGAGCAGTTGGGCCACGGGGATGCGCACGCTGTCGAACCGAATGTGCGCCTGCCGCGCGCCACGCAGGCCGAGCCCGCCCTCGACCGGTTGGATCGAGACGCCCGGGCGGTCTCGGTCGACGAGGGCCGCGCACAAGCTGCCCGCCGCGGTGCCGAGCACCAGGAAGACGTCGGCGACCTGGCCGAAGGTCACCCACAGCTTCCTACCGGACACCAGCCTGTCGCTGCCGTCTTCTTCGAAAGTTGTTGCGACGTTGGACAAATCGGTGCCTGCACCGGCTTCGGTCGCGGCCAACGCGGCCACCGTCGTACCTGCGGCGAGCCTGGGCAGCCAGAGATCGTGTTGCTCGACCGTCCCCCACCGATCAACCGCGGCGCTGACCATACCGTGCACCGTGAGCAACGAACGCAAACTAGTGCAGGCGCGGCCGAGAGTGGCAGCGAGCAGGCCGAGTTCGTGCGCGTCGAGACCGCCGCCGCCGAAGCGCACCGGCCGGTCCGCACCGAGCACACCGCTGCCGGCCGCGAGCGCGATCATCTCGTCGGGCAGGCCGTCCCGATCCCAGCGGGCCGCATCCGTCTCGGCCGCCGCGACCAGATGCGCGACGTCGATCACTAGAGACCGCTCCCGGACAGTTTGCGTTCGACGAACGCCGCGGCACGTGCGGCCGTGCGAAAGTTGTCGAGCTCGAGATCCTCGACATCGACGGTGATCCCGTAGGACTGTTCGACGTGGACCACGATCTCCAGCGATCGCAGCGAGTTGACCAGTCCGAGCGCGAAGATGTCCTCGTCCGCGCCCAACTCCCGGGCCGCCATCGACCCGAAGTACGCCAGCAACTCCCCCGTCAACTCCGCTCGGCGCTGCGCCACCCGCTCACCGTGTTCCACCGACACTCGCTCTCTCGACGCGAACCAGACGGTGCGCCGCACAGGACCTGACCGCGTCCACGACACCATCGTCCGAGGTCACGAACAAGCCCTGGTTTCCATTGGCAAAGGAAGAAAAGGGGGGTGCCGCAGCCCGTCACTCAGCCTCGGCGGCGGTCCTCGCGCAGGCGGTCGATCGCCCTGGCTATCAGGGAGGCCCTGTCGACCAGGCCGGACTTCTGTCGTTCGAAAGCGATCAGGCGTTCGGCGGTCGCGCGGCTGCCCATCACCATCTTCAGGAGCACCGCGTAGTCGCCCGCTGAACTCGACGGAGGCTTGCCGACCATTCGAACAGGCACGTTGGCCATTGTCGGCCTTGGCTTTTCAGGAGTCTGCGCGGCCTTGCGGTACCATTCCTGAGCTTCGGCACTCTTCCCGCGCTTGTCCAGCAACTCGGCCAGGCTGCGCATCCTGCTCGTCTCACCGGCCTGGATTGCCCGGCGAAACCAGATTTCGGCTTCGTCGAGTTGATCACCCCGTTGCAGCACAGCGGCGAGACTGCCCATGGCCTCGGGGTGCCCCGCGACCGCGGCACGGCGCAGCCAGAGCTCGGCTTCGTCCAGCTCGTTCTGGTTACGGATGCTGCGCAACCAGCGCATCGGCGGGCTCCGCCGGTCGACCCGCCCTCGAAGCAGTCGAGCGAGATCGTTCATCGCGGCGGAGTTGCCACCCTCGGCGGCCCGACGGAGCCGGTCCGCCACGTTCTGCGGCTGCGGCACAGCGGGTTTCGCAGGGGCGAACCCTGAGGCGGACGGGGAGGGAGCCGGGTCCGGCGGGCCATTGCGGTATACCGCCAACGCGACGAGGCCGACGAGCACAGCGAGCGCACCCACCCCCAACGCGCCCTTCCCACTCTCGTGGCTGTCGCGTTGCGCCCGTACAGCCTGGTCATAGCTGGTGCCGCCGGCCTGCTCGCCGTTGCGGTACGTGTAACAGACCGAATTCGGGGTCATGGGCCGTTCGTCGCACATCGGCGTCGCGTTCGGATCCTGCGACAACAGGTAGACGCCCATACCGATCGAGATCACCGCCACCGGTACCGCCACCACACCCGCCAGCATCGCCACCAGAAACGCCAATTGCCGAAGAACCAACATCCCGCCCCGCTACCTAGTCCTGCGGCGCACCCGCGCCGGCCGCGACCACACGCTAGTTCTTCGCTCAGCGCCGTTCAAGCCGAATGATGCGGAGCAAACGAGGAGTTCGCGCCCGGCGACTATCACATCGCCACTCGCATGCTTCGGAGTTGAAGCCCGGCCGGGTCCGATCCCCAAGCGAGCGTCGAACTTGCCGGCTGGAAGATCAACTGCCACTTCATATTCCGATTCGGGCGGGGCAGTGCCCGTTTGCGCCCCCGGCAATTCCCCACTCAAATCCCCAGTCCGACAGCTTCTTCTGGGCTGTGCATGCTGCACATAATCGTTGTATCAATCAGAAGCATCCACATTTCGGATGACGATCTGTTACCTCGCGGCCGGCGCGTCTCGCTCGGCCGTGCACCCGGAAAGATTCGTGAGGAACGGCGATGAACAGATATTCGGCGAATTTTGTTCGCGTATCCACTATTTCGGCGCTGGTATCGCTGGCGCTGGCACCCGCGGCACTGTTGGCCGGGCCTGCTGCGGCCGACCCGGTGACGGTCAATTTCAAGTGCCAGGCCAAGCCGCCGATCGGCGCGCCGCAGGAATCGACCATGCCCATGCAGGTCACCGGCACGGCTCCGGCTACCGCGTCGCCCGGTTCGGCGGTCGCCATCAACCTCGTCGCGGGCCAGGGACAGATTCCGGCCGATCAGGGCGGATACAAAATCAATTACGTCCGTGACCTGAAACTGGTCGCCCCCTTCCCGACCAACTCCACCTACGTGTCCTCGTCGCTGACCGGCGGCACCGTCAAGGCGACGATCGACACCAGCGGCGGCAAGGCGGCGATCAAGGTGACCGACCGGCTGCCCGGCGGTTCGACGTTCACCTTGCCCGCGCTCACCGTGAATGTCACGGCAGGCAACTCCGGTTCGATCACCACCACGCTGGCCGGAACCAGTTACGCCGACCCGGGTTTGACCATGGTGGTCAACGCGCAGGCGGGACCTTTCGCGGTGAACGTGCCGGTGTCGTGTTATCCGGACCCGGCACCGATCTTCACCACGACCGTGATCGGTTCCGGTAAGTCGTCACCGACGCCGCAGCCGGTCGAGCCGGGTTCCCCCGGCGTCTTCACGCTGCTCCCCAACCTGGGACTGGGACAGGAACGGTAGCGAAAGGACCACAGAAATCCCCTGCACTGCAGGGGATTTCGTCTTTGCAGACCCAAAACACCGCTACCCCAAGGCGTTACTTGCCACCGGGTTGTTCAAACCGGTCGCGGTCAGCGTGAGGTGCCGGATCAGGATCTCGGCCGCGGCATCACCATCGCGGGCCAGCGCCGCCTCCTCCAGGCGGCGGTGTTCTTCCACACCGTCCCGGTCCGGGTTGCGCTGCGCCGACCAGCGCCGGGTCAACTCGCTCGCGGTCCACATCCGATCGAAGGTCTCCAGCAGAACCGCATTGGCACAGCCCTCCAGCAGCGCCCGATGGAAGATGCGATGGGCTTCGGCCCATTCCGCGCTGTAGTGCTCGGGATCTTCCGGCGTGTACGGCGGCGTGCGGGCCAGGCGGTGATGGGCGGCGCGGACCTGCGCCTCCCAGTCGAGATCGCCACGCGCGATGGACATTCGGAGCACGACCGGCTCGATCGTGCGCCGCGCCTCGGCTATCTCCTGCCAGCGCCGGTCGGACGCGGCGGGAACTGCGAAGCCGCGATTGTGCAGCCGGTCGGCGAGCCCGTCACCGACCACCCGCACCAGAGCCTCACGCACGACAGCCAGACTCACCCCCTGCTCCCTGGCCAGATCCTGCGGCTTGAGTGCCGCCCCGGGCGCGTACTCGCCACGCATGATCGCGTCCCGCAGATGTGCGTAGACCTGCTCGGAGAGCATCAACTTCCCCGGTGCGGCCGCGGATTCGTCCGTCTGCGTCATGCCACGAGCATAGACTATTGGACAGATAATCGATTATTAGTGCTATTGTCGATCATGGCTGACGCTTCAGCCCCGGGTGCGGATTGTGTTCCCGCCCGTAGACGCTCTCCCTGGAAGACGCCATGAACAGCAACAACCCCTTCGCCCGCCTCCCCGAGGCCGCGGCTTTCACCGTCACCAGCACCACCGTCACCGACGGCGACGCGTGGTCGCCCGAGCAGTTCTCCGCCGTCGTGCCCGGCGGCAAGGATGTCTCCCCGCACCCGACCCCCGCCTACCCCGGCTTCACCATCGCGGGACATATTCTCGGTCGCGCGGTTTCGACCGCCACCGCCGAGACGGTCGCCGCATGACGACCGAACAGTGGCAGATCGGCGATATCTCGATCACGAAAATCGAAGAGCTACAAGGCTGGACGCCTGTCGAATTCCTGCTCGAGGTGTTTCCGGCCGCAACGCGGGCAGAGATAGCACGAATCGACTGGTTACGCCCGACCTACTTCGACGGCGACCGGATGAACGGCATGGTCCACTCGCTGCTGGTGCAAACGCCCACACACAAGATCGTGGTCGACACCGGAATCGGTAACGGCAAGCAGCGCATCGCGCCCGCCTTCGATGATCTCGACACGGATTTCCTGGCGAGATTCGAACGGGTGTGGCGGCGCGAGGAAGTCGACGGGGTCCTCACGACCCACTTGCACATCGACCATGTCGGCTGGAACACGATCCGCGAGAACGACGATTGGCAGCCGACCTTTCCGAACGCCCGATACTTCTTCGTGCGTGCGGAATACGAGCACTGGGCGAGCTTCGCGCAGGACCCGCACGCGCATACGGCGTATTCCGAGTTCGGCCACAGCATGGTCGACGGTGCCGCCGTCTTCGCGGACTCCCTCGCCCCGATAGCGGACGCGGGACTGATCACCTGGGTAGAACCCGGTCAGACCGTCGTTCCCGGTATCTCGCTGCTCAGCACGGCGGGGCATACGCCCGGTCACGTGTCGGTCCTCATCGAGGACGGCGGCGAAAGTGCCGTCGTCACCGGTGATTTGATGCACTGCCAGTTCCAGGTCGCGCGGCCGGACTGGTCGGTGGAGATGGACACCGACAGCACGGCCGCCGCCAGCAGCAGGCGGAACTTCCTCGAGCGGTTCGCCGACTCGCCGACCCTCGTGCTCGGAACACATTTCGGCACACCTACCGGTGGCCACGTCGTCCGCGACGGCGACACCTACCGGTTGATCCCGGTACACGGCCGAGAGTTACAGCCCGACGAGCTATCTCACGAAGGAAGCCGCCCATGAAACTCATCGCCTTCGAATCGCCCACCGGACCGCGGATCGGCGAAATCCGCGGCGCGGCAGTGCGCGACCTCGGCCCGATCGACGACTACTACGCCGATCCCGAGGCTGCCGCGAGCACCACCACCGAACCCGACCTTCTCCTCTCCGAATTGCGCTCGGTGCCGCCTGTGCCGAAGACAGCCCGGATCTTCTGCGCCGGCATCAATTACCGCTGCCACGCCGAGGAAGCCGCGCGGGCGGGCGTCGGCGAGCCGGCACTGCCGCTGATCTTCGGTCGCTGGCCGAGCACCCTGGTGGTCGACGGCGACCCTGTTCCGGTCCCGCCGAACGAGGAGGGCCTCGACTGGGAGGGCGAACTGGCGGTCGTGATCGGCCGAAGCACCTGGTGCGCAACCGAAGACAACGCGCTGGCGTCGGTTCTCGGGTACACCGCCTTCAACGATCTCACCGCCCGCAGGAAGCAAACCGACACCATCCAATGGACGCTGGGCAAGAATGCCGACCGCAGCGGGCCGATCGGCCCGGTCCTGGTCACCGCCGACGAAATCGGCGACCCGCACCGGCTCGACATCAGCACCCGGGTGAACGGTGCACTCCGACAGCACGCGAACACATCCGAACTGCTGCACAGCATTCCGCGCTTGATCGCCTACATCAGCGACACCGTGACCCTGCTCCCCGGCGACGTGATCGCGACCGGGACGATGGCCGGCATCGGGATGGCCATGACCCCACCGCAGTACCTGCGACCCGGTGACAGCGTCGAAGTGGAGATCGAATCGATCGGCGTGCTCAGCACCCCCATCGTCGGGCCGGACGTATACCGCCCAGCAGAATCGGCGGCTGGGCGTGCACGTTTCGGGGCCGGGTCTACCGTCCGCTGAGCTCGGCGACGACCGGGGCGAAGCGTTCGGCGAAGTCGGCGCCGAAAATGAAGTAGGAGAAGCCGTTTTCCTCGCGACGGCGCTGGATTTCTTCGATGGCGGCGGCCGGGTCGTCCGGGAGCACGGTCAAGGCGTCGGCGGCGCGCAGGGCGGCGGGGTCGGTGGTCGGTGGCGCCATGTGCGGTGCCACGGCGTCGCCGATGACCGGCACGGCGAGCGCGAGTTCTACGTCCCCGCGGGAACGCACATCGAGGGCGAGCCGCTCGACTTCGGCGCGCGACTGCGGGCCCAGGGCGAAGGTGACCGTGTCGGCGATCTCGGCGGCCAGCGCCCGGGCTTTCGGACCGAGGACGGCCATCCCGACCGGGGTGTGCAGGCCGGGGCCGTCGAGGTCGCGCAGCGCCCGCACGGTATCCCGGATCTGATCCAGTCGCTCGGTCGGCGGTACAACGGGCAGTCCTTTGTCGCGGAGCTCGTCCTCGATTCCCGGCCTGCCGGTGCCGATGCCCATCTCGAAACGACCTTCGGTCAGCACCGACAGCGAGTGCGCTTCCCAGGCGGTCAGCCACGGTGGCCGGAAGGGCGAGGCGTACACCCAGGGGCCCACCCGCAGATCAGTCAGGGCCGCGGCGGTCGCGAGCATGGCGGCGGGCGCGGGTTGGGTCAAGGGGAAGTCGGGTACCAGCAGCGTCGAATAGCCGCTGTCGGCGATGCGGCGCACCCGATCTCGCCACGTCGGCACCTCGCTCATGAGCGGTGCCACAACCCCGAATCGAAACGGCTTCGTCATGCCTGACTTCCTTCTGTTGAGCACGTCTTCGGTACAGACGTAACGACGATCCGGCCGTCCGGGATTCATCGGTGCCGCCGGCGGTACCGGGCCACGTCGACCGGACTAGGTTCGGTGGTATGAGACCGGCCGTGGAAAGCGACTCGCCGCCAGTGGTCCGAGCGACAGCAACCTGCGATGGTGGCCGATGCATTTCTTGGTGATGGTCGTCGGCGGGGACGTCGAACGGCAACTGGCGCTCTACGGCGAGCGCACGCGGCTCACCCCGTATCGCCGCTACGTGGCCGAAGCCGACCTCGAGGTCGACCGACGGGTGCTGCGCGAACACCCGGTCGACGGCGTCGACCCCGACGACATACCGGCGGTATTGCGTTGGGGCGCAGGTGATGCGATGGCAGCCGAGGGTGTCGGCCACGACGAGCGCGGATGGTACTACTGGGACACCGAGAACTGGCAGGCACGGTGGGACTATTGGACCGTCGGCGGCCGCTGGTCGCATCACCTGATCATCCGCGCGGGCAGCACGGCCGTCCGCCCCGACACTTGGTGCTACACAGGGGAACCCGATCCGCACCGACCCGAATGCTGGGAGCCGGCGCACCCCGGCAAACAACTGCACGCCGCGCAGGCGCTGAAGCGCGACATCGATGTCGACGCGATGCGGCGCGCAGCACAGGCCCACGCGGACGAGCAGTGGGACGAGTGGCAGGCCGGTGTCCGGAAAGGACAACATGATCCGCTGCTGGAACGGTACGTCGGCGGGTTCACCCGCGAGCAGTATCGAGTCCGAAATTCCTGGCACCCAGGCTATCTCGTCATCGACGGCCGATGGCACGAACGCGGCGACCGCGGCCTGCGCGCCGACATCAGCGATGAACGAGCAGCGGAGTGGACAGCATTCGTCACCGGGCAATTCGCCCGGCTCCCCGACGACACCCTGATCACCTGCGTAGATTGCCACACCTGAACCGGTTGCGCCGCAGCGGACCTCGCCACGGCGCACGGCACCGTCAGCGCAGCAGACCCAAGGGTAGAACCACCGCCACGCTCAAACCCGAAGCCGCAATGGCCGAATAACCCACCCAGTGGATGAACGTGGCTGCCACCACCGGCAGGTACCGCACTGCCGGAGCATGAGGTGTCCTGTTGGTCGTCATAGCCACCGCCATACCCACTCGGTGCACGGCCATGCACCCCGATCCGAATTCTCGGTGTGCCGGAAAACGCGACAGCGCAGCGGGTTGCGTGCACACGAAGCGGGTATTGCGAGTGCTATCGCGAAAAAGGACGGAGGTCGTACAGCCACGATGACTCGAGCCCGCCACTCCCCACGCCCCCAGGATCCGCAGTTCTCGAGCGGCAGCGCAAGCGCTCCGGCCGATCCGCTCGACCTCGACTTCCGTGCCGACGCGGCGCAACTACCCGTGGTAAGGAACGCACTGCGGGACTGGCTGAGCAGGTCGGCGATGACCGCAGACCAGCAGATGGATGTCGTGCTCGCGGTGGGTGAAGCGTGCACCAACGCCGTCGAACACGGGCATCGCGGCGATGGCGCGACCATCCGGCTTCGGGCGCTGATCGCGGCGAACGTCCTACGGGTCACCGTCCGCGACACCGGGCGCTGGCGACCCCCGGTGGACGATCCGGCATCGTTTCGCGGTCACGGCGTCGCCATGATGCGCGCGCTGATGGATTCGGTGCGGGTGTGCCCAGGGGACTCGGGCACGGTCGTCGAGATGGACGTGCGGGTTCGCCGTTAGCCGGACTGTTCGGCTTGGCTATGTCGGTCTTCGGCTGGCTCGGTATGCGTGGGACGCAGCGCCGCACGTGCCTCGGCGATCGTCGGGTAGACGCTCAACAGGTCGGTCAAGCCGGTCAGCTGCATCGGCCGCAACGTCGCGGGATGACTTGCTACCACGACCAGTCGCGTGCCACGCGGGTTCGGTTGCGCGCCGGCCGCCAGCACGGTCAGGCCCGATGAGGCCATGAAGGTCACTTCGGACAGGTCCACGATGAGACCGTGCGGCGTATCAGTGGTTTGCGCGTCGTCGATGGCGGTGGCCAACTTCGGCGCGGTCAGCACGTCGATCTCGCCGCCGACCCGCACGACGGCCACGCCGTCGAGCATTTCGCGGGCGGTCGTCAGCCAGGTCCCAGCGGGACGTGCAGTTCGCTCCGGCGTCGGTATCCCTGGCTCGTAGTCGGTCACGGGGTGAGTTTACATTGTATCCTCGCCCGCACCGGGTCCGCGTCAGTCCGTGGTGAGCGTGTGTTCGAGCCGGTCCAGCAGCGCTTCGAGGGCCTCCTCGAACTCCGCGGCGCTGTGGTCCTGGGAAAGTTTGGGCTGCAACCGGAACAAATGCGGGAATTCTGCCAGCGAACCGGCCGGCGCGCGCTCCGGCTCGGGGCCGGGCATCGGCGCTCGCGCGGCGACCTCCAGCAGCAACTGCCCGAGCAGGAAGGTCGTGTACGAGCGGTAGGCGCCGACAGCCGCGTCGTCATCGAAACCGTAGGACAACAGGGTATCGAGAAACGTCTCCATCCAGCGCAGGCTCCGCAGCGGCGGACGCACCCACGGCGCCTCGGGCGGACGAGTGGCGGCCAGCGGGAACAGTTCCGGATGATCCGACGCGATCTGCCGTACCCCGTGGGCGAGGCGCACCAGGAAATCCTGCCAGCCGTCTTCCTGCCTGCGGGCGGCGAGCTGGTCGGCATGCAGGTCGTCGATGAGCAGGTCGACCATCCCGCTGAGCAAGTCCTCACGACTGTGCACGTATCGATACAGCGCCATCGCTTCCACACCGCACGCCGAACCGAGCCGGCGCATGGTCAACTTGTGCAGCCCCTCCTGATCGACGAGCTCGATGGCCAGCTCGAGGATCAGGCGGCGACTCAACGGTGCCCGCGATTCATCGCGCTCGCTCGACTCCGAGTCGCGAGAGTCCGGCACCGTCGCCAAATCCTCTACGCGATCGTCGTGATGTTCGTCCACCGGGACTTCCCCTCACTGCACGCGTTGAAGCAAGACCAACGGCCAGACTATTTCACCCTCGACCCACTACCCAAGTGCGCAACGGCAACGACACCCGCCGCCGTGTCCATCCCGCCGCTGACCTGCACAGTTTACAAGGTAAACGTCGCCAGCTACATTGTGTCGAATGTGCGGTCATGGCTCCGTCGACGGGCGTGCCACCGAGACCGGCGATGTGATCGACAGGTGCCTGATCGACGCCTCATCGTCGGACAACTGGCAGGACTTTCTGGTGCGGCTGGCGCACGGGGTGCGTCAGGTCGCGTTGGACCATCCGGAACTGTTCCCGCTCGCGGCGACGGCTCCGGCGCAGGCACCGTGGGTGCGGCCCCCGCTGGGCAGCCTGCGGTGGATGGAGACGTTCCTGAACACGTTGCTGGCGTACGGCTTCGACGATGACGCCGCGGTCAACGCCTACCGCTCGTACACGACCTTCCTACTCGGGCAGCTGCTGCTACAGGTCGCCGCGCAAGGTCCGGCCGCGACGGAACTGCACCGGTCACGCGACGACGGACTGACCGGCTTCCCGAACCTGTTCCGCTTGCAGCCCAAGCTTTCTCAGGACCACAGCGCCGCCGAGTTCGACGACGCGCTCGAAGCCGTGCTGGACCGGATCGAACGGATGCGCGCCGCCCGCTGACGCGACCGTCACTCGATGCCGTGGATGACCTGCCATAGCCGTTTCGTCAGAACGAGAACCGTTGCGGTGGAGCGTGTGCGGAGGGATCAGCGGAGGCTGTGCGCGCGGGTGTCGATGATCTCGGCAGCGAGCTGTTCGATCGCGTCCCAGGCGCGGTTGTCCTCGGCGACCGTGCGCGACTCGGGCGCGTTCGGCATGAACGGGTGGCGCACCGGGTCGAAGACGACACCGGTGATCGCCCGGTCGGCCAGATCGCGCAGATCGGCGGCGATCTGATCGACCGAGCCCACGCCCAGCGGACGGTCCGGTTCGGGTGCGGGCTCGGCCTGGATCGCGAGCCGGATCCGGGGCGCGATGCCGGGTGGACGCGTACCACGCTCGGCGGCAAGCGTATTCGCGGTGCGCATGCCGCTGTCCAAGCTCGCCAGGGTGGGAAAGGTGGGATGCCATACGCCGTCGTGGTCCACGGCTCGACGGAGGGCAGGTGCGGCGCTGCCGCCCACCCAAATGGGCGGCCCGCCGCGCTGGGCGGGCGACGGCGTCGCCAAGACGTCGTCGAAAGTGACGAATTCGCCTGCGAAGCCGGTGCTTTCGCCGCGCCAGAGTTGGGTGATGACGCTCAGGTATTCGTCCGCGATGGCACCGCGACGGCGAAAGTCGACACCGAGCGCGCGGTGCTCGAACTCGGCGCCGCCGACGCCGATACCGAAAACGACTCTGCCGCCACTGAGTTGGTCGATCGTGGCGATGGCCCGAGCGGTGTGCCCACCTTGATCGTTCGAGTGAGCGCGGCGAGATAGGCCAGTGTGGCGAAGCTTTCGTAGAAGTCCTCCGGATACGCCCGCCGCACATCGGCGGGTTGCGCCAGATGGTCGGTGACCATCGCGAGATCGAAGCCGAGACGTTCACAACCCGAACCCCATTCGGCCAGTCGTTCACCCGAGACCGCCGCGCCGAAATTGGGGATTGAGACACCGAACTGCATTGCCGCCGCTTTCTGTCGATCAGCCACCGAGGTCGAACGCCGCGGCCGAGCAGCGAGCCGCCCGGCCGCCGAGTCGGTCAGGACGGGTGGATCCAGGAGCCGATCGGGGTCGGCGGCAACGCACGCACGACGGACATCACCGGGTTGCACCAGAATTGTGACGACATGCAGACGAACGCGCCGGTCTTGTCGTAATTCCAGGCATCGCCGTGCCAGGCCCAGGTCAGGCCGTCTTCCGACGGACTGAACGGGCATTGGTCCGGCGCCTTGCCGTTGCACCCGTCCACGCCCCAGGGGCCGACCGGATAGGCAGCCGCGGTCGGCGTCAGGGCCGCTCCCCCGGCCATCGACACCACGGGAACGGAGATGCCCGCCACGGCGGCGAGCAGCATTGCGGCACGTTTCATCGAAAATCCTCCTCGGTTCATCAACCGTGATCGGCGATCACAACGTGATCATCGTCTACCCGCCTCGCAATGTTAGCAACATAGTGGCTATTGCCACACGCAGACATCCGCGAGGGTCACACCCCGGCGGACGGCGCGGCTGTGGTCATATCGTCGGTGCTCGTCGTTTCGGCGCGGAGCGCCGCAGCGGCCTCGGCGAGCAGGCGGCGTGCACGGGGGAAGTCCTGCAACGCACCGGTCAAGACCTCGAGGGTTACCTGCAGGGACACCGTAGGAACACCACGGGCGGTGAGGATTTCGGCGGTCCACACGATGAAGTTTCGGAACAGGTCACTGTCGTCGGCGTACAGCCCGGCGGCCAGGAAGTCGACGATGTGCGCGATGTCTTCGACGGTGCGGTCCCGTTGCGGACCGGAGTAGGACCGCATGGGCGGAAAGCGGTTCTCCAGTTCGGCCACCGTGGCCCCGACCAATTGCGGTGCACTGCGGGCGACCATCGTGTACTCCTGGTCAGCCAGGTGCGCCAGCACGGCGGTGCCGCCGCCGGTACGTCGCAGCCCGCGATCGAGGCAATCGGCCGCGGCCGGTGCGTCCGGCGCCCACGCGTCCGCGCCGAGCAACCGGGCGTAGCGCCCATCCGGCCCGAATGCCGCCCCGCCCACCAGCACCGGCACGCCGGTGGCCTGACACGCCGTGATGGCGGCGTGCGCGGCGGGCAGCCGAGTCGGCAGCGACGAGGACAGCGCCACCGCCACCGGATTGTGCTGATGCAGGTGGGCGACCAGGTGGTGCGTGGGCACCTGCGCGCCGAGGAAATCCACCTGCCAGCCGCGCAGCCGCAGCACCTCGGCGACGAGCCGGGCGGGCAACGCGTGCCATTCCCCGTCGACGCAGGCGATCGTGACACGACCCGCTGCCGTCGTCGGCCTGCTGGCCGGATGATGGGCGAGTGCCGCGATGACGCGATCGTTGATCGCGGTGGCGGCGTGCTCCTGCGCGACGGTGATCCGGTTCGCCGCCCATTCCGTCCCGACGCGCAACTGCACCGGCGCGATCACCTCCAGCAGCACCTGCTCCGGACTCAGGCCCGCGTCTACGGCCGCCAGCACGAGATCCGCGGCCGCGTACTCGTCTCGTCCGGAAACGGCGTCCCACAGGCGATCTCGCAGTTCGGTGACCGGCACGGGGTCCAGGGTCACGCGGCGCTCACACGGTCGCCGCCGGCGGCGCGGACGCGGCGTGGCGCGGTGATCGCGACTACCGCGATGTCGTCGTGCTGACGTTGGCCCACCCAGTGGGCCACGCGCATGCGAATGTGCTCGACGACGGCATCGGCAGGCATCCCCGCACAGTCGGACAGGGCTGCCGCAAGCCGTTCCTCGCCGAACATGTCCGCGCCCAACGGGCCGCCGCGCGCCTCGGTGACTCCGTCGGTATAGAGCAGGCAGGTCTCTTCCGGCGCCAGCACCGTGGTCACCGTGGTCGCACTGACGCGAGGCAGCACGCCGACCAATTGTCCTTGTGTCGCAACCTTTTCCACCGTGCCGTCGCATCGCACGATCAGCGGTGGCAGGTGACCGCCACAGGTCAACCGCAGGCGCACCCCGGCGTCGTCGCGCCGCAGCGACGCCAGCACCAACGTCGCGAAACGGGTCGGCCCGGCAGACAACAGCGCGCTGTTGAGCAGATTCAGCACGCGCTCGTGATCCTCGGCCATGGAGACCAACGCGTGCAAGGTGTTACGGATCTTCCCGGTGAGAATGGCGGCTTCCAGGCCTTTGCCGCATACATCGCCCAGCACGACGAGCGATTCCCCATCGGGTGTCACCGCCGGATGCACGTCGTAGAAGTCCCCGCCGATGATCTCGTGGTTTTCCGCGGCCCGATAGCCGCCGGCCAGTTCGATGCCGTCCATCCGATGTAGTCGCGGCGGGAGCAGCTCGCGCATCAACGCACCGGTGATGCTCGCCTGCTCGGCATAGAGCCGGGCCGCGGACAACGCGCCGCCCGCCCGCGCGGCGAACAGCTGCGCGAACACCTCGTCCCGTTCGCTGAACGCCTGCTCGCCGGTGCGACGCAACAGCACCAGCGCGCCCGCGGGCACCCCGTGGCCGGGCAGCGGGGTGATCACGACCGAACCGACCGGGCCCGGAAAACCCTCGGGCACAAGCCAGTTCGGCAACGTGGTGGAGTCGATCCAGCGGGACGGCACGGGCGGGAATCCGCGCAGCGCCTCGCTGAGCCCCGCCACGGTGGCCGGATCTTCCTCGATGGTGTGGTGGCTCACCCGATCGCCGGAACAGCAGTAGGTGATCGGCAGCCGGGCGCCGACGGCCGGGGCCACCAGCACGGCGGCATCCGCGATATGGCGGGCCGCCATCCGCACCGTCGCTTCCATACAGCGTTCGACGTTCAACGACGCCAGCAGCATGTCCGATGTCTCGGCGAGGAACGCGGTCCGCTCCCGTTCTTCGTGCAGCGCCGCGTGTGCTCGGCGCAACGATCGGGCGTCGTCTTCGACCAGCCACCAGACCACCGACCGATCGGCCAGGGGCGTGGCGTGCGCTTCGACCGGCTGGTCGCCCAGCTGTCCCGGCACCACCGCGCTCGACGTGGCCGTCCCCGCGGCCAGAGCACTGTGCGTCTCCGACAACCAGTGCAGCGCGGTGTCCTCGAGCCGCGCACCCGTGGCGAGGGCAACCGGCAGATCGCGCACTCCGGGACTGGTCGCCACGACGATCCCCGCGGGGTCGGCGATCAGCGCCGGATACGGCACCGTCGACAATCGAGCGCGGTACTCGAGCGCGGGCAACGGATCCCCGACCGGATGCGCCACGTCGACCGACTCCTCCAGCAAATCTCCTCCAAAGAATGACGACGCGGCCGCACCGGTCCGGCTGGCTTACCGCAGGCCGGCTCGATCGAAACCTTCCTGATCGGTATCACGCGGCACGGTCGCGGCACCGCGCGGTGCGACGAATTCGACCGTGGTACCCGACTCGTCGGAAGTGACGCGGGTATCGGGCACCAGCGCGCGCATCATCGCGAGACCGCGCCCGCGGTCCGTCGTCCGGTCCGGCGGGCGGTCCAGCCAGTGCCCGGTATCCGACACGACCACCCGAATCACCGTGTCCACGCCGGCCCGAAGCGTGATCGGCCCACCGTCACCGCCGTGGCCGTGCTCGATCGAGTTGGAGCACGCCTCGTTCACGGCCAGCAGCAAATCGTAGGCGAAGCGCTGCTCGATACCGGTCTGCGCCAGCCACGACCGCAACGCCTCGCGCACCCGGCCCAGCTCCTCGGCCACCGCGCTGAACTCGAGCTGGAGTGACGGAACTCCCTGGTGCAAACCGTCCAACGCTGACCTCGTCCGTTCGTTCGTGTCTCGTCCGCTCACCGATGATCGCTGGTGTCACCGGTGGCGGTGATCGCGTCGTCGACGCGGTCGAATATCCGCAGCACTGTCGTCAACCCGGTGACTTCGACCAGCCGTCGCACGACCGGCGAGGCCACCACACGCAACTCCGCTGTCGCTTGCATGCCACGCAGCAGCACGTTCAATCCCGAAGAGTCGAAAAATTTCACTGCGGACAGGTCGACGACCAGCGGTCGCGCTGCGTGGGTGACAGCCTGCTCCAGCGCCTCCGCCATCCGCGGCGCCGTATAAATGTCGACTTCCCCGGCGACGACCACGACGATCGCCGCGCCCTTGGCAACAACGTCGACCGCGAAACCGGGCAGTTGGTCTTCATGACGCACTAGACGGCCTTTCTGACAGTACCGAGCACCGCGCCCCGCCGCCCGCACGACTCATACCCGACCGGCGCAGATCCCCTCCGCGACCGTGGGCACAAGACAATGCGATGCACCGGACGCGACAGGGGTGGGTCCACCCGAGTCCGCCGTCAGGGCGCATGCGCGGCTGTGTTTTCAACCACGACGCAACATCCGAGTCTAGTCACGCGACGCCAGCCCAGCCCTCCCGGTCCCTGATCGGCGGCCCCCAGCGATGTTTCTTGTCGGCTGAACGGTCGATGCCGCGCGCGACCGGTACTACTCAGCAACCAGTAGCGGTCGGCGTGCTGGCGACATAAACATGGAATGCGCGCTCGGACTCGCCGATCCGACGATCCTCGTGCACGGTGAATCCCGCCCGCTGTATGAAGTCGACGACCTGTACGGCCGGCCGGTTGATCAGGCCGTCGCGCCACGGCGCGGCCTCGATGTAGGACGGGTCTGCGGCTCCGACCACCAGACGGCCACCTGGTCGCAACACTCGCCCGAGCTCACACAGCGACGTTGCGAGTTCGTCGTCCGGGATGTAGTAGATGGTGTTGACCGTCGCAATGCCGTCGAGAACACCGTCCTCGAAAGGCATTTCACGCATCGGCGCCTGGATCAACTGCAATCGCTTCTGCTCGAGGACTTCCTCGAACCGCTTCTGTGCCGTGGCGATCACCGTGGACGACGGATCGATACCGAACACGCAGCCTTTCTCATGGACCTGGTCGAGCAATATCCGCAGCCCGTGGCCGCCACCGAACCCGATGTCAGCGATGTGCTCACCGGGGCGTGCTGCCAACGCTGCGATCGAGCCGTCGATGACCGCCCGGTTGAAAATGTTGAGCCCGTTGGTGATCTGGCGGCCCCACCAACCGGTCGGGAAACCGAGCTGACGAGCGAACGGGCCCATGAATGGAAGCCGAAGGTGCACGAACCCAAGCATCGCATAGTTGATCACCGCAGGTTCGACGTGCACCGAACCACCTCCACAACCCTGCGCTCTGCACCTACGCCGGGCAAATCACGGCCAAGGGTTCTGCCGCCCCACGCTTGCGTTGAGTCAGTTCTCCTTCGAAGACAACGCACAACCGAGCGTATAACGTTGACCTGCTTCGGATTACGCACCCGATCAAACGGCAATTCAGGAGGTCCCGACGTGTCGATCACGACCCGAACCGCCGCACCGGTCGACATCGGCGCCTGCGCGCGCGTACTCGCGGAAGCTTTCGCCGAAGATCCGGTCATGTCCGCGATTTGGCCGGATCTACCGAAACGACAGCGTGCGCTCCCCCGCTACTTTGCTGCCTCCCTGCGCCACTTCCATGTGCCCGGCGGCGGCGTGCAGGTTGCCGAAGACCCGGACGGCCATCTCGGTGGTGTCGCGGTGTGGGACCCGCCCGGACAGTGGGATCAACCATTCTCACGCACCCTGCGCGCGATACCCGAACTCCTGCCGGCGCTGGGCCTGCGGACCAGAGCTGCGATCGAAATCCGCACCACTCTGGACACGCACCATCCCGCCACACCACCGCACTGGTACCTGGCCAACCTCGCGACTCCAGCGACCCACCGCGGGCGAGGCTACGCCGCCCGACTCCTCGATGAGCGCCGCACGCAATCACCCGGCACCGCCGCCTACCTCGTCTGCACCCGAGAGAAGAACGTCAGCTTCTACGAGCGATTCGGATTCGAGGTCACCGATACCTTCTGCCTGCCCGTTGGTGACAGACCGATGATGTGGGCCATGACTTATCCAGTCGGCAAGGCCTAGCGCCCGGCCCTTCAGGCCGCTGAGCCGCTCCGCTGACAATTCAGCCATTCGCGGACGCTTGGCACGAAATCCGTTGCTGCAGAGACTGTTACTCTCTGCAACCACGTCTATCGGTGCCTCCGTCGCTGATGCGATGTTTTTTGCCATTGCGGATGGCCATTGCGGATGCCGACAACGAGGCCCAGTCCTCGCAACATCGACTGACAATACGTTTCCATTACGAATCAGTTGTCGACCCGACGCTGATAGCTTCGGTAGATGGAGATCGAAACCGGCACGGCGGTAGATGGATTGGTGGCCGAACCGGCCAGCCCGTTCGTGTTGTCCCCCGACTTCTACCGCGACCCGCAGGGTGCCTACGGCGCGTTGCGCGCTCGGGGACCGGTCAACCGGGTGGCGTTTCCCGACGGCAGTACCGGATGGCTGATCACCGGGTATGCCGAGGCGAAAGCGGCATTCGGTCATCCGGGGATCAGCAAGCGACTGGGCTCGGCGGGCGCTCGGGCAGCGCTCGAAGCGAACAATGCCGGTCACCAGCTCCAGGCCGGTCCCTTCGAGCACATGCTGGTCTTCTACGATCCACCTGAGCACACACGCCTGCGCTCCTTACTCACCAAAGCGTTCTCGACTCGCGCGGTGCGCGGCCTCGCTGCGCGCGTCACCGAGCTCGCCGACGCTCTGCTCACAGAACTGGCCACCGCCGGCGAAGTCGTGGATCTACTGGACCGCTACGCGGTACCGCTGTCGATGTCGGTGATCTGTGAGCTACTCGGAGTGCCCGACACGGACCGAGCGAGGTTCCAGAGCTGGTCGACGGTCATCGTGTCCAGCGAGCACGCAGCTCGGGATCGGGTAACGGCCACAACAGAGTTCGTCGCCTATATAGATCACCTCATCGTCAGCCGCACCACCGAACCAGGTCCTGACCTGCTCTCCGAACTCATCGCTGCGGGTGCGGACGGTGAACGTCTCACGCCACGTGAACTGCGCAGCATGGTGCTCGTCCTGCTGGTCGCAGGCTTCGAGACCACTGCGAACCTCATCGGCAACGCGGTGGTCACCCTGTTGTCCGACAACGACTCTCGTCGGCAGCTGTGCGGTGACGCCACACGCATTCCGGCGTTCATCGAGGAGGTTCTCAGATTCAGGTCGCCGACCAGCGAAACCACGTTCCGATACACAACGACGCCAATCACGCTGGGCGGCATCGAGATAGCCGCTGGCGAGCTGATCGTCGTATCGGTGGCGGCAGCGGGGCGCGACCCTCGTCGGTTCGCCGATCCACACCGGTTCGACATCGATCGTCCCAGCAACGCCGAGCACCTCGCGTTCGGGTATGGAATCCATTTCTGCGTCGGCGCGCCCCTCGCCCGCATGCAGGGCCGTATCGGACTGGAGCGGCTGCTGGCGCGCCACCCCGACCTGGCACTTTCGCCCGCCGACGAACCCACTTGGCGCACAAGCTTCGCCATCCGGGGGCTGACCGCCTTACCTGTACGTCTGCGCCCATGATCGGCAAGCGTGGACGCCCGAAGGTTTCAGAACTGTAGAGCACCCCAGACCCAGCCGGTGCCGCCGGGGACGGCAGGGCCGGTGACCTGGCACCAGTCGTCCTTGTTGCAGTTTCCGACGAGGGTGACCTCTTGGCCTTGGCGCAGTATGCCAAGGACATCCCCGGCGCCTCCTGGGGCGTCGTAGACATCGACGTCTTGGGTGACGGTCGCGACGTTCTGCTGGGAAAGGCAGGGGAACGGGCGAGTCGAACTCCAGGCAGCCGCGGAAGGCTCTGCGCCGGAACCGAGTCCACGGGCGAAACCGTCGTTCTCCACCCGGCCGGAGTAGTGCGCGAAGCCGGTGTCGTCCCAATGGATGGTGAATCGGACGTCGCGGCCGGTGATGGTGGCGTCGCTGATGTTTCCGCCCTTCAGGTTAGTGCCGTTCTTCATCGCAGTGATCGCACGCCCCTGATGCGTTTGCTGAATGTCCCCCGCATTGAGGAAATACACAAGCCAACCATTGCTCTGATCGATGGTCGTCGCTTGCGTATTGAATCCATACTGACTACAGACCGGGACAGCCCCCGCAGGCTCCGCCGTCACGACCAAAGCGGTCGCACCCAACGCGCCTATCGCGGCCCCGAGAACCGCCTTCTCGATTATTTTGCTGGACATGCTGCTCCTCCAGTTCCGGTCGGCGAAACACCCGCCACCGATGTCGGTACTGGAAAGGTAAAACCACCCCCACCCCAGGTCCTGAGTAGCCAACTACCCAACTTCCCACAACCCGCCTGATAAGCACCTTCGACGCGATGAGATCGAGCAGCGGCGGCCCCTCATTTGCCCCCTGCTGCCATTTCGGCACGATGTTGCGGGCTCAGCTGGATGAGCTGGAGGTAGTTGCCGTCGGGGTCGATCGCGGTGGCGAACAGAAGTCACTCCGGCACGGCCGACCGCGGCCCCGCCAGCACAGCATCCGACCGCACGGCGACATAACCACCGCCGACCACCACGACGCGATCGGGCCCTTCGCTCCAGTACAATTCCGAGTAGCTGGACTTGTCGTCGAACATCTCCGGCGGCAGCGGGATATACGTGCGGTCCTCCGGGAAGTAGAGCACCCCGACGTCGCCCTCGTCATTACCACCGAATTTCAGTAGCAGCCCGCCGTCCGGCCCCGGCCGCACCGCCATCACATTCGTCCAGGCTTCGACATGCCGGACCGGAGTCCCGCCGCGATGGATCTCGTGCAGGCGGCGGTCGGACAGATAGAAGAACCCGTCGTCCCCCGCGGGCACCGAGGTGAACTCGACGAACGAGCGCTGAGCACCCATGTCGAACGCACGCACACAGCCGGTGCCCGCCGCGTTCAGCTCGTATCCGTTTCCGTCCCAGATCAATACGGTGCTGCCGTCGGCCAGCCGGGCAGCGCCGGTCATCGGACGCGCCGCGTCGCCGAGTACACTCTTCACCACGGCAGCGTCCGGAATACCGGGAATCTGTTCCCACACACCGGAGTCCGCGAGCCACAGCGGACCGGGCAACGGGTCACCCACATTCATCCCGCCGAAGCGCAGCAGGTGCGTCTTCACCTCGTGCAAGACCACGGGACGCGCACCGAGGAAATAGCATTCGTGCGCGTAGAGATCGGCGTCGCCGGGCCCTTTGGCAGGCAGCACTCGGGGCGCGTCGTCCGAGCCGTCCACCAGGATCGGCCCGAATACGCGTGGGCGCGCCTTCGTGTCGGCGGTGGACTGCGCGAGCCATCCACCGCGGGGCGACCGCGCCGCCGCCACCCAGAATTCGTTGCGCTGCAACGCCAAACGCGGCGGCCACGCAGCGAGGTCCCACAGCTCCACCCGCGGCGTGCGCCCATCGCTGTGCGACAACAGGAATCCGTCGACGATGTCATCGAGGACGCTCGCGATCGGCGAGGCCGGCGCGGTCTCCACCGCGGCGGCCGGAGTTCCGTCGTTGCCCAGGTACTGCGCCCACATCAGTTCCGGATCTCCCGGGAACTCCCCGGCGGCGGGCACCGCGAGATCGGTTGCCTCCCAATACCCCAGCTTGCGGTCGACCGCCGCCCGCAAGGTCGCCACGATCCCCCGATACTTCCGCTGTTCACCTTTCGGCAAGGGCGCGAGCTGCTCTTCGACCCACTCCAGCACCTCCGCGACATGATCAGCGGGCACGTAGAGGCCGGTCGTGTAGTTCCCACCGAACCACCCCGACGTGAACTGCCCGCTCAAATGCGGATGTGCCGCAACGACTTCGGCGAACAGTCCGTCCGGCGCGTACGCCGCCTTCGGCGCGAACACCGAATCCGGGAACACCCGTCCCGTCTCGAACGCGAGGCTCAGCGCCAGTCCGCGCTCGTATCGGTAGGGCAGCATCGAGGCGCTGAACATGACCGCCGCGACGGACACCGCGGCCGCCGCGGCCCGGCCGTCCGTGCCATGCAGCAGCTCTCGTACCTGCCGCCAGAGGTCCTCACTATCCGGATGCACTCGATCCAACGCCGTCGGCCCGGAGGCGCTGCCGAGCAGCCGGGGCACGAACTGCTCCCGGATCGCGTCCTCGTCCACCAGATGCAATGTGCAGTCGTATCCCATGTTCCTCCGCCTCATCCTGCGCACCCACATGCAACCACGGACGCGCGCAGCGGGCGAGCACGGGGCGGCGAGCAAGACAGGCGCACAAACTACTATGAGCAATTACTCGCTTTCCCTCGCCCGTCCCGGAGGTGCCTCGATGCCGGACCAGCGTCGGCTCAACCCCCGCAAACAGCCGCGCCAATATCGGGCCGAACTCACCAGGCAGCGCATCCTCACCGCGGCCGCGCGCGTTTTCGCCGAGCACGGCTACGCCGCCGGTACCACCAATCGAATCGCCGAACAGGCGGAGATCTCGATCGGCTCGCTGTACCAGTACTACCCGAACAAGGACGCGATCCTCGTCGAACTGATGACCCGCCATCTCGACGCGGGTGCAGCCACCGTCGAACGTCTCCGCAACGAGCGGCTGCCCGACTCGTTGGCGGAGACCATGCGGATATTCGTGCGGGCCGCGATCGAGAACCACCTCGACGACCCGCAACTGCTGCGCGTGATGATGGAGCAGACACCCCGCTCGGCCGAACTCTTGGCGAAGATCGCCGCACACGGCGAAGAGCGCGTCGTTTACCTGCAGCACATCCTCGACCGCCATCCGGAGGTCCGGGTCGTCGACACCTACACCGCGGCCCGGCTGGTCGTCTCCACCGTGGAATTGGTTGTACACCACCTGATTGCGTCCCACGAGCCGATCGAACTCCCGCGTTTCGAGAACGAACTCACCGCGATGCTCTTCCGCTACCTCAGCGGAACCTCGTCAGATCGCGTCCGGCTCGAAGGCTTTGCGGCAGCGGACAATACGTGAAACAGCCGGTCGAATAGCCCAGGGCGCGCAGCAAACCCGTTGCGCCAGAACAGCACAGAACGACGCGGGGTCTACCCGGTCGGGCGACGATCCCGCCATGGTGCCGCGAGCTCCAGTTGCGTAGCGACCTGCAGCAGCAGGTCTTCGCGGCCGGGAGCGGCGACAAGCTGAATGCCGATCGGCAGGCCGTCGGCAGTGACGTGGAGGGGCAGGCTGATCGCGGGTTGGCCGGTGAAATTGGCGAACGGGGTGAAGGGCGAGAACTGCACGCTGCGCTGCAGGGCCGCCATCGGGTCCGCGGCGTCGGAGAGCAGCGCGCCGGCGGGCAGGGGCGGTTCGGCCAGGGTCGGGGTGAGCAGCAGGTCGTGCTCGTCCCACCAGCTCAGGACGGTCCTGGAGAACGCGGCGACCCCCTCGACCGCGGCCTGTCGCTGCGCCCAGGTCACCTCGCCGCCGTGCACACCGAGCAGCCAGTTGAGCGGTTCGACGTCGGCTTCGGTGACCGCGCGGCCCAACCGGCACGCGAGCCCGTCGAGGAGCGCGGCCATGCCCGAGGACCAGAACGTCCCGAACAGCCCGTCCAACGTCGAATCACCAAGGGCCGCCGGGAATCCGGGCTCCAGGTGATGGCCCAGCGATTCCAGGAGCCGTCCCGAGACGCGCACTGCCTCAGCACATTCCGCGGCCACAGCGGAGCCGTCGAACCGGGTGTCGAGCACCCCGATGCGCAATGTGCCCGGCTCGACGCCGGAGGCGGCGAGATAGCCGTCTGCGCCCGCGGTGCCTCGCGAAATATCCAGCAGCAGAGCGGAATCGCGCACCGAGCGGGTGACCGCGGACTCGGCGATCAGGTCGAACACCGAATCGACCGCCCGCCCGGCCGCCCGCGAGGGCTTGAGCCCGACGAGGCCGCAACACGAGGCCGGGACACGGATGGAGCCCCCGGCATCGGTGCCGTGCGCGGCCGGCACCATCCCGGCCGCCACCGCGGCGGCCGCACCACCGCTGGACCCGCCCGAGAAAAGTGCAGTGTTCCAAGGGTTCCGGGTGGCGCCCCAGGCGACGGAATCGGCGGCGGGCACGGTACCGAACTCCGAAGTCGACGTCCGTCCCGCGAAGATCAGCCCCGCCGCCCGCAAGCGCGCCACCAGCGGACCATCGGCCGCGGCCGGGCGGGCCTGCGCCGCGAGCGCGACATTGCCGTCGGTGCAGACCTGGCCCGCGACGTCGGTGAGCAGGTCCTTGATCAGAAACGGAACGCCGGCCAACGGCCCGGTCGAATGCACCGCGGCCGCGCGCGCCTGGTCGAAATAGCGCAGCGTCACCGCGCCGAGGGCCGGATCCAGTTGCTCGATCCGATCGATCGCGGCCTCGACCAGATCGATCGGTTTCAACTCCCCTGACCCGGCGAGCTCGGCCTGATCGGTCGCATCCAACCAACGAGTCAGTTCTGAAATCAAGTTCACCCCATCGTGTCTAATACCGGTTCCGACACCGGCGGATAACTGCGGCCTCACTTCGCCGTCATTTCGGCAGCTCCGCACCCGGATTCGTTATCCGGTTGGGCCACAACGGCTTGCGATACAATGGCGGCCCCGGCTACCCCTGGTCGCCCGAGAGGTAGCCGGAACCCGTGCGGGAACGAGAACCTACGCGCGGGGAATGACGGGGAGCAGCACGTACGGGCGCCGATCGGCCGTCCCGACCAACGTGGTCCGACCGTCGAAGACCGGATTGTCGCGGTCACCCGGCAATTCATGCCAGTACGCACCGCTGCCCAGCAGTTCGCGACCGTAGACGCTCTCCTGTGCACCGGGCAGGCCGTGCGTGTAGTCCTGACCACGCACCGACAGACCGATCTGATACCCGGCGGGCGCGACGATCGAGAAAGGCCAGATCTCGACATCGGCTTCGTACACGGTCCCCGGCGTCACCGGCGCCGAACAGCGTCGGGCAGATCTCCGGCGCGCTTCCGTACTGTCGGTCGACGGGACATTCGAACCAAAGGAGCAGGCTTCGTGTTCACCGGCACAGCAACGGTCGACAGTCTCGTCAGCAGCCTCGCCAAGAAGCCGCTCACCGTGGTGGCCGGTGCCCGTTTCGCCGATCGGCAGGTCTCGACCATCGAGTTCTACGATCCGGTGCGCGGTCTCCCCCGAGACGGGGCCTTCATCCTGGTCGCCGCCGACCTCGGCCCGAATTGCCTGCACGACGTCGTCTACGACGCGGCGCGCCACAACGCCGCGGCGGTTGCCGTCAAAGGTGAGATACCGCCGCTGCCCGCCTCGTTACCGCTGACGATCGTGCGGGTCCGGTCCGACGTTTCCTGGATGGACCTGGCCAGTGCGTTACGCGAGCAGCTGCTCGAGCACGTGCAAAGACAATGGTCCCCCGCCGAAGCCGCCGCCGATCTGTTCGCGGTCGCCGACACCATCAGCGCCGCGGTGCACGCGCCGGTGACGATCGAGGACTGGCGCTCCAACGTGCTCGCATGGTCCGCGCAGCAGACGACGGCAGACCCGATGCGCACCGAATCGATCTTCGCCCGCACCGTCCCCGGCAAACACCTTCGTGCACTGGAACAGCACGGCATCTTCGAACGGCTGCGGACGAGCACCACTCCCGTTTTCGTCCCCCAGGGCGTCGCCGGCGACGGCGCCGCGGCCCGGGTGGCGATAGCGGTCCGTGGCGGCGGGTCCGTCCTGGGCTACGTCTGGCTCGTCGTACCGCAGCCGCTGTCCGCCCGGCTGTCCCAGCGCTTGACCGCGGCGGGCGAACTGGTCGCCGCGCACTTGATGGCCGCGGGACACGACACGTGCGGCCGAGCGCAGCGACGTCGCCGTGAGCTGGCCGAAGCCTTGATCACCGGCGGACCGACCCGAATCGCCACAGCGGAAAAGCTGGGCCTGTCCGAGGGGCCGGTGTCGGTGCTGGCGCTCGGCTTCGCACGGTCCGCGACGGCTCGCCGCGCGACTCCTTCCGCCGGAATCTCCGCGGAAACAGCCGATTTGCGACGCATCGAGGATTCACTCGCCCATTACCTGGCCGCGGTGCACACTTCGGGCGTGGCGATCAGGTCGGACCATACGGTCTACGGAATACTTGCCTGGCCGCACCGGACGCGTAAGCAAGCATGCGCCGCAGCGCAATCCTTGGCGGCCGACTTCGCCGGACGAACCCCGCTTCCCGTTTCCTGCAGAATAGCGGTGAGCCCGCCCGCCCAGTCCGTTTCGGATTTAAGCCAGGCGCGCATCCAGGCCGAGGAAATATTGCGGACGATGTGCCACCCCGCGGTCGCCGCCGATGCCGTGGCGAATCTCGACGGCACGTTGCTACCGCTGGCTTTGCTACAGCTGGCCAATTACGCCGATTCCATCGCGCTGCCCGAATTCGTCGGCGCACTGCGGGTGCTGGCAGATCAAGACGGAGAGCAAGGACCACTCCTGACCACCCTGCGGGCCTACCTCGACAGCGCGGGCCGGGCCGAGGTCGCGGCGGAGACGCTGCGACTCCACGTCAACACCGTGCGGTATCGCATGCGGCGGATCAGGGAGGTCTGCGCCCTGGACCCCGAAGACGCCGACGCGATGCTGCTCGCCCAACTCCAACTCCGCGTGCGCGAGCTACGACGCCGCAACCATCCGGCACCCCACTGAACGACTCCGCGCTCGCACGCCCGATCGGCGGAACCTATTGCGCTGGTGTGAAAGTCGCGCACGCGGCGTGGTAAACGCCGGAAGCGCCTACCGGCTCCGGACTCGACGTGGCCATCACGGCGAATTCTTCCGCCGCGCCATTGTTCGGCGCTGTTATCGCGTAAATCGTTCCGCCGCAAGTCCGAACAGGTAACAGTTCAGTGTGTCGCCCTCCATAACGCGGCTCGGATCGGGACGTCGCGGGGAGCCGAACAACGCGTCCGCGTCGGCGACGATCGCAGTAGGACAAACGTTTTCGCTTGTCGCCCCCGCCGTCAGGGAAATCCGAGCTAAGGTAACGTGTTGATCGACAGCGGGCCTCAGCGAGAGCGGCCGGATCCGCCGAAGTCCTCGACCTTGGACCTACCGAAAGAAAGGGCAAGACACAGTGGACCTTCGTGACGTCCCGTGCGGTCCCGGACGTTTGCCTGTTGTCGGACACGGTTGGCGGTTGGTGCGCGACCCGGTCCAGTTCATGGTGGATCTGTCCAGCGTCGGAAAGATAGCCCGGGTCGATATCGGCAGCCGTGTCGTCTACGTCATCACCGATTTCGAACTACTGCACAAGGTGTTGATCGAGAATTCCAGCACCTACGAGCGCGGGCTCCTCTTCGAACGCATTCGTCTCATATTCGGGGAATCGTTCATCGTCGCGGACGGCCAAGAGCACAATGATATTCGTCGCATGCTCCAGCCCGCGTTCCATCGCGCCGAGCTGGAAAGCTACGCGTACATCATGAAGCGTAACGCGGATGCGCTGGCGGATTCGTGGCAGTCGGGCCAGGTCGTCGAGTTCACTTCCGTCCTGCTGCGTTTGGTCATCACCGACCTGCTGGGGTCCATGTTCTCGCACGAACCCAGTGACGAAGACATCCAACTCATCTCGGGTCTGATCAACGATATCGGCGCCGGCGCCATCGTGGGCAGCATCTTGCCGAAACGAGTAGCCAGCCTGCCATTGCCGGTGAACCGTAACTTCCGGTCGGGAGGAGCGCGACTGCGCGGCTTCTGCCGGGAGCGGCTGGTCGCGCGCCGGGCCAGTGGTGTCCGCCGCAACGACCTGATCGATATCCTGCTGGACTCGCCGGAGGCCGCACAGCGTGGTGACGAGTTCCTGGTGGAGCAGGCGATGACGGTGCTCTTCGGCGGTATCGACGCCCTGACCGCCACGCTGACCTGGACGATGTACGAGCTGGGACAGCATCCCGCGGTGGCTTCGAGACTGCAGGAAGAGATCTCTGCCGCAGGCGATTTCAGTCCCGGCAGCCTCGATAAACTCGACTACCTGAACCAGTTCCTGAACGAGGTCACCCGATCTCATTCGGCACTGCTGCAGACCAGGCGCAGCGTCACCACGGTCGAACTCGACGGTTTCGAATTCCCCGCCGGAACCGATATCGGCTACAGCCTCGCGGCCATTCACCGCAACCCGAACATCTTTCCCGATCCGGACGTTTTCGACCCCGACCGGTGGTCGGCCGCCGGGGTGAAACATCGAAGCTTCGCTCCGTTCAGCATGGGCAAGCAGATGTGCATCGGCAATAACTTCGCCTGGATGGCACTGCAAACCACGCTCTTCAGTCTGCTGTCGAAGTGGGAGTTCCAGGCCGTCCCGATCAAGAAGCCCGGGCGAGCCATGGGACCGATCCCGGTGATGAAAAGGCTTCCGCTCGAGGTTCGTCCGGTCTCCGGCTAGGTTCTGTCTTCTGTCGCTTGGTTTGCTCGCGTTTGGGCTTGTTGGCTGGCTGCCGAGGTGTGACTTGCTCAGGTTGGCGTGCCTGCCGCGGGAGTTACAGGGATGGTGCTGGGCGCGTCAGGTGCCGTGCCCGGCTTTAGGCGCATGTCGGGTGCGTGAAGGTGGGGTTCCGGCGTGGTCGTCTGGCTGTGGTGCTGTTTCGAGAGTTCCTTGACGAGGTGTCAGCGGTTTCGGGTGGGTGGCGTTGTGGCTCGGCGTGTTTGGTGGGTGAGTCGCGGGGTCACAGACCTTCCGTACGGTTCACAGCAGCTGTAGCCCCTGTGAGCAGTAGGAAACCTCTGTGACCCTCAACCTATCTGTCGCTTGGTCCAGACCAACCGGTCCGCTCCCCAACCGCCCTCTCTTTCCCAAGCCGCTCGAGACGCCACCACAGCCAGATGACCACGCTGGAACCCGCCTCATACACCTGACGTGCACCTACAGCCGGGTACGGCACACGACGTGCTCAGCACTATCCCGGTAACTCCCGCGGCAGGTACACCGAACTAGGCACGCGCGCATGGGACTTCGAGACAGAGCCCGGTCGAACAATCGACGCCGTAGCCACCACGCTCAGCTCAGGGTGCACTCGATTTGGTGAGCGTCGTTCTGCGCTGTCCGGACACGCGGCGAAGCAGGATCGGCAGGGCGGCCGTGACGACGAAAAGGATCGCGGCGACGACGACGAAATAGAGCAGAGATCCGTTACGGCCGAAGCGCGGGAGGAAGGCGACCTCCTGGCCGGTGGCGGCGACGGCGTTGAGGAACGGGGCGTACGCCTGCAGGGTGAGGCCGTGCGGTAGCAGATTGACGGAGTTCTCGGCGACATAGACCCAGAACAGCAGGACGGCAATGGCGGCGGACGGGGTACGGATCACCGATCCGACCGCGATGCCCACACCACATGCGGCGAACGCGTAGCTCGGGACGGTCCAGAGGAACCGGATCCCGGCGGCATCCGTGATGTCCACCGCCCCATAGATTTTGGGGAATTGAGCGGGCAGCGTGACCATGACGACGACGAGCAGCACCGTCGTCGCTATCGCCGTGATGACGCCGTAGTACATCCACCGGGCCAATGCGACCGTCCAGGACCGGGGAAACAGGAAGGAGTTGAGATCGCTTGTCTGACCGCGCCATTGGGTGGCGTGGGCGTAGGCGGCGGTGACCATCATGACCGACACGGACAGGGTGATCACCCAGTACACGGAGTTGGTGGTGGAGACCGTGGCCACATAGCTCTGCCCGGGGAGGTCGGCGAGTCGTTCTGCGACAGCGGCGATCGCGAAGGTGACGATCAGCGGCAGCGCGAAGGTGAGGGGGACGGACACGGTCCACAGGAAGCTGCGTCCCGCGGTGCGGGTCCATTCGGCGGCGATGCCGCGGCGGATCAGGGTGGCCGGGCCGGGGCCGCTCATGGCGTCACTCCCGACGGGAGTTCGGTGGGCAAGCCGGCGATGCGCAGGTAGGCGTCTTCGAGGCCGGCCTCGCCGGGCTCCAGGGTGTTCATGAGGTGGGCGAACGGCTGGTCGGCCAAAACGCGTCCGTTTCCGATGATGACGATGTGATCGGCGTTGCGTTCGACCTCATCGAGCAGGTGGGTGGCGACCAGGACGCACGTCCCCGCATCGGCGAGGTCGCGCAGCAGTCCGCGGATCCAGCGGATACCCGCGATGTCGAGGCCGTTGAGCGGTTCGTCGAGCAGCAGGGTCTGCGGCTCGGAGAGCAGTGCGGCGGCGATGCCGACCCGTTGCAGCATGCCGAGCGAATAGTGCCCCAGCCGTCGGTCGGCGACCCGGACGAGATCGACGAGCTCGAGGACGTCGTCGACCCGGCCGGTGCGCAGTCCACGGGCCCTCGCGATCCAGCGCAGGTGCCGACGCGCGGTGTGGCGCGGGTCGAAGGCTCGGTAGTTGAGGTGCATGCCGAGCGAGGCCGGTGTGCTGTGGTGGGCCCGGACGACGGTGTCGTCGACCCGGACCGTACCGACAGCGGGCGTGATGACGCCGCAGATGCACCGCAGCAGCGTGGTTTTGCCGGTGCCGTTGAGACCGATGAGATAGGTGAGTGCCCCGTCTGCCACGCTCAGTTCGGGGACCTCGAGGACGGTGACCCCTGGATAGCCCAGGGTGAGGTCACGGATTTCGATCACGGCGCGCGGCGGCCGATCAGAAGTCGCAGCCCATGGCCAGCCCGACGGCCTTGACGCCCTCGCAGACGGAACTGTTGGACAGCTTCCAGACACCGTCGATCCGCTTCCAGACCACGCGCGCAACAAGATCCGGCTGTCCCGCCGACTTGCTGCGCAACATGGCGGTGTGCACGTTGCCCTCGTGGGTTTCCGGACCGGTGATCTCGTTCGACCCGCGCGGAGCCCGATACCAGCCGATGTTGTACAGGGTGCGGGCAACCACGACCGCCCGCATGCCGCCTTCCATATGGGCGGCCTTGGCCTCGTCGGAGCCGGGCAGCTCGATCAGGAACGCGACCTGGTCGTCGAGTTCGTTCACGGTCGGGACATCGGCGGTGACGAGATCCCCCGGCGACGCGGCGGCGAGAGGGGCATTGACAACCGAGGCACCGGTCGTGACCACGGCGACCGTCATGATCGACGACACGACACCAGCGACAGTTGTGAGGGTCTTCATTATTTCATCCTCTTGATCGACTGGGACAGCACCTGATGCACGCTCGAATGTGCAGGCGGCCAACAACAAATTGGCGTACCCGACATTACTCCTGTTCCTGCCGGATTCTCAGGGTTTGCGGCCGATGGCGGCGTCCATGATCATCCGGGTTTTCGGCAAGTCGGGGCGCAGCCACTCCTGCACCGGGACCACGCCGGGTTCGAGCAGTTCGAAGCCGTCCAAGAAGGCTTCCGTCTGCGCCGGGGGCCGGAAGCAGACCTGGGCGGACGTGTTCTTGGTAGCCGTGAGCACCTCGAGTACCTCGGGGGCGGACGAGGTGGACCCGTGCGTGATCGCCAGCAAACTGCCCGGCGCCAACCGGTCACGGAGGGCGGCGATGATACCGGCGGGGTGCTCTTCGTCCATCACGTAGTGCAGCACACCGATGATGGTGATGGCCACGGGCTCATTGAAATCGATCAGGGTCTGGTTCTTCAGCTGATCGAAGATCTCGTCGGGATGGCGAATGTCGCCCAATAGTGCTGTGACGCCGCGCGGGCCGGCCAGCAGCGCGTCACAGTGGGCGTGCACGACCGGGTCGTAGTCGACATACACCACCTGCGCCGAAGGCTCGATCTCGCGTGCCGCCTCGTGCACGTTGGGCGAGGTCGGGATACCCGAGCCGAGATCGATGAACTGCCGGATGCCGGCATCGGCGGCCATCTGGACCGCCTTGAGCATGAAGCTGCGGGCGAACCACGCCACAGTCTTGATTTCGGGTGCGCGAGTGAGCATTTCGTTGCCCATGTCTTCGTCGACCTCGCGATAGTCCTTCCCACCCAATAGGTAGTCGTACACCCGCGCAGAGTTCAGCGCGCCGGGGTCGAACGGTTCCGGCTTTCGGTCGTTCTCCGGCGCAGGCCCTTCAGTTGCTTCGACCACGGGTGTAACCGTAGCCGATCACCCCCGCAGGCGTGTGCTCCTCCACGGATCTGGCGCGCGGATGTGTTGGAATTCGTGGCGCCGTACCCCGTAGCGCCCCTTTCAAACCGGCCCTTCGGTCTGTGCCGGAGCGAACCGCGCTCCGGCACAACGGTGTTCGCGACGCAACCGACAGCCCGATATACGCCGATTTCGCCGACCCGGCAACCGGATCTCGGCGCGCGACTGCGGCTTTCGCCGCGGTCCGGACTGCACTCGGAACGTCACGGTGTGCACCATGTCCGTGCATGTTCACCTCGGTCGGCGACGTCCGACAAAGGCCACTGTGACCAAAGACCGTTTCACAGATCCGTTTCCGCCAGGGCTACCGCGTGCGCGACCGCGGATCGCGCCCGGTCGACGGTCGTATAGCGCCCTAGACCGCAGGGCGCCGCAACGTCCAACGGCCCGCCGTAGGCCGCCTCCGCGACCGCCAGTGCCTGCCGGGCCTGCGCGAGCGGCTGCGCCGCATGCGCGAGCCCGGCGGCGACACGCGTATCGGCGGGCAGTTCGAGGCGGGCCAGGGGCGCGTAGTACCGCGGCCGAACCGGCGCCTGTTTGCCGTCACCGATGGGCATGTGGACGAAATCGAGATGTCTTCCCGCGGGCCAGTATCGGGCTATCGCGTTCGCCAGATCGACGACCGCCGCCGCCGATCTCGGCGCCACGGCCGGCTTGTCGTCGAGACTGCCGAAGCAGAGATGGACGCCGAAGTGGGCGTCGTGGGGCGCCCGTGCGACGAGCCGGCCGATCGCCCGGCCTGCCGCGTTGGCCGGCCCCTGCCGCAAGGCCCCGGGCATCCGCGCACAGATGAGCGTCTCCGCGGCCAGCTCGAGTTGGAAGACGACGTTGTTCCCCAACTTCTCATGGATTCGGACGATCTCCCGGACAGTCGCGTCGACGATCGGGCGGTAATAAGGGAAGGCTCGCGCGCCGCGCTGCGCCGAACGTCGACGCCACACGAGCATCCGCGCCTCGAACGCGATGAAGCCGATGACGAACGGCGTCGGTATGCCCACCTGAAAGCGCAGTCCGGGATCGGTGCGCCGCATATCCGCCAGCGCCTCGAGGGCACGATCGGTCTCCGCAGCGTAGCCGAGCGCGGCGTCGAGATCGGCTTCGATCAGCGACCGGCCCTTCCTGAGCCGAAAGGTGTTGCGGGAACGCAGCGTCGACCAATCCCCGCGGCGCACGGGCGCCAGCGCCGGGATACTGTCGAGCCGGTCGATGATCGGCCTGATGTACCACTGGGCGCGATAAGGGTCCGCCTCGCCACCGGGTAGCACGCCGTCCAGATATTCACCGGCGGTGTCGACGGCGAACGCCATAGCCTTCTCTGGAGTGTCCAACTGTCCGGGCAAGCTGCCCACGAAGTGAATCCTGCGCTTAGGCTGCACCGCGTCAGTGTTGCACATCTGCTCTGCGACAGGACCGTCCGAGGGTCATCCCGACGGTGCCGGGTCGGTGCGCGCGGCTATATGCCCATCGGGACGAACGAGGATGAGCGTTCCGGGACGAGCGTCGTAGTCGCGGAAAGCGTGACCATCGACGTCGATGACGTGGCGGCCGATACCTGGATCGTTCGGGCGGTGTCCAGTGCCCCGCACCGCCCAGACGTGGACGTCGGAATCTGTTGCGCAAAGCGCGGTTTCACCGAAGGACAAAAGGGTGTGCTGCGGCCCGCGGTAGAGGTCGAACAGCCGTAGCCGCTGTCCGGCGATATCGGTGACGGATGCGTCGGGGGCGCGGTCGCCTGGAAGGAGGGTGCCGGTGGCGGCGGGATCACGGTAGGTGATGTCGAGCTGGTGCGTGTGGTCGCGGCGGTGGGCGTCCTCGGCCCCGCTGGTGGCCCGGTGCAGCAATGCGGTGCTGAGGCCGAGGACAGCAGCCGCGACGGCGCGGCGTTCGATGTCGTAGGTGTCGAGGAGCTCGTCGTCACCGGTGGCGAGTTTCCAGCCGAGGTTGTAGGAATCCTGGACGCCGGTGTTGAGACCCTGCCCGCCGGTGGGCGGGTGGACGTGGGCGGCGTCGCCGGCCAGCAAGACCCGGCCGGAACGGAATCGTCTGGCCAGGCGGATGTTCGGACGCCACACGGTGCACCAGGTCAGGTCGGTCAGGCGGATGTCGGAACGGCCGGAGCAGGTGTCGACGGCAGCTTGGAGGGGGCCGAGGCCGGGTTCGATCCCGGCGGGCAGCGGCATGCCGACTTGGAAGTGCGGTCGCCCGGGTAGTGGCGAGAAGACGACCCCGATGGCCGCATCGGCGGATGCAAAACAGTGACCGTGCGTGTGATCGAGAGCGTCGGCGCGAACATCGCCGAGCAGCAGACGCGTGGATTCGTCTGTGGAACCGTCGAATTCGATCCCGAGCGTGCGGCGCGCGAGGCTGTGCGCGCCGTCCGCGCCGATCAGATAGTCGGCTCGGACGGTTTCGGTGGTTCCCGCGTGTGCCAGAGTTACCGTGACTCCACTGTCGTCCGCGGCGAACCCTGCTGTTTCCGTGGCGAGTTCGACCTCGACACCGAATTCGGCCAAGCGGGCGCGCAGGATCGCCTCGGTGTCGGATTGGCCGAGCGTCCACGGATTCGGGTAAGGCACAGCAGAACTCGGCGGTATCGGGTCGGTCATCCGCAGTTCGCGCTCCGGGGCGCCGGCCCGGTAGACGAGGACGATCGGCTGCGGCGCACCGGCTCGCAGCACGCGGTCGATGATGCCGAGGTCGTCGAAGACTTCGAGGGTGCGTGGCTGGAGGGTGTCGCCCCGGGAACCGGTCGGATGCCGCACTGCCTTGTCGACGATCCGGACCGGGATACCGCGGCGGGCGAGGTCGATGGCCAGCGTGAGGCCGGTGGGTCCGGCCCCGCTGATGAGGGTGTGGATGCGCATGACAATGTCTCCGGGACGGGTCAGCCGGGTGTGACCAGACCGGTTTCGTAGGCAGCGATCGCGGCCTGGGTGCGGTCACGCAGCCGGAGTTTGGCCAGAATCCGGCCGACGTGGGTTTTCACGGTTTCCTCTGCGATGCCCAGGGTTTCGGCGATTTCGGCATTGGACAGACCGCGGGCGATCAGGGTCAGCACCTGGGTTTCGCGGTCGGTGAGGGCCTGTAGGCGCGCATCGTCCGGTCGGTGCCGGGCGGGTAAGCGGGCGAACTCGGCCAGCAGACGCCGGGTGACCGACGGCGCGAGCATCGCGTCCCCCAGCGCGATCGTACGGATGCTGTCCACGATCACGAGCCCACTGGTGTCTTTGAGCAGAAAGCCGCTGGCGCCGACGCGGAGCGCGCGGAAGACATATTCGTCGAGATCGTAGGTGGTCAGCACGATCACCCGGGCGGGTGCGCCGGAGGCGACGATGCGAGCGGTGGCTTCGAGCCCGTCGAGTCGCGGCATCCGAATATCCATCAGAACCACGTCCGGTCGGAGGTCGGCCGTCAGACGGGCCGCTTCGACGCCGTCGGCGGCCTCGCCGACCACCTCGAGATCCGGCTGGGCGGTCAGCAGCACCGAGAGTCCGTCGCGGATCAGGGCCTGGTCGTCGGCGATCAGCACACGAATCGTCATGGCGCGTTCCGCTCCGTCAGTGGCAGGACTGCCTGGACGGAGTAGCCGCCCTCCGGTGTCGGCATGGTCTCCAGACCGCCGCCCAGGACGGCTACTCGTTCGCGCATTCCGATCAGCCCACGACCGCCGCTTCGCGACGGCGCAACGGCGCCTCCGGGCCCGTTGAGCACCGATATCTCCAGTTCCGCAGTGCGATAACACAATTCGATTCGAACGTCGGCGCCGGGAGCGTGGCGTACCGCATTGCTCAGCGCTTCCTGCACAATGCGGTACGCACAGATCTCCACGCCCGTCGCAAGCTCCCGCACCGTCCCCTCGCGGCCCAGGAGCACCTGCCGTCCGGCCGCACGGATGCCCTCGACCAGGCCATCGATATCGGCGATGCGAGGTTGCGGCTGGGTGGGTTCGTCGGCTTCGGCGTGCAGGACACCGAGAATGCGCCGCATCTCGGTCAGGGCCGCCGAGGCTCCGGTGTGGATCGCCGACAGACTCGTCAGCAATTCCGGCGGCGGGTCGGCGATCCGGTAGCGCGCGGATTCGGCCTGGATCGCGATCACCGACATGTGGTGCGCGACCACGTCGTGCAACTCGCGCGCGATCCGGGCCCGCTCCTCGAGCAACACGGTGCGTTGCTGCTGGTGCGCCGATTCCCGCGCCTGCTCGTACGCGGCGCGGCGGGCGTCGATCACCGCCCGCACCGCCGCCGCGGCCACCAGTACCAAACCCGCCAGCACCGCGGACCCGACGATATCGGTCCACCGCGCGTGCGGCATCACCACAGTCAGCACAACGCCCATACCGGTGGTGGCGGCCCATACCACCGCGGCGGTGCGCCAAGGCACCCGCACCGCCAGCAGGGCGAGCACCACCAGGTAGCTGTTGAACATCGGCTCCACCCACGACGGCCCGCCCACCGCGACCGACGCGTACCCGACCGCTACCGCACTGACCAGCCAGCCGAGCACGGCGAACCGCAGCTGCAACACGATCGCCAGGGCTTGCAGCAACGCCAACCCGGTGGACTGCCGCAGGCCGAGGTCCGTGTCGGACACCAGCGTATGGTCGACCACCACGAACACGAACACCGCAACGACCAGCACCGCCGGCACCAGCCACCGCTCCCCGATCCGAATCGTCATACGTCCCTGCGTTCCAGCGCCCGCCGCGCCGAGTACAGCGCCGACACCGCGGTGGCGGCGACGAGGACCAGCCGTGGCCAGCCGCCGAGCGAACCCATGAGCTCGGGGGCGGCATCGGCGTTGTGTGACAGTTTCGCCACCACGGCGCTCGGCGCGGCCACGGTCGCCCACTTGTGCAACTCCCCGAATGCCTGTGCCGCCGTCAGTTGTGGCACCACGACATGTGCCGCCACCATCGCCACCGCACCCACCGACCCGCGCAGCAGCACCCCGGCGCCGACGCCGAGCAACGCGACCAACGGGAAACAACACCAGATACCGATCAGGCCCGGAAAGACTTCGCCGACTGGATATTTCGCCGCATCGATGGTCGCCGATCCGATCAGCAGCGACGCCGAGGGCGACAGCACGCCCACGACGGCGGCCACCACGGCGACCACAATCGCCTTCGCCGCCAACACCACGGTCCGCTGCGGCGTGGCGGCCAATACCGGGCGGATCGTGCCCGCGGAATACTCGGTCGTCACCACCAGCGCACCCCAAGCCGCGACCACCGCCAGTGCTGCCGACACTCCCGTCAGCGCGCCGCCCATCAGGGTGTCGCCCGGCGAGAGGCTCCCGGTCACCCCCACCAGCACCGCCGACACCGGGCCCAGCACCGACGCCGCCACGGGCAGTAGCGACAGCGTCCGTGCCGACCTGATTTTGACTGTCTCCGAACGGATCTGGTCACCCAGGAGCGACCGGTACGGCACGGCGACGCGCACCGCGCTCATGCCGCCCGCCCCGCCGCACCGTGCGCGAACTGCTGATGCTGCTCGACCAGTCCGGTGAACACGTCCTCCACCGAAGCGTGTATCGGCGTCAGCTCATCGAGCACGATGCCGTTGCGCGCCGCCAACCGGCCGATCGCGCGCGACGAGATCCCGTGCACCACAGCGGAATCGCCATGCAGCTCGACCCGCGCTTCGGCGCCGATCGTCTCGACCAACACCGGGAGCTCGGCCGCGCGGACCCGCACCACCGGATCCGCATGCCGCTCGATGAACCGCGTCATCGGCTCGTCCGCGAGCAACGTGCCCGCGCCGATCACCAGCAGATGATCGGCGACCAGCTGCATCTCGCTCATCACATGGCTGGACAGCAGCACCGTGCGGCCCTGGTCGGCCATTGAGCGCAACAGTCCGCGAATCCACCGGATGCCCTCGGTGTCCAACCCGTTGACCGGTTCGTCCAGCACGACGATCGCCGGATCGCCGAGCAATGCCGCGGCGATACCCAGCCGCTGCCGCATCCCCAGCGAGAACTCGCCGACCCGTCGTCCGGCCACCTCGGCCAAACCGACCGCACCGAGCACCTCGTCCACGCGCGAGCGGCGAATCCCGTTCGCCGCCGCCAGCACCCGCAGATGCGCGACCGCGGTCCGCGATGCCAGTACGTCACCGGCGTCCAGCAACGCGCCGACGACATGCAGCGGACGGACGAGTTCGCAATAGCGTTTGCCCGCCACCCGCACCTCCCCACTCGACGGGGTAGCGAGGCCGAGAATCATCCGCAGCGTCGTCGTCTTGCCCGATCCGTTCGGGCCGAGGAACCCGGTCACCCGGCCGGGCGCCACGGTGAACCCCCCGTCCCGCACCGCGACTGTCCGGCCATAAGCCTTGGTCAAGCCTCTTGCTTCGATCACCTCCCGACCATAAGCGGCCTCCGCCGCCACCCACATCCCACTGCAGAGCCCACTTCCGCGTAGCTCGCACGAGCGACGACCCGCGCTGCGCTCAGCGGGCGAATTCGTTGTAGAGGCGGGTGAGCTCCTCGGCGAGGGTGGTGGCGGCGGCGCAACCGCTGCGCGCGGTGACCTCGACGGTCTCGGTTTGGACGCCGCTCTCGGTCTCGGGCGGGTCGGTCGCAATATAGATCGCGCAGGTGCCCGGTTCCGAGTCGATGGGCTCGGGGTCCTCCAAGGCCTGGAATCCGCCGATCGTCAATTTCCGCTGCCCGCGCAGCGGTTTCATGTGGCTGTAGCTCCGATACACGTAATGGATCGCCTGGAAGCTCGACTCGTCTCCTTCGTCCAGGCGGTAACCACACCAGAACAGGAAGTCGTCGAAGTCCGGCTCGAGCACGGGACGGTGTCCGGGCCCGACCTTGCCGAGCACGGCGCATGGGTCGATGGCGGCCAATCGCGAATTCATTTGCGGATACTGCGATTCCGCGCGCAACGGGCGATCGGTGCGCCGGGCGGCAGGCGCTGCGGCGAGGTCTGCGGCCATGTTGCACGCTTCCACCGGCGTCGGCGGATCACCGATGTTCCGCCGCAGGATCACGCCGAAATCGACGCCATAGCTGTCATTCAGGCGCAGTTGGGCATAACACGAGTTGCCGGACTCGTCCGCATGGTGGATCCACACCGTGGTGCCACCGACCACGCGCGGCACGGCGTCGGCGACCACCTTGCCGATGTCGATCGTGATCCGCGGGCCGTCGAACCAGATCTCGCACGGCCCGAAGACGAAGCCTGACGCACCGCTCATCACCGGCTTCCCGATCCGGCTCAGTGCCACGGCATCGACGTAGGCACAGGGATCCAGCGCTCGAATACTGTTGCGGAAGTTGATCTTTTCCCGGTCCGCCGCCGACAACTGATCCGTGTACGACGGCAACTCCGGCAGTTCCGGCCGTTTCTGGGGTGTTGCCGTGGCACACGAACACAGCGCCGCGGTAACGACCCACGACAACACGATCGCCATGACCAGAACGATTCTTCGCTTGATGCGCGTCAACTCACGCGCGGGGATGGACATGCGGCAAAGGTAGTCGGCTGCCGATCAGGTCAGAAGACCACTGTGCCGAAGGTCGGCTCGCCGCCGTGGCAGGTGGGGTAGCTTTGGACATCGTGAACCTGACTCTCGTCGCGGCCAGCTCGATCATCGCTGCGGTGACCGCGTTCGGTGCGACGATGTACGAGTTATGGCAATTCACCAGTAAAGAAGGCAGATGGCCGTGGCGGTCCGAACAGGAGTCCGCCGCAGGGGATCTCACTCGCCCGCCACCAGGTTTCTGGTGGTGTAGCAATGTCGGCCTGCGCCTGCTCGCGACAGCCGTGCTCGCCGGTGCCCTGGCCGGCGCAGGCTGGATAGCGGATGCCAAGGCCGGAATCGCGGTCGGACTCACCGGCGCACTGTCTTTGAGTTCTCTCGCAAACGGCAAGGACACCGGCGTCGTACCCGCAACACCGGAGCAACCCGCCCGGGAGGAGACATGAACTCCATCCTGGGTACTTGGCGGCGCCCTACCGGACGCACGCTTGCCAGGCCCGCCACCTTTCTCGACCGGGTTGCGGCCGCCATGTCCAACCGTCCGCTTCCCAGCGCATCCCCCACTCCGCCCGCGGACATCGGCCGATCGCCGCACAGCAATCGTCGCGCGGGCGAGAGATCCGAATCCGAATACTCCGCACCGCTGATGGTAATTCCCGCCTGGCGCAGTGAACTTCAGGATGCGTCTACGACCGATGACCAAGAGCTGCCCGCGCATCATCTCCACCAGGACGGTAAAGATTTCGCCTGGGCACCTTTCGACAATCGATACCTGCTCACCGTGTCCCTGCCCCCAGCTTCGATCGATGCTGATCTCCTCAGAATTCATGCCGTCGGTCAGCCGACGACAGCCGACCTGCTGCTCGTGCTGCATCCTGGTCCGGACAACCGTCGCATCGGCCGGATCATCACCACCATCGCCGGTTACGACGAGCTGACGCTCACTGCGATCCTGGCCACGGAACTTCGCGCCGAGTTTCGCGAGCAGATCATCGCCGCGATCGGTGCGTCCCTCACCGGTGAACGCAATGCCTGGCGGCGAATCGCGCGCAATCTCCTTGCCGACGACCCTGTTCGGCGCGCAATCGTCGATGGACTCGAGCGGACGTGAAACTCCCGGCCGCGCTGTGCTCGCGTCCACGGTGGCGACATTCATGTGACGCCGATGATCACGATGGCGCGGCCGAAATCGACGTGATTGCATCATCTTTCATCGATTGACGACCGTCTCGTCGAGTCGCGAGCGGGAAGGCACTGATGGTGGACCCAGAGCAGGCGCCCGATCTGGACGAGCGTGCGTTGCGCGAGCTCTACGAACAGCTCACCGGCTCACGGGCACAGCCGACCTGGCTCGCGCAATGCCGACGTGCATTCTCGGACAGCATGACACGCGATCTGCTCGACCCGACCACGCGCGAAGCGCATGCCCTGACGTGCTATTCACGACAATGGCGGACCGACCCGCTCCGGGACGAGGCCGAGACACCGGACCAGTCCGGTAGTGTGCGCGCTCCGTTCGACTACTCCGCCGCATTGGCAGTCGCGCATCTCACCTGCGCGATCGCCGGCACACGCGAGCCCGCGCAAGGTGCCCAGACATTCCTCGACCACTTCGCTGCCAGCGGGCTCTGCTCGGTGGGCACCCCCTTCGTCGCGGGGCCTCGACCACACGGTCCCGCCACACTGGTACAGGTATTCGCGCAGCTGTGGCGCGATGCGCCGACGCAACTGCGAGGTTTCGCGATCCTGACCGCGCTGGAGGTCGCCGGAGTCCGGCCGGCCGAGCGACGCACGACCGAAATACCTGTCCTGCTCGTCGCCAGCGATCGCGACAGCAATGGCAACGAAAAGGGCGAGGTCGGCCGACTGACTCTGCACCTACTCGAATCCGGCCCCAGCGGAATGCATCCCGACCCGGCCTGGAGCGGATTCACCCAACCCGACCCCGAATTCATCCGAAGCCTGCATTCCGCCTGGAACAGCAGCACACTCACAGAAACCGACTCGTGTGTGCTCTGGTCAGTGACCGGCGAACATGGCGGTCCCTACGCGAGGCTGCGCGGCGCCTCGATGAGCGTCGCGATAGCGATAGCACTCAACGACATCGCGCCCCGCCACCCGCGCTTGCACGCACTCAGGCCACACACGCTCGACCCGAAAACCACAGCCACTGCCGATCTGAACACCGACGGCACACTCGCGCATGTCACCGGCTACGCGGCCAAACTCCCTGCCGCGAACAGCAAAGGCCTGCGGATCATCGTCCCCCTCGATGACTACAACGAAGCCAAAGACTCTGTACCGCATGGCTTCTGTCCGCAACTCGTACCCGCCCACACACTGGCGGACGCAATCGCCGAGGCGAGAACCAGACCCAACCCCACCCGACGGGTCGTGGCACTCGCCATCGCGATGGTGGCCGTCCTGGCGGGCGCATGGACATGGGTACTCGACGCGAACCACCGCGCCGAACTCGAGGTGACGCGCTCCCGACAGCTCGCCGACACCGCACGCACGCTGCGCGAGATCGATCCCGCCGTCGCCCAGCAACTAGCGCTGGCAGCGTTACGCATCGCCGACACTCCCCAAGCGCGCACGGAGTTGCTCAGCTCCTCAGCGGGCGATGTGCCGTACCGGATCACCGGCGCCGGAACGATTCTCACTACCGCCCCGAACACTGACCGTCTCGCCGCCGCCGCCCCTGACGGCCGAGTGACATTCGCGACGATCACTGCCAGCGGAGTCAACGAGTTGGCAAGATTCCCAATAGATTTCGAGGTATCCGGCATCTCTCTCAGTCCGGATGCGCAGCGACTCACTGCCTGGCATCAGATCGACCGGAAGCAATGCACGCCATTCGGCAACGACGCGGTCAGCTGTGACGCCGTCCCAGGCACCGCGCGCGTTCAAGTGTGGGATATGAAAGGTCGACCGCGCCCGATCTACGACCTTCCCGTCGGGGACGACGAAGTCGTCTCCACAGCGACCGCCGCAAACTCGCGCGAGATAGCCGTAGGGATGCGAAACGGCAAGATCCTGCGATGGGACATCAGCAGCGACACCGCACCGGCTCCGCTGCCCACCCTCGAGCTTCCCAGTGGCTATCCCATCGTGGCGTACAGCCCGGCAGGAACACTTCTGGGCGCGGCCGGGACCGTGTCGCCAGGGCAAACCAACCAGGTGCGCATCTGGGACACCACACGAGTCCGCTCCGACGGCGCGGTCCCGGATTTCGATCGTCCGCCGACCAGCATCGCCGTCATGACGAACCAGACACGCCGACTGATGTTCAGCCCCGACAGCCGAACTTTGATACTCCGGAACTCGAAACTGCCCGGTCTGGAATTCTTCGACCTCAGCAATGGACCAGCGCACGCCGAACCCACCAGCGTCGTCGCACCGATCGGAACCAGCACCGATCGACAGCCGCTGCTGGATCTGGACTACTCCAGCGACGGCGCCTACCAAGCCATCGCCGCACAAGGCCGAGAAATCACTGTGAACTCCAGCGACGCAGACAAAGGCCGAACCCTGCACACACCGGCAGACGTCTATTCTGTGCACTTCTTGCGGCAAGGGCGCTCACTCGCAGCCGCCACCAGCGACGGAACGGTCTGGATATGGTCGCTTCCGACGCAGCGCACAGACTTCGGCATCGCCATCGACGCCCTCCCGAACACACCGGGTGCCGGGTACTCCGTAAGTGCACCGCTGCTACGTCGATGGAACTCGGTCGGAGCAGGATTCCTTTCCAGCCGACAACTCGACGCAGCGATCATCACCCGGGACATGGACGCTTGGAGGTCTGCCGAACCAAGAAAGAACTTCGACGGACTGCACACCACCGTGTCGGCCGACGGACGAGTCGCAGCCATCAGCGAAGGCAGCAGCGGCGTGTACCTATGGGATCCAGGCGCACCCGATCAGAACTCCGCACACTCGCCATGGCGCGCCACCCGGCGACTACCCCCGGTCGATGTCCGCTCGAGCGGCACCGGTTCTGTCGCAACGAATCCCAGCGGGACGCTCCTCGCTGTCGCATCGCCTTCGAAGATAGCAATCTGGAACCTCGAAGAAGTCGCCGACGCGTCGACAAACCCTCGCGTCCTGGACAACGACAACCCGCTCGACCAGCCGGGCAGCTACCCTGACCATCCCACCATGGCCCTCACCGACACGGGTGTCCTGGCAGTACTCACCCGCGGCAACGATATCGACGTCTGGGATCTCCGCGGCTCGTCCGTCCCCCGCAAGCAGACCATCGCCCGCAATGACATGGCCCGGGATCCGCGTGCGATCGCCCTCAATCATCAAGGCGTGCTCGCTGTTTCGAACGGTGCCGCAGTCGAGATCCGTCGCATCGACGAAAGCCGAGCAGTGACCACCCTCGGGGGACCGTCCGGTGATCGAGCAACCATATCCGCTCTCGCCTTCGCGGCCGATGGCACCGAACTCGCGATCGGCCGCGACGGATCGATCGAGATATGGAACATCGCGGACCCCGCATCGCCACACGTGACGCTGGAATTGCATACCGTTGACGACGGTCCCCGGCATGTCAGCTTTGCGGGAACTCCCGGCTATCTCGCGACCGCCACCAGTAATGCCTTGCCCGCCCGCGTCTATGCCCTTCGAACCGAGGAACTCGCCGCAGCGATCTGCGAGAGTAAAACCACACTCCTCACCGCGGCGGAATGGCAAACCTACGCCAGAGAAGTCCCCATGCCGGCCTTGTGCTGAGCGACGGCTCCACGGCAATTGCTCACGGCTGGTGCCAACGGGAGCGTCCGTCCCCGGCGGGGCCACACACCATGGGTTTGCCGGTCTTGCTGATGCCCGGGGCGCCGTCGGGGCTGCAGAAAGCACCGGGCGTCACTCCCGCTCTGGGAGCAGGCGCGTCCGCTGTAGGTGCGGGCAGCGGACGGGGTGCGGGCGCCGGGGCGGGGAGTTCCGGCGCCGGCACCGGCGCGGCTGTCGACGGAACCGACGGCGCGAAAGGTTGGATCGCCACCGGAGTGGTCGGTGCCGGGGTAGCCGGGATCAGTGTGGGTTCAGAGCTGGTTGCCGGCGTGGGTGCAGGTTTGGGTATGGGTTTCGTAATCGTAGTGGCCGGTGTCGTGCTGGGCTCTGAGTTCGTTTGCGTGCCCGGTTCGACCGAATCCGCTTTCGGCGCAACGACTCCGATCATGATGAGCAACAGAAAAGACATCGCCAAGACCCATCCTGCCGTCTTGCGGTTGCGAATGCGCGCCCAACCCCAGTCGACCACGCACCAGTCCGCAACCATTACCGACTCCGCGGGTACGACTGCGTACCCATCCGCTTGCGCTCGTCGATGCACCAACGCGCTGACGGAGAATCGGCCTGCGGCGACAGCTGGGCCAGAGCCTGTTCGACTGTGCCACCACGGGTCAGCGGGTCGTGGTGGGGGTTTGGGAGGACCGGGCGGTCGGGGTGGCTGCGCGGGATTTGCGGTGGGCGGCGATCAGGAGGGTGAGGATCGAGAGCCAGGTGAGGAGGAGGGGGCTCGGGCCGCCGAGTAGGTCGCAGGCGGTGATCCAGAGGGCGAGGGTGCAGGTGAGGAGCGGGGGTGGGACCAGGTTGTGGTGGCCCATTCGGGTGATGGCCCAGCCGGTCAGGAGAAGTGGGATACCGAAGCTGGCTACCGAGACGAAGAAGGCGCCCAGGATCGGTTGGGGCGCTCGCAGATCCAGGGAGCTGTCCCAGAGATCGCCGGCCAGCCAGTCGTCGAAGAAGCCGCGGGTGAGGATGAGGGCGCCGACCGTGTGACCGGCACCGAGCAGGGTGATCAGACGGCCGGCCCAGACTACTGAGCGGGCGTTGTCGAATGTTTTGATAGTCATGGTTCGACTGTTCTGCACGGCGGCGTGCACCACTTCCCGCCGCGGAGTGAATCGACTCCCCCATTCGAGTGAATCGCCGTATCCGTGGTTCTGGGATGATCGACGTGTGCAATTCCGGCAGACGCTGCGGTCGGCGACGGGCCCGCTGGTGCGGCCGTCGACCTATCTGCGCGGCGTCTATCTGGCTCTCGGCGGGGTCGCGGTCATCCCCTACGTCGGCCTAGCAGCAACCTTCGTGATCGGCTTGCGGCGCGCGGAGGCCACCGCGGGTGACCTGGCCCTCGTCCTCGCGCTCGCCGTCGGTACGGCCGTGGTCGCCGTGGGCGTGACATTGCTCCCGGCAGTGCGGACGCTCGAAATAGTCGTTGTCCGAGCGCTTTTGGGGGTACCGCTGCCGGATCCGGACCCGCCGTCGAGTCGTGCGTGGGAATCACGGACACGGGGCGCCGTCTGGTACTTCCTGACGCTGATCGTCGGCGGTTGCGCGACGAGTGTGTTCATCTGGGCCGTCCCGACCGCCGCGACGATGCTCGTCGTGCCGTTCGCCGGTTCGCATAAGGCGACGCTGCATCTGACCGAGCGGTTCACGGTGTCGGCTCCCGACCTGCCGACGGCCATCCTGACCGGCTGTGCGGGTGCCGGGTTACTGGTTGTCGCGGTGTACGTCGTCGCGGGGGCGGGTTCGCTGCTGGTGCAGCTGGCCCCGGCGTTGCTCGGACCTACCCAGGCCGATCAGATGGCCGCGCTGCGCCGTCAGGAGCGCAAGCTCGCCGCAGGAAACCGGCTCGCCCGCGAACTGCACGATTCGGTCGGCCACGCATTGACGGCGATGACGATGCAGGCGGCGGCCGCCGGTCGGGTGCTCGACGACGATCCGGAGTTCGCCCGGCGCGCGCTACAGCAGATCGAGGCAGCCGGACGAGCCGCCCTGGACGAACTCGACCAGGCGCTCGGCATGCTGCGCCGGGGCGTAGACGAGGAGCTGTCCGGCTCGACCCTGGCGGGCCTCGATCGACTCACCGCCGGCTGCCACGGCGCGCGGATCGCGACTACCATAGTCGGCGATCTGAATACCGTGCCCGACTCGATATCTCGCGAGGCTTTCCGAGTACTGCAGGAGGCTTTGACCAATGCCGTGCGGCACGGTGACGGTGGCGCAATCGATCTCGTCGTTCGTGCGGCGCCGCCCGTCGTTCAGCTCGAGGTGTCGAACGGTGTGGCCCGCGGGTCGTCGACCGGACACGGGCGCGGATTGATCGGTATGCGGGAACGGGTTCTGGTGCTCGGCGGCGAGCTACGTGCCGGTGCGACGGGTGAGCGATGGTCGGTCGATGCCACCCTGCCGTGGGTGGTGACGCCGTGATCGCGGTGCTCGTCGTGGACGACGATCCGCTGGTGCGCACCGGCTTACGCGCAATCCTGGATGCTGAGCGCGACATCGATGTGGTGGGCGAAGCGCAGGACGGCAGCGAGGTGCTCGACCGCGTCCGCGCAACGCGACCGGACGTCGTGCTGATGGACGTCCGGATGCCGACCGTGGACGGTATCGCCGCCACGAGAAATCTGTTGGCCGCCTTGGCCGACCCGCCGAAGGTAGTGGTGATCACCACCTTCGAGAACGACTCGTATGTCTACGACGCACTGCGCGTCGGCGCGAGGGGCTTCCTGCTCAAGCGAGCTCGGCCCGAAGAGTTCGTGCAGGCCGTCCGCACGGTCACGACCAGCGACTCGGTGCTGTTCCCGAGCGCGATCCGCTCGCTGGTCGCCGCGCGCCCCCCACTGCCGAACAACGTTCTGGCACAGGCGAAACTGACCGACCGCGAAACCGAAGTACTGCGCGCCATGGCGAGCGGCCTGAGCAACGCCGAGATCGCGGCCTCGATGTTCCTCGGTGTCGAAACCGTCAAAACCCACGTCCGCAACGTGTTGATGAAACTGCGCGCACGAGACCGCACCCAGGCGGTCATCACCGCCTACGAGTCCGGTTTCATCGCACCGGGCCGTTGACCGGCGCAGTCCAGGCTCCAACTGTGGCGATGCCGAATAGTGTGCACCACATCCGAAAACGATTGGCTACGAGCGCAGCAGGGCGTCTACCTGTGTTCGTTCGGGATCAAAGGTTGTCGTCATGGTCCGTCTGCCACTGGAATCGGTGACACTTATCGTGGTGTCATCGCTGAAGGACACCCGCACCGGGCAATATCCTTCGGTCTCCTCCCACACCAGAGACTGCCTGCTGAACAACCCGCCGCGCTCCCGAAGCCACACGCGACAGCCCGAATCGAATGCGGAATAGGACACCGCGACGGCTTCGTGGCGACCATCCGGACTCACCTCGACCATGGCGGTCTTGCCCGTATGCGGGCTCAGGGACATCACCAATGCCGTCCATACCCATACCGGAACCGTAATCAGCGTCAGGACAGCAGCCGACGTGCGCCACATCCATTTGAGGTACGCCGGACGCCTCGGCGGGAAGACGACGAAGAGCACCACGGCGGCCGTCCAGAGCAGCGGAGCCACCGCGAGCGGGATGACGTCGAACCGGAAGAAGCGAACCGCCAAACCGTCTACAGGCCAGGCGATGATCCCCGCCACGAGCGCCGCGACGGCCAGCGCGAGGGCGGCGAGCATCGGCCGGAGCTGCCGCCAGGTCGAGCCTCGATCCGCTGCGCCCGCACCCGAAACAGGCGGACCCACGTCAATCGACTGCTCGGTCAAACGATCTACCCACCTCGTGCGATCCATGTCCGGCACATCTCGGCCGGACAACGTCATCCTATTGCGCCGACCCGCAATCGCCCGTCATCGTGCCATCCAGGTGGGCGATGCGATTACCGGCAACAGTTCGATTCCTTGCACAGCAACAGGTTTGCTTGCCGGGGCTGCTGACCGTGCTGCGCCGCCGGCCGGCGCGAGTGGCATCGCGCTCAGCCGAAAGGGGTGAGTAGCAACGGGATACGGCGGAGGTCGGCGAGGGTGGGTGGGAGGGCGGCCAGGGCGGTGACGGCGCGCATGCAGATGGCGTAGTCGGCGTCGCCCGGCTCGAGGTAGTCGAATTCGAGGGTGCCTGCGGCTTCGAAGGCCGCGCGGAGTTCGGCGGGGAGGTCGGCCAGGTCGGTGTCGAGTTCGAGGTCGTCGACGTTGATCCAGGCGATCTCGTTTCCGTCGGCACAGTAGGTCAGGCTGGCGTCCGCGTTGATCGAGTAGTAGCTGGTCGCCGCGACTCGCCCGTCGGCCGACAGGGCTGCCACATCGTCGGTGGCCCCGGCGTCGTCGTAGACGAAGGTCCATTCGCCGATCCGGCCCGCCAGCAGCGTCGCCGCGGCATCGCCGCGCTCGCCGCCGAGCGCCGCCGCGGGCAGGGACGTCCGCTCGTCCGGCTTGCCGGCCGGTAGTTCGCATGGACGGAACAGCCGTGCCTTGGCCCCCAGCACCTCCAGCGCCGCGGCGGGTTCGAGCCCACGGACGACGTGCACACAATGATTGGGGTCGTCGTCCGCCAGCTCGCTGATCCACAGCGGAACGCCCTCGGTATCAAGCGTATTCGGCGGGAAGCCGGGTGTTGCCATACATCCCTCATCTACCGGTGATCTTACGGTGCGCCGCCGGTGCCCCGGCACGACCGCGGTCTCGACCCAGTGAACATAGTTCACCTGATCTTTGATCGCCAGGCGGGGCCGGAGGTGCCGAGCACGTCCGCCCCAGGGCCGCAGGACGATTCACCCCAGCACGATCAGCCCGGCCAGACTGGCGGGCCGGGCTGAACGCGATCTTGCCGGGGCGCGGGGTGGGTTTCAGAGCTGCGGCAGCGCCAGCAAGAATGGGGCGCTCCGAATCGTCTGCTCGCTCAGCGTGATACCGATTTCGAGTCGATCGTTTTCCCGCAGCCGGAACTCACAGATTCCCGTGCGGACATCCCTGACTGTTCGACGATTTCTGTCGTCACAAACAGTGGAGACCGCGATCGCCCGAGCCACCCATTTCCCGGGTGGTAGGCAGCTGATACTGAACGCTCCCCGATCCGGAACATTGAATAACGCAACGGCGGACGTCAGCGGGTTCGCCGCGGAGTATATACTCATATACCTGCGGCTGGCCGCGATTCCGCCGGGATCGGACAATTTTCCACACAGCAACGGCCTGCTGGAATCCCTGCCACAATATGTGTGTTGCTCGGACCATCTCAGCGGAACATGTTCGCCGCGGATGTAGCGCCGATACTGCGACGGACTGAGTCCGACCGCTTCGGTGAATCGTGACGTGAAGGTCCCGTAACTCAAATACCCGACAGCATATGAGATCTCAGAAACTTTCATAGAAGTGGACGCCAATAACTTCTTGCTGCGCGCCAGCCGGATCGCCGCGAGAAACCGCACCGGCGACCAGCCGGTTTCTACGCGAAACCGTCTCACGAAGTGAAACTTACTGCATTTCGCCACGTCGGCGAGGTCATCCAAGGAAACTTGCTGCCCACAATTTTCCCACATGTACTTGATGCTGTCAGCGATATGATCGGACACGAACTCTCCAAACTCATAACAATCCAGGATGCCCGAGCCGGCAGCAGAATCAAGCCTTCCGCAGCCGTACGGCTGCGAAATAGCTGCAAAATAGCGTCTTTGCTGGGACAGCGAAACCAGGTCGCTGCCGCTGATTTTTCACTGACCGGCCGCCTCCGGCACCGAGGTCGAACCATTCAGGTGTCGCTCCCAAGACCGCACGCTCATTACGAAAATGTCGGTGACCCATCGGCCGTGGGATGAATGCTTGATAAGTGAAGCCGTCGATTCCGCAGTGGCGGTTGCACTTCCGCTCGGTACCCCCTTGCCCCGTAGCCCCGACGCAAGCCCCACAGCCCCGATGCAGCGAGGCAGCGCGCGGAGTGCCGCTGGTGGCTCAGTTAGCCACCCTGATTGTCATATCTAACTGGACGGTAGAATACTTCTATTTTGTAGATTGAGCAACGAGGAAGAAGCCCCAGACGCGGCCGGATGGCAATCTTGAGTACAGGTTCCGCGAGGGAGGACTTCGGATGGTCTCCGCACTGGGAAAGCTTCGCCGGAAGATCTTTACGCCGGACACGCGGCAAGCATCGTTGAGGGTTCGGGGATTCCCCGCACGCAATCCACACGCCGCATCATGCCTGGAGACGGCCGGCGCGACGTTCCTCGAAGGATTCGGGGTGGCCGCGGAGTGTGGCACAGCAGCCGAAGCCGCGCAGAGATTATCCGAAATAGAAAGCAACAGAAGAGGTTTCGCATTCGAAGGTGCCGCAATGGCGCTGGCGATCCGCGACGGGCTGCCGCTGGGCCACAACCATCACGTGACAGATTTCATCGCGGCAGCCGACGAGCATCTCTACATGATCTACGTCGGCGTCGGCTGGGCGCTGGCCAGACTCCCCCGGCCGCTGCACCGGGCGGCGCTCACCGGCGCGGCGGATCCGGTTCTGATGTGGCTGGCGCTAGATGGTTACGGGTTTCACCAAGCCTATTTCCATACAGATCGCTACGTGAAACAGCAGTATGTTGATGCGAAGCCGCCCGTCGTGTCGAACCGGCATCCCGGCTATACACCGCGCGCGATCGATCAGGGCATCGGGCGCGCACTGTGGTTCGTCTCGGGCGCCGATCCGGCCGCCGCGTGCACGCTGATCGACGGGTTCGCGGCGGCCCGGCAGCCAGACCTGTTCGCCGGCCTCGGCCTGGCGGCGACCTACGCCGGCGGCGCCACCGCGGACGAGCTCGCCGCGTTGCGCGACCGCGGCTCGGCCTACCGCCGAGACCTCGGTCAAGGTGCGATATTCGCCGCCGAGGCACGTGCCCGCGCCCGCATCGTGCAGCCGAACACCGCGACCGCTCTGGCGATACTCACTGGTCAGCGCGTCGCCGACGCGTCCGCGATCGCGATCGACGCCCGGCCCGTGGTGCACACGATCAACGGCGGCCCTGGCTTCGAGCTCTGGCGCGAGCGGATCCGGCGCCGATGCCTGACCGCGGAACCACCCGACCCGACCGCTTCCGCAGACCCGGAAACAACCGCAAAGGCCGAATCATGAACTCCCGCACGAGAGCCCTGGTGCCGACCATCTGCGCGGTGGCGGTATTGCTGGCCGCCTTCCTGATCGCCCAGGCACAGGTGACCACCGACGACCCGGCCGACGTGGCGCAGGACTACAGGTTCGAATCCATGTCGATCGCGATGCCACCCGGATACGACCGATTACCTGCGAAAACCGTACGTGAGGTGAACCCGGCGTATCAGAACATCCGCTCCTGGATCTCTTCCGTCGGTGCGTCGATCGCCATCAACGATCTGGTCGGACACGGGCGGTCCAACGGCATGTGCATCGTCGACACGCGCACCGATTCGGTGATCGTGACCCACACACCGACCGCGCCGCAGGAGGATCGCTTCACACCATTCCTGCTCCGGCCGGACCCGCTCATCATGGATTCGACGATGGCGCCGATGGGTTGTGCCCCCGGCGATTTCAACGGCGACGGCGGCATGGATCTGCTCGTCTACTACTGGGGACGCACTCCGATCATGTTCCTGCACAGGGACAATGCCGCCGATCCGGCCCCGGCGTACGTCCCGGTCGAGGTGGTCCCGCCGGGTAACACGCGCGATCAATACAACGGCGAGCGCTGGAACACCAACGCTGTTTCGATCGCGGACTTCGACGCTGACGGCCATCCCGACATCGTGTTCGGGAATTACTTCCCGAACTCCGGCGTCCTCGACCCGAACGGCCGGCCCGACGTCGTCATGAACGACTCGATGTCGAATGCGAAGAATGCCGCGGGCGAGCGCGTACTGCGGTGGAACGGCAACGACCCCAATGGCATCCCGATCTACACCGAAGAGAAGCAGGCCGTCCCGTACGCCCAGGCCACCGGCTGGACGTTGGCGCTCGGCGCGGGCGATCTGACCGGTGACCTGCGGCCCGAGCTCTATATCGGCAACGACTTCGGCCACGATCACCTGCTGTACAACCAGTCCACGCCGGGCAATATCCGCTTCGGCATCGCGCGCGGTCAGCGCACCTGGACCGATCCCAAATCCTTTGTGCTGGGCGCAGATTCGTTCAAGGGCATGGGCGTTGATTTCGTCGACCTGTACAACCGCGGCAAATTCGACATGCTGGTCAGCAACATCACGACCCCGTGGGGAATCCAGGAGAGCAACTTCGCCTGGCGCAACGACACCGCCTCCCCGGAGGACATGCGCCGGGAACTCGCCGACGGACGGGCCCCGTTCTCCCAGCAAGCCCAGCAACTCGGCTTGGCCTGGTCGGGCTGGGGCTGGGATATCAAGGCCGCCGACCTGCGCAATTCGGGAACCCTCAACGTGCTCCAGACGACCGGATTCGTGCAGGGCGACGGCGAGAACCGATGGACCTGGCTGCAGGAGCTGGCCACCAGCAACGACGTCCTGGTGCACGACCCGAGGGCGTGGCCGCGGGTGGCGCCCGGTGACGACATCGCCGGGGATCACACCATGGCGTTCTACGCCAAGGGCACCGACGGCAAATACGTCAACATCACCGATCAGCTCGGCACCGACGCACCGATACCGACCCGCGGCGTCGCTATCGCCGACACCACCGGCACCGGGACCCTCGATTTCGCGGTGGCCCGCCAATGGGGACCGCCCGCGTTCTTCGCGAACCGCTCACCGAGTATGGGAAATCCGTTGCAGCTGAGCCTTTATCGGCCGGCACCGCAGGCCCGCAGCGGGTCGGCCGCGGTCATCGGCCAGCCTGCGTACAACGCGACCGTCACGGTGCGCACCGCCGACGGCCGGACCATGCACAGCCAGCTCGACGGCGGCAGCGGCCACAGCGGTAAGCGCAGCTTCGACGTCCATTTCGGACTCGGCGCGAGCACCGGTCCGGTCACCGCCGAGATCGCATGGCTCGACACCAACGGTGTCCCACGGCACCAGACACTCCAGCTGAGGCCCGGCACGCACGCGCTGATGCTGACCGACACGGCCACCGAGATCGCCGAGGGGATCACCGCACCATGACTCTGCTCAACCGTAAACGAATCCAGCGCGATCATCCGTCCGTGACGACGGCCGCACCGCCGGCCACCAACGGTGCGGGCCCGAGCGACCGGCAGCGCGACCCCCAACCACCCAAGAAAGATGTGCGGTATCTGGCGCTGCGCAATTTCGCCATCTCGCTCAGCGTCCTCAATATCATCGGCTACACCCTGCTCGGCTTCGAACAACCACCGTTATGGCCCATTCTGGCGCTCTTATCGGCTTACGTGCTGGATCTGACCTTCGAAGCGATCACCGCGTGGTCGCGGCACGCTACCCCGCGGTTCCAGGGTCGCGGGGCCCGCGGCGTGTACGAGTTTCTCCTGCCGGCGCATATCACCGCTCTGGCAGTGAACATGCTGCTCTACGCCAACAATCAGTTCTGGCCGGTCCTGTTCGCCGTCGCGGCCGCGATCACCGGCAAGTATGTGTTCCAGGCCCCGTTCGCCGGGCGGATGCGGCATTTCATGAATCCGTCCAACTTCGGGATCACGCTGGCGCTGCTGTGCTTCAGCGCCTGGGTCAGCATCGCGCCGCCCTACGAATTCGGCGAGAACATCAACACGATGTTCCGGGTAGCGGTCCCGCTCGTGCTGCTAGTCGCGGGCTCGGTGATCAACGCGACGCTCGTCGGCCGGGTGCCGCTGATCGTCGGCTGGCTCGGCGGATTCGTGATCCAGGCCCTGGTCCGCGACGGACTGTTCGATATCGCGCTCGTCGCCGCGCTCGGCACCATGACCGGTACGGCGTTCATCCTGTTCACCAACTACATGATCACCGACCCCGGCACGACACCGTTCCCGGCCAGGCTCCAGTTCATGTTCGGTGCCTCGGTGGCGACCGTGTACGGGGTGCTGATGGCTCTCAATGTGGTCTACACGTTGTTCTTCGCCCTCACGATCGTGTGCGCGATCCGCGGCTGTTACGCCTGGTTCACCCACTGGCGCAAGGCCGCCGCCGACCGCGACGCCGAACGTCGGCGCGGCGAACGGGTTCCGGCGCTGTCTCCCGGCGCCCCCACGCAGCGAGCATGACCGATGGCTCGGTTAGCGATCGTAGGTATGGCTTGCCGGTTTCCCGACGCCGCGACTCCGGCTCAACTGTGGGACAACGTCCTTGCCCGCAGGCGCGCATTCCGGCCGATCCCGTCCGTCCGGTTGAACGCGGCCGACTACTACGCGAGTGACCCCGCGGCGGCGGACCGCCATTACGCGACACATTCGGCGGTCATCGAAGGCTGGACCTTCGATCGTGCCCGGCATCGCGTCGCCGCCAGTACCTTTCGCGCCACCGACATCGTCCACTGGCTGGCCTTGGACACCGCCGCGGCGGCGCTCGACGACGCGGGCTTTCCCGCGGGAGAAGGCTTGGACCGCAAGCGGATCGGCGTGGTGCTCGGAAATACGCTCACCGGCGATATGACCCGTGCTTCGACCATGCGGCTCCGGTGGCCCTACGTCCGGCGCACGCTGGCCGGGGCACTGCAGCGCAAGGGTTGGCCCGCGGCGGAGATCGCCGTCTTCCTCGACGAATACGAGGCGGACTACAAGGCGCCGTTTCCGGCGATCACCGAGGACAGCCTGGCCGGCGGTCTGGCGAACACGATCGCCGGGCGGATCTGCAACCACTTCGATTTCGGCGGTGGCGGTTTCACCATCGATGGCGCCTGCTCGTCGTCGCTGCTGTCGGTCGCGCAGGCCGGTGACGCCCTGGGCGCCGGGCATATCGACGCCGCGGTCGTCGGTGGCGTCGACCTGTCCATCGACCCGTTCGAACTGGTCGGGTTCGCGAAGACCGGCGCGCTGTCGCGGTCGGAAATGCGCGTGTACGACGAGCGATCGAACGGCTTCTGGCCAGGTGAGGGCTGCGGGATCCTGGTGTTGCTGCGCGAGCAGGACGCAATCGCCCGTGGCGCGCGCATCTACGCGACGATCGCCGGCTGGGGTATCTCCTCCGACGGGCGCGGTGGCATCACCAGACCCGAACGCAACGGCCACCTGCGGGCCATCGAACGCGCTTACCGGATGGCGGGATTCGGGATCCACACCGTCGACTATCTGGAAGGCCACGGGACCGGTACGGCGGTCGGCGACCGAACCGAGCTGGAGGTGTTCAACACGGCCGTCGCCGCGCGGGATGCGGGCAGGCCCCCGGTGGCGATCGGATCGATCAAGGCGAACATCGGTCACACAAAAGCGGCGGCCGGCGTCGCGGCGCTCATCAAAGCCGCACTGGCCGTGCACCACGGCACCATTCCGCCGATCACCGGAACCGACCGGGCCCATCCGGTCCTCGCGGGTGCCGAGAATCGACTCCGGCTCCCCGACCGGGCCCTCGAATGGCCGGGCGCACAACAGCTTTCCGCGGACGCGACGCCGCACGACCCGGACACCGTGCCGTCGCGCCGGGCCGGAGTATCGTCGCTGGGTTTCGGCGGCAGCAACGCCCATGTCGTGCTGGAGAGCCGGATACCACCGCGCGCGCTGTCGCGCACCACCGGTACTCGGCTGGCACGCAGCGCACAGGACGCCGAACTGTTCATCGTGTCCGCCGCGACACCGCTGGAGCTGGCGGACAAGCTACGCGCGGCCGCCGCACTCGCCGCGCGCTGTTCGTTCGCCGAACTCGGTGATCTCGCCGCCGAGCTGACCCGGGTCGACTCCCGGCTGCCGAGCAAGGCGGCGGTGGTCGCGGCCGATCAAAAGCAAGCCGCGGACCGGTTGACTGAACTTGCCGACGCCCTCGCGGCCGGTGAACGGCACCGGTTCGCGCCGGGCACCGGCCAATTCCTCGGCGCGGACCTCGGTTCCGCGCCGCGCATCGGACTGATGTTTCCGGGGCAGGGTGCGCCGGGGCACGGCGACGGCGGCCGGCCCGCACGCCGCTTCGCGGGCATCGCCGACCTGTATCGACAGGTCGGCGTGCACGCCGAAGGCGAAGCCACCGAGGACGCGCAGCCACGCATCGTGACGGCCTCGCTCGCCGGTCTGCGGGTGCTCGATGCCGCCGGCGTGCACGTCGTCGGCTGCGTCGGGCACAGCTTGGGCGAACTGACCGGGCTCTACTGGGCGGGCGTGTTCGACGAAACCGAACTGGTGCGCGTCGCGACATTTCGCGGCCAGGCGATGCAGGCCGTCGCCGTCGACGAGCCCGGCACCATGGCGACGATCTTCGCGGCCGCCGATCATGTCGCACCGCTGCTGAACGACAGCCCCGTGGTGATCGCCGGATACAACAGTCCGAAACATACGGTGATCGCGGGCCCGGCCAAAGCCGTCGACGCGGTGCTGGTGAGCGCGCGCGCCGCCGGCCTGCGCGGCCGCGGGCTGCGCGTCTCGCACGCGTTCCACTCGCCGCTGGTCGCACCGGCCGCGCACGCCTTCCGCCGCTACCTCGACGAACTCGATCTCGGCGATATCAAACGATCCGGCCTGTTCTCTACCGTCACCGCGGGTCCGCTGGAGGCCGGCTGCGCCGTGGCCGATCTGCTCGAACGCCAAGTGCACGCACCGGTCCGATTCGCCGACGCGTTGTCGCAACTCGCGCAGACCTGCGATCTGCTCGTCGAGGTCGGTCCGGGTGCGACGCTGTCGGCCCTCGCCGCCGAGGTCTGTCCCGGAGTACCCACCCTCGCCATGGAAACCGACGGCGATTCCGTCGCCGGGATCCTGCGCACGCTCGCCGCGTGCTATGTCCTCGGCGCCCGGCCCGATCTGGACGGATTCGCCGCCGAACGTTTCACGCGCTCGCTCCCGCTCGACAAACAGTTCGTTTTCCTCGAAAGCCCTTGCGAGCAAGCACCGAACGACTCGTTCCTCGCCCAAGCACGGTCCGCGGCGCACGCGGAAGTCCCACCGGCCGTGGCCGAACAAGCCGACCCGGCAGCGGTCGACGACACCTCGACCTTGCAGACGCTGCGGCGGTTGATCGCCGAGCGCGTCGAACTCCCCGTCGACGGCATCACCCCCGAGACCCACCCGCTCGACGATCTGCACCTGAGCAGCATCACGATCACCCAATTGGTCGCGGACGCACTGCAATTGCTCGGCACCGAGATCCCGGAACCGACCACCAACGTCGCCACCGCCACGATCGCCGAACTCGCCGAGGCGATCGACGATATCGTGCACGCGGCGCGCGACGATGCGCCGCCGAAGCCGGCCGACGATCTCACCGGAGTCGATATCTGGGTGCGGCCGTTCACCATTGATCTCGTCACCGCCTCGGTGCCGGCCACCTTCCGTGGCGACGAGCCGGGCCGGTGGCGGGTGTTCGCACCACCGGACGACGAACTCACCACCGCCCTCCGGCACCGGCTCGACACCGCCCGCCTCGGCGACGGTGTGCTGCTCCGGCTCGGGCCGGCGACTGCGGAATCAACCGAGATCGCTATCGACAGAATGCTTTCCGCGGCCCGCGCCGCGATCGACGCCGGGTCTCGCCTGGTGGTTGTCGACGACGGCCGCGATGCGGCCGCGCTGGCCAAGACGGTGCATCTGGAGGCGCCTGCGGTCCGCACGACCGTCGTCCACCTGGCCGCCGGGCCGGCGCCCGCGGAGAGCGCGCGGCTGATCTGCGCCGATATCGCCGCGACCACCACCTTCCGGGAGGTCCACTACGACCCTGCGGGCACCCGGACCGAGCCGGTCCTGCGTGAGCTGCCCGTGGTCGGCGCTCGCCTGCCACTCGGCGCCAGCGACGTGGTCGCCGTGACCGGCGGGGTGCGCGGTATCGCGATCGAATGTGCCGTCGCGCTCGCCAGACAGACCGGATGCGTGCTCGCGATCATCGCGCGTACCCCCGCGGACGATCCCGATATCGCCGCGAATATGGTTCGACTGCGCGAATCCGGTTTGACCGCACACTATTACACCGCCGACGTCACCGACCGGAACCAGGTCGCCGACGCGACCGCCACGATTCGACGCGAACTCGGTGCGATCACCGGCATTCTGCATGGTGCAGGCATCAACATTCCCGCGGCGATCGGATCACTGACCGAGGACCAGATGGCGCGAACCATCGCGCCCAAGGTCGACGGCCTGCACAACCTGCTCGAATCGCTGCACCCGGCCGAACTCCGTCTGGTGGTCGGCTTCGGCAGCATCATCGGCCGGGCGGGACTGCGCGGTGAGGCGCATTACGCGATCGCCAACGACTGGTTGCGCTCGGCCATCGATACCCTCGCGGGCGAACTACCGGCCTGCCGGTGCGTCACCATCGAGTGGTCGGTCTGGGCGGGAACCGGGATGGGGGAACGGCTCGGCGTGCTCGATTCGCTGGTCCGCGAGGGTATCGAGCCGATTCCGACCGACGTCGGCGTCGAACTCATGCTGGATCTGCTGCGCACTCCGGCCTGTCCGAGCAGTGTGGTGGTGATCGGGAGAACCGGCGGCTTGCCGACGATCCGGTTCGACGAGATCGAACTGCCGCTGCTGCGCTTCCTGGAACGTCCGCGCCTGCATGTCCCCCGGATCGAATTGCTCGCCGACGCCGATATTTCGACGGCGACCGACCCCTATCTCACCGATCATCAGTTCTCCCGCGACGCGCTGTTCCCCGCGGTGCTGGGCATGGAGGCGATGGCGCAGGCCGCCACCGCGCTGTTCGGCGAACAGCATCCGGTGCAGTTGCACGATCTCGAATTCCTCCGCCCGATCGTCGCGGCACCGGACCGCGTCACCACGATCCGAGTCGCCGCGCTGCGCTCGGGCGACACCGTCCGGGTGGCCATCCGGTCGAACACCACCGCGTTTCAGGTCGACCATTTCCGCGGCGTTTGCCGGCAAGCCCGGCAGCGCAACGACATTGCCGTCGGCGCGACGCCGGCGATTCCGGCGGCGGCGACCGAACCGCTGCAAAGACTGGTCGAATTCGCGCACACCGCGCGCACGGCGACCGCCGGCCTGGGGATGGCTGTCGACACCGACTTCTACAACCGAATCATGTTCCACGGACCGATGTTCCGGTCCATCGAGGATTATCACCATCTGTCCGCTCGACAATGCGTGGCCCGGATTCGCGTGCGCGACGAACGCTGGTTCTCGCCGATGCTGCCGGGTGCGCTCGTGCTGGACGATCCAGCGGCGCGCGACGCGTTCATGCACGCCATCCAAGTCTGTGTGCCGGATTCGACTCTGCTGCCGTCGAAAGTGGCACGGGTGCTGTCGTTACCGGTGGCGCCCGACGTCCGGACCGTAGTCCTGGCCGCCCGCGAACGGTCTCACGAACAGTCGACGTATATCTACGACGTCGTCGTGCACGACGAGAACGGCGCGGTCGTCGCGATCTGGGAGGCGCTGGAACTCACCGCGGTCGCGCCTATTACGTCACCGTCCGGATGGACACCCGAATTGCTCGGTCCACACCTGCAGCGGCGTCTCGAAACCCTGCTGCCCCGGCCTGTGCAATTGGCGATCGTCCGGGATCAGCCGCGGCAGGTCGCCGACGACGACACCGACCCGCGGGTCCCGGGCCGCCGTGCCGCAACCCGGCGCGCGCTGGCTGCCGCGCTCGGACGGGCAGCGGTCCTGCGGCACCGCCCCGACGGGCGGCCGGAGATACCGGACGGATACGCGAGCTTCTCGCACGGCGCCGGACTCACCGTCGCCGTGGTGGCCGCCTGCCCCGTCGGCTGCGACATCGAACCCGTCCAGGCGCGCACACCGGCGCAATGGACCGGCCTGCTGGGCAATTCGGGTGTCTCGCTCGCCCAGCTGTGCGCCCGCGCCACGGGTCAGTCCTTCGATACCGCCGCGACCCGGGTGTGGAGCGCGCGCGAGGCCGTCACGAAACTCGGCGTCACGGTGAGCCGGGCCCGATTGACCCTGGACAACCGGTCCGCGGCCGACGGGTGGCTGGCGCTGCGGCACGGTACCGATGTCATCTGGTCGTTCAGCACCACCCTGGCGTTACCGGCATTCCAGCAATCGATGGTGTTCTCGGTGACCGAGAAAGGTTGATACGTGCGCGCTTACGAGATCTCCCATATCGTCGGCTTCGAGGAGACCAACCTCGTCGGCAACGTCTATTTCGTGCACTATTTTCGCTGGCAAGGCCGCTGCCGGGAAATGTTCCTGATGGAGCACGCCCCGGACGTGCTCGACGAGATAAACCGGGACCTGAAACTTTTCACGATCAGGTGCGAATGCGAATACTTCGCCGAACTGACCGCGTTCCAACGCCTCACCATCCGGATGACCTTGGTGGACCTGACCCAGACGCAGATCGAATTCGAATTCGCCTACCTCGACATCGACGACCAGAGCGCGGTCGAACACCTGGTGGCCCGCGGCCGGCAACGGGTTGCGTGCATGCGCGACAACGGAACTCGGATCGAGCCGACCCGGGTGCCGGAAAGCCTGCGGCGCGCACTCGAGCCCTACGCCGAATCCGACCATCCGAGAAGCGGCGTGCGCGTCCCGGCCGGTCGCCGTGCCGACTGAGTCATGGCCGATCAGTCGCGCGCGGAGCGCGGTCAGGACACGTCGGCGTGGGCCTCGGCCGGCTGCGCCTTCGAGGTGAGCTCGAGGTCGAGCAGGCGCAGGCAGCGCGTCAACGAGGTGGTATCGCCGCTGACCGTCAGGTTGCCGGACAGCATCGCGTCGAGGATGCCGATCTGCTCGGTGCCGATCCGGATGAACGTCTCCGGATCGGCGGTGACGACGAGCGCCGGTTCATCCGGCGGGATTCCGTCGACGACGCGCGCCGTGTGGTCTTCGCACCGCACGTGGAACACCTCGTCGCCGATCCGGAACTCGTACGCCTCGTCGACCTCGGGCGGCGGGCCGACCGAGATCATCGCTTCCAAGGCCAAGCGTCCCCACTCGGAGCGGACGAGCCCGTCCTGCTCGTAGGAGGAGATGTGGGTGAGACCCCACGACGCCAACCCGATGATCACCGGCCGGAGCGCTTCGCCACTGGCCGTCAGCCGATACTGGACACCGCGGCCGTCGCCGGATACCGGCTCGCGCTGGATGACCCCGTGTTCGGTGAGCATTTGCAACCGCGCGGCGAGCAGATTCGGCCCGATGCCGACCAAGGTCTCTTCGAGCAACTGGTTGTATCGCTTCGGACCTGTCGTGAGATCGCGGATTATCAGCAGGGTCCAGCGCTCGCCGACCAAGTCGAGCGCGGCCGCTACTGCGCACATCTGCGCGTAGCGCTTCGTTCCCATGGGGGCACCTCGGGTCTCGGGTCACTACAACTTACTAGTGACATAGATACTACGTTAAGTGTTTCCCTTCGGTAGCTGTGGCCGACCCGCCGACCGCCAGTACCTTCCGAGCTAACGGTGCGGCAACGGCGGTGCCGGACCGGTCCGCAGGCTGTGCCACGAGAACTGATCCATCCGGAAATAACACTTCGATGCGGGGGCCGGAGCGCGAGCGGCCGATCCGGCCCGCGTCCGTACCGGCCCCGGGCCGCAAGCCGCGACCGGCTGTCGGACGGTCGCCCGACAGCCCGCAGCACATCTCCCCGATAAAAATATCTTAATATATAGTTATCTATGCTAAGCCTACGCCTCGGAAGGGGCTGGGACCACTCGGGCCGAGGTCGCCGTCGAACCGGGACCTCACGTCGCGACAGCCGCGCTCAGCAGCCCTTTCGCCGCCGCGAGGTGCGCGGGCGAGGTGCCACAGCAGCCACCGACGATGTCCAGGCCGTAGTCGGTGCACCACCGCGCGACCAGTTCCGCGTACTCGTCGGGAGACAACGCCGCGGGCACGGCGCGATCGACATGTTCGTAGGGCGGCAGGCCGGTCCGGTCCTCGATATTCGGATAGGCCCCGATCAGCCCCGCCCGCCCACGGCACAGCACCCGCAAGGCGACCTCCGTGCCGTGCGGTGAGGTGCAGTTGATGAGCACGGCCTCGGCGCCGTCGCGCTGTACCGCGTGTACCGCGCCGGTCAACGGCTCCCCCGACAGCAGCGTCGCATCGTCCGCGCAGACGAACGACACCCACGCCCGCCCGCCCGCGGCGAGCACCTGCGCCAGCGCGATCCGGGCTTCGCGGATGGTGTTCATCGTCTCGATCAGGAACAGGTCCACGCCGGCCCGCGAGAGCTCGCGCACCAGCCAGCCGTGCTCGGCGCGCAGTTCCTCGTCGGAGGGCACCAGGTCAGGTCGATAACAGTCTTCGACCGGTCCGATCGAGCCCGCGATGCGCGCCTCGGGCACGCGGGCATGTTTGCGGGCGGCCCCGGCCACCCCGACGGCCGCGTGCACCATCCAGGCCCGGCCCGCGTCGTCGAGCTTGGTCCGGCTCAGCGCGCGCAGGTTCGCCCGGAAGGTGTTCGCGGTGATCACCTGGGCGCCGGCGGCGAGATACGCCTCGTGCACCGATTGCAGCACGCTCCGGTTCGCGTCCGTGAGCATGGCCCGCGCCGTCCACCACGGCGGGCGCACCGACAAGCCGGCGCGTTGCAGCTCGGTCGCACCGCCTCCGTCGAGCAGCACGACCCCTTGGCCAGCATAGGAATTCGTCATCAGTCACCCTCCAGCGCAGTCGTCAGATCCTCGACCAGATCGGCCGGATCCTCGATCCCGATCGAAAGTCGAACCAGGTCGTCGGTGATGCCGGCGGCGTGCCTGATCGCGCGCGGTATCGGCCGGTGCGTCATCAATGCCGGGCACTCGATCAGCGAGCGCACCCCGCCGAGACTCACCGCGCAGGCGAACAGCTGCGTACGCGCCATCAGTTTCTCGGGATCGCCGCGGTAGCGGAAACTCACGATCGAACCCGGCCCCGACATCTGCCGAGCGGCCAGCCGGTACCCGGGATGCGACGGCAGGCCGGGATAGCACACCCCGCGGACCGCGGGATGTCCGCACAGCTGCTCGGCGATCGAGCGCGCGGTGGCGGTCTGGCGATGCACGCGCAGGGACAGCGTTTTCACGCCGCGATGCACCAGGTAGCAGTCCAGGCCGCCGGATACGGCACCGGTCACCGTCCGGTGCTCGACGAATCGGGCATGCAGCGCTTCGTCGCCGCACACCAGCGCACCACCGAGCACATCGGCGTGCCCCGCGATGAATTTTGTTGTGCTGTAGAGGCTTACATCAGCTCCCAGATCCAAAGGCCGCTGCAGGGCCGGGCTCGCGAACGTGTTGTCGACCACCACCAGGGCACCCCGCGCCCGCGCCAGCCGGCTGACCTCGGTGACATCCGTGATCTTCAGCAAGGGGTTGCTCGGCGTCTCCACCCACACCATCGCGGTGTCGGCCGCCAGCGCACGCCGCACCTCGGCCGGATCGGTCAGATCCGCATAGTCGACCTCGATGCCGAATCGCCCCAGGGTCGAGAACAACGCGTAGGTGCCGCCGTACACATCGTCGGACGACACCAGACGCTGCCCGGGCGACAGCACGGACAACGCAGTGGTCGCGGCCGCCTGCCCCGAGGAGAAAGACGCGCAGCACCGCGCGTCCTCCAGCGCGGCCAGGCATTCCTCCAAGGCCTCCCTGGTCGGGTTCTCACCACGAGAATAGAAGAGCCGCAACGGTTCCTGTGCGAAGCGATCGTAGGTGGTGGCGACATGGATCGGCGCCACGATGTCACCGGTGCCGGGCGCGGGCCGCTGCCCGCTGTGCACGAGCCGGGTGTCGAAGCGCATGGCGATCAGCCGATCGGCGCGACGGCCCGCACCAACAGGGCCTTGCTCGGCAGGGCGATCTCGCCCGCGGAGGTGCGATACGGCTCGACGGCCTCGCCCACCGCGGTCCAGGTTTCCGGATCGTCGGCACTGCCGAACTTCTCCCGCAGCATGGTCTTCAGGCCGGGCGGACTGACCACCTTGCTGAATTCGATGTAGTGCTGCGGGGATTCGAGCACGAACGGAACCCGGAACGGGGTCACTTCGACATCGGTGAAACCGGCCTTCGTCACTTCGGCGGCGAGTGCCTCCGGGTCGCCCATGCTGAACGGCCCCGGCGTTCCCGGTGGCGCGGGCGGCAGTTCGAGTCGTCTGCTGAGGACTTGGAAGGCGAGGGACATCATGGGTACTTCCGACCCCGGCACCGCCCACACTGCGGCGGCGAACAGCCCGCCGGGCACCAGCACCCGCGCCAGGGACCGGAACGTCTCGACGTGATCGACCGCGAACATCAGGCCCCATCGGCTGAGCACGACGTCGAACGACGCGGCGGGAAATTCCAGCGATTCGACGTCACCGACGGCGAATTCGACATTGTCCCGACCGCGCGCCCGCTCCCGCGCCCGGCTGATCATCTCCGGCGCGAGGTCGATTCCGACGACCGCGCCGGCCGAGCCGACGACCACAGCGGCCGACAGCGCCGGTTCTCCGGTGCCGGTGCCGACGTCGAGCACCCGATGACCCGGCCGCACTCCGGCGAGTTCGAGCAGTCGCGCGGTCACCGGCGCGCCGCCCCTTTCGAAGTCGGCCGCACAGGACACCCAGCCGTCGCTGATCGCGTTCCAGTTGGCTCGTTGCGTCCGTTTGAAACTCACCGGATCGAAATCGGCAGTGGTCATGACACCTGTCCCGTCAGTTCTGGTGCGGGGTGGACGGATCGATCGCCAGGAACCGTTCGGTGGGATGCTCTTCGGTCCAGAAGCCGGGCCGCACGGTCGTGAGTGCGCGCCGGACCAGATCTATTTCGGCTTCGGTGTTGTAGACCGCGAACGACAGGCGAACCGTGCCGACTTCACTGAAGCTGTCGAGGAATACGTTGGCGCAGTGCACGCCGCTGCGCACCGCCACACCGTGCGCGTCCAGATGGCCGCCGACGTCGTAGGGGTGGATGCCGTCGACGACGAACGAGACGATCCCGCTCGGCTGAGCCGCAGGATCGCCCAGAATACGCACGCGCGCAACGCTTTCCAGCGCATCGACGGCGGTGCGCACCAGCAGGTCGTCGTGGCGCCGGACGTCGTCCCAGCCCAAGCGCTCGACATAGGCGAACGCCGCGGCCAGTCCGATCGCGCCCGCGATGTGCGGCGTGCCCGCTTCGAGCCGGGCCGGCACCGGAACATAGGCGACCGGCTCGTCGAAAGTCACACCCTTCACGGTGCCGCCGCCCACCTGATACGGCGCCAGTCGCGACAACCGCTCGCGCTTGCCGTACAGCACACCGATACCCATCGGACCGTAGATCTTGTGCCCGGAGAAGCAATAGAAATCGGCGCCGAGGGCGCGCACATCCACCGGCCGGTGCGGCACCTCCTGGGCGCCGTCGACGAGCACCGGAATGCCGTGCCGATGCGCCGCGCCGATCATGTCCCGGACCGGGTTGACCGTGCCGAGCACATTGGACACCTGCGCGACCGCGGCCAACTTGACCCGGGGCCCGAGCGCTGCGGCGAACCGGTCGAGGGCCACCCGTCCCCCGGCGCCGACCGGAACGACCACCAGCTCGGCGCCGGTCGTCTCGCACAACCTGCGCCACGGCAGCATGTTGGAGTTGTGTTCCATTCCGGTGACGACGATTTGGTCGCCGGCGGTGACGGTGGACCGGCCGAAGGTATCAGCCAGCAGGTTGACGGCCGCAGTCGTGCCAGGGGTGAAAACTACTTCGTCGGGGTGCTCGGCGTTGATCGCCTGCCGAATGGTCTCGCGTGCCGCTTCATAGGCATCGGTGGCCGCCATGCTGAGCTGGTAGTAGCCCCTGCCGATATTGCTGTTGACACCGGAGTAATAGTCCACGAGCGCGTCGAGCACGGCGCGCGGTTTCTGGGTAGTCGCCGCATTGTCCAGGTACACCAACGGATTCGGGCCGAAACGCCGCTCCAGGATGGGAAAGTCGCGCCGGACGGACTCCCCCAGAGTCGAAGAGCTGATCTTCCCATTACTCACCAGATCAGTCATTAGATAACCATATCTAAATGAAGTTACTTTGCCTAGAGCTGGAACAGTTTCCGGAACTCGGTCAGATAGCGGCACGGGAACTGGAACACCTTCTGCGGCGGGTACCGGCGCTCGCCCGCGTAGGGACCGAAGAAGTACCAGCAGATCTGGGCGACCTGCTCGGTGAAGAGCACCGGATGGACGCTCGGGGAGTACATCCCCATGTGACAAAAGGCCGCCCCGAACTCACCGCGCGCCGAGAACCCGTGCCCGGACATCACATGCCCGAAGACGTCGTGCACGACCCGGAACACGTCGTTGTGGCAGAGCTCGATGCCCTCGACCACGATGCCGGAAGGTTCCAGGAGCGGGTGGAACTCCTCGTCCGGACCGGGCCCGTGCCCGGCACGCGTCAGATAAACGTACAGCTCACCGCGCGTACGCACGGACGCCCGCAGCTCGGCCGAACTCCGGTAGGGCTGCCCGGGCGCCAGCCAGGGCCGCACCGCGATGCCCGCGTCGGACACCACCGCGTACTGCTGCAGGTTCTCCCGCTTGAATCGGTCGTAGCGCCGGGCGAGCGCCGGATCGTAGGCCAGCCGCGGCGCCTGATCGAAGTACGCGGCCACCCGGCGGCAGTAGTCCTCGTCCCAGTCGAGCGTGCACGCGGCCGAGGCGGCGAGCGCGCACCCGCCGGCGGGCAGGTGATGATCGACGTACGCCTGCGCAAGATCGGCCAGTTCCGCTGCCATCAACATCACCCCTGATTCACAATATATTCTTGAAGTGAGATCGACGCCAGGTCAGGAGAGACCGAGATGACCTACTGCGAATCCGTACCCGTCGCCAAGACACTGCGCGCGCCCACCGGCTATCTGTGCGGGCTCACCTGGGACGGCTCGATGCTGTGGCATTCCGACCAGGACGCGAAAGCGATCTATGCCCTCGACCCGTCCGACGGCACGGTCGCTCGATCGTGGGCCTGCGCCCGGGTCCGGGCGGACCTCGCCTACGACGGCGCCCGGCTGCTCCAGGTCGGCGGGCACCCCAAACGGCTCGTGCTCATCGATCCGGACTCCGGGGAGTCCGTCGGCGAGAAGGCGGTACTTCCGTCCAGCGGCAGGCTGACCGGAATCGAATTCGGCCCCGAGGGACTGTGGCTGTGCTTGCGCGGACCGACCGTGGTGCAGCTGCGGAACTACGCGACCATGGAGATCGAACGCGAATACCCCACCGGTGGCGAATCCCCTTCGGGCCTCACATATGTCGACGGCATGGTGCTGCACGGCGACTTCGGCGACGCGCTGGTGCGCGCGCTCGACGCGCGCACCGGCGCGGCGATCGGTTCGTTCCGCGTCCCGGGCCATCCGACCGGAATGACCTGGGACGGAAGCCATCTCTGGTATTGCGACTTCCCCGCACGCGCGCTGCGCGCCGTCGCCCTCGACTCCGTGCTCAATCGAGCGTAGAACGGCCGCCTTCGGTACCGAACAGGCCACGCATCAGCTGCGGCTTGGCCGCCTCCTGGAAATCCATGTCCGGATCGAGTTCCCGGATGGTCCCCTCGATCACCAGCAACGACAGCAGCGGGAAGATCAGCTCGGACGCGGCGTTGATGCCGAAGCGCCGTTGCAGGTCGAACATCTCCATGGCGAAGGCGATCAGACTGAACTCACTGGCCGCTTGGCCGTGGCTGCGTTCGACCAGGTCTGCCATCCGCACCGTGAACCCCTCGAGGTCGGCGTCCGCGGCGATATGGGCCGCACTCTGGATCACGATCTCGGCCGCATGGCGTCCGCGTCCGATCGCCATGTTCATGAAGAACTCGGCGAACAGGCGGCGCAGGCGATCGGTGAGCTGGACGCTGAAGCCCGCGTCGAGCACCACCACCTGAGCGCTACGGGTGAAGTAGAGATTGCCGGGATGCATGTCGCAGTGCACGAATCCGTCGACGAAGAGCATCTGATACATCGCGGCCATGCCCGAGGCCGCGAAGCGCCGGCGGGCCGCCGGGGAACAATGTTCAGCCGTATCCACCGCCAGGCCCGGGATGAACTCCATCACGATGCACCGGGGACGGCAGGCCTCGGGGTAGACCTTCGGCACCCACACCCGTGGCACCTCGGAGAGGTTCTTGCGCAACCGCCGCAGATTGTCGGCCTCGCGCTCGAAGTCCAGCTGGCCCAGGATGGCGTCGGCCATATTCGCGACGACTTCCGTCACCGGAACGCCGCGGAAAATCGGCAGTCGCGCGACGAAGGCCGCACCGCCGCGGATCAGCGCGAGGTCGGCGGACATGGTCTGCTCGATACCGGGTCTGCGCAGTTTGACCGCGACCTCCTGGCCGGAGCGCAACCGCGCCCGATACACCGAGGCCACGCTGCCGGAGGCGACCGGCCGGGTATCGAGCGAGGCGAAAATGTCGTCCACCTCCGCGCCATAGGCCTCGGTCAACGCGACCGCGGTGTGCGCCGCGTCCAGTGGCGCAACGGAATCCTGCAGCAGCGACAGCTCGTCACACAGCGCCGGCGGCAACAGGTCGCGGCGGGTACCGAGCACCTGTCCCGCTTTGACGAAGGTCGGTCCGAGCAACATCAACAGCGCGACGAGCCGCCGATACACGTGCCGCCGGCCGGACTCGGGGCCGTAGCGCAACCGGCGGAGCAGACCACCCGGTATCGCCGGGACGGCTACCGCGACAACGGTGCCGGTGACGCGCATTGCCCGCAGCGTGAGCGCGAATCCTGCTCGCATATCTCATCTCCCTGTTCTCTACCGTTGTTCGAGCCGCGCCCGCGCCTGCGCGAGATCACGACGAATGTCCGCGGCCACGTGGGTCGGGCAGAAGGCCGCATCGATTCCGGCGACCACCACGTCGGCGAGCGCGGCGACCGACAGGCCCAGACGGTCGTGGCACAGTTGGTATTCGCGGTTCAGCGAGGTGCCGAACATCCCTGGATCGTCGGTGCCGAGCGTGACCGGGACACCCGCGGCGAGTAGCGCGGGCAGTGGATGCTCGTCGAATGTCCGCACCGCACCGGTGCGGACATTCGACGACGGACACACCTCGAGGGTGATATTCCGTTCCGCCAGATAATCGAGCAGGCCGGGGTCGGTCACAGCCCGAATGCCGTGCCCGATCCGCTCCGCGCCCAGATCCCTTGCAGCGGACCAGATTTCACCGGCGTCGGAGATCTCCCCCGCGTGCGGAACGGCGTGCAGCCCACTGGCCCTTGCCTTTTCGAACGCGGTGCGGAACAGCCGACGCGGCGCGGCGAGTTCCGGGCCGCCCAGCCCGAAGCCCACCGTGCCATCGGGCTGATGGCGCAGAATCCAGTCCAGGGTGGCGAAGGCGCCGGCGACACCGTCATCCGCCGACGCGTCGAAGATCCAATTCAGGTGGATGCCATGACGTTCGGCCACGAGACGGCGTCCGGTCGCCAGCGCCTCGGCGAGTTCGGCGGCGGCGATGCCCCTGCGCAGATGCGACAGTGGCGTCACGGTCACTTCGGCGTAGCGCACAGTGTCCAGCGCGAGCTGGTCGCCGAGACCGGTCACCAGCGCCACCACCGCGGCGCCGCTGGTGACCAACCGGTTGACCGCGGTGTACACCTCGATGAAATGCGCGAAATCGGTGAATCGGTAATACCGGCGCAATTCGGCGGGCTCGGCCGGGACCCCGACGTCCGGCCGGGCCGCGGCCAATTCGGCCACCGTGTCCACCGCGGCCGAACCCAGCAGGTGCACATGCAATTCCACCTTCGGCAGCGCCGCGAGGAAGCTCGCGGCGGACTGCCCGTCGCCGTGCACCGCGCCGCCGCTCGGCTCCGTCCGGTGCGGCGTGACCATCCGAAACCCCCTGGATAGCAGCGGCATCCGCGTGGCGCACGGTGTGCCACGAGGCCGACTCGGCGCCGGAACCGGCCGCCAGATACACCATAGCTTTTTGAAGCCAACTGTCGAGGCGGAACGAATCGCCCAATCGCGTCGAACACCGCAAGATCCCTGCGGCAGCCGCCAGAAGGCTGCCCGGCAACAGAACAGAAAGAGGCAGAGCCGCAGAATCTACAGAAAACTTATGTAACATATAGCTAGTTGGAATGTCGCGGACGCACGGCGGCGATGGCTGGCCGACCGGGCGCACAGGCGACGGAGTTGAACGGCTCATCCGGCCGAGCCCATCGTGGAAGAGGTCCCCCATGAACGGCGCCGTGGATCCCACCCTGCAGCATCGAGCGGCGACGATCACCGCCGAACCGCCGCGCAGCCTGCGCACCGCGACCTGGCCCGAGATACGCAGGTTGTTCGCGCTGGATCCGGGCGCCATCCATCTCAACACCGGCACCGTCGGCGCGATGCCGCACGCCGTGCTCGACACCGTCGACCGGGTGACCAGGCACTGGGCCGGCGGACTCGGCGATGTCTATCCACCGGGTATGTACCAGGACCACCGAGCGGTGATCGCCAAGTCCTACGGGGTCGATCAGGACGAGATGGTGATCACCCACAACGCGACCGAAGGCGTCGCGCGGGTCATCCACGGCCTGGATCTGCACGCCGGCGACGAGGTCGTCACCACCACGCACGAGTGCTACTCCGTGCTGTCGAATTTCAACCTGCTGCGCAACCGGTTCGGCGTCACGCTGAAAACGATCACCCTGCCCACCGGCTTCGACGTGCGCGCCGAACAGATCGTCGAACTGTTCGAGGCGGCGATCACCCCGCGCACGAAAGTGCTTGCCTTCGCGGGGATCACGCTGTTCACCGGCACCAAGCTGCCGATGCGCGCCCTGTGCGAACTCGCGCACCGGCACGGACTGATCACGGTGATCGACGGCGCGCTGCTACCCGGCATGCTCGATATCGACATGCGGGCCATCGGCGCGGATTTCATCTCCTGCTCCGGCTCCAAGTTCCAGTGCGGCCCACTGGGCACCGGATTGCTCTACGTGCGCAACAAGATTCACCCCGAACACAATCCGCTGCCGCTGCCCATCTTCTGGCCGATCATCTCCACCTGGTATCCGATGAAGGGCAGCCCCCCGCCACGGACGAGGACCTCGATCGAGAGCGACAACATGGCCGACTATCTGCAGAGCGCGGGCAGTGCCAGCATCGCCCGCGGGGCCGCACTCGCCACCGCGTGCCAGATGTGGGACGAGATCGGCCGCAGCCGCATCGAACGACGGATCATGCGGCTGGCGGACTACGCGCGCGATCGCGTCGCTCAGCGTTTCGGGCGCGAGGCGATGTACTCGCCCGGCGCCGACCCCCAGCTGCAATCGCCGTTGATCGCCTTCCATCCCTTCCGCCGGCCGCAAGACGCGTGGAATGTGAAAAAGATCCACGAATTCACCATGCGGCTGCAGCGGGAGCATCGACTCTTCACCAGGTGGACCGAGTTCGACGTGGCCGGCTCGCCGCACCAGCATTATGCGTCGCGGATCACGACACACATCTTCAACGACTACGACGAGATCGATCAGGCCGTCGACATCATGGCCAGGCTCGCCGAGGAGATGTCATGACCGAGCCGGCGGCCCTGCGGCTGTACGGTCCCGGCGTGCTCGACCAGTTGGATCCGGTGTGCTGCCCGAGATTTCCGATCGACCAGGTGGTCCGGCTCTTCGCCCGGCAGCTGTTCACCTATCGGACGCAGGCCGATCTGCGGAATTGGCAGGCCGTGGCGCCGACGCCGGATCTGGCCACCGAGATTCCTTCCATGTACAACGCCGGCATGGGCGCGAGCCACACCAGCTACGTGGTCCATCTGCGCCCGGATGTCTGCTGGGACAGCGACCCCGAGCGTCCGGTCACCACGCACGACGTGGTGCGGGGCTTCAAGCGAATGGGTAATCCGGTGCGCCGCAGCGCGTTGCTGTCCTACTTCACCGACACCATCCGCGGCATGGCGCAGTTCTGCGACGACTACGCCGCCGCGTTCGCCGATACCGAGCCCACCGCGCACGAACTGGCCGAATACCAGAGCGCCCACGACATTCCGGGCCTGCTGGTGCTCGACGACACCACGATCGTATTCGAATTGCGCAGGCCCGCGTTGGATTTCATCGACATGCTGACCCTGCCCGGCACCTCCCCCGCGCCGGTCGAATACGACTCGTTCGTGCCGGGCAGCGTGGAGCTGAGCCGCAATATCCGTTCCACCGGCCCGTATCGGCCGATCGATTTCACCCCGGGCCGGGAACTACGCCTGAGCCGGAATCCGGTGTGGCGCGCGAAGTCCGATCCGGTCCGGCACCGGCATGTCGAAGCGGTCGAGGTCATCGCCGAACAGGTCACCGCCGACGACGTGGCGCACCGAATTCGTGCGGACGAGGCGGATCTGGCGTGGGGTGTGCGCATCGCGGATCCCGCGATGCCCGCCGGCCATGATCTCGGTTTCGCGCTGGACCCCTACCTGGTGTTCAACACCCGCAGCCCCAACGCCGCGGGCGCGTTGCGGAAAGTGCAGGTGCGCCAGGCGATATCCCTGGCGATCGACAAGGCCGCGATCGCGGCCGGCGTCGCGACCCTCGGCCGGGACACGATCATCCGGATCGCGGGCTCGATCGTCCCGCCGAACAACGACGGTCACCAGGACCTCGATCCCTATGCGACGCTGGACCATCGCGGCGATCCGGCCACGTGCGCGGCGATGCTGGCCGCCGCGGGACATCCGGGCGAGATGACGCTCACCGCGGTCCATCCGGGCACCGAGCACGCCCGCCTGGTCGCCCAGCGCTACGCCGCCGATCTGGCCGAGGCCGGAATCACCGTCATACCGGTCGAATTCGCTGTGCCGGAGTACCTGGATCTGCTGGCGGACCCGGACCGAGCGGCGGCCGGCGATTGGGATATCGCCCTCGCCTCGTGGTCACCCACCTGGATGCACGACAACAGTCGCGTCTTCCTCCAGCCGCTGTTGCACTCCGGCTCCCCCGCCAACTCGGGCCGCTACCGCAATCCCGAAGTGGACGCCCTCATCGAACGGGCACTCGCCGCGGCGGAGGACCGCGTGACGGCCGAGGCCGCGTGGCGCAAGGCCGAACTCGTCGCACTGGCCGACGCGCCGATCGTCCCGCTGCTCTTCCAGGTCCCGGCATCCCGGGAATTGTGCGGTCGGCGCGTGCGGGCCGCCGCCATGCTGCCCGCGCACGGATTCGCGATCGACCTGACCACGCCGCGGCTGGACCCCGCCCTCGACGGCATGAACGGGCACTCGGACCAGGAGATGCCCGCGATGATCCTCACCCTCATGGGCGCCATCGAAAAGTGGATGTGAAGGGAGTGCGGAAGTGGACGAGTACGACGCGCAACTGCTCACCACGATTGCCGCCGGCACCGCCGTATCCCTCTGGGCGGCAGCGGGTCCGGAGGCCAACTACGCCGTACGGCTGTGGACCCGTGGCGCCGAACGACTGTACGGATACTCGAGTGCAGAGATCCTCGGCGAGAGCTATATCGACCTCTTGATCAATCGGCTGGAGCATGACCGGGCGATAGCCGAGCACAAGGAGATAGTGCGATCCGGCGTCGAGATCCGGAGCCTGGTCGACGATGTGATGCACTCCGGCTCGGAGCGCTTGCTGCTGACGATTCGATTCCCGCTGTTCGACCGGGCGACCAACGCACATCTGCTCGCCGAGGCCGGTATCGACGTGACCGATATTTCCCTCGAGGACGCGGCGCGACTCACCAAGACCCGCGCAGAGGCCGTCCATATCAGCGAAAGCGCGGCGCGAGAGGACCTTTCGGAACAGCTGCGCCGGCTCGTGGGCGCGATGACGCTGTCGGGCACCGGTGAGGACGAGCGCGCCGCCCTCGCCCTGGGCATGGAGCTGCTGCGGCAGGCGCTCAATGTACCGGCCGAATCGAGCGTCTGGCACGCCGACGAGGGCGGGCAATTCAGCGAAGTGTTCCGCAGCGGCGGGTGGGTCATGCCGGCCGGCCTGGATATCGGCCGCGCGCTCGACTGGTTCACGTCGAACACCAAATCCATTCTGCACGACTCCAAGTCCCGCCCGCACCGGCTACTCAAGCAACTCTTCGACACCTACCAGGGGCCGTTGGACACGGTCGGTTTGATTCCGCTGCACGCCGAAGGCGAGTTCCTCGGACTGCACGTGCTCCGGGTGGCCGCCCCCCATGCGTTCACCCAACTGGAACGTGATGCGCTGCCGGTCTTGTCGTCGACCGTGCTGGCCAGCGCCCGCCTCGCCGCCGAGATCCGCAGGCGGCGGGAAGAGGCCGCCGAATCGCGCGCCGAGGCGACCAGACTGCGACTCAACGGTGACTTCGCCCATCGCATACGCAAAGCGGTGGACCCGATCCTGCGTAATGTCCATGCGATTCGCGAGGAACTCCATTTACGTGGGGTGGAGATAGACGGCGAACTCGCGCAGTGGATCGACGATATCACCGAAGGTTGCACCGAACTGGCCCGCGCGCCGGCCGAACTGCATCGTGCGCAGAAGGTCGCCCAGATCAGCGTGCGCGGCGTATTGACCGCACTGCGGAATCGGCTCGGCCTGGAATTTCCGGACAGCACCATCGAGCTCGATATCGATGGCCTCGCCGGCGTTCTCGTGCGTGGTGTCAAAGGCGATGTCACCGCATTGTTCGAGAACCTGCTCTACAACGCGATCGAGGCCATGCACACCAGAGGCCGGGTGTTCGTCAGCGGGACGGTGACCGGCAGGTCCGTCTCCATCGTGGTGTCGGATGAGGGCCCCGGCATCAAAGCCGAAGACGTCGAAGGAATCTTCCAACTGGGTTTCTCGCGAAAGGGCGAGGGTCGCGGGCTCGGCTTGGCGCGGGCCAGAGAAATCGTGACAGACCTGGGCGGCAAGATCACGGTCGAAATCGACCGCGCACCCGGCGCCACTTTTCTGATAGTGCTGCCAACCTGCAGGAGGTCGTAGATGGCGATCGTGTTGTTACTCGAGGACAATCTCAAATTCGCCCGGGCGGTACAGCGCGTACTGCGCGGGCACGAGGTCCGGCATGTGACCAGAGTCGATGCCGCGATCGACGAACTCCAGCGCCCCGACGTGGATTGCGCACTGATCGACCTCAATCTCACCGACGAGGACGATTACTCGGGTTACGAGGTCCTGTCGTACATCCTGCGGAACAGACCCGATCTACCCCGCGCGGTGGTGACCGGCTCGCGCCTGAAAGGCGCGATCAGCAAGAACATCCTGCTCCGGTACGGCGTCGGCGATATCGTGATCAAGGGCGATGTCGACCGGGAGGGTTACGGCACAACGGATCTCATCGACACGGTGAGCGACCTGCTCGTGGGCTCGGATCGGCGGCGCCGCGAAACGGCGCGCAACGAGGTCGCGTCGATATCGCTCGCGGCGCAGACCGAGCTGCGCCGGCGCATCGCCGGGCTCCAGCAACTCGCCGAGCAACTACGCAGCGGCGCCAAGCGCCGCGACCCCACGGTGAACAGCCGCACCGCGCTGACCCGGCGGGCCGAGAAACTGATCGAGCTGGAGGCGGCCGCGAAGGCCAGGTGCGACGTGGTCGCCCTGAGCGAGCTGGCACACGAGGTGGAATTGTTCGAGGCGGAATCGGCGAGGGTACTCGGTGATTCGTAGGATCAGTGCCAGTCTCGGCCAGGTGCATCCCGGCGCCTACTACCTGGCCAGCGCAGTAGTACTTTCGTTGGCGACGGAATCGTTCATCGAGGCCTACGGCGCGGTGCCCGCTCCGCCGAATCAGTTGTCCCTGTTGCTGTGTGCGCTCACGGCATTCGCTTCGGCGGTGGCGTTGTCGACGTTGGCCTGGCGCATCGAGACCATCCGTTCGCTGGCCATGGAGCGTTCCGCGGATGTCGGTTTGCCATCGCGACATCTCATCGGCGAAGCGACGCAGGCGTTCTTCGTCGAAGTATTCGCGAAAATGACGGTCGGAGTTGTCACGGCAATAATGTCGATCGTTTTCATGCTCGCGCACTGGTAGGCACACTCTCGCAAACACTCAGCACAATTCGACCCCCGCACGATAATGGCTGTCTCGCGTCGATGCACGACTCGCAGCGCGGCTTTCGATGCGGGGGTTCCGGCGCGGCCCGGCCTCGCCGTGGCACCGCGCCGTGCACCGGGTGGCAATACCCTGCACACCGCGCTGACCACTGCTTTTCACCGATAACAACACTTGGAAACACCCTTGCTTCACTTCCGCAGCGACCTGCAAGTAACTTCACTAAAATATAATTACCTCTTGAAGAGCCGCCCCACCGGCAGTAAAGTAGGGGTAGTAGAGGTCCGCAGACTGAAGACCGAATGAGATAGGGAGTCCCATGGTCACGCAAGCCCGGCACCAGAAATTCGCGAAGCACTTCGAGCGGTACGACGCAGACAATGACGGCAAGATCGATCAGTCGGACATCGACGCGTTGATCAACAAATGGTGCGACGCATTCAAAATTCCCCCCGGTTCCGACAAATGGCGGATCACCATCAAACGCGCCAATCGGCTGTGGCAGGACCTGCAGGGCCACGCCGATGCCAACGGCGACAAGGAAATCAGCAGGGAGGAATGGATCGCCGCGCACGAAGACCCCCGCTTCGTCGACGAGGTCGCAATTCCCTTGGCGCAGCTCACCTTCGAACTCGGCGATGTCGACGGTGACGGCGCGGTGTCGTTGAGCGAATGGATGACCCTGCAGTCCATCTCGGGGGTCAATCAAATCGACGCATTGAAGATGTTTCAGATGCTCGACGGCAACGGCGACGGGTACATCACGACCGACGAACACGATGCGGCGCTTCGTGACTTCTTCGGCAGCGACAACCTCGAAGCCGCGGGAACTCAATTGGCGGGCCGTCTGTAACAGGGTCGCACCCGACCACGAGATCCGGGACCTGCACGGGGTCGCCGGCCCATCATGACACCGGCCCCCGTGCAGTGCCGTCGCCATCGACAGCACGCGACGGCATACCACCGTCTCGCCGGTCGTGCCGCCGGAGCGTCGGCGGCAGCGCAGAATCCTTCCGACGCCAGGGTTTTGGGCCAGACCTGGCGTCGACATCCGATTCCCTCTCGGCGGGACGGCCAAACGCGCTACCGTGGGATTGCACTTCTTCGCCATAGTGAGCAGCTCGCCACGAACAGTCATGCCGACCGAAGAGGAGATTCCCGATGATCACCACCGACAAGATCGAGCACGAGGTGGACATCAACGCACCCGTCGCGCGGGTGTGGGAGCTGGTGACCGAGCCCGGCTGGTGGGTGGGCGACGGCGACAGATCGGGTCAGAGTCGTTCGCGGGACGGCGATTTCGTGGTGATCGAGGACCCGAAGTACGGCCGGTTTCCCGTTCGGGTAGAGACGGTGGAGCCGCAGGACTACGCGTCCTACCGGTGGGCTTCCGCCTTCCCCGGCGCGACGCCGGGCAAGGGCACCGCCACGCTGGTGGAGTTCCGGCTCGCCGAACACGACGGGGGCACGCGCGTGCGCGTGATCGAGAGCGGCTTCGCCGCCCTGGACCTGCCCGAGGAAGAGCGAGCGAAGCGGGTCGACGACAACCGCGGTGGCTGGAAAATGCAGTTGGACGTGCTGAAAGCCAACGCGGAGTAGCTCCGATCGAGGGCGGCCGAGGGGCGTTACCGCACAGGCCGCCTGCCCGTTTCTCACTGGCCATAGCTGTATCCGAGCTTAAATAGCTATACTTTTTAGAAGTATCTTTTTCGTGGGTCGCCGCTGCGTGGCCTGCGGAGTCGGCCGAACGCTGCGGCCTGAATCGAACAGCGGACCGGTAAGAGAACGCGGAGATCGCAATGGCCGAGAAATCAGCTGACATGACCGATGAGGTCGCCGAGTACTACGACGGTGTCGGCGAACTGGTGGAGATCGTCGGGGGGAACCTGCACCTCGGATACTGGGACGACGACCAGGACGACACACCGTTCCTCGAAGCCATGGGCAGGCTCACCTGGATGATCGCCGAAAGACTGCCCCTGCAGCATGGTCAGCATCTGCTCGATGTGGGTTGCGGCGTGGCCGAACCGGCAATTCGCCTGGCCGAGCGCCTCGGCATCTCGGTCACCGGTATCACCATCAGCGGTTGGGAGGTCGCGGAGGCGAGCAGGAATGTCGCGCGGGCCGGCCTGTCCGAACGAATCACCATCACCATGGCCGACGCCGCCGCACTTCCCTTCGCGGACGCCGAGTTCGACGCCGCCATCGCCTTCGACTCGGTGCCCAACGCCGGGGACAAGAACAAGTGGTTCGGCGAGATCCATCGCGTGCTGCGCCCCGGCAGCCGGCTCGTGTACTCGGAATACCCGCTCATCGCGGACGTGACGGCGGCGCAACGGGAAATACTGCGGGCGAATACCGTGCCGGATCCACCGACCACCATGGGCGAGGCCGTGGCACCGGCGATCGCGGCGGGTTTCGAGGTGCTCGAGGAACTCGACTGCAGCGATCGGGTGCGCCGATTCTACCGGGCGTTCCTGCAGCGCTTGGCCGACCAACGAGCCGACTTGGCCGCGGCCTACGGCAAGGAACGGATCGATGCCTTCGAATCCGGCATGACCACCATGTTCGAACTCTGTCGCGAAAAGATCGGTTACTACCTCATTGTGTGCCGAAAGACGTAAGGTCGGCGGCACAACTATATGAACAAGGAGTGTGATCGGGCGTGTCCGAGATCCGACGGCGGCTGTTCAAAACGACTGATCGTGACGATCAAGCCCCCGCGGAACCTCGCGTCTCCAAACGCCTACCGATCGGCGTATACGTCCTCGGAGCGAGCGTATTCGCCCTGGGCACTTCGGAATTCATCGTCTCCGGCCTGGTCGATCAGATCGCGGGTTCGCTCGATATCTCGGTGTCCCAGGTCGGCCAGCTGATCACCGCATTCGCCATCGGCATGCTGGTCGGCGCGCCCACCATGGCCGTCCTGACGCTCGGACGGGACCGCAAGACCGTGATGGTGGTCGCCGTGGTCGTCTTCTGCGTTTCCGATCTGCTGACGGTGATCCCGGTCTTCCCCGTCATGTTCGCGATGCGGCTGATCGCGGCCGTGGCCTGTGCGACCGCGCTGACCGTCGCCCAGGTGATGGCCGTCGCGCTGGCCGGCCCCGGCCGGATGCCGCAGGCGATCGCGGTGATCCTCGGCGGTATGACGCTGGCGAACGTGGCGGGCGTACCGCTCGGCAGCCTGGTCGGCGCGGTATTCAGCTGGCAGGTCATCTTCGTGCTGATCGGCGTGATGAGCGCGGTGGGCGCCCTGCTGGTCACGATCTTCGTACCCCGGCTGCCGCGCGACCGCGGCCCCGAGGTCAAGCTGGGCACCCTGGTCGCGCGCGAACTGCGATCGCTGGTGCAGACCCGGGTCTTCGTCGCTCTCGCCACCACGGTGCTGTTCGAGACCGCACTGTTCAGCGTGTACGCCTACATCCAGCCGATCCTCACCGACGCCAGCGGTATCAGCGTGCATCAGGCGCCGATCGTGCTGTTCCTGTTCGGCGTCGGGTTGTTCGTCGGCAACACCCTCGGCGGCCGGCTGGCGCAGTGGTCGGCCATGAAGAACGTCATCGGCTCTCTGGTGGCGATGACCGTCATGATGGTGGTGCTGCGGACCGTCGTGCACCACAGCATCGCGGCGGCCGCGGCGATCACCGTGCTCGGCGTGTGCGCGTTCTCGATGACCGCCGCGCTCAGCTCGCGGGTGATCGGTTTCGCGGTCGGTGCGCCGACCCTGGCGGTCGCAATTGTCATGTCCGCCTTCAACATCGGCAACGCGATCGGCCCGGCGATCGGCGGCGTCGTCATCGCGCACCGGGCGATCGAGGACGTCATCTGGCTCGGCGTGATCGTCGCGACGCTCGCGCTGGCCACCGCGTTCGTCTCCGTCGCCATCGAACGCCGGCATGCGCTCGCACCGGCCCCGTGAGGACGACGGATGTCGGCGGCCACGGCCGCCGACATCGGGTCCGCTACCGAGGGCCGGCAGCGGCCCGCCGGGAGTCGACGGCGCCGCGCACCTCCGCCGAGATCAGATCGTCGATGATCGCGACGGCGACCTCGGCGCCCATCGCCGCGGCGCCGATCAGCTGTTTGGCCGGATCGGCGACGTTGCCCGCGGCCCACACCCCCGGCACGGCGGTGCGGCCGGCCGCGTCGACGGCGATGTGGTCGCCGATGCCGCTCGGGTGCGCGGTCGGGGTCAGGCCGAGCGGAGCGAGCAGATCGGCGCGCGCGGAGAAGCGCGGACCGCACACGAGCGCCTGCAATTCGACGACCTCACCGGTCCGCAACCGGACTCCGGTGAGGCGATCATCGCTGACCTGCACAGCTTCCACCTCGCCGGAAATGATCTCGATATCGCGTGCGGCCAACTGCTCGACCTCGGCGTCGGTCAGCGCAGGCCCGGTGTGCGACAGGAAACTGAGCCGCGGCGACCACTGCCGGAACAGCATGGCCTGGTGCATCGACATGGCCGTGGTGGACAGCACGCCGATGACCTGATCCCGCACCTCCCAGCCGTGACAGAAGGGGCAGTGCAACACATCCCGGCCCCACCGCTCGGCAAGTCCCGGCAGCTCGGGCAGATCATCGGTGAGACCGGTCGCGACGAGCAGGCGGCGTCCGCGAATCGTTCCGGAATCGATGACGTCCACGGCGAAACCCCCGTCCGCGGCCGCCACCGCCGTCACCTCGCCGGTGATGAACTCGACGCCGTATCCCGCCACCTCCGCGCGACCCGCCACCAGCAACTCCCCCGGTGCCACGCCGTCCCGGCTCAGGAACCCGTGCATGTGCGCGGCGGGGGCGTTGCGCGGCCGGTCGCTGTCCACCACCACGACCGAATATCGCGCCCGGGCCAGCATCAATGCGGCATTCAAGCCCGCCGCGCCACCACCGACGATCACTACATCGCAGTGATATCCGGATTCTCGGATCGTCACTCCAGCCTCCCGTAGTCAGATAGGTATATGAGATGATAGCATTTGTTGGCTGATCGAGTATCGACAGCATTCCCACTATCCGGTTCGAATACACGGAGATTTCGCGATGACCAGTGCACTGAGAACGACCAAACTCCGCAAATTGTTCAGCGCCTACGATGTCGACCAGGACGGTGTCATGGACGAACTGGATGTCACGGCACTGGCCCAAATGTGGTGCGACACATACGATCTGCCGCCACGATCGGCGGACTGGAGCAGTATTCACCGGCAGGCCCACCGCATGTTCCGGGATATGCCCGGGTCGCTGGACGCCGACGGCGACAAAAAGGTGACCGTCGAGGAATGGGTGGCCTGGGGCGATCATCCGGAATTCCGGAAATTCGTCGAGAATTCCGCGATACCGTTCAGCATGGCGGTATTCGCCGCCGCGGACAAGGGCCGCGACGGACGAATCAACGCGCAGGAAATGATGGCCGCCCAGATCAAAGGCGGAATGTCCGAGGAGGAGACGAACAAGGCCTTCGCCCTGTTGGACGCCGATGGTGACGGCTACGTCACCACCGACGAATACGTGCAAGCCTCCAGAGAATTCTATTTGAGCGACGACCCGGGCGCCCGGGGAAATCACATCGCCGGCGAACTGTAGGCCCTAGGCCGTGGCGGCGGACCTGCGGTGCACCGTCATCGGGAGCGCGTCCACCGGCATCGTGACCGCCGGTTTAGGCCGGGGCTGATGCCCCGGCACGGACGCCAGCCGCCAGCGCCCCATGATCGTCGCGAGCACGATGATCAGCTCGGTCCAGGAGAACGTCTCGCCGATACAGCCGTGCACGCCCGCACCGAACGGCATGAACGCATTGCGCTGCGTCGCGGTCAGCCGCTCGGGCAACCAGCGGTCGGGATCGAACCGCTCCGGCTCGGCGAAGATTCCGGGATTGTGCATGAGCGCGTAGAAGCTGTAGAGGATCGCCTCATTACCCGGTATGCGGTAGCCGCCGAGTTCGGTGTCCTCGGTCGTCATCCGGGTCTGGAAAAACCCTTGCGTGCGCAGGCGCAATGTTTCGGTGAGCACCCGGCGGGTGTATTCCAAGCGGGCGACATCGTCGAATTCGGCGGCCCGGCCGGCGAGCACGCTGTCCACTTCCTCGTGCAGCTGCTTCTCGACCTCCGGATGGCTTGCGATCTCGTGACAGGCCCACGCCAGGGTATTGCTGATGGTGTTGCTGCCCGCGATGAAAAAGGTCAGCACCTCGTCGTGGATCTGCTGATCGCTCATGCTCGGGCTGCCGTCCTCGTCGCGCGCGCGCAACATCATCGACAGCAGGTCGCCGCGGTCCTCGCCGCTGGCCCGATACTCCCGGATCGTCTCGTGAATGGTCCGCCGCAGATAGTCTTCCGACTCCCGGTAGCGGCGATTCGCCGCGGTCGGCAGCTTCGTCAGCACGCCGGTGGTGTCCGCGATGCGCCGGAACAGCCCGCCGAGCACCACACCGGTGGCGTCCATGAACCGGCGCTGATCCAGCGTGGTGCCGGGCGCGAAGATCACCTGGGTCACGTTGGCCAGGGCGAGTTCGTCCATGTCCCGCTCGATCCGCCGGGTTTCACCCTCGGACCAGCCCTCGATCCGCGCCGCGACCAATTCACTGATCAGCGAGCAGTAGTGGATGATCCGCGTGCGATGAAAGGCGGGCTGCAGCAGGCGGCGCTGGCGCCGATGAAAAGCGCCGTCGGAAATCCCGAGGCCGTTGCCGAACATGACGCGGAACCGTTCGGTGATCGGGCCGCCCCTGGCGAAGATCTCCGGTGCGCGCATGACCTGCCGCATGAGGTCGGCGTCGTTGACGACGTACATCGGCCTGCGGCCGAGGCGGATCATGGTCACCGGGTCGCCGGACTGCAGCGAGAGCAGCAGTCGACCCGGATTTCGTTTCATCTCCAGCCCGTGGCCGAGCAGCGGCAGTCCGCCGGGAGTGATGGTCGGCTGTCGAGAAATAGTGGTCATCGGTTCGCCACCTTCTGAATCGATCCGCGTGGGTTATTCGTCGCCGCGAATGGCATGCGCGGCCGACGGTGTGGCGGCGAGAACCGTGCCGGTCTCCAGCAACGCCTTCAGATTGTTCATCAGCCCCGGCCAGCCGCCGCTGCCCGGGAGTTGGCCGCTGATCGCCTGGTACATGACGCTGCCGGGCTCGAAGCCGTCGTGGGTCACCGTCAGCCGGACCGCGCCGTCGCCGTCGGGCGCGATCTCGAAGGTGACCATCGTGCGCGGTTCCTTCATGTACTCGGCGAGTTCGGCGTCCGACCAGCCGAAGAGCATGGCGTGCGCGGGTTGCAGCAGGTGCCAGCTATAGGAAAGGACGCGATAGGGGTCGGCCGCCAGCACGACCTGCCCCAGATCCTGAGGCTCTTCCTCCGGCATGTTCTGCCATTTCACCGGCGAGCCGACCCGCCAGTCCGAATGCATGGCGACGCCGAACCAATATCGACGGGTGAATTCCGGCTGGGTCAACGCCGTCCAGAGCTGCTCCGGTGTCGTCGCGATGCGTGTCGTGTAGGTGAATTCCATGATGCTCATCCTCATTCACTGTGTGATTTCCACACCGCATCGCGACGTCACCCGTCAGCCGAGTTACCGCGCCTGTGAATTAACGATCAGTGCCGTTGCAGATTCGGTGGATTCTCGTCCTGCACCAACCGAAGTGTCACGTCGTGTTCGAGGGCCGCTTTCAACGCGGCGATCAGATAGGCGAATCCGGCCGTGGAATCCCGGACGCCGTCGACCTGAGCTTGGAGATCGCCGCCATAACCGGTTTCGGTGATATGCAGATACGTGGTGTCGTTCTCATACGGTATCAAGGTGAATTCTACCGTAGTCGGCTCCTCGGGATTGTAATTATCCCAAGTGAATTGGATTTTGCTGTCGGTGTCGAACTTCTGGACCCGAATCGTGCGGGCGACGCCGTACATTTCCCATTCCCAGGTGAGTTCGGCGCCCTCGGCCATGCGGCCGCTGCTCTTCGTGTACCAGAATTTGGACGTTATCGACGGGTCGGCCAGGGCCTCGAAGACGTCGTGCGGTGGCCGGCGGATGAGCATGCCCAGATCCACGGACGGCGGTTCGATCGGTTGCGATGCAACCATGGTGCCTCCTCTACGTTGATGAGATTCGGTAAAGCTTTCGATAGTAGTTCGGACACACAGTAACGGCGGATGGGCGTTACCGTGGGCCGTTCCAGCATGTCAACGGCTCTTTCCCGCGAGCCACAGGTTGGTGAGATCGCCGTTGAGCACCGGGTAGGGCAGCCAGTTCCGGACGGTCGTGGCGTGGAACCAGTACTGGTGCGCGAAGAGAACCGGCACCACCGCGGCGTCGTGCAGCACCTCGGCCTCCATCCGGCGGAAGAGCTCGGCGGCTCGCGTCTCGTCCGCCGACGTGAGCGCGGCGCCGAGCAACTCGTTGACCTTCGCACTGCGATAGCGGCCGAAGTTCGAACCCCAGTCACCGCCCTCGACCACACCCCGGCTGTCGAACAGGGGCTGCAGATAGGTGCGCGCGTTGTTGCCGTACCAATCCGGTTCCCAGCCGGTGAGGGCGATATCCCAGCTCTTACGCGTGACCGACGACGAAAAGTAGTCGGAGAACAGTTCATTGATCGAGACGCCGACCAACTCGACGCGGATTCCGGCCCGCGCCAGCGCCGCCTTGACCACCTCGGCCGTTTCGGGGTGGATGTCGCGGTCGCGGAATATCAATCGCAATGTCAGCCCGTCCGGATAACCCGCGTCGGCGAGCAGCCGCCTGGCCAGTTCCGGATCACCGCGGCCACCTTCGGTCCCGTACGGACGAAATTCACGGTGCGCGGTGCACAGCGGCGGCAGGATCTGGTCGGCGATATCGTTCAGGCTCGGCCCGCCCCACACGCGCGACACCGCGGCCTTGTCCACGGCGTACTGCAGTGCGACGCGCACCGCGCGGGCGGTCATGACGGGACTGCAAAAGTTGACCACGATATAGGGACTGAACAATCCGGCGGGGTATACCTCCAGCCGTGGATCCGCGCTGCCGAGCAACTGCGGGAGTTCCTCGGTGAGCGGTTGAGTGTCCCACAGCATTTCGGCCGCGCCGGTGGCGACCAGTTCGTGGGCCGCGCGCTCGGACATTCCCTCGCGCACGACGATGGTGTCGACGTAGGCGGCACGCAGCCGATCGGATCTCGGGTCCCAGGCGGGATTACGCTCGAGCACGATCTGTTCTCCCGGAACGTAATTCACCACTTGGTACGGCCCATTGGAGGCGAGCACCCGGTTGAACTCGGGACTGCCGGGGACGAAATCCAGGTACTCCACCGGCGCGGGCGTGGCGAACGGCAACGCGAGCATGTTCAAGAAATCCGAGGACGGATGCCGGGTGGTGAAGAATATCTCGCGATCTCCTTGCGCCCGGACACCTTTGATCTCCGTGTGTTCGAGCCGAGCGGCGACGGACTCGGCCGGCGCGCCCGCCACGGCGTCCCGGAACTCGCGCATGCCCTCGATCGTGCTCAGGTAGTAGGCGAGGCCGGGACTGCTTGCGAGCGGATGGGCCAGTCGTTTGATCCCGCGCACGACATCGCCCGCGACCAGTGGGCGGATGCCCCATGGCGTATTCCACCGCAGGCCTTCGGCGAGGGTGAACCGATATTGCGTACCGTCCGCGCTGATCCGGCCGTTCGCCACGGTCGGCACCTCGGTCGCCAGGTCCGCGACGATCTTTCCGGCCTCCTCGCGGTTGCGGCTAGCGACGCAGCCGACCAGCTGCCGCGTGTAGCCGCGCACGATCCCGCGGGTGGCCGTGTGATACGCCAGCGCGGGGTCGAGATAGTCGACGTCACCGGCGCCGACCAGGGTGAGCGTGCCGCCGCGGCGGGGCGCCCGAGGCTCCGCAGCGCCTGCTCGCGTGGTTGTCTCCCGCACTGCCGCACCACCTTTCCGCATTCGCCCCAAAGTATACTTCCATTACATATAGTGATCTAGAGGATCTTTCGGCACGGTTCGGACCAGGAGGTCGGAGCAATGAACGGTGATCAGCCCGAGTACGGCGGCATCTTGCGCCTGTACGGGCCGGGAAGCATGGATCACGTGGACCCGGCGAGCTCCTACTACATGCTGTCCGGGCAGATCATCAGGCTGTTCACCCGCCAGCTGTTCACCTATCGCCCGGTGGCACACCTGCACGACTGGAATCAGGTCACGCCGGTGCCCGATGTCGCGCTGGAAATCCCCACGGTCGACAACGGCGGCCTCAGCCGTGACCACCTGACGTACACGGTTCGCCTGCGCCCAGGAGTCCTGTGGGACACCACTCCCCCGCGCGAGGTGACCGCGCACGACTTCGTCCGCGGGTTCAAACGCATGTGCAACCCGGTGCTCCGGGCGGGTGCGATCCACTACTACACCAGCACCATCAAGGGAGTGGCCGAATACTGCGACGACTACGCCGCCGCCGTGCCCGATCGGAACCCGGCGCCGGCCGAGCTCGCCCGGTTCCAGAACTCTCGCGATATCCCGGGGATCACCGCGGTCGACGATCGCACGCTGGTGTTCGAGTTGATCCGGCCCGCCCTCGACTTCATCCACATCATCTCGATGATGTTCGCGTCACCGGGCCCGGTCGAATATGACGACTTCGTCCCCGACAGTCCGGAATTCCGGCGCAACGTCAGGTCGCTGGGGCCCTACCGGCTGACCCACTACAGCCATGGCAAACACCTGCGCATGGCCCGAAATCCGGTGTGGCGGCAGGAGACCGATCCGGTACGGCACCAATATCTGGACGGTGTCGAGGTGGTCATGGAGAAGGCGACGCCGCAGCAGGTCGGGCAGCGGATCAGGGCCGGGCACGCGGACCTGTCCTGGGCGTCGCCGGTCACCGAGACCTACGACGAGAACCCCACCGATCCGGGTAACAACCTCGGTTACGCGTTGAACCCGTACCTCGTGTTCAACACAGTCAGTCCGAACGCCGCCGGGGCCATGGGCAAACCCGAAGTGCGCCAGGCGATCTCCTACGCGATCGACAAGACGGTGATGGTCCGCATCTTCGACGAGCTGAGCGTCGGCACGGTGATGTGGCCCGCCCGCTCCGCGATTCCGCCGGGCAACTACGGCTACGAGGATTTCGATCTCTACGCGACACCGGGCGATCGCGGCGATCCGGAGAAGGCGCGGGCGCTCCTGGCCGCCGCGGGCTATCCGGACGGCCTGACGCTGACGATCGCGCATCGCGATGTCGACGCGAACCCCGAAGTCGCCGCCGCGGTGGCCATCGACCTCGCCAAGATCGGCATCACCCTGCGTGTCGTCGCCCTGGGGCACACCGACTTCTACCCCTTCCTCCGGGATCCGGCCAATGCGCGCGCGGGCGCATGGGATATCTCGACGCCGGCCTGGACACCGGACTGGTTCGGCAACAACGGGCGCGCCTTCTTGCAACCGATGTTGCAGACCAACGAGATTCGCGGCACCGGCAATTACGGGTGCTACAGCAACCCCGAGGTCGACCGCATGATCGACGAGGCGCTCTCGGCGACCGATCCGGACCACGCGCACGCGGCCTGGCACGCGGTGGATCTGCAGGTGATGAAAGACGCGGCCATCGTGCCGATCCTGGTGCACGCGCCGACCATCCCGCACATCAAGGGTGCCCGGGTGCGCAACGCGATCGCCATGCCCACCATCGATCGCTGGTTCGACCTGTCCAACCTCTGGCTCGACCCCGCCGAATGAGCGGCGCCGAATCCGAGCACCCGGCCTACGAGCCGGTGGTCCGCGAATACCTGCTGTTGGGGCTGCGTCTGGGGAAACTGATCGACGGTTTCGTGGACTGCTGGTTCGGTGATCCACGACTCTCGGCCCGAGTCACGGACGAACCACCCGCCGCCCCAGCGGATCTGGTTCGGCAGGCGGCGCGGCTGCGGACCGAACTCGCCGACTCGGGGCTGCCCGACTCGCGGCAGCGGTATCTGTCGGCGCAACTCACGGCGCTGGAGTGCGTGGGAAAACGACTGTCCGGCATCGACCTACCGTTCCTGGACGAGATTCGTCAGTACTTCGATGTGGAGATCACCCTCGGCGATCCGGCGTGCTACGCCGACGCGCATGCGGCGATCGCCGAGTTGCTACCGGGCGGTGGCGGATTGCAGGAGCGGCTCGACGCGTACTACGAGCGCAATCGCATCCCACCGGACCGCTTACAGCAAGCCGCACAGGCGGTTTCCGACGAACTGCGAGGGCTGACCCGACCGCTGTTCGGCCTACCGGCCGGCGAACGCGTCGACTACGAGGTGGTGCACGGCAAGCCCTGGAACGCCTTCAACCGGTATCTGGGCGGCTTCCGCTCGAAGGTCGCGCTCAACGACGAGGCCGGGCGCGCGATCGCGGCCTTGCCGATCCTGGTGACCCACGAATCCTATCCCGGCCATCACACCGAGCACTGCCTCAAGGAGGCCGGGCTGGTGCGCGAGCACGGACACGGCGAGCAGCTCATCGCACTGGTGAACACGCCGCAATGCCTGATCTCGGAGGGCACCGCCGAACTCGCGCATGTGGCGGTCCTCGGTGCAGGGTGGGGCGAATGGACAGCGCAAATCCTCGCCGCGGAAGGGATTTTCAGCGACGGTGAGCTGGTCGAGCGGGTGCGGACCCATCTGCAGCGGCTGTTCGCGGCGCGCCAGGACGCGGCGATCATGTTGCACGACCGGGGAGCCACGGTCGACGACGTCACCGACTATCTCGAGCGGTGGCTGTTGCTGCCGCGCGACCGAGCCCAGCACATGGTGCGTTTCCTGACCGACCCGCTGTGGCGGGCGTACACGGTCACCTACATCGAGGGTGCACGGCTGGTCGGCGCCTGGCTGGCCGCCGGGCCGGCGGATCAGCCGGTCGCCGAACGCTATCTGAGCCTGCTGCGAGAACCGTTGCTGCCCTGCGACCTACAGCGCGATCTGGACGCGACGAACGCGAAACCGGTTATCCGGCACTGATGCCGGGCACCATGATCGCCCGCAGCTGCAAGGTGGTGTGGTCGCAGTACCAGATCCGGCTGCCGTCCCAGGTCAATCCGGTCGGATTGCCCGCGACATGGTAGGAGGCGACCTCGCGGCGGCTCACCAGGCTGACCAGATTGATCATGGCGTTCTTGTAGTCGGCGTAGGCGAGGTAGTCGTCGGAGACGGTGACGCCCGCGGGCCGGGCGTGCACCGGAATGGTGTCGACCAATTGCAGACCGTCTGGCGTGCGCAGATCGATCGCCTTCCGATTCTCGTAGCCGAGCCACACCCCGTGCTGGGCCGCCTCGATTCCGGACAAGCCTTCGCCCGGACGGGGATTCGGCAACTCCGCGACCGTATCCGCGGTCGCCGGATCGATCACGCGTAGGGCGCGCTCGTCACCGACGACCTGGATCAGATGACCACCCATCGTGGTCAGATCGGATCGGACTGCCGCACAGGGGATTCGATGTTCGACCGCGCCCGTCGCCGGGTCGATCGCGATGATCTGGTTGAGCACTCCTTCGGAGAACCAGAGCAGATCCCCCGACCAGGTCAGGCCGCACAGCTTCAGCGCTCGTACGGGGATGTCGCGCACAGTTCCGACGGAAATCGGCATCAGCCCTGACCTTCCCGAGCGATCGTGCAGTCCAGCCGCCATTCGGTGACCACTCTGGACCGGGCGGAGCCGGACGGCCGATGCACCGTCGCCTGGATGGCATCGCCGGCGCGTACCGGCGTGTGACGTAGCGGCCAGATCCACACCGCCCAGTTACATCCCTGGTACGAAGGGAAATTCGACAGGGCGACGCCTTCGATCAGGTCGGCGGTGAAGAACCCCATGACGGCGTGCAAACTGCCGGGCCGTGCGATGGGTAGCCGCACGCGGTCCGCGATCGGCACGGGATCGCTGAGCAACCGCGGCGCACGCTGGAAGAAGTGCAGCTGGGCGCGTGGCTCGGCGAAATCCTGCACGGCGTCCAACCGGAAGCCGTGAAAGTCCTGTCCCCACATCCCCCAGCCCTCGTCATCGAATTCGATGGCGGCCAAAGTGGTGGTCAGCTCGCGCGGGATGATCCGGCCGTTCGGCGCCAGGTTCTTGCGGGCGACGCTGTCCAGCACGCGCATCATGTTCTCTTCCGGGCCGAGATTGCCCATCATCTCCGAGACGATGACATCGGCCTTGCGCGGCAGCCGGACCGCCCGCGCGTCACCCTGGATCAGGGTGAGCTGTTCTTTCAGATCGTTGGTCGCGATGATGCGTTCGGCCACCGCCGCCATATCCGGGTCCGCCTCGATCGCGTACACGTGCTCGGCGCCGTGTTTCAGCGCCAGCAGCGACAGCGCCAAAGTTCCTGCGCCGACGTCGATCACGATCGAGCCGGGCGCGACGACCTGGGCGAGCGCCTGCTCGTAGGCATTCATCCGCGGCCGATCGGAGAGCATCACCTGGTGCATGAGAAGAGTCAACGGGTCCACAGTGCCTGCCTCCGGTCGTGGACGCTGGTCCCTCCCGACAACGCGGTGAGGGACCAGCAAGGCTGAACTATCGCTATTGATAACTCAAGGGAACTCACCCGAGCGGCCCGCGTCAAGCAAAGACCGCTCGGGAAAGCCCGCCTATACGTTGACGGCCGCGTGCTCGCCGACAAACGAATCCCGCATGACCAGGTTGATACCCGTCAGCCTGGCCTTGACCTCGTCCTCCGTGGTGACCAGCGCGGTGTCCGTGCCGTTCATCTGGAGTTCGGTGCCCGTGGCCTCCATGCTCGACAGCTTGCCGAACACATGCACCGGGTTCGTCGCGTACAGCGTCACGTCGGGCGTGACCAGCTCGAACTCGGTATCGATGTGCAGCTCGCTGGGGTAGCGGATGCGGCTCAGGCTGTCTTCGCTGCCTTCGCCGAGCGTGCCACCGGACACCCGCGGGAAGCTGACGCGCAGCATCACGCGGCCGCCGAGCGCGGCGCAGTGGCCGGAGATCGCGACGCGCGAGATCTGTGCCAGCACGCCAGCACCCTCGTCGTGCTTCTCCGGTCCGAACAGCAGGATCTCCGTGCCTGCGGCGTTCTTGTAGTCGCCGGCCAGGTCGACGGTCACTTCCTTACCGCCCACCTCCAGCTTGGCCTGGCCCTCCAGCGACACCTGCATGATCATCGACGGATCGACCAGCATGGAGATGCAGGGTCCGGCGCTGGGCATGAAGAACATGCTCGGCGTGATGCCCACCGGCTCGTTCTCGTCGTTGGCGGGGTACCAGGCCTCGGGCAAGGTGGTGCCCCGGACCACGTTGGGCCCGACGATCACGTCGAACGGTCCGTCACCGCGCGGCTTGCCGAGGTACGGGCCGGTCAGTGGCTTCTTGAACGGCGGGATGTGGTCGACGACCCCGTAGATGTCGATCACGTTGCGGTGTGCCAGGCGCAACGTGCTGGACTCCAGGATGCCGAACCGGCGAATGTTGAACTCCGCGGGGAAGTTCTTGCCGGGCGTGATCTGCCGTACGTGACCGGTATTGGGCAGGAACGGGTTGGACAGCACCTGGATGCGGTCGTCCAACTCGTAACTGAAGCCCTTGATACCGACCTCGGGCGCCGAGATCAACTCGGTCTGGAACTCCGCGTATCCCCTTTCGTCGACGCGGTGCTCGAACCCGGGCATCGGCCACTTGTTCAGTTGGACGAAACCGGAGAGATTGATGGTCTCTTTCCGTGCCGCGTAGTAGTCCTCGCCGAAGGCCACGGTAGCGGCGGCGAGGATGTGCGGACGGATCGGCTTCGGTTCTAAGTTCAGCGATTCGTACGTCTCTTTGATGGCGCTCAATCCAGACACCTCCAGCGTCTGCGGTACTAGTTGGAACGATCCTCATTAACTATATGTTTTTTAACTTATCTAGGTCAATGATATGAGCACAATCAAAGGACGAAGTATCAAGATTAATTTCCGGCCCCGCCGAATTAGCACTGATTAATTGCATGCCGAAGCCGCACAACACGTCGTGTGTTGCGCGGCGGATTACAGCGGAATCAGGTCAGCGAAATCTCCCGGCTTTCCACTCGAAATACCAAACTCGCGGCTTCCGCGCCGTCGGGATCCGCGGCACGATCCCACCCTTCGACGTCGACGACGACGGTCTGGCCGGGGCCGATCTCGCCGAAGAGGATCTTCTCCGAGAGCGCATCCTCGACCTCGCGCTGGATAGTGCGCCGCAGCGGCCGGGCACCCAGTACCTGATCGAATCCACGTTTGGCCAGCAGGGCCTTACCCTGCTCGGTGAGCTCGATTTTCATGTCCTTGTTGCGCAGTTGTTT